>NZ_ATAE01000001.1 GCF_000474275.2 Alkalihalophilus marmarensis DSM 21297
GATTTTAATTTTATCTATGACCGGGTGAAGTCTTTTTATTCCCAAGATAATGGGCGTCCTCCCATTGACCCTGTCATACTATTCAAGATGATGCTCGTTGGATACCTTTTTGGTATTCGTTCTGAAAGACAGCTTGAGAAGGAAATTCAAACAAATGTAGCTTACCGTTGGTTCCTGGGTTTAAACTTAACGGATTCTGTTCCTCATCATTCTACTATTAGCTTTAATCGCCATAAACGCTTTAAAGGGA
>NZ_ATAE01000002.1 GCF_000474275.2 Alkalihalophilus marmarensis DSM 21297
TTTAGACATTAAAAATACTCCCCTTAAAGTAGCCAGATTTTTATTTTTTAATCTGTCTACCTTATGGGGAGCATATCATATTATTGGGCAGCTCTCTCTTGTTTGTTAGGAGTGACACAATTAGTTAATAGAGGAATATAAATTTGCTTGTCAGTAACGCATTTACAGGTTAAATAGGCGCAATAACAGGAGAAGGACGCAATACAGCATACTACTGACGCAATAATTGAATTATCAGCACAAACACATATAAGGCCAACGCATAAACATCTGAAAAATATACAATTAAAGCAGCAGCAGCAGCAGCACAGTCACAGTTGGCAGCAAAACTGCTTTATTTGCTGAGGATTGTCATATTTAGGCAGGAGTTTATCTTTTTATAGCTAATCTTTATAATAAGCTAATTAAATTAGGGGATGATCGGATGATTCGGCAAGCAGAAGTGAGAGATGCAAAAGAAATACAGACTATTGCAGAAATAACATGGAAGCACACATATAAACATTTATATTCTAAGGACATTATAGAGAATTTTCTTCAAAAAGCGTATGAGATTGAGAGGTTAAAAAAATCAATTCAAATCTGCTCAGAAAGGAGCGATTGTGGATTTATAGTAGCAGAAGACGAGGGTCAGTGTGTAGGTTTCGCGCAAGCTGTTCCTTATTTAGATGGGCTGGAATTATCAAGAATATACATTTTACCGGACTCACAGCGAAAAGGACTGGGGCAGTTATTAGTAAATAAAATAATTGATATTGCCAAGGCTGCACACAAACCCCACTTGTATGTATATGTAGAAAAGGAAAATGAGGATGCGAGGGCTTTTTATGAACGAGAAGGGTTTCATACGATCGATGAGATTGAAGATTCTGCGCTCGGTGTGAAAAGTACACTCGTAAAATGTCATAAGCAAGTATCCTAATAGTCTAGACTGCTAAGAGGTAACTAATTTGGAAACCTTTGTAGTTTGTTGAAAAGAAACACCTCTTCACATGGTATAATAGTACTGCATGAAAGTCATAAGGAGGGGTGTAGGTGATACAGGAGAAATGGGATGCCATTTTAAACATTTGTAACGACCTAGAATTACCAGTAGCGATTTTCTCAGAAACGCATAAAATCCTTACATATAACAGCTGCACCGAAAAGGTAATGTTTCACCCGCAAAAACAGCTCGCTGCTATACTTGCACAATTGCCAAACGAGACAAATCAATTAACGAAACAGAATATGAAAATTCAGGGACAAGATTATATTGTTTATAAAAATAAACTGAATACTGCCTCGCGTGAATTATATTTATTATTTTATCCGACTGATCAGCGCACTGAATTAATGAATGAGATTGAAGAGCAACTAGAACAGCTCGTAAATACTAGGTTTGAAGGCACCTTAATTCATGACCAAGGAAAGATTATCAGTGTAGATGAAGAATCGGCTGTTTTATTTGGTTACACACGTAAGGAATTAATTCATTTATCTGTCTTTGAACTAATTTCACCGGAGGATTGGATTAAAGCACAGGATGCAATTGTGAATGGATTAATCGAACCTTTTGAACTAAGGGCACTTCATAAAGATGGGACAACTATTCATATAGAAGTGCAGGGCCGTCCCTACCCGTATAAGAAAAAAAAGGTGCGTCTTGTTTCGATACGAAATATTACTGAACGAAAAAAACAAGAAGAACAGATTACATACTTAGCCTATCATGATGAAGTGACAGGTTTATTAAATAGAAGAGCCTTTCAAGAGCGGATGAAAGAGCAGTTAAATGCATTAAAAAGCGACGAATCTGTCGTTGTCGCAACAATCGGATTAAACCGGTTAAAAACGGTAAATGATGCCATGGGAATTGAGGCAGGAAATCGTCTTGTAAAAGAAGTGAGCCACCTATTGAATGAAAAGTGTCTCCCGCGTATTCACCTAGCTCGATTGGGCAGCGATGAGTTCATCCTTTCATTTATCGAAAGCAACCCCCAAGATGCTGTTATTCCTTTTATTAATAATATTCTGGAATGCTTCAATGAACCTTTGCAGCTCGATGAATTCTATTTTCATGTTAATTTAAGCGTAGGGCTGAGTATCTCATCTAATGCTTTAATTGATGTGAATGAATTAATTAGACAAGCAGAAGTTGCCCTGCACTCGATCAAAGATTCTACACATGGTTCTATTCAATTTTATGAAAAGGAAATGAGCACAGGCTCGATCCGTGAAATGATTATTGAAAACGAACTCCGCCATGCGATAGCTAAAAATGAATTTACACTTGTGTTTCACCCGCAGGCCTGCCTTGAAAGTGGAGATTTATCTGGTGTGGAGGCCTTGCTGCGATGGAAGAGTTCTGCTTTAGGAATGGTCTCTCCTTTTGAATTTATTGAAGTGGCAGAAAAAACGGGTTTAATTATTCCAATTGGGAAATGGGTTATTGAGCAAGCTTGTCACTATGCCTTGAAGTTAGAAAGGGAGTTAGGGCGGCCGGTTAAAATGGCTGTTAATTTATCACCGGTTCAATTTGTACAGCCAAACCTTGTTGAGATCATCACAAATGCCTTAGAAGAAGCCGGGTTAAATGCCTCTTCACTTGAACTTGAAATCACAGAATCTGTGGCAATGGAGGATGAGGCTCATGTGATGGAGAAGCTGACTGCTTTACGTGAGCTAGGAGTCCATGTGTCGATCGATGATTTTGGAACAGGTTATTCATCTTTACAGTATTTAAGTCAGTATCCGATTGATAAGTTAAAAATTGATAAATCATTTTTGCGTGTGCAAACAAATACAAATCAAACGATTATAAAATCGATTGTTTCAATGGGTCATAATATGGGGATGAAAGTGATAGCGGAAGGCGTAGAGTCCTATGATCATGTGGAACTGCTTAGAAGTCTCGACTGTGATGAGATGCAAGGGTTTGTATGGACAAAGCCTCTTCCATTTACTGAACTAATCACAAAATTAACGAGTGAAGGCAGGTTTCCTCTAGATACAGTTAAAAATTGATTGACATTTCTAATAAATCAGATACTATTGAACTATTATCCAAATATAAAATGTTAGAGGTGTCACATATGAAATACGCGTTTGCAAAGAGAATCCGTCATCTACAATCATCAGCCATTCGTGATATTTTAAAAGTCGTAGGAAGAGGAGATATCATTTCATTTGCAGGAGGTCTTCCTGATGATGAGCTGTTTCCGATCGAAGGAATTGAAGAATCGTTTGCTAAGGTGTTTGAGTCAGGCAAAAAGTCTCTTCAATATACAGAAACAGAGGGTTATCTTCCGCTTAGAGAAGTCATTTTAGAGAGAATGAGCAGAAAAGGGATTACGAGCTATTCTGCTGAAAATGTTATGCTTACGACCGGTTCGCAGCAGGTTATTGATCTGTTTTCACGTGTGATGTTGAATCCGGGGGATGTCATTTTAACAGAAGATCCAACTTACCTTGCTGCCTTGCAAGTATTTAAATCGTATGAAGCGAAGGTAGTGGCTGTAGCTTCAGATGATAACGGGATGCTTCCGGATGATCTAGAAAGAAAAATGAAGCAGTACAAACCAAAAGCAATCTATGTCGTGCCAACATTTTCTAATCCAGCAGGTCGAGTATGGTCGCTTGAGCGTAGACAGCAGCTCTTGAGCCAAGCAGAAAAAGGCAATGTCATCATTTTAGAAGATGACCCGTATGGTGATATTCAATTTCGTCAAGATGAGACCTATACTCCGCTTGCCGCTCTTGATGATGGGACTCAGGTTCTGTATACAAGTACTTTCTCGAAAACGGCAGTACCTGCTCTTCGAACGGGATGGGTAGCAGGACCATTTCAAGTCATACGTATGATGGCCCAAGCTAAACAGGCAAATGACCTGCACTCTAATTCTTTGTCTCAACAAGCGTTATACCAGCTATGTATGCATTTTGATTTAGATGCTCATATTCAGCAGTTAATTCGCGTATATGAGAGCCGTATGAATATGATGGTACATTGTATTGAACAAGCAAATATTGAGGGGCTTCGTTTTGTGAAGCCTAAGGGAGGCATGTTCCTTTGGCTGGAACTTGCTCCTGAAATCAACACCACCGCTCTATTGCCAGAAGCAGTAGAGGCAGGAGTTGCTTATGTTCCGGGGGAACCGTTCTATGCAGATGTAGCGCAAAAGAATACCATGCGGTTGAACTACACGCATGCAACCCCCGAAAAGATTGAGCATGGGATGGGATTGCTGCTTGATCTTCTTAAAGAGAAAAGTAAAAACCCTCATATCTTCTCATAACATAGAAAACCGTGTGAGCACTCTGCTCACACGGTTTTTAACGTAATTACCTGAAAAGGTTAAGAATGAGATCCAATAATCCAATCGAACTTAGGAAAATGATGAAGATGGCAACCGGTGCAAAATAACGTAATAAGAATAACCACGCATTTCCAAGCCACGTATCACCGAAGTCAGAATCAGATAGTGCATCTGCTTTCTTAAAGCCCCATCCCATAAACAAAGCAATCATTAAACCGCCTAATGGAAGCAAAATATTTGATGCGATAAAGTCGATTGAATCAAGAATATCACGACCACCAATAATCGCTACATTAGATAAAATGCCTTGACCAAGTGAAGAAGGGATACCTAGTAAGAAGATAATTCCCCCGATAACTAGAGCTGCCTTTCTACGTGACCAAGAGAAGCGGCGAATAAAATAAGCAACCGCTACTTCTAATAGAGATACAGCTGAAGAAAGAGCAGCTGCTGCTAATAAGAAGAAGAATAATAGACCGAATAACCAGCCCATTGAAATACTGTCAAATACATCAGGCATGATCATGAATACAAGACCAGGGCCACTTGCTGGCTCAATTCCAAATGCAAAAACAGCAGGGAAGATCATAATGCCGGCTACAATCGCAAATAACGTATCAAGACCTGCAACACTCGCTGCAGCACCAGGCAGTCGTTCTTTATTAGATAAATAACTACCATACGTAATTAGGGCACCCATACCTAGACTTAATGAGAAAAAGGCTTGTCCAAGGGCTGCTAGATAAATATTCGGATCTGTTAGAGCGCTCCAATCAGGACTGAAAAGAAAGGCTAGACCTTCTCTAGCTCCACCAAGAGTTAATCCATAAGCAGAAAGACCAATTAATAATACACCTAATAATGGCATTAAAATTTTGTTTGAACGTTCAATCCCTTTTTTAACTCCAACATAGACAATGGCAATGGTCGCAGCCATAAAGAGGAATTGCCATAACAGCGGATGATATGGATTGGTAATAAAGTCAACAAAAAATCCTTCATAACCGCCTTCAGGAGCAGTCCACAGGTTTCCTGTCAGATAATTGACGAAATAGTAAGAAATCCATCCGGCTATAACTCCGTAAAAGGATAGAATCATAAATGCAGCAGCTACTCCCATCAGTCCGGCGATCTTCCAAGGCTTCCCTGGAGCAAGCTTTTCAAATGAACCGACTGCATCACTTTTCGCTTTACGTCCAATTGTAAACTCCGCCATTACAATTGGAATCCCGATTAATAAAATACAAGCTAGGTAAATGAGCAAGAATGCTGCACCACCATTTTCTCCTGTAACATAGGCAAAGCGCCATACGTTACCTAAACCTACTGCTGACCCCATCGCAGCTAAAATAAATCCTAGCCGCGAGGCCCATTGCTCACGTCCCACATCTTCCTTTAGCGACACAACGTATTCCTCCTTTAATACAGTAAAATAATTTCGTGAACTTACTATAGCATAAAAGCTTCTCTGTGAATAGGGAATTTTCTGACTTTTTAGGTATTTGTCCTCTAATTTTTAAAAAAGTATGTAATTCATAAATGATTATTCATAATTTTCATATAATGATATCTTTTTGATATACTTAAATCAAGGATGGTGGTAGAAATGTTAACATTGATTAAAAACGGAGATGTATTTACACCTGATTACATAGGAAAAAAGGATGTCCTCATCGGAGGGGGTGAAATTCTAGCAATTGATGAAAATATAACACTTGCAGGGACTGTAGGTGTGGAGATGATTAATGCTCAAGGTATGCATGTAGTGCCTGGCTTTATTGACAGCCATGTTCATATTATTGGCGGGGGTGGAGAAGGGGGATTTAATACAAGAACACCTGAATTAACGTTAACAGAGGCGACGAAAGCCGGAGTGACAACCATTGTGGGAGTATTAGGTACAGACGGCTTCACTCGTACAATGCCGGATTTGATTGCTAAAGCAAAAGCCTTAACGGAAGAAGGAATCACCTGCTATGTACATACAGGATCGTATCATGTTCCCATTCAGCCTGTAACAGGAAGAATTGAGACTGATCTTATGTTGATTCAAGAAGTCATTGGAGTAGGAGAAGTGGCGATTTCTGATCACCGGTCCGCACAGCCAGAGCTTAACGAGTTAAAAAGGCTTGCGGCAGAAGCTAGAGTCGGAGGCATGCTCTCTGGAAAGGGAGGGATCGTAAATGTTCACATCGGCGACGGCGCAGATAAGCTTTTTTTATTAGAAGAGATTGCAAGGACAACAGAGATTCCAATCACTCAATTTTTACCTACGCATATTAATAGAAATAAAGATTTGCTCCAAGCCGGGATTATCTATGCGAGTAATGGAGGACGCATTGATTTAACAACGAGCAACTTGCCTCATGAGGGCGAATCTGAATTGAAATGCAGTAAAGCGTTTAAGAAAATCCTCTCACGCGGCATAGATCTTTCTCTTGTTACATTCACCTCAGATGCTCAAGGAAGTCTGCCTAGATTCAATGATAAAGGGGAGTTTACCGGCCTTGGAATTGGCAAGATCCGTTCCCTTTATGATGAAGTGCGTGCATCAGTTTTAGAAGAAGGAATCCCGCTTGAGCAAGCCCTTCAAGTAGTCACACGTAATGTCGCAAAGGCTCTTAAACTAAAAGGAAAAGGTGAGCTTGCAATTCAAAATGATGCGGATATTGTTCTGCTTGATAAACAAGACTTAACGATTGATACCGTTTTTGCTAAAGGACAGCTCATGATTTCCCATAAAGAAACGATCGTAAAAGGTACGTTTGAATAATTTATTTAGATGAATGCACTCTTAACGTTCACGCTGGTAAGTTGGAGCCTTATCAGCTAAATGTCCTATTTTATAAATGGAATTCAGAAAAATTTGAATTGATCATACATTTTTTGTATAATAGATAAGGAAAGAGTACATAGAGAGAGGAGTGCACCTTAAAAACCGACTGGTTAGTATAAAAGTCGACATATTTTTTGAATGCGCTTTCATTTGCATGTTTTATTTACTTGAATTCTGAACAACCGCTCAGAATGTACTTATTTTTATACCTAGGAGGAAATGCGATGAACTTTGATTTAACGAAAGAACAGAAAATGATTCGTGATATGGTTCGAGATTTCGCACAAAATGAAATTGCACCAGGTGCTGAAGAAAGAGATGCAAGAGCTGAGTTTCCGGAGGACATTTTTAAGAAAATTGGAGAACTTGGACTTTTAGGCATTCCATTCCCAGAAGAATATGGCGGTTCAGGCGGAGATACGGTTTCTTATGCATTAGCTGTAGAAGAAATTGGCCGTGCATGCGGAGGAACAGGTTTAAGTTACGCTGCGGCTGTATCACTAGGGGCAAGTCCTCTTTATTATTTTGGAACGGAGGAACAGAAAAAAGAACATCTTACTCCCCTTGCACAAGGACAGTCCCTAGGTTCGTTTGGGTTAACGGAGCCTAATGCGGGTTCTGATGCAGGCGGTACACAAACAAAAGCTGTTCTTGACGGTGATGAGTATGTGATTAACGGCGAAAAATGCTGGATCACGAATGCGAGTTATGCAAGAACCGTGATTGTTACAGCAGTAACAGGAAAAGACGAGAGAGGGAAGAACATTATCTCAGCTCTTATTGTCCCAACAGATTCGCCTGGATTCACGATTAATAGCAATTACGAAAAGATGGGAGTTCGCGCTTCTAATACATGTGAACTAGTTTTAGAGGATGTCAGGGTGCCGAAGGAGAATTTATTAGGTGACCCACAGGGCGGGTTTAAACAATTTCTTTATACATTAGATGGCGGCCGTATTTCCATTGCAGCTCTTGGGGTAGGTATTGCACAAGCAGCATTTGAGCGTGCGCTCGCTTATTCAAAAGAACGTAAGCAATTTGGAAAGACGATCTCTAGCTTCCAAGCGATTCAATTTAAGCTTGCTGATATGGCCATGGAAATTGAATTGGCGCGAAACATGGTGATGAAGGCTGCATGGTTAAAGGATCAAAATCGTGCTTTTGGGAAAGAGGCTGCGTTTGCTAAGCTTTATGCGTCTGAAACAGCTACACGTACTGCTAATCAGGCGATACAAATTCACGGCGGATATGGCTACATGCGTGAATATGAAGTAGAGCGTATGCTGCGTGATGCAAAATTACTTGAAATTGGGGAAGGGACTTCTGAGATTCAGCGTCTCGTTATTTCAAGACAACTAGGCTGCCGCTAACAAGATTGACGTATAGGCTCATCCACTTAAAACATAAGGGGGATTATTATGTCAGATATTCAAGTACCTATCGGAATACTGTTAGAAGATGTAGCAAAAAGACAACCAGACCATGAAGCGGTTGTTTATTCTGACCGAGGGTTAAGGTATACGTATCAACAATTTGATGAAGAATGTCGCAAAGCTGCAAAAGGGCTGATGGCACTCGGAATTGAACGCGGGGAGCATGTAGCGATCTGGTCTACTAATAAACCAGAATGGCTCACAAGTCAATTTGCTACAGGAAAGATGGGAGCTGTATTAGTTACCGTCAACACAAATTATCGTACCTCTGAGCTTGAGTACTTACTGAAACAATCTGATGCAACGACCCTTATTTTAATGGATCAATTTCGTGATGCATCCTATATAGAGATGCTTTATGAAATTGTACCTGAACTAAAGCTTGCTGAGCGTGGAAACTTGCAATCTAGCAAACTTCCAAAATTGAAAAATATCATTTTCTTAGGTGAAGAAGATTATCCTGGTATGTATACATGGGGAGATTTAATTGAGTTAGGCAAAAAGGTAACAGATGCAGAGCTTGATGCCCGTATGGACAGCCTCGATAAAGATGATGTGATTAACATGCAGTATACCTCTGGTACAACTGGGTTTCCAAAAGGGGTTATGCTGACGCATTATAATCTAGCTAACAATGCAGTTAATATTGCCGGCTGCATGAATTTAACGAATGAAGATCGCTTATGTATTCCAGTCCCTTTCTTCCATTGTTTTGGGTGCGTACTTGGGACATTGGCATGTGTTTCTGTCGGTGCTACGATGGTGCCTGTGGAAGAATTCAGTCCAAGGGCTGTGCTTGAAGCCGTTTCAAAAGAAAAGTGTACGGGGCTTCACGGGGTGCCAACGATGTTCATCGGAGAACTAAATGATCCTGATTTTGACACATATGACCTGTCTAGCTTACGTACAGGGATTATGGCCGGATCTAATTGCCCAATTGAAGTAATGAAAGCTGTTGTGGATAAAATGGGTGCTAGTGAGATTACGATTGCGTATGGCCAAACAGAATCATCTCCAGTTATTACACAAACTCGCGTTGATGATCCATTAATGCTCCGCGTGGAATCAGTTGGCCGTGCTCTTCCTAATGTAGAAGTCAAAATTGTCGAACCAGGAACGAATGAAGAGGTCCCTCCCGGCGTTCAAGGTGAGTTATGTACACGCGGTTATCATGTCATGAAAGGATATTACAAAAATCCTGAAGCGACTAAAGCAGCAATCACTGAAGATGGGTGGTTACATACGGGTGATTTAGCTGTGATGGATGAAAATGGATATTGTCGTATTACGGGCAGATTAAAAGATATGATCATACGCGGCGGAGAAAATATCTATCCGCGTGAAATTGAAGAATTTCTTTATCAACATCCAAAAGTGCTGGATGTTCAAGTCGTAGGGATACCTAATGAGAAATACGGTGAAGAAGTCTCTGCTTGGATTAAATTAAAAGAAGGAGAATCGACAACAGCTGACGAATTACGTAAAGACTGCATGGGTAAGATTGCAGCTTATAAAATTCCTCGCTATATCGCATTTGTCGATGAATATCCAATGACGGCATCAGGCAAAATCCAGAAATTTAAATTAAGACAGCAAGCAGAAGAGACGTTCAGCCGAGTGACCAATGAATAGATTGTAAGCGTTATCAAAATTGGTCGGATGATGTCGAATGTCATCCGGCCGCCCAATGAGGTGAGAAGATGTTTACGAAAATATTAATTGCAAATAGAGGCGAAATTGCTGCGCGCGTCATTCGAACATGCCAGCGCATGGGTGTTAAAACAGTGGCTATTTACTCTGAAGCCGATGAGAATGCTTTGCACGTAAAATTAGCAGACGAAGCCTATCTAGTAGGTAAGCCGAGAGTAAATGAGAGTTACCTCCAAGTAGAAAAGATAATAGAAGTGGCGAAGAAGAGCGGAGCACAAGCTGTCCACCCTGGATACGGTCTCCTATCAGAAAACAGTGAGTTTGCTAAACGGTGTGTAGAGGAAGGACTTGTTTTTATTGGACCTTCTCCTGAAGTGATCGCGAAGATGGGAAGCAAGATTGAAGCAAGAAAAGCAATGGAAGCAGCCGGTGTGCCTGTTGTACCTGGAATTGAACATGCTTTAAGAGATGTGGATGAAGCTGTAGAGGTAGCAAATAACATCGGATATCCTGTCATGCTAAAAGCGTCTGCTGGCGGCGGAGGAATCGGTATGCAGATTGTTCGAAATGAGGAAGAATGCCGCAAAGCATTTGCAGGTAACCAAACGAGAGCTCAATCGTTCTTTGGGGACGGTGCGATGTTTGTTGAAAAGTATATTGCAAACCCGCGCCATATTGAAATTCAAGTATTAGCCGACCAAAAAGGTAACACGGTTTATATTTGGGAGCGTGACTGTTCGGTTCAACGACGTCACCAAAAAGTTGTAGAGGAAGCCCCTTCCCCGTTCTTAGATGAAGAAACACGCAGACAAATGGGGGAAATGGCTGTGACAGCTGCTAAGGCGATTGGTTATGCCAATGCTGGTACAATTGAATGCCTTGTAGATGAAAATAAAGAGTTTTATTTCTTAGAAATGAATACAAGACTGCAAGTGGAGCATCCGGTCACAGAAGAGATTTCAGGACTTGACTTGGTGGAATGGCAGTTAAAGATTGCTTACGGAGAAGAACTTGATTTCACTCAAGAAGAAGTGAAGCTAGAGGGACACGCAATGGAGGTCCGCATTTATGCAGAAGATCCGAAAACTTTCTTCCCATCACCAGGAACAATTAAAGAGATTAACCTTCCAGAAGCACCGTATATCCGCCATGAATGTCCGGTGAGCGCTGGTTCAGTAGTGACTCCTTTTTATGATCCGATGATTGCAAAGCTTGTCGTTAAAGCTGATACAAGAGATGAGGCGATTGAGAGACTTCAAGCAGCTCTTGAAGAATACTCAATTGAAGGCATTAAGACGAATATTTCTATGTTAAAAGAAGTGATCGCTCACCCGGTATTTAAGCGTGGGGAAGCGACTACAGCATTTGTGGAAGAAAATTTACAACCAGCCCAAGGAGGAAAACGATCATGACGAAAGTAACAACGAATATGGCAGGGAATGTATGGAAGATGTTAGTGAAAGAAGGCGACAAAGTAGAAGAAGGCCAAGATGTAGCGATTTTAGAATCAATGAAAATGGAGATTCCTGTAGCTAGTGAAGCATCTGGGACGGTGACCGTCATTCACAAGCCTGAAGGAGAATTTGTGGATGAAGGTGAAGTTCTGCTTGAGCTTGAATAAACAAACCTAGGTTAGCTGAAGTGTTACGCTTCAGCTTCCTCCATATTGGAATAAACTCAAAGTGCTAAATGAAACAGCATTCGATAAAGGAGGATTTATGTGCTTCAGGATAAAGTATTGATACGTGAAGTTGGACCAAGGGACGGTCTTCAAAATGAAAAGCAGATGATTCGAACAGAGGACAAAGTAGCGTGGATTAATCAGTTATCCAAAACAGGTCTTTCTTATATTGAAGTGACGTCATTTGTAAATCCGAAATGGATCCCTGCATTAGCAGACTGCCTGGATGTAGCAAAGCAAATTGAACGTGAGCCTGGTGTGACGTATGCGGCACTTGTGCCTAATCAACGAGGTCTAGAGGGTGCGCTCGAAGCTGATATTGATGAAGTCAGTGTATTTATGTCAGCAAGTGATACCCATAACAGAAAAAATATTAATAAATCAATGGATGCGACATTCCCTGTTTTAAAAGAAGTGGTACAACAAGCAAAGAGTGCAGGGAAGTCAGTAAGGGGCTATGTATCCACCGTTTTTGGGTGCCCTTATGAAGGCAGGGTCTCTATTGATCAAGTAGTACATACATCAGAAAAACTAATGGAAATGGGCATTGATGAACTGTCGCTTGGAGATACGATTGGTGTCGCGACGCCTAACCAAATCGAAGAAGTGCTGCTCGCTTTGAAAGGCATTATTCCCATTGAAAGTCTGGCCCTTCATGTCCATGATACGAGGGGAACCGCACTCGCTAATGTGTATCAAGCCTATCAACTAGGGGTTCGCCGTTTTGACGGGGCAGTAGGTGGGTTAGGCGGCTGTCCGTATGCCCCGGGGGCTGCCGGAAATGTGGCGACTGAAGATATGCTTTATTTGTTTAACGGACTCGGTGTAGAAACAGGGGTTTCGCTCGAGCATTTAGTAGATAGTGCAGAGTTTATTCATCAAAAAGTAGGGCGCCCTCTGCCTAGTCATAATCTCCAAGCTAGACTTGCGAGCGATTGTAAGGAGGGTGTGTAATGGATTCACTCGTTTTACTTGAAAAGAATGAAGAGGGCGTGGCGCTTCTGACTCTAAACCGCCCAAATGCTGCTAATGCTCTGTCTGTAGACATGTTAAAGCAATTTCATGCTCTGTTGGATGAATTGGCATTTGATGAGAAGGTACGAGTGGTTGTGTTCACTGGTGCAGGAGAAAAAGTCTTCTGTGCAGGGGCTGACCTAAAAGAACGTGCTGGAATGAACCCGACTGAAGTAAAGCAGACCGTTACACTTATCCGCACTTTAATGGATAAAGTAGAAGCACTGCCGCAGCCGACGATTGCAGCCATGAATGGGGGCGCATTTGGCGGCGGACTTGAGCTCGCATTAAGCTGTGATATCCGTATCGCTAAAACAGGCGCCTTATATGGATTAACAGAAACAGCTTTAGCGATTATTCCCGGCGCAGGAGGAACGCAGCGTCTGCCAAGGCTGATTGGTATTGGGAAAGCAAAAGAACTGATCTACAGCGCAGCTCGAATTGATGCAGATGAGGCGAAGCAAATTGGTCTTGTCGAAAGAGTCGAGGAGACAGATACACTTTTAAAAAGTGCTTATGAGCTTGCCGGTAAGATGGCTTCAAATGGACCAATCGCGCTAACACAGGCTAAGCGAGCTATCCAGGCTGGAATGCAGGTGGATATTGCCACAGGACTAGAGATTGAGAAGTTAGCGTATGAACAAACCATCCCAACAAAAGACCGGCTTGAAGGTCTGCAAGCGTTTAAAGAAAAGCGCAAACCGAACTACACAGGAGAATAGGAGGCGTTTAGATGTCATTTGAACAAGTATTACAAGAACGTGTTGAGAAAATCAAAAAGGGTGGGGCCGAGAAATACCACGCAAGCAATGCGGAAAAGGGTAAATTATTTGTACGAGAGCGTCTTGAGCAATTATTCGATGAAGGAGTAGAACTTGAAGATGGCTTATTTGCTAATTGCCAAGCAGAAGGTCTGCCGGCAGATGGGGTTGTAACAGCAATAGGCAAGATTCATGGACAAACGGTTTGTGTGATGGCTAATGATTCAACGATTAAAGCAGGATCTTGGGGGGCAAGAACGGTTGAGAAGATTATCCGCATTCAAGAAACGGCTGAAAAATTGAATGTACCGATGCTTTATTTAGTGGACTCAGCCGGAGCGCGTATTACAGATCAAGTAGAAATGTTCCCAGGCCGCAGAGGAGCAGGGCGTATCTTCTATAATCAGGTGAAACTATCTGGGCGTGTGCCGCAAATTTGCTTATTATTCGGCCCTTCGGCTGCTGGCGGTGCGTACATTCCTGCATTTTGTGACATTGTCATTATGGTAGACGGCAATGCCTCAATGTATCTAGGTTCTCCTCGAATGGCTGAGATGGTCATTGGGGAGAAAGTATCGCTTGAGGAGATGGGCGGGGCGAAAATGCATTGCTCGGTTTCAGGGTGTGGAGACGTACTTGCAAAATCAGAAGAAGAAGCGATCTCTATGGCTCGTGAATACTTGTCCTACTTCCCAGCAAATTATGGTGAACTGCCTCCTGAGATCACACCAGCTGCGCCAAAAGAGTTTGAAAAAAGTATTGATGAAATCATTCCTAAAAATCAAAACGCGCCATTTAATATGCAT
Source organism: Alkalihalophilus marmarensis DSM 21297 (assembly GCF_000474275.2). Classification (GTDB taxonomy): domain Bacteria; phylum Bacillota; class Bacilli; order Bacillales; family Bacillaceae_D; genus Alkalihalophilus; species Alkalihalophilus marmarensis. Next base: position 14,480 of record NZ_ATAE01000002.1, read on the forward strand.
GATTTAATTGAGCGTGTAATTGATGAAGGCTCTTTCTTTGAAATTAAAAAGCTTTTCGCACCGGAGCTTATCACAGGACTTGCTCGGATGGACGGGAAACCTGTAGGAATTATTGCAAACCAGCCACGTGCCAAAGGCGGGGTGTTATTCCACGATTCTGCTGATAAAGCTGCAAAATTTATCAACTTATGTGATGCCTATCATATCCCGCTCGTTTTCTTAGCCGATATTCCAGGCTTCATGATCGGAACGAAGGTAGAGCGAGCCGGTATTATTCGCCATGGCGCTAAAATGATTTCTGCGATGTCAGAGGCAACGGTGCCAAAAATCTCAATTATTGTGAGAAAAGCATACGGTGCAGGTCTATATGCTATGGCCGGTCCTGCATTTGAACCAGATTGCTGCTTAGCCTTGCCTAATGCTCAAATTGCTGTAATGGGACCTGAAGCGGCTGTTAATGCAGTATATGCTAAGAAAATCTCAGAGCTGCCAGAAGAGGAAAGACCAGCATTTGTTGAAGAGAAGCGGAATGAATATAAGGAAAATATTGATGTGTATCGCTTAGCTTCTGAAATGGTCATTGATGGCATCGTTCAAGGCAACGACCTGCGTAAAGAGCTCGTGACACGTCTTGAAGCCTACCGTACAAAGGAATTAGACTTCACACACCGCAAGCACCCAGTTTACCCAGTATAACTTTTAACCGGAAGAGACTTGGGATCTAACAATTGATGAATTGAGAAACTTGTGGTCATCATGACTAGTGTTGATTTCCGCTGCAGGAAATCGCTTTCCGCGGGCGGTCCGGGAGCTTCCTCGTCGCTATACTCCTGTGGGGTCTCCCCTGGCCACGCGCATCCCGCAGGAGTCGATTGCCTTCCGCTGGTTAAGTAGCTACCTCATTGAAAGCAGGTCTTCAGTAATTTAGCTGTTAGTAAGTTAATTAATTTATGTTTCGATTGGTCTAATCCATAACGAAATCATCCCAATAAATCTTTTACAAAGCATGTGACCTAGCGGATGAAATATGTGGAGACTTCTGTGGGGCCTAGAGCAGGAGTGAGATCCCACAGGGCTTAGCCCGAGGAAGCTCACTGGCTCCCCACGAAAAGCGAAGCATATTTCAGCAGCGGATTATATGCACTTTCTATCATTTAGTTTTCAATTCATACTACACTTTTATCCTGGTCTCTTTTTCAAAACGTGAGGGGGAAAAACGATGAGTGAGACTGTCTGGCATCCAACAAAGGAATATATCGAGGCGACACGACTTTATCAATGGATGAACAAATTAGGCTACAGCGATTATAATGCGTTTTTCAATAAAACGGTGGAAGACGTAGAATGGTTTTGGCATGAAGCAGAAAAAGAACTAGAAATACCTTGGTATAAGCCCTATACCAAAACATTGAATGATGCAAATGGCATAGAATGGCCGATTTGGTTTGAAGAAGGTACCTTAAATGCATCTCACCTCTCCATTGGAAAATGGGCAGAAGATCCTTCCATGAAAGATAAAAAAGCGCTTGTTTGGGAAGGCGAAGACGGGGCAGTTAGAACCTTTACATATATAGAAATGCAAGAGGAAGTGGACCGTGTAGCAGGAGGCTTCCGCAAGCTGGGCCTGAAAAAGGGCGATGTTCTTGGAATCTATATGCCTATGCTGCCTGAAACGGTGATTGCGATGATGGCTGCTTCAAAGATTGGTGCAGTGTTCGCCCCGGTATTTTCAGGCTATGGCGCAGAAGCTGTGGCAACTAGGCTTATTGCGGGAGAGGCTAAAGCTCTTATCACAGCAGATGGATTTCTGAGACGTGGGAAGACTGTGATGATGAAGGAAGAAGCTGACCGTGCAGCTGACTTATCTCCCACAGTGGAAAAAGTGATCGTCATCAGCCGTCTGAATGCTGATACTACGTGGAATGATGAACGGGATGTTGATTGGCAGGAAATGCGTAACTCTGAGAAATATGAGCAAACAGAACGGATGGACAGCCAAGAACCTCTTATGCTTTTATATACGTCAGGGACAACCGGTAAGCCAAAAGGGGCAGTGCATACACATAGCGGCTTCCCGATTAAAGCGGCATTTGACGCTGGAATTGGGATGGATGTAAAAAGAGAAGATGTTCTTTTCTGGTATACCGATATGGGCTGGATGATGGGACCTTTTCTTGTTTACGGTGGTTTAGTTAACGGAGCAACAATTCTGTTATATGAAGGCACACCTGATTACCCAAATCCTGACCGTATATGGGAACTTGTGGCGAAGCATAACGTCAGCCATCTTGGTATTTCACCTACGTTAATCCGATCTTTGATGACGCAAGGCGACGAGTGGGTCAATAAGCATTCCTTAGATACACTGCGTGTAGTAGGATCAACAGGTGAACCGTGGAATCCTGAGCCGTGGATGTGGCTTTTTCAGAATGTCGGTAAAAAACAAATTCCAATTTTTAATTATTCTGGCGGCACAGAAATTGCCGGCGGGATCTTAGGGAATGTACTCGTCAGACCAATAGGACCAATCACTTTTAACTCCCCGTTACCAGGAATGGCAGCAGATGTATCTGACCCAAACGGAGAGCCTGTTGAAAATGAAGTAGGCGAACTTGTAATTAAAAAGCCGTGGGTAGGGATGACAAAGGGATTCTGGGGTGATTCGGAACGTTATTTAAACACCTACTGGAGCCGATTCGATCAAACGTGGGTACACGGAGACTGGGTAATCAAAGATACGGAGGGACAATGGACGATTACCGGCAGATCGGATGATATTTTAAATGTTGCTGGCAAACGCTTAGGTCCTGCTGAAGTAGAATCAGTCCTCGTCGGCCATGAGGCAGTGAAGGAAGCAGGTACAATTGGAATTCCTGATGAAGTAAAAGGAGAAGCTGCGATTTGCTTTGCTGTTCTAAATCAATCACAGGAACCTAGTGAGGCACTAAAAAAAGAGTTGTTAAGTCTAGTTGCTGAAAAGCTAGGAAAGGCGCTTAAGCCAAAAAATCTATACTTTGTCAGTGACCTGCCGAAAACAAGAAATGCAAAAGTAATGCGCAGGGCAATTAAAGCCGCTTATTTAGGATTAGAAACAGGAGATTTATCTGCTCTAGAGAACCCTCAAGTTTTACGTGAGATCGAGCAGGTAAAAGAAAATGTGAATTTGTAAAAAAAGCAGATAAGACAATCGTCTTATCTGCTTTTTTACTTGGACAAGTTTTCCCTCTAATTACCAAAAAAATTATTTGCATTCTTGTACATAAGCAGCAGGAAAATAACCAAACTATGATTACACAAGGAGGAGGTGAGACACATGGCTAACAACAACAGCTCAAATCAACTTGTAGTACCTGGCGTACAACAAGCACTTGATCAAATG
>NZ_ATAE01000003.1 GCF_000474275.2 Alkalihalophilus marmarensis DSM 21297
CTTCTGAGTTTGGTGTACAATTAGGACCTGATGCTACAGCTCGTGCTAACGGATCTGTAGGTGGTGAAATCACTAAGCGTTTAGTTCAAATGGCTGAACAACAAATGGGTGGTTACCAAAAGTAATTGAATATAATGGCTTAAGAGGTGGGTTCGCTCACCTCTTATTTATTGGAAGGACGGGTTCTAATGAGCATGTGTCCGGCATGTAATGGCCTTACTACACTTCATATCTCATGTGAATATTGTGGGAACAATGTAACCATTTATGGTCGTACCTCCGATTATCAAGATGATTATAGTGCTTATGAAGAGTATGATGTAACAAGCGCTCAATCCATTCAATCTCCCTCAGCTCAAACCGAGAGTGAAGGCTGCACGCATTATGTAGGGTGTGAAAATTGCCGAACAACATACACTTATTCATTTAAAGAAGTAGACTACGACACGTAAGAAGCGACTTATCTCGTATTGAGAAAGCCGCTTCTATTTGTTTTATGGACGGATACGTAATTCAGTTTCTGCATCAAAGAAATGAGCTTTATTCATATCAAAGGCAAGATCTAGTGACTGACCGCCTTCTATATCTGTACGTGAATCAATTCTAGCAACAAATGCTTGGCCATTAACAGAAGAATAAAGAACAGTTTCTGCACCTGTCAGCTCGGCTACATCAATTTCAGCCGTTAATTTTGTTTCGGGTGATGATTCGATAAACAGAAGTTCATCATGAATATCTTCTGGACGAATGCCTAAAATAATCTCTTTGTTCATGTATTCTTTATCACGAAGAACAGACAACTTACCAGCTGGTACTTTAACGGTTACATCACCAACTTTAAAGTAATCGCCTTCTATTTTTCCAGTGATAAAGTTCATCGAAGGAGAACCAATAAATCCACCAACGAAAACATTCTCTGGGTTATCATATACGTCTTTAGGTGTACCTACTTGCTGAATAAATCCATCTTTCATAATAACAATGCGAGTAGCCATCGTCATCGCTTCTGTTTGGTCGTGTGTTACGTAAATCGTTGTTGTTTGCAAACGCTTGTGTAGTTTAGTGATCTCAGCACGCATTTGTACACGTAATTTCGCATCTAAGTTTGATAATGGCTCATCCATTAAGAATACCTGAGGATCACGAACGATTGCACGGCCTAGGGCAACACGTTGACGCTGACCACCAGACATTGCTTTTGGTTTACGATCTAACATCGCTTCAAGGCCTAGAATTTTTGCAGCATCTCTCACGCGACGATCAATTTCATCTTTTTTAAATTTACGAAGCTTTAAACCGAAAGCCATGTTTTCGTATACATTCATATGCGGGTATAGAGCGTAGTTTTGGAATACCATCGCAATATCACGATCTTTTGGTGCTACATCATTAACGCGGCGGTCGCCGATGTATAAATCACCTTTTGAGATATCCTCAAGCCCTGCAATCATTCGTAATGTCGTTGATTTACCACAACCCGATGGCCCAACAAAAACAATAAACTCTTTATCTTTAATATCAAGATTAAAGTCAGTTACTGCAGTCACATCACCATCATAAATTTTATATATGTTTTTTAATTGAATATCTGCCATTTTAAATCCCCCTCATGTGTTCGTGCTGTTATTGTAACCCCTTTCACGCAAGCTGGGCTATGGTCAGTGTGCACAAGCTTTCAGTCATCGTTTGTGCACATTGACGATTAATCATGTTGATAATGAAGGAGAAGCATATAGACGAGAGCTGCATCTGAAAAATGTTTTATATCAATACCAGTACGGTCCACAAATTTATCAATCCGGTATTGCAAACTATTTCTGTGCATATGTAAGGCTTTCGCTGCTTGTGTAGTATTAAGATTATGGCTGAAGTACGTCCCAACCGTTGTAAGCAGTTCCTTATCATTAAGCAGTTCCACAGAAATTAAGCGTTGGATGATACGATCCATTTCCTTTCCAGTTGAATTCCTCATTAAATACAAAAGCAGCACCTCTTGTTCTTTATAAACGTGTTTAGGGTGGCTTTTAGATAAAAGGTATTGAAATAACTCATGTTGAAATAAGAAGGACTCCCTAGAACTCTCGACTGTGGATTCAATCCCAATCAAGGTATATAAATCAAGATAAAAATCCATTGAGATCGCTTCAGCAAAGCTCTTTATATCCATCTCATCCCCGTAGCCATCTATTGACTCTAATACAACGACTCCATATTGTTGATGCACCCAGACAATCGTTATTACATGTGGAAATGCCTCCTGCCAGGTAGAGCTAAGGGCTTCGTAATCATCAATTGATTCGCTTAAATGAAAATGAATAAGCCGGACAGGCCTCTCTACGTTTGGCTGTCTTGTTTCTGATTCAAGCAGCCATGCCCGCCATTCTTTATCTGTAAAGGTGACGGCTTTTGGGGTGTGCTGATACTCTTTATAAAAATACGTTAATAATGCTGTCTCTTTTTCATTTAACTGATCCCGCCAAAAACCAAGGAGGGAAGCTGAATCATCAATCAGCCATAAAACTTCTGGGTGTGGAGGAGTGATATGGGTTGGAACAATGGCTTTTTCAAATAATCGTTTGATTTTTTCATTCACCGTTACTAAGCACCTCTCATGTACACTGTTTTTACAGAGTATAACAAACAATGGAGAATGACAGAAACAAATCTGACAAAACAAAAAATCCTTCTGCATATAAAACGAGAAGGATTTAATATATGTTGTTATTTATTTTCATTTGGTCGATCTTCTCTTTCAAGATCTCTTGCTTCTTCAATGGTTCCTGCGTGATGTTCATTTACGACACCGCCGCCAAGCCCCTCATTAATCATCCGGTCGATATCCATAAAAAACTCGTCCCGTCCTTCATTAGATGAACCAGTAGAAGAACTATACTTGTTTTCCTTTTTCTTATCTGACATCGCTCATCCCTCCTTTACTTATAGGATGGATGATTGCGAATAAATCTATGCATTAATGCTCTTCGTATACATGATATAACATCAAGTCATGGACTTTTGGTTCAAGCTCCTTTTTCTTGTCCTCAGTTGGCACTGGATGATTCCAATCAATTGAGCCATCCTTATGGTACGTCCCAGTTAAGTACGATCCCGCGTAAAAAAAAGAAAAGGTCCATTCTCTGCGCACTAAATTATTTCGAAGTTCCTTCCATTGAAAATGAGAAATCAATTTGCTGCCCCCTAACATGTTGCATATAGTGAAACGTTTACATTCACTATACCATGTCAGGGAGTGTTGTGTTAGGCTTCCTTTTCCGAAATATCATCCGAATGCCAATGCCCGCCTCCAAACCATAAATAAACCTGCCCATCAGATTCGTGGATATAGGTAAAACAAACAAGTCCTGATTGTAAGGCCATCTTGATTCCAGCTTCGTCATTGTATTTGATTTTTTTGTACATCACACCGAGATCCTGCATAGATGATTCTATAAGGCTTCTTTGTATATGAGTGTGTTTATACTTTGGCGCAAGTAAAACTGCTGAGAGTTTGGTTCCAAAATTAACCACTACGGAACAAGCAATGATTTTCCCTTCCCAAAGAGCAATTTTAATGGAATTCCCAGCTTCTTCGATATGGTGTTTCTTTAGATGGAATACATATGAGTGGATTGGCTGCTTAGGTGCCTTGTCATACCGTTTTGTAAAACGTATGAGCGGACGCCGGTACTTTTCCCAATTATGATAATTGATGGTAATGATCTTCAACGCACTTCCTCCTTTTCTGTTGAATAAAAAGAAAGCCACAAAAAGAAAGCAACAAAAAGATAAGGCATAAAAAGAAAGCAACGATTTTAGCTTCCGAATATATCTTGAACTAGCGTATAGAGAGCGTGATATCGTATACTATGTGATATGTGCCTATATGGTGATTGATAGAAAGGGTGACAGCTGTTGGATACAGCATGGTTTATTGGGTTTATGGTAGTCATAGGCGCTGTTATTGGCGGTGCAACAAATTCACTTGCTATTAAAATGTTATTTAGACCTTATACTGAAAAAAGAATCGGGAAGTGGAGAGTTCCTTTTACTCCAGGACTCATTCCGAAACGCCACCAAGAGCTAGCGACACAGCTTGGCCACATGGTTGTGCATTATTTACTTACAGCAGAAGGGTTAGGAAAGAAATTAAAGAGTGCAGCGTTTATGAAAGCAATGAATGAATGGTTATCTGCTGAATTATTAAAGCTGCTTAGAAGTGAACAAACGATAGGGGAGCTTCTAGAAAATAAATTGGGTGTAAAAGAGCCAAAGCAGACGCTGCTTCTAAAAACGGAAGGCTTGATTGAAAAAAGCTATGACCGTTACTTTCAAGAGAACCGACATAAACAGATCGGTGAGGTCCTTCCAAGAGGGGCTAATGAAAAAATTGACCATAGCGTACCTGTGATTGCGGCCTTCTTGTTAGAGAGAGGACAAGCTCTTTTCAGCAGTGAAGAAGGCAAGGAGCGACTCAGCAAAATGATTGACCGTTTCCTTTTAAATAAAGGGACATTAGGAAATATGATTTCAATGTTTCTTGGCAATGAGAGGCTCGTTGATAAGCTCCAGCCTGAACTAATGAAATTTATGCGAGATGATGGTACAAAGCGAATGGTTGAAGAGATTTTAGAAAAAGAGTGGGCGAAACTAAAACAAAAAGATGTAGCACTCATAGAAGAACAACTGAACAAAGAAGATATTATTGAGTATGTGACGACCGCTTTAGAGAAAAATGTCCCGTTTTATCAATGGGTAGACCAGCCGCTTAGTGACTGGAGTAAACCATTTGAAGACATGCTGGTCACTGAGTGGGTTCCAAAGCTTGTCGATGCTGTTTCTGATTTATTAGCCATGCATCTTGAAGGACTGTTAGAAAAGCTGAATCTAGAGGATATCGTTCGTGAGCAGGTTGAGGCATTCTCTGTAGAACGTTTAGAGGAACTGGTATTAACGATCTCTAAACGGGAATTTAAAATGATCACCTATCTTGGGGCTTTGCTCGGAGGTATGATTGGATTTATTCAAGGTTTATTAGTTTTATTCATCGGGTAAAGAGTAGGGTGTGTGACTATAAATATTGTTTAAATTCACCCATGAAGGATGAATTGTCTGTGTAGACATGTTATAGTCGTAAAGACTATTTTTTTAGGAGGACGTTATAAATGTCAAATGTATACGATAAGGCTCATGAACTAAAGAAAGCAATTGCTGAAAGTGAAGAATTCTCTGCATTAAAATCAATGCACGAACAAATTGAAGCAGATGAGATTGCTAAAAAAATGCTAGAGAACTTCCGTAACCTGCAGCTGGAGCTTCAACAAAAGCAAATGCAAGGTATTCAAATTACGGAAGAAGAAGCTCAAAAAGCTCAACAGCAATTTGAACTTGTTCAACAACATGAGTTAATCTCGAAATTAATGGAAGCTGAACAACGTCTAAGTGTTATCATTGGTGATATCAACAAAATCATCACAGAACCTCTTGAAGAGATCTATGGTAACCCAGAAGGTCAACAATAATTTAATAAACGTACAAAAGTCACGAGAATGATGCTCGTGACTTTTTTATTGAGGATTATTCTTCTTTAGTTTTTTACCAATCAAAACAGCCATGTGCAGAACAAATCCAGCAAATAACCCTACACTAGCGGCCCCTAAAAGCCCCATAACTATTTCTCCCGCTGAGCCTTCTGCGAGTTGTAGACTGGTTAACAGCATAAAAACAGCAGGTACAACTAAATAAAACTGTACAAAAGATTTCATATGAACTCCCTTTTTCTATTAAGATGAACGTTATCTACAAAAGAGTATAACGAAAGCAACGAGATACGTCTATTTGATTTTGGTTCTATTCAAACAGTGTGTAACATACAGTCTAGAGAACAGACAGGCAGACCGAAATGGGACGTGTCGTCGTAAAGAAAAAGGGGGAAAGCATCATGACGTACCGATTACTAGCCCTAAATATTGATGGAACATTGATTGGTTCAAATGAGAAGATCTCAAAGCAAACGAAAGAAGCTATTGAGTATGTGAAGAAAAAAGGGGTGTATGTCACCTTAGTGACTTCAAGACCACACCTTTCCGCAAAACGTTTGGCAAAATCCTTAAAGATTGATAACTATTTAGTAACAAACAATGGCGCCTTTGTTGCAAATGACGCAGAAGATCCTTTATACGTAAAGCGAATTGATGTGAATAAAACACTGCAGCTCGTTGAAGTATTAGAGCAGTATGATTGTCATATTCGTGTTCTTCACGAAAGCTTCTCTATTGGAAATAAGGTACGGCAGAAAAATCAGTTGATCGCAAAGATGACGATTGGTGTAGGGGACCCATTATTTTACCCTGTGACGTTTGTAGATTCTGTTTATGATCGTTTATTGCAAGAAGCGATTGCTCCTCCTAAAGTACAGGTTCAATTCTTTGATGAAGAAGAACAGAACTCCGCTTTAAACCAAGTAAAAGAAATGATTAAAGGGGTAAATGCTGTTTCCATTCAAGATGGTAAAGTAGAGTTTGTAGCAGAGGGAGTTTCAAAGCTTGATGGGTTACAAAAAGTAGGGCAAGAGCTTGGTATTTCCTTGCAAGAAATGGTTGCTGTCGGCCTTGAAGAGGATGATATACCAATGATCAGTCAAGTAGGATTAGGGGTAGCTATGGGGAATGCCAGTGAAGAAGTAAAGAAGGCAGCCAATTGGATCACACGCTCGAATCATCAGAACGGGGTTTCTTACATGATTCGAGAAGTGTTTAGAAAGCAGCTGCGTGTTCAAGTGGAATAAAACAACTCATAGTTTTCCACATCCATAATAAAAAAGAGCTGTCCCAAATGGGGCAGCTCTTTCGTTTACACATGAAATAACAATAACTTACCAGCACGTGTAAGACGGTGAGTATGATTTGTATAGTTGTTTTCCTCTAACTTTTTCTTTCCAATCTCCTGTGCGGCATTATCATCCGCAGCTTCGATTCGTTCCTCAAAAACCATTTCGCCATTAGGTTCATAAACGGTTAGAAAATACTCATTCATTATTATTTCCCCCCAAACTATTGTAAGAATAGTGTAAATTCAAACGCTTACATAAGCAAGTATAAAATATTTTTGGTAATTATTGTTTTTTCTGTTGCAATAATTAGAAGGTGGTCATATACTGTATATATAGATATACACACCAATACACTTTAAGAGGTGAAGCTCATGTCGGAGAATCAATTAATTAAGAAGATTATTTTATTCGAATTAAAAAATACACCATTCATTAAGTATCTATGGATGGTTGCTGCAATGGGTTTAATTGTTTTTTTAGGAAGTCAATTTATTAATGAAGTAAGCGGTGGCGGACGGTTCCCTATTATTTATGACTTTCTATTTTTTAGTGCTTTGTCGCTTGCATACACGGTAAGATACAAACCATTTAACATTCAAGATATAAAAGGCGGGTTATACGCTAGCTCATTTTTTATCTTACTTAAACAAACACCTATTGCTGATCGAGTCATTATGAAAAGCAGATTTATTATGAGTGCAATTTATATTCTGACGTTTAACACTATTGTATTTGTGCTGTTCTATGTGTTCTCAAATAATATCAAAGAAGTATTATCAGTTTCTGAGGCAATCATTCTAGGTCTAAGCTGGCTTGCCATCAGCTATGTGTGGGGGGGATTATATGCAGCAGGTGAACCAGGTGGAAGATATTCACCTGTGGCTTTGATCATATGGAGTATCGTTTATATTGCAGTGCTTTTTGTATTACTAACTGGATTTAACCTGCTTGCAGGAGCCCCGTATATTATTTGGTCTATCAGTATTGTACAAACAAACCCTATGTTACTCTTAGGTATTTCATTTTTGTTGATGATCATAGCTACAGCCACTTGGATTTACTCTTATAGATACTATGAAAATAAAACTAGTTATCACCTATAAAAGGGTCGTCTGTTGAAAGGAGGTCTTTGATTGAAATTACCAATAAGCGTCCAAGAAGGCTCGCGTACTCCTATATATCATCAAATAGAAGAACAGATTAAAGCACTTATTGTTTCAGGGCATGTAAGTGCAGGTACACCGCTGCCTTCTATTCGAGCGTTATCAAAAGATCTTGCTTGCAGTGTCATTACCACAAGAAGAGCTTATCAAAATCTTGAGCAGCAGGGGTATATAAAAACCAGCCAAGGCAGAGGAACATTTGTAGCTGAAATTGATGAACGATCTAAGAAAGAGGCTAAAACAGAAGCTGTGTATGACACATTAAAAAAAGCAGTAGAAGTAGGGCGGCGGCATAGTTATACCGATGATGAACTTAGAAAATTATTTGAAGAAGCTCTAATGGAATAGATCGATTACAGGGAGGGATATGTAATGATTTCGTTACAAGACATATACAAGAAGGTAGATAAAAGCTTTGAACTAGGCCCTATATCTTGCCAAATTGAACCGGGCAGTATTGTAGCACTCGTTGGAAATAACGGGGCTGGAAAGTCCACATTATTTCAAACCATGATGGAATTAGTGAAAAAAGAGTCTGGGGAAATTGACTATCATTTTGGGACAAATCGTGAAAACGGATGGAAACAGGCTTTTGCTTATGTCCCGCAAACACCGCTGATGTATCAGGGGTTTACAATAGCCCAATTAGCAGATTTCTTTGAAATGAGCTATCCGGGTTGGAATCGACAAGAGTTTCAAAGACTTGCCACACTTTTTGAATTACCTCATAAAAAGCTGATCGAAAAACTTTCAGGGGGGATGCAGAAAAAAGCGATGTTTTCTTTAACATTAGCAAGAGAATCAAAGGTTTTACTCTTAGATGAGCCGTTAGCTGGAGTTGATTTTGAAGGCCAGGAGCAAATGAGAGATGAAATGGTTCGATATATGGAAAGGGCAGTGGATCAAACGATTCTGTTATCGACTCACTCAGCTGATGAAATTAGAACACTCGCAGACTATATTTTGTTAATGAAAGATGGACATCTTCTCAATCAGTATGAAAAAGACAGCCTGATCGCATCTTGGAGCCGTATTTGGGTGGAGGGAGATACATCTGTCCTTAAAAATCTCAAAGGCATGGTTTCAGCTAGCAAGCAGGGTTCATTAGTTGAATGCGTGACGTCCAATGCGTTTGAGGTTGAACAAGAATTGAAGAAAATGGGTGCTACAGTCACATCTGTTCAGCCACTAGAGTTAAGAGAAATCTTGCGCATTATCTTAAAAGAAGAAACGAAATCAGCATAAGAACGTATAACATAAGAACCTATAAAACTAGTGTGAACAAGAAAATAAAGGAAAGGCGGGAGTGAGATGACGCTTAAAATTAATAACATTACCAAACGCTTTGGTCAATCTGTGGCGGTTGATCAGCTGTCACTAGAAATTCCTAGCGGAGAAATGTTTGGAATGCTTGGAGCCAATGGGGCGGGAAAAACAACCACCTTTCGAATGATGCTTGGTCTCCTAGAACCGACTGAGGGGGAAATGACTTGGAAAGGGGAGAAGATTGATTATTCTCGGACAAATGTCATTGGGTATTTACCGGAAGAGCGAGGATTATATCCAAAACTTAAAGTAAGAGACCAGCTTATCTACTTAGGGCGCTTAAAAGGGATGCATAAAAAAGACATTATCACAGAAATGCAAATGTGGCTTGAACGATTTAAAGTGACGGATTATGAAACAAAACGCATTGAAGAATTATCAAAGGGAAACCAGCAAAAAATTCAGTTTATCGCATCCGTCATCCACAGGCCTGAGCTGCTTATATTAGATGAACCTTTTAGCGGACTTGACCCAGTTAATGCTGAATTACTAAAAGAAGCTGTAATCGATCTGAAAAAGAAAGGCACGACCATTGTCTTTTCCAGCCATAGAATGGACCACGTAGAAGAACTGTGCGAGCATTTATGTATTCTCCGTCATGGCACACCAGTGGTTAAAGGGGAGCTTCGTGAGATTAAGCGCAGCTTCAGAAATAAATTTATTGTAATCGAAGGTGAAAGGTCGTTTGAGACGCTTAAAAACCTCCCTGGCGTTAAGAAGTTTCAGCAAAAGCAGGGCGGCGTGCGTTTACAGGTGGAAGATGAAGAAGTGGCAAAAGTCATTTTTGCAGAAGTGGCAAAGTCCGGATATGTGAGGCGGTTTGAAGTAGAAGAGCCAAGCCTTCAAGATATATTTATCGAGAAAGTAGGGACTGCATATGCGTAATTTTGGAATCATTCTAGCTCATACTTACAAAAACCGTCTCATGTCTAAAGCCTTCCTCATTTCGACTGCCATTACTCTGGCCTTTATGCTTGTTCTTACAAATATGGATCGTATTTTTATGATGTTTGAAGAAGATGCAGAGAGCCGCGCAGTAGAAGTTGCTCTTGTAGAAGAAGGCAGTGAGCTGTATGAACCTTTAAATGAACAGCTTATGCAGCATGAAGACCGCATCCAGCTTACTAGAACTTCATTAAATGAAGAAGAAGCGTTAGAAGCTGTGTCAAGTGGTGAATTTGGTGCAGCCCTTGTAGTTAATAGAGATAGCGCTGGTGACATTCAAGCAACGTATTATTCTGACTCTCTAACGCAGCAATTTACACCGATCCAGCTGCAAAATGCTCTGCAGCATATTAAAGAAACAGAAGCAACACAAGAACTGGGACTTAGCGGTGAAGTGTTAGCAGATATTTACTCACCGATCACATTTGAAACATCAACAGTGAGTGATACGGCGCGAACAGAAAGTGAATTAAACCAAGCAAGGTCGATTGTATATGTGCTTCTGTTCGTCATTTATTTTTCTGTATTAATCTTTGGAAATATGATTGCAACTGAAATAGCTACAGAAAAGTCTTCGCGTGTTATGGAGATTCTTGTTTCTAGTGCCTCGCCAGTCGCACAGATGTTTGGAAAAATAGTGGGGATAGGATTACTAGCATTAACGCAATACGGGTTGATCTTTCTAGTTGTCATTCTTAGTTCATTAGCAGGGGCCGAGCAGGCTGAAGGCGGTCTTTCGATGCTTCAAGCGCTGTTTTCAGAGGATATTCCACTAGATTTAATTGGATTTGCTGTTTTGTTTTTCGTATTAGGCTATTTGCTGTATGCGACTCTTGCGGCTACTCTAGGCTCCTTAGTCAGTCGTATTGAAGATGTCAATCAAGTTATCGGTCCAATGAATCTGCTTGTGATCGTAGCATTTTTCATAGCTATGTTTGGCTTAAATGCACCTGAGTCAAGTTTTATCACAATTACTTCCTTTATCCCGTTTTTTAGTCCAATGATTATGTTCTTACGTGTCGGGATGCTTTCCATACCCCTATGGGAGCTATTATTATCAATCGGCCTTCTTCTGGCATCGATTGGACTTTTAGCGACAATTGGAGCAAGAATCTTCAAAGGCGGCGTATTATTATACGGAAAGAGCTCAGCATTAAAGGATATTGGCCGTGCTCTTAGAATGACAAGAAAATAACGAAACAAGAGTAAGAATAATTAATGTACTGGAAATAAGAGTGGATTTGTATCTTAAGTATCTTATGATATGATGAGATTATTAAAAAGGAAAGGAGGGCGAATAGATGATTGAATTTATAACAGATATGACGATGCTTTGGTTAAGTGTTGTTATGACAGTGCTTTTAGTTGCCGCTTTTGCGAGAGCGAGTGTGGCAGGAGTTTGGTTTACGTTTCATATGACAAGTAAAAAGCAGTTAAGCCAAACAGAAAATCAACCGTTAGTCATAGCTGCTCTCATTCGCCCTTCATCAAATCCGTATCGACCTAAGATACCATCTGTTTTTGATAAGGGCCAGTCTGATGATGAGCCGCACTCTCTTGTTGTTTAACTAAAATAGTTAAAACAACAAGGAGGAATAAAGTTGAAAAAAGTATTATGGATCTTAATAATCATCTTAATGGTAGGTGCATTAGCAGGCTGTGGTGCGAACGGTCAGCCGATTACAGCAGAAACAGAAGGGATTTGGAATCACTTCTTTGTCTACCCGCTTTCTTGGGTTCTGATAAGTGTAGCAGACCTATTGAATGGAAGCTTTGGATTATCGATTATTGTTGTGACAATAGGAATCCGGCTATTCTTACTACCATTGATGATCAAGCAGCAAAAAAGCAGCCGTGCGATGCAGGCATTGCGTCCCGAGATGGAAGCTTTGCAGAAAAAGTACGGTCAAGGAACAAAGCGTGATCCAAAAGATCAGCAGAAAATGCAAAAAGAATTGATGGCTTTATATAAAGACAGCGGAGTCAATCCAATGGCTGGTTGTTTACCACTTTTTATTCAATTACCTGTAATGATGGCTTTTTATTTTGCGATCATGCGCACAGAAGTGATTGCTCTACATTCATTTTTATGGTTTGATCTTGGTTCACCAGATCCTTTATATATCTTACCTGTGGTAGCAGGTATTACCACGTTCCTCCAAGTGAAAATGACTTCATTTCAATTAAATGATCAAATGAAAGTGATTATTTATATTATGCCAGTCATGATTGTCGTAGCTGGAGTTACATTACCATCAGCTTTATCATTGTATTGGGTAGTGGGAAATCTATTTATGATTATCCAAACCTATTTTACGGTAGTAAGGTTTGAACAATTGAAAACGGATATTTCTAAATGATGTTTAAGAGGATGCCTTCAGATTATTGAGGGGGTCCTCTTTTGTTTGTCGTGATATTCACCCACCACCTCATTCATGCATAAAATGGGCAATGAAGGAGGAGATGAGATGAATCAGGTGCAAGAAATGCAAGCATTGTGTCAGCAATACATGAATCAAGCAGTGCATACTCAAATGAATGGCCAGCCTGCATATAACGGTGTGATAGAGAATGTCGATAATGAATACCTTTACTTGCTCGTGCCGGTAGATGAATACGGGCAATATATGGATTTGTCAGATTTAATGGCAGATTATCAACAGAATCAAATGGTACGTTCTTATCAAGATCAGCGTTATCCATATTATGCATACAATCCTTATTACCAGCCTTATTTCTATCCATATTACCCTAGGCCAAGAGGGTGGAATCGTTTAATCCTTCCGTTAGCAGCCCTGACTGCGATCGCATTATTATAGGTGACCTTTATATAAAACGGGCTCGGTTTCGAGCCCATTTTTCATTTCAAAATATGGGTAAATTAATTGTGGGAAATCTAGTTATTTCATGTTATTTGTCATGATTAGATAGTCTCAAATGCTAATTTGCGTGATAATAATAGTGGGAAACAAGTATTTTTACAGCAAAAGACATTATCTTTAGTTCCCCGGGAAATAATCGACGACATCTTCCTAATTATGCAAGTTGTAAGGAATGATGTTTACCTTTATTTCCTGATGACCGTTTAAATTATGTGATTAGTGGAAAATGTACTAAAATAGGTGTAAAGTCAAATTAATCATATGAGTATTCATAACACTTGATTAATTTGTCCGTATAGACAAGAAGGAGGATGCGGGAATGGGACAATATCTCGTTTATCTCGTTGAGGATGAACAAAATTTATCAGAAGTATTAAAGGCCTATCTTGAGAAAGAAGGTTGGGAAGTACGTGTATTTAATGACGGAGATGCTGCTCGTGATGCAATTGAAGACAAGCCTCATTTATGGATTCTAGATATTATGCTGCCTGGAACAGACGGGTATCAACTATTAAAAGGCATTAAAGAAAATGGAGATACACCTGTTATCTTTATTTCAGCGCGTGACCAAGACTTAGATCGTGTCTTAGGTCTAGAAATGGGAAGTGATGATTACTTAGCGAAGCCATTCTTGCCGCAAGAACTGATCATCCGCGCTAAAAAGCTAATAAATCGTGTTTATGGCTCGGCTTCTCAAGACCAGAAGAAAATTGAACTTAATCAATACCTTATTGATCCTGTGGGTCGTACGGTTGTCGATTCAGAAGTGAGCGAAGAAGAGATTGTTGATTTAACAACAAAAGAAATGGACCTAATCTTGCTTCTAACAGGTGAAATTGGTAAAGCATTTTCACGCGAGAAGATTATTGAACATGTATGGGGTGAGAATTACTTCGGCTCTGAACGTGCTGTCGATGATGTCGTACGTCGTGTGCGTAAGAAGATGCCGCGTATTCATTTAGAAACGTTATATGGATACGGATATAGGGTTCTTTCTTCATGATCAAAGTGAACTTAGCCAAGCGAATCTGGCTTGCTTTTATTTCACTCATTGTTTTAGTTGCATTATCAATTATTATTATTTACCCAATCTCGATTAAAGGGACACTTACTGAAGAAACGTACCGATTAATTGAGACGGCACAAACAAGATATGCATATCCTTTGCTTGACTTAATCGACCCAAGAGATGAAGCCGGCGACTTTATGGACCGCCGAGAAGCAGGAGATATCGGTCATTTCTTTATACATGATACGGTTGGACGAGCCCCTGTCGGTGATTCGTTCCCTCCTCCTGATATTTTACTTGAGATGGCACAGAATGCGTACAAGCAGGAGGCAAACCGTGGGCGTTATGAAATTCAGTACGGTGAAGCCACGGTATTCTATGTCATTTCTAAAGCCCAGGTTCAAGGCACTCCAGGATTTCATATTTCCTATATGTGGGATACGTATCGTGATCAAATGGTAAATAGATTATGGGAGAGGCTATTATATCTTTTACTGCTAACAAGTGGTCTGAGTCTATTACCTGCGATATGGCTGAAGCATTACTTACGCCAGCCACTGATTGTGCTTGGGAATCATCTAGAACAAATAGCGAACCGTGATTGGCAGGAGCCTCTTAAATGGGACGGGGATGAAGATTTTCAACGTCTTTCTGACCAATTTGAGAAGATGAGGCAGAATTTAAACAGTTATGATAGAGCGCAGAAAACATTTATCCAGCATGCTTCACATGAGTTGAAAACTCCAATTATGGTCATTAAAAGTTATGCACAATCTGTTAAAGATGGTATCCTGCCTAAAGATAATATGGAACAGACAATGAATGTGATTATTGAAGAAGCAAACCGAATGGAGCGACGTGTTGTAGACATGCTTTACTACACGAAGCTTGACTCGTTAAAAGAAGAGACACCAAAACATGAAGAGATCATTTTTGGATCACTTGCTTTCCAAATTGAAGAACGATTCCGCGTGCAGCGAGAGGATGTTAAGATCAAAGTCATTGGTCCTGAGACTAAGATTTATGGTGATATTGAGCAATTGGAAGTGCTTTTAGAGAATTTGGTTGAAAATGCTCTTCGCTACGCTGTTGATACGATTTGGATTACAGCTAAAGAATTAGATGATCATGTAGAAGTGAGTGTTGAGAACAACGGAGAGGCGATTCCTGAGGCCGACATGCCGCAGATCTTTAATCCTTTCTATAAAGGAAATAAAGGGAAGTTTGGGCTTGGTCTTGCTATTGTGAAAAGGATCGCTGAGCTTCACGGGGGACAGCCTAAGATTGAAAATAGTGAGGTTGGTGTGAAGTTTATTATAGTGTTTCCGAAGCCTTATAAAAAACCAAAAGACCAGCCAAAATCAAAGAAAAAGGAGAAGAAGTCGTAGATTGACGCTTCTTCTTTTTCCATTTATTCTTATTTCGTTACATTAATTTTTAGTTGTAGAGAAGGTTACGAACATGAAAAATAAAGAATTTAAATCTTTATTCATGCTTATGATTAATATGTTTGTGGTCATGATGGGGATTGGATTAGTTATTCCTATTTTGCCCTATTATGTAGAAGCATTTGGGGCATCGAGCTTTGAATTAGGCTTACTCATTGCTATTTATTCGTTTATGCAGTTTTTATTGGCGCCTTTTTGGGGAAGGATGTCAGATAAATTTGGGAGAAAACCTTTAATTGCAATTGGTATGTTTGGTTTTGCTGGGGCAGAATTTATTTTCGCCTTTGCAACGGAGCTGTGGATGCTTTTTCTTTCACGCATACTTGCAGGTTCCTTTGGTTCGGCTGTTATGCCATCAGCAATGGCTTATGTCTCAGACCGGACCTCGCCAGAAAAACGCGGTCATGGAATGGGAATGCTTGGTGCAGCGATGGCCCTTGGAATTGTAGTCGGTCCCGGTGTTGGGGGTTGGCTGGCTGAAGTAAGCCTGTCTTTACCGTTTCTTTTTGCAGGAATAGCAGCCACTCTTGCGGGGATCTTTTCCTTATTTCTATTGCCGGAATCATTATCAAAGGAAAAGCGAATGGAACTCGAAGCTTCTGCTGACCGCAGCAATCAATTTTCCCAAATGTGGCATGCACTTAAAAGTCCAGTTGGATTCCTATTAATCCTTGTCTTTGGCTTAAGTTTTGGTTTGGCAAACTTTCAAACTATATTCGGTATGTATGCACTGCATCAGTTTGACTACTCACCTTCTCAAGTAGGTTTTATTATGGTATTAGTTGGCGTAATAGGGGCGGTTGCTCAGGGAGGTCTTGTAGGAAGGCTTACCGTAAGGTTCGGAGATGAACGAGTGGTGTTAGGCGCACTGCTTCTAAGCGGGATCGGCTTTGTTGTAATGATGCTTGCATTTGACTTTGTGACCGTTATTTTCACAACCTGCTTATTCTTTTTAGGTAACTCTATTTTAAGGCCTTCTGTAAACACAATGATTTCAAAGCTTGCAGGAGATCGTCAAGGAATGATAATGGGGTTGAATAACTCTTTTCTAAGCCTAGGAAACGTTGCCGGGGCTCTGCTTGCAGGATTAATGTTTGAATGGAATATGTATTTGCCGTACAGCATAGGAGCTCTAACAATGTTTGTTGGTTTCTTTGCTACGGTTTCATGGCTTTCTAGAAGAAAAGAAACAATAAAATCTACTGCCTAAATAGTAAGAGCCCTTTTGGTGGAAGGGCTTTTTTCGTTTAGGAAGGTCTAAATTATGCTATACTTGAGAAGATGAAGCACAAAAAAGCAGATGATAAAAATAGATTTAGTAAAATGAGGTGAAACGGTTGAGTAAAGGGATCCGCTATCATAAAGTAGGCGAGAAGATTGAAACCTATCTATTAATCAAGACAGCAACAAAAGGGATTGCAAGTAACGGTAAACCGTTCCTAACGTTAATCTTAGGAGATAACACAGGGGAAATAGAAGCAAAGCTGTGGGGTTGTTCGCCTGAAGATGAAGTGGCATTTGCTAGTAAAGCCATTGTACATATACAAGGTGATGTTATTGAGTACCGTGGACGCCTTCAGTTAAAAATTACAAGCATCAGACCTACAACTGCTATGGATAATGTAAAGGTGGCTGATTTTGTCCGGTCTGCGCCTATATCGCCAGAGGATATGCTTGAAGAAGTTACTCAATATATTTTTGAAATGAAAAATCCTACCATTCACCGCATTACCCGATTCTTATTGAAGAAACACCAGCAAGAATTTCTAGAATCACCAGCAGCAACGAAAAACCATCACGAATTTGTTTCTGGATTAGCCTACCATGTTGTATCCATGTTAAAGATTGCAAAAGACTTGGCTGTCCTATATCCAACTCTTGATAAAGACCTTTTATATTCTGGTGTGATCTTGCACGATTTGGGTAAGGTACGGGAGTTGTCAGGACCGATAGATACGCATTACACGATTGAAGGAAAGCTTCTTGGACATATCTCAATCATGGTAAATGAGATTGCAGATGCAGCTAAAGAATTAGAGCTTGAAGGAGAAGAGGTCTTGATTCTTCAACATATGGTACTGAGCCATCATGGAAAAGGAGAGTGGGGCTCACCTAAAGTTCCAGTCGTACGTGAAGCGGAAGTTCTTCATATGATCGATAATATTGATGCGAAAATTAACATGATGGATCGCGCTTTAGAGCGGGTTCAGCCTGGTGAATTTTCTGAGCGAGTAATGGCTTTAGATAATCGCAGTTTCTACAAGCCTGCTTTTCATGAACCTCCATTAGATATCTAGTTCTATTTATCTCTCTTGTTACATATTCTCTACTAAAAGAAGACAAGCAGGGGGGATATGAATTGGAGAAACGACAAAAAAACCAACGACTAGCGTTGATATTACTATTAATTTTAGCAGTATTATTCGTGTTAACTCAGACAGCTATTGGAGCAGTGCTGTTAGCAAGTCCATGGTGGGTGTATTTTGTTATCGGAGGAATCCTTTTAAGCGGCTACCTTTCAATGAAATACTCACGTGAAGAACGTGAATTTGAACAAGAATGGATTGAAAAAGAAGGTAATGTGTATATGGAGAGGCTGGCAGAAGAACGAGCACGCCGCACAAAAGAAGGATCATAGCTAATCGCTATGATCCTTCTTTTTGTTTGCCCTTCCGCCTTTCATGTCTGGCTTTGGCTCCTTGCCTTGCGGGTAAAAGCGGTGAATCGAACGAAGCCAAGAACGCTTCTAATCGCTTCCCCTCATTTTACCGCAAGACAGCCCAGTCGCCTCCGCCTTTCATGTCTAGCTGCAGGGTTCAGGTATTTGGTCGCTTCGCTTTGGCAAACAAAGCCAAGAACGCTTTTTATTGCCAAAGGCTCCACCGCCTTCATACCTTAGCGAACCCTTCCGCCTTTCATGTCTAGCAGCAGTAGAACGTTGAGCCTACAATGATTAATAAGATAAATAGGATCACTAGCAGGCAAAATCCGTTATCGCCGTATCCATAATCGTAGCCGCCTTGTACTGGACCTTTTTTTGACATGATAATCATCCTTTCAAAACTATGATTAGGGCTATCCCCTAATCTAACGTATGCAAGCGTCTAGTTTTTGACATAGGCTCTAGTGCAATTTGGGCGCTTAAGCAAGAGAAAAGCCGGCACTTATCAATTAAAGTGCCGGCTTTGTTATTATTCGGTTGTCTCTTCCGTTGGTTCACTTTCCTCAAAAAGGTCTGCAAACTCAGGGTCTTTAATATCGATCGTTGCATTGTCGACAAGGTCGCGTAATACTTCCTCTGTTGATTTAGATTGTTCTTGAATCAGTGCTTGTTCGATATCATCTGCAAAATCTTCATAACCAGATTTACGATCAGTTACTTTAATAATATGGAATCCATATTGAGATTCAACAGCATCACTTACTTCACCGACTTCTAGTGCAAAAGCAGCTTCTTCAAATTCAGGTACCATCTCGCCGGTACCGAAAAATCCTAAATCGCCACCGCGAGTAGCAGAGCCATCCATTGAATATTCAGCAGCTAATTCTCCAAAGTCTTCTCCCGCTTCAATCTTTTCAAGGACTTCGTTTGCTGTTTCTTCATCTTCAACTAAAATATGACTCGCTTGAACCTGCTCAGCATAAAGTTCTTCATTCTCTTCGTAATAAGCTTGTTTATCTTCTTCAGTTACGTTCACTTCAGATTTGGCTAACTTATCAAGAACAATTGGTGGAACAATCATGTCTTCTACAAAATCATCCATAGATTCATACGTCATATTAAATTGAGCATCTAGAATTTCAAGTAATTCTTCGTCTGTTTCGACATTTAATTGTCCTTTAAAGTTCTCAATTCCTTCTTCAATTTCTTCTTCAGTCACGCCTAGTTCATCCTTAGCATCAGCAATTAGAACTCGTTGCACCATTTCCTCTAATGTTGCTTGGCCGTATCGTTCTTTCATCTTGTCATAAAATTCAGCTTCAGTTACTTCATTTCCATCCACAGTCACTACTACATTAGAATCAGTTGCAGTATCATCATTGCTGCAAGCTGCAAGAGCAGTCATACATGCAAGACCAACAGCTGCGATCATTCGTTTATTCATGAGTTCAACTCCTCAAAATTGTCGCTATTCATTGAATTTCTACGATTATGTTCCAACCATTTTGTTGAATCATCTATAATCTCTATGTACCTTCTTAGCTGGCCCACATACTTTATACAATGAACAGTCGATCCTTCTTTCAGACATAACTATACCATAGATTACTCTGTTAGAGAATGATTTTCAGTACTGTTTAAAACGTAGTCTCATAATTTTAGGGCAATCGCCTAGTACCTAATCAAGACATTTGCATAGTATATCCTAACAAAGCAAAGAGGAGGTGTTCTTATGTCTCAAGGATATCATGGTGGAGGTTTTGCGTTAATCGTGGTGTTGTTCATCTTATTAGTAATCGTCGGTGCAGCTTGGTGCTAGCATCTACACACCTCTTTACGGTTTAACACTTTACTAAGGGGAGGAGGATTAGACAATGGGTCACTCTTATGGATATAACGGATTCGCGTTGATCGTCGTGTTATTTATCTTATTAGTGATTATCGGTGCTTCTTGGTGCTGCTAATCACCCAAAAAAGAATGGAGCGCTATTGCGCCCCATTCTTTTTGTTTACATAGACCTTTCACTAATTTTAACGAAAGTCAAAGCCTTCGCCTTTCGTGTCTAGCTGCGGCTCCTTGTCCTGAGGGAAATAACGGTGCATCGAATAAAGACAAAGAGAGTCTGTATATCGCTGCCCCTGATATTTCCTCAAGCCAGCCCAGTCGCCTTCGCTTTTCTAGGTAAACATGAATTTTACGTATGTGGATGTTAGTAAAATTGTCATTAAGATATTAATTGTGCGAAAAACTTTTGGTTGTTTTTCAGACGGGATTTCTTTGCGTTCACATAAGGCATCCGTCATTGTATTGATCATATACAAAATAAATAGGGCAAAAAATACCAGAAATAAGACCATTCAATTGCCTCCAGTCTAGCTTTGTCTTATCTTAAACTTTATCAAAACTTTTTAAAAAAAGATAGAAGTATGCATGATTTAGTTTTTATGATAAGGGGAATGCAGGGGTTAGGTGGTTTGTAAAATAGAATAAGAGTACGTATGATTAAAGGGGGAGGTGATGGAGAGATGGAGAGACCGAAAAATAAGTTTCCATTTAAATTAGCGTTTTTAACGCTGCTCGCAATAAATATTATCGTGCTTATTATTGCTTTTGTTTTTGTCATCAGATTTACAGGTCCAATTGATGAAGATCATCTATCACAAGCTGCTCCGGTGGATAGTGAAGCAGCATTTACAATTGAAACTTCTAAAAGTAAGTTAAATGGTTTAATCGCGAGGGAAATCGAAAAACAAGACGCTGGTGTTCCATATGTAGTAGAGCTTGGAAATGAATTGATTGAATTTAGGTCCGAGTTTAGTATTTTAGGTCAAAGAGTCCCTTTAGAAATGCATTTTGAACCACAAGTGAGGGAGAATGGCGATGTTCTATTGCTAGCTGATCATATATCGGTCGGTATCCTGCAGCTTCCACAGGACAGGGCTATGCAGCTGATTAAAGAGTATGCTGACCTGCCTGAATGGGTAGATATCTATCCTGCAGATCGTTTGGCACATATAAAAGTCACTGAAATTGATGTTGATCCGAAAATTGATTTTAGAGCAAAAGCCATCAATTTACCTGAAGATGAAATCACGTTTGAGATGATCGTAAATAATTAATTCAACATACAAAAAGCAGAATCCACACCACTGGGTTCTGCTTTTTGCTATACTGCTTGCTTTATTAGAATATGAAAGCCTTCATCATGATCCTCAATATAACACTGTTTAGGTGCTTTCATTAGGTGAGAAGCGTAAACCAAATCATAAAAGGCCAAGCCAAAATTGATCGATGTAAGGATCGAAAAATAAGGTAAAAATTGCGGCCACATAATGGATCCTGCCGCACCTGCTGTTGTAATGAATACTAAAGGTGAAAATAGAGCCAATAAGTAAACATTTCGGGAAAGCGGCTCCCTTAATTTGATATCCATTAAAGGGAACAATAATTTCTTTGTACTGATTTTGATCTTTGCCCGCCCGCCAAATAACCAAATGGGAAGGCAGTGAAGCAATTTATGTGTAAGGACTAAGCAAAACAAACTTAACACCACTGTCACAAAGCCAAATTGAGTAAATTCAGTTGTCTGCACAATCGTGCTCATGACTAAATAATAAAATAAAAATGATAGTAAAACAGTGCTTGATGAAAACATGATTAGGCGCAACGTTCCATAATCACGAGAAATATTAATGGTCTTCCAGCAGTTCATATCTAAGCTGCACCTCCAAAACAAGTTGAACCACAAGTGGTTGAATAAGGTCGAATCTAATAAAAGATAACTAGTAAATTTAATGCTCAACCTAATTGAATAATTTACGCCCTTTTTCTAGGAAATGCAATACCTGTGACAAAAATAAAAGGATTTCGACAATAATAAAAAAAGACAATAAAAAAACGGAGCGATTTTTAAAAATCGTTCCGCATTTTTTTATCTTGTTAAGATGACTCTTTCGTAAGAGAATGATCATCAAGCATTGGGCGTCTTGGAGACAACCGGCCTTCTTCTTCAGTAAAGCCTTCTTCGAACTTTTGTAAGGTTTGTTCAAACATATCTACAAAATCAGGACCATAGATATGGCGAAGCATGCTCATAATTTCAGAGAATTCTGGGAATTTACCGTATAATTCTTTGATTGGAAGGGCGCCCCCATACACTCCATATGTGCTAGGCTCATAGGTTTCTAATGTTTTTAGAAACATTTCCTTTCCTTCTTCTGTTAGACAGACATATGTGTTACGTTTATCATTCTCTTTTTTTGAAAACGTAAGGAAACCGCGTTCTTCCAGCTTCTTTGAAAAATTAAAAGCTGTTGATACATGCATCACTCCGAATTTGGCTATGTCTGAAATAGACGCACCGTCAAGATGATAAGCAATCCAGAGAATATGATGTTCATTAATATTTAAATCAAATGGTTTAATCCATGTCTGCCAATCTTTCTCTACCGACTTCCAAAGTGCTTTACTTAATTGCGCAACCTTATGATTGAAAATAACAGACTGTTTTAAAGAGTAAGGTTCGTTTGGCTCCATTTTTCTCCCCCTATCACGCTTCATATTTCTTTATCTTTTATAAAGCTATTTCTGAATACTTTTATTACTTATTATGACAAGGAATGTGTCAAAAAGAAAGAGGAATTCTCTTCTTTTTAAAAATTTTCTAAAAAATGTTTGTGAATCTATATTTATATAGTGATTATTTACTAAAGAGAAAGCAGCTTAATCTAGCTGCTTCATCTGAGATACTCGGCGTTGAAGTTCTTCTGTATCTTTTCTTAGCTGATCGATACTTGGCTGAACCTCTTTTTGCCAGTCAGAAATACTTTCTTTCACTTCTGAGCTAACTGCTTTAATTGATTGAATGCCTAGCTGAGTTGTTTCTGTTACTTTTTCTTTTAATACGATGGAATCATTAGAAAATTGCTTAACATCTTTACGTACTTTTTGAACTCGATCTTTACACGTTTCTTGAAGCTCACGACCCGATGCTGGGGTAGTGAATATAGTAGCAGTACCTGCTACTATAACTCCAGCAACAATCCCAGAAAGTAAAGATTTAATATGCATATTTTTCTCACCTCATCCATAATTGATCGTCATGTGGGCCATCTGCCGCTCATACAATAAAAAAAGGAGGGAAGATGACTATGCAGCACGCACTCATTTTATTGGTACTATCTGTAAGTTTATTATTGATGTATAGTCTCATTTATTCAATTTCAAGGTTTGTGAAAACGAAAGATGCTTCAGAGAGAACCTATTGGAGAAAAACAATATTGATCATGTTTACATGTTTTATCATCAGTGGGGTCCTATCTGGATGGCTTTTAGTATATGTCTAGAAGAGAGCTGTTCATTTACAGCTCTCTTTCTAATTAAGCGTGATTATTTTGGAATTCAACCATGAATGCTCTTAGTGCTTCACAAGCTTCTAATGGAACAGCATTATAAATTGATGCACGACATCCCCCAACAGAACGGTGTCCACCTAAACCGACAAAGCCTCTTTCAGCTGCTTCGCTTAAGAAAGATTTAGTCAGTTCCTCGCTTTGTAAAGTGAACGTTACATTCATATGAGAACGGCTTTCATTTGTCGCATGTCCCGTATAGAAGCCATTGCTTTCATCAATGGTAGCATAAAGGAGCTGCGCTTTTTGGGCGTTTGTTTGAGCAATACCGCTTGCGCCGCCTTGATCCTTCACCCACTGTAAAACATTCCTAAGCATATAGATCGCAAATGTTGGTGGGGTATGGTATAGAGAATCGGCTTTAGCGTGCGTTTGGTAACGAAGAATAGTTGGAATTTGTTCATTGGCGCTCTCTAGCAAATCTTTACTGATAATAACAACTGTCACTCCGGAAGGGCCAAGATTTTTTTGTGCTCCTGCGTAAATCATTCCAAATTTGCTGACGTCAATCGGTCGCGAGAGGATATCACTCGACATGTCTGCAATTAAAGGAACATCTTTTGTATCTGGGTACGTTGACCACTGTGTACCGAAGATGGTGTTATTTGATGTAATGTGAATATATGCATCATCTGCATTAATATCAGATGAGTTAACTTCAGGGATTGAACGGTAATTCTCATCTTTGGAAGAGGAAAGAATCTTCGCTTCGCCAACTAATTGAGCTTCTTTTAGGGCTTTTTCAGACCATGAACCACTCATAACAAAGCTTGCTGTTTTACCTTCTTTAAGCAAGTTCATCGGAATCATTGAAAATTGTAAGCTGGCGCCGCCTTGAAGAAAGAGAATCTCGTAGTTATCAGGAATCTCTAAGAGTTCGGTTAGTAAACGTTTAGCTTCTTGATGGACTGCTTCGTATGTTTTGCTGCGGTGGCTAAGCTCCATAACTGACATGCCGCTGTCACCGAAATTAAGTAATTCTTCTTGTGCTTTTTCTAATACTGGCTTAGGCAGGGCTGAAGGACCTGCATTAAAGTTAAAAACCTGTTTGCTCATTTCTCTCTCCACTCCTTTAATTCGGTACTACAGTAATGTTTTTTTCTAATACGATTATCGTACCATAATTTATTTAAAAAAGGAGAAGAAAGGAGAGATATTTTCTGAATGTACAGAAAAAAAGAACTGACCATTTGGTCAGTTCGTAACATGTGCAGAAATAGCAGCTGCCATTTCTTGCAATTCTTCTGGCTTATAGTCTGAGCTGTGATCTTTCCATACTGCGCCAAATCCATCACCCTTACCGTAGCGAGGAATTAAATGGACATGATAGTGAAAGACAGTTTGGCCAGCTGTTTCCCCATTATTATTTACTATGTTTAATCCTTCCGGCTTGTATGTAGCTTTAAGGCCTTTTGCTAATTTCGGAACAACTGAGAAAAGGTGGCTGGCAAGTTCTGTATCAAGCTCAAACACATCTGTCTTGTGAGCTTTAGGTATTAATAATGTATGCCCTTTTGTAACTTGACTAATATCCATAAAAGCTAGAACCTTTTCATCTTCATACACTTTTGCAGAAGGAATCTCTCCCTTAATGATCTTACAAAATATACAATTTACATCGTTAGACATCTTATCACCCTTTCGATTCGTTTGGATAAACATAGATAGAATATGGATTAATTTTCTTTTTTCTACTATATCTTAGTGAGTTATGGACATGCAAGTCGTTCTTCTGTTTTGTAACAGAAGATAAACAACAGTGTGTTATTGGCACAGAAAGGGCTCTATGGTATGATATAGTTAGAAAATTTAAATAAATCAGAAGCAGGAGGAACGATTATGCATGTACCTTTAGTTTTGCTTGATTTTCTAGATCGTGCTGTTGAATTATATGGGGATAAGCCAGCTATTGTCGGAGAAGAGAGAACGCTTACATATCAGCAATTAAATGAAAGAGTACAACAATTGTCTTATGGATTAACAAAACTAGGTATTCAAAAAGGAGACAAAGTTGCTTACCTTGCTCCCAATACAGAAGATATGCTTGAAGGCTTCTATGGCGTGTTTCAGGTAGGAGCAGTGATGACTTCTTTAAATACACGATTAAAACCAGAAGATTACTTGTTTATCTTAAATCATAGTGAATCTCAAGTGCTTTTTGTTGACCAAGAATTGTACCCTCTAGTGGAGCCGGTAATTGATAAGCTAGAAACAGTAAAATACATTATCATTCATGGAGCTAAAGAGGATCAACAAGCAGGGCTTTCATATGAGCGATGGCTCAGTCAGTTTCCAACAGACGAGTTTAAACGTGTTCCTTTAGAGGAAAATGATCTAGCAAATATTTTATATACTAGCGGTACAACAGGAAATCCCAAAGGTGTTATGTTAACGCATCGCAGCAACTACCTGCATGCTTTAAGCACTCAGCATCATTTGCGTGTGAGTGATCAAGATACGTTGCTGCATGTATTGCCAATGTTCCATGTGAATGGATGGGGTTCGCCGTTTTATTACACAGCGAACGGTGCAACGCAAGTAATGCTTAGAAAAATCGATCCGAAAACTATTTTTGAAAAAATCGAGAAAAATGGGGTAACCGTAGCTCATATGGCACCTACTGTTTTAAATATGCTGCTTGAATATGCTAAAACAGAAAATGTGCCGAAAAGGGATAATATGAGAGTCGTGATCGCTGGGTCTGCTCCGCCTCCTGCATTTGTAACACGTGTGGAGGAAGAATTGGGCTGGGAGTTTATTCAAGTGTATGGAATGACTGAATCAAGCCCGCTTGTAACAACTTCTCAAATCCGTTCAGAACAGCTTTCTTTTGATGAGGCAGCGAAAGCTCGTCTAAAAGCAAAAACAGGCTATCCGATGATTGGATCAAAGTTGAAGGTTGTGAATGAATATGGTGAGAAAGTAGCGGCGGATGGCAAAAGCATCGGAGAGATTGTTGTCCGTTCAAATGGCGTTATGGAAGGCTACTGGAAAAACCCTGATGCTACGAGTGAGACGATTCGTGATGGCTGGCTGCATACGGGGGATATGGCCACTGTAGATGAACATGGTTATATGGAAATTGTTGATCGTAAAAAAGATGTAATCATCAGTGGTGGAGAAAATATTTCTTCTATTGAAGTAGAAGGCGTCCTATATGAGCATCCTGCTGTTTTAGAAGCAGCGGTCATTGCTGTTCCTCACGAGAAGTGGGGAGAAGTTCCACACGCTGTCGTCGTATTGCGCGAGGGACATCAGCTTACTGAAGAAGAAGTGGTTCAATTTGCTAGAAGTAAAATGGCTCATTTTAAAGCTCCTAAAAGCGTAGTATTTGCAGAAGCACTTCCAAAAACGGCCTCTGGAAAAATCCAAAAGGTTCAAATCCGTAAAGAATATTGGGGCGAAGGAGCAAGAATGGTTAACTAATAAGCGTATTTAAGAGAGGGAGCAGTCCAATGAGCAATCAAGTTGGACTGCTTCTTTTATTTGAGAGAATAATGTAAATAATACAGGGGATAATCTTGTAGAAAATATCGGTTCTATCAATATAGATAGTGACCTTTATTAATTTTGGAGTAGAATAAAACTAGTGAGGACGTTAGAGGGAACTAATATAAAAGGGCTTGCTTGAAAGCTCTATAAGTCTAGGAGGTTTAACCATGGTGTTAGATGAATATATGCAAGAAAATTTCCCTGCTTTAACGCTTAAACCACCATTATTTTATGATTGGAACATCTGTATTCGTTTTAAATTAGGGATGGACTATGACAGTGAAAGTGTATATGAAAACTGCCCATATTTAAAAGGGGTAAATAATAGAGCGGTAACTTTATTTGAATCTTTACATAAGCCTGATGATGAAATCCTATTAGTGATAGATGTAAATGATTTTGCTGATGGAGAAAGCTTTAAACGTACACTAAATATCTTTTCAAAGTATGTGAAGCAGAAATCCGTTTTGTATAAGCTGCAGCAACGGAGCATTCCTTTTGTTTTCCCAGAAGATGACGACGAAGGAATATACAGAACTCATCGATTTACTTTGAAATGCACGACTGCTGATATACGTTACAGCCCTATGATAAAAGCAATTTGTAATCAAGATATGGGGCTTAAGCCAGCTATTTCTCATGATGTCTATTTTATAAATCTTGAAAAGGAAACCATCTTTCATATTTACGATGATCGGGGCTGTGACTTAATTGCTACATCGATTGATAGAATACGGGCTATTTACGATAAATATAATGACTGGATATTAGACTATGATCGCAATCAAATTGATAAAGTCTTTCAAAATAATTCAATAATAGACAGGTAGGGTATTAGATTTTATTTGTCCGCATGCCAGCCCGGTCGCCTTCGCTTTTCTTTGTCTAGCTGCGGCTCCTTGTCCTGCGGGTAAAAACGGTGAATCGAACGAAGCAAAAAGCGCTTCTAATCGCTTCCCCTCATTTTACCGCATGCCAGCCCGGTCGCCTTCGCTTTTCTTTTTTTATTCACATTTTCTTTGGGTAGGGCGTGCTATAATACGGGTGGTTACCTTGTGAAGGGAGAATGGATATGAAGAAAATAGGTCTTTTTCTTGTAGTTATATTATTAGCTTTTCCGGCAGCTGGGTGTTCGAATAATGGCGCGGTGGATGAGGGTTCTGATGAGCATGCTGATCATTCGATGATGATGGGCGATATTCATGAAGAAACAACATCGGCGAGCGTTTTGCCAACATTTTTAGAAAACCATCCAGATTCGATTGCACAGATTTACGAGCGTACACCTCATTATCAAGAGCTGCTTGAACATATGCCTTGCTATTGTGGATGCGGGGAATCTGTAGGTCATCGCAGCACGTTTGATTGCTTTATTAATGAGCGGGGTGAAGACGGCTCTATTGTGTGGGATGATCACGGGGCTAAATGTGGTGTTTGCCTTGAGATAGCACATGCGTCGATGGAATTGTACGATAATGGGATGTCGGAAAAAGACATTCGTGATCTTATTGATGAGCATTATAAAGAGGGGTATGCTGAACCAACAGATACGCCGCAGCCAAATGCATAAGAAAGAATAAGAAGTAGCCGAAATCGGTTACTTCTTACTTGTTTTATAGAGGTTTTTAGGGTGCGAGTGGAGAAGGTAGTCATTCATTTGGTACAATCAAAAGGATATAAGGATCTTAGAATATTATATAAATGAGTAGAATAATTAGAGTTAAACCAAGGAGGCGGCAAACAAACGATGAATCAACGTTTAAAAATAGAACATCTTACTGGGGGATATCACCCTAAAAAGCCAGTGCTGCATGATGTGAATTTCTCTGTTAATCAAGAAGAGATTGTTGGATTAATCGGCTTAAATGGAGCAGGGAAAAGTACGACCATTAAACATATATTAGGACTACTTGAGCCTCATGAAGGCCGTGTCACTATTGAAGGAAAGACATTTCACGAAGCTGCTAATGAATACCGTCGTTCATATGCATACATACCTGAAACTCCGATTCTATATGATGAATTAACATTATGGGAGCACCTTGAATTAACGGCGCTTGCTTACAATCTTGATCAAGCAGTATTTGAAGAGCGTGCAGAAGCCTTGCTTAAAGAATTTAAAATGACAAAAATGAAAAAATGGTTTCCTAGTCATTTTTCTAAAGGGATGCGCCAAAAAGTCATGATTATGAGTGCATTTTTAGTGGAGCCGCCTGTGTATATCGTCGATGAACCGATTGTTGGTCTTGACCCGATTGGTATTCAATCTTTTCTTAATTTCATTTCTGATATGAGAAAACGCGGTTCAGCTATCTTAATGTCTACCCATATTCTAGCAACGGCAGAACGTTACTGTGATCGGTTTGTCATCCTTCATCATGGAAAAGTGGTGCTAACTGGGACACTTGATGAAATGAGAAATCAACTTAAGATGCCTGAAGCCACATTAGATGATATTTATATTAAGATGACAAAGGACGCGGTCCTATGAGGGATGGGATGACTCTTTGGCGTGAGCGGATCAGTTCTTACTGGAATGAAGCAATACGTTATCTACGCTTAATCGGAAACAGCGGTTTTTTATTTACGGTTTACTTTCTCATTTTAATTGGAAGCTTCTATTATAGTCAGGCATTAGAAGAATTACCGGAAGCATTCCCTTCTTTATGGGTGTTTACAGTCATATTTGCGATTATTTTAACAAGAGGCCGTATCAGGACATTTGTGAAGCAGGCAGATGTAGTGTTTTTACTGCCTTATGAGTCCATGCTCGATCGATATTTCAGAGCTTCTCAGATCTATTCATACATTCTGCAATCTTTTGTGATGCTCGTTATCTTTATTGTCTTGGCACCACTTTTTGCATTAAGAATTTCAAATGAATCAGGAAGCTTCTGGTTTGTACTACTAATGCTGCTTATTGCAAAAGCTTGGAATGTAGCGAGCATCTGGCAGGAGCAGCGTTTTGCTAGCGGTCAGGAGAGAGGCTCACACTTCCTATTACGTCTTATAGTGAATGGAGTATTTACTTACCTGTTATTTTCAGGTGCTGATTTCATCTATTTAATAGCCGTAGTTGGAATCATGGCGCTGTTGTACGTGTTCTATTATCAAAAACTAGCTGTGAAGCTTTCAATTAAATGGGAACATTTAATTTCGGTAGAGCAGAAAATGCTGATGTTCTTCTATCGTATTGCCAATGCATTTACGGATGTGCCGCAATTAAAGGAACAAGTGAGAAGCCGCTCGTATTTAAACGGAATGCTCGGATTCTTATCTGCGAACAAAAAAAGCGTGTATCATTATTTATTTGCGCGAACGTTTATCCGTGCAAATGACTACTTAGGAGTGTATGTAAGACTTATCGTCGTTGCAAGCTTCTTATTAGCCATACTTCCAAACGGATGGATGGAGATTGCTGTTTTTCTTTTATTTATGCATATGGTAATGATGCAGCTGTCTACGTTATGGTTTCATTATGATACGAATATGTGGGTAGACCTATATCCGATTGAAAAAGGAGACAGAAAAGAAGCACTTACGACGATCAGCTTCAGGCTGCTGCTCATTATGACTGCTGTCTTAACAGGAGTTTTATTGGTCAGCTCTACTTATTTAATTACAGCAATTGGCCTTGCAATAGGGATATTGTTCAGCTATCTCGGAAGCACCACATGGATTCATAAGCGCAAAAAGCAGGCATGGTAAACTCATTTTGCTCATTTATTAGTAGAAAGGACTGGATATAAAAGGAGTGTGCTAATGTATAAGGAAAATGCCAAAGAAGAAGTAACACGATGGAAAAGGAAGCTGTTAAAACGTCCTTCAATGGCAGGCCGTTACACAAAAAAGCTTCAAGTGAAAATGAATACAATGATACCTGAGAGGGTTCATACGGTGGTAACCACAGGTATTAAAAATATGGTTCAAGCTACGTTAACTGGAACAGAGCATACTGCCAATAAAGAACCCATGTATGATTTAAGTTTAGAAGAACGTGAAGAAAAAGTTAGACAGCTGATCAAATCATATAAACGAACAGCAGCTGCTGAGGGGGCAGGTACTGGTGCTGGTGGCATTCTGCTTGGTTTAGCTGATTTCCCTCTATTGCTCGGAATAAAAATGAAATTTCTCTTCGATGTAGCCCAGGCATATGGCTATGATGTAAGAGATTACAGGGAAAGACTTTTTGTCTTGCGTCTTTTCCAGCTTGCCTTCTCGAGCGGAGATAAGCGTATTGAAGCTCTGAAGCGGATTGAAGAGTGGGAAGAGGAGTACAATTATCTGCCTAGTAAAAGAGAGTACATGGAGCATGTTGATTGGAAAGAGTTTCAATTAAACTATCGTGACTTTATTGATTTACCGAAAATGCTGCAGATGATACCAGGCTTTGGTGCTATCGTGGGGGCAGCAGCTAACTATCATTTTCTTGATCTGCTTGGTGAAACAGCAATGAATAGTTACAGAATTCGATTATTTGAACAAGAAAAAAACGGAGAGGATCTGTAAATTGATCCCTCCGTTTTTTTGTGAAGAATTCTTTCATTACAAATTAAAAGGTAAGTTTGTAGCAATGCGCTGCAGGTAAGCAGAAATAATACTGAACTGTCCTGTAAATAAAAGAATACCCAATGCTACCATAATTCCCCCGCTCACTTTTTGAATCGTAGGGAGCCACTTGTTCAGGCGGCGCATTTTATCAAGAGAGCGAGACCAAAGAAGCGCTACTGCGACAAAAGGAATGCCTAAGCCAAATGAGTACATTAAGAGTAAGAACATCCCATTCCACATTGTATCTGCCTGACTTGCTAAAAATAAAATGGATGAAAGAACTAAACCGATACAAGGCGACCATCCCGAGCCAAATAGAAATCCAAGCAGAACAGATCCTGCAAAGCTGCTTGACTTACGTGGTTTTGCTTTTATTCGTTTATCAGATAACAGCATCCGTATAGAAATGACGCCCATCATTTGTAAACCGAAAATCGTAATAATGATTCCGCCAATCTGCTCTATAAGTGGTCTGTAATCCCAGAAAGCCTGCCCGATGAGTGATGTGGAAAGCCCAAGCAAAAGAAAAATGCTTGTAAATCCCATTACAAAGCCCAGACTTCTCATTAAAATAATCTTTCTGTCAGCGGCCACTTCATTTCCTGTCACTTGTGTTCCAGTTAATTGTGCTAAATAAGCCGGCATTAGTGGAAATACACAAGGAGATAAAAAGGATACAATCCCCGCAAGAAACGCAAGCCATATCGTTACTTCACCCAATAACGTCACCTCCGTATACTACTAGTCCATGCAAAAGCAAGTAAAACTATTCTATCATTTCACTTATGAAAGAAAAAATCCTTAAGCTTGTTCGTACAAAGTATATACCATAACTCTAATTTATTTCATTTGAAAAACAATTTGTTCACTGAAGTGACAAAGAAGTGACAAAGAAGTGATAAAGGTCCGAGAGAAAGATCGGTCTAGAGGCGGAGAGAAAACCGTGCTCAGGCAAGGGGTCAATTTTGATGCTGTTTCCTACAATAGAAGTAACGAAAGGCAAGGAGGGGTGAAAATGAGAAGAGCAGCAAAAGCGTTAGGAGGAGCGATCCTATTATTCATTGGTGTAAGCATTCTCCTTAGTATGTTTGGGATTCATTTAGGAGGCTTAATCGGCTTAGTATTAGGAGCTTGGCTGATGTACCTTGGTTATACCAAATGGCAGGAAACAGGATGGTCTCCATCAAGTATTGTCTTACTAGCTCTAGGTGCCGTTATTTTATTTGGAGGAATGGGCGGTGTCGTCAGTTTGGCGATTGGCCTCTTGCTTGTTTACTTTGGCTATAAGTTAGTTGTCCAAAAAACAGAGCAGGAAGACGAAGAAGATGAAGATAACTATGGATCTGATTATGACTCTTTAGATGCAGAGTTTGACCGATTAATAAAAAAATAATAAATCAAGTGTTAAATAGCAAGTGTTAAATACAAGGAGGAATTACGATGTCAGCATTGAAAAGAATTGAGCGGTATATTAAAGCAACGATACATGAAGGATTAGATCGTATTGAAAATCCAGAAATGATGGTGAAGCAGCATATCAGAGATGTGAAAGAATCGATAAAAAAAGCTGAACGTACGATTCAAAAGCAAAGGCAGATTCAAGATATGCTTAAGCGTGATAAAGACATGACTGAAAGATTAATGGTGAAAAGAGAGGAACAGGCTGTAGATGCGTTAAAGTCTGGTGAGGATCAGCTTGCAAAAAAATTATTACTTGATAAAAAGCACCTAGCCAATCAGGTGGTTCGATATGGTGAACTGACTCATAAAAGCATGGAAGTGAAGCATTATTATGAAGTAGAAATTGAAAAGCTCCAAGATCAATATAACCAATTACGTGAAAAGAAAGTTGAACTAGCCTTAAGAATGCAGTCAGCAAAAACACATAAACATGTAAAACCAGCTCAAAAGCAATCGTTAATAGATCTTGATGATGAATTTGAGCGATATGATGAGCAGCTGATGATAAGGGAAGATAGTGTGATAACATCATCTAGAAGTGATTTATTTGAGGCAAATAATGAATTCGAAGTAGAAGATGAAGTGCGTCGGTTAAAAGAAAAACTGAATGAACAAGCATCTCATTAAGCAAGGGATCCCCCTTGCTTTTTGTTAAATAAAATGTTCAATTTTAAAAATGAATATTGGCTATAGGAAATATTTTCTATATACTTTGTAGGTGAGTTTATAAGTATCGAGTGTAACCGTGATGAAAGCTTAGTGCAGGGGAGGATTATATGAAAAAAATTGCTGGGGTCGCTTTAATTATCATCGGAGCTGTTCTCTTTTTATCAACTTTTGGTTCCTTATCGGTTTTTAATTTATCAGGTCTTAATACTGGAGGAGAAAAAGTAGAAAATGTCGATCACCCTTTAGAAGAAAACACCGAATTATTCATTGAAAGCACCTCTGTTGATCTTAGAGTAGAACCGTCAACCAATGAAAATATGAGTATTGATGTGATCGATAAAAGACGAAACCAAACATTACGTGTAGAAGAACGTGGAAATCGACTCACTATAAGAATGGAAGAAAGAAACAGCATCTCTATTCCGTTTTTATCCCCACGAAGAAGTACAGAAATGATTATATATATTCCTGAAGTGAATATTTCCTCCTTTGAGGCGAAATCTGTATCAGGAGACATAACTATAAATACCCCGCTTGAAAGTGAAGAGGTATTTTTAAAAACCATTTCAGGGGATGTTCACTCTAGCCTCATAACCGCTGATGAGGTCTCAATCCATTCCACCTCAGGCGATCTCCAAGCAGATTCTATTGAAAGTGAGAATCTAGTCATAAAGAGTACGTCTGGAGATATTGAGGTAAAAAGTTTCAGTGGAGAATTAGATGCTAATACCGTTTCAGGAGATATTTTGGTAACATATACACACGATCATAAAGATGCTCATCTGAAAACGGTATCCGGTGATATTACGATGTGGGTAAGAAATTTAAATGCCCAGGTAGATTTAAAGACAACATCAGGTGGATTTACGATCGATGAGCAATTAACAGAGCAGCAATTTCAATCGAGAAGTTTAAAAGGAACAGCTGGAAGCGGAGAATATGTTGTTACGGCTGTCACTGTATCGGGAGATACTAAATTATTAAATAAATAGTGGTAGTGAAAGTAGAGGAAAGGGGGAGTGTGGATGAGTAAGCATGGGTTAATTGGAGTTATTGTGGTGATCCTTGGAATTTGGTTTCTGATGGGTGTGCTTAGCTTTGCAACAGGCGGATTAATTGCCCCGCTCATCTTCTTCTTCCTTGGTTATTATTTTTATCAAAACAAACGCAAGCTGATTGCGGCTATTTTCTTTATCATCAGCGGCAGTATTCTTTTGGATCAATTATTTTCTATTAATTTTATTGGACTTATTTTAGCTGTTATTTGTTTTTATTACGGCCTTAAATTAGTAAAAAGCCAAAAAAAGACAAAAAAATCTCATGCCGAACGTGAACAAAGGCTTAAGATGACACAAGAAGAAGCTCCTAGCCAAGCATCTGAGAAGGAAAATACGTCTAAAAGTGAGCAAGAACCCTTTATTTCGGAGGGAGACCTAGATCCCTCTATTTCTCCTAGTGGTTCTACTTCAACCTCATCCAAAGCTCCAGAGGCAGCCTATGAGCCGATTGTAAGAAAAAACTTTGTTGGAGATATCCATTACATGAACCAACAGTTTGAATTGCGAGATTTAACGATATGGTCTGCCCTTGGAAGCGTAAAAATAGATCTATCAAAAGCAATGATTTCAGAAGGTGAGACCATTATTGTTATTCAAGCATTTATTGGAGAGGTCAATGTGTATGTCCCGGATGATTTAACAGTAGCTGTTCAAGCCTCTTCTCTTGCAGGAGAATTAACTGTTTTTCATGAGAAACATTCAGGTATTAATCAGCAAGTGAGTCTGGCACCTTCTCAATACAAGCAGTCAAAAAGAAGAGTGAAGCTGGTCCTATCAATGGCACTTGGGGAAGTGACGGTGAGAAGGATATGAAAATGAGACTTTCCCGCCTTCTCTGGCAGTTTATCCGTCATAATGTGTTCTTAGCTCTTTTAGTGATCATCTTTGCAGCGTTTTTATTAACGTATCAAGAACCGAGAGGACTTCTTTTATTAATTGATCTCCGATTAATTGAAATTCCTCTTTTTGTCTGGCTGATAGCGACGTTTTTACTTGTTGGCATCATAGCAGGAGTCATTCAAGCTCTGCCTTTAAAAAGGAGAATTGATGAAGTCGTGCATGGAGCCATGCGTTATGAGAGAGGTACTTTTTCTCATCGACTCACAGAACAAGGAGCCGATGAGCTGACTGAGCTTGCAGTGCGGATGAACCGGATGGCTGCTCAAATTGAAGAGCAAATCGCTTCACTCCAAAGGCTTTCTACAGAAAGGGTTAAGATGCAGGATACCGTCAAGAAGGCTGCTGTCACAGAAGAGAGACAGCGTTTAGCAAGGGAGCTTCATGATGCTGTGAGCCAGCAGTTATTTGCAATCTCCATGATGACTGCTGCCTTAAGGTCGAGTGATGAAAAACAGGAAGAACAGTTAGAAATGGTAGAAAAGATGGCGAACACCGCTCAAGCTGAGATGCGTGCACTATTGCTCCATTTACGTCCAGCTCACCTAGAAGGAAAAAGCTTAGAAGAGGGAGCGGGGCAGCTGTTTTTAGAATTAGAAAAAAAGCATGATGTAGAAGTAAGCTTCCTCGTTGATATTGATTCAGACCTGCCACAAGGGATAGAGGATCAAATGTATCGTTTAATTCAAGAAGCGATCTCAAATATTTTAAGACATTCAGAAGCTAATGCCGTTGAGTTCTTGTTAAAAGAAATGCCTCAAGAGATCATCATGAAAATCATCGACAATGGAGTAGGATTTAAAGTAGATGATATTTCGCATGAATCATACGGACTTCAAACGATGAAAGAACGGATGAATGATATCGGAGGAGTATTGAATATTGTATCCGTACCACTACAAGGAACACAGCTGGAAGTGAAAATTCCTATTGCATGGAAAGGGAATGAGAAAGATGGACACAAGGGGGAGCGAAATGGGGAACAACCTGGTGAAAGTACTCTTAGTGGATGATCACGAAATGGTCCGTATGGGGATGTCTGCTTTTCTCGAAACACAGCCTGATATTGAAGTGATAGGCCAAGCTAGTAATGGACTAGAAGGAGTAGAAATGACCAGACGGCTCGAGCCAGATGTCATTGTGATGGATCTTGTGATGGAGAAAATGGATGGTATTGAAGCCACACGAACCATCATGAAGGATAGGCCGCTCTGTAAAGTGATTGTTTTAACAAGTTTTATTGATGATGAGAAAGTCTATCCAGTAATTGAAGCAGGTGCGTTTAGCTATTTACTCAAAACATCGTCGGCCAAAGAGATTGCTCAAGCGATCCGTCAAGCGGCGGACGGGGAACCTGTACTAGCTTCGAAAGTAACGAACAAGATGATGAACCATATGAGGTCGCAAAAAGAAAAAGCATTGCATGAAGAATTAACCCCTCGTGAATTAGAAGTGTTAAAGCTGATAGGTGTGGGGCAGTCAAATCAAGAAATAGCTGAGAGTTTATTTATAGGAATCAAGACGGTCAAAACACATGTCAGTAATATTCTTCAAAAATTAGCTCTTGAAGACCGTACT
Source organism: Alkalihalophilus marmarensis DSM 21297 (assembly GCF_000474275.2). GTDB lineage: Bacteria > Bacillota > Bacilli > Bacillales > Bacillaceae_D > Alkalihalophilus > Alkalihalophilus marmarensis. Next base: position 37,383 of record NZ_ATAE01000003.1, read on the forward strand.
CAGATTGCTATTTATGCACATAGGCACGGGCTCGTAAAATAAACAAAAACGACACGAGTGTGTACTCGAGTCGTTTTTGTTTAAATCGTATATTCTGTCACATATGAAGGCCGTGGGAAAATCGAGGAGCCAAGTCCTTCTTTTGTCCCGCGTTTTTTATGAGCGTGGTTATAGGCATTCGATTCCTGCCATTTCTTGAAGTATTCCTTACTTTTCCAAACCGTCATCACGATGTAGGTGTCAGATGTTTCTGGTCTCAAAATTCGTATCGCTTTAAAGCCAGGCTCTTTCTCGACTAAACCAGCACGATTTTGGAATCTTTCTTCAAACATTCCGCGCCCGTCTGCTGAAACAGGGATATTATTTAACACAACAAATCCCGCATCAGGTATGTTTCCTGTTTCATTTAAAACAGAATATACTTCACCAGCTCCTGAATCCTCTCGTGTATCTTCAATGTAATATACGTTTTGTTGTGCGGATGTAAGTTGAATCGATGCAGCATCGTTGAATGGTACTTTTGATAAAACCACTTTTCTCACACGCATTTCCCTCCTAAGGATGTTCTTTGATTTATTCATATAAAATAGGTTTTGAAACATTTAGCTGGTTTTCTTCGTAAAAAGTATATCGTATTCACTCGAATATTGGCAAAAGAGATGATTACGATTAAAATAAAGGCAATCTCAGTTATAATAGAAGACTTGAGTTAGAGTGACTGTTATAAATTGGGATATACTAGTAAAAAAGGAGGGATGGTATGCTGCTTAAACGAATATCATTTGCCATAATCGTTGTTCTCTCAACTGTATTGATAGGACTCGTAGGATATCTTGTTATTCTCTTAGCGGGTAACTTCGCTATTGATAATGAGAAGCTGGTAATGAGTGCAACAACCTCTCTCGTCGATGAAAAAGGCGAACTCTTAACGAAATTATATATTGAAAATAGAGAGATTGTATCAATTGATGATATACCTGACCATGTTGAACAAGCTTTCGTAGCGATTGAGGATGCAAGATTTTATGAACATCAAGGAATTGATTTTCGTGCGATAGGGAGAGCAGTATATAGAGATATTTTAGCGGGTGCTAAAGTTGAAGGTGGAAGTACAATCACTCAGCAGCTTGCGAAAAATGTCTTTTTATCAAATGAAAAAACATGGCTGAGAAAAACAAAAGAAGTCATGATTGCCATGAACCTTGAGCGGAAATACAGTAAAGATGAAATTCTTGAGATGTATTTAAATCGTATCTACTTTGGACATGGTGCATATGGAGTCCAAGCGGCATCTAAATTGTATTTTAATAAGCCTGTTAGTGAATTGACGGTAGATGAAGGGGCTCTTTTAGCAGGGCTTCCAAAAGCACCGAACAGCTACTCACCGATCTCAAACCCAGAGCGCAGTAAACAACGGCGTGATGTCGTGTTATCTGTCATGGAGCAAAGGGGCTATATCACAGCAGAGGAATCTGTTCGTTATAAAGGACGCACCATTGCAGTAGACCATAATAAGATTACCGAAAATGAGGCTTTTCTAACGTATATTGATATGGTGTTAGAGGAGGCTGAGCGTAAATATCAATTATCGAGCCAAGAGGTGCTATCTGGCGGCTACAAAATTGTTGTACCAATGAATCAGAAGCTGCAGCAATCTGCGTTTGAACGTCTGCAAAATGATGATTATTTTCCTGATGGAAACGAAGGAGCAGAAGCAGCAGCCGTATTTATGGATGTAGAGACAGGCGGTGTTCTTGCGGCACAGGGCGGCAGGGAATATGTACGCCGTGGATTAAACCGAGTAGAATCAAAGCGTCAGCCTGGGTCAGCGTTTAAGCCATTAGCTGTATTTGCACCAGCACTTGAAGAGGGCGAGTACGGACCGTATTCGATGCTCCGGGATGAACCGCTCACATACGGTGATTATTCTCCGCGGAACCTAAATGGGGAATACAGCGGGCAAATGACAATGTATGATGCGATTACGCACTCCACGAATGCGCCAGCCGTTTGGTTATTAAATGAGCTCGGTGTTAAAGAATCTACTCGTTTTCTAGAACATTTAGGGTTAGATATTCCTGATAAAGGCTTATCCATTGCACTTGGCGGCTTAGAAGAGGGGGTTACTCCACTTGAAATGGCTAAAGCGTACCGAGTATTTGCAGGAAATGGAAAGGTAGTCGACCCTTATTTCATCTCGGAAATCTATGATCGTAATGGAGAACTTGTCGGGCGAGCAAATCAAACGGAAACGGAAGTCATTTCACCTCAAACTGCTTGGTACATGACGAGGATGCTGGAATCTGTCGTAAAAGAGGGTACAGCTAGAAGCGGGAATGCGGAAACACCTTTAGCAGGGAAAACAGGTACAACCACTTTCCCTGGGGTAGAAGGAGGAACGATGGATGCCTGGTTTGTCGGATACACTCCTACTGTAGTTGGCTCGATGTGGATGGGATATGACACCACTACGACCGATCAATACTTACTAGGCGGCAGTTCCTATCCAACAGTTATGATGAAGGATATTTTAAATGATTTAGACGATCCGTTGAAAAATGTTGCCTTTAAAAAGCCAGATCAAGCAGAAGAGCTTCTGCCGCCAGTAAGGTTAGCCCAAGTAGAGGATTTATCGGCTAAACTGCAAATGGGCGGCGGCGGTCTGATGAGTGTAGAGCTTGATTGGACTGGCTCTGAGGATGAACGTGTATATTATCACGTCTATGAGATTTATAAAGGAGAGCGAGAGAGGCTTGCGACAGTGAGAGGAAACAGCGAATACATTGTCAGCCGTTTTAATCCTTTTTCCTCTAAACAATATGAAGTCACTCCGGTTGATTCTGTGACGAATCAGGAAGGGGACCCATCCAACAGAGCGGAAGCTGAATTTAATTTTGGGTTTGGATTTTAAAGTGAGGTTTGTATGAGAATGGCTGCTCATGGCCATTCTCTTTTTTGTTATAAAATGCTTGAAACATGCAAGATAATAGCATCATTTAGACAAGAACATTCATCAATTTTATGACAGTTTTAAAGGATGGCTATACACTGCGTTGTATGGTCATTATAGTAAAGAGGTAGAAAACATGATTTTTTGTACGGATTCGATTAAACTAATACATAGTGAACTTTGAGAAAGGTGTGGCAAGATGACTCAACCAACATTTAACGATACGTTTTTAAAAGCCTGTAGAGGAGAGGCGCATGACCATGTACCTGTATGGTATATGAGACAAGCAGGGCGTTCGCAGCCAGAATACCGTAAAATTAAAGAAAAGTATTCTCTTTTCGAAATTACTCATCAGCCAGAGTTATGTGCTTACGTTACTAAACTCCCAGTGGATCAATATAACAACGATGCAGCGATTTTATATAAAGACATTATGACTCCGCTTCCAGCAATCGGAGTAGATGTGGAAATTAAATCTGGCATTGGTCCAGTTATTGATAATCCGATTCGCTCAAAAGGTGACGTTGAAAAGCTTGGAATGATTAATCCGGAAGAGGATGTGCCTTATGTTCTTGATACGATTAAGCTTCTTCGTGAGCAATTAACCGTGCCGTTAATTAGTTTTGGCGGGGCGCCGTTTACTCTTGCAAGTTACATGATCGAAGGCGGTCCATCAAAGAATTACAATAAGACAAAAGCATTTATGTATGCAGAGCCTGAGGCGTGGCATATGTTAATGGACAAGCTTGGTGATGTCACAATCACTTATGTAAAATCACAAATTGCAGCAGGTGCACAAGCGATCCAGATTTTTGATTCATGGGTGGGAGCTCTAAATGTTGCTGACTACCGTGCATTCGTAAAACCTGTGATGAACCGTATATTCACAGAACTAAGAAAAGAGAATGTTCCTTTAATTATGTTCGGTGTAGGAGCAAGTCACTTAGCAAATGAATGGAATGACCTGCCGCTGGATGTTGTAGGGCTTGATTGGCGCTTATCTGTAAATGAAGCTCGCGAGCGCGGAATCCAAAAAACGGTTCAAGGAAATTTAGATCCAGCGATTCTTCTTGCTCCTTGGAATGTAATTGAAGAGCGTGCGAAAGCGATCCTTGACCAAGGTATGCAATCTGATAACTTTATCTTTAACCTAGGACACGGTGTGTTCCCTGAGGTTAAGCCAGATACATTAAGACGCTTAACAGCATTTGTTCATGAATATTCAGCGAAGCATTCTAGATAACATTCATTTTAAGGAGTGAAAACGAGTGTCTAAAAAGAAATATGGATTACTTGTCATGGCATATGGAACACCAAGAAGCAAAGAGGAAATCGAACCTTACTATACACATATCCGTCGCGGCCGTAAGCCGTCTGAAGAGGCGTTAACTGATTTAACTGAGCGCTATGAGGCAATTGGCGGAATCAGTCCTTTAGCTAAAATTACTGAAGATCAAGCATACGGTCTTGAACGTTATTTAAACGAGCAGTATGAAGATCGTGAATTTAAAGCTTATCTTGGGCTGAAGCATATTGACCCATTTGTAGAAGATGCAGTACAGCAAATGAAAGAGGATGGCATTGAGGAAGCAATAAGCATCGTGCTTGCTCCTCACTTCTCAACCTTCAGCGTAAAATCGTATAACGGACGTGCTAAAGAAGCGGCAGAGAAAATTGACGGGCCTGTGATTCACAGTATTGAAAGCTGGTATGACGAGCCGAAATTTATTCAATACTGGGCGGATCAAGTAAAGCAAACGATGGAGAAGATTGAGGATAAAGAAAAAGCCTGTGTAATCTTTTCTGCTCACAGCTTGCCTGAGCGGATTATTGCAATGGGAGATCCTTATCCAGATCAATTACAAGAAACAGCTGATTTAATTGCTAAAAAAGCGGGAATTAAAAATTATACAATCGGCTGGCAAAGTGAAGGAAATACTCCTGATCCGTGGATTGGACCTGATGTTCAAGATCTTACTCGTGACTTGTACAGTGAGCATGGATACACTTCAATGGTCTATTGCCCAGTAGGATTCGTTGCTGACCACCTTGAAGTTCTTTATGATAATGATGTGGAATGTAAGATAGTTACTGATGAGCTTGGTATTGATTATTACCGTCCGGAAATGCCTAATGCAAAAGACGAATTCCTTAATTGCCTAGCAACAGTGGTCTCTAATAAGCTAAAAGAGAAAGAGTGAGCGTCTTATGGAAAGTAAGAAGCGAGTAGCGATTATTGGCGGTGGAATGACAGGTCTTGCAGCCGCGTTTAAGTTAGAGCAAGCTAATTCACATGAGGGTATTCATTACGATCTATTTGAAAAAAACGACCGATTAGGTGGAAAGATTCAAACGATTGTACGTGATGGATTTGTGATTGAGCGTGGACCTGATTCTTTTTTAGCGAGAAAGCAAAGCATGGCACGACTTGCTAAAGAAGTCGGGCTAGAGGGAGAGCTGCTATCAAATGATACGGGTCAAGCTTACATTTTAAAGGATGATACGCTTTATCCAATGCCAAGCGGTGCTGTGATGGGGATCCCGACAGAGCTTAAACCATTTGCAACGACAAAATTATTTTCGCCGCTAGGGAAACTTCGAGCGCTCGGGGATTTCTTTATAAAGCCTGTAGTAGGTCGTGATGAAGACGTGTCTCTTGGTCACTTCTTTAGAGCGAGACTTGGAAACGAAGTGGTTGATGATTTGATCGAGCCGCTCTTATCAGGCATCTACGCAGGAGATTTAGATAAACTCAGCTTAAAAGCAACGTTCCCTCATTTTCAACAGCTTGAATCAAAACATGGCAGCCTGATCAAAGGATTACAGGCGACACGGGGCAAGCAGACTCAAGTGAAGGATTCCCCAGGTAAGAAAAAAGGGATGTTCTTAACCTTCGAAAGAGGGCTTGAATCATTTGTTGAAGCCATTGCAGCTAGACTTGATCAAAACTCTATTCATACCGGGGTTCAGATTGACAACATTCAAAAAGAGGCAGATGTATTTAAGTTGACTTTTGATGATGGCACCATAAAAGAGTATGATCAAGTGATTATTACTACGCCTCCTCATGTCACAGCTAAAATGCTTGGTGCTTATGATTATTTTAAGTATTTTAAAGACTTAGAGTCGAGCACTGTAGCAACGGTGGCATTAGGATTTCATAAGTCTGCTGTTGATAATCCATATGAAGGTACAGGATTTGTGGTATCTAAGAAGAGTTCATTTGATATTACTGCTTGTACTTGGACACACAAAAAGTGGCGTCATTCCACACCTGAAGGACATGCCTTACTTCGAAGCTATGTTGGGCGTGCCGGAGATTCAGACATTGTGTATAAAACGGATGAAGAAATTGTAGCGTCTGTAATGAAAGACTTAAAACAAATCATGGATATAACAGGTGAGCCGTTATTTTATGAAGTAACTCGCTGGAAGCAATCAATGCCGCAATATGCTGTCGGCCATACGTATAAGATTGCTAAAATGAGAGAAGATATCGCGCGCCACCTCCCAGGGCTTCATATAGCCGGAGCAGGGTTAGATGGTGTTGGCTTGCCAGATTGTATTGATCAAGGGGAAAGAGCTGCAGAGCGCATTTTGCAATCGATATAAGTATTAAAACAGGAGGAGCCGCCGGGCTCCTCCTGTTTATTACATCCAATGTTGAAAACGTGCTAGACGTTGTTGGATCTGATCTTCATATTTTTGCTGTTCCACTAAACGCTCAAGCTCTTTACCAGAATAATTGCGTTTTTTTATAGTGATTGTAAAAAAGATAAATGATAGTGTCATACTAAACCGCCTCCGAATATAGTTAAATTGTTATTCAGGTGAGGCCTTTCACCTGCTCATACCATGATAAAAACGTGCTGCCATTTCCTTTGTTTCTGCCTTCAATCATCATCTTCATAACCTCCTTTTATTTTGTGTTTTTTTACATATAAAGTTTGTTAATAAGCTGTTCGTGCTTATCTTCATGCTGCTGCTGCCGTACTACTTTTTCTAATTGCTTCCCGTCTAGTTTCTTATTTTGAATGGTGACTGTTAAAAATAAAATGGAAAATGTCATGACTATCCACCTCCTCTCAAAGGGTTATTATATGAGTACATAGCAAGCTATGGTGACCCCTGTGGTAAAAAATGGGTGTGAAAATGAGCGCAAAAAAGCCACAGGTAGGGAGTCCTGTGGCTGAATGAAGAAAAAAAGCCACAGGTCTATGACACCTGCGGCTTTTAGCTCAATATGTATAGAACGTAAATTAAAACGAACTAGCCATTTTGAGTGAGGCAGCAGGTTGTGAACATGATGTAGGTAAATCGCAGCGATCAATTAAACTAACTGGTAATAAGTTCATCATTTTGTTCAGCCTCCTTTTCACTCAAATTTGTTTACATATGGAATTATATACAAGAAAGTGGAATTTGTAAACGGTAATTATGAAATTTGTTTGTCTTTTTGTTCTTGAGGGTTGACAAATGGCGGCGTGAAATTATTCTTGTAGATTAATAAACTAACAATTTAAGTAAGGTAAAGATAATGAAAGGCTTAATAAGCAAGGGAGGGTGAGTAATAGCTAACATTCCTTTTAATACATCAACATAATAAAAAATACCTTCGCCCATTTAATTAGGGGGAAGGTATTTTTGTTTATTCTGCTAAAATTGCATCAAGGCGGGAGGTGTCTACAAAACCATCAAGATCTGGTTCTTTATCCATGAATTTTAATTCATATGAGGCATCTGCCCAAGCTTGTAGTGCTTCTGGATGTGTTTCAGTTGTAACTACCATGCGCTCCCAAGCTTCAGATAATACTGTTTCAGGAAGACGCTGCTGGGTTAAATTAAAGAGTGAATCGTTAATTGTTTCTAATGTACCTTCTGTATTTTCTTGTGTGTATTCAACAGCTGTTTTATGACCGCGTAAGAATGCATCTACAGTTTCAGGGTTCTGCTCTAAAAATTGTTTAGATGTAACGATGACAACACTAGGAAGCGTTTCGCCTAAGAAAACTTGATCCCATTCAGTAATAACGTTAGCGCCTAGCTCTTCCACTAAATACGTACCCCATGGCTCTGGAGCTGCTGCTGCATCAATTTGACCTTGTTCAAACATAGCAACCATATTTGCAGGAGCAATACGAGATTGATGCTCAACTGTTCCGCCTACGCGGTTCGATTCTAAACCAAGCTCTTTAAGCATCATTTCAAGTTGAACATTGTGTGTGCAGCCATTACCTGGTGTACAGAAAGACTTGCCGCCGAAATCTTCAAGTGTTTCGATACCTGAGCCGTCACGTGCAACAATTAGGGTTGCACCATTTGCTGCAGCACCTAACACGACAATATCTCCGCCAGTCAGGAAGTAGTTAATCGCAGGGCCGGGTCCGACATACCCGATATCAAGATTCCCCGTTTCTAGTGCCTCAATAAAGTCATTTCCATTAGGATAATGCTGATAATCTGCTGTTACTTCTCCTAGCTCTTCGTCAAAAAAGCCTTTTTCTTTACCTACAATTGCAGCTGCATGGTCCAAGTTGGGAAAATATCCTACATTGATATTTTCTGCAGGGCCATCTCCAGTTGTAGAGCCCGCTCCACAAGCAGTCAGCGCAGCAATCGTTAAAGCAATTCCACTTGCTTTTAACCATTTCTTCATCATTTTCTCCCCCATATTCTTTTTTATTTTGAGTAACCCCATCTTTGCAATACTTTACGCTCGATCGGATTGAAAATTAGATATTCTACAATTAAGCCAATCACAGCGATAATAATCATAATAGCGATAACTAATTCCATATTGAAAAAGTCACGTGCATCTAGAAGTGTACGACCAAGTCCGCCTCTGCCAAGTAGTTCAGCTGCCATTAATGCCCGCCAGCCAAATGCCCAAGCAAGTCGTACACCAGTTAGAGCAGAAGGGATTGAAGCAGGGATAAGAACTTTCCAAACAAGTTCAAGACCCTTATACCCCATTGTTCTTGCAGCTCGAATGAGTAGTGGTTGAACATTTTTAATACCCATCCGCATGTTCATTGTCATCGGCCATGTGCCGCCTAAGATGATGACAAACAAAATCGCTAAGGAGCCGCCTTGAAACATGACAAGAGCTAATGGAAGCCAGACGATACTCGGAACGGATTGCAAAGCTACAACGAGAGATCCGAGGGTTTCGTCTGCTAGTTTAGAAGTAGCAAGAATAATACCGAGTATAGATCCGATAATTACGGCAAGTGCGAAGCCCAAACTGATCCGTCCCATACTTGTAGTAAGTGCTGCTGTTAAAATCCCTGTCTCAAAAAATCCTCTGTACAACTCAACGAATGAGAGGAGGGGAGACGGGAACATTCGTGTTTGAAAAAGGTCAATTCTATATATGATCTCCCATATCGCGATGAGAGCGATAAAGAAGAGTAGCCTTCTGACTATTGTAGTCATCTCCCATTTCCTCCTTCATAACTTTTTCGATTTCTCCAGCTAATTGATCGTTAATTTTCTCTTCAAGTTCTGCAAACTCTTTTGAAGACGGCTTTCTTGGACGTGGGAGATTCACATCAAAAATATTAATAATACCACCAGGGCGAGTGCCCATTAATACGATACGGTCAGATAATAAGATTGATTCACGGATATTATGAGTGACAAAAAGAATAGTTTTTCTTGTTTGTTCCCATATATATTGAACTTCTTTATGAAGCATTGATCGTGTTTGTTCATCTAATGCGCCGAATGGTTCATCCATTAAAAGAACATCTGGGTCCATAGCAAGAGCTCTGGCTATGGCTACACGCTGCTTCATTCCACCTGATAGTTCATGTGGGTAGGAGTCGATAAATTTACTTAAATGAACCAGCTTTAAATATTGAATCGCGCGTTCTCTAGCTTCTTGTTTGCTGTATTGTTTTTTAAGGGCAAATGTGACATTCTCAATCACGCTTAGCCAAGGCATTAATGCAGCTTCTTGGAAGACGACCCCGCGGTCCGCTCCTGGTCCTGCTACAGGTTTATTTCCGACTGAAACAGTTCCTTTTGATGCTTGATCGAGACCAGCAACAATATTTAATAAGGTTGATTTTCCACAGCCTGATGGCCCGAGCAATGAAACAAACTCACCTGATTTCACTTCTAAATCTATCTCTTCAAATACCGTGTATGCGGTATTGTCTTGTTTGTTATCGAATGTTTTACCAACACTCTTAATTGATACACCAGCCATTGGTTGCTCCTTTCTAAAATGCTAATATTTTATAAATCATATCAACTTAGTAGGTTTTGGTTGTTCTTAGTATATGTAGAGTTGAGGGAAGTGTCAATCGTTTTTTAAAACTAAATAAATCTACTCAGGTAAAAGAAATGTGTTGATTTTTAGTTCAATTTCCATCATTCTATAACTTTGTGGTAAACTAAGCGTTGTAATCTACTTGAAGTGATTAAGCAATTTGATACAAATTGATATATTTTACCGTTTTATCTTAATGGATAACGATAATTATACAAGACGGGGAGAGCCAAGATGACTAAACAATGGGAATTAATAGATGCACTACGTCATACTCGTCATGATTGGCTGAATGTTATTCAACTAATAAAGGGGAATTTAGCTTTAAAGCGCTATGATCGAATTGAACAGATTATTGAGGAAGTAACGGCTCAATCTTTAAATGAAAGTAAATTATCGGTCATGGATACACCGGATGTAGCAGCATTTTTGCTCACATACAACTGGGAGTGTACTAAAATGAAGATTGATGTTGATGTAATCGGTGAAATTCAATCCCTTAATGCCAATGAAGACAAGCTGTACAGAACCTGTCAAACCATCATTAATCAAATGGCAGAATTAAGTTCTAGTAGTTCTGAAAACCACCTTCTTATAACATTTTTATTTACACATACTGAAGAAGAGTCGGGAAATCACAACAACTGTCAACTGACATTCGACTATCAAGGAATATTACAAATGAATAAAGAAGAATGGCACCAAATTTTAAAGAGTTTGGAGCTTGAAGTGGATGTTAAAGTCGATCTGATCGAATGGAATGAACATGAATGTGTTCTCCAAACAACGTTCACAATAAATTGAGGTGAAAATACATGTTTGTAGATAAGGTTAAGGTTTATGTAAAAGGCGGTGACGGGGGTAATGGAATGGTTGCTTACCGCCGAGAAAAGTATGTACCAGACGGTGGCCCTGCTGGTGGAGACGGAGGAAAAGGAGCAAGCGTTGTTTTTGAAGTAGAAGAAGGCTTGCGTACATTAATGGATTTCCGCTATCAAAGACATTTTAAGGCGCCGCGCGGGGAGCATGGACGCTCTAAAAGCCAGCACGGTAAAAATTCGCCAGATATGGTCGTTAAAGTTCCACCTGGTACAACGGTACTAGATGATCAGACAGGACAGGTAATTGCGGACTTAACAGAGCACGGTCAACGCGCAGTTATTGCAAAAGGAGGCCGCGGGGGACGTGGGAATACTCGATTTGCAACACCTGTAAATCCGGCACCTGAAATTGCTGAAAATGGCGAACCAGGTCAAGAGCGTGATGTGGTGCTTGAGTTGAAAGTGTTAGCTGATGTTGGATTAGTTGGATTCCCAAGCGTTGGTAAGTCAACATTATTATCCGTTGTTTCTGCAGCTAAACCTAAAATTGCGGATTATCACTTTACGACGATTACTCCTAACCTAGGAGTTGTAGAAACAGAAGACCATCGTAGTTTTGTTATGGCAGATTTGCCTGGATTGATTGAAGGAGCTCACCAAGGAGTTGGGTTAGGCCATCAATTCTTGCGTCATATTGAACGTACGAGAGTCATTGTTCATATGATTGATATGTCTGCTCTTGAAGGCAGAGATCCTTATGAAGATTATTTAAAGATTAACGAAGAATTAAAACAATACAACATGCGTCTTCTTGAACGTCCGCAGCTTATTGTTGCTAATAAAATGGACATGCCTGATTCAGAAGAGAATCTTAAGATCTTTAAAGAAAAAATGGAAGATGATGTAGAAATCTTCCCTATTTCAACGGTCACAAGACAAGGGCTTCGCGACTTGCTTCTTACAATTGCTGACAAAATTGAAACGACGCCTGAGTTCCCTCTTTACGATGAAGAAGAGAAGGAGTCAACACGTGTGGTTTATAAGCATGAGAAAAAAGAGCTGCCATTTGTTATCAGCCGTGATGATAGTGGAACGTTTGTTATCAGCGGAGCTGAAATTGAACGCTTAACGAAAATGACCGACTTTACTCATGATGAATCCATTCGCCGTTTCTCAAGAACTCTTCGTCATATGGGTGTTGATGATGCATTGCGCGAACGCGGAGCAAAAGATGGCGATCTTGTTCGTCTGCTCAAGTTTGAATTCGAATTTATTGAATAAAAACCATAAGATATATGCATATAAAGGGAAAACTGTCTTGTCTAAAGAGACAGTTTTTCTTTATGTGTGGACAAAATGTCAGAAAACGGTTGTCAAATCAGGATAACCGTTATTATAATAGGGAGAAGATTTAGAAGACGGTGGTGAAGTGTATGTCGCGTAAACAATTTTATTTAGTCCGTGAGGATATGCTGACTGATGCAATGCAAAAAACGTTAAATGCTAAAGCGCTGCTTGACTCAGGGAAGATAAAAAAAATAAATGAAGCAGTAACGATTGCGGGACTGAGCCGTAGTGCATTTTATAAATATAAGGACGGAATTTTCCCCTTTAATACAATGGTTAAAGAGAAAATCATTACATTATCAATCAACTTAGTAGATCGCTCAGGTACGTTGTCTCAACTGTTACAAAAAATTGCAGAAACCGGAGCGAATGTATTAACCATTAATCAAACAATTCCATTACAAGGCAGAGCTCATATTACCTTGTCAATTGATACATCCCCTATGAAGATCGACCTAGATGAATTAATGGAGCAAGTTGAAGTTGTTGATTCAGTTGAAAAGGTTGAACTTGTTGGATCAGGGTTTTAGGGAACCGATTGTTTAGACGAGTAGAGTTGAGGAGTGATTAAGATGAAAGTGAGTTATTTAGGACCTGTTGGAACATTTACAGAGATGGCTGCAAAAGCCTTTTTTCCATTAAGTGACCGGGTGCCATTTAAGACGATCCCTGCTTGTATAGAGGCAGTGGCCGAAGAGGCATGTGATGCTTGTGTCGTCCCTATAGAAAATACAATTGAGGGTTCAGTAAACATGACCATTGATTATCTTGTACATAAGCAGCGATTGCCTATTATGGGAACCATTACGATCCCAATCGCTCAACATTTGCTTATGCACCCTAAACAGGCGGGGAAGACACCGAAGAAGATTATTTCTCATCCCCATGCTATTGCCCAATGTCATGATTACTTACAAAGTGAATATTCTCTTGTTGATACGGAATTTATGAATTCAACAGCGGAAGCTGCCCAAATGGTAGCTAATCATCCTGATCAGCCGATTGCAGCCATTGCAAATGAATTAGCTGCATCTGAGTATGAGCTCGATTTTGTAGGGTATGACATCCATGATTACAATAACAATCACACACGCTTTATCGTTTTAGCAAAAGAAGAAACAAAACTTAAGCTTCCTGCTTTAAATAGCGGCTATAAAACAACGTTAATGGTCACGCTGCCTTCGGATTATTCAGGTGCACTTCATCAAGTTCTGTCTGCGTTTGCTTGGAGAAAACTGAACTTGTCGAAAATCGAATCTAGGCCAACTAAAACCGGCTTAGGAAATTACTTCTTTCTCATTGATGTCGACCAGCTACAAGACGATGTACTCATTCCGGGTGTGAAATCAGAACTTGAAGCTCTAGGCTGCGGTGTGGACATTTTAGGAAGTTATCCATGTGTTCATTATCAAGATCAATCAAAGAAAACAAGCCCTACATCGTGCTAAGGGGCTTGTTTTTTTATTTTTAGCTTATGTTTAATCCTCTAATAAATATCCTTTTTTACGAAGAGCCGAAATGGCATCCTCTAATTGTTTAGGTGTATCTGCTTCGATAGTGTGAAGGTGTACGCCATTTGTCAGTTCTGAGAGGAGCGTGGCATTTGTTGCTTTCATTTCTTCATTAAATTGCTGAACTTGTTGTCTCGTATGGAAATGGAGAGAAGCTGTGAGTTCTCCGTACATCGGATGTTCTACAATCACGTTGATCACTTTCACGCCATAGTCCACCAATGTATATAGTTCATCCATTGCATCAGTTGGTTGATGCTGGCATGCAATCAGCCTTTGGTGCTTTTCCTTTGTATGAGTCTGCATATATAAATAGCCATTTGATGTCGCGATGATGGGATATCCTTTCGCTTTTAACAATGACATATCTTGTACGATCACTTGGCGGCTGACATTTGTACGAACAGATAATTCTTTACCAGTAAGTGCTTCCGTACTTTCTTTTAGCCAATCAAGTATTTGTTCACGACGTTCGTCTCCATATAATTTTTTATCGTTCATTATGTTCCATTCTCCTTTTCTGCCAACACCAATTTCTTATCCTAAGTATAACACGAATGAGTTGTATAGCCGTGTTGGTCCTAGACCTTTGAATTTATTGAACGCTTAGGCATAAACCTATTTTTGTCATCATACATTGTGCTAGAAACGGTTTCTTCTCGGTAATTCTCATGAAAGAATAGCTGACCAAAAAGCTATTGGACGAATAGAAGTGTCAATACGCCTATATCGGCATACGATGAAAAAGAATGGTTAGAGGAGGGAGTAAGAACGTGAAAATTCATATTGTACAAAAAGGGGATACACTTTGGAAGTTATCAAAAAAATATGGGGTTGATTTTGAACAATTAAAGGCAGCGAACACTCAGCTTTCCAATCCCGACATGATTATGCCAGGGATGAAAATTAAAATTCCATCCAATAGTGTACCAGTAAAAAATGACACGATGGCACAAACTCAAGCGATTAAAGAGCAGCCTATGGTTCAGATGGCTCCAAAAGAAATGCCGAAAGAAATGCCGAAAGAAATGCCAAAAGAAATGCCAAAAGAAATGCCAAAGAAGGAAGCTCCTGTTACACCTGCGCCAGCGCCGCAAGTGCAAATGCAGATGCCGAAGATGGAAATGCCCAAAATGCCGCAGCCTACAGTACAGCAAAAGCCTACAACAAAAAATTATGAAACCAATATGAACGTATTCTTTTATAAGCCAGAAACTAAAGCGAAAGCAATGCCGCAAGTAAAGCAGCCGCCAAAAGCGCCAAAACCAGCCCCTAAGGCTCAAGCGCAAAAGCCGGCACCAAAACCAGCTCCAAAGGCTCAAGCACAAAAACCGGCACCGAAACCAGCGCCAAAAGCCCAAGCACAAAAGCCGGCACCAAAACCAATGCCGCAAGCGCAGCAAATAACTCAGCCTAATACAAAACCAAATGTACAGGCGAATATTAAGCCGCAGATGAAACAGCCGAATATTCAGCCCCAAATGCAGCCATCAAATGTACAGCCGAATATTCAGCCCCAAATGCAGCCATCAAATGTACAGCCGAATATCCAGCCTCAAATGCAGCCATCAAATGTACAGCCGAATATCCAGCCTCAAATGCAGCCTAATATGTACCCGCAAATGGGCCAGATGCAGCCTATGTATCAAATGCCCCAAATGATGCCTTACCAGCATCATGGATATCAAGATGGCTGCTGGCAGCCGATCAGCCCAATGATGCCTGGCTGTGCAAATTGTGGAGCAGGCTTTGGCGGGCAGCCTTATTACGAAATGCCTGAATGGGATTATAGTGAGGATTCTGCCGAGATGATGGCTCAAGCAAATCAACCAATGATGCCAATGAATATAGGGCCTCAAGCAAATCAGTCAATGATGCCAATGAATATAGGGCCTCAAGCAAATCAGTCCATGATGCCAATGAATATAGGGCCTCAAGCAAATCAGTCCATGATGCCAATGAATGTAGGGCCTCAAGCAAATCAACCGATGATGCCAATGAATATAGGGCCGCAATCAAACCAACCAATGCAGCCGATGGCTCAATCTAACCAACAAATGCAAATGATGGGGCAGATGAACCAGCCGATGATGTATGGTACAAATGGTCAAATGATGTCTCAAAGTGATTATGAACAGCTCCAGCACTTAAATCAATACCGTGAAACGGACGACTACGAAGATTGATAAAGTTTGGATGAAAAATTGGGATTAGAGTAATGAATAAAGAATAAATAATAGTATGGAAAAAAGACGACTCACTCATTTATAAAATGAGAAGTCGTCCTTTTTTTGATTATTGAACCTTAATTAATATGAATTTAACCGCATTAAAAACAAGGGCATACCGTTATGCTGCTAACATTTCATAAATGTCCAGTAACTAACAGATTAAAGTTCCCCTTTAAAAGCCACATTAATTGATGAAAGGGGGAATTCAAACATGAAAAAAATCGCGATGACGGTAGCCGCTGCAACTATGATTTTAGGCAGCATGACCGCTTGTGGTACAGATAATCAAGCAAGAACAATGAACAATAACTATCAACAAACAGGGTTTGCATCACAAGACATGAGTGGTGCATATACAAGTCAACGTTACGGTGGCCAAGGGCCTGTCACTGATATGATGACACCTGATCACCGTGGTGGCACATATGGAAGACTTGATCAGCAAGCTGGTCAAAGAACGCGTACGCATTTAAACAATTACACGACACGCGGAGATAAAGGATTCCAGTCTGCAGGACGTGATGGTTATCGTGCAAATCAAACAAGACCAGGTATGGGACGAGCAGGTATAACTGGTAATGACCGTCCAGGAATGGTCGATGAAGATGGACTTTTACGTGGCCATGCCAACACGCGCTATGGTACACACAATCGTCAAGGAGCAATGAACTTTGGTCAACGTGGTGCGATGACTGGTAAAGGTGTTCGTGATCACGGCATGGCTCGTCGAGGCGCAGGTACTATGGAGCATGGTGTACAACGTGGAACCAATGCTTTAGAGCGTGGGGCTGGTGCACTTGAACATGGTGCTGCTCGTGGTATGGGTGCAGTAAGACGTGGTGCGGAAAACTTAACGGGTCAACGTACCAATACAGTTAATTACCATAAAGACTATGATGGTAAAACAGCTCAGCAATTAGCTAACCGTGTGGATGATATTGAAGGCGTAGAAGATTGTCGTGTCATTGTACATGAAAACGACGTCGTTGTAGGTGTTCAAACGGATGCTGATAATGAAAAAATCAAACAACGCGTACAAAACGTTGTGGAAAAAAATGTAGATGGAAAAGCTGTGCGTGTAGTAACAGATAAAAACACAGTTGGACGCATTCGTACAATGGATGACCAATTACGTACAGGTGCTGCTTTTGATGAAGTAGGAGCAACATTTAATAACATGCTTCAAGACCTTGGTCGAGCAGTGCAAAGACCTTTTGAACGCTCACGTTAATAAGAACCTAAAAGACAGAGGCTTATGCTTCTGTCTTTTTGCGTGTCTTTTTTAGATGAAATGCTGTTAAGGGGAATGAAAAGGAATGATTTCGGACAGAATGTAGCTGTAATTAGAAGTAATTTGGAAAGGAAAATTTAAAACTCTAGATCAATTGAAAGTTGGTGAACTTGGTTGTGAAGGTATTCCAAGTTATAAAAAAACAAAAGGGCCATACGTTGCTTATTATATTATTTTTGCTGCTCGTTTCAGGAGTAAGTGTTCTATTTAACCAAGCATTTAGTTCAGCTGAGCGGGGACAGCCAGAAAGTGATCTAGGTGAAGCGTTTGAAGTTTCAGGTCCAGCTACTATGGATGTTACATTGCAATACATGTATTTAGACGGGGAAGTCATAGAGGAAAAGACGAAAGAAACGATTTGGTCGATGGAAGATTTTTGGGCGCAGTATGAGGATTGGACCTTGCTTAGGCAGTCTGAAGGCGGAATGGTTTTTCAAATGGAAATTGACGATATCTCTCCTGCATTAAAAATGAATGGATATTTTGGAATTACTGAAGACGGTGTGCTATCTATATTTGAAGGGGTTCCCCAAGATGAACAAGTCATTCAATCTTTTTTTCAAGTCGATACAAAAAAACTTAAAAGCAAGCAGCATTCTGAGCTTGTCAATGGAATTCCAGTTGGGGATAAACACCATTATGAAGAAGTCTTAGAAGCATTTGCTGAATATAAGGAATCGGAGTTTTAAGCTGTCTTTTGTGAGGCAGCTTTTTTCACTTTCTGCTAAGGCCATTATACGAGGTCAGTGTAATATGCTAAAATAGAAATAAATGTTCGTATAATGGAGAGGAAGTTAATTGTGATTGATTACATAAATGGCGTATTAGTTGATATTGAAACTCAATATGTGGTGTTAGATCATCAAGGGCTGGGGTATCAAATTTATTGTCCTAACCCTTATCAATTTTCTAAACAATTAGATGAGAAGGTAAAAATATATACATATCAGCATGTTCGTGAAGATCTTATTCGTTTATTTGGGTTTGAATCCAAATCTGAGCGTGCTCTGTTTGAAAAATTGTTGAACGTATCTGGAATTGGCCCAAAAGGTGCATTAGCAATCCTTGCATCAGGACAGCCAGAACATGTAGTAAGGGCTATTGAAGAGGAAGATGAAGCGTTTCTCGTTAAATTTCCTGGAGTGGGCAAAAAGACAGCAAGACAAATCATTCTTGATCTTAAAGGGAAGCTTGATGAATTTGCTCCTAATTTATTTAATGAATCAACCGGTCTTGTATCAGAGAAAATGACGAAGGTGAATAAAGAAAATACTGAGCTGGAAGAAGCCCTTGAAGCCTTGCGTGCACTTGGATATGTAGAAAAAGAACTTAAGAAAGTACGTCCTAAGCTTGAACAAGAGGATATGGCCACGGACGCTTATATTAAAAAAGCACTTCAGTTAATGTTGAAATTTTAATGCTGAAATTCTAGGGACTTACTCATTATGAAGGAGGTGGGGAAAATGGAAGAACGTATGGTTTCTGCTGAAGCGCAAGGATTAGAAGACTCCATTGATCAATCGATCAGGCCAATGGATTTAAATCAATACATTGGCCAAGAAAAAGTGAAGCAGAACTTGAAAATCTTTATAGAAGCTGCCAAAATGCGTGAAGAATGTCTTGATCATGTTCTTTTATATGGCCCTCCTGGACTTGGAAAAACGACTCTATCTGGTATTATTGCTTCTGAAATGGGAGTTGAGATGCGAACAACGTCTGGTCCGGCTATTGAAAGGCCAGGTGACTTAGCCGCCATTTTAACAGCACTTGAACCTGGTGATGTCTTGTTTATTGATGAAATTCATCGGCTTAATCGAATGGTAGAGGAAGTTCTTTATCCGGCAATGGAAGATTTTTGTTTAGATATCGTAATTGGAAAGGGGCCGACAGCACGTTCTGTGAGGCTCGATCTGCCTCCTTTTACATTGGTGGGCGCAACAACTAGAGCAGGCATGCTCTCTGCTCCCCTAAGAGATCGGTTCGGGGTAATGGCGCGTCTGGAATATTACACGGAAGCGGAATTAGCCTTTATCGTTAAACGAACGGCATCTATTTTTGAGACAGAGTTAGATGATGAAGCTGCTCTAGAAATCGCAAGACGATCACGCGGTACACCACGTATTGCCAATAGGCTGTTAAGACGAGTCCGGGATTTTGCTCAAGTCAAAGGTGATGGGACTATTTCTGTCGAACTTGCTGAAGATGCTCTTGAGAAATTACAAGTTGACCGTCTAGGACTTGATCATATTGACCATAAATTATTAATAGGAATGATCGAAAAATTCCGGGGTGGTCCGGTTGGTCTTGAAACAATCTCTGCCACTATTGGAGAAGAATCAGAAACAATCGAGGATGTGTATGAACCGTATTTATTGCAAATTGGTTTCCTGCAAAGAACACCTCGTGGAAGAATGGTTACACCGCTTTGTTATCAACATTTTAATCTGGAGGAGCCAAGTAGATGAGTACAGCGTCTAAAGTGTTAATTGCCATTGGAGTTCTCTGTATTATTATTGGTATTCTATGGCCGATTATTTCGAAAACACCGATTGGCCGGCTGCCTGGAGATATTTTAATTAAACGGGAGAATTCTACGTTTTACTTTCCAATTATGACTTCCATTGTGATTAGCATTGTTCTGTCATTAATTCTATTTCTTTTTGGGCGCTTTAGATAATTCTTGCTTAATAAATAAAGGTTCGGTATTCTAGAAAAGATGCTTTTTATTGCTGTTTTAAATTAATTAGTGAATTTTAGTACTAAAATACAATATTCAAATACAAAGTTTATTCGTATGAAAAAGGTGAACCAACATGGATGTACGTGATTTTGATTTTTACTTACCTGATGAATTGATCGCACAGACGCCGCTCCTAGACCGAACGGCGTCTCGTTTGCTTGTTTTAGATAAAGATAATGGGGCAATTAAAGACGATGTATTTTCTTCGATAACGAATTATTTAAAGTCTGGTGATTGCTTGGTTTTAAACGACACGAGAGTTCTTCCAGCTCGTTTATATGGTGTGAAGAAAGATACCGGTGCTAAAATTGAACTGCTTTTATTAAAACAATTAGAAGGCGATAAATGGGAGACGTTAGCAAAGCCCGCAAAACGTGTGAAAAAAGGAACAACCATCACGTTTGGTGAGGGGCTGTTAACAGCTACTTGTATTGAAGAAACTGACCAGGGCGGCCGTGTAGTGGAGTTGGCATATGAAGGGATTCTTCATGAGGTGCTTGATCAATTAGGCGAAATGCCGCTGCCTCCATACATTAAAGAACAGCTTGATGACCAAGAGCGTTATCAAACGGTATTTGCGAAAAACCGCGGTTCAGCAGCAGCACCTACAGCCGGTCTGCATTTTACAGAAGACCTTTTGCAAACTCTTCAAGATAAAGGAGTACACTTGGCATTCATTACGCTGCACGTTGGACTTGGGACCTTTAGGCCGGTAAGTGTAGAAGATGTGGAATCACATGAAATGCATGCTGAGTATTATCAGATGAGTGAAGGAACTGCACGGTTATTAAACGAGGTCAAAGAAAATGGCGGTAAGGTAGTAGCGGTCGGTACCACCTCTGCTAGAACGCTTGAAACCATCATGAATGAGAACGGCACATACTGCGAAGCATCTGGATGGACATCGATTTTTATTTATCCAGGTTATAAATTTAAAGGAATTGACGGATTACTGACGAATTTTCATTTACCAAAGTCTACACTTGTAATGCTTGTAAGTGCGCTTGCTGGTAGAGAACATATTCTACAGGCATATAACCATGCTGTTAAAGAGCGTTATCGTTTCTTCAGCTTTGGTGATGCTATGTTTATTCGTTAAGTTAAACCGATAAGGAGGATGGGACGCTATGGCAGCAGTCACTTATGAGTTAATTAAAACATGTAAACAATCAGGTGCAAGACTTGGGCGTGTGCATACACCACACGGTACATTTGAAACACCCATTTTTATGCCTGTAGGAACATTAGCTACAGTCAAAACGATGAGCCCTGAAGATTTGTATGATATGAATGCACAGATTATTTTAAGCAACACGTACCACCTTTGGCTGCGTCCGGGACATGATATTGTCAAAGAAGCAGGCGGTCTGCACAAGTTTATGAACTGGGATCGTCCGATTTTAACAGATTCTGGCGGATTTCAAGTATTTAGTTTAAGCGACTTGCGTAAGATTGAAGAAGAGGGTGTACACTTCCGCAATCACTTAAGCGGTGAAAAGCTTTTCTTAAGCCCTGAAGGAGCAATGGACATTCAAAATGCACTTGGCTCTGACATTATGATGGCATTCGATGAGTGTCCGCCATATCCTGCGGAATACAGCTATATGAAAGATTCAGTAGAACGTACGAGCCGCTGGGCAGAGCGGTGTATTGAAGCGCACAAGCGTCCAGAAGATCAAGGACTGTTTGGAATTGTTCAAGGCGGAGAGTATGAAGAGCTTAGAAAGCAAAGTGCAAAAGATCTAGTATCAATGGATTTCCCTGGTTATGCCATTGGGGGATTATCGGTAGGAGAACCAAAGGATGTTATGAATCGTGTCCTTGAGTTCACTACTCCTTGGCTTCCTGATAACAAACCTCGTTATTTAATGGGAGTTGGATCTCCAGACTCACTTATTGATGGGGCCATTCGTGGGATTGATATGTTTGACTGTGTGCTGCCTACTCGTATTGCACGAAATGGGACATGTATGACAAGCGAGGGACGTTTAGTTGTTCGTAATGCAAAGTTTGCACGAGACTTCCGCCCTCTTGATGAGAACTGTGATTGTCATGTGTGTCAAAATTATTCTAGAGCGTATATCAGACACCTTATTAAATGTGAAGAAACGTTCGGATTTAGGCTTACGACTTATCATAACCTTTATTTCCTGTTAAACTTAATGGAGCAGGTAAGACAGGCAATTCGCGATGATCGTCTGCTTGACTTTAGAGAAGAGTTTTTTGAACAATACGGTTTCAATAAACCGAACGCAAAGAACTTCTAATCATAAGCTTGTACAGTAAAGTATGGAAAGGGGGGAATTTTGAATGGAAATTATCGGTACATTATTACCATTAATCCTTATGTTTGCGATTTTTTATTTCTTGCTTATCCGTCCACAACAAAAGCGTCAGAAATCAATTCGTGACATGCATGCTAACCTTCAGCGTGGTGATAAGATCATCACAATTGGAGGGATGCACGGGGTAATCGATGCAATTGATGAGGATGTTATTATCATCCTTGTAAATGAGAACCGCAAGCTGACATTTGACCGCGCAGCAGTCCGCGAAGTAGTAAACCCAGATTGATAAAAGAAAGGCGAAGGCGACTGGACTGTCATGCGGTAAAATAAGGGGGAGCAATTCGAAGCCGCTTTTTGGCTTCAATTGATAACCCATTTTTACCCGCAGGACAAGGAGCCGCAGCTGGACAAAGAAAGGCGTAATGATTCGTTTAGATATGAGGGGGCTGGAGGTTTGACAAAAAGAAGCGTTTTTTGCTTCGTTTGGCAAAGTGAAGGCACAGAATATTTGAATCATGAAGCTGGACAACTAAAGACTGCACATACATAAGAAGCACAGCCATTAGGCTGTGCTTCTTTCTTTAGTAGTTAGATGAAGAATTGCTTGAAAGATTTACTCCGATAATGCCTCCGAGTGCAGCTAGGAGCAGATATCCTCCGTGAAATGCATATTGACTTGTGGTAAACAACTCATTGTAGCCTAAAAATTGAATTAAAAATGTGAGCATTGAAAACAGGAGGGCGGTAAGCGCACCTGCCATTAACCCTTTTGCCTTCGCTTTGGCACCAGACATAAAACCTCCGATAAACATAGAAAGAAATGCTACCCCCATAATCAACCAGCTGATCGAGTCCTCTGTATAGGAGGTAAAGGTTAAAAACAACGATGCGAGCAGGCTAAAGGATAAAGCTATGACTAATATTGCACATAATCCCCATAGGACAGCTGGGAAGAAACTTCTAGAAGCCACTTTTTACACACTCCCCTTCATTAAAGTTTAATCTCTTTCTACAGCTTATTCGGGCTTGTATAAAATAGACATAAAACATTCAGACAGAAGATTAAAGGACATGTTTAAATCAAGCTTGTCATAGGATGGTAGAAATGTGGACGAGAGGAGTACAAACATGGCGGTAACCTTTGCGTTAATCATTTTTATCATCAGCTATTTCTTTATTATGACTGAAAAACTAAACCGAGCAGTTATTGCGTGTCTTGGGGGCGTGTTAATGCTTGTGTTTGGTATTTATGAAATAGAAGCTGCTTTTTTGCAGCATATCGACTGGCACACAATCACATTGTTACTCGCAATGATGATTTTAGTCTCCATAACAAGCCAAAGTGGTTTCTTTGAATATGTAGCTGTTTCAATGGCAAAATGGGTAGAAGGGAGACCGATCCCCCTATTAATTGTCATTTCCACACTGACGGCTTTTGGGTCAGCTTTTTTAAATAATGTCACGACGGTTCTTTTAATTGTCCCGATTATTTTCACTTTAACCTCGCTTCTTAAGTTAAATGCAGTGCCGTTCTTATTATCGATTGTTATGGCTTCAAATATAGGAGGGACAGCAACATTAATAGGTGATCCTCCTAACTTAATGATTGGGCAGGCAGTAGGTCATTTAAATTTTAATGATTTTCTGATTCATCTAAGTCCGGTAGTTATTGTTATTTTTATCATCGTTATGGCGGGACTTGTGTTTTATTATCGAAAGCAGCTTTCAGTAAGGACAGAACATCAGATGAAGCTCAAAATGCTTAATCCGAGAGATTTTATTAAAGATAAAATTCTTCTATTTAAATCAGTAACGGTTCTTTTTGCCACCACATTTGCATTTATTATTCAACCAATGCTTCATATTGAGCTGACAAGTATTGCTATGGTTGGAGCCTTATTATTAATGTTAATCACTCAGGAAGAACTGGATGTAGAAGAGGTGTTTAAATCTGTTGAATGGGTAACGTTGTTCTTTTTTGTTGGTCTCTTTATGCTTGTTGGAGGATTAAAAGAAGTTGGATTAATTGATGAGTTTGCTAAAGCCATTATTTACTATACTGATGGTGATTTACCAAAAACGGCTATGTTTATCTTATGGGGCTCAGGCATACTATCAGGGTTTGTGGATAATATTCCATTTGTAGCCGCTATGATCCCAGTTATTTTAGAGTTTCAAGAATATGGTATGGCGAATCTTGATCCACTGTGGTGGGCGCTTGCATTAGGAGCTTGTTTAGGAGGAAATGCCACTATTATCGGAGCCACGGCGAATGTGATTGTGGCAGGAATGGCTCTAAAAGCAAAACAGCCGTTCAGTTATTGGGAGTTTTTAAAAGTTGGAGCGCCTATTGCGATTCTTTCGTTTGTGATATCAAGTATCTATATTTACTTACGCTATCTTATCCATTTTCAATAAACGTATTTGATTAAATAAAGCTAAATCAGACTTACCAAAAGCTTCAATTCATCACCATTTAAAGATTGCACATACTATTTGCAGAGACTTGTTTGGTGATGAAAGGAGCGTTGACGATGGATTTTGTGACAATCATTCTGCGGACATTTTTGGTGTATGTCATTATTCTCCTCGTCTTACGCTTGATGGGTAAGCGAGAGATTGGCCAATTATCCGTTCTTGATTTTGTTGTCTCTATCATGATTGCTGAACTAGCCGTTATTTCAATCGATAATTTTAGTTCACCAATGATTCATTCATTAATCCCTATCTTTGTCTTATCCATTATTCAAATCACCTTTGCAGTTATTTCTTTAAAAAGTGAGAAGCTGCGTGATTTCTTGGATGGGGAGCCTTCTGTCTTGATTAAAGAAGGAAAAATTGATGAACATGAAATGAGAAAACAGCGATATAACTTTGATGATTTACTGGTTCAGCTGAGGCAAAACAAAGTGGCAAAGCTTTCAGATGTGGAGTTTGCTATTCTAGAGCCATCCGGTAAGCTTTCTGTTATAGAAAAGTCAAAACAAAATGAGAATAGCGGTCCAAATATGCCATTACCGCTTATTTTAGATGGGAAAGTACAAGAAGAACATTTAGATAAGATTAATAAAACACCTCTATGGTTGAGGCAGGAAATGCGAAAGATCGGTTATCGTGATATTAAGAAAATTTCTTATTGTGCATTAAGGGATGATCAATCTTTTTTTGTAGATGTGAAGGACGAACAATAATCGTTTGTTGTATGTAGCAAATTTGCAGCAAAATGGTTAGAAGTGGAGACAGGCTTTTTTGTTTGTTCATATGATAGATATGAACGACAAAGGAGGTTTCTGTGTGTCTAATTATTATGAACTAGCCAAAGAACATCAAGGTCAAAGAGTGACGATTACAGATCGGTCTGGTGCCGTGTATACTGGTAGATTAATGAATGTTGATACTGAACATGTATACCTTGAGGTAGAGCAAGACGCAAAAGAAATGTATGAGCAGGATTCGTATGATCGGAGCGGAGGCTATGGCTATTATCAGCCGCTATATCCAGCACCTTACCCGCCGCCATGTCCAAAAAACGATGTCATTCCGATTGCTCTTGCGGCTATAGGCGGTTTTGCTTTAGCTAGTGCGTTCTTCTGGTGGTAAGAACCTCAATTTATTAAGCTAATCTTAATAATGGGATTAGCTTTTTATTATGGAATAATAACTTACTATTCTGAATATAACGTGAATACTTGTTTTATTGAAATAGATATGTAAAATAGCATTATACATTTGTTCTTCTACAGGAGACAATCTTTAGGAGACATAACGGGGGTAGAGAGATGAAACTTTTAGGGAAACTGCTCATTGGTATTATTTTAGGTATCATTATCGGTTTGGCAGCACCAGAATGGGTCGTTAGAGTCTTAGTCACTTTTAAAACGCTTTTCGGCAGCTTTATTACATTCATCGTGCCATTTATTATTTTATTCTTTATTGCAAGCGGCGTAGCAGGACTTGGAAAACGAAGCGGAAAGCTGGTTGGAAGTACAGTAGGTCTTGCGTATGTTTCAACTGTTCTTGCCGGCCTTTTAGCTTTCACAGTGGCCTCATTCATCATTCCAATGCTGACAACACCTAGTGAAGCGGTGGAGGAAGCAGGGGGACTTGAGCCGTTTTTAAGTTTTGAGATTGAACCATTAATGGGGATTGTAACAGCATTAGTCATGGCCTTTGTCTTTGGTATCGGGGTTTCTAAAACAGGAAGCGAAAAGATTAAAGCTTTCTTTGATGAAGGCCGTGATATTATTGAACTCGTTATTGCAGCAATCATTATCCCGCTATTACCATTCTATATCGCAGGGATCTTCTCAGAGCTTGCTTATGAAGGAACTGTGTTTGAAACATTGAGCTTATTTGCTGTTGTATTAATTTTAGCGATTTCTCTTCATTTAGTTTGGCTTGTTATCCAATATTCAACTGCAGGAGCTCTTCGTAAACAAAATCCATTTAAGCTTCTAGCAAATATGGCTCCGGCCTATGCAACGGCGATCGGAACAATGAGTAGTGCAGCAACGATTCCGGTAACATTACAATCAGTTAAAAAGAATAACGTAAAAGAAAATATTGCAAACTTCGGAGTGCCGCTCTGTGCGACGATTCATTTATCAGGTAGTGTCATCACCATTGTGACTTGTGCGATGGCCGTGATGATGATCACGCCAGAGTTAGCAGCACCGACTCTTGCAAATATGCTTCCGGTTATCTTTATGCTTGGGCTGATTATGGTTGCAGCACCTGGCGTACCAGGAGGAGCAATTATGGCTGCACTAGGAGTATTAACGTCTATGCTTGGATTCAGCGAAGCAGCTATTGGTTTAATGATTGCTCTTTACATGGCTCAAGACAGCTTTGGTACTGCTACAAACGTAACCGGAGACGGAGCGATTAATTTAATCATTGATAAGTTTTCTAAATCATAATTAGGAAGAGCTTCAGCAGATATGCTGAAGCTCTTTTTAGTTATCCTTTTGGTACTAATTTTGCTACATGGCGGCCGACTACAGGTATACGATTAAGTTCCTCTTTTTTAATAAGCCCGAGAAAAATCATTAAGATGCTGTAGAAAAGAGTGGTTATAGAGATGCTGAGTAATGTTTTTGTGACTAGTGACTGGTCAAGGAATGCATGATTTAAGCAAAGGAAGCCAATCCAGGTAGATGAGCCGATCAGCAATATAACTTTAACGACTAGTTTGATATCGATTGTGAAGCTTACTGTTTTGACAACCGTTGCAAAATGAAGCAGAGTGACTAATATGAAGCCAATGACAATCGCCAGGGCTGCACCCATAATGCCGAGTTCTGGTCTAGTGGCTAATGCAAAGATCGCACCTATTTTAACAACGGCTCCAAATAAACTGTTCATCATCGCAGCTTTGGCTAAATCTAATGCCTGAAGTGTTGCTTGAAGCGGACCTTGAAAGTATAAGAAGATACTAAACGGCGCCATTACTTTCACATATGTTGCAACGGACGGAGCATTATACATAAGCTCCATAATTGGTTCTGCGTAGACGTAAAGAACGACAACTGATACGCCGCCAGAGATAAGGGCGAGTCTTAGTGCCTGACCTAAGCGATGGTGGATCGTTTTGAATTGTTTTTTAGCGGCAGCTTCACTGATTGCCGGAACCAGTGAGACGGATAAAGAGTACGTAATAAAAGTAGGAAGCAAGATAAGCGGAATAACAAAACCAGCTAATTCACCATATTGTCTTGTCGCCATGACTGTCGCAACCCCTGCAAGCGCTAAACTTTGAGCGACAACAATCGGTTCAAAAAACAAGGATATTGAACCAATGAGACGGCTCCCAGTCGTAGGAAGCGCAATTCGCATGAGGTCATTGAATGTATGTCTTCCTTCCTTCACATAGCTAAAGAAGCCAGAGCGGATCTTAAATCGTTTGTTTGATTTGAACATATAAATCATATAAAGAAGGGATGCGAGCTCTCCGAATACCACTGAGATCATAGCTCCTGCTGCGGCATATTCTACACCCATTGGCAAAAAGGCACTTGTCATCACTGCAACTAATGTAATTCTTACGACCTGTTCAATAACTTGTGAGTAGGCAGTAGGCTTCATGTTTTGGCGCCCTTGGAAATATCCACGCATGACAGAAGAGAGAGCAACAATTGGGACAATCGGAGCAATTGCAATCAGTGGGTAATAAGCCCGTGCATCTGTAAGCATTGTCTTTGATATAATGGGAGCAAAGAGAATCATGGCTGCAGTAAAAATAATACTCAACGTACCGGTTATAGCTAACGATACGACTAAGATTTTCTTTATTCTGCTTCGGTCGCCTTTTGCTTCTGCTTCAGCAACAAGCTTTGAAATGGCGACAGGAAGGCCAAGCTGGGTGATGGTTATAACAAGAAGTAAGGTAGGAACAGCCATCATGTAAAGCCCGACGCCTTCAGCTCCCATAATACGTGCGACAACGATTTTATTAACAAAGCCTAGAAAGCGCGTGATGAGTCCTGCTATGATGAGGATCAACGTCCCTTTTATAAAGGTCTGTTTTGACATGTGCAGCCCTACTTTCATAAAAAAATATGGATATTTTCCGCTATTATTTATATGCTTAGTAGTGGGGCAAGCATGACAAGTTGTTTAAAAGTCGTTGGTATGGGATTAGAGAATAGAGAGGAAGAGTATTGAGTGAAACACACGATTGAGGAATTTTTAATTAACACATTTGGTTTTCTGCCGCCGGAATTATTAGTTATTGTTATTTCAGCTATGCCGATCTTAGAGCTTAGGGGAGGCATTCCACTTGCGCATCAGCTTGGATTTTCATTTGGAGAGGCACTGTTTTATGGCATCTTAGGGAATTTGCTGCCGATCATTCCGATCTTATTATTATTTCGTCCGGTAAGTAAGTGGATGCTGAGATTCTCTATGTACAAACGATTTTATGATTGGTTATATAACCGCACAATGAAAAAAAGCAATAATGTTGAAAAGTTCGGTGCACTGGGATTAATTTTATTTACGGCCGTGCCGCTTCCGACCACAGGAGCCTATTCAGCAAGTCTTGCAGCCATTTTATTCTTCATTCCGCTAAAATCGGCTTTTCTAGCGATTGCAACTGGTGTTGTTATTGCAGGAGTAGGAATTGCAGGCGTTATGTATATGGTTTTTTAAGGAAGCTTGCACAACAATTGAAGGGAGCATGATAGGATGGATAAACAACAGTTTGAGAGTTGGAGATATGACGTACAGCCTGCTTTATCTTCTAAAGTAGATGAGTTTCATTTTTTAGGGTATGAACGAGTAACAGAAGATCAAGTATGGGCTTGTTTAATGTATCGTCTGCGAAAACAAAAAGAGTTTATTCATCTTCATGCCTTTGTTCAGGCGATTTTATCGTTAAAGGTCCAAGATTACATGACTTGGGTTACAAAAGAAAGCTACCGTGAAAAGAACGATTGGTTTGCAAAAGAAACACTCGTATAGGTAGTTTTTACATAAACATGACTAAAGAATGAGAATATTCTAGATGAAATTGACAGGAATTTTCATTAAAAGCTATAATAAGACTATTGTGTAAATGCTTGTCTCCTAGTAGACAAGCATTAGTGCGTTAATAGGAGGAGGCATTAGAGCAACATGGTGAAAAAAGGCCGAATTATCGCTTTTTTTCTCATCGTACTCATCTTCGGAGGGCTGATCAGCCAGACGGTTTTGGGAATTACGAAGGAAATCAAGCTTGGACTAGACCTTCAAGGCGGATTTGAAATTTTATATCAAGTCAATCCTGCTAATGAAGGAGATGTGATTGATCAACAAGCACTTAGTGCAACGGTAGGTGCGTTGAACCAGCGTGTCAATGTACTCGGTGTATCAGAGCCGAACATTCAAATTGAAGGTGATGATCGTATTCGTGTTCAGTTAGCGGGTGTTGATGACCAGCAAACGGCACGTGATCTTTTATCTACAGAAGCAAATTTAACATTTCGTGATGTAAATGATGAAGTGCTTTTAGACGGAAGTGATTTGCAGCAAAACGGGGCAAGCTCTTCATTTAAAGACCAGACGAATGAGCCGATTGTCACGCTCACATTACGTGATGCGCGATTATTTGAAGACATAACAAGGGAGATTTCAAGCAGGCCTCCTGGTGAAAATTTATTAGTGATCTGGCTTGATTTTGAAGAAGGGGTAGACTCTTACGAAGCAGAAATGATGAGTGAGGATCCGAAATTCTTATCTGCTGCCTCTGTTCGTCAAGTCATTCCTTCAAGAGATGTTATGATCGAAGGGAATTTTACAGTTGAGGAAACTCGCTTTATTGCTGAAGTATTAAATGCAGGATCTCTTCCTGTTCAGCTAGAAGAGATGTATTCGAATTCAGTAGGGGCTTCTCTTGGGGAACAGGCAATGGAGAAGACGATCTATGCCGGATTTATTGGGATTGCGTTAATCTTCTTATACATGCTTTTCTATTATCGTTTTATGGGTGTGATCGCTGTGATTACCCTAAGCATGTACATTTATCTAGTACTTCTTGTGTTTAACTGGATGAATGCGATTTTAACACTTCCTGGGATTGCTGCGTTAATTTTAGGTGTTGGTATGGCTGTTGATGCAAATATCATCACTTACGAGCGTATTAAAGAAGAAATTCGCTCAGGTAAATCGATTATGTCGGCATTCAAAGCAGGCAGCCGTCGTTCGTTATCGACGATTCTCGATGCCAATATTACGACGATTCTTGCAGCAGGTGTTCTATTTGCATATGGGACAAGCTCGGTTCAAGGGTTTGCAGTAATGTTAATTGTAAGTATTTTAACAAGCTTTATTACAGCAGTATTCGGTTCGCGTTTATTGCTTGGATTATGGGTAAACAGTCGCGCGTTGAACAAGAAGCCGCGCATGTTCGGTGTGAAAGAAGGTGAAATCGATGAGCTTTAATTTTCAAAACCGCGAGATAGATTTTGTTCAGCATCGTAAAAAGTTCTTCACGTTCTCGCTTGCTGCTATGCTCATTGGTGTCATCCTTTTGCTGACGATGGGGTTGAATTTAGGAATCGACTTTGAAAGTGGATCTCAAGTGGAGATTCTTGCTGAAGAGCCGCTTACAGCAGAGCAGGTGGAAGCAGAATTTGCTCAAATTGGTTCAGGATATACGCCTGATGACATTACATTAGGCGGAGATCGTAATGAAATGGCTACAGCACGCTTTATCGGTGTGCTTGATGCAGGAGAGATAGCAGAAATTCAATCGTATTTTTCCGAGAATTTCGGGGCTGAGCCTAATATTGGCACAGTATCTCCTACAGTAGGGCAAGAGCTTGCTCGTAATGCGTTAATTTCTGTATTAATTGCTTCTGTCGGGATTATCATCTATGTAACGATTCGATTTGAATTTTTATATGGGGTTGCTGCGATTGTGGCACTGTTGCATGATGCATTCTTTATTATTGCGGTATTCAGTTTACTGCAGATTCAAGTAAATGTTCCCTTTATAGCAGCCGTATTAACGATTGTCGGTTATTCCATTAATGATACAATTGTTACCTTTGACCGGATTCGTGAGAACATGAAGCTAACAAAACGAGTGAAGGATTTTAATGATCTTGCAGCCGTTGTAAACAAAAGCCTCGTGCAGACACTTGCCCGTTCAATTAACACCGTATTAACAGTCGTATTTGCAGCTGCTGCCTTATTTATATTTGGCGGGGAAGCGATTCGATCATTTGCGCTTGCTTTATTAATCGGGCTTGTAGCTGGGACCTACTCATCTATGTTCCTCGCTTCACAGTTATGGTTGATCTGGAAGTCAAAACAGCTTAAAAAACAAAAGTTTAAGAGTAAACCTCAGCCAGAAGAAGAGCCGACTGTTTAGTAAATGAACAGGTGCAAAGCAAGAGACATAATATGAGATCATGGTGCATACCATGATCTTTTTTTTGGTACAATAACGTGGAGTGGTGGCAGGTTTTGGTATACTATCTATGTGAGGTGAGCATATGGAAGAAGCAGATATTCGGTACCGTAAAGTACGCTTTGCTGCTTGGGTAGGGATTATAGGGAATATTATACTTGCGATTATTAAAGCGGTTATTGGATTTATGGCTAACAGCCGAGCGCTCATTGCTGATGCTGCACATTCTGCATCCGATGTTGTGGGGTCTGTGGTCGTTTTAATTGGCGTCCGCGCAGCAAAACTACCGCCGGATGAAGATCATCCATATGGTCATGGGAAAGCGGAATCTGTAGCAGCCATTATAGTGGCGGTTCTTTTATTTATCGTGAGTTTTGAAATTGCGCTTAGTGCAATAAAGTCCTTCTTTGAGCCCGTTGTTGTACCGAAGATGATTGCGATCTATGCGGTGCTGTTTTCGATCGTTACAAAAGAAATTATGTTTCGATATAAGTATCAGCTGGGTAAAAAGTATAAGAGTGAAGCTTTAATGACAGATGCCTGGCATCACCGGTCAGATGTATTCTCATCGCTGGCTGCTCTTATCGGGATTGGTGCTGCCATTTTAGGTGGTATGCTCAATATTTCTTGGCTTGTATACGGGGATGCGATAGCGAGTGCGTTTGTGGCCATCTTAATTGGGAAAATGGCTTACAGCTTGGGGAAACAATCGATTCATAATGCATTAGACCATGTTCTTCACGAAGAAGATACGATCGAAATGAAAAAAGCAGCAGCCGAAGTTCCAGGTGTATTAAATATTGATGAGTTTTATGCTCGTGAACACGGTCATTATGTCATTATCGATATAAAAATTGGTGTTAACCCGAACATAACTGTTGAAGAAGGCCATACGATAGGGAAAAATGTGAAGTTAAGATTATTAGAAGAGAAGCATGTGCAAGATGTTCTCGTTCATATTAATCCATATAGAGAAAAAGAATAAGTAGAAAAATACCATGAGGAGGGTTATGGGATGAGGGGACAATGGAATATTATCTTAGGTTTGTTAGTTGCTATTATTATCGCAATCTTTGCAGTCATTAATGTAGAAGGCGTAAGGGTGAATTATCTATTTGGTACAGCAGAATGGCCGTTAATTCTCGTTATTTTAGGTTCTGTATTTATGGGGGCCATTGTAGCAGGTGCACTTGGAATGGTTAAAATCTACCGTCTTCAAGCTGAGCTTAAAAAACTGAAGACGTTAAAGGGCCATCAAGAGTCCGCTGTTAAAACGGAATCTTCTATTGACAAAGTGGAAGAAGACGAGAATACCGTCATTAAAGACACAACCTTAGATCAAGATCCCAAATAAAGTAAACAATATAGACGCATTCAATTATTGTCACCCCTTGGCACCTCCTGTATAATAGGATGGTCAAGGGGTGAACTTATGTTAAGACCTAAGGCAAGATGGAAAATTCAAGAACAAGATGAACATAAAGCAGGCAGGCTTGTAAGCGAGCTGGGCGTTGATGAACTTGTTGCCCAATTATTAGTTAATCGCGGCATAGAGACACCAGAAGCCGCAAGAACTTTTTTATATACAAAGGAAATGACGTACCATGATCCCTATTTGTTAAAGGGTATGGACAAGGCTGTGGCACGAATTAAAGAAGCCATTGCAAACCAAGAGAAGATCTTAATATTTGGTGACTATGATGCGGACGGTGTAAGCAGCACCTCTGTTATGATTTACACATTAAATGAACTTGGTGCTGTGTTTGATTATTATATTCCTAATCGGTTCACAGAAGGCTACGGGCCTAATGAGCCGGCTTTGAGGCGTGCGAAAGAAGAAGGGTATTCCTTAGTCGTAACAGTAGATACAGGGATTTCTGCTGTTCACGAGGCGAATGTCGCAAAAGAAATTGATCTTGATTTTATTGTGACTGACCATCATGAGGCCCCTCCAGTTTTGCCAGAGGCATATGCTATCGTAAACCCGAAGCAGCCAGATTGTACGTATCCTTTTAAAGGATTAGCTGGTGTAGGTGTTGCGTTCAAAGTATCACAAGCACTCCTCGGCAGAATTCCTAAAGAGCTGCTTGATATTGTTGTTATCGGAACGATTGCTGATTTAGTACCGCTGATTGATGAGAATCGTTTAATGGCTAAAGAAGGACTGAAGGCTCTAGAGTCAACATCGAAGCCAGGGTTGCGTGCTTTGATGAAAGTGTGTGGAATCGGTCAGGATACTTTAACAGGCGATCATGTCGGCTTTGGAATGGGACCGCGGATCAATGCTGCAGGAAGACTTGATTCAGCTGATCCGGCAGTAGAGTTGATGATTACGAATGATTCAAGTGAAGCGGAACACCTAGCTGCTGAGATTGATTCTTTAAATAAACAACGTCAATCGATTGTTAATACGATTACTGAAGAAGCAGTCGAGATCGTAGAATCTAAGTATCCTCCAGATGAGAATGATGTGTTGATCATTGCAGGAGTCGGCTGGAATGCAGGTGTTATTGGAATTGTTGCCTCACGCCTTGTTGAGCGTTTCTATCGTCCGACAATCGTATTAAGCATTGACGAAGAAAAAGGGTTAGCCAAAGGTTCAGCAAGGAGTATTGAAGGCTTTGATATGTTTAAAGAATTATCGAAAAGCCGAGATATCCTGCCTCATTTTGGAGGACATCCAATGGCGGCTGGACTGACAATGAAAGAATCAGATCTTAATTTACTGCGTGAACGTTTAAATAATCAGGCGCAGGAAGTTCTAACTGAGGAAGACTTCAAGCCGCTTACGAAGATCGATTTATCCACAACGGTAGACCGCATCTCCTTAACGGTGATTAAGCAGTTAGAAGCTTTAGCTCCTTTTGGAGTGAATAATCCAACACCAAAAGTGATGCTTGAAGGAGTTCATATCGATCAGATGCGCCGTATTGGCAGTGAGTCTAATCATCTAAAAATGTCTTTTGTTCAAAACGGAGCGAGTCTAGATGGGATTGGCTTTCATTTAGGGCATTTACATGATGAAATCAGCCAGACGGCAAAGCTCTCTGCGATTGGAACTCTTTCTATCAATGAATGGAATGGACATGTAAAACCGCAGATGATGCTTGAAGATCTTGCAGTTAAGGAATGGCAGCTTTTTGACTGGCGCAGTATTAAACAAAAGAGGTTAGAAGATCGATTGATGGAAATTCCGATTGATGACCGTGTACTTATTTTCTTCAAAGAATCCACGAAAGAAGAGCTCGGACTCCAGCTGGATGACTTGAGAAAAGCGAGTGATCTGACGGAGATGAGCGGAGCCTTTGAAGGGAAGTATGTGGTATTATTAGATGTGCCTAATACTCGAGAAGAGCTTTCTCTTTTATTTAAAGAACAAGGAACACCTAGCAGGATTTATACTATTTTTCATCAACAGGACGATTCGTTTTTTACGACAAATCCAAATCGTGATCAATTTAAATGGTTCTATGCTTTTCTATTAAAGCGTAAAACATTCGATGTGAAAAAACATGGAACAGACCTTGCTAAGCATAAAGGCTGGTCTAGTCATACGATCGATTTTATGTCCCAGGTGTTTTTAGAGCTCGGTTTTGTTACAATAGACAATGGCGTTCTTTCTCTAAGTGATGCACCGGAGAAAAAAGCACTTGATGCGTCAATTACGTATCAACGAAAACAAGAGCAAGCACATATAGAAAATCAATTCGTTTATTCTTCTTATGAGGAATTAAAGCAATGGTTTAATCGCGTGATTCCCCGAAATGAAATAGATGAACGACAAATCAAGGAGACGGTGTAAAAATGGATTTTAAACAGTATATTACAATTGTAGAAAACTACCCTAAAGAAGGTATTCGCTTTAAAGATATTACGACTCTAATGCAAGATGGTGCAGCATACAAAGCGGCTATTGATGAAATGGCGGAATTTGCAAAAGATAAAGAAGTCGATCTTGTTGTTGGGCCTGAAGCTCGTGGCTTTGTTGTTGGTTGTCCAATTGCCTACTCTCTAGGAACTGGATTTGTTCCTGTACGTAAAGCAGGAAAGCTTCCGCGTGAAGTGATCTCAGTTGATTATGGTTTAGAGTATGGTAAAGACAGCTTGACGATCCACCGTGATTCTATTAAAAAAGGGCAGCGCGTACTGATTGCTGATGACTTGCTTGCTACAGGTGGTACCATTGAAGCGACAATTAAAATGGTTGAAGAACTAGGCGGGATTGTTGTTGGAATTGCGTTCATGATTGAACTTGATTACCTAGATGGCCGTCAGAAACTTGAAGGCCATGACATTTTCTCATTAATGACGTATAAATAAACAACTAGAAGATCAGAGTGCTCATAAGTGATGAGTGCTCTTTTCTGTTATCTAAATACAGAAAAGGGCAAAGTAGTAGTGATTACATACAAGCGGGTACAGGGGTGGAAATATTTTTCTATACTACCTCGACATTTTTCGCCTTTTTCCCTTTACATCCATTGAAAACTTAACGATAATAAGAAGAAATCGAATCGTGAATAGGTGATTCCATGACCATAGATCAAGTGTTAGAAAAAGCAAGTCAATATCTTAGTGAAGATGACATTGCTTTTTTACGTAAAGCATACGAGTATGCTGAGAAGTCTCATAGCGGGCAGTACAGGAAATCTGGCGAGCCCTACATTTTACACCCAATCCAAGTTGCAGGAATTATAGTGGAACTTGAATTAGACCCTAATACAGTAGCTGCTGCTTTCTTACATGATGTTGTAGAAGATACTGAGGTAACTGTAGAAGAGATTTCTGCAGAATTTAACGAGCAAGTTGCTATGCTTGTTGATGGGGTAACCAAGCTTAAAAAATTTAAGTATAAATCAAAAGAAGAACAGCAGGCGGAAAATCACCGTAAAATGCTTGTCGCTATGGCAAAAGACATTAGAGTGATTTTGATAAAACTTGCTGATCGTCTTCATAATATGCGAACTCTAAAATACATGCCGCCTGAAAAACAGCGAGTCACGTCAAATGAAACACTCGAAATCTTTGCGCCGCTGGCTCATAGACTAGGTATCTCAACAATTAAGTGGGAGCTTGAGGATACAGCCTTGCGTTACTTAGATCCGCAGCAGTATTACCGCATCGTTAACTTGATGAAGCGCAAGCGAGCTGAGCGTGAACAGTATTTATCACAAGTAATGGACACAATTAATGAACATTTAACTGATGTCAAAGTGAATGCGGAGTTATCCGGCCGACCGAAGCATATTTACAGCATTTATCGTAAAATGGTGCTGCAAAACAAGCAGTTTAATGAAATTTATGATCTCTTAGCTGTTCGTATCATCGTAAAGAATATTAAAGATTGCTATGCTGTGCTCGGTGTCATTCATACGTGCTGGAAACCGATGCCTGGGAGATTTAAAGATTATATCGCGATGCCTAAAGCCAATATGTATCAATCTTTGCATACAACCGTTGTTGGACCATTCGGTGATCCTCTTGAGGTTCAAATACGTACAGAAGAAATGCACCGCGTTGCTGAATTCGGGGTAGCGGCTCATTGGGCATATAAAGAAGGAAAATCTTCAGCTTCGTCTAAAGACTCTTTTGAGGACAAGCTTACTTGGTTCCGTGACATTATTGAATCGCAAAACGAAACAAACGATGCACAAGAATTTATGGAATGCCTAAAAATGGACTTATTTAGTGACATGGTCTTCGTGTTTACTCCAAAGGGAGATGTCCTTGACCTCCCGCGTGGGTCCGTGCCGCTTGATTTTGCGTATCGAATTCATAGTGAGATCGGAAACCGTTGTATTGGGGCCAAAGTAAATGGCAAAATGGTGCCGCTTGATCATGAATTGAAAACAGGAGATATCGTCGAAGTGATGACTTCTAAGCATTCATATGGCCCTAGCCAGGATTGGATAAAGATCACTCAATCTTCTCACGCGAAAAATAAAATTAAGCAATGGTTTAAAAAAGAACGCCGTGAAGAGAATATCGAAAAGGGACGCGAAATCGTTGAAAAGGAAATTCGTGCTCTCGATTTTGAACCAAAAGAGGTATTGACGGAAGAAAATATTCAACTTGTTGCCAATAAGTTCAGCTTTGCAGGCGAAGAAGACATGTTTGCAGCAGCTGGGTATGGCGGGATCAGTGCTAAACAAATTGTTAATCGAATGACCGAGAAATTACGTAAGCAGCTAGACCAAGAGCAAGAAGAGCAGTCTCTGCAAGAAGCTATATCAGAGATCCCATCTTTTACACCTAAGAAGAAAGCAAGCTCAGGCGTACGTGTAAAAGGTGTGGATAACCTGCTTATTCGTCTATCTCGCTGTTGTACACCTGTACCTGGTGATGACATCATCGGCTATATTACCAAAGGCCGGGGAGTCTCTATCCACCGAGCTGATTGTGCGAATGTGAACACAGAAGAAGCGAAAACTCGTCTTTTGCCTGTTGAGTGGGAAGGCGATCATCAGCAGTCCAAATCATACAATGTAGACATTGAAATTACTGGTTTTGACCGCAATGGTTTATTAAATGAGGTATTACAAGCTGTTACGGAATCAAGAACGATGATTAACGCGGTGTCAGGAAAGAGTGATCACCGCAATAAAGTGGCGACCATTAATATGACGATCTTAATTCAAAATATTGATCATCTCCATAAAGTAGTGGAAAAAATTAAACATTTACAAGATATCTATTCTGTACGCCGAATTATGCATTAATCTTTATCATTTGAGGTGTTAGTCGTGCGAGTCGTATTACAACGATCGAAGGAAGCTTCAGTTACAGTAGCGGATGAAGTAGTGGGTAAAATTAATTCTGGCTTAGTGTTGCTAGTCGGAATCACACATGAGGATACGAATGAAGATGTAGAATATGTAGCGGACAAAGTCGTTAACCTCCGGATTTTTGAGGATGAGAATGGGAAAATGAATCATTCTCTTAAAGACAAAGAAGGAGAGATTTTATCGATCTCTCAATTTACTCTTTACGGCGACTGTAAAAAAGGCCGTCGTCCAAACTTTATGGATGCGGCAAAGCCTGATATAGCAAAAGAGCGCTACGATTATTTCAACCAAGTTCTTCGTGATAAAGGGATCCATGTAGAAACAGGAACATTCGGAGCAATGATGGATGTTTCTCTAACCAATGATGGACCTGTCACTTTAATTGTGGAAAGTAAATAATCTTTTTAAGTAAATAATTATTTAAAGTAAATTATTTACGTTTGGCTGTAAGTTTTTTATTAATTGTGGTCATGCTAGAGGTATATTAATGGATGTATCAGAAAGGAAGATCCACTATATGCGCTCTAGTATGCGGCAGCAATCTATGCATCAAAGCACAGATCAAATGTTTCATGTAGACTTTCACAGCTTTGTGGAAAAAGAAAATACGAATACAAACTTGGAGCTTGCTTCAGAGTTTGGCTTATCCCTTAGAGATGTGAGGGCTCTAAAGCATAAGCTCGGACGAAATTAGCCTATTGACAGCTTGGGGTTTCATTCGTATAGTAGTAAACAAACCAATTACAAATTTGCATTATTCCGGCGAAGAGGCAGAGTAATTAAGGTAGCAGGTTGTAAAGAGAGGAGAGGCCGCGGCTGAGAGCCCTCCCAATTTGTCTTGATGAATGAACACCTCTGAGGATTTTCTCTGAACGTGTAGATCAGTAGGAGATGACGTTAACAGGCGTTAACTGTTTAAAAGTGGAAGCAAGTTCAGTTTGCTTCAATTAGGGTGGCACCACGGGTATACAACTCTCGTCCCTGATGTAGATACATCAGAGGCGGGAGTTTTTTGTGTTTTAAAAAAAGACTTTTTATACGTGCAGGAGGAACAAAAATGAGTATGCAAATCCCACGCGGTACGCAAGATATATTACCAGGTGAAATTGAAATTTGGCAATATATCGAGCAAAAATCAAAAGAAATATGCAGCCGCTATAATTACAAAGAAATTCGAACTCCAATCTTTGAACATACTGAAGTGTTCGCGCGTGGAGTAGGGGAAACAACGGATATTGTTCAAAAGGAAATGTACACATTCACTGACCGCGGCGAGCGCAGTTTAACTCTTCGTCCTGAAGGAACAGCTGGAGTTGTGCGCTCCTTTGTAGGGAACAAACTGTACGGAGAAGCGAGTCAGCCGACGAAACTATTTTATACCGGTCCTATGTTCCGTTATGAAAGACCGCAAGCAGGCCGCATGCGCCAGTTCGTACAATTTGGAGTAGAAGCATTAGGTAGTGCAGATCCGGCCATCGATGCAGAAGTGCTAGCATTAGTGATGAGCATCTATTATGAGCTTGGCTTAACAGATATCAAACTTGTGTTAAACAGTTTAGGAGATAAAGAAAGCCGTGAAGCTCACAGAGACGCACTGATCAATCACTTTAAGCCTAGCATCGGTGAATTTTGTTCAGATTGCCAAAACCGCTTAGAGAAGAATCCATTACGTATTCTTGATTGTAAAAAAGACCGTGAGCACCCATTAATGCAAACAGCTCCTTCTATTCATGACTACTATACAGAAGAATCTGCTGCTTATTTCAAAGAAGTGAAGCAGCATCTTGATCAAATGAATCTGCCTTACGTAGTAGATCCAACATTAGTGCGCGG
The DNA here is from genome assembly GCF_000474275.2 of Alkalihalophilus marmarensis DSM 21297. Lineage (GTDB taxonomy): Bacteria > Bacillota > Bacilli > Bacillales > Bacillaceae_D > Alkalihalophilus > Alkalihalophilus marmarensis. The sequence continues at coordinate 78,348 of NZ_ATAE01000003.1, forward strand.
TTTGGATTACTATAATCATACTGCTTTTGAAGTAATGGCTGAAGGAGAAGGATTTGGAGCCATTACAACATTATGCGGCGGCGGAAGATACAATGGCCTGGTACAAGAGTTTAGCGGCCCAGAAACACCAGGAATCGGCTTTGCCTTCAGTATTGAGCGATTGATCATGGCGTTAAAGGCACAAGGGAAGGTGCCTGATTTTGGTAATCAGCTTGATTGTTTCCTTGTGACTCTTGGTGATGAGGCCAAAGCGAAGTCAGTTGAGCTTTTGTATCAGTTACGACAAGCGGGGATTCGCTGTGACAAAGATTACTTAGATAAAAAAATGAAGGCACAGTTTAAAGCTGCAGATCGCCTAAACGTACGCTATACAGCGATTCTTGGTGATAATGAGCTTAATGAAAATCGAATTAATGTGAAAAATATGGAAACAGGCGAACAGGTCGAGGTTGCACTCGATACTTTTATCACATACATGAAAGAGCAAGTTGAGGGAGGCAAATAAGATGATTGGTAGAACGCATCATTGTGGAGAGTTAAGAAGTGAACATGTAGGGGAGACCGTACAATTAAAAGGGTGGGTGCAAAAGCGCCGTGATTTAGGAAATGTTATTTTCCTTGATTTGCGAGACCGCTCAGGCATTGTTCAAGTTGTTTTTAGTCCAGAGGTTAATAAAGAAGCACTTGAGACAGCAGAACGTGTTCGTAATGAATACGTGCTTGAAGTAGAAGGTACAGTCGTTGCGCGTGACGCGCGTACAGTAAATGACAAGATTGAGACAGGGACGATCGAAATTCATGTAACAAAAGTAGAAGTACTCAATGCTTCAAAATCACTTCCATTCCAAATCGAAGCTGATACAGATGCATCAGAGGATGTGCGTCTGCGTTACCGTTACTTAGATTTACGCCGTCCTGATATGCAGGAAACATTTAAACTACGCCACAAAACAACAAAGTTAATTCGTAATTTCTTAGACGAAGAAGCATTTCTTGAAATTGAAACACCAATGCTGACAAAGAGTACACCTGAAGGAGCTCGTGACTATCTTGTTCCAAGCCGCGTGCACCATGGTGAATTTTATGCACTTCCGCAGTCGCCGCAAATCTTCAAGCAGCTTTTAATGGTGTCTGGTTTTGAACGTTACTACCAAGTGGTTCGCTGTTTCCGTGATGAAGACTTACGTGCAGACCGTCAGCCAGAATTCACCCAAATTGATATTGAGACTTCTTTTATGGATAAAGAAGACCTTCTTTCAATGACAGAGAAAATGATGGCAAAAGTTTTAAAGGAAACAAAAGGTGTAGAAGTTTCCCTTCCAATGCCTCGTCTGACGTATGATGAAGCAATGAACCGTTATGGCTCTGATAAGCCGGATACACGTTTTGAAATGGAGTTAATTGAGCTCTCAGATGTAGTCCGTGACTCAAGCTTTAAAGTATTTACAAGTGCGCTTAACGGCGGCGGTATTGTGAAAGGCTTAAATCTTAAAGGCGGGGCAAGTAAAATGTCTCGTAAGGAAATTGACGCATTGACTGAATTTGTTAAGCCGTATGGTGCAAAAGGTCTTGCTTGGCTGAAGGTTGAAGCAGATGGCTTAAAAGGTCCGATTGCTAAATTCTTTGAAGGGGAACATGCAGAGAACCTTCTAAGTGCGATGAATGGGGAAGAAGGCGATTTATTATTCTTTGCAGCAGACAAAGCCCAAGTGGTCTTTGACAGCCTTGGTGCACTTCGTCTGAAGTTTGGTAAAGAGTTCGACTTAATTGATAAAGATGCATTTAACTTCTTATGGGTTGTTGACTTCCCGCTCGTTGAATATGATGAGGATGCAAAGCGTTATGTCGCTCTTCACCACCCGTTCACAAGTCCTAAGCAAGCAGATCGTGACCTGCTTGCTACAGATCCTGCATCTGTTCGTGCCGAGGCATATGACCTTGTATTAAACGGTTATGAACTTGGCGGCGGTTCACAGCGTATTTATGAGCGTGAAATTCAAGAGCATATGTTTAGAGCGCTAGGGTTCTCAGAAGAAGAAGCAAAAGAACAATTCGGCTTCTTACTTGAAGCATTTGAATATGGTACACCACCGCACGGGGGAATCGCTCTTGGACTTGACCGTCTAATCATGCTTCTAGCAGGACGTACAAACTTACGTGATACGATTGCGTTCCCTAAAACAGCAAGTGCAAGCTGCTTATTAACGAATGCACCAAGCGAAGTAAGTCTTGATCAGTTAATTGACCTTAATTTATCCATAATTGGTAATAAGACGGATAAGGTCGAAGTATAAAGCATTCTAGAGATTGCCTGGATCATTGGGCAGTCTCTTTTTTTAGTCTATTTACAACGTGAAGAACGAGAGCAGCATTTAAAATAATACAGCGAGAAAAAATAAGTGAAAAAATGATTGACTGTTTCATTTGAGGTGCGTATAATCAGACTCAATAGAAAATTCGAAACAGTATGAGATGGAGATCTCATCCTTATCAAGAGTGGTGGAGGGACTGACCCGATGAAACCCGGCAACCGGTTTGTATGCCTATACAAACAAAGGTGCTACGTTCAGCAGAATGAATTCATTCTGAAAGATAAGGGAAGGCAGTGAAAACCTTTCCTTTTGGAAAGGTTTTTTTGCATTCATGATTAAACAAGTTTAGATGAGACGAGGAGAGAGGCATATGCTTAAAATAGGAATACTTGGTTTTGGAACAGTTGGGAAGGGAGTGTATGACCGCTTTCATAGAACGAGAGAAACGATTGAACGTCAATTAGGAGAGTCATTTAAAATTGAAGCGATTTTAGTTAAAGATCGTCAAAAAGATCGGGCTTCTTTAGAAGAAGGTTTTGTGACTACTGATTGGGAAGAATTTAAAAATCATCACTCCTATGATATTGTCTTTGAAGCGATCGGAGGTATTGAACCAGCATATTCATATACGAACCATTTTCTTACTCAAGGGACTCCGGTTATTTCAGCGAACAAGAAATTGATCGCATCAAGAGGGGAAGAACTTGATGCTTGTGCACAAGCTGGAGGCACCTTTTATGGGTATGAGGCGGCTGTTGCGGGTGCTATTCCTATTATAAATGCGCTCCGTGCCACACTTAGCACAACTTCGATTGATCGAGTTCGAGGCATTTTAAATGGCACAACAAACTATATGTTAACGGAAATGATTCAAAAAGAGAGAAGCTTTGCTGACGTGCTGCTTGAGGCTCAGCAGCTAGGCTATGCAGAAAGTGATCCAACTGATGACATTGAAAGCTATGATGCATGGTATAAGTTGATCATCTTAAGCAGACTCTGTTTTGGTAAATGGGCTGACACGGAACAGATTACTCGTTACGGGGTAAGTGAGATTGAAAATTGGCATGTAGAGGTAGCAAACGAACTTGGCTGTCAGGTGAAACTAATTGGTGATGCAAAGCTAGAAGATGGAGAAGTGAGAGGTATTGTGTCCCCTGCCTTTGTTGCTGGTGATGAACTTCTAGCATCCATCAACGGGGTCGTAAATGCTGTTGTCCTTTACGGGGAAGATATTGATCAACTATCGTTTGCCGGCCCAGGAGCTGGAGGGGCTGCTACAGCGAATAGTATGGTAGAAGATTTTATTCTCCATAGTCGTTATGATGGGGATCGTGTTGTTGCAGAAGAGCAACATGAAGCAAAAGAAGAGAGCAGCTATTCGATGGTATTTGTCAATCAAGCAAGTTATGGGGAATGTCTGCACTGGGCCGAAGCATATGGCGTTGAAATCGTTGAATCCATCCCGCATTCAGAAGGTGAGGCATGGATTGTTAAAAATGCTGCTGTGGATGAGTTAAGCCAGCCGGTTTATCAGCTTTATGGAAATATTCAAAGGATCACAAGTGCGAACGAAGTGAAGGTAAGTTAACAAATTGGTATAACGTAAGATGGGGGAACTTATGGTTGAATTAACTGACGGTACGCATTAATCAACGCAATGGGTTCCTCTTTAATATAATACGTTCGAACTCCGCGGTTTGTATGGAGATACAAAAAGCCCATGGCATCTTTTTCTGGCTTTTTACGGTAAGAAATATCAAAAATAGATTGGATCGGGTAATGATCATCTTTCACGGTTAGTTTATCTTCAAACAGGAACATATCATATGATGTTTCAACAATGCGCTTTTCTGTCCAGCCGATTTCCTGACTGATTTCAATACAGCGCTGAGTGGCGAGTGCTTTTTTCATGGATAGATGGAGCCTCCTAAATAGGTTTATTCATACCGTACCATACCTCATAAAAAAGAACAAAAAAATAAATAACAGAAAATTTAGATAAAATACTTGCATGTCGTTTTCTGTCATGGTATATTATAGTCAACAAGATAAGAGTCCTACATTGTTCGTAAAAACTGATTGTTTTGAGCCAACACTTTTGAAAAGGGAGCAATAAGTTGTTTGTTGGATTACATGCCTTCTACGTCAAGGACGTAAGAGAATGAACACTAGGCACCCACCTGTGAGAGCAGGTTCAAAACGTAAGTCAAATACGGCATAGCTGGGATTCTTATCCTACATAACTCGGAAAAAAGCTGATTTGTTCATAAGAGCAATTCAGCTTTTTTCGCTGTGAAAACGTCTTAGACTTTTTTTGCAGGCTGTGATATATTCAAATCCGATAATAGATAGCTTTTTAGTATGGTACTAAAAGGGTATACTATATAATACATAAACCTTACTCTTGGAAGGAGAAACAATCCATGTTACATCAGTTTTCACGAAATGAATTAGCCATTGGTCATGATGGTCTTGATCAATTAAAAAATAGTACAGTAGCTGTTCTAGGAATTGGAGGAGTGGGGTCATTTTCAGCTGAGGCGCTTGCTCGCTCTGGAGTCGGACGTTTAGTTCTTGTAGATAAAGATGATGTGGATATTACGAACGTGAACCGCCAAATTCATGCCCTTCTCTCCACTGTTGGCCGTGAGAAAGTAGAGCTTATGAAAGAGAGAATTGCAGATATTAACCCTGATTGTGAAGTCATTGCTCTTAAAATGTTCTATACAGAAGAGACATATGAACAGTTTTTTAGTTATGGTCTTGATTATGTTATTGATGCAAGTGATACTATTTCTTATAAGATTCATTTAATGAAACAATGTTTAGAGCGTAAAATACCGATTATTTCTAGTATGGGTGCTGCTAATAAGATGGACCCGACCCGCCTGCGGATCGCTGATATTTCAAAGACAAGCTATGACCCTATTGCAAAGGTCATTCGGACGAAACTTCGTAAAGACGGAATTCATAAAGGAATTGAAGTCGTATTTTCTGATGAACAGCCGATCAAAATTCGTGAAGATATCAGAAAAGAAATTGTTCCACAAAAAGCTGAGGAAGGCCCAATTCGAAAAGCAAAAATGCCTCCATCCTCAAATGCTTTTGTTCCATCTGTAGCTGGATTGATAATGGCAGGTCATGTAATTACGAAATTACTTGATGGAATAGAAATTAATCGTTAATAAAAAATGGCTTCCACTCTTGTGGAGGCCATTTTTTGTATTAATTATTTAGCTAATTTCTCTAAATTTCCGTTTTTGTCCATTTTAAATGAAGTGTTGGATAAAGTCTCTTCATCCTCTAAAATCGCCATTCTTCTTGCACGGTTCATAATTTGAATAAGAGATTGGTAATCTTCTTCAATGATTGAACTGTCTTGTTTAAGCTTTTGGATTTCGATTTCTAATTCACGATTACGGTTGATCAGCTCAAGATTGGTTTTAATAAGAGCCTGGTTTTCTTCCTCCACCTCTTTGGAGTTTGTTTGGTCGGATAATGTCTGTAAGTATTGAATAACCGCATCGAGTGACAGCGAAGAACTAGATGCAGGCTCTGGATTATATGAAGATACTGCATTCATTGAAGGTTGTGCGGCTGGTGGTGCCCATAAAGGCTTGCGCTGAGTGTAATAGGAGAAAGACATTGCGCGTTTTCTCTGCTTTCTTTCTTTTTTTGCCTCAGCAATTTGCTTAATAAATCGCTGCCTTACAACAGCATTCCACCTAAAACCACATGCTGCAGAGGTGCGATTTAATTCATCTCCTACCTCTTCGAAGGCTTGCAGCTGCGTGCTGCCTTCACGAATATGTTTTAATACGGTTTCAGCAAGTAATACATCATCTTCGTGGGACCAAGCATCCTGTCTAACTTTCATTCTTTTCAACTCCTAATCCATAGATAGTTTTTGTTACTAGCTACTATGGTCAGAAAGAAGATAGTTTATACAAGGGTCATAGAAAATTTAATCGATTTCCCTCTTTTCATTGAAATTGTAAGCCTAATCATTATGAAAAAGTATGAAAGAACCTTTTTTTATATGGTGTAAACGTGTAAGATATAGAAGAAAAATTTATTCTTACATTTCGACATTATTCGAGGAGTATTCCATGTTAAAAACATTACGAGCAAAATTATTGTTCTTTTTCCTATTTGCGACGTTGCTTCCCCTTTTATTTGTAGGGTATATCACTTTTCAATCGCAAAAAATAGAAACCAATCAACAGCTTCAACAAACAATGTATACAATGGCAGATAATTTAGCTATTTCTATAGAAGAGATTGTCAATGAACGAATGGCAGATGTAACGATTCTAGCAAACAATACAATCCTGCGAGATTCGACTGCTACAAGAGAAGAGATTAGAGAAGAGCTGCGGATCTTTGTGAATGCTCATTCAATTTATTATGGAGCCTTATTTGTAAATCCAGAAGGTGTAGTCAGTGTTGATTTAGATAATACGATTGTGGGCACAGATGTAACTGACAGATTATGGTATCAAAAGGCGATAAGTCAAAACGGTATTTATTTTTCTGATATTTTTTATTCTGATGTTCTTCACCAACCAGCCATCGTTTTAGCGAGTGTAGTGAAGGATGAAGACGGTGAAGCTTTGGGAGTCGTTTCAGCCATCTTTGATGTGAATTTTTTATGGGAGCGTTTGGCTCATTACAGCAAGCAGCAAAAAAGTCACGGCCTTGAAGGATATGCTTTTTTGGTGAATGGACGAGGTGACATTATTGCTCATCCAAATGAAAATCTAATTCTCTCATACAATTATTTGGAGCAAAATAATTTAACAAGTGAAGCATTTGATGGATTGGTTCAAAACCGAAACTTATTTCATAGCAAAAGCAATGATATGATTCAAACGTTTTCTAGAATCGCAAAAGCACCTGGTTTTGAGAATGAGTGGTATCTTAGTATTTCTGTTCCAAATGAACGAATGAATTCGCCTATTGAAGAACTCATTTTAAAGTATCTCGTATTGTTTGGGTGTGTGGTGCTTATTACATCAATAGGTGTCATAAAGTTATCATCTTATATCGTGAAACCATTGCAAAAACTTGTCTTTGCGACTAGTGATTTTGCGTTTGGTAAAAATGTGTATCCGTTAGCACCTGATGCTTATCATGAAGTGGATACGCTCACACGTACTTTTAATATGATGACAAGACGATTAGTTGAGCGTGAGAAAAGCCATCGTAAATCCACTCTAATTTTAGAAACAACCGATAATGGGGTCTTAGCATTTCAACAAAGCAGTCAACGGGTGACCACATTTAACCGTCAGTGTGAGCAATTGTTCGGTCTAGCTAAAGAACAAGCCTTGGGTGCAACACTCGATCAAGTTATTGAGCAGAACGGAGCGTTTAAAACGTTTATTGATTGTTCAAAGCTTTCCGATGTGCTCAGGAATCAAGACTTTAATAAAAAGTATGAATTTGAATGTTATTTAGGCGGGCAGAAGCGAATCTTTTTTGCCGGTGTATCAACTCTGCCTAAGTTAAATAATGAAGAAGAACTTGAAGACGTGTTATTGATTTTTATTGATATTACAGACAAACGCAAGATAGAGCAGGAATTAATTCGCTCTGAAAAGCTTCAGTTAGTCGGTCAGCTGGCTGCAGGATTTGCACATGAAATTCGCAATCCGCTAACGACAATTAGAGGCTTTATGCAAATTTTCCATCAATCGGATGCGACGAAAGATGAACATAAAGTTCATTATGATGTCATAATCAAAGAGATTGATCGAGTGAATTCCATTATTGGGGAATTGCTACAAATGGCTAACCCTAAATCTGTTACATCAAAAACAGAAACAAATATTGGTGAGTTGTTAACCGATATTCATACTTTGTATGAACCAGAAGCAAACGAGCAAGGAATAAAAATGAGACTGCAAATAGAGCCGCTTCCAACCGTTTATTTAGATCGCAGTAAATTGCATCAAGTCGTGATGAATTTAGTGAAAAATGGATTAGAAGCAATCGATGGAAGCGGGTCACTAGCTCTTTTTGCTTATGAGAATACAGAACGTGAGATAATCGAAATAAAAGTCGAGGACACGGGCATCGGAATGAACCCTCAAACGATTGAAAAGCTTGGTACACCGTTCTTTACTACAAAGGAAACAGGTACCGGACTCGGGCTGATGACCTCATTTAGAATTGTGGAAGAGATCGGCGGCAAGCTTCTTGTGACAAGCAAGGAAGGTGTGGGAACCACGTTTATCATTCAACTTCCTTTATATGAATTGAAAATGTACCGCTAAAAAACTGGCTGCCAAGGGCGCCAGTTTTTAGCGTTGATCTAATTTATCATAAATATCTGCAAGAGCTTGTTCAAATTTCCCCGTGCGTTTAGGTTCATAATAGCGGGCCTTTTTTAGTTTGTCCGGCAGGTATTGCTGCTTAACCCATCCGTGATCAAAGTCATGAGGATACTGATATTCTACCCCGCGCCCAAGTGCTTTTGCTCCTTTATAATGAGCATCCTTCAAATGTTTAGGTACATCCCCAGAGGCGCCTCCTCTAATATCTGCAATAGCTGCATCTATAGCTTTATATGCAGAATTAGATTTTGGAGAAAGGCAAAGCTCGACCACAGCGTTTGATAGAGGGATGCGTGCTTCTGGCATTCCTAGCCGTTCGGCTGCCTCTATCGCAGCTAATGTTCTCGCTCCAGCTTGTGGGTTTGCTAGCCCAATATCTTCATAGGAAATCACAAGAAGCCTTCTTGCTATACTTGTTAAATCACCTGCTTCAAGCAGACGGGCTAAGTAATGAAGCCCAGCATTTACATCACTTCCACGAATTGATTTCTGGAAGGCAGATAATACGTCATAATGAGCATCGCCATCTTTATCATGATGGAAACTTTTCTTTTGAATGCATGATTCGGCGGTTTCAAGTGAGATATGTTTGATTCCGGCCTCCGTTGCAAACGTTGATTTAACAGCAAGCTCTAGGGCGTTTAAAGCTGAGCGAACATCCCCTCCGCACATATGAGCCAGATGACTAAGGGCATCATCTTCAATCTCAATCTGCTCTTTGCCAAACCCCGACTCTGGATTTTGAATCGCACGAATTAGAGCAGTCTTTATATCATCAGGAGTAAGGGATTCAAGTTCAAATATTTGACAACGGCTGCGAATTGCTGGGTTAATAGAGTGATAAGGATTAGCCGTAGTAGCTCCAATTAAAATAATAAGTCCTTTTTCTAAATGAGGCAGCAAGAAATCTTGCTTTGCTTTATCTAACCGATGTACTTCATCGAGAATAACGATGAGCTGCCCATGCATTTTTGCTTCGGCAACAGCAATTTCCATGTCTTTCTTATTGTGGACCACAGCGTTTAACAATTTGAAAGGAGTGTCGGTACTTCCTGCGATGGCTGTTGCTATAGAAGTTTTACCTACACCAGGAGGACCATATAAGATCATCGATGAAAGTTGACCGACATCGACCATCCGGCGCAGGAGCTTGCCTTCGCCTACTAAGTGGCTCTGGCCAATAATGTCTTCAATTTTCTTTGGACGCATACGATATGCGAGTGGTTCCTTTTTCATCCGATCATCTCCAATAAACAAGCATTCACCTATAGTGTAGCCCAATAGAGGGGAAAAGCCAATGATCCAGCATACTTAGAATACACCAAGGGAGTGAATGGGTACGACAGTGATTTAGACGCCAAAATAAATGGAATTCATGCTATAATGACAAAGAATTAGCAGGAGAGAAGGGGTAACCTTTGAGCGGAGTTGAGAATAGAAGAAAACCGAGCAAGTTATTTGTTCGCTGGGCAGTGTTTATGGTTGGCCTCGTCATCATGTCGTTTGGTATATCTATGATGATTAAGGCAGACTTAGGGAGTGCGCCGTGGGATGTATTGCATATCGGTCTCACCCTGCAGCTAGGACTTACAGTAGGCTCATGGTCTATTATCATGGGTTTTCTTATTATTGGTGCAACAAGCTTTTTAACAAAAGAATGGCCGCAGCTTGGTGCATTTATCAATATGGTATTAGTCGGGGTATTCATTGATATCTTTCTGTGGATCTTGCCAGCCCCTGAAGGTTTTGTCTTGAAATTGGCTATGCTATTACTAGGAATTTTAATCATTGGATACGGAATTGGCTTATATATTGCGCCAAAGCTTGGAGCAGGACCACGGGACAGCTTAATGCTTGCTCTGACACTGCGCACAGGATGGAAAGTTCAATGGGTGCGTAGTTCGATGGAGGTCATTGTATTGACTGCAGGGTGGCTTCTAGGAGGTCCGGTCTTTATAGGAACGTTATTATTTTGTTTTGGGATTGGTTCGGTCGTAGGCTTTACGATGCCCCAATGTCAGCGAATGGTCGATATTTTGATAGAAAGAGGGTCGAAAAATGAAAATTTCAACCAAGGGACGTTACGGACTCACCATCATGATGGCGTTAGCTAAAAAGTCAGGTGAAGGTCCAGTTTCATTAAAATCAATCGCAAAAGAATATAAACTATCTGAACATTATTTAGAGCAGCTGATTGCACCTCTTAGAAATGCGATGCTTGTAAAGAGTGTACGCGGTGCTTATGGCGGTTATATGCTTGCAAAGGATGCAAATGAGATTACAGCGGGAGATATTATCCGTGTCCTTGAAGGACCGATCAGTCCAGTGGAAGTAATGGATGATGAAGAGCCTGCAAAGCGTGACTTATGGATTAAAATTCGTGATGCGGTAAAAGATGTACTAGATAATACAACATTAGATGATTTAGCGAAATTTGAAGATAAAGGCAAACAAGAATATTATATGTTCTACATTTAATAAATAAAGAAGGTGATCAATGATGGATTCCATCTATCTTGACCATGCTGCAACATCGCCAATGGACCCGAGGGTCGTTGATGCGATGTTGCCGTATTTTTATGAGCAGTTTGGCAACCCGTCTAGCATCCATCATATCGGACGCGCAGCTCGTCAGGCAGTTGATGAGGCAAGAGCAAAACTTGCAGAATGCCTGCATACGTCTCCTAATCAATTAATTATTACTAGCGGGGGTACTGAAGCAGATAATTTAGCGGTCATAGGTTACGCATTAGAAAATGAGTCAAAAGGCAAGCATATAATTACCACGCAAATTGAGCATCATGCAGTAGGACATGCTTGCGCCGAACTAGAGCAGAGAGGCTTTGAGGTTACCTATTTACCGGTGGATGAAATCGGAAGAGTCAGTATTGAAGACGTTCGTCAAGCGCTTCGCGATGATACGATCCTTATAACAATTATGTATGGGAATAATGAAGTAGGAACGATTCAGCCTATTAAAGAGATTGGCGAGATAGTGAGGGAGCATCAAGCAGCCTTTCATACAGATGCCGTTCAAGCTTTGGGTACAGTGGATTTAAACCTAGCAGAGCTGCCTGTAGATATGCTTTCATTGTCCGCTCACAAAATTAACGGCCCTAAAGGAATCGGCCTTTTATATATGAAAAAAGGTATCTCAGCAAGACCCCTGTTATTTGGGGGAGAGCAGGAGCGTAAGCGAAGAGCGGGTACGGAAAATGTAGCAGCTATTGTTGGGTTCAGTAAAGCAATGGAAATTGCTGTTGAAACTGCCAATGAAAAACGTGAGCGTTATCTTGGCTATTCCCGGATCTTTTTTGATACATTTACTAAGAAGGACATTAATTTTGGATTAAATGGGGATCCTGTCGAGCGCCTTCCTCATGTATTAAATATAAGTTTTCCGGGTGTTCAAGTCGAAGCGCTCCTTGTCGCACTTGATATGGCTAATATCGCAGCTTCAAGCGGTTCAGCATGTACGGCAGGTTCACTTGAGCCTTCACATGTTCTAGAAGCGATGTACGGTAATGAGGGGAAAGAGCGCATCTTTTCGGCTGTTAGATTCAGTTTTGGTATAACCAATACTGAAAAAGAAATTGAACATGCGGCAAAAGAGATTGCAAAAATTGTTAAAAGACTCCAAGAACAACAGCAGTTTATCAGCTAGGAGTATTAGGTGGTGGAAATGATGAAAAAAAGACCTGAAGATACAAAGGTCGTAGTAGGGATGTCAGGTGGTGTAGATTCATCTGTAACAGCCCTCGTCTTAAAAGAACAAGGCTATGATGTCATCGGGATATTTATGAAAAACTGGGATGATACTGATGAAAGCGGCTTTTGTACAGCTACTGAGGACTATGAAGATGTGATTCGTGTATGTAATCAAATCGGCATTCCTTATTATGCAGTTAATTTTGAAAAACAATATTGGGACAAGGTATTTACGTATTTCCTCGAGGAATATAAAGCGGGGCGTACGCCTAACCCAGATGTCATGTGTAATAAAGAAATCAAGTTCAAAGCGTTTTTAAACCATGCGATGGCACTTGGTGCTGATTATGTGGCAACCGGTCATTATGCACGTGTGGAAGAAGTGGACGGAGAGTTTAAATTGCTGCGTGGTGTCGACAGCAATAAAGATCAAACCTATTTCTTAAATGCCCTGTCACAGCAGCAGTTATCAAAAACGATGTTCCCAATTGGTCACATTCCTAAAAAGGAAGTGCGAGAGAAGGCGTTAGCTGCGGATCTTGCTACGGCTAAGAAAAAAGACAGCACAGGAATTTGCTTTATAGGAGAGCGTAATTTCAAAGAATTTCTAAGTGAATTCTTACCTGCTCAGCCTGGTGAAATGCAAACTGTTGATGGCGAAGTAAAGGGTAAGCATGACGGATTAATGTACTATACTTTAGGGCAGCGTCAAGGTCTTGGGATAGGTGGTGCTGGCGAGCCATGGTTTGTGATTGATAAAGACTTAGAACGCAACGTATTGATTGTTGGACAAGGGTTCCATAACCAAGGTTTATATTCAGAGGGACTAGAAGCCGTTCATTTGAATTGGATCTCACCGACAAAACCAACAAATGAATTCCGTTGTACAGCTAAATTCCGCTATCGCCAAGATGATCAAGGCGTGACGGTTATACCGCAGGAAGACGGAAGTGCGCTGGTGAAATTTGATGAGCCAGAGCGTGCGATTACACCCGGACAAGCTGTCGTTTTCTATGAAGGCGATGTGTGTTTAGGTGGAGGTACGATCGATCGAGTGATTAAAAAGTGGGAAAATGCCTAAATGGTATTTTCCCTTTTTCTCTGTGTTCCGGCGTGAGATAATAAATAAAGGTTAGAAGCAGTGAGAGGATGAAAATAATGAGCAATAATGAATTAAGTAGTAATAAAACGAATTGGAATGAAAAAGGAATTTCGTATATGAATGAACAAAATTACGAGGAAGCGGCTAAAGCGTTTAATGCTGCAATCGAAGAAAAACCAAAGGATGCAACAGCCTTTATTAACTTTGGAAATCTGCTTGGAGCCGTAAATGACTATGAACGTGCACTTATTTTCTTTGATAAAGCGATTGAACTAGATGAACATGCTGCCACTGCTTATTACGGTGCGGGAACGATTTATTTTAAACAAGATCAGTTTGAAGAAGCAGCAAAAATGTTTAAACAAGCGTTAGTAGAAAAGCTTGAAGAGGCAGATGTCTTTTTTATGCTTGGAATGAGTTATTATCAGCTTGGGGCTCTGCCGCATGCACTTGCAAACTTTAAGCGTGCCGTTGAGCTCAATAAGTCAGATGTAGATGCGCGCTTCCAGTACGGTCTAACGTTAGCTCAGCTAGAACAGGTAGAGGATGCGGTAGTTGAGCTTGAAGAAGTGGTTAAGCTGGCACCTGAACATGCGGATGCTCATTTTAACCTTGGTGTTGCTTATGCGTATCAGGAAAACTTGACGAAAGCTCTTCAAGCATTTGAAGAAGCTCTTCGTATCCAGCCGGATCATGCACTAGCTGCTAATGGACGAAAGACCGTATCAGAAGCCTTGCAATAAGGGTGATTATGAATGGATGAACAACAATCCTTAGAACAAGATAACGGAATAGAGCGTGGTTATATAAAAGGCGAGGTTCTCCATCTCGTCTTTAGAAATGATGAAAATGCCTACACTGTAGCTCTGATTCGGGTCAGTGAAACAAATGAAGAGCTAAAGGATAAGAAAATAACGGTAGTGGGAATCCTTCCACAGCTGGATGTAGCTGAAACCTTTTTGTTTTTTGGAACCATCACTGACCATCCACGTTTTGGACAGCAGTACCAAGTAGAGCAATTTAGACGAGATCTGCCTCAAACAAAGAGCGGCATCATTCAATATCTTTCAAGTGATCGCTTCCCCGGGATCGGCAAGAGGACAGCAGAAACGATTGTTGAGGTATTAGGGGAAAGGGCCATTACTCGGATTGTTGAAGACCGAGCTGTACTAAAAGCTGTACCAAAGCTCTCTAAAGAAAAAGCAGACCAATTATATCAGCAGCTCATAGACCAACAAGGAGTTGAACAGGTCCTAATGACGCTGTCAAAGCACGGATTTGGTCTTGAACTTTCAATGAAGGTATATCAAAAGTATGGGTTTCAAGCACTTGATATTATTCAAACAAATCCTTATCAGCTGATTGCAGACGTAGAAGGGATCGGATTTAGGAAAGCTGATTTACTTGGAGCTGCGATTGGTTTAACAGGGAATCACCCAGACAGGATCCGAGCGGGGCTTTTGTTTGTTGTACAAGAATTATGCTTACAAGATGGACATGTCTATATCGAAAAAGAAGAATTGATCCCTCATGTAAAACAACTGTTATCTTCACCAGATGCGTCAATAAGTGCCGAAGAAGTCGAGCATGAGCTTTTAACGATGGAAGAGGAGGATGCCCTTGTACTTGAGGAAACACGCGTTTATATAAAATCTCTGTATTTTGCTGAAAAAGGAATTGTCTCAAGTGTAAGGAGACTCATGGCTACAGAGGTTAAGGATGAATTCCCGGAATCGGAGTTCTTAAAAACGCTAGGCGAGCTTGAGGAAGAGTTGAAAATTGAATACGCACCGCAGCAGAAAGAAGCGATTCAAACAGCGTTAGCTAATCCTTTTATGCTCCTTACCGGAGGGCCGGGAACGGGAAAGACAACCGTTATTAAAGGAATTGTCGAAACGTATGCAAGACTTAACGGTTTATCACTTGACCCTAAAGCGTACACTAAATCCAATCCATTTCCGATCTTACTTGTCGCACCAACTGGAAGAGCGGCAAAGCGGATGAGCGAGGCAACAGAACTGCCTGCTGTTACCATTCATAGGCTGCTTGGCTGGAAAGGCGGAAATGGTGGATTTGAAAAAGGAGAACATGAGCAGCTGGAAGGAGAATTGATTATTGTCGATGAGGTATCAATGGTTGACATCTGGCTTGCTAATCAATTGTTAAAGGCGATCCCTAAAGGCATGCAGGTCGTTTTTGTAGGAGATCAAGATCAATTGCCTTCAGTTGGACCTGGCCAAGTACTTAAAGACTTCTTAGATGCAGAGGTAGTTCCAACAGTTCCGTTAACAGCGATCTATAGACAAAAGGAAGGCTCCTCGATCATCGAACTCGCCCACGAGATGAAACAAGGGAAATTGCCTAGCGACCTGCCTGAAGCGAAGCCTGATCGAAGGTTCTTTCCGTGTACAACCGATCACGTCCAGCATGTTGTGACACAGATTTGTGAAAATGCCATAAAAAAAGGGTACCTTGCCAGAGACATACAAGTGCTGGCTCCGATGTATAAAGGGCAGGCGGGGATTACAGAACTCAATCGCATTCTCCAAGAGCTTTTTAACCCTAAGACAGAGCAAAAACGAGAGCTTTTATACGGGGAACTTTCTTACCGGACAGGAGATGTTGTGCTTCAGCTCGTAAATAATCCTGATGAAAATGTGTACAACGGAGACCGCGGAGAAATTGTCGCGATTTTCTATGCAAAAGAAAATACAGAAAAACAAGATCAGGTTGTGATTAGTTTTGATGGAACAGAAGTTGTCTACAATAAGAAAGATTTAAATCAAATTACACATGCTTATTGCTGTTCGATCCATAAATCGCAAGGAAGCGAATTTCCAATCGTTGTCATGCCTGTAGTACGTAATTATTCTCGGATGCTTAGGAGAAACTTAATTTATACAGGGATTACTCGGGCAAAAAAATTCCTGCTTCTATGCGGCGAACTAAAATCCTTTCATACCGCAGTTACACGAGAAGATGAGTTAATCAGGTATTCGATGTTAAAAGACAAGCTTGTCGCCCTAAAACAATCTCAACAGGAATATGAGAATGGAAATGGTCAACTAACATAACGAAGGGACATAACATGCATACTAAGGTTGTTCGGAAAGGTGGGGAGTACTTTGCGAACTTTTTCAACCGTAGAAGGTCTGCCAGTCATCGAACAAGCTTCAGGAATAGAATGCGGGCATGTGCTTGATGTGTTAGTTGATCGAGGCGAGCGTATCTCAGGGTTTGTTATTGATAAGAAAGGGTGGCTTAATCACCATCTTTTTCTGCCGATAGGCGCAGTTGCAAGTTTTGGATATGACGGGGTAATGGTGGAAAATTTCAAGGATGTATATAGATATGATCGAAAAAACCATCATGCCCATCCATTAAAGCTAGGCAAAAGACGTCTTCAGGGAATTTCCTTGTTGACGACTGAAGGCGAAAAAGTCGGGCTTGTCGAAGATGTATATTTTGATGAAGAAGTGGGGACAATCGTAGGGTATGAAGTGACCGATGGGTTAGTAGCTGACTTAGTAGACGGCAGGAAGGTAGTTAAGACCAAGGGCCCTCTTGTAGTTGGCAAGGATCGCGCCATCGTGTCGATTTAAGGAGGCCCTGCGTATGCAATGTCCAAACTGTAAATCAAAAGATATCGGAAAAATCGGTACAAATCAGTACTATTGCTGGAATTGCTTTGTGGAAATGAGCTTGCAAAAAGGAATGCTAAGTTTACATCAGGTCGAAGAAGATGGTTCGCTTAGTTCCTTAGATGATTTGTTTGATGATGAGGATCTGCATGTTGGAATGTAATCCAATATAAAGGTGGTGTCATCCGATGAGAAAAGCTTTTACGTCCTTACTTGCTGTTGGAGTGGGAGCTGCTGCTTATTCGATGAGTAGTCGCCAGAAAAAGCGTAAATTTGACCAGTTTATCCAGCCTATTACGCGGTTATATATGGATAAATATCTGAATAAACGAACGTGGAATAAAACGATGAAACGCTTAACCAAACGTTTTTCGTAAATGCAGCGACAAGCTTGTCTACACATGTAGGCAGGCTTTTTTTGTGAAAAGATAAGGAGAGTGATAATGTAAATTAATTTGTACACACTAACGATAACAAGAACAGGAAAAATGAAAAGGAGGTGTTGGGAATGTGGAAAACACTTGAGAATAAGTGGATCACAAGACTTATTCTTATTTTATTACTCATGCTGATTGTATTTATGGCAATGCAATTATTCCCATTAGTAACGCCGGTACTAAGCATAATAAAAGCATTGCTGCTTCCTCTCTCCCTATCCTTCTTATTTACATATTTGCTGCATCCGCTAGTAGAGGGGCTTCATGAGCATGGGCTGCCGCGTTCGCTAAGTGTATTACTCGTATTTCTCTCTTTATTAGTTACCCTAGGCCTTGTTCTCATGTTTGGTGTTCCGTTATTAATTGAACAAGTTCAGCACGCAATGACAGTCTTACCACAGCAAATTACTGAAATAGAGAAAATGATTATACAAATTCAAACGCAAGCCAGAGCTCTTCCATCCCCTATCCAAGTTCATATTAATGAATGGTCGACTCAGGCGGGGGTGCTTGGAGCAAAAGCGCTCGATCAGATAGAAGTTCTTGCGCTATGGTTGATTCAATCTATTTTTAGTTTAATGGTCGTCCCCTTTCTTGTTTTTTATTTTTTAAAGGACTTTGACCTAATAGAAAAAGTTTCCTGGTATCTTACTCCTAGAAAATGGAGGCCGGGTTTAAAGCGCTATGCAAAAGATGTGGACCATTCATTTGGGAGCTATATAAGAGGACAACTATTAGTTGCACTTGCCGTAACAATTATTTCGAGTTTGGGTTTTTGGTTGATCGGTGTTCCCTACCCAATTCTTTTAGGAGTATTTATGGGGGCGACAGAGATGATACCATACTTTGGAGCATACATTGGTGCCGTCCCTGCTATTATCATTGCATTGTTTGAGTCTTGGCAGCTAGCTTTGATAACAGCTGGATTTATATTAATCTTACAACAGATTGAAGGAAATATTTTATCTCCAGTGATTGTTGGTAAGACATTACATTTGCACCCTATATTAATTATCCTCGCTTTGGTAATAGGGATTGAAGCAGGGGGCGTGATCGGGCTGCTATTGGCCGTACCTGCCCTTGCTATTTTAAAGGTGACTCTTCTACATTTAAGACTATATTTCATCAGTCATTGACAAGTGTATAAACGCTTTTCTATAATAGGAATCAAATGGTTTAACTCGATGGTTAGAAGAGTAGATCAACGAACGAATCGTATACAAAACACGTCGACGGAATAAGTACGAATCAGACCGCACAAAGAGAGGCAGCTCCTTAGGCTGAAAGAGCTGCTGTGTGAAGGGATTTGGAAAGCTGCTCCTGAGTGCAGGGAAAAACCTGCCGTCAGCCTCGTTACGGCTTTGAGTGATGAATTACAATAGGTAATTCATAATTAGGGTGGCACCGCGTGATTACAACTCTCGTCCCTTCTTTTTGGGATGAGGGTTTTTTTGTATGCAAATGTTCGATCAAAATAAAAAGGAGATGACAAAATGAATTCATTAACATCAGCACAAGTACGTCAAATGTATCTTGATTTCTTTAAAGAAAAAGGTCACGACATTGAACCAAGTGCATCACTTGTTCCACATGAGGACCCATCTCTTTTATGGATCAACAGCGGGGTGGCAACTCTTAAGAAGTATTTTGACGGACGAGTCATTCCGGAAAATCCACGTATTACCAATGCGCAAAAGTCAATCCGTACAAATGATATTGAAAATGTCGGTAAAACGGCACGACACCATACCTTCTTTGAAATGCTAGGAAACTTCTCTATTGGTGACTACTTTAAAGAGGAAGCGATTGAGTGGGCGTGGGAGTTCTTAACGAGCGAAAAATGGATCGGTTTTGACTCAGAAAAATTATCAGTTACGGTTCATCCAGAGGACAATGAAGCGTATGATTATTGGGCAAAGAATATTGGGGTGCCAGAAGAGCGCATTATTCGCTTAGAGGGGAATTTCTGGGATATCGGAGAAGGTCCAAGTGGTCCTAATACTGAGATTTTCTATGATCGCGGCCCTTCATATGGTGACGATGCAAATGATCCAGAACTATACCCTGGAGGAGAGAACGAACGTTACTTAGAAGTATGGAACTTGGTTTTCTCTCAGTTCAACCATAATCCAGACGGTACATACACACCTCTTCCTAAGAAAAATATTGATACAGGAATGGGTCTTGAGCGTATGGTATCTGTTATTCAAGATACGAAAACAAACTTTGAAACAGATTTATTCATGCCAATCATTCAAGCAACAGAGCAGTTAACATCTGTGAAATATGGTGCTGATACAGAAACTGATGTTGCGTTTAAAGTCATTGCAGACCATGTTCGTACCGTAACGTTTGCAGTAGGTGATGGTGCGCTTCCATCAAATGAAGGCCGCGGGTATGTCCTTCGCCGCTTGCTTCGTCGTGCAGTACGTTATGCTAAACTGATCGGTATCGATCGTCCGTTTATGTATGAACTCGTGCCGGTTGTTGGGGAGATTATGGTAGACTTCTATCCTGAAGTTAAAGAGAAAACGGAATTTATCCAAAAAGTGATGAAAACAGAAGAAGAGCGTTTCCATGAAACATTAAATGAAGGCCTCGGCATTCTTGATAAAATTCTGGCTGAAGCGAAGGCTAAGAATGAAGAAGTGATTTCTGGTTCTGATGTGTTCCGCCTTTACGATACGTACGGCTTCCCGGTAGATCTTACGGAAGAATATGTAGAAGAAAAAGGGTTAACGATTGATCGTGATGGCTTTGAGGTAGAAATGGAACAGCAGAGAAGCCGTGCACGAGCAGCACGTCAAGAATCTGGCTCTATGCAGGTACAAGATGAACTTCTAGGTGAGATTAACGCAGAAAGTACCTTTGTAGGATATAACCAATTATCAGCAGAAGGTACTGTAAGTGTGTTAATTGCAGGTAAAGAACGCATGTCAAGTGTACCAGCTGGGGAAACTGCACAAGTGATCTTAAGTACGACGCCTTTCTATGCAGAAAGCGGCGGACAAGTAGCTGATACGGGTACGATTATTGGCGAGGGAGTTATCGCACGTGTAGCAGAAGTAACAAAAGCTCCAAACGGCCAACACCTTCACACCATAGTTGTTGAAGAAGGAGAGCTGAAGGAAGGCGTTACAGTGACAAGTACGGTAGAGGAAACCTCTCGTATCGGCATTGTTAAAAACCATACAGCGACTCACTTGCTTCACCAAGCGTTAAAAGATGTTCTAGGAGTTCATGTGAACCAAGCAGGTTCCCTTGTATCAGAAGATCGTCTTCGTTTTGATTTCTCTCATTTCGGTCAAGTAACGAAAGAAGAGTTAACAAAAATTGAAGAAATCGTGAATGAAAAAGTTTGGAATGCCATTTCTGTAGATATCAGCGAAAAGAAACTTGCTGAAGCGAAAGAAATGGGTGCAATGGCGCTTTTCGGTGAGAAATACGGAGACACTGTACGCGTCGTGCAAGTTGGCGATTACTCATTAGAGCTGTGCGGTGGTTGTCATGTTGGCAACACAGCAGAGATTGGATTATTTAAAGTTGTATCTGAATCTGGGATTGGTGCAGGCGTCAGACGTATTGAAGCGGTCACTGGGCAAGGTGCATATGAATTCATGAATGATCAGCTACGTTTATTGACGACAGCATCTGAACTAGTTAAAGCGAAAAATGTAAAAGATGTTCCTGCAAGAATTGAAGCGATGCAGCAGCAAATTCGAGATCTGCAGCGTGAAAACGAATCATTATCATCAAAATTGGGCAACATGGAAGCTGGGAACCTTATTGATGAAGCAGTAGAAGTAAATGGTGTTAAAGTTCTATCTAAAGAAGTCAATGCAAGTGATATGGAAGGACTTCGTGCGATCGTGGATAAGCTGAAGCAAGACCTTGATTCAGGCGTAATTGTTCTAGGTGCCGTTTCTGGTGAAAAAGTAAATCTTGTTGCTGGTGTAACAAAAGATTTAATTAGTCAGGGCCACCATGCAGGAAAACTTGTAAAAGAAGTAGCATCACGCTGCGGCGGCGGCGGCGGCGGCCGTCCTGATATGGCGCAAGCAGGCGGTAAAAAGCCAGAACAGTTAGCTGAAGCACTGGCTTATGTTCCTGAATTCGTTAAAACAATTTCCTAATTTGGCCAACTTCGTGTACAATAGAATAAGACAACCTTTTATGTACGAGAATTTGATACTAGAATTCAATAAAGGTAAAGAAAGAAAGAGGTGTTTGTGATGAGCTCTATGGACAAGACAATGCAATTTAACTTTCCTGATGATTCCGTTGATGTTGACGTCCAAGAGGTATTACTTTCGGTATATGAGGCACTTGAGGAAAAAGGGTACAACCCGATCAATCAAATTGTAGGTTATTTACTTTCTGGTGATCCAGCGTATATCCCTCGCCACAAGGACGCTCGTGCACTTATCAGAAAGCTTGAGCGTGATGAGCTGATTGAGCAATTGGTAAAGTCTTATTTGTCACAGCACCGTAAGGAGAATGAATGAGAGCTTTAGGACTTGATGTAGGCACCAAGACAGTAGGGATTGCCCTCAGCGATGAATTAGGGTGGACGGCACAAGGCATTGAAACCCTTCGCAGAAATGAAGAAGATCCAGAGAGTGACTTCTTAAAAATTGCCGAGCTAGCAAGACAAAATGATGTTGGAACCATTGTCATTGGACTGCCCAAAAACATGAATGGCACCATTGGCCCAAGCGGGGAGCGTTGCATGGAATTTGCAGACTCTCTTAAAGAGCATTTAGACTGTGAATTTGTGATGTGGGATGAACGCCTTACAACGGTAGCTGCTGAACGAATGCTTGTAAGTGCTGATGTGAGTCGTAAGAAACGTAAAAAAGTAATTGATAAAATGGCTGCAGTTATGATCCTTCAAGGATATCTTGATCGAAAAGGAATGTAGCTTAAATAGAAGAGGTGTAGACATTATGTCACAAGAAGAAAAAGAACGCATTGTTATTCCTGACGAGAACGGTGATGAGCATCTATTTGATGAACTATTTAAATTCACTGTAGATGAAACAGGAAAGAGTTATATTTTAGTTACTCCAGTTGGAGATAATGAAGATGATTCAGAGGAAGAAGTAGAAGTATTTGCTTTCCGTTACGAAGATCGTGAAGGCGAAGATAACGACATTGCTTTATTCGCAGTGGAAACAGATCAAGAATGGGAAATGGTTGAGGAAATGCTTAACACGTTCTCAGCAGAAGAGGAAGAGTAAGAATTAGTTTGCTCTAAATCAGAATAAGAAAAAGCCCTTTTGCCAAAGCTTAGCAAAAGGGCTTTTTCATGTGTTCCGACATTCTTTGTTTTGTCACAATATAGAGGTTTTTCGGCTATCAAACAATTTGTTTACTGACATATTGCAGAATTATAGTATAATGATACGGTGGAAGGGGGAGAACGATGTCTGATTCCAACGAAAAACCACGAAATGATTTATATGAAGAACGGGTATCAGAGGCGAAAGTAGTTCGCAAAATCGTCTTTTATAGTGTCATTGGACTTGCTGCAATGGCGTTAATAGCCATAATTAGTGGATATTTTTATTTTAGTAATGCATTAGGTCCGGTAGATTCAGGAGAAGGGGAAACGGTTGAAGTCACGATCCCGATTGGGTCATCGTCTACGCAAATCGGACAAATCCTTGAAGAAGAAGGCCTTATTAATAACGGAACGATTTTCAGATATTACGTACGTTACAAAAATGAATCTGGATTTCAAGCAGGTACGTATGCCTTGTCTACTTCAATGACCATGGATGAAATGATTCAAGAGTTAAAAGAAGGACGTGTCATTGAAGAGCCTGAGTTAATCTTCACCATTCCTGAAGGCAGATGGTTAGAAGATGTAGCTGTTATGATTGCGAATGAAACGGGTCATGATGCAGAAGAAGTCATGTCTGTACTGAATGACGAAGAGTACTTAGAAGAATTAATTAATCGTTTTAGTATGCTGACAGAGGATATCTTGCAAGAAGATATCCGCTATCCTCTTGAAGGGTATTTATTCCCGGCACGTTATGACTTTATGGAAGCTGAACCTAGCATTCAATCGGTAATTGAAGCGATGCTTAGCCGTACACAGGAAATTATTGATCAGAACCTGGCTGCGATAGAAGAAAGCGACTATTCAGTACACGAGGTCTTAGCGCTTGCTTCCATTATTGAAAGAGAAGCACAAACGTCTGAGGACCGTTATAAAATTGCAGGGGTTCTTCACAATCGACTTGATGATGGAATGAGACTTGAGGTTGACCCAACAGTCGCATATGCGATTGGGGAGCACAGATATATGACTACCTTTGCTGACCTTGAAGTTCAGTCTCCATATAATACGTATCGTAATACAGGGATCCCAATCGGGCCGATTGCAAACCCTGGGGAAGATGCGATTAAAGCGGCAATCAACCCAGAAGATACAAATTATTTATTCTTCTATGCGCGTTATAACGGAGAAGTTATTTACAATGAAACATATGAAGCACATAACCGGACTCATCAGCAGTACCGCCAAGAATGGGTAGAGGCTGCACAAGACGAGGGTGAAACAGAAACTGAGACAGAGTAGGACAAGCAGAGGGGGATGTGGCAGTGGCACTCCCTCTCTTTCTACGTCCAAATAAGAGGTAGAAAGAAGTGGAAGACGTGATTAATAACCAAGTTGAAAATTATCTGAAATCACTTGTCCCTAAAAGAACCCAATTAGTTATGGAGATGGAAGCGTACGCCAAAGAATATCAAGTGCCGATTATGGATTTAGTCGGGATGGAGAGCCTGCTTTGGCAGCTTAAACTGATTAAGCCAGAACGTATCCTTGAAGTTGGGGCAGCAATTGGCTACTCAGCGATCCGTATGGCTCAAGAGCTGCCTAATGCAACCATTGTTACGATTGAGAGAGATGAAGTACGCTATAAGGAAGCTTTGGCAAATATTGATAAAAATGAGTTGTCTGACCGAATTGAGGTACGATTTGGAGATGCACTTGATTTAGCTCAAATACTTGAATCAGAGCCCCTTTTTGATGTATTATTTATTGATGCCGCAAAAGGGCAATATCAACGTTTTCTTGATTTATATGGGAAAATGGTCAAGCCAAATGGTGTTGTTTTTTCTGATAATGTTTTATTTAGAGGCCTAGTTGCCGAAGATGAAATAGAAGAAAAGCGATTACGCTCAATTGCTAGGAAATTAAGAACATATAACGAGTGGTTAATGCAGCATCCTGACTATGATACGAGAATTTTACCGGTCGGAGATGGGCTTGCGATAAGTATTAAGAAATAGAAGTACAGGAGGGTGAGAGTGACATGAGTAAAAAGCCAGAATTACTATGCACGCCGGCAGATTTAACAGCAGCAGAACGCTTATTTAAAGCAGGCGCTGATGCGGTCATCATCGGGGAAGAACGTTACGGGCTTCGTCTAGCAGGGGAATTTACAAGAGACGATATCAAAGCTTGTGTGAAGCTTGCGCATGATGCAGGCAAAAAAGTGTATGTGGCAATGAATGCACTTTTTCATAATGACAAAGTAGGAGAACTAGCAGATTACATTGCATTCTTAAAAGAGGCGAATGTAGATGCGATTGTGTTTGGGGACCCTGCTGTTTTAATGACAGCAAGAGAAGTGGCTCCTGATATGAAGCTGCACTGGAATACAGAAACAACGGCAACGAACTGGTTTACAGCAAATTACTGGGGACGTAAGGGAGCAAAACGTGCTGTGTTGGCACGTGAGCTTAATATGGATGCCATCGTTGAAATTAAAGAAGAAGCGGATGTTGAGGTTGAGGTTCAAGTACATGGCATGACATGTATGTTCCAATCAAAACGTACCCTAATCGGCAATTATATGAAGTTCCAAGGAAAGAATCTAGCTGTAGAACGTACGGATCAATCTCGTAATATGGTGTTATTTGATGAAGAACGTGATGCAAAATATCCTATTTTTGAAGATGAAAATGGGACGCATATTATGAGCCCTAATGATATTTCTATTATTGATGAGCTAGAAGAGATGATTGATGCTGGAGTGGACAGCTTTAAGATTGAAGGAATCTTAAAATCAACGGAGTATATGGAAGAAGTAGTAGCGGCATATCGTGCGGCGATCGATTTATGTGTTCTAGACCGTGATGCTTATGAAGAGAAGAAAGATGAGTTTGTTGAACAAATCGAAGCAATCCAGCCAGCTAACCGTAAGTTAGATACAGGATTCTTCTTTAAAGAAACGGTTTACTAAGGAGGGAAATATGATGCAGACGATTGCTGAAACAACAAAAGAAGGCAAGCGTATTATCGTGAAAAAGCCTGAGCTTCTTGCTCCGGCAGGAAGTTTAGATAAGCTGAAAGTCGCTGTACATTATGGTGCAGATGCGGTGTATATCGGAGGCCGAGAGTTTGGCTTGCGTTCTAATGCAGACAACTTCTCAATCGACCAAATGCGTGAAGGTGTACAGTTTGCAAATAAATACGGGGCAAAAGTATATGTCACAACGAATATCTATGCTCATAATGAAAATATGGACGGGCTTGAAGAATACTTGCGTGACTTGCAGGATGTTGGTGTAACAGGGATAATCGTTGCTGATCCATTGATTATTGAAACCTGTAAGCGAGTGGCACCTAAAGTAGAGGTGCACCTTAGCACACAGCAATCTCTTTCTAACTGGCTCGCTGTGAAGTATTGGAAAGAAGAAGGCTTACACCGTGTCGTTTTAGCTCGTGAGGTCAGTTTAGAAGAAATGCTTGAGATGAAGAAAAATGTGGATATTGAAATTGAAACATTTGTACACGGAGCAATGTGTATTTCATACTCAGGACGTTGTGTATTAAGTAATCATATGACTGCACGTGATTCAAACCGGGGAGGTTGCTGCCAATCATGCCGTTGGGAATATGATCTTTACGAAACGAATGAAGACGGGGAAAAAGCGTTATTTAACCCAGATGATGCAGCGTATACGATGAGCCCGAAAGATTTGAACCTTGTTCAAGCCATTCCTAAGCTGATTGAAGCAGGAATTGACAGTTTAAAAGTAGAAGGCCGTATGAAATCTATCCATTACGTAGCAACTGTAACAAGTGTGTACCGTAAAGTGATTGATGCCTATTGTGCGGATCCTGAGAACTTTGTTATTGATAAGTCTTGGTTAGATGAACTAGAGAAATGTGCTAACCGTGACTTTGCCCCTCAATTCTTTGAAGGCAAGCCGACGTTTGAAGAGCAAATGTATGGAACGCATCCAAAGCGTACGAAATATGATTTTGCTGGTCTTGTGCTTGATTATGATGCGGAGACAAGCATGGTAACATTACAGCAGCGCAACCACTTCAAACCTGGTGATGAGATTGAGTTCTTTGGTCCAGAAATTGAAAACTTTGTTCAAACAGTAGGAACGATTTGGAATGAAGACGGTGATGAACTTGATGCAGCAAGACATCCGCTTGAGATCGTTCGTTTCAAGGTAGACCGTCCTGTATATCCTCAGAATATGATGCGTAAAGAGGTACGATAAATGGTGAAGAAACCGATAGTGATTGGTGTGGCAGGCGGAACAGGTTCTGGTAAGACCACTGTCGCAAAAGAAATTTTTCAACAGTTTAATGAGCAGTCTATTGTGTTAATCGAACAAGATGCGTATTATAAGGATCAAAGCCATTTTGCATTTGAGGAACGTCTTCAAACAAACTATGATCATCCCTTTGCTTTTGATAATGATTTATTACTTGAGCACTTGCAGCAGCTTGCTCGCGGTGAGGGGATAGAGAAGCCAGTTTATGATTACAAAGCACATACACGTTCTGATGATGTGATTGTGATCGACCCAAAAGACGTAATTATTGTCGAGGGGATTTTGATTTTAGAAGACGAACGCCTTCGTGATATGATGGATATTAAATTATTCGTCGATACTGATGCGGACATTCGTATTATCCGTCGTCTTGTTCGAGATATTAAAGAACGCGGCCGCTCGATTGAATCAGTAATTGACCAATATACAACGGTTGTAAGACCTATGCATCTTCAATTTATTGAGCCGACAAAGCGTTATGCGGACGTAGTCATTCCAGAGGGTGGCCAAAACCGTGTCGCAATTGATCTAATGGTGACAAAAATTCGCACAATTATTGAAGAAAAAGCCATTTTGTAATAGCATAAAGAAAGCGAGGTTCCATAGACCTTGCTTCTTTTTCTACATATGTATAGAATTTCTTATTTTAGATGGGAATACTATATACAACTGATATTGGATATATGACGAGGAGTGAAAGTCAATGGCAGAAGAAAAAAAGCATTATATGACTGAAGATGGAAAGCGTAAATTAGAAGAAGAATTAGAATTTCTTAAAACAGAGCGACGTAAAGAAGTCGTTGAGCGTATAAAAATTGCCCGCAGCTTCGGTGATCTATCTGAGAACTCTGAGTACGACTCAGCTAAAGAAGAGCAAGCTTTCGTTGAAGGACGTATTGCTCAGCTTGAAAAAATGATTCGTAACGCGGTTATGATTGAAGAAGAAGCAGGTTCATCTCATGCTGTATCATTAGGTAAGCGTGTTAAATTTATTGAACTTCCTGATGGAGATGAAGAAGAGTATACAATCGTAGGTAGTGCAGAAAGTGATCCTGCAGAAGGTAAAATCTCAAACGATTCACCAATGGCACAAAGCTTACTAGGACGCTCTGTAGGAGATAAAGTAACAGTTAACACTCCTGCTGGTGAAATGAAAATTGAAATCTTAGAAATTAACTAAGCAATGAACTAAGCAATGAACTAAGTAATGAAGAAAACCGCCTCTACGGGCGGTTTTTTGTTTTTAATATGTTTTATTGTTCCAATACTTGTTTTGCTAGCTGAATGATCGTCATATCATCCATTGGCGGATTATGCAGACCAAACCGGACATCTCGGTAGTAACGTTGCAGAGGATTATCATAAAAGAGACCGCTTGCTCCGGCCACCCGCATTGCTTGGTCTACAACGTCGTTGGCCGAATTAACTACCATCATTTTAACGGCAGCAAGCTCCGGCTTCATGAATGATCTTTCTTCTTGTGAGGAATTATCCCATTTTTTAGCTACCGAGTAGAGAAAATGTCTGCTTTGCATCAGCTTCGCTTCATTTTCTCCAATGCGCTGCTGTACATTTGGCAGCTCACTTATTGTGCCTGAAATACTATTTGGCGAATACGTTTTTGCGAAGTTGATCGATTCTCTCTGTGCAGCTTCAGCAATGCCTAAGTAGCATGCAGGGATATGCAAAAGCCAGCCCATCGCCGGTTTTTCTTTTTTTGATAGTCTCTCTACTAAGAAACGGTTAGGTACTCGTACATTTTTTAAGAGGAGGTCGTGACTGCCTGTAGCACGCATTCCAACGGTGTTCCAGGTTTCGTCAATTATTATGCCCGGACTCTCACGTGGGATTAAGAAATTTGCTGTACCCTTTTCATGTTCTAAAGAGGCTGTGACAATGAAATAATCAAGTACAGGAGCCATTGTCGTGAATGTTTTCTTTCCTGAAATCACCCACTCTGTGCCGTCTTGCACAGCAGTCGTTTGCGGTTTGCCCCCTCGTGTAGGACTTCCTGTATCAGGCTCAGTTGCCGCAGCATTAATTAATTTGCCGTGCTGGATTACTTCTTCACAAATCTCTTTATAAATGTTTTCGTTCCACTTATCTTGTTCTCCTAAATTCTTAATGATTCCCATATGCCAGCCAATGGATAAAGCTGTAGCCCCGTCACCCTGTGCTAAGAGTTGCTGTAAGCGCACAAGTTCGTATAGTGTTATCTCAGCTCCCCCATATTTCTTTGGCACGGTCAAACTTGTATAACCTATCTGTTTTAGTTCTTCTATATTTTCTTTTGGGAAGCTCGCATCTAGATCATGAGCTGCAGCTCGTTTACGGAATCGTTCTACAAAAGGTTGTAATTCTTTTAAACGCTCATCTGTTTGGTGTAAGTTACTACCCACAATTTGACCTCCTTGTTCATATAAACTTATAAACAGAATACGCAAAGCTTTCCTAAAACGCAAAAAAACAACCTTGCCTGTTCGGAAAAATGTGTTCTTTTCAAATAGGTCGCATGGTCGTAAAAAAATATGTAGAATATCGGAAGTTCCACATTACTTTGCTTACATTTGATAGGATAGAAAAAGTGGAAGGTGTGTACCATCACGAAAAAGATGAAAATACTTCCTTAGACATAGTCGCCTTTTAGGGAGAGATTTTGTATAATACTATTCATAGATAATCCATTTAGTGTAGTTGATAGTTTAAGAGAGAGGAAGTGGAAACTGTGCAAGGAACACGTTTTGAACATCGAAAAAAGAAGCGTATGAATACAATTTTAAATGTAGCGATTGGACTCGTAGTGGTTTTAATTATTGTGTTTGCAGCGCAAATATTCCTCGGCTCTTCTAATACAGAAGAAGCAGCACTTGAAATAGATGACGAATCTGAAGAAAATGTAGAAGTTGAAACAGAACCTGAAGCAACGGTTGACCCGGAAGAAGTAGCTGATTCACCTGAGGAAGCACCTGATGAGGAAGCATTAGAAGAAGGTGAAGACGAAGAAGGTACTGAAGAGGATGACCTAGAGCCGGTTGAAGACGGCGATTGGGAACCGGTTGGTACAAACCAATCAGGAGAATTCTCACATGACTTTACGAAGGGCGGACAAAACTGGAATGAAATGGAACGAGCTCTTCGTTATGCAACAGGTCTTGGTGGTGACATGATCGTATGGCGGATCGAAAATGGCGGACCTACTTCTGTTGTCGGGACAGTAAGTGGACCAACTGAGCAAACGACCCCATATCAAGTCCAGCTTGATTGGGTAGATGGCCAAGGCTGGATGCCTGTTTCAAAAGAACAATTATCACACAATCCTTATCGCAGAGGGTGACGTGGAAGCGGCTGTCCAATTTTGGGACAGCCGCTTGTTTTATATACGGTTAATTAATCGGTTTGACACACTCCGCTTCATCATTTCTTGGATTATTAACGATGGTTGAAACTTGGTCAGCCATCATGGGATCGGATGGATAAGGGGAGAGTAATGTTTTTACTTGTACTAAATCTGACTCAGGACTAAGCCAAGTCGAGTAGTCTTGCTGCTTCAATATGACGGGCATTCTGTCGTGCAAGCCAGCCATGATCTTATTAGGTTTTGTAGTTAAGATCGTACAGCTGTATATAGCGTTATTCTTCTCATCTACGTATTTTTCCCAAAGGCCGGCCAGCCCAAATAGCTGCCGATTTTTTAGAGAAATGAAATAAGGAACTTTATTGTTACCATCTCGTTTCCATTCATAAAATCCAGAACAAGGTATCAGACAACGTTTCTGTTTGAATGGTTGCATGAAGGATGGCTTTTCATCAACGGTTTCCCCTCTAGCGTTAATCATTTTGTACCCAATCTTTTCATCTTTTGCCCATCTCGGAATAAGGCCCCAGCGTAAATAACCTATTCTCCTATCACCATTTTCTCCCTGAATAATGGAAAGTATTTGACTTTGAGGGGCTATATTATAGCGAGCAGAATAATCACTAGGAACGTCATTCATAAATTTAAATTCTTCTTGCAGCTGCTTTCTACCGCTAAATAAAGAGAAACGTCCACACATAATATCCCTCCAATATCCTTTTATTATTAACAAGTATAACCAAGTATCCCTGCATGTATCTTAATTAGAATCGTGCACTATGTAAAAATGAGTAGTCAAAGACCCCTCGATTGAATATGATAGTGATAACTCCTTAATTATAATTATTATAAATAATAATCTTTATCAATTAAGATCATGACTAAATTATGGAAAACATTCTTCAATCACTGATTACGGGAGGGGTTTAATTGGACGCAGTTAAGGCGGGAGGCTGCTCAAGTTGTGCTCATATGGAAAAGTGTTACGGAACAGAAAGCTGTCAACTTAAAAAGAACAAAATGAAATTCGTAGAAGTACATTTAGAGTTAACATTAGCGCTTATAAGCGGCAGTATCATCATTATGGCTTGGTTACTGCAAAGATATGAATATCCAGCGCTCTCGGTCGCCCTATTTTTAAGTGCCTATGTCATAGGGGGCTATTTCAAAGCGAAAGAAGGCATAGAAGACGCACTATCTAATAAAACATTGAATGTAGAGCTATTAATGATTTTCGCTGCAATCGGTTCAGCTTTCATTGGTTATTGGGTGGAAGGCGCAATTTTGATCTTTATTTTTTCTTTAAGCGGGGCTCTTGAAACCTACACGATGAATAAAAGCCACCGAGAAATTTCATCCCTTATGGACTTACGACCTGAAACAGCGACTGTTTTGGTCAATGGTAACGAACGTAAAGTAGGGGTAAACCATTTAGTGATTGGTAATTTCGTACTCATAAAACCAGGGGAACGTATACCAGCCGATGGGAAGATTGTTAAGGGTACATCGATGATTGATGAAGCAGCGTTAAGCGGTGAAGCGCTTCCTCTTCTTAAAACAGTAAATGATGAAGTATTTACAGGTACAGTAAATAAAAATGGCTTAATTACCATTGAAGTAACGAAAAAGAGCGAGGAGACATTGTTCCAAAAAATCATAGAGCTTGTACAACAAGCGAAAGATGAAAAAACACCTTCCCAGCTATTTATTGAGAAATTTGAAGGTCCTTATGTGAAAATTGTTCTACTCATTGTAGGATTAATGTTATTTTTACCACATTATTTTCTTGGATGGAGTTGGAGTGAAACATGGTATAGAGCCATGGTGATGCTTGTTGTAGCTTCACCCTGTGCTCTAGTGGCTTCAATTATGCCGGCAACATTATCAGCGATATCGAATGGGGCGCGTAAAGGGATTCTATTCAAAGGCGGAGTCCATCTTGAAAACTTAGCAGCACTTAAGGCCATTGCTTTTGATAAAACAGGTACATTAACAAAGGGAAAGCCTTCTGTAACGGATCTTTTTATCCGCCCAGGTTTAGATAAGGAAGTATTTCTACAAAGTGTGTATATGATTGAAAAGCAATCGACCCATCCATTAGCGGAGGCTGTTGTTCATTATGTGAAGGATCATTATGTGAAAAATAGTGGCACTCATTCAGCACTCTCTGTTGATTCTATGCATGAAATCCCAGGGTGTGGTGTAGAAGCTGAGATAAACGATATTCCGTGGAAAGTGGGGAAGCGTAGTTTTATTGGGGATTCTTTGGCCGACTCCTTTTACGGAAACGAAGCAAATAGACTTCAAGAGGAAGGGAAAACTCTTGTGTATGTGGCAGATGATAAGGGGGTAGCTGGACTGTTCGCTGTACAAGATACGTTGCGTGAAACGACAAGAGAGGCCGTGAAATCATTCAAAGACCAAGGGCTTTATACGATTATGCTCACTGGAGATCAGGCCGCAACAGCCGCCGCTGTGAAAGAAATGACTCAGATTGATACAGTGGTGGCAGGCTGTTTACCTGAAGGGAAAGTAATGGAAATCAAAAAGCTTAAAGAGAAGTATCATACCATTGCGATGGTTGGGGATGGAATTAATGATGCTCCTGCCTTGGCTGCGGCAAATATCGGAGTCGCAATGGGAGGCGGTACTGATGCTGCGATTGAAACGTCTGATATCGTTTTAATGAAAAACGATTTATCAAAAATCGCTGAAGCTGTTCGTTTATCGAAGAGAATGAATCGAATTATCAAACAAAATATTGTTTTTTCTATTGCTGTAATAGCATTGCTCATTATCTCCAATTTTTTGGGGCATGTTTCGCTTCCTCTAGGTGTGATTGGACATGAAGGCAGTACGATTCTTGTGATCTTGAATGGTTTGAGATTATTACGAGGATAACCTTTCTAAGCCTGAGTCTTATCTTGTGTATCTTATCTTGTGTATCAAAATGTACAACAATGTCCCACATTAAACCAGTTTATCTTTTGGATATTGAGGGAACATATCACTAAGCACACAGATAAGAGAGGATGATAAAAATGCTTAGAACAATTTTAATGATTATTGGTGCAATTGTAGTTATTTCTTTAATTATGTCATTACTGTAAGAATGATTTAGTAAGTCTCCTTCTTAATACAGAAGGGGACTTTTTTCATGTTGTGGACATCTCATCAAAAAGTTGAGAAAAAACCTTTTAATTTTCAGAATAATGTGTATATAATGATTACATACTGAATGGTTAGTATAAAACAGAATAAAATGAAAGCGTTTACTTACAGTGTAGAGGGGGAGAGGTATGTTAGAAGCTAAACAGAAGCAGATGCAATCAGTAAGGCAATTGGATAAGCCAGGACATAAAGAAATGCTCAATTATGGATTAGGTTTCTTTGGTATTATCCTTGTTTGGACGTTAGTTGGTTCTTTTCTTACTTTCTATTATACAGATGTGGCAGGGATATCTGCTGGAGTAGTAGGCACACTCATGTTAGTTGCCAGACTGTTTGATGGCATCACAGATATTGGGATGGGCACCCTTGTAGACCGGACAAAGTCCCGTCACGGTAAAGCACGTCCCTGGATTATCTGGATGACGGTTCCTCTTGCAGTAACAACCGTCATGCTCTTTACGGTTCCTAACTTAGGAATGACAGGAAAGATCATCTATGCTTATATCACGTATATATTATTGATTTTAGTCTATACGGCCATTTCTATCCCATATAAAACCCTACTGGGCCTTATGACGCAAGACCAGCAAGGACGCTCAACGACCAATGTCTATACGGGTATTTTTACGATGACTAGTACTTTGCTTGTGATGATGGCAGCCCAGCCTGTTGCCAGTGCGATTGGAGGGCAGCTCGGGTGGACGGTTGTAGCTTTAGCAGCCGGGTTGATTATTGTGACCACAAGCTTAATTGCTTTTAAAGCTACAAAAGAAAGAGTGGGAAAAGGTACGAGCGTACAAGTGAAAGATGATGTCCCGCTTAACATGGGGTTAAAGGCGTTACTGACAAATAAATATTGGCTCGTAATTACAGGTTATTGTGTGGTGACGTATACAGTAAATGCTCTTCTGACAGGTGCGGGTATTTTTTATGCAACGTATGTGTTAGGAAGCGGCGGCTATTTTTCACTTATAAGTTTAGCGTTATTTATTCCAAGTATTATCTGTTTCTTTTTTATCGCCAATTTAATTAAGCGATTTGGAAAACGAAATATTGCTCTTGTTGTTACTGTTATTGCGATCTTCGGTCCAATTATAAAAATGATAGACCCTACAAATGCTTCGTTGTTCTTAGCTGGGACAGTCATTCAAGGGTTCAGTTTAATACCAGTTCTTACTCTTTTATATGCAATGATTAATGATACAAATGAATTCGGCGAATGGAAGCATGGATTTAGAACGGAAGGACTTATAAACAGTGCTGCGAGCTTTGGGATGAAGGTTGGAACAGGAATCGGGAGTGCTTTAATAGGATGGATGTTGGCATATGGAGGCTATGTTGGTGCAGCAGCAGAGCAGACAGCCATGGCTACAACCATGATTATAGCACTTAATATTTATTTACCTTTAGGTTTGTGTTTCTTACAGATTTTATTATTATGGATGTATAAATTAGACCGTCAGTATCCTATTATTTTAGCGGAGTTAAAGCAGAGAAGAGTGTGAATAATTCTTTTACCAAATGATTTCATATGTCACTTCAAAAATGAGGTAGTTTGACGGCCAATCCAAATGATTGGTCGTTTTTCATTATGAATAATCTTCTTTTCTTATTAAGACACTAAAGAAGCCTGTTAAAAAAAGGAGATGAAAAAATGAAGCAGTTTATGATCGTATTAATGATTAGTTTGATGGTTGGAAGTTTTTCTGGAGTCGTATATGCAAATGAACTAGACGGGGTTCATCAAACATGGTGGGGAGGAAAAGATGACGAGCGTCAAGTTGATGATGAGATTCCAGAGCCTCAAGGTGGTCCTGAATATACAGAGCGCATAAGGCAGCCCGTCTCAAATATCATTTTACAGCAGCGCTATCCAGATACAGTTATTTTAAGAGGACCCGATACGTCCAACCGTATTGCATTAACTTTCGATGATGGTCCTGATCCTAGATTCACTCCTGAGTTGCTTGATGTGTTAAGTGAGTACGGGGTACCGGCAACGTTTTTCGTTATGGGAGCAAGAGCTGAAAGGTACCCAGAAATTGTAGAGCGTATGAATAATGAAGGTCATGTTATCGGCAATCACTCCTACTGGCATCCAAATCTTGTAGAAGAGGGAGATATCGCCACGCTTGAGCGAGAAGTCAATCAAACCGAAGATGTGATTAACGATATTGTCGGCTACCGCACTCGTTTATTCCGTGCTCCGTATGGCTTCTTATATAATCAGCTTGTTGAAAAATTAGCAGAAATGGATTACTCGGTGATAGGGTGGTCGCTAGATACGCTTGATTGGCGTGAGATGCCGGCTGAAGAGATTGCTTATACGGTTATAAGTAATGTGAATCCAGGCGCAATCATTCTCATGCATGATGGGGGCGAGTATGACAGTGATCGCACGAATACGATTGAGGCAGTACGCCAGCTTATACCAGTACTTCAAGAGCAAGGATTTGAGTTTGTAACTGTACCCGAATTAACAGGTATTCCATATCAAAGATAAATATGCGATCCTTCTATTAGTTGCTAATGGACGTTGCAAATAACAAGTGTAAGAGAGGTGGGGAAGCACCGCAAAAAGACGACATTTCATTCAATTATTGAAAGTCGTCTTTTTGATTTCTATTATGCAATTTTCATTAAGCTGGCTGCTAAGTAGCTTTTTCTTTATTCGTTCTCTCCCCTTTCACCTTCATTACATTCTTCATACTTCCATTTGTAATAATCGCACTCTAGCTTATAAATCTGGCGTCTCATCGCATTCCAGTCTTCATTCCCAAGGGAGGATTTACGCAGTTCTTCAGTTATCTCCTCTAGCTTATCCATAGTAATGTCTGATCCGTTCTCAAGCTCATGTCTCATTTCTTGTATTTGATCCTCAAGCTTCTGCAAGCCGTGGTCCCATGTGAAATAGAAATCAACAGGTCTCATTTCTTCTGATAAAATGTGCTTCACTTCACAAACTTCCTGCCGCGGTCCTACAATAGAAATGTCTGTCGCATGAACGGTAATCTCGACCTCATTGTCCCCTAGTTGAGCCGTAATGTATTTCATTTTTTTGGCGATTTTAAAGTTAAAGATATGCTCTAGAACGTACGAGAGCATGATGAAATTGAACCAAACAAGCTTTTTCGGGTCATGTACATATGTTTTGATCTGATGCTTCTTTAACGTTTCTTCCACTTCTTTTAACACATCATCATACTTCCCTTTACGGATCATAATAGCAAACTGCTGCTGAGAGTGCATTTGGAGTATATTCGGCAGCTTTATAAGTGGAATTAAAATAAGCAGGATCATCGACATGCCACCTAAAATGAGTGTGTATGGATATCCCATTAAGGTTTGCTTTATTTTTGAACAATCAGGATCTCTATTTTCCATTCTAGTTGAGATATACCCATTTATTAAAGGGATAAGAAGGATTAACACAATAGAGGCAATTCGTACGATTGTATCATCATCGGGCATTAAAGGAATAAAGGTTTCTGCTAAGTCTGGAAAAACAGTCGTCACCAAAATGTAAATCCAATAAAGAGATAAGAGTCCCATGAAACTAACTTTTGAATCGTCTTGTGATGGAATGCGTCCAAAGAAGGTGAGAGTAGCCATACTAAATACTTTACTTAAAAGTTTAGCTATTCCAGTTAGGATGATTCTAAAATATGGCAATTGATCCACCTGCTTCTTAAAGTTCTTGTGTCACGTTTACTATTCCCTTTATCACAACGGTTAAACGCTGTATCACAGCTTCTAAAGCTCACAAAGAGATACAGGTATGCTATGAAGATATGCTATGATTGAATGACAATAATTCGTATAAAGGATGATCGGTTTTGACCACTGTACTTAGTGATTTTCTCATTCGGCAATTAGCGTCGAGTCAGCCAGTTTATAAACGTGGATTAGAATATTACCGAGCTGGATTAGTAGAGTATGTCTCTTATAATGAACTATACAATTCCTATCAGGCAAAGGTTTCAGGAAGCTACATGTACGAAGTGGAAATTGATATAGAAGATGATGGCAGTCTTGATTTTGCTTGTGATTGTGAAGCGTCCTTTACATATCCAGGAGCCTGTAAGCATGTTGTGGCAACTTTGCTTGAGCTTCAGGAAAGAGGCACTGTATTTGAACGAAATCGGCAAATACTTTCAAAGAAGAGTTCACTGTTAACAGAATTTAAATCTGTTCAAAAGTGGAAACAGCCTGCTCTTAAGAAAAAACAGAAGCTTCTAGTCGAGTTTGAGCTAAAAGTAATGGCTGCTGGTGGATACTTTAAGCATATGGTTAACTACATTCAGTTAGGTATGAAAGTAGGAGAGAACAGAGTGTATGTTGTGAAGGACTTGTATGCTTTTTTAAAAGCAGTAAATCAAAAGCGACCATATGCATTCACTAATAAATTCAGCTATGAACCTGATGAGTATGTTTTTGAAGAGGAGGACGAAGCTGTATTTGATCTCCTGTTCAGGTTGCTCGCTGTTGAAGAGCATCACACAAAAAATACATACGGTCATAAGTCCACAAAACGTCATCTGTTAATGCCGGCTGTGTATATGCATTCCTTTTTAGATTTATTAGCTGCACGCAATACTATCTTGCACGTTGATAGTACGAAAGAATATAAGGAAAGTCTGCAAGTGAAGACACTTGAAAAAGGGGATGATTTTTTTAAATTCTTTCTCGAGGAAGACGATGATATGGTGGAACTTCAGGCAAAACTTCTCCCAGA
Source organism: Alkalihalophilus marmarensis DSM 21297 (assembly GCF_000474275.2). Taxonomy (GTDB): domain Bacteria; phylum Bacillota; class Bacilli; order Bacillales; family Bacillaceae_D; genus Alkalihalophilus; species Alkalihalophilus marmarensis. The sequence goes on from NZ_ATAE01000003.1 coordinate 116,741, forward strand.
TGTTTTATTTGTTGATCAGCCATACCAGAGTGTTTTAAAAAAAGACACGTTCTATAAGCTGACTGAGGAGCAAGCTAAGTCGCTGGAGATACTAGCTAATGAATATGAAGAGGATGAGCCGATTGATGTTATTCCTAATGATCAGCTAGAATCCTTCTGCTCAGAAGTACTTCCGGTTATTTCCCAGTACGGTATGGTTGAGATGGAGGAAACGTTAAAAGGTAAAATTGATCAAAAGCCTCTTCAAGCCTCTATTAAAGTTGATTATGAAGAGGAAGAATTAGTACTTGACGTATCATTTAGATACGGACAAGAAGTACGAAATCCTTTTGCTAAAAAAGATGCTGCCCACTCAGATACAATCATGGTGCGGGATGTTGAAAAAGAGCAAACAATTCTTCAGGTTCTCGAGCTTCATCCGTTTGAAGTAGAGGGAGAGAAACTTGTCCTACATCGAATTCAGACAATCATTGAGTTTTTATTTGAGCACTTACCAAGTCTAAAATCTTATGCTGATATCTACTTAACGAGTGATGCAAAAAAGCTCTTGTTCCAACCGGGTTCTACCCCATCAGTTTCTGTCGATGTTGAAGGAGAGTCAAATTGGCTTGATGTGAGCTTCTCTATTGATGGAATCTCTGATGAAGAAATTGTTGATGTACTGCGTGCCCTTTATAACAAAAAGAAATATCATCGTCTTTCAAACGGCTCATTCATTCATTTAGAAGAAGAGCAGTATGGTTCACTTCAGAAGGCAGTTGATTCATTAGGTGCTTCAGCTAAAGAGTTAAATAAAAACATGAATGTGCCTCTTCATAAAGCTTTTTCATTAGATGAGAGTCAGGCAGGGTTGAAGTTATCAAAAAAGCTGCACCGGCTCATTCAAGATGTTCAATCACCTGAGTTCAGCGAATGGAGTACGCCTGAAAGACTTGACGCCGATCTGAGAAGTTATCAGGAAACAGGCTTTAGGTGGATACGAACCCTTGCTAAATCAGGGCTTGGTGGAATATTAGCTGATGACATGGGACTTGGAAAAACGCTCCAAACCATCACACATTTGCAAGCTGACAAAGAAGCTGCATCAGAAGCAAAATCTCTAATTATTGCACCGGCTTCAGTCATTTACAATTGGGAAAAAGAGATTAAGCGGTTTGCACCAGAACTCCATGTTGTCGTCATTGCTGGTGCCAAGGGAGATAGAGATCATGCTCGCACTATAAAAGAAGCTGATATTTGGATTACTTCATATCCGCTGATTCAGCGAGATTATGAAAAGTATGAAGGGATTACTTTTGACACGCTGGTATTAGACGAAGCGCAGGCTATAAAAAATGAACAAGCGAAAACGACAAAAGCGGTAAGAGCCATTAAAGCCTCAAGCCGATTTGCTTTAAGCGGTACGCCGATTGAGAACCGTATAGATGAATTGTATACGTTGATGCAGACGATCTTGCCAGGCTTGCTTGGAACAAAGAAACAGTTTCGGGATCGATCGCATGATGAGATCGCTAAACGAATTCGTCCCTTTATCTTAAGACGTCTCAAACGTGAGGTATTAAAAGAGCTGCCAGAGAAGATGGAGTCTGTTCAGTACACGGATCTTTTGCCGGAACAAAAAAAGTATTATTTAGCACAGGTCAAGCAGCTTAGGTCAGATGTAGATGATGCAATTTCTAATGATCAATTCCAGAAAAAACGGATAGAAATCTTAGCCGGCTTAACAAAGCTTAGGCAAATTTGCTGTCATCCTAGACTCGTATCAGAAGAGGATGGGGTGGAGTCAGGGAAATTATTGCGGCTTATGGAGTATGTGGAAGAGGGAATGGAGGCAGGCCAGCGGATGGTCATTTTCTCTCAATTCACGTCCATGTTAGCCATTATAAGAGCTGAATTTGAAGAGCGAGGCTGGGAGTTCTTCTATTTAGACGGACAAACGCCGGCAGCTGAACGTTTGAGGCTTGCTGATCACTTTAACCAAGGAGAAAAAAGTCTGTTTCTCGTCTCACTAAAAGCAGGTGGAACGGGGCTTAATCTTACAGGAGGCGACACCGTGATCCTCTATGATACGTGGTGGAATCCGGCAATCGAAGAGCAGGCTGCTGATCGAGTGTACCGATTCGGACAGACCAAAAATGTTCAAGTAATCAAGCTGATTGCAAACGGAACGATCGAAGAAAAAATCCTTGCCCTGCATGAAAAGAAGAAAGCGCTGGTGGATGCTGTCATTCAACCAGGAGAAGCACAAATGTCCTCTTTATCTGCAGAAGAAATCAAAGAACTGCTTACCTTTTAACGACAGCCTCCTTGCTTTATATGGCAAGGGGGTTTTCGCGTTGGATGATGGGCAAAGTATTGACCAGGTAAATAGTTAGAGGAATATCGGCATGTTTTGTAGAATGTACCAATTACCATTACGAGCACAGGGAGGGGATTAGGTGTCAAGAAAGTGGCTTATCTTAACAGTATTAACAGCTGTTATAACAGTATGTGGAGTCAGCTATTTTTATATATTTCATCAACCAAACAGTGAAGCAACTGCGCACGCAGAAGCACGAATGATACCGTCAGATCATCCTGACCCTGAGATGATGCAGGAAGAAGCTGATTTCCTAGTCACGTTACAATATGGTGAATATGAAGAAGAGATTGTGTATCAAGACGGGCAGGAAAATAAGGTGAAAGCAATTATTTCCGCACAGCACAGCTATTTAAATACATTAGCTGGATGGGGGAGAGCCGAAGATTTAAATGTAGCAGCAACGATGCATACGAAGGAATGGAAAAAGTTACGCGCTGATATAAAATGGCTGCATGACGAAGGGCTTGCTGATTCGCGCATTAAAAATGATATGAAAAATGCGAGGGCCTTTATGTATGTAGCAGAAACGGGTGACTCTATGTCGCTGCGCTATTTACATCGTATCTTTCACGATCTGGACGCCACGTTGAACGGCGCAGAGGTGGAAAAGATCTGGGGAGTAACCCATGCTTTCGGCACCTCTTCAAAACAACGAACCCTTCATAAGTACTTGCAAGGAAACTAAGAAACCAGGATCAGATGAGGACTGATCCTGGTTTCTTAGTTTAATGAGCAGAGCGTGTTGCTGCTCCGGACGGATAGACGCAAATGTGCGATGAACCGGCGCATTTGGTGGTCTGAGCGACGCAATTAGTCCCTGAAAAGGCGCAATTCGGAGCAACTGACGCAATAGTCAGCGAAACCGGCGCAGTTGCCTCATAGGTAAGCGCAATTAGCAGATAGAGCGACGCAATAACATCTTAAACCCGCGCAATTCCAATTCAATCAGTCCACACGCTCTCCTCAGCCCTTTACCTATGTTGCGTCTACGTGGTACTCCGCATTTACTTTCTATTCAATAACTCATCATTCGTCCAGTCTGTGACAAACATATGGCCTGGCGCATGTGTAATCATAAGTGGAAGCTTAGCTTCAGTTGCAGCTGCTTGAGGTGTCACGCCGCAAGCCCAAAAAACAGGCACTTCATCTTCTGCGATCTCAACAAATTCTCCGTAATCCGGCTTCTCGATTGCCGTAATGCCAATCTCAGCTGGATCGCCGATATGAACAGGGCCGCCGTGCATTTGCGGGTATTTTTCAGTGATGGCTACAGCCTTGTCAACCAGAGCCTTCTTAATAGGGCGCATCGAAACAACGAGCGGGCCAGAGAACGGACCAGCCGCTTCTGTTTGAATGGATGTGCGGTACATCGCAACATTTTTATTTAAGTTAATATGTTTTAGAGGAATATCTGATTTCACCATTTCGCTTTCAAACGTAAAGCTGCATCCGATTAAAAAGGAAACAAAATCTTTTTGCCAGTAAGATGCAATCGACGTTACTTCTTCTTGAAAACACCCATCTTTATAGACATGGTATTTGGGAATATCTGTGCGGATATCAGAGCCTTCTGCAAGGGCAGACTTTACTTGGCCTGGTTCTAATACATCAATAACGGGACACGACTTTTGATTACGGTACGTATAGAGAAAGAAATCAAATGCATATTCTTTAGGTACGATGACTAAGTTGGCTTGTACATAATCTTGGCAGTAACCGGCAGTACTTGTATTAAACTTATTTGTTCTTATTTCTTCTCTAAAAGATACGGGACTGATCATGTTGAAAAACTCCTTGTCTGCATATATTTATATCAGTATTACATAAAAGCTTTCTTTATCAAAATAAAGCAATATTCTCTATGAGTCAAATAATTCTGTCATTTTTGTTTGGTAAGATTAAAACTGGATAAATAGGTATTTATCCTTTCTTAATTTTAGCCTCATCTCAAGACTTATAGCCTATTATTCTTACATTTGCTTTACACACACATAAATCAACTATATATTGTAATATGTTGTAAATGAAAATATTGGATAGAGAAGTAAGGGGGAGAGAAAGTGATGAGTGAAAATAGTGTCCAGCTAGAAGTAGAGAACCATAATGCAAGCATTGAAGAGGCTTTTGTTGGAAAAAACTATACTACATATTACAAGAAAAAATGGAATGAAATGGACGAGAAGAAAAGACAGACATCGTGGAATTTTGCTGCTTTTTTCTTAAGTTTATTTTGGTTAGGTTATCGTAAAATGTATCGTTACATTTTTATTATTATGGGACTATTTCTTGCAGTCGATCTGCTGATTTTCTTAGCAGCTTCAGGGGATGAGGGTATGGTGATGCGCTTGAATAATTCAGTCGGAATGGGATTAGCAGTTGCTACAGGATTATTTGGAAATTATATGTATCGCCTTCATATGAATAAACAGATTGAGTTAACCGCAGCGAGTACCACAGATCCAGAAAAGCAAGAAGCAATGCTCAGAAAAAAAGGTGGCAGAAGCTGGTTTGGAGTAGTAAATACGGTTCTTATTTTCATAGGTTACCTAATTGTTACGACTGTTTTATTCGGTTAAGTATCGTTAGCTAATGATTATTTTATCTTAGAGTGCTCCTTTCATAAAGGGAGCACTTTTTTGTTTAAATAAGGTAAACTTATAAGTACAAGATGGGATGGAAGGGAGTGGTGGAATGACTGATAAATGGAAGGCATTAGGATGGATCGCAGCAGCTGAGCTGTTTGCACTTAGCCTTTGGTTTAGCGGATCTGTGGTTGCGTTTGATTTAATCGAGGTGTGGGGAGTGAACGAGAGCTTGTCACCTTGGTTATCTGCTGCTGTACCTGCAGGTTTTGTGATTGGAGCGCTGATCAGTTCGTCTATAGGGTTGGCTGATCGCTTTAATACGAGGTATGTGTTTGCCCTTGCTGCGTTATTCGGTGCTCTTTTTAATGGGTTAATTCTATTTACAGACCAAGCAATCATTGGAATCTTATTCAGGGTGTTAACCGGTGTCATGCTTGCTGGAGTTTATCCTACGGCGGTTAAGCTGGTATCGCAGTGGTTTCCTGCAAAAAGAGGCTTGGCTATAGGAGTACTTATTGCTGGTTTAACAATAGGATCTGCAATGCCGCAGTTTTTCATTACGTTCATTGGAGGCCTCCATTGGCAGTATGTGATCATAGCTAGTTCAACTCTGGCAGTCCTTGCAGCAGCAATCATCTATTTCATACTTGATGATGCTCCAGTTACTCAAAAGAAAACCTATTTCTCATTTAACCTCTTAAAAAGTGTTATCAGAAACAAGCCCGTGATGTTAGCGAATTACGGCTACTTCGGCCATATGTGGGAGCTGTATGCGATGTGGACTTGGCTGCCGATATTTTTCTCAGCAAGCTTTTTAACGTATGATGCTTCTACATCATTAGCTTTTATTGCCTTTGCTTCGTTTCTATGCATTGGAGTTGCGGGAGGTGCAGGGAGTATAATAGGCGGTCTTGTAGCTGACAAAGTAGGCAGGGCGCGCTTAACGATTTACTCAATGGTCATTAGCTCCCTTTGCTGTTTGACAGTAGGGTTTACATTCGGGCAGTCTATTTGGCTGACTCTCACATTAGCGATGATTTGGGGGGCGTCAGTGATCTCAGATTCTGCTCAATTTTCTGCAGCTGTCTCAGAATTTGCAGAGGTTGAATACATTGGAACTGCCCTAACCTTTCAAATGTGTGTCGGCTTTCTCATTACCATCTTTTCTATCAATCTAATTCCGTACGCTGAGGCTATAATGGGCTGGGAATGGGTGTTTTCGATACTTGCAATTGGGCCGATTCTTGGAATTATTTCAATGGCGCGCTTCAAACGTTATGAAGTTACTTAAGGTTTACTATCACCTTTCTGTGCCTATACTATGAAAAAATGGATGGCTCTAGAGTAGGTGAATAGATGAAGGTTTTAATAGCAGCAGGCATCGTTGTTGTTCCTTTTTTCATGATAATCATTGAGCGCTTTTGGTATAAAGGAAGATTTCTTTTTAATGCTCTCGCATATGCGGCGTTCGTTATTTTTGGATTTATTGCTTCGGGTGCCATTCATACGATCTTAAGAGACCAAGAAGTATTTATGACTAGTATTCACGGTATTTTACTAAATAAGTGGTTTTAAATTAGCAGAGCCTATATCGGCTGGTATACGCTATACAGAGTTTTACTCGTTACATTAGTTGAATACCCTGAAAATAAAGAGGTTAGGGCATAAAGAGTGGTTAAACAGTGAAACTGATAAATGATTATTAACTTTGTATATGAGTTTTGAACGTCACTAGTAAAATTCCTCTCTTTATATAGTTGATGATTTCCGGCTGCAGGCACACGTTTTCCGCGGGCGGTCCTGGATCTCCCTGGCCATGCACATCCCGCAGGAGGCGGTGCCTTCCGCTACAATAAACAGAGCGAGGGTGAACTTGTTGCGTGCCTCTACACTAAAAAGGTCCTTATCAGGTACTCTTCTACTTGAAGAGTACGCGATAAGGACCATACTTATTTGAATTTAACGAAGAATAAACTAATTCCACATTAAAATCTCGCCAAAAACATACTTTAGCGGATGAAATATACGTAGACTCCAAAGGGAGCTAAAGCAAAGCTGAGACCCCGGAGGGCAAAGACCAGAGGGGCTCAGCAGCTTCTCAAGTAAAGCGAAGTATATTTCAGGATTTTCCCTCTAACATAAGTTGATTTCCTAGCTCTTTTTATCCTAATTTATCGCAACTTAAGCCTTGGCTACGACAATCTTATCTTCCTTCACATCTACAGCTATTACTTTAACTTCCTCTTCATCTAATAATAAATCCGTTATTTGATCTTCTAATTGCTCTTGAATCACACGGCGAAGCGGACGAGCACCAAATGCTGGATGGTAGCCAAGTTCTGCTATTTTTTCTTTAGCAGGTGCAGTCACCGACATGGTAATGTTTTGCTCAGATAATGTGTGTTCAAGGTCAAGAAGCAGTAGGTCAACAATTTGTACAAGGTTTTCTTTGCTTAGTTGGTTAAATTCGATGATCGCATCAAAGCGGTTCAAGAATTCTGGCTTGAAGTAGGCTGATAGAGCGTCAAGCACGGAAGTTTCGGCAACAGCCTCGCTTGCGCCAAATCCAACTGCCTTCTTTTTCACTCCGATACCAGCGTTGCTTGTCATAATAATGACTGTATCCTTAAAGCTCACTGTTCTTCCTTGGCTGTCAGTTAAGCGCCCGTCCTCTAAAATTTGCAGGAACATATGCTGCACATCAGGGTGAGCTTTCTCAATTTCATCAAGCAGAATAATAGAGTACGGATTTCGGCGCACTTTCTCTGTTAACTGACCCGCTTCATCATGACCTACATATCCAGGCGGCGATCCAATTAATTTAGAGACAGAGTGTTTTTCCATGTACTCACTCATATCAAGACGAACCATTGCCTCTTTTGTGCCAAATAATTGTTCTGCCAATGACTTAGTTAATTCTGTTTTACCCACACCAGTTGGTCCTACAAATAAGAAGGATCCGATCGGGCGGTGTTTTGCTTTTAGGCCGGCACGTGAACGGCGAACGGCTTTGGCTACTTTTTCAACCGCTTTTTCTTGTCCAATGACCTTGCCGCGAAGCTGATCAGCCAGGTTTTTCATTTTTTCTTGATCGTTTGCTTGCAGTTTACCGACTGGAATCCCTGTTTTTTTCTCAATAATGGCTTCAATTTGAGCTGTGTCTACACTCGCTTTTTTATCATCTGATTTATTTAGTTTAGCTTCTAGCTTTGCTTCTTCATCCCGTAATTTTGCAGCTGCTTCATAGTTCTCTTCTTTTAGTGCCTTGTCTTTTTCTTTATGAATTTCTGCAAGGCGTGATTCAATATCGTCGTGGCTTACTGCACCTGCTTGCAAGTTTAACTTCGAGCCAGCTTCATCTAATAAGTCAATCGCTTTGTCGGGCAGGTAGCGGTCTTGAATATAGCGGTGTGATAAGTTCACACAAGCTTTGATCGCATCTTCTGTGTAGCTTACTTGATGGTAATCTTCATACTTACTTTGAATACCCTTTAAAATGTTGATGGCATCTTCTATAGACGGCTCATTGACCATCACAGGCTGGAATCGACGTTCAAGGGCAGCATCTTTTTCGATTTCACGGTATTCTTTTAGTGTTGTCGCACCAACAACTTGGAGCTCGCCGCGCGCTAGGGCTGGCTTTAAGATATTGCCTGCATCCATAGAACCCTCTGCAGAACCAGCACCTACTAATAAATGAATTTCATCGATAAACAGCATCACATTTTTACGTTCTTTTAGCTCAGCGATAAGCTGATTCATCCGCTCTTCAAATTGGCCGCGGATTCCAGTATTGGCAACAAGTGATGCTACATCTAATAGGATGACTTCCTTATTTGAAAGTTTTGAAGGCACGTGACCTTCAACAATTTTTAATGCTAAACCTTCTACAATAGCTGTTTTACCAACGCCAGGCTCCCCAATAAGCACGGGGTTGTTTTTATTGCGTCGGTTTAATATCTCAATCACGCGTTCGATCTCTGTATCTCGTCCAATGACAGGATCAATTAATCCAGCCTTAGCAGCTTGCGTTACGTTTTTCCCATATTGATCGAGGAAACCGCCTCCTCCTCCTTTGTGCCCGCCATTCATAAATTCGGTATGAGGGGGATATGGTTTCTGATCATGAGCGGCTGCATTCATATGGTTGTTTGTTAATTGCTTAAATAGGTCATCGAACGGCATATGAGAAAATCCATGCCCAAAACCTGATGGAATTCCATTTGCAGCACGTATTTCTTGATAGCATGTCTGGCATAACTTAAATTGCCTTTTCTCCTGATTGAATTGCATATTTACATTCACTGTTGCTTGTCGTTGTTCGCAGTTTTGACATTTCATTAACATAACCTCCTCGATTATCATTCATTTTTTCTATTTCATCGGCTGTTTATCTTGTTGAAAGGTTCATCTTGATTTTAAAGATCAGAGTTTGACTTTGACTTTCTTTGACCTTTGTTGACTATATTATACTTTGACCTTTTTTGACTTTCAAGTGTTTTGCCTAATTTTTTTTATAATTATCACCTTGCCTATATAAGTAAGCTTCAGCTCGTTTTCCTTTATTAGTAGATTAATGTTTGAAATGAAGCAGAAAGGACTAAAGACAATTAGAATAACCATTTAGTAGACTTAGGAAAAGGAGGGTTTTATTTGAGAGAAAAATGTATTTATATCACTATCTTTTTAATGTTAGTGGTCTTTTTTTCATCCAGTACTCTAGCACAAACAACTGGTGAGCCTGCAGCTGATCTTGCCTTAGAAATGGTTGGTCCCAATAATCAAGGATTTATTACTTCTGAATTGGTTCAGTACATATATGCAGAGGCAAGAGGAATTGACCTGCCTCGGTTAGCAAGGGAGCAGCGCCAATTAGGAGAGGAAGTTACCCGTGAAAACCTGCAAGCAGGAGACGTTCTTTTCTTTCAAGGAAGCTCATTAATGTCTGGAATTTATATAGGGGACGGCCGCTTTGTAGTGGTAACAAGTGGAGGAATCACAGAGATAAATCTTGATGCCAGTACTTATTGGTCAGGAATTTATGTCGGAGCTATCCGCTATTTAGAGGATGCTGTTCCCGTGGAGGACCCTGCAGCTAGTCTTGCCTTAGAAATGATTGGACCAAATGAGCAAGGGTTTTTAACTTCCGAATTTGTTCAACATGTATATGCACAGAGTAAAGACATAGATTTGCCACGTCTTGCAAGAGACCAACTCTTAATAGGGGCTGAAGTGGAAAAAGATAAACTAGAAGCAGGTGATGTTGTCTTTTTTCAAGGAAGTTCATTAATGTCAGGGATCTATATCCAAAATGGTCAATTTGTTATTGTTACTAGTTCTGGAATTACGCAGGCTAATTTATATTCTAGTAGTTATTGGTCAGGAATTTATGTTGGAGCCAATCGCTATATTGAGGGAAGCAGCATCGAAGATTCTTCAGCAAACTTAGCACTAGAAATGGTGGGTGAAAACCATCAAGGTTTCATTACCTCCGAATTCGTTCAATACATCTATAAAGAAACTAAAGAGTTAGAACTTCCTCGGGCAGCTAGTGATCAGTGGCTGTTAGGAGAGGAAGTAGCTTTAGAAGACTTGCAGCCGGGGGATGTTGTCTTTTTCCAAGGTGCATTTTTAATGTCAGGGATCTATATAGAAAACGGTCGTTTTGTCATTGTAACTAGTGAGGGAATAACAGAAAGGAATATGAACACGAGCGAGTACTGGTCCAATGCGTTCGTTGGAGCTAAGCGCTATACGGATGAAAATCTTACTCTGCCTCCTACGTCAAATGAAATTGTGGAAAAAGCCCGTTCTTTAATCGGGACTCCTTATAACAGAAGAGGAGATAACCCTGTAGATGGTTTTAATACGGGTTCGTTTGCTTATTATGTGTACCGGGAAGTAACAGGAAGCTGGCTCTCAAAACTATCTTACGCGCAATTTGAAGCTGGTCTTGAGATTGAACGCGACGAGCTTCAAGAAGGGGATCTTGTGTTCTTTCAGAATAATGACGAGTGGCTGACCGGAATTTATACAGGAGATGATCGGTTTATAATAGCTGCTTCAGAAGGGGTGCAAGAACGTCATTTAGACTTTCATACCTATTACGCAGATCGATTTGTTGGGGCAGTAAGATATACAGACGAGATTCTCAGTAAATCTAACCCAAATACGTATCGAACCCATGAAAATCCAGTCATCCAAGAGGCAATGAAATATATGGGTACACCTTACCTTATGACTGGAAATACACTCGAAGCCTTTGATTGTTCTTTCTTGATACAAACGTCCTTTAGAGAAGGAAAAGGGATATACCTTCCAAGAATCAGTTATAGACAATGGGAATTAGGAGAAACCATTCTGCCGGAAGGCACCAATATAGAAGAGATCACACTTGATGATCATATCAGACCTGGGGATGCTCTTTATTTTTCAGGCACATGGCAAGAAGGTATTTCACATGTCGCCATTTATTTAGGAGATAACTATATGATTCATGCAACTGGTGAAGAAGGAATGACAACAATCTCTTATATGAATTCATATTGGCGTGAACATTTCACAGGGGTTAAACGCTTTGATGATCTTTCAGTCCGACTAGATCATCTAGCGGTTTACGAGGCTTATCAAGTACTAGGACGCCCTTATCAATTAGGTGGAGCTGATCCTGAGCAGGGATTTGATACAGGAGGGCTTACACAATATATTTACAAGCTGGCATATCAATATGATCTTCCACGCTACGGCAGCCAGCAATGGCAAGTTGGAAGGGAGATACATCCTGATAATGCTGAACCTGGAGATTTGTTATTCTTTGAAGGGACGACATTGATTCCTGGAATTTATTTAGGGAATAACCAAATGGTTGTGGCTACTCAAGCAAATGGGGTGACGATTGTTGACCTTACTGTAAGCTCCTATTGGCCGCCACGTCTTTATGGAGCGAGAACGTATGAGATAGAAGATGTTACTCTTGAAGCCGTTGCTGCCCTAACAGAGAATTATGTGGGAGAAGTGTTTAATGGCTCTTCTGTGGAATTTGTACAAAGCATGTACCTAGAAGCTGCAAATAAACAGTTATCAGGAAATATTCATACGCTTCGTTCAGGCGGGGACTTGATTCATATTGAAGAATTAGAGCGAGGCGATGTGATGTTCTTCAGTGAAGAAACCGAAAGTAATACCCCAAGTTTTATTGGCATTTATTTAGGGGATGGTTTTTTTGCAACGATAAGAGATCAAGTGGTAGAAAAGTATGAGATGAATGATGATATTTACTGGATTAATCGATTATTGGAAGCAAGGAGATATTAATTCTTAAGAATAGGAAGCTGTCAGCTTCCTATTTTCTTTTTGAACAAGGAAATTCCCTCTTTGGAATCGAATTTTGTATATTGAGGGAGGATATCTTTCTTAGACATATATTCGAGGAGGACAACATGGACATTAATCAGCTTTCAAAACGCTTTATTCTTTTTGCCAATGATGAGTGTGCAGACTCTAGCAAGTTATATGAGACATTATCCAAAGAAACAGCGAAAGACGAAGAGCTTCTCACCATTTGTTCGCATGCGAAAGAGGGGCAGCCCATCCCTAATTTATTTTTTGGGGCGGTTCACTATCTTCTATTAAAAGGAGTAAGGCATGAGCTTGCGGATTATTATCTTAGTTTAGTTGAAGAACCGAAAGACTCTACCCATGCATTTGTTCACTTTAAGTCATTCTGCGAGGAGTATAGAGAAGAGATTATACACCTTATACAAACGAAACTCGTACAAACAAATGAAGTGCGGCGCTGTGCATATCTATATCCGAGTTTTTCCTATATATATGAGAAAACAAACAAACCTTTTGCTTTAATTGAGATCGGTACGAGTGCCGGTCTGCAATTGCTATGTGATCAATATCAGTATTCATATGATGGGTTACATCGATATGGGAACCTTAATTCAACTTTAACTCTAAGTTCTGAAATAATAGGAGAGAATGTTCCATCCTTCAAAAAGGAAGCTTATCCTGTGCATTCTCGCTGCGGGCTTGATCTGCATATTAATGATTTAAGAGACCAAGAAGACATATGCTGGCTTAAGGCATTGATTTGGCCAGAACATATGGAGAGAAGAAATGAATTTGAAGCAGCAGGCTCTATTCTAAAAGAAAATGTAGATGAGTTGAATCTGATAGAAGGAGACGGAATTGAATTACTACCTCAAATAGCAGGAGGGCTGCCTCCAAATGTAACCGTTTGCGTGTTTCATACTCATGTTGCCAATCAAATGCCGTTGGAGACAAAAAAGCAGCTGCTTCAAGCAATAGATGAGCTAGGGAGAGATCGAGATATCTTTCATTTGTATAATAATATTTCAGATCGATTCTTACATTTAGACTCTTATATTGATGGAAGGAAAACAGAAGAAACTTTAGCAGAAACTGCTGGACACGGCGAGTGGTTTAGTTGGAGTGTTCAAGAAACAACACATGTTTGATATACATTGCCGCTAAGAAAATGTTCGTGTGTTTGTCATTTATTGATTGCAAAAAAAGGGTTTTTTTGCCTCTTTCTAGTATAATATAGGTAAATTGACGGATACGTTGAAAACTTCTCTGTAAATTGGGCGCTTTGAGAAGTTGGAGTAAGTAGCGCAACCGGCCGATAAAGGGGATACTTTACATGAGCCTATTTTCGTTAATCAAATTTTTCAAAGAAAGTCAAAACGATTGGATGGAGCAAGTAGGTCAGCTGCAAGTGAAGATAGATGTGGCCGATTCGACGATTCATGACAAAATGAGAATGGTTCAATTGACAGAGCAAGATCTGCAAGTAATTAAAAGCATACAACCTCTAGTCATATCACATGTTAATGAGCTGGTTCGTGGTTTCTATGATACGATCCTTAAAGTGCAGGTATTAAGAGAAAAAATTGAGCAGCATAGTTCGGTAGATCGACTTGAAAGAACGTTAGAGAAGCATCTAATTGACTTATTTGAAGGGAATATTAATGAACAGTTTGTTGAAAATAGAGTGAAAGTCGCAAAGATTCATTACAAGATTGGTGTAGAGACTTCTTGGTATATGAGTGCCTTTCAAAACCTTCAACAAGCTATGTTTCTTGTTATTTGCCGAGAATTTGATCAAGGATCTAATAAAATTGATGAAATTAAGCAAATCACAACTGCAGTTAATAAATTATTTAGTTTAGAACAGCAAATTGTACTAGAAGCTTATGAAAATGAAACCGTCACCAAAATGAAAGAACAATTTGAAGTGGGGAAAACAGAAATCCGTACTAAAATTATGGAGATTAGTGAAGGATTAGTAGCTTTAGCCGAAGAAACTCAAGCTTCAGTAGAGATTTTAAGCTCTCACTTCAATGAAGTAAGCGGAAATTCATTAGCAAGTAATGAGCAATCGATTATTGCTGAGAAAAAGGCAAATGACGGTCAAGGACAATTAAGTGACATGCTTCATAAAATCCATTCAATTGAAGAGTATACGAATAATATGCACAAAGCTATTAATCATCTTGGACAAGCAACAAGTGAAATTACTCATGTAATTACGATTGTTAAAGATATTGCTGAACAAACAAATTTACTTGCGTTAAATTCAGCAATTGAAGCTGCCAGAGCAGGAGAGCATGGCCGTGGGTTTGCGGTGGTATCACAAGAAGTGAAAAAGCTTGCAGAACAAACGAAGAATTCAATCAGTCAAATTGATAAATTAATCGCTAATTCAGATCACTACAAACAAGAAGTGGCACAATCATTAAGCCAGGTTATTCAAGCTGTGAAGATGGGGCTTGAGGCATCGGGACAAACCGATGTGGTGTTTGGTCAAATGGTGGAGTCAATCCAACAAAGCAGCCAAACCGTTATGAAAGTGAAAAACCAAATGGACGAGCTTACTCGTGTCGTAAAAGAGATAGAGAAAGCTAGTATGAACGTAGCATTATCAGCCGAGCAGTTAAATGAAGCGGTTGCGACTGCTTGATTGTGCAGCATCTTACTTAGTGTAAGGTGCTTTTTTCAAAATCTTTGGTTAGACTGTGGAGTGAGAAAACTATGTCTTCCTAAAAAGGGGAATCCGTATGCAAAAAGAAAAGCGCAAGGCATACTGGCAAGTGTTGGCCTGGGGTCTGATTGTGGTGATTTTAGTAGGTGTATGGAGAGCGATGCAGTAATGGAACAAAAAAATAATCTTTACAGTAAAAGTGCTTTTCATCAAATCGAAATTGTTGTCAATTCGATCCTTGAAATGATAAACACACTAAAGCAAGAGGATTTACTAATTCGCCCTACACAAGGGAAGCACTCGATAGGTGAGCTTCTTAACCATATAGCATTAATCCCAAAGGCGGATTTTCTAATAAGCGAGGAAGCTGACGTAATAGAATTAACAGGCTTTTATCAAGAAAATGTCTATTATTCAATTGAAGAATTAAAATTAAGTCTTATACAAAATTATCAATCCTTAAAAGTAAGCTATGAAAGCTTTTCCGAGCAAGAGTTACTAGAGGAGAGCACTTCTTATTGGGGAGTCACGTATTCAAGATATGAGTGGCTGCTTGAAATCGCTGCCCACCTTTATCACCACCGTGGCCAGCTGCATGCGATGTTGGTGCACTGTTGTAAACAAGATCCAAATGTAGCATTGTTTGAATGAAAAAATTGATAAATAGGCTCTTTTTGGGAATAATAATGAGACGTATAGGTTTAAACATTTGGAAAAAGAGTAAATAGTAAATAGTAAATAGTAAATAGTAAGTATGGATAAAAGCAAGCCAACTAACTGGAGGCTGAATAATGAAAAAAGAAATTGAAATGAAGATGGCTGGCGAGCTTTCACGGTTAACAAACCATACATTTAAATTTGACGAGAGAATTAAAGAGGGCTGGTACTCTGCGGTATACTTCCTTAAAACAAAAGAAATCGCGAAAAGATATAAGCCTGATAAAATAGTCACGATGCAGTTCTTTCAAAAAGAAGAGGCTGTTTTATGCGGAATTGATGAGGCGATTGCTCTTTTGCACACGTTCTCAGAAGATCCTGAAGAACTTGAAATCCATGCCTTGCATGATGGTGATAAAATCAAGCCTTTTGAAACAGTTCTCACGATTAGAGGGTCCTATCATAAATTCGGCTTTTTAGAAGGAATTATTGATGGTATTTTAGCGAGACGGACAAGTGTTGCAACGAATGTATACAGGGTTGTTTCAGCCGCTAAGCATAAGCGGGTTATTTTTATGGGTGATCGTGATGACCATTTCAGCAATCAAGCAGGAGATGGCTATGCCGCGTTTATCGGAGGGATGTCTGCACAAGCTACTCATGCCATGAATGAATGGTGGGGAGAAAAGGGTCTTGGTACAATGCCCCATGCTCTTATTCAGCTGTTTAATGGGGATGTAGTAGAAGCATCTAAAGCCTATCATGAAACCTACCCTGAAGATGAATTAATTGCGTTGGTTGATTATAATAATGATGTGATTACAGACTCTTTAAAAGTAGCTAGGGAATTTGGTGCTACACTAAAAGGGGTTAGAATTGATACGTCAAGAACGATGATTGATCAATACTTTATTCGTAATCAACATATTTTAGGAAGCTTCGACCCTCGTGGTGTAAATATTCCGCTTGTTAAAGCATTAAGGGAAGCATTGAACGAGGAAGGCTTTCACCATGTACAAATTGTCGTGAGCGGGGGATTCTCAGCCGAGAGGATCCGTGAATTTGAGAAGAATGATGCTCCTGTTGACGTCTATGGTGTCGGAGGCAGTTTATTAAAGCTGTCAGTTGGTTTTACCGGGGATGATGTCTTGCTTGATGATCAACCTGAAGCAAAAGCGGGCAGAAAGTTTAATCCAAATCCACGAATGGAAAAAGTTGAAATTCCGCACTACTAATTCGCAGCATATGTATTCTTACAAAAGAGTGTATGTGCTTTTTTATGTGAGTAAAGAGTAGGACTGTAACAAACAAAAAGGTAACTCTGCCCTATTTGAAAAATATGTCATTTGTCTGCTTGTATTGAGAGGTGATATGATATATCATAATTTTCAGATAATCATTTGCTCTGGTCATCATAAGCTAGCCATCCGATGATCAATCAGTAAGTGGTAAGTAGGTGAAGGGCATGTTCGATCAAGATTCTATCTATATTGTGGGTGAAGCAAAATCACCATCTAATAATCCAATAACCGAACAATACAAAGTATTCTTCATTGGTTTTGTGGTTGACCGGCTATCTGGAAAAATCATTGATGCTGAAGCAACGTCTATATTATCGATTACAAGCTCATTTATAAGGCACTTATTTGTCGGAAAAAATATTCGAGAGACAGCTCAAATAGTGAAGGCCATTGAGGAGAAGTATTACGGCTCTTCTCAAAAAGCTGTCATTGTTGCCTTTCGTCATGCAAGTCAAAAGTTTAATCAACTACATAGCGTGTAAGCTGCTTTGTCCCTTACAGGATAAAATCCAGCTAAGTTCTGTAAAGAACTTAGCTGGATTTTTTACATTGATGTCGAAGGAGTTTTTATATGAACATTCAACAAATAGATGTAACTGAGAAGGTTGTTTCTCTTAAGGAACCCTTCATAACGGCTCTTAGGACAGTGACTGAGGTAGAGGTGATTGAAGTAAAGATTACCCTAGATTCAGGGATTACAGGGGTGGGTTCGGCTGTTCCGACCTATGCCATTACCGGCGAATCAAAAGAGAGCATTATTGCTGCAATTGAACATCCAATTACAGATGCTCTTTTACACACACCAGTTTACTCATTTCAAGAAAGGATAGGGCTCGTTCAAAAGTGTTGTATGCAGAACTACAGTGCAAAAGCAGCCGTTGACATGGCTCTGCATGATGCTTATGTGAAAAGCTTGGGGATTGATCTGCTTGAATTCTTTGGCGGAGGGTCCATTCCTTCGCAAAATGATATGACAATTAGTCTTAGCTCAAAAGAAGAAATGAATCAGCAAATGCAGCGTCATACTAGAGCGGGTTTTACTCAGATGAAAGTAAAGCTTGGAACATCAGGAAAAGAGGACATTGCGCGGATTTTGTATTTAGCAGAGAACGCAAATGAGAACATTGAGTTTCGAATTGATGCAAATCAAGCTTGGTCACCAAAAGAAGCGATCACACTCATTCACGTTCTTCAAGCAAATCAAGTTCCCGTTCAATTTATAGAACAGCCTGTAGCAGCAGATGATTTAGAAGGGTTAAAGTACGTGAGGGAGCACGTACATCTGCCTATTATGGCAGATGAAAGCTGTAGAACTCTAAAGGATGCTCATAACATTATTAAGATGGGTGCTGCTGATATGTTGAATATAAAGTTGATGAAATGTGGGGGGCTGAATGAAGCAAGAGCCATTGCAGACCTCGCGCAAACAGTAAGAATGCCTTGTATGGTCGGCAGCATGATGGAATCACATCTATCTGTTGCACCGATCGCCGCTTTGGCCAGTGCACATCCGAATATTACCATGGTGGACTTAGATGCACCACTTTGGTTAGAAGATGAGGAAGCAAAAAGCAATCTCTTCTATGAAGGCGGGGTTGTTTCTTGGCGCAAGTCAACAAAGGCAAGGCTTTCAATATAAATTCAAAACAGGAGGAGAATGTCTAATGAAAAAATGGTTGCTTATGCTGTTGATGGTAAGTATGGCTGGAATGATCCTAACACCGGCCGGCCTAGCAAAAGAGGTAGGAAAAGGAGATATTGCCTTTGTTGATGTATCTGTGTTGACGGTGTGGGCTGAGCCGAATTTGGACCGCCCGATTGATGCACCTGCTGTATCGAATCCAGTTGATCACTGGAAGTGGACTACTGACATGACCTATGAGGAAAAGCTATGGCTAGTCGGAAAGCTAGAAACACAAGCTCTATACGGAATGAAAGGTAATGTGTTAGAAGAAGCGGGTGACTGGGTTAAGATTTCAGTAGAAGGCCAGCCTACGCCTCGTGAAGAATCAGGTTATCCAGGCTGGGTTCCTAAAGTTCAGTTAACAAATAATGAACGGCTAGAGGACTTATCTAACCGTCCGTTTGCGACAGTCACTGTGCCGACTGCTTCTTTATACGAAGATCGTGCTTTATCAAAAGAATTTATGGAAGTGAGTTTCAATACAAGATTGCCGGTTATGGCCGAGCAGGGAGATAAAGTGCTTGTTGCGACACCAGCTGATGGAAACAAGTGGTTCGACCTAGCAGATATTGAAATATATGAATCAGAGCAAGATATACCCAAACCAACAGCTGATGATTTACTAGCTACTGGTGAATTGTTTTTAGATCTACCATACTTATGGGCTGGTGTATCAGGCTTTGGATTTGATTGTTCAGGATTTACACACACGATTTATAAGGCTCATGGAATAACGATCCCTCGTGATTCAAGCATACAAGCTCAGCATGGTACATTTATTGAAAGAGAAGATTTACAAAAAGGAGATCTCGTATTCTTTGCCCGTAACAATGGCACAGGCGCCGTTCACCATGTCGGAATGTATATTGGTGAAGGGAAAATGATTCACTCACCCAATACAGCCAGCACCGTAGAAATTGTGGTAATTGATGAATCGAGTTATGCATCAAGCTATCATAGCGGACGTCGTTATTTAGACAATTAACAATAGCAGGAGGCTGGTCCATTCGTGAATGGACCAGCCTTATTTGTTAAATAGAGGTACACGCGGTTTACTAGCAAGAACAAAAAAAGCGTGGAAGTGTCCACGCTTTTAACAATTATTGTTGAATAGCAGCCATTGACTGCACCAAACCATTTCCGAACTGATTTGAGCCGCCTAGAGGAAGGGCAGTATCATTTAAGAGATTACGAAGCTCAACATTTGATAAATGAGGCTTCGCTTGCCATACCTGTGCAGCGACACCAGCTACATGTGGAGAGGCCATAGATGTTCCATCAAAGGAAGCATAGGTATTATTAGGAGTTGTACTTAAAATACCGGCACCAGGAGCTGAAATCTCAACAGCTGGCCCTGTACTAGAAAACGTTGCACGTTGATTGTTTTGGTCTGTTGCAGCAACAGCGATAACAGATTCATATTTAGCAGGGTAGCCAACTGTGTCGTTATTACCGCCGCGATTGCCGCTATTCCCTGCAGCAGCGACAACAAGTAATCCTTCGGCGTAGGCAAGGTCACTGAACTCTTTTAAAATAGCAGAGCTTTGAGAACCACCTAGACTCATATTAATAATATCCATTCCATTATTAATGGACCACTCAATTCCTTCTGCAATCCCTGCATAGGAGCCGCTTCCAGCATTATTTAGTACTTTGACAGCATAAAGATCTGCTTCGCTTGCTACTCCAACGACACCAATGTCGTTATTAACGGCAGCTACGGTACCTGCAACATGTGTTCCATGTCCGTCACCATCAAAAAATGGATCGCGGTTTGCTGAATCTGTAAATACAGAGTGACCGCCTTGTACATTCGCTGTAAGATCTGGATGGCTGCGGTCAATTCCTGTATCAAGAATAGCTACTTTTACACCATTGCCAGTGTATCCAGCATTTTGTGCGTCAGTTCCTTGAACACGAGGAATACCCCACGGTACGTTTTGTGCAAGCTTCGTTATCTCTGCATTTTCCTCCACTTATTATTTAGTTGTAGGTATCTATCCAGGGTGAGTATAAAAAGATAGATAATTCTAACTATTGTAATATTAATGATAGAGTGCAAGAGTTCAGGAAGCAATCAATAATTATATAAACATACTTATACAAACACTGTCAGAAGGGATTTTCCTATTATTGGCTAATACATGTAGGAGGAGTGTATAAGGAGCAAAGAGAGGGAGTCACCTATTATGAAACAAATCGTCCATTTTAAAAAGGAAGAGGTCTTTCGGGAGCGAGCAGCTTTAGTGGTAGCTAAGCATACGGAAAGGATCAAAAACGGCCTGCAAAATGCTTGTGTGATTCATGTTGGCAGCACAGCAATTGAAGGGTCTTTAACCAAAGGAGATGTTGACCTTCAAGTTCGTATTCCAATAGAGGAGTTTGACCATGCAAAAAACTTCTTGTTAAAGCACTACACCATAAATACTGGGAGCACTCAAACGTCATTCTTTTGTGCGTTTGAAGACGAGGAAGACCTTCTGCCTTTAGGATTACAGTTAACAGCTGCAGGTTCAGAATTAGATCATTTTTGGAAAGTAAAAGCATACTTTGTCGCATATCCGTGTGAGGTCATTCAATATAATGAGTTGAAGTTAATGTTTGAAGGAAAAGATATGGAAACATACAGACATGCAAAGTCTCTTTATATGAGAAGAATTTTAACATCTAAAGAATACAGAGAATTTGAAAAGAGGTTAGGAGAGAGATAGATATAGGGGGGCCGCTTGAAGCACTCATGAATCCAGCATGGGTGCTTCGTTTTATCTCGTTTTCTGATGGAACTTAAGTAAGAACATAAGCAAAGCCATTAGGAAGACCATGGTTAAGGTTTGCATTGTGATCATTAGTTTTGCTGCATAGTAAAACTCGTTTGTAAGAGAGGTAAAAAAGAAGCTTAACGAAGATACATAAAAGAACACATGAAAAAGAGCTAAGCCAGAAGCCATAACGATTTTCTTTAAATCGTTAGATGCCAAAAAGCTCGTATGTAGAAAAGGGATCGTAACCACAACAAGGCTGGAAATAAAAAAGGAAGGGACCCATCCTGGCCCGCCAATGATTAACCGGTATATATTAAGTACAGCGTAAATAGGAATGGCAACCGGAAACCCGCCGAATAAAGAACCGATAATAAATGGTATATACCTAAGGTCAAATATAAAACCATGGCTGATATGGATAGGGAACGACATACACATCACCATGACGATACTAGATAAGAGAGCTAGTATGATGACATTTCCATCCGTTGTCTTTTTGTATTCGATGATCATTAAATAAAAAAGCATTCCAAGCAGCAAAAAGAAGACGTTACCTAACAACGTTTCAATTAAATCAAACATGAGGATCGTCCTTTCAGTTCTTTCTAAAATCTTACCATAACATCTATGGAAAAAGATACTCTAGGGCATATCACTGTATGATGTATGATAACGCTTATATTTTTTCGAGTATTTCAAGACATGACAAACGTTTCTCAACATAATTACCCCATTTGCCTAGTACACCTCGATAAAGAAAGAAAAAAATATGAAGCCGGATTAAGCTTCATATTTTTAGGGCCTTGTTTATTTATCTTTCATGAACCATAGCGGCGTCTCATCGTCTACTTCTCCGTTATAATTCACGAAGATTTCCTCGCCAGCTTTAATATCGCGGTAGGCATAATAACTGAAAATATGCTTATCAAAATTAATATCATAGGTTGCATTTGGAGTAAAAGAATGATTAAAAAGCATTCCATAGCCCAGCACAATCGCGGTATGATTTTTGCCATATTCATATACATAATCAGCTAAAACTGTTTCTTGGATTAAAATGTGCTCGATATTCGGATAAGGTACGACAGGAGCCTCGTGAAACATGGTTCCTTTTGGGATATCTTCTGTTGCAAAGACTCCTCTATTAAATTCTCCTCCACTGACAGGGGAGGTTTTGACTGTAATCATTTGCGTCACCTTCGCGTTCTTAGAAGTAGTTATATTTATCTTCCTAGCTTGACAGTTGTTCGTATGAAAAGCAACTGTAAAATGCTTACTCTATTCTAGTCATTCTCAAATCGGCTGATAAGGATTATAACACGTCTGCTAGATGAGCCACATTTCCTCAGGGTTTAGTTGATACATCCCATTTTCACGGTGCATAAAATGACACATAATAAATTCCCGTCTAATTGTTGCAAAGTCCTCGTGGTATTGTTTAATAAATTCATTTAATTCTTTTTCACTGTAGATGACTCCAACGTTTAATTTGCTAGCTAGGTATTGTAAAATGATGAGTTTTTTCTTGCGTTGGGCCGGAATAGTTTTTAATTTACCATCGTCTGTGAAGAAGTTATGAATAACTTTGTATTTCTCTTGATCTTCTACTTTAAATGGGTCCATCTCTACTTCACTCCCTACTTTAATAATCGCTGCAGCCATTATTTCAAGCTTCTTCTCATCTAAATGATAGTAAATCGTATTTTTTTCTCGGCGTTGGTAAACAAGATTTATGTCTCTTAATTTAGCGAGATGGTGAGAAATGGTGGGAGGAGTTAAGCCTAACTTCCCAGCAATGGCTTGCCCATGAAGCGGGCTGTTCTTTAATAAAGCAATGATTTGAATACGGGTTTTATCCCCTAATGTTTTATGGAAGTTAACTAAACGGTTTAATTGCATCTTCATATCTCCTTAGATCATTATCTAATTAGATTGTAATCTAATTACTAAGAAATAACAATAGTTAAATTAAGAACTTTTCGGACGGGTTAGACAATTTAGCAAAAAATAGTTATCCTAATGGAACTAAATGCGATAAAGGTGTGTGTAAATGTGGATGTGAAAGAGGAAACAATTATGAAGAGTGGCGACATTTTAAAGACAACCCATGTGTGGTATGCAAGCTATGGTTCAAATATGAATCCAGAGCGATTTTATTGTTATATTCAAGGTGGGAAGCCTGAAGGGTCAACAAAAACCGAAAAAGGATGTCGAGATCACACCCTGCCTGTTGAGGTTCGGTCGTTATCTTTACCATATGAAGCCTATTTTGCTCACTATGCAGACCGCTGGGGAGGAGCCCCTGTTTTTATCGATCCAAATAGAGGGGATAAGCACTCCTTTTTTGTTTGTTATTTAGTAACAATGGAACAATATTTAGATGTGATGGCTCAAGAAAATGGTCTCTTAGAGGTAGAGAGTGAGTTGTCACGTCTCGTTAATGACCAGACCGCTTTATTAAAAGGGTTATATGGAAAGATGATGAACGTAGGGACGATGGATGGCTTCCCTATTTTTACATTTACGAATCCGAAACGACCCGAAGTGGAATCAGAATTCCCGCCAGCCATTCTCTACTTGCGTACCATTTTAAAAGGATTGATGAGCCAATGCGGGTTATCAGAAGAAGAAGCAGCTGATTACTTACTAAGCCTTGAAGGAGTCAGTCCAGCTTATACTCGCTCAGAGTTGATAGAGCTTGCAGTCGATGCACAGGAGAAAATAAGGTGATAAAACAATCGGAACGGGGTACGTCCCTGTTTCGATTGTTTGCTATTAAGGAAACTTTTGAATGAGAATCAGCGTATACTTAGGAAGATGATAAAAAGTATTTTTTGTGTGAGAGGAGTAAGCCTATGAATGAGATCCTTACAGAGCTTGACCAGCTTAACTTAGCTGTCATTGCACCTTTTCTAGTTATTCAATTCATTTTAATGCTTGTAGCTTTATTTGATTGGTTTCGAATCGAGAAAACGAATGGCCCTAAATGGTTGTGGCTCATTATTATTGTATTCGTTAATTTAATCGGCCCAATATTGTATTTTGTAATCGGCAGGAGGCAAGATTAATGTCCTTTTTTCAGGTTGAACAGCTAACTAAAGTATATGGTGATAATAAAGTAGTTGATTCCGTTTCTTTCTCACTTGAAGAGGGGCGTTGTGTAGCATTGCTTGGTCCGAATGGTGCTGGAAAAACCACCACTTTAAAAATGCTGACTCATTTGTTGAAGCCTACTAGCGGCACTATTAGCATGTCAGGTTTTAGTTCGGATTCAGATTTACGAGAGCAGATTGGCTATCTTCCTCAATACCCTGTTTTTCATAACTGGATGAGTGGAAGAGAATTTCTAGAATACGTTGGGAAATTAGCGCATTTGCCTAAAGCTGAGGTGAAGGCGCGTACAAGCGAGCTGCTTGAAGTAATGGGTTTAAGTGATGCGGCAAACCGCAGAATTGGAAAGTACTCTGGTGGAATGAAACAGCGGTTAGGGATCGCACAAGCCATTATACACAAACCAAAGCTGCTTTTATTAGATGAGCCGGTTTCAGCCCTTGATCCTTTTGGAAGGCGTGAGGTGCTTGAGTTAATTCGTCAGCTTAAGAAAGATACAACAATCCTTTTTTCCACTCATGTACTAAATGATGCAGAAGAAGTGAGTGATGATGTCATAATCATTCATAATGGTGAAATAAAGGTGGCAGACAAATTGGGCAATCTTCAAGAAAAGCATCAGAAGCCGATTATCTCAATCCAAACAAAAGGACCAAGTAAGAACTACATTCAACATTGGGAGAAGTGGGAAGACGTACTTGAGGTTGATTATGAAGAAGACTCTGCAAAGGTCCGTCTCAATGACATTGAGAAGACGAAGAGAGCAATGCTTCGAGATATTGTTGAACAAAATATCCCCCTTACCCGCTTTGAAGTAGAAAAATCATCACTTGAGGATTTATTTGTTAAGGTGGTGAGAGGATGAGGCAATGGGTTGTTTTATTTCAAAAAGAAGTACTAGAAATGACACGTAATTATAAATTAATTTGGCTGCCAATCGTGTTTATCCTTTTAGGCATGACAGATCCTCTTACTACTTACTATATGCCTCAAATCCTTGAAATGTCAGGCGGTTTGCCTGAGGGAGCTGTGTTTGAAATGCCTACACCCGCAGCACAAGAGGTATTAATGATGGTCATTTCTCAACTAAATATGCTAGGAGTATTAATCATTGTCTTAGCTTCAATGGGAAGTATCTCCGAAGAACGAAGAAGCGGCTTGGCGGGTATGATTTTAGTGAAGCCAGTTTCATATGCGTCCTATGTGACAGCAAAGTGGGCGGCCCTTAGCATTGTTGGCCTTTCATCACTTTTTTTAGGGTATTTGGCAGGCTGGTATTATGTTGTAGTGTTATTTGAAGCTGTATCCTTTGCAGACTTTTTGCAAAGCTACCTGTTATTAGCCTTATGGTTTTTGTTTATATTTACATTAATCATTCTTTTCAACGCTGCGCTTAAGGTGCCCGGATTAGTAGCATTTGTCACTATTACAACCATTATCATTCTTTCAATAATGACTAGCACTTTTGAGAGTTGGATGGAATGGAGTCCCGCACAGCTTACAAGTCATCTAGGTTCTATTCTGGTTGATGAGACGGTTCCTCAAGGTCTATGGCTGACTGTTAGTGTGACGGTCATACTGATTATTGTATTTTTGTTAGGGTCTATTAAGATCCTTCAAAACAAAGAGTTATCGGAATAGTATCTTCATGATTATGACAAAATACACCTGTACCATTAATTTAAAAAATAAGGTGGGAATCCTATGTCACAATCAAAATCACAAGAAGAACGTCAATGGAGACAGCGTAAAGAATCACAGCATCCACATGGAAAGATTAAGTCTTTAAAAGATCTTTCTAATGAAACAAAGAAACAATAAAAGAACAGCTGCTGTGTCATCACAGCGGCTATTCTTTTTATACTCTCTTTTGTAGTCTCTTTCGTACTATTTATGGACTTACCACAAAACATCTAATACATTTCCATCAAACCAGTTGGTGTCAATATTGCAAGTTTCTGCATCGATCCCGTACTGCCACCCTCCGATTAGCCCTCCTTCAGGGAATTCTGGATTATAGGCAGGTGCGTTCGCTTCTGTCGTAATTCCTTCATTTGGTGAAGCCGTCCAAATGTACATTTCATCGTAAATACTACTATCTTGTTCAGCCGCTGCAACGTAAGCAGTATATAGTTCTTCACTTGGGCTGAAAATACCATAAATACCAGAGTTGTATTCAGATTCCATCATCGTTTCATGCCAGCCTAAAATGAATTGATCATCAATTGGATAGATCGGTTCGACATTTGCAAATAAAGCAACACCTTCAGGAATTCCAAAGTCTCGTGCGAGCTCAATGGCAGCAGATGCTTCACTTTGACCTTTGTCAAATCCAACGGGTTCATTAAATTGATTCCAAATGACAAGAATTTGAATGTCATTTGATTGGAGCAATTCAACTTCTTCCTGAGTTAATCCAAACGATACGCCATCTTTGTCCCCTAGATAACGACCCCATACTTCGGGATTACCGAAATTATCCCGTACACAGGCTAACAGTTCATCATCTGTTAAGCTTGCTGAATCCACTCCCCATACGATATCAGGCGTTTCGCTGTCCCCATTTCCATTGCTGTCTTCATTAGCATTGCCATTATTACTGCCATTCCCCCCGCTAGTGCCATTCCCATTTGAACCTTTGCCATCTTTATCTACTTGATTAGAGATGTCATTTTTAACGGTAACATCTACACTAACGGATATATTATTGAGTACATTGTTATCAATTTCATTGGTTTCTCCGTTATTTACCTGGTTATCAATGGAGTTCTCGACAATTGCATTCTCAGAATCAATGTTATTTTGGATATTATTATTAATCGCAGCATCCCCATCAAACACGACCGAACCAGGTGCAGGAGTTTTACTTTGGCTGATAATTGAGACGGTTAAAACAAACAAAATGGAAAGAGTAGCAACCATAAAAAGCATAAGATTTGTCTTCGTATTCATTAATTCACCGCCTTATTTTACTCGAACTATTGTATGAAAGGCAGGCAAATAAGGTGAAGGAATAACCTTAAATCTTACTGCTTGAAATCTAAAAATACGATAGAATAAAGGGGGAGTTATGATAATTCGGAAAATTTTGTTTCTGGAGGGTGTTTACAAATGGACCATGTGAAAGAACTGAGTAAGCTTTTAACAGAAGATCAAGTGACTACAAATCAAACGATGCGTGAGCAGCATAGCCGTGATGAGAGCTATCACATTCCATCTTTGCCTGATATGGTCATCTTTCCAAAAAGGACAGAAGATGTTCAAAAGGTCATAAACTATGCAAATACATACGAAATTCCGGTAGTGCCTTTTGGGCTAGGCTCAAGTTTAGAGGGAAATGCGATTCCTTATAAAGGAGGAATTTCTCTAGATATGTCTCTTATGAATCAAGTGCTTGAAGTAAGACCAAACGATTTTTTAATTAAAGTGCAGCCAGGGATCACTCGACTCCAGTTAAATAAAGAGCTGAAGAAGTACGGATTATTTTTTACAGTAGATCCCGGTGCTGACGCAACGCTTGGTGGAATGGCTGCTACAAATGCAAGCGGGACTACATCTGTAAGATACGGGATTATGCGAGATCAGGTACGTGATTTGGAAGTTGTGTTAGCGAGTGGTGAAGTTATTCATACGGGAGGTCTCTCAGCCAAGTCGTCCTCAGGATTACATTTAAATGGATTAATGGTGGGGTCTGAAGGGACACTTGGTGTTATTACGGAGTTAACATTAAAAGTACATGGCATACCAGAATGCATCATGGCAGCGAGAGCAACTTTTCCTGATCCAGGGCGCGCTGTGGAGGCAGTGACAAGTATATTAGCTGCTAATATTCCGGTTGCCCGGATGGAATTTGTGGACGAGCATTCCATTCGGCAAGTGAATATTGCCAACGAACGAAACTACGAACTGAAGCCGACACTATTTTTAGAGTTTCATGGTAATGAAGCGGGTCTCAAGCAAGATGTAGAGTTTATGAAAGAAATAGTTAGTGACTTAGGTTGTATGGATATTCATTTTGAAATGGATACAAAATCACGCGCTGAACTTTGGGAAGCACGACACAATCTAGCTTACTCATTTATCCACGGGCATCCAGGCAAGAAGCTGATGGTGACAGATGTCAGTCTTCCTATAACTGAGCTTGCTGGCGCCATTCTTCATGCGAGAGAATCCATTGAAAATACAGGACTTGTGGGTGCAGTCGTGGGCCATGTAGGAGATGGTAATTATCATGCGCTTGTTATGGTCGATTTAGCAGATCAGGCAGAAGTGGAAAAAGCGAAGGAGCTAAATGAACTCATCGTTCTTTATGCATTAGAACGTGGAGGTACTTGTACTGGTGAACACGGTGTCGGCGTTGGAAAAGTGAAGTATCAGCAAAAAGAGCATGGTGCCGCCTATGAAGTGATGAAATCAATAAAGCACACTCTGGATCCTAAAGGAATTATGAATCCGGGAAAAATTTTCTAAAGGGAACTAGCTAGATGCTGCCTCATAAATGAAATGAGGCAGCTTTTTGTGTTAAATCCTATTGACGCAATTCTCCTCTTAAAAATGATAATTCCTATGAGTATTGAAGCATACCGTAGTTGAATTAGAACAATAATCGTAAAGGGACGCAATTCAACTTTCAAAAGATACATTTATCTAATCAATCCGAGCAATCACCTTACGAATGGACGCATAATTGACCCGAAAAAATATAATTCCAGTTTCTCAACCCACATGGCCATTAAAAAAATGAAAAAAAGTGAATTAATTAGAATGATGTCGATATAAAGAGAAAGAAGCAGAATGATAAGGGAAAACCGTCTGAAATAACTTATCTGAATATTTACAAAAATTAAATAATTAGTTATAGTAAGGACAAGCAACACCAAGCAACATCTAAGCAACACCCCAACACAACTTCTTATGAAAGGGGATAGGATATGTAAGATAAGGCAGGAGCATGGCTACACCAATTTGGAACTCTTTGAAGGGACTGATTCCAATGACGTAGCGAAAGCGAAATGTATCGATGATATGAGATACATGGGGACCTTAGAAGAAATAAATACATGGTAATGGTATTAGAAAGGAATTAACAAGTAATGTTAGAAGAATCGATAGTGTAGCGGTCTTTTATCCGGTTGAGTAATGGGATAAAGGGCCGCTTTGTGTTTGTATATACCTTGTTAATTGTTTTAGGTTCTAATTCTTTTGCAGTAATGCCCTTTCAAGTTCTTAGCGTTGTGTTTCATAAGAATATATCTTCCATTCTACTTCCATCCCTTGTACAATGAAGGCGGAATCCAAATCTTTATGTTTACGTACTAGAAAGGAAGATTAGATGTCTGAACGTTTAATTCGATTACTTCGGATTATCATCCTTATTCAATCAAGTCCGGGGATTACGGCAAAAGAATTAGCGGAGCGTTGTGAAACGACTGCTCGTACGATTTATCGGGATCTGGAGCTCTTAAGCGCAGCGAATGTTCCAATTACCAATGAAGGGTACGGAAAAGGGTATGAATACCTCGGGAACTTCTCAGTATATCCTCTAGACTGGACAGAGAAAGAAGCAATGGCCTTTGGTATGCTTCCAAAGGTGATTGATCAAATGACTCATC
This sequence comes from Alkalihalophilus marmarensis DSM 21297, assembly GCF_000474275.2. Classification (GTDB taxonomy): domain Bacteria; phylum Bacillota; class Bacilli; order Bacillales; family Bacillaceae_D; genus Alkalihalophilus; species Alkalihalophilus marmarensis. Next base: position 146,827 of record NZ_ATAE01000003.1, read on the forward strand.
TATTTCCGCCTGATTTCTATTCGGCTTATGAGAAAGCAATGGCTACTCACCAAAAAGAAAAGAAAGAGTTGCAAGACGTTCTTCAAAAGATGGTTTCTATTATTCAAATGGGAACTCCTGCCTTTCAAGAAGAACAAAATAACTATTTATCTCCCGTTATTGACTCTATTCTGCACTCGAAAACGATCGAAGTTGTCTACCATACACAAAGCCGGGATGTAACGACGTCAAGAGAACTTGATCCCTATTATTTAATCCCCAGAGATCACCGTTTTTACTTAATCGCATACTGTCATAAAAAGAAAAGAGTTCTTACTTTTCGAATGAGTCGTTTTCTTGAAGTGACGCAGACTAATAAAACCTTTGATAAAAAAGAGTTTAATCTAAAGCAATATTTTAAAAATACATGGTCAATTATTCAGGGGCAAGACAACATTCGGTTTAAAGTGCTGTTTAGTAAAGAGGTTGCACGTTATATTAAAGAAGAAGAGTTATTCGTCAATCCGAAACTGACAGAAAATAAAGATGGAAGCTTATTATTTGAAGTGACATTAAATCATGATCGGGAGTTTTTGCAATGGTTAATGCAGTACGGGGTGGATGCTGAGATCTTAGAACCTGTGCATTACCGCGATAAGATGCAGGAAATGTTAGAGGGCTGGCTGGAAAAATATAAACGATAAGAGCAGGGCAGCAACGAGGGTTGCTGCCTGCTTTATGGTGAAAAAATGTTCATACATACCTTTGTTTAAAATCTTTGTTCACTTTTTTAGTTAAAGCGCGTCTTTACTATGAACAGCTGATAAGAGCTTCTTAGATGGGAGGGCGGGAATGAATGATGCACAAGTAGGGGAGCTGCTACAAGAACCGCTAAACATGATTCGGTCATATCTGCTCAAAATGGGTGCGGTAAAAGAAGATGCAGAAGATATTATTCAAGAAACAGCTTATCAATTTCTTCTGTATATGGACTCAGTAAAGATTGAAAATGTGGAAGGATGGCTTTTTCGAGTAGCGGTTAATCGTTATTATGATCTATCGAGAAAGCAGACAAGACGACGAAAAATACTTCTTACCTTTAACGTCGAAAAACTAATAGAAGAAGCAACACCGGAATCAACCTTTTTGAGGCGTGAAGAAGGGACTGTTGTAAGAGCAGTGCTCGGGAAGTTGAAAGAAAAATACAGTGAACTCCTTTTATTGAAATACAGCACGGGACTGTCTATCCAAGAGATAGGTGTGGTTATGAGTATGAAAGAGGGGAGTGTGAAAACGAGTTTATACCGGGCGAGACAACAATTTATTAAGGAATACAGGAGGTTAGAAGATGACCGATAAAAAGCTTTTTTCGAGTGGAAGTGAAGGTCTTGGCCAGCTTGTTAAAAAGGCGAGACGAAAATCAATGATTAAAACAATGATTATATCTATCATCGCTAGTATAGTTGTTTTATTTTCGTTGTACTGGGTAGGAAGCCATGTCCTACAGAGGGCAATCGACCAATCTGGCGATAATGCGTTATGGAGCATGGTTAGTGAGGCAAATGTAGAAGGGACAGGGGCCTCCTATACGTTTTCCTTATTTAGTGCGATTGAGACAAGGGATAGGGAGAAATATATCGATGGAGTTTCCTTAAACTGGGGAGCAGAAGAAACTGAATACACCATGTTTGGAACAAAAAAGCCTCTCTCATCTGTGACATCGACCAGCATTACTCACCAAGAAGGGGAAAGGCCTATTTCATATTTTCAAGGAGAGAGAGTGATCGAGTTCTTTCACCCAGAAGTCAACTATAAAGAGGTATACGATGATCGGCCCCTGCTTGAAAATATCCCGGAATATATGGTAGCAGAAATGGCTTTTTCGTTTGATCAAGCATACCCTTTAGAAGAAGTGATCGATGTCTTTGGTGATCAATTAGAATGGTATTGGATAGATACGTATACAGACGAGGAAATTACCGATTTTAATGAAATGAATAGTGTACGCGAGGATGAGGGAGTGGTATTTGATCATCTTCACACGCTGATGGGCAGCTGGGTACGTGGTTATCCTTATGCAGGTTTATCGGCAGAAGATTCTGCTCAGTCCTTCATCCATACGATCGAATACCTTCAAGAAGAAACAAATGAATTCGAATATGAAATCAATCAGATGATCAATGCCATTACCAATGAAGGGGAAAAAGAATTTGTACCTGAAAATATTGAGATCATTGGTGTTGTAGTCACTGGCAGAGCAGATGAATTAAGTCAGTTTAATGAGGTGGATTTCATTCGGGGAGCGACGCTTGGTGCAACCGCAAAGAAATTCGATTAAAGAAGGCGAATGCCTTCTTTTTTTATGATCTCCTCCTAATGGCTCATCATAAATAGTTACAAGGCTAAATACAATGAGTAGCAAGACAAACAAAAGGGGGGATAGGTATGCTTACACGAGTGGCTGATCGTTTTTCTCGTGGGATTCAGAGATATTTACCTGATGCTTTTGTTATTGCTGTTCTTATGACGATTATTGTTATAGCCGTGGCGATTTTCTTTAATCCTAGTGAGCCTGTTCAAGTGGTTGCAGCATGGGGAGATGGGTTTTGGACTTATTTAGCTTTTACGATGCAAATGGTGCTTTTATTGTTAACGGGGATGGTGTTAGCGTCTGTTCCATTTATTAAAAAGGGATTAAGCGCGATAGCTCAATTCGCAAACACTCCAACTAAAGCGTATTTAGTTACTTTCCTTGTTGCAGCAGCGGCTTATTATATTAATTGGGGTTTAGCTGTGGTTGTAGGTGCAATTATTGCCAGAGAAATTGGAAAAAGGAATAAACGAGCACATTTTCCGCTGCTCATTGCGGCAGCGTATGCTCCAACAGTGCTCTATACAGCTGGTTTTTCAAGTTCAATTGGATTAACAATTGCTACAGAAGGACATTTTTTAGAAGAAACGATGGGTGTGATCCCTACATCAGCTACTATTTTTCATCCTTCAACCATCATTATTTTCTTAGTGCTAGCCATTTCAATCCCTCTTTTCATTATTCTGATGGCTCCTAAAAGAGATATAAGCTCTTATGAACCACCATCGGAATCAAACCAAATGACTTTTGACGTTCCTAAAAAAGAGTCACTTACTCCTGCACAAAAGTTAGAGTATACACCTGTATTAGGAATGCTTATCGGGGCAATAGGGGTTGTATATACAGTGGGGGTCTTTCTATCAGGACGTGACCTTGATTTGAATCTTATCAATTTATTTTTCCTATCAATGGGCCTTTTTTTTCATCGTTCTCTCGGCCAATTTGCACAGGCATTCAAGCAGTCAGTAGGATCAATTTCACCCATCGTCCTTCAATTTCCTTTCTATGCTGGGATTATTGCTGTACTTGGAGGCTCGGGTTTAGGAGATGCGATTATTAATGGGATGACTTCTGTTGCCACAGCAGAGACATTTAATGTGTTCACTTACTGGGCTGCAGGATTTATTAATATTCTAGCTCCTTCAGGGGGAGGCCAATGGGCACTGCAAGGACCGCTTCAAATTCCTGCTGCTATTGAGCTTGGTGTAGATCCAGCTATGACAGCGATGGCTGTTGGATGGGGAGATCATGGACAAATCTCATTCAGCCATTCTGGGCGCTGCCTATTTTAAGTGTCGTTGGGCTTCATATTAGGCATATTATGGGCTATTGTATTTTATTAAGTGTGTGGGTAGGAATTATTACAAGTGTATTGATTTACTTCTTGTATTAAAGAGCAGAAGTGGGACCAAGTTTGGTCTCGCTTCTTTTTTTATAGGAAATAAATTTTACTTTTTTTGATGAAACATTTGTTCGCTGACATAATTGTGTCATTTCTCCTTGGTATTCTCTAGGTATAACAAATTAATTTAAACAAACCAATTGGAGGGATTACACATGAAAAAAACAGCGTTTATTGTGTCAGCCGTAACTGCGGCAATGTTAATCACAGGATGCGTTGAGGAAGCTGCCATTGAAAAAGTAGAAGAGTCAACTGAGGTATCAGCGGAGGCAGCATCTGATGGAGGATCAGTAGGGGAAGATATTGATATTGAGGAAGAGCCTGCTGAAGCGAGTGAGGTTGGAACGAGAAGCGCACCATTACAAATCGGTGAACGTGTAACATTAGATTATAATGATTTATTTTACGGGAATGTCAGTCTTGAGATTGAATTATTAGAAGTAATTAGCGGAGATGAAGCAGCGGAGCTTGTCATTAAAGGAAATCCTTTTAATGATGAGCCCGGTGAAAATCAAGAATATGTGCTTGCAAAATTTAATGTTGAAGCCAATCAAGTAGAAGAAGAACCATTTGATCTAAATCATGCACAGTTTGACGCTGTTAGTGAATCGGGAAACACGTATGATGAATTTATTTCTGTAGCAGGACTCGAACCGGATCTCGGAAATGAGCTGTATACAGGCGCAGAGCGCACTGGGTATACGTATTTCTTAGTCGATAAAGATGATCAGAATCCCCTTGCTGCGTTTAAGAGACGTACAGAGGCTGAACTGTGGTTTGAATTAAAGTCTGAGTAAACAAAAAGAGCCGACTCCTCAAATTGGTGGAGCCGGCTTCTTTAGGCTTCATTACGCTTCCCTAATATGCCATAGAAGAAGATATTTGTAATGTCTTCAGTAAGAGGCAGGATATTTTTATAAACATCTTCACGCTGCACATAGTCCTTCAACATCTGAATGTAGAAGATAATCGCTTGGTCCGAGAGATTAGGATCTACATAGCCTTGCTCTTTTCCCTCTTTAAAAAGGTGTTCAAAATAAGGCAGTGCTTTTTCTATATAGATCTTCTCAATATAATTCTCTTCTTTTGTATACTCCTTCATTAAGTATTGATAAAATTCTTCATTTATTTGTTTTGCGACTTCTTTTTTATTGAAAATAAGCTTCTTGATTTTCTCTGGGAAAGGGATATCTGAGAAAACAGTCTGCTCAAATTGAGCTGAAGCTTGGTCGACATAATAGATAAAGACTTCATGTATAAGTTTATGTTTACTCTCAAAATAATTGTAGATCGTTACTTGTGATACATTTGCTTTTTTTGCGATTTCAGAAATGGAGACCTTTTGAATACCGTACTCCATAAATAACTCTAGAGCAGCTCCTAAAATTTGTTGTTTCTTTTGTTCGCGTCTGCGCTCAAATCCGTCCATAATGTTCACCTCTATAACATAGTTTAATAAAAAATTTGTAATAAAACAAATGAAATAGTTCATAAACTCTTGTCAAGGATTCCCTTTTTGTATATTATGAACTAAAGAGGTTAATAAATTTCAAAACTTGAATAAGGTGTTATAAACATTGAGGGGGAACATACATGACCATTTTAGAAACGAAGGACTTAACGAAGCGATTCGGGAAGTTCACGGCATTAAATGGGGTAAATGTAGAAGTAAATAAAGGGGAAGTCTTTGGATTTATTGGACCCAATGGCGCAGGGAAATCGACAACCATTCGAATTCTTCTTGGACTATTAAAGGCGTCAGAAGGTTCTGCTGCCATTTTTGGTAAGGATGCTTGGAAGGATGCATTGGAGATACACAAAAGGCTGGCTTATGTCCCTGGTGATGTCAATCTATGGCCGAATCTGACTGGCGGGGAAGTCATTGATTTATTTATGAAGCTGCGCGGAGGTGTTAATAGAGCCCGTCGTGATCAATTAATTGAAACATTTAAATTAGATCCTGCTAAAAAATGCCGTACGTATTCAAAAGGGAATCGTCAAAAGGTTGCACTTGTCGCAGCTTTTGCATCTGAGGCGGATTTATATATCCTTGATGAACCGACATCAGGGCTTGATCCGCTGATGGAAAAAGTGTTTCAGAAATGTGTAATGGAAGCCAAGGAAGCCGGTAAAAGTGTACTGCTCTCAAGTCATATCTTATCTGAGGTTGAAAGATTATGTGACCGCGTTGGTATCATACGCGAAGGAGAGATTATTGAAACTGGTACGCTTGATGAGCTTAGACATTTAACACGTACTCAAATGTTTGTGGAGACAAAAACACCGATTACAAATCTCGAAAACATTCCTGGAATTTATGATATTGAAATAAAAGATAGGGGAGTCAGCTTTCAAGTCGATGCAAAGACATTAGATCAAGTAATGAAAGAAATCAGCGAATATGGTCTAGTTAAGTTGGAGAGTTCGCCGCCTACTCTAGAAGATTTATTCATGCGTCATTACGAGGGTTCGTCTGCTCATGGAGGGCAATAAGATGGGTAGACATGGATTTATAAATACAGGCAAGATGACTCGGTTTATCTTAAGGCGAGACCGGGTGCGCCTCCCTATATGGATTCTCTCTATCGTCTTTATCACTATTTTGACAGCGACATCCTTTATTGATCTTTATCAAAATGAAGAGGAAAGACAAGCGATTGCTGAAACAATGAGAAATCCAGCGATGACTGCAATGGTCGGACCTGGTTATGGGCTTGACAATTATACTGAAGGGGCGATGATGTCTCATCAAATGTTATTATTTACGGCCATTGTTGCTGCGATTATGAGTATCCTCTTAGTCACCAGACATACAAGGGCAGATGAAGAAGACGGAAGGATTGAGCTTATTCGTTCATTGCCTGTAGGACCGCTAACGAACCTAAGCTCCGTAATGACAGTGATGGTGGGAGCCAATATTCTGTTAGCTCTTTTAACGGGATTTGGTTTAGCAGCTCTTCAGATTGAAAGCATGGACCTTTCTGCATCCTTGCTTTACGGGTCTGCAATCGGTTCGGCGGGGATCTTTTTTGCGGCTATTACAGCGCTTTTCGCCCAGCTCTCAGAAAATTCAAGAGGTACAATAGGCTACTCGTTTACCATTCTTGGCTTATCTTATTTGATTCGTGCAGTAGGAGATGTTAGTAATGAAACACTTTCACTCTTCTCACCTCTTGGCTGGATTTTAAGTACAGAAGTCTATGTGAATAATTACTGGTGGCCGATTGTGTTAACGTTGGGGGCATCAGTCATTGTCTTCGTTCTAGCTATGTATCTTATGACAAAAAGAGATTTAGAGTCAGGGCTTTTACCATCTAAACCTGGGAAGACCTATGCAAGTAAGCTTTTACTTAGTCCTTTTGGATTGGCTGTAAAACTACAGCGAACAGCGATCATTGCCTGGGCAATCGGAATGTTTATCCTCGGGGTCTCATACGGCTCGATCTTTGGCGATTTAGAGTCGTTTTTTACTAGCAATGAAATGCTGGTAGAAATGTTATCTCCTGTTGAGGGAGTGACCTTAACGGAGCAATTCTCTACGATGCTGATGGCTGTTATGTCAATGATTTCTACGGTGCCTGTTTTATTATTCGTACTGAAACTAAAAGGTGAAGAGAAAAAAGGACGAAGCGAGCATTTACTGACTCGTGTTGTATCAAGAAATCAATTGCTAGGAAGCTATGTGATTCTAGCAACCTTGTTTAGTTTCATTATGCTGTTTCTTGCCATGCTTGGTCTATGGAGTACAGCCAACACAGTGATAGAAGAAGCAATCCCATTTTCATCAATGTTCTTTGCTGCGATGGTCTATCTTCCGGCCATCTGGGTAATGATTGCTCTAGCAGTGTTCGCACTTGGCTGGATACCAAAAGCTACAGGCTTATCATGGCTATATCTCGGATATTCTTTTTTAGTTGTGTATTTAGGCGGGTTGCTGCAATTTCCTGAATGGATGGCTAAGATTTCACCATTCGGTTATATACCCGAATATCCGGTTGAAGAGATAAATGGATGGACGCTTGCCATTTTAACTCTTATTGCGGTAGGACTAATCGTACTTGGATTTATTGGGTATAGAAAGCGAGATATCGAGGGGTAATAATAAGGCCGGCTGCATTTGCAGCTGGCCTAAGTTTTTACTCTAGTGTAAAACAGGTAAATAACAATAGTTTTGCAGTAATGTTATTTGTTGAAATATATGTTTAAAAGAAAAAACCAAAAATAGGTAGCTATCGTCTAATGGTTGAAAGGAGGGAAGGGATGCATACGTATTATGAGAAGACAGAGGAAAAAGAGATGGATAAAGAAGCCTTGCTTACAGAGCTGATGAATGAATATGGAAATGGTGTTTTGAAGCTTATTTTCTCATATGTTCATCAGCAAGATATAGCAGAAGATTTAGCCCAAGAAGTCTTTGTGAAAGTGTATCAAAAAATTGATCAATTCGAACAGCGTTCCAGCTTGAAAACATGGTTATACCGTATAGCGATTAACAGTAGTAAAGATTATTTAAAAAGCTGGCATACCAAAAATGTACAAACATCCAAAGAGGGCAACATGATAGAACATATGGTTGACTTAAGAACACCGGAAAGTAATTTGATAGAGCGGACAGAAGAAGAGGAATTAGTAACAAAGGTTTTAAGTCTTCCTCTTATGTATAAAGAAGTCATCTATCTTTACTATTATGAAGAGTATTCCATCCAGGAAATTAGTGAACTGCTGCAGATAAATAAAAACACGGTAAAAACAAGATTATTTCAAGCAAGAAAGAAATTGAAACAAAGCTTTGTTGGAGGTGTGAACTAAGTGGAAGATCAATTTAAACACTTTAAAAAAGCTATGGACGAAACTCATTTTAAAGGGTTGACATTTGATTTTAAGAACCAAGAAAAGGTAAAAGCTCGAATTAATCAATCTATGAACGAAGAACAAACAAAATTATACTTACTGCAGACTTTACAGCATGAAGCGAAATCAGGCTTTGAGGTTTTGCAGCATATAGAGCAGATGGGAATAACGCATTTTGAATCACAGGAGGGAATGTTATATCAACTTCTTCACCAACTTGAGAGGGAACAAATCATCCAAGGTAATTGGAGCAGTGAAGAAGAAAAATACTATCAACTAACAAAAAAGGGACTGAAGCAATTGAAGAAACTTCAGCAAGAAAGATTTAGTCATCACTCCCATCGTTTAAAGAAGGAGGGCTGGGTATGAATGAGCAGTTCCAAACTTTTTTAAATGCAGTTAAGCAGCAAATGAAATCCAAGGAAGGTCAAAAGCTGGTTGAAAAAGAATTACTGTCTCATTTAAATCATAGTAAGCAAACAGTTATGAAAAGGGGGCATCATGAGGAAGAAGCTGAGAAGATGGCCGTTGAACAGATGGGAAATGCTGTTCTGCTTGGACAAAAGATGAATAAGCTTCATTGTGAAAGAGTAGATTGGTGGCTTGTTTCAATTGTAGGAAGCCTATTACTGCTAAGTTTTGCGCCTTTTCTATTTTTTGACTACCAAATGAATATCTATGCCCAGTTAATATCAGTAAGTGTATCTGTCCTTATTATTTTTACTTTGATGTTCACTGATTATCGTAAGGTACTTCACTACTGGAAATGGTTTGGATTAGCGGCTGGATTTTATATGGTTGCCTTAAACGTTGAGGGGCTCACTTCAATGGTGAATGGGAGAGTGTTTATCTCCATCTTAGGAATGAATATCTCTCATTACTTTCTGCTTTTTCTTTTATTTATAACTATTGTAGGGTTAATGAGTGAGAAGAAATGGACAGATCGTAAACGTATTGTATGGAGTTTATTATTACTGTTTGTATTTGTAAGATGCTTTATGTTAATACCTGAGACCATGCTTGCCGTTCAGTACATCATATTATTTTCAACAATTGTCATATTCTCCAATCAAAATTATAAGGTAAGGTCATGGGTTTTATGGGTAGTTTCTGGTTGCATTTTCATGTTTGCTTATTTGTTTGTGGCCTTTCTACCCTTTTCACATAGACTTGAAAATTTCATTTCCTTTTTAAATCCAGAAGCTTCTTCAAACGGCTCAGGCTATATATACATAATGATGAAAGAAGTATTAAGTAAGGCCGGTGTATTTGGCCCAAAATCAGAATTAACGAATGACCTATTTCTTGGGCACACAGAACTGATCCTAGTGGCTTTAACTTATCACGGTGGATGGATATTAACTTCTATCATCCTCGTAATTTTTGCTGCTTTGTCTGTGAGATTACTGCACTCTTTTAAGAAAATGCATACTGAAGCGGAACGACTATTGATGGTTGGAGGGGGAGTGCTGCTATTATTTCCATTTGTGCTTAATACGCTATTGACTTTTGGTTATGCACCATTTGTAGGTTCGAACCTCCCTTTCATCAGCTACGGCGGGAATGAGAAACTTTACTACTCGTTTATTATTGGATTTATGTTAAGTGTATATCGTAGAAAAGATGTGATGATAAATACCGAGGTAGAAATAGAGAAATAAGTTCAGGTCGATCGAAAAGGGTCGGTCTTTTTTGTGGAATAAAATGTTAAAATAGAAGCTACGCAAATATATAGAGGTGCGATATGAAAAAAGTGAATTGGGTGTTGGTTTCATTACTTGGAATGATCATTGGAACATGGTTTATTATTTCGATTCTACAGCCGCCTATGTGGGTCGGTCATTCTGCTGATAAAAGTTGGACCGCAACATATGAAGTGGAACATAGTTTGAAAGAAACGTGGAAAGGTATGGTTTTTTGGAATGGGGAACAGGAAGTGATTTTTACTGAAGTTGAGCTTACAAAGAACGGAACACCGATTCACGGCTGGGAAAAGGATGAACACATAAGCAGCAAGGGTGAATATATGTATCTCTCTTTAGGAGAAGCAGAGGATAATCGAGATGACAGATTACATTTAACCATTCATTGGCGTGATGAGACTGGTAACTACAAAGAACAAATAGAGCTTTCACCAAAGACAAGGTATTTAATAGTGCCGAGGCTTAATTAATATAAAGTAAAGCCTCGCCTAGAACAATCTGGGCGAGGCCAACTTCTAATGAGGCAAATAATACTGCGGAGTTCTGCTATTAAAAACAGGTACATTCTCTCGTACTTCTTTAACTTTCTCAATAGTAAGAGAAGCAACAACGGTTTCTTCTTTATTTTGTGAAGCGATATAAACAAAGTCTCCCCATGGGTCCACTATCATAGAATGTCCACAAAACTCAACACCGTCATATTCGCCGACTCGGTTAGAAGAGATGATATACATTTGGTTTTCAATGGCTCTTGCTTGCTGCAGTACTTTCCAGTGGTTACTTCTAGCTTCAGGCCATTCTGCTAAAACAAATACAGCTTGCGCACCTTGAAGAGCTAAACCGCGCATGAGCTCAGGGAAACGAAGATCATAACAAATAATTAACCCCATTTTTTGCCCGTCGAGCTCAAAAATTCCCGCGCTATTTTTCCCGCCTTCTAAATAAAGGTGCTCATTAAGCATAGGGACAAGGTGCATCTTGTCATATTGGTAAATAAGCTCACCTGCTCTATTAATCACAACAGCACGATTGTAGATCTTCCCGTGCTCTTTTGTTGCAAAGGATCCACCTACAATATTAATCTGAAATCTTACTGCCAGCTCTTTTAATAAATGAATTGTTGTCTCAGATGTATCTTCTGCTAAATCTTCCAACTCATCTAATGTGTAGGCCGTTGTCCACATTTCAGGCAAGACGACCGTATCTGGAGGATCCTCTTTACAAACAAATTCCACCCAATTGGCTACTTTCTTTCGATTTTGTTCAGGCTTGCCCGGTATGATATCCATTTGATAGACTGCTATCTTCAATGAAATCCCTGCTTTCTGTGTATGAGATGTTTCTATATAAATTGATGTGTTAGTTTTAAGATAAAGTAAATGGAAGATTCGGTCAAATGCTAAAACATGAGTAAGGAATAATTATAATCATCTTCAAAGATATGAACCAAATAAATAGGCACGAATACAATAAAAGATCATTAGTTCGAGTGGGTGATGCTTATGTCACGCAAACATAATCGTAAATACAATCGTTCGTTTAAAAAGAACGTTTTAGATGATAATGGACAGATCAGTAAAGAAAGCAAAGCTGAATTAATGCAAAGATTAAACGAGGCAGAGAAAGAAAGGCACCCAGGACTTACTGCTGCTGAGAATAAAGTGTTAGCTGGAACCTGGATTCAAGCAGTAGGGACACTGCTTGAGGCCCAAGGGGTTACAGAAGAATATTTAATCACAGTAGCAGAAGAAGGGGAAGAGGGATTAGAGGCAGAAAGACAGGCTGTTTTTGGGATATGGCTGCAGGTAATTGGTTCCTTTTTAGGAGCAATCGGGGCTTGGCAGCAGCTCTCAATTGATGAAGAAATTCAGCGTAAAGGCTTAAAACTGGGCATTATCGGCAGCTGGTTTGAAGCGTTTGGTGCTGCCTCAGAAGCGGTTGCAGAGACACAAGGCTTGATTGAAGGTGAGGAAGAAGGCGTTTTACCATAGAACCATTTCAAACGAGAATGGTTCTTTTTAGGGAATACCAGTCTTTAGATGGACATACCCTCTAGAAAGGGGGAGATGTTTTGAAGAAAAGAATCATAGCTGTTGGGGCAGGGGCTATTTTGACGACAGCCATCATCGTATCAACACTATATAGTGATCCGCCTGTTGAGGATGTTGTATTAGAACATGCTGAATTCGATAGTCAGCTGGCTCATCAAGAAATGGTTTCCATTTCTGAAGCTGTTATGAATGCTTTAGCTGATTATGAGATTATTGGGGATATTCAAATCAACTACCAAGAATCGATTTCCATTACAACTTCAGAAGATCAATCAATTGCTGAAGAAATGCAAAATGAGATACTCCAAGCGTTGAATTCAGAAGGGTTATCTTCCGTTGCTAATATTAATACTTATGACATCATTATAAAAAGTGAAGTGTACGAAAAGTAAAAAACGAGCGCTGCAGCAAAGCAGCGCTCGTTTTTTACTTAGTATGTTCCTTTAAAAACGCTAAGAGCTTTGGCCATGTCTCTTTAGCTGCTTTGGCATTGGCAGCCTTAGATCCTCCAAATGTCATCGTCATTCGACCTCCAACTTGCATATGAACATTTGCGGGCATATTTGGGAGACTATAAGGGAACGTCAAAAAATGTCCGGCTTCTTCGAAATAAAGGTGCTGATTGTTATCAACAGTTTCAGATACTGCCAAATTCTTCGCTATTTCTCGTGAATAATAAGTAGAAGGCCAGAGTTGATCATCATCTCCAGATACCGTCATAACCGGTACATTAATCATTTCCACAGGTATCCGAGATGAGGCGATTTTCTCTTCGTTTTTTAAAGTGTGATCCCAGATAGATAGAAATGAAACAGGGCGCTTCAGGAGCCAATTTTTCCAAATCGAGAAGATCGTAGAGGGACGGTAGACAAATTTCATATATGGCAATGACTGCTCTTTGTATGTCCAAGCAGGTATAGGAGCAAAGATTGTATTTTTAAGGCCTGATGTCACGTATGAACTAGGGGCTCCTGCAATAATTGTTTGATAGTCATTAAAAACAGCACCTAAAAGTAGAGCAAGTTCCCCGCCGCGAGAGTAGCCGATTAACGAGACGCCTCCATTCGTTGAAGGGTGTTCTTTTAACCAAGATGTTGCCCCTTGAAAGTATTCAAGGGGAATCTCCTCAAGGTCACGCGGCACACCTTCTACACCAAAGTATGCTAACGCTAACACCGAATATCCTTTAGACGCAAGCAGTGCTGCAGCATGTTCTTGAACTCCTCCGTCAGACCCTCCTAACAAAATAATTCCGTGATGAGACATGTGGTTCTGCGGATGAAATAGGATTCCGTTAAAAGAAGAGTCACAAATTGATACTCTATTAATTTTTTCTTTATCGTAAAAGTAACGAGTAAGAGAAACTTGATCGGCTATCTCCCCGTCTATCTCTAGCTGAAGCACAAAAGTAAGAGGGGTGGCTGTCGTCTTCTCGAAATAATCACGCGGTCTGCATCTGTTCTCTCCACAGACCAAAATAATCCAGAAGCATCAGCTGAACTGTATGTACCTTGAATAGGAATAGTGTGTGAAACTTCAACCTCTCCCTTTTCATCAGCTTGAAAAACAGCATAAGAAGCAAAGTTCTTGCCCTGATCATCATCTGCAAGAACTCGAATGGTAAACTCTTGATTAGCTGGACAATTTATCACTTTGATCGTTAATTTCTCATCAATATAGGAAACTGTTTTTGAAATAAAAAGGCTAGGTTGCGGCATACATTCCTCCTAATAATCAGTAGATATTCATACGTTATACCTTCATGGTTCAATAAAATAAGGATAGAGCTATTACCCTCTATCCTTATGCGTCAACATTTGTAGAATGAAAAAAACTTTACGTTAATTGCTGCTCAGCAAATTCACGGTATAAATCATGAGTGGAAACTAATTCTTGGTGAGTACCAATCCCTGTAATTTTTCCTTTTTCAATAAAGATGATTTTATCCGCATGAACGATGGTTGATAATCGGTGAGCAATGACAAAGGTTGTTCGTCCTTCCATTAAACGAGTCAGAGCTTCTTGTACGATTCCTTCAGATTGACTGTCAAGGCTTGCTGTTGCCTCATCCATCATCAGTATTTTAGGATCACGCAAGAAAGCGCGGGCAATCGCAATTCGCTGCCGTTGTCCGCCGGAGAGTTTCACACCTCGTTCTCCTACTTCTGTTTCAAGCTGCTCTGGAAACTCTTTTATGAATTGATCGGCATAAGCCATTTTCGCAACTTCCCATAGACGGTCATCAGAAATCTCTTCTTTTTTATCTAATCCGTAGCATAAATTCTCACGGATCGTTCCCGCCATCATTGGACTGTCTTGAGAGACATAGCCGATTTGACTTCTCCAGGATGCCATCGACAATTTTGATATAGGTGTTTCACCAACAAAAATCTCACCAGACAAAGGCTTATAAAACCTCTCGATTATCGCAAACATGGTTGTTTTACCACCGCCGCTAGGACCCGCAAATGCAACCATTTCACCTGGTGACACATCAAATGACACGCCATTAATAACCGGTTCATCTGAGCTGTAGCCGAAAGTGAGATCACGGACATGAAGCGGGTGGTTTGTAATGTCCATCGTTATTCCTTCTTGTCCTTCTTCTAGCGGGATCTCTAAAATATCAATAATCCGTTCCGTTGCTCCTTTCGCTTTTTGAAGCTGAGTAAAGAACATCGTAAAGGAGGTGATAGGGAAGATAATTTGAAATAAGTAAAGTAAGAAAGCTACAAGAGACCCAGTAGTCATTGTTCCTTCCGCTACACGAACTCCGCCATAACCAATAATGATCACAATGATTACCATTATCATTAAATAGATCAATGGGCCAATCATAGCGAAGATACGAGCTTCTCTTAGCCCAAATCCAAATAATTTATTGATGCCTGTTACTCCCTTTTCTTCTTCAACGACCTCAGCATTTGAAGCTTTCATCAAGCGGATTTCGCTTAAGGTTTGCTGAACACTTCCAGTAAACGCAGCTGTTTCATCCTGAAGGCCTCGTGAAATCTTAGCCATTTTTCTGCCGAGCGGAATAAGAATGACAGCTGTAAGAGGAACAGAGATGAACATGAGCAAGGTCATTTTCCAATCCATAATAAATAAGATAATAACTGCCCCGATGATGGTGATAATACCTGATATAAAATTAGGAAAATGCTGTGAGATCAAGTCTTTTACGATCCCAGTATCATTTACGACACGGCTTACTGATTCACCGCTCGTTTTCTTATCAAAGTAGTTAACAGGCAGCCGTAGTAATTTAAACCACATTTTCTCACGCAAGGCAGCTACAATTTTTTGCCCGGCATAGGCAAGTAAATACATAGATAATCCATCCGTAACAGCCTGCAGAATAAAGACAACCCCAATTAAAATGATCAGCCACACACTTAAGGATTCAACTGAAAAGCCGTCTACAAGTTCTCTTGTTAACAAGGGGATTGAAAGACCGACGAGTGTTGTAATCAAGCTGCCCACAAGGCCAAGAGTTAGGGCTAGTTTAGGAATCTTTGTTGAAAGGATAAGAGAGATAAAAGGCTTGATGCTTGTTTGTTCATTTTGGTTCATTTGTTCACGTCCTCATTTTGCAATATACATATAATCAGGTTAGTTAAATTTACCATAAACCTGTGCAATAGTCCTGTTTATAGATGAAAAGAAGCTCATTTCAGAAAAATGAAAAAATGGATAGCCTTCTCTCTCTAATTTCGTTTATACTAATGAAAAGTATTTCTGTAATCGAAATATATCGAAAGTAATTTGCCGAGGTGAATAAACATGAAGCGCGGAATGAGAGCAGAAGATTTATACAAATTAAAATCAGTAAAAAACCCACAACTCTCCCCGGATGGTAAAAGAGTTGTGTTTGTACAAACAGTAATCAATGAAGATAAACACGACTATGAATCACATTTGTTTATCAGTGACTTAGATGGTAAACAAGTACGTCAATGGACATTTGGAGATGGATCAGACAATACACCTGCATGGTCTCCAGATGGACGTTTTATTGCCTTTACATCTACTCGCAGCGGGAAATCTCAAATTTACCTTATCAGTGCTGAGGGAGGAGAAGCAAGACAGATTACGTCTTGTCTAAATGGAGCGAAAAATCCAATATGGTCACCCGACAGCTCCAAAATTCTTTTTGAAGGATCAATAGCCCCAGATGAGTTGCTCACCGATATGAAAGAGGATAATAAAGAAAAAAATGACGACAAGCGGCCTGAGCCGATGGTGGTTGAAAGAATCCGCTATAAGTCAGATGCGACCGGGTTTCTTGATGATAAAAATCAGCACTTGGGAATCGTGACGGTTGAGACTGGAGTAGTCGAGCAGCTGACTGATGGTGATCGTGATCATGCTGCTGGCGCTTGGTCAGCGGACGGTCAGAGTATTGTATTTTCTGCAGACTTAGGAGAGGATCCTGATTTTAGCCATATATCTGATGTATACATCATGTCCCTTGCTGACAAACAGATCACAAAGATTACGCCAAGTACTGGTTTCTTCGGAAATTCAAATTATTCACCAGACGGCAGATACATAACATTGATTGGACATGAAAAAGAATACAAGAGTGCGACATTATCTCGTGTATGGCTTTATGAATTGGAGTCACAATCACTGCAATGTCTGACCGCAGACTTGGATATTCATGTTGGAGATATTGCAATAGGCGATTTTCACTCTGGTACCGTAAACCAAGGGGCGGTTTGGACGAATGACAGTAAAGGATTTTATTTTCTTGTAACCGATCAAGGGAGGACAGCTGTATATTATGGCACAATTGAAGGAGAAATGTATCCGGCAATGAATGATGATGAGCATGTGTACGGAATGACCATCAATCCTGATACTCACGAGGCTGTTGCAGCAATAAGTTCCCCGATACATCCTGGTGATCTTTTCAAAGTGGATTTATCAACAGGTGAGAGAACACAGCTTACGTATGTAAATGACGATTTCTTTAAGGAAATAGAACTTTCTTCAGCTGAACCAATCACATTTCATGCACCGGATGGCTGGAAGGTTCATGGCTGGGTAATGAAACCATTTGGTTTTGAAGAAGGGAAGAAATATCCGACGATTATTGAAGTTCATGGCGGACCTCACGCAATGTATGCCAATACGTATTTTCATGAGTTTCAAATGCTCGCATCAGCAGGCTATGTCGTCGTATTTACTAATCCGCGCGGCAGCCATGGTTACGGTCAAGCCTTTGTAGATGCTGTTCGAGGGGACTATGGCGGGAAAGATTATCAAGACGTAATAGCTGCGACTGATTATGCTGTGGAACATTTAGAATATGTCGATGCAGACAACCTAGGAATTACTGGCGGGAGCTATGGCGGATTTATGACGAACTGGGCAGTCAGTCATACTAATCGTTATAAAGCAGCTGTCACACAGCGTTCTATTTCCAATTGGCTGAGCTTTTATGGGGTGAGTGATATCGGCTACTATTTCTCAGAGTGGGAAGTAGGCGGAGATCTGATTGAGAACAGTGAAAAGCTTTGGAAACATTCTCCTATAGCCTATGTTAGCAAAGTGGAAACACCGCTTCTCATCCTTCACGGAGAAAAAGATTACCGATGTCCGATTGAGCAGGCTGAGCAGTTATTTGTGGCACTGAAGAAACAAAAGAAAGTGACAAAATTTGTTCGGTTTCCAGAAGCCAATCACGAACTTTCAAGAAGCGGTCATCCAAAGCTTCGTATCGAAAGGTTGAATCATATTAAAGGTTGGTTTGAAGAGTATTTAGATTAAATGAGTCACAGCCACTTTACTTGAGTAGAGTGGCTGTTTGATTAATAAGGAGGTTTTGTCTTGGATCTGCAAAGCGGTTTTGTACAATCGGTCACTCATTATTTTAAAGAAGCGGGAGTAAAGTGGCTTCAAACCCTTCCAACGTTAATTAAAGAAATTGAAGCTAAATACAACATAAAAATGGGAAAACCGTATGAGCTGTCCATTAATTATGTTGCACCTGCAAGGACTTTTGAAGGCGAAGAGGTTGTTGTTAAAATTTGTTTACCTGGTTTAGGCTTTGAATGCGAACTGGATGCTCTCGAGAATCTAAAGGGAGGTGGAATTGTTCAGGTACTTGGGTCTGATGCCAAGCTCGGTGTAATGATTCTTCAGAAAGTGAGCCCAGGTGATACGTTAGCTTCTTGTGACAGTGAAAAAGAAGCATGCCTGATAGCAGCCAATGTGTACAAAGAATTGAAAGGCTCCATCGTAACAGAAGAGAATGATCTCTCTTTTTCCACAGCGAAAAATAGAGAGGAGAGCCTTCGAAAGATGATTGAAGAGCACCCTGAAGGAATTGGACCTCTTTCAAGAGATAGGCTTGATGATGCGTTAAAGGTCTTTACCTATCTAAATGACTCCACAAAGAAAAGGTATGTTTTGCATGGAGATTTTCATCACTACAATATTCTCAAAGGTGAAAAAGGATGGAAAGCAATCGATCCTAAGGGGCTTGTTGGCGAAAGAGAGTACGATCTTATTCAGTTTATGTTAAATGTATTACCGGAAGCAGGGATCGAGGAAGTCCTTATGCAGCGTGTCACCCTTTTTACAGAGCAGCTCAATTTGGATAGAAAAAGGCTGCTTCTCTACGGCTATGCCCATTCCGTTTTAGCAACTGCTTGGACATTTGATGAAGAGGGAGGATACAACAAGCACTTCTTTCAAACGATTGAATCATTTAAAACTATTTATCTGGCTGAAGCTGGTGAATGGCTCATTAAATAATAAAGAAGGTATTCGACGCGTAACATCAACCAGCTCTCTCCCATAACCTAGTATGGTTAATGAGGAAAATAAGGAGGGGGCTTTATGGGTAATTATTTTGATGAAATACAACACTTGAAGAACTCAGAATATGCCGTTCTACAACCCGTCATAACAGATACCCGAGACGATCAAAATGAAACAGACCATGTGTCAATTGCTGATCAGTGGGTGGAATATATTCAGCCGCTCGTCACATTCGTTCTTTAAGAAGTAAAAGAAGGAATTAATATGACTCATCTATTTCAAGAATAAATTTTAGCCGGCGTTCTTGTCGGCCAAGGCTTCTCACCTGAGGAGGCAATTGCTCAGGTAGAGGAGTGGGAGAAGACGGGAGAATCACAGCTATTACAAGAGAGCAAGCAAATGGACAAAGGTGAAACGAACTAAGAAACAGCCCTTGAATGACACTTCAAGGGCTGTTTCTATTTATCATAAACTTGCGAAGCTTGTATAAACTAAAGAAGTGAACGTTACATTTGGGAGGTCTACATATGAACATGAGCCAATTAGTTGAGAGGATTACTACGTTTTCAAAAAGCATGAGAAAAGAAGTACTTAAACAGTTCTCACATGAAAAAACGCATAGAATCGCTGTTTATCATTTAGCAGAGGCTATTCTAACGAATAAACAAACGGTTAAAAAAACGGAAGAATGGTTAGGACTTGTCTTCAATGAATATCGACTAACAGTAGGCCTGATTGATTTTAAATTAGAAACAAAAGGAACGAACAACGAAAAAATCATGAAATTAACAGCAGTTGAAAATGGGAATGATCTATTCTGCTATGAAGCATATGAACCGATTCAATCTGAACAAGACCTGCACGCCGTTCCCCAATATGTATTTGATTATTTAACGAAAGCATAATTAAAATACAAGGCGCAATTCATGTGCCTTGTATTTTTATGTGTTTCAGGGTTTGATTTACAAAAAATTGAAACCGGAGTTCACGTAATGCCGTAAAGAAAAATGAGTAGACAGACACGTGATAAAGGAGAGGGGAAGTAGGGTGAGAGCTGAAGCTGTTGAAACGAAAAAGCTGCTGTATATCTTTGGAGTGATTGTTTTTGGAGGCATGCTCCTTAATTCAATTATTGATGCAGGCATTTACTTAGAATACTATTCTGTAGAAAAATTATGGGAGTATCGTTTATTTATTGCAGGTGGTGCTGTGGTGTATTATGGAGCTGTTTTCTTATTTTATCGCTTCAGGATCACGACAAACCATGGAGGGTGATATGGAGGGTGATAATGAGGAATCACAATTTGACAGGAAAATGGCTTTTTTGGATAGGGTTTATTGTATTTATGACAGGTGTAGGATTTACTGAAAGTGTAGGAGCTTTTCTATCAAACGATTTTCCTAGCCTCTCTGTTCCTTTACTTATAACAGGAGGGATTATCATGCTGGCAACGAACTTTTTTAGAAATAAAAAGACACGAGGTTGATTACGTTTAAGTGATGATTAGATTTCTCCAAGCAAGAGGATGTAATTGTTTCATTGCTAGTTATATATGCGCTGGCTGAGAAGGCAATTGCTCCGGTGGAGATTGTTATTGTATTAATTAACGCTTTTATTGCGCCGGTTTCATGTTATTGTGCATGTTCAGCTGTGATATGCGTCAAGGTTAGCTCGCATTGTATTTTTTTACGTTTATTTGCGTCACTTAATAAAAACCACCAGTTCGGCCTAATGATAAGTGACCCGCTGGTGGTTTATAATTAATCAGTTCACTCCGATCATCACAGCGGCTACAAGTGCTGCCATGGCAACGATAGACCATAAGAGAATAAGCTTCCAGATAAACTTTGCCCAGCGTTCATACGGTATGCCTGCTACAGCAAGATATCCCATGAGTGAGGCAGAAGTGGGGATGATGGAGTTGCTGATTGCATCGCCGTATTGATAAGCGAGTACAGCGACTTGGCGTTCAAGTCCTAAAATGTCAGCTAGAGGCACCATAATCGGCATTGTAGCTGCAGCTTGTCCGCTTCCTGAAGGGACAAAGAAATTGATAAAGGTTTGAACGAAAAACATGCCGATCACATTTAACGAAGCTGGAAGATGTTGAATGAAAGCAGCTAGAGAGTAGATTACCGTATCTATAATCATACCGTCCTGCATCACCACAAGAATCGTTCGTGCAAACCCAACGATCAAAGCACCGAATACCACGAGTCTCATACCATCAACAAAAGAGGAGAAGGTCTTATTAATACCAAGACCGCCAACCAGTCCGCAAAGCAGCCCAATAATAATAAATGAAGCAGCCAGCTCCGTTAAAAACCAGTCCCAATTAAAGACACCATACATATTAATCAATACACCCGTTAGAAGAGCGAGTAGAACAAGAGCATGACGGTTGTTGAAATCAGCGATTTGACTACGTGCTTGTTCAGCGTCTGCCTCTACCGTATGTTCTAGATCATACATAACGGAGGACCTCGGATCATTTTTCACCTTTTTGGCATAACGTAATACGTACCATACCGCAAGAACGAGTATTAAAATATAAACAATTGAGCGAAAAGCAATTCCTGAAAACAGCGGTACTTCAGCAATCCCTTGAGCAACTCCTACAGTAAAAGGGTTGAGCATGCCGCCTATAAATCCACTAGCTGCCCCGAGTGTAATCATAGCGGTTCCGACAATAGAATCGTAGCCAAGAGATCTAGCAATCGCAATCCCAATTGGTACAAAAATAATACTTTCTTCGGACATACCCGTCGTAAACCCAAGAACCGAGAAGGTGAACATAACCATTGGTATAATTAACATATCTTTATTTTCTAATTTGTGAACCAGTTTGTTAATACCAGAATCAATGGCACCGGTAGACCTGATGACCCCAAAAGCTCCGCCGATTAAGAAGATATAGAAAATAATCGTCGCACCGTCTTGCATACCTTGAGGAATAGATTTAAATAATTCAAAAAAAGTGATCGGATTCTGCTCAACTGACTGGTAACTGTTGTCCACTACAACGGTTCTTCCGTCCACTTCTTGACGCTCATATTCGCCTGCCGGGATGATATATGTAGCAATAGCTGCTAACACAATGACAGCAAAAATAATTGCATATGTGTGAGGTGTTACCCATTTCCTTTTATCGTTTCCCATTACAGCATCATCTCCTCAGACCGAGTCGTCAATTCTTTAATTACAGCATCATCTACGTTAATTCCGAGACCAGGTTTATTGGTTATATTGGCATAAGGGAGAGAGTAGGTCAGGTCCCCAACATCTTTTGTGAATTTCGTTGGCCCTGAGATTTCGGTGGAGACGATATTCTTTTTTGCTAGAGCGACATGAAAGCCTGCTGCTGAAGCGATTGATGATTCAACCATCGAGCCAATCTGACAGTTAATCCCGAAAAGTTCTGCTTGAGTGGCCAATTGATAAGCAGGATAAATTCCGCCGCTTTTCATTAATTTAATATTAATGTAGTCCACAGACTGATGTTCAACTAATGTTCGTAAGTGCTGGGCATTAATTAAGCTCTCATCTGCCATTAAAGGCGTGGGAGATGACTCTTGCAATCTTTGAAACATAGATAAATCCATTTGGGCAATAGGCTGCTCAACCCACGTTACATCAAAAGGTTCAAGCTTTTTGATCATTTGTTTTGCCTTCTGAAAGGAGCCCCAGCCTTGATTAACATCCACACGAATGAGTAGGTCCTCCCCGATTGCTTCTCTTACGGCTTGCACACGAGCAACGTCTTTTTCTGAGTCAATTCCAAGTTTCATTTTGATTTCTTTATAGCCGTTGTTACGAGCTTGGATCGCTTTCTTTGCCAGGACATCAGGTTCAAGAATACTAAATACTTCTGGAATCATAGGCTGATCCCTTTTTCTGCCGCCAAGTAATGAATAGATTGGAAGGTTGCTAGCTTTCCCTAAGATGTCATAACAGGCAATATCAACTGCAGCTTTAGCTGCACCATTTCCTACAAGGGCAGCATTCATAAGCTCATGGATCTCCAAAATATTACGCGGGTCCTTATCAATAACAGCAGGGATCAGCTGATACTTTAAGGCATCAAATACGCTATGTACTGATTCGCCAGTCACATGTTCATCAGGCACGCTTTCTCCGTAGCCAATGATTCCTTGGTCAGTGTACATTTTGATAATAATCGCGGGCATCGTATCATATCTCGCATAGGAAATAATAAATGGTTCATTTAGTGGGAGCTCAATCATATACATATCCACTTTGGATATCCTCATAATTATTACTAACCTCCTCGTTGTTGTCGCTTTAATGTCGTTAATTATAAAATAATAGAATTCGAGTGATGTGTCAAACTTTTCTGTTAATAGTTTCGATCATAAAAAACGAAGGTATGATTATACCTCCGTTGCTGTTCTAATTTGTTTTTCAATATCTTCTTTCAAAATATACACTTTTCGTGGTCTGCCTGATTGGCTGTTTTGTTCCAGTCCTCTTATTTCAATAATGTGAGATTCATAGAGGCGTTTAATAAAACGTTCAGATGTACGTGTTGATACTTTTGAATAGGAGGCATAATCATTCACAGTAAAAGGCTGATATTGATGTACTCTTATAAAATGAAAAAATCGATTGAATGTATTTAGGGTTATATTGGTTTTCTTCATCAATCCATGAAGCCAATTATCAGTGACTCTAACTGGTGTTTCTTTTATAACCCCTCTTATCGGGCCTTTCAATTTTTTATCTTCAGTCAATAAGTAGCCGTTGCTTTCTGATGGAGAGGTCTCTTGTTTTGCAATTTGGATGGCTTGTTTTGCATGCTCTTCTGCTTCGTATAAATGACGTCCGTATCCAATGCCAATATGAAATGGAGAAGTGAGCTTGTTTTCAAGGAATTTAATCCAAGAAGAGTCATTCACCATTAACAGATGTTCCTTAACCATACCTACGGTTGAATAGAAAGTTGCTGTCTCATGTCTTGTTAATGATGAAGTTTGCTGCTTCGTAGTAAGTGTCTCAAAGAAAGAAGATAGTACCGATTGCATATGAGAAGTAATCTTACTATCTGGGAAAGAGAGCGAAATTACAGCAGGCATCCCGTCTTTGAGGCGGGAGAATTGAACTTGTTTAGCAGCATCCTTCAAGGTAGTCTTTAAGGTTTGTTCTGTGTCAATCATATAAATGACAGGTACGTCCGCTTTTTTTAACAAGTCATGAACATAATGAAGGCTCGTAATGGCCATTTTGGTTTTGCCTGATTTGAATAAGTGAATATGAAAATCGGCTATCTTCAAAAAGGATAATTCTCGATCTTCTTCATCTGCATAGATCCATTTATAGTCGTACACCTGGTCATCATTGAAGCAAAGCTCTATGTCCTCTGCTACGCTATGTAATACGTTTCGATCTGGCAGGTCAAAAGAGAGCTCTTCAACCTTACAGGAGTACTTTAGGACGCAATGAAGTAAAGAAGCTGCCACCATATATTCATGGAAGGGCGCGATCACAACTTGTTTGTCTGTACGAATTAACTTATCTCTAAAATGAAAAGGAACAATTCCTGAAAAACAGATAACGTCTGTTTCTTCTATGGCTCTTCTATGCAGCAGCTTGATCTCATCAGGCGTTTTATAGGGATAGATGTTTAATGAAATCTCGGGTAAGGTTTCACTAATTTCTCGTACTTTAATGGAGGAGTGCTCAGAACCAATAAATCCTATTTTAACAGTCAATTGATCACCATCTTTCCGGCTGGTAAAAGATTATATACTGTTATTGTAACGAACAAATGATAGAAGAGCTAGAAGGTCTATATGTTATAAACATATGGTATGATTTGGATGTGGCAGTATCGATTTTTGTCTAGAAATTAACGGAAAAGGTTGAAGGACAGGAGGTGGAATTAGGTGAGGAGATTGTATGACAAATATATCCTTCAGATGTGGCTATTAACAAAAAGAGATGTGAAGGAATGTAAGGAGCTAGCAGAGCAGACGTCATCTAAGACTGGTAAAATGTATTTTCGCGGACTTAAGATGCAAAGCATGATGTTTTTACTTGTTTATTTTTTCCCTCTCGTATGGTTGATGTTTGCATGGATCGTAGGATTCCCGCTGCTTATCTTAGAGGAAGGATTTGTTATGGCTTTGGTACTTTTAAGTGTTTCAACGATTATGATGTTATTGTTTTTAACGATTGTTAGAGCCGGTCGTATTCATTTGTACAGCAAAGTGAAACAGAATGTAATCGACAAGTACATAGATTAATGGTACAAGGTCCTTATTATTATAAATTGTGTTCAGTGCCTCTTTAATCTTGCATAGGAATGGATTAAAGGGGGAGTTTTCTATGCGGACATTTAAATATAAACCCCGAAAAAAGAGAGGGCCTTTACCTTTTAGGTATGTCTTTATTTTATCTATAATCCTACTTGCCGCCCTAACGATCTGGGGGTTATGGATTATTGAAAAAGGGATTAAACCAACGCTCTTACAAATTGCTACTACTGAAACAAGAGTCATTGCGACACAAGCGATAAATGATGCTGTTTCAAAGAAGATCGTATCTGAACTTGATCAAGCAGAGCTATTTTTGATTGAAACAGATGCCGATAATAAGGTAACCTCGCTTCAATTTAACACGCAGGTTTATAATAGGGTCTTATCAGAAGCAACGAACAGAGTACAGCGACATTTGAAAGCGATTGAACATGGTGAACCATTTGATATTTATAGTGGAAGTGAGGGGGAGGTCCATACGTCAGATGGGGGTGTAGTATATGATATTCCTCTTGGGCAAGCAACAAATAATGCACTGCTAGCTCAAATGGGCCCAAGAATTCCTGTTCGCTTCTCGGTCATTGGTGATGTGAAAACTGATTTCCATAGAGAAGTGATAAATACGGGCATTAATAACACCACACTGATTTTTGGGATAGATATAACGGTGGATGTTAAAATTGTCATTCCATTTGCAACAGATACACAAGCCATTCATACCGTCATTCCAATCGGTGTCCGCACGATTCAAGGAGAAGTTCCGGAGTATTATTCAGAATCTGGTGGGATGATTGTACCCGCTGTTTCTGAGGAAGAGTAGGATCATATCTTTTATAACAGAAAATGAAAATGCAGATGCAAAAAAGATTCCTCTTAAGCAGGAATCTTTTTTTGTTCCAAGTGTAAATGCATGCAATGTTACATAACAATTGGTAAAATAATATTAAGTAACATCTTTTGAGGTGATTTATGGAATTCGTAGAACCGATTAAAGAGATTGAAACGATTAATAGAATCAAACAGTTATTAAAAGAAAAGTCTCCTAGAGATTATTTATTATTTGTGATTGGTATTAACACGGGAATCTCAATCAGTTATTTGTTGAATATAAAAGTTGGTGAATTATTAAATGGAGATAATGTACGTGAGTTTTATTATCTAAAAGAAAAAAGTAACAGTCAGGGCAAGCTGTTCTATATAAATTCAATTGTAAAACATGCATTGCTCCTTCAAATTAATGAAGCTGGCTTAAAAGAGGAAGATTATTTATTTAAGTCACGCAAAAATAATCAGGCCATAACAAGACAGCAGGCGTACCGCATCATTCATTCAGTGGCTAGAGAGGCTGGAATGACAGAGAAAATCGGTACTCACACGTTAAGAAAAACATTTGGCTATCATGCTTACCAAAAAGGTGTAGCGATCTCACTTCTTCAAAATATCTTCAATCATTCTACGCGAGCGGAAACACTTCGCTACATTGGGGTAGATAAAGACAACGTAAAAGTAAAAATAGACGTTAATCTATAAAAAACAGGGGGGACGGGCATGCATGCTAAGTTCTGTTAATATTGATTATTTTATTTTATTAATGGCTCTTCTGCTCATTATTGGAGTGCTGACGACTAAATTTTCGACTCGTCTTGGTGTACCTGCACTAGTCTTATTCTTAGTGGTAGGAATGGTGATGGGTAGTGACGGGCTAGGGTTTATTCCATTCAATAACCCTTACCTTGCTCAATTAATTGGAATTATAGCTCTGGTTGTGATTTTATTTGAAGGCGGTTTGCAAACAAAGTGGTCATCTGTTAAAGCTGTTGCTAAGCCATCCTTATCTCTCGCCACAATAGGGGTTTTACTGACCACAATTGTAGTGGCGGTTGCAGCGAAACTTATCTTTGAAGTTAGCTGGTTAGAAGGATTTTTATTTGGAGCAATTGTTGGCTCTACGGATGCTGCTGCTATATTTGCGGTTTTGAAAGGTCAAAACATAAAGAGCAAGCTTAGTTCCACACTAGAAGCAGAATCTGGAACGAACGATCCGATGGCAGTCTTCCTCACCTTATCTTTCATTCAATTACTTACCATAGACGATTCTTCCTACCTAATGCTTATCGGCTCATTCTTCTGGCAAATGGGAGCAGGTCTTGCATTAGGGTATGGATTGGGTCTGCTTGCGAGTTATGCTATTAATAAAATTAATCTCGATTCAAGTGGGTTGTATCCCATCTTTGCGCTAGCCTTTGCTTTATTAACCTACAGTTTAAATGATTTGATTGGTGCTAGCGGCTTATTAGCTGTGTATGTAGCTGCCTTAGTTATAGGTAACCGTGATTTAACATATAAGCATTCCATTTTCAGATTCAACGAAGGTTTTGCATGGATGATGCAAATTTTAATGTTTATTATACTAGGCCTCTTAGTTTTCCCAGCACAGCTTTTATCGTTTGATATTATTGTCAAAGGCTTCCTGCTCGCGTTAATTTTAATATTCGTGGCTCGCCCAGTTGCCGTCTTTCTTACCACGCCTCGAATGGGATTTTCGACACGCGAGAAAATATTTTTATCCTGGGCAGGTTTAAAAGGAGCTGTTCCAATCGTATTAGCCACCTTTCCAATGACGATGGGAGTGGAAAACAGCCAATTATTCTTCAATGTTGTCTTTTTCGTTGTTCTAACTTCAGCCCTCATTCAGGGTTCAACCATTTCTTACTTTGCAGAGAAGCTTGGTTTGAACGGCCCTGAAAAAGTAGAACCCCCACATACGTTAGAGCTTGTATCTATTGGAAAAGCGAATGCTGAAATCATTGAATTTGCAGTGAATGAAAATATGAAAGTGACTGGCCAAGCATTGAAAGACCTTGAATTACCTAGCGACGTATTGATCAGTGCAATCATACGTAATGGCGACCTTGTCACACCACATGGTGAAACGGTCATTAAGCCTGGGGATATTCTCTATATTCTTGTTGCAAAACAAACAATTAAAGCCTTAAAAAGGTTAATGAATGAGACAAAAGATGAAGAAAACTGATGCTTTAAAAGCGTTTCTGCAATGGCAGGGACGCTTTTAATGTTGGGTTAACTCACTTGGCAAGGAGGGAAGCCATGGATGTCTTGAATGGATTTAAAGTCATACTGTTTCAGGGCAAATTGAGAATGGTAGAGATATTCAAGGACGAGAAGCTTCTGGTCTGTTGAACCGCATAACACGCCAGAAGTTCCAGTCCCATCTCTAAAAGAGACTCCGATAGGCTGATTTGTCAAATACGGGATTTTTTGTAGCCAATGCATCACGCTCACCCCTTTATATCCATCCTATGTGCACAATTGGAAGGAGTGATTATAAACAATCATAGAAACCACTGCGAATATTTATGAATCAGGTAATATGGAATGAAATAAGAGATAAACGTTTTATTAAGATTCCAATCGTTTCCGTAGGCAGCTCGTCCCATCCATTTCACCAAAAATTCAAGAATGGTTGTAAAGCATGTAAACACGAGTACCCATGAAGATGCTGACTCCTTTGTCCTCCTGATTAAATAAACCATGATAGAAGAAAACACTGGATACAATCCAAGATTAAGCGGCATTGTAGTTAAAAACTGCTTTTTCTTTAACACAGGCTTTAGCACCCAGAAATGATGACGGTCTCCCCAGATACATAAAATCGTGGCAATGACTGTTGCAAAAGGAGTAATTTTATAGAGAATCATTTTATTTCTCTTTCTAAATAATAAAGTGGCAAGGATCCAGGGGATAAAAAAGAAATAGAAAATATTTACTCGCATAGGAATCACCTCAGTCATAGCGTCTCACCTCATGAGTAAATTATGCTGAGGAATTGCTTAAAAGGCTAATAAAGAATCGATAAAAACCCGCCTGCTTGATACAGGACGGGCCTTATCATTGTCATTCACATTGTCATTTGCTTATTGTAGAACGGCACCGATCTCAAGAAGAGAATCTTTATTCATCTCTTCTCCAGATGCCATTAACTCGATATGCACTTCATCTTGCGACCAAAAAAGAAAGTGCATATCAAACATGTTCATATAGTGGCCTTCAAAGTCTTCTGTAGAGACTGGCTCTGATTCTTCAAGCATTTCTGTTTTGTCAGTTGTTAGAGAGATCATTAAATAATCAGTTCCATCAATGTAGTGGATTGTAGCCATGTCCATATCCTCAAAATAGGTTGCCTCTTCGAATTCAAAATTCTGAGGGATGCCTTCTAATTCTGGAATGGAGAAAGGTGCTGCTTCTTTTAACTCTTCTAGTGTTAAAGATTCGGGCATGAAATCGTCAATCGTAAGAACTTCTGCATCCTCTGGTATATCAAATTGGAAAAGGGTTTCATCGATATCAATATTGTATTCAATATGTGTATATTCAACGGAAGAAGAAAATTCATCACTAATCCACATCATCTTAAGCGGCATATAGGTTTCTTCATCTACCCAAATATCATAATTGACTTCGCCTAGAAAATCCTCTTCTTCTCCTTCTTTACTAGCCAGCGCCAAGTGAATTGTACTACGTCCGGCAATCGTTTCTTTTCCCATTACAGTCACATCTGTCGAATCAAGCATTTCAGTCAGGATTTCGCGGATGATCTCTCCCTCGCTAGGAGTCTCTTCAGCTAATTCATCTGATGTTTCAAAGACAGTTACCGTATTTTCATGAGGATCGTAGGACCACGATTCTTTGCCGTTAGAAATATGAAGATAACCATCTTCCATTTCTGTACGATATCTGTCAGGTTTAACATTCCATTCTTTATACGTTGAAGATTCATTCTCATTTTCATTATTTTCCCCTTTGAATTTAAAGGTGGAGGAAACCTCAGCATAATAGCTTTCTAAGTTTTCTTGGGCTTCAACAGCCTTTTCAATAATTTCGTCGGTATTTTCAAGAGAGCATCCTGCTGTAAGGAAAATGGCTGTTGCTAGCGTGAAGGCAGCTTTAATTTTTTTCATAACTTTTCACCTCATTTTTGATTTATCTAACCGAATATAACTATAAAGAGGAAAAATAAAGAAAAAGAAAGGAATTTATAAAGAAAGTATGAAGTTCCGAGTTGGTCTTTTATAGAATCACATAATTTACTATAATAGGAAAATAGAGAAATGGATGCTAATTCATTAGAAGGAATGAAGAGGAATGACAGAGACAATTCTCGTAATAGAAGACGACCGAGAGATTAGTAAAATACTAAATGAATACTTAATTCGTGAAGGATATAAAGTCGTCATGGCTCATGACGGAGAGGACGGGTTAAGACGCTTTGCTTCGATTCAACCCAACCTCCTCTTAGTTGATTTAATGCTTCCTAAGGTGGACGGCTTTGAAGTGTGCAGACAGGTGCGTCAACAAAGCGAGGTGCCGATCATCGTTGTAAGCGCCCGTCAAAGCGATATTGATAAAATACATAGTTTAGGGCTAGGAGCAGATGACTACATCACTAAGCCATTTAGTCCGCTCGAGCTTGTTGCCCGTGTTAAATCCCACCTTAGACGTTACCACCGTTACAATGGTCTAAAGGAAAAAGAGAAAGTGCTTAATTTTGATGGGTTAATGATTAACACTAATCGTAGAATGGTAGAAAAAGAAGGCAATCCGCTGACCTTAACGATGAAGGAATTTGAACTACTGCTAGCACTTGCTGAAGCTCCGGGGCAAGTTTTTTCTAAGGAACAGCTGTATAACCGAGTATGGAAGCAAGATGATGCGGATGATATTCGTACAGTAACGGTTCATATAAAAAATGTACGTCGAAAGTTAGGCGACGGCAGTAAGCACCCCCGTTTTATTGATACAGTGTGGGGGATAGGCTATAAATTTATAGGTCAAAAACATGAAGATTCGTAACTGGCTTCTTCTCCTTTTATGTGTCGTGATGGTGGTCCCTTTTGTATCGACTTATTTCTTTATCAGCTACATAAATGATTGGATTGAACGTGAACAATTTCAAGAATATATAGATACCTCTATTCGCATTCATCATCTTGCCTCCACCTTAAAAGAAAATCCTCGTCTTTATCAGTTTCCTCCAGTAGATGAAGAAGCCCTAGCGGGTGAAGTCAATGAGGATGAAATTGTACATATTTATTCAAAAGACCGCCAAGTCCTTTTAAATATTAATGGGCAGACGTTGTATACTGGTGCCGTCCCTGCAAACCAATTAATGCAAGGCTTATACGAAACAGAGGAATCCCTTTCTCATTTTACGTATAAGGAGCCAGTTTATTATGAAGATGAGATCATTGGCTATTTTGAAATTAAAAAAGAGAGAACAGAATTGATGAAACAAATTGATCGGGGCTCCATTTATACGGTTCTTTTTATGATTGGCGTGCTTATTTTGACATTACTGATTACGCATTTCTTAGTCAGGCGGAGAATCGTAAGACCTGTGACTACTCTAGTAAAAGAGATGAAACATTTTGGGGCAGGAACCTTTCCAAAGAGGAAAGCGGATTACGGAATGAATGATGAATTTAGTGAACTGCTTGAAGGGTTTTATACGATGAGTGGGGAGATTAAAGAGGTTCAAGAGGTGAAGCAAAAACTCATAGCTGCCATTTCGCATGATTTGCGCACCCCCTTAACTTCTATAAAAGCCTATGCAGAAGGATTAGCTCACCATCCCGAGAAGCAAGAAGAGTACCGGGATGTGATTATTAGAAAAGCTAACTATATGGAAAAACTCGTGGAAGATCTTCTTTTGTATTCTAGGCTTGAGATGAACAGTTTGGAGTTAAATAGACAGGTCGTTGATGGAGAAGAAGTAGCAGAGATGTTAGTGGATGGATACGCGGAAGTGTGTCATCAAAATGGGATTGAACTCATCACTCAAATTGACGTCCAGCCATGTGACATTCTTTGTGATGTCGATCGCCTAGTTCAAGTGATGGATAATCTTGTGACTAATGCAATCAGGCATACGAAAACAGGGAAAAAGATTGAATTAACGGCCACGACTAAGCGAGATCTCCTGCCGTCAGATGTGCCGGTAGATGATGATTGGATTTATTTTATCGTACAAGATGAGGGGTCAGGCATAACGAAAGAAGACCTTACTCATGTGTTTAAATTATTTTATCAAGCAGACAGTGCAAGAAGTAAGGATCGGGGAAAGGGAGCTGGACTTGGTCTTGCGATTAGTAAACAACTAATAGAGCTGCACGGCGGTGTGATTGGTGCTGCTTCTACATTAGGGGTTGGCAGCTGCTTTTATTTCGCCTTAAAAAAAGAAGAATAGCGGGGGGATGAGATTGAAAAATGTAGCTATTGGGGTCATGAGTATACTCCTTATTATAGTTAGCGGATGTCAGATGAGAGGGTTAAGCGGCAACGAGGTCATGGCAAGTATGCTTGAAGCAAATCAAACGGCGATCTCTTATTATATGGAAACGGATTATCAGGGGAATGACGGTGATCCATTTACTATGAAAGAATGGCGGATGGCGGATGGCAAGTTTCGTACAGAAATGTATGAAGGAGAGAAACTTGTTTATGTTTCGCTTTACAGTGACATTGGACATGTCCTGCTAGATTATGAAGAAGAACAGCTGATCACGTATGATTCACCGGAAACGGCATCCTATTTAACACAGACACCTCGTGAGTCGATGATGCAGATGCTTGAAGCAATGCATGATCATTACGACATTAAAGTAAAAGAGGAAGCCAAGCTTCTAGATAGAGAAGTATTTGTACTGGAACTTAGTTCAAAACAAAGTGATAACGATCAAATGGAACTTTGGATTGATAAAGAAAATTGGGTGTTGCTGAAGACGGATTTTGTATTTGATGAGGAATGGATGACAAGTGAAGCAGCTGCTTTTGACATAAATCCTAAAATGGAAGAGTCGCTCTTTCTCATTGATGATACAATTGATTTCGAACCAGTCTCTCTAGATGATCTTGTTTCAAATGAGCAGGTTGACTTAGAAGAAGCAAAGGAGAAGACAGGATTTGACATCTTAACACCGACGCAAGAATATCATTTTCATGAGGCCACTATGTACCCTAGACCAGAGGATGAAATGGGTGTAACACTTACTTACAGAGACGCAGAAGGCCGACACTTATTTTCATATGAGGTATTTAAACGAGATGAGCCTCTAGCAGCAGTCTTTGGAAATGAAGAAGAATTAACAGTTAGAGAATCTCCAGGTTTGTTAATTTGGGATCATACATTAAAAATGATTTCATGGCAAGAAGGTGATGTGTTATATAGATTTAATCCTGAAAATGATCTTATAACTAAAGAAAAAGCACTGCAAATTGTAGAAGGACTAAGATAGATAACGGGGAGCAATGACATGAAGATGTGGTGGCTCCCTTTTTAATAGTAAGAGATGTTCTAAATAGATAATTAGGAAAGGAGACTTCATGAAACTATACGGTGAATTTTCACAAGCGGATTGGCTAAAGGCACTACAAATAAGTAAAGCTGATGTTCCTGTTTCATTTATCATTCACGGGGAATGGGAGCATGAAGAGAACATCACTCAATGGAGAGATATATTAAAAGAGGAAATGCGGCTGCCGAAGTGGAATAGTGTAATGGGCAGACACAAGGGGGCGCAAGTAGGTTTTGCCAATGTATACGGAGCGCCTATGGCTGTAAATATCGTTCATCAATTTGCGGCTAGCGGGACTGAGGTCTTTATTCAAACAGGCTATTTCGGCGGATTGTCATTAGAAGTTAAGTATGGAGATATTTTCATTGTAACGGAAGCTGTGATGGGGGATGGGGTCTCAACTTCCTATTTGACTGGCGAAATAACGGTGAAGTCAGATCCTGAGCTTGTTGCATTAGCTGTGAAGTATTGTGAAAACAAAGGGTACAGCTATACTACAGGTTCTATTTATTCAACTAACACCCTGCTGCTTGAAACAAAGGATCTGATCAAAGCATGGGCTAGTAAAGGGTGTATAGGAGTAGATATGGAAACGGCCGTGACCATAGCAGCAGCTCAGTACTTTAATAAACGAGCTGTAGGTTTGTTAACACTTTCTGATCATTTAATAAATGGTGATACCCTATACACTTATACCGAAGATCGTGAAGCGGTTGAGGCTCGTACAGATGAGCGAGTTAGAGAAGTCGCCCTTTATCTAGCAGCAGGAGAGTGGGGTGATTAAATGGAAGATATGTATCTATTTATCATAGTTATTGTTGCATTATCGCTCTTTTATAACGGATATAAAAGAAAAATGAATTACGATATAAAACGGTTAGAACTAGAATTAGAACACAAGAAGATTGATCTTGAAACAAAGAAAATAGATTATGCCAGACACGTGAGTAAAGATCAAAAGCATGTTTAAAGAAGCATTTCTGTCACACAGAGATGCTTTTTCTTAAGGAATGAAGAATGGAGATGAATCATGAACAAACAAAAAATAGCTATGCTGCATTTATTACTTAATGCCGGAGAGGTTGAAATAAATCAAAGCCTCATAACACAAGCCGTACAAAAAGCAGCTGAAAAGGGAGCAGAATGGATTATTACTCCAGAGCTAGCTGTCAGCGGACTTCAATTCACAAAAGAATGCGGCACGGATTGGATTGAGCAGCAGCCAGATGAATGGATGTCTAGTTTAATGGAAGTGGCTAAGTCTTCAGCAGTAACCCTCTTTATAGGGGCACCTGAAAAAGATCCTAAAGGGGAATTGTTTAATTCAGTATTTGTCATTAATCGAGAGGGGCAGCTGATCGGAAGACAAAGGAAGCTTTCAAGTGTAACGGATGATTGGTCCTCGTCAGGAGAGCGTCTTCAACCAATAACAATTGATCATGTAAACGCTGGTATTCTCATTTGTGCTGATTCCTACACAAAAAAGAACGCTGTAGCTCTTAGAGATAAAGGAGCGGAAATCCTTATTGCGCCATCTTCCTGGGGACCGGGGCTGCATGGGCCAAATGGAGAGTGGGAAGCTAGAACAATAGATACCGGTCTGCCGATGTTTGTATGTAATCGTACAGGTGAAGATGAAACTGTTACTTTTTGGGAAGCTAAAAGTCTAGTGATTGATCATGGGGTACACTTGCTTGCCCATCATTCAAGAGAATCAGCGATATTACTGTTCGATTGGGATTTTGATAAAAGGGAGTTACTATCAACTGAATTTGAGGTTGAATATATCATTTGAAAATTGAAACCTTATTCGATGTCACCCGTACATACAAGGTAGGGTGACAACTAAAAAAGAGGAGCTGCCGTGATGAAAAAATTACCTTTCATCTTATTATTGACTTTCGTTCTGCTCATAATTTTAACTGGTTGCGGGAATGATCTGACTTACTCTGAAGTCTCGATTGATCATGTAGAATCCAATCTAGATGCATTCATTCAACAAGCAGAGCCAGAGAACGGGATTTATCTCTTCTTCCATAATGATGACAGCTTTTATGTCTATGTAACGAGCGGTCATCTCACCCAAGGAGAAAGACCTTTGCACATTTCTAATTTTAATATAGAGCGCGAGGCGGATGTATTAAACATTTATTATGAAGAAGAGCAAGCAGAAGAAGAGTCTAATAACCACCGTTTGTATCTTGTTAAGTTGGATAAACCAATTGAGGAAATCAACGCATATAAAAATGGCGAAGAAATTCCATTTGCAATGGTAGGCGGCAGTTAGTTCACGTTTTTGTTATCATTTTTACACCCTTTATTAGATAGTCGTGTTAAACTAGCACATATTAATGTAATTGGAGGATGAAGAATGGGAAAACGATTATTATTATTAATTGTCACAAATATTCTCGTTATGACGACCATCGTCATTGTTTGGTCACTCATAACGACCTATACGGGAATAAATGGATCATTCCAAACAGGTGCTCCTGGTGTTGGAATTGACTTTATTGCGCTTGGTGTATTCAGTTTGCTTGTAGGTTTCTCAGGGGCATTTATCTCCCTTGCAATGTCACGTTTTGTTGCAAAAATGATGATGAAAGTAAAGATTCTAGATCCTGATGGGAATTTGACTCACGAAGAACGCGCAGTGGTAGAGAAAGTGCATCGTCTATCACGTGCTGCAGGATTAGCTCATATGCCGCAGGTTGGTATTTATCCATCTGCAGAGGTCAATGCTTTCGCTACAGGACCATCAAAAAAACGTTCGCTTGTTGCAGTTTCGCAAGGATTATTAAATACGATGGATGATGATGCAGTTGAAGGCGTTATTGCCCATGAAGTCGCTCACGTAGCGAATGGAGATATGGTGACGATGACGCTCTTGCAAGGGGTAATTAATACATTTGTTGTCTTCTTCTCGCGTATTGTAGCGATTATCGTTTCAAGGTTTGCACGTGAGGAATTACAATGGATTGTTCAGTTTGCTGCTATTATAATTTTCCAAATCCTCTTCTCTATCCTTGGAAGTCTTGTTGTCAGTGCGTATTCCCGTCACCGAGAATTCCATGCTGACCGCGGGGGGGCGGATCTTGCGGGACGTGATAAAATGGCACATGCCCTACGTTCACTTAAAGCATATGTAGACCGTGCGAATGTACATGATCGTACGAATGACAGTGCTGTTCAAACGATGAAAATTAACGGAAAAGGTGGAGTGATGAGATTATTCTCTACTCACCCAGACCTTGATGAGCGTATTGCACGTTTAGAAGAACGTTAAATGTAGAAAGCGAATCCTTTTAAGGATTCGCTTTTTTGCATATATGTGCCGGTTATACTTTTGGAAATTTATCAGTATTGAGTTATGCCGCAGTTCAGTTCAACTGAAAATCCTAAAATGTAGTGTAGGTGTAAGCCCGCCGCTTCTGAAATATGCCTCGCTTTCCACGGTGAGCTGCGGGGTCTCATCCCTGATCTAGGCACCGCTCAAGATCTCTCTAACATAAATGCCTCAAACATGGGTTACAGCAAAGTCTTCGCTCCTGAACTATACTTCGCTTTTCGCGGGGAGCTAGTGAGCTTCCTCGGGCTAATGCCCTGTGGGATCTCACTCCTGCTCTAGTCCCTGCAGAAGTCTCCATATAGTTCATCCGCTAAGGGGTTGCATTGAATAATTATCAAGTGGAGCGATTTAGTTATGGTTCAGTTCAAATTAATAAAAGCAGACATCCTTGGGTTCATCTGCTAAGGTCACTGAACAGCTGCTTATATTGAGGGAGCAACTTAACAACATCCTTCCTCCGTTGATTGTAGCGGAAGGCACCGACTCCAGCGGGATGTGCGTGACCAGGGAGATCCCACAGGAGCCAATGCGACGAGGAAGCTCCCGGACCGCCCGTGGAAAGCGTGTGCCTGCAGTGGAAATCAACAATTATTGCAGGGAGGGCTTTTGCAATAGTCTCATGTAAAGCGGGGTTCAAGTATTCCTTTAACTCTAATTAGATGATGTTTAGAAATGAATACCCCTTGCCGTTCTGTGTTACGATAAAAATAAGGACAAAAAGGAGGGGAACGGATGAAGGATTTAACTACAATTGAAATGGTAGATGAGTTTATACAAGAGAACAAATTTAGTTTCGTCTACGTATCAAGGACGAATTGCGGTGTATGCCATGCCTTGCTGCCGCAAGTTAAAGAAGTATTGTCGGAATTCCATCTGATTAACCAAGGATTCGTAAATGCGGATCAACTAGAAGAAATAGCTGGCAGGTTGTCTATATTCACAGTTCCTGCTCTGCTCCTATTTATCGATGGAAAAGAGACGATAAGAGAAGCTAGATTTGTTCCAATCGAAACGTTTGAAGAAAAGGTTCGAAAGGTTTATCAACTTTATAATGCTGATTAAATCATATAAAAAAGCAGCTTCAATTTATGGAAGCTGCTTTTTAGACTATTTTGTCCCCTCTAAAGGCTTGTTTTTTTATTGAAATAAACTTTGTACGTTCGATAGACAAACTAAGTAACTGGTGATATAATTCAATTATTGAAAGCGGTTACCACTAAACCTTAATAATGGGGGAATAAATAATGAGCTATTTTGATAATGTGAACAAGGTTAAATTTGAAGGTTCTGATTCTACCAATCCGTTTGCTTATAAATATTACAATCCCGAAGAACAATTTAATGGAAAATCAATGGAAGAATATCTTCGGTTTGCGGTATCATACTGGCATACCTTCACAGGAGAAGGGAATGATCCATTTGGAGCGGGTACTGCCGTTCGTCCATACAACCATTTTACAGGAATGGATCTAGCAAAAGCACGTGTTGAAGCCTCATTTGAATTCTTCGAAAAGCTTGATGTACCATATTTCTGTTTCCATGATATTGATGTAGCTCCAGAATCAGATTCATTAAGCGAGACATTTAAAAATCTCGATGAAATTGTGTTAATGATCAAAGGGTATATGAAAACAAGCAAGGTTAAATTACTTTGGAACACAGCGAATATGTTTACCCACCCACGTTGGATGCATGGTGCTGCTACAGCACCGAATGCCGATGTATTTGCCTATGCCGCTGCAAAAGTAAAAAAAGGTCTAGAAGTTGGTAAGGAGCTTGGTTCACAAAACTATGTATTTTGGGGCGGACGTGAAGGGTACGATACATTATTAAACACAGATATGGGCTTTGAGCTTGATAATCTGGGACGCTTCTTTCATATGGCGAAAAGTTATGCAAATGAAATTGGCTTCGATGCTCAGTTCTTAATAGAACCAAAACCAAAAGAACCAACAAAGCATCAATATGATTTTGATGTCGCTACAGGTCTTGCATTCTTACAAAAATATGACCTGCAGGATACGTTTAAATTTAATATCGAAGCTAACCACGCAACACTTGCTGGTCATACTTTCGAACATGAATTACGTACGGCACGTATCAATGGTATGTTAGGTTCAGTGGATGCGAACCAAGGTGACACATTACTAGGATGGGACACAGATGAATTTCCTACGGATCTGTATTCTACAACTCTAGCTATGTATGAAATTTTGAAAAATGACGGTCTTGGAACTGGCGGTTTAAACTTTGACGCTAAAGTAAGACGTGGATCATTTGATACCGATGACCTGTTCCATGCTCATATTGCAGGGATGGATGCCTTTGCAATCGGTGCAAAAGTGGCCCAACGCTTAATTGATGATAAAGTGTTAGAAGACTTCATTGCGGATCGTTACAGCAGTTACAATAATGGAATCGGACGTGACATTGTTGAAGGAAAAACGGATTTCCATAAGCTTGAGCAACATGCTCTGCAATTAACGCAGATAAACAACAAATCTGGTAGACAAGAACAATTGAAATCAATTGTCAATAAATACTTGCTAGAGACATTTGCAAATATTACGGTAAAGTAAGGAATGTGTGCTGAGGGCTTATGGGTCCTCAGCCTCTTTTTTGAAAAGGGGGATAGGAAGAATGGTGATTAGGACAGAAGAGGTTATTGGTGAGCTAAACGGTCAATCCGTGAAGTTAGTCCGATTAAGTAATAACAATGGAATGGAAGTGGCGTGTCTTAACTATGGATGTACGATTACAGAAATTCGTGTGCCGGATCGGAATGGGGTAATTGAAAATGTTGTATTAGGTTTTGATACATTAGAAGAATATATCAAACACTCTCCTTACTTTGGATCGGTGGTAGGACCGGTAGCAGGAAGAATAACAAACTCTAGCTTTATTGTAGACGGTGTACACTATCAGCTGCCATCAAATGAAGGAAAGCATCATCTTCATGGAGGACCGAATGGTTTTGATAAAGTGATCTGGGATGTGGGAAATGTAGAAGATGAGTCGATTCTTTCATTTACATATGAAAAAGTTGATGGATTCGCAGGGTATCCGGGTAACTTGAAGGTTACCGTTACCTATCAATTAACAAACGATAATGAGCTTATCATCTCTTATTACGCAACGACTGATAAGAAGACCGTGGTAAATATGACGAACCACTCGTATTTTAATTTAAGTGGAGCGATTAAAAGAGATATCCTCTCCCATGAATTAAAGGTCGCTAGTGATCGGTTCTTACCATTAAATGACTCGTTGATCCCAACGGGTGAAATAGCAGAAGTTGAAGGTACAGCATTTGATTTTAGAGAAGGCAGACCTTTGGAAGATGGAGTGAAATCTAGGCATTCACAAAACCTGCTCGTTGGTAGAGGTTATGATCATCCTCTTATTTTAAGTAGAAACCAAAAAGAAGAAATATGCTTGGTTGAACCTCAAAGTGGACGGAAGCTTACTATTGAAACAGATGAACCAATTGTTGTATTGTACACTTCAAATATGATGAAGCCTACCTTTACTATGAGAGGGGTAGAAGCGAACAAGTATTTAGGGGTTTGTCTAGAGACACAACACCACCCTGATGCAATCAACCATTCTTCCTTTCCTTCGATCGTTCTGGATGAAGACGAGGAGTATAAGACGACTACTGCCTATCGTTTTTCTATAGAGTAGGAGCTAACAAGAATCACTTTTAGAAGTGGTTCTTTTTTTCGTGAAAAGAAACCACATATGCATTCAGCACATGTGGTAAGACTTTTATTCTTTTTCTTTATAGATGAAGTAATCAAAGTCTGCGGGAAGGCTTTCTCCGGAAGTGTCTTGACATTGCATCCCAACGAATGCTCCTGTGAAAAATCCGCCGCCTTGGATGTAGTCATCTGATAGTTTATAAGAGTAAAAGTCAATTGGAATGACCAACCAACTTTCTCCATCAAATGAATACGAATATCGGTAGGTGTTCGTATTGACATCAACACGCATAAAGACATACTCCACATCATCTGGAACTGGAATTTCATTATCTTTAAGAGGTTGATCAAATGTAGTGTTATCACATGTAGTTAGGTCAAGAATTCTGCCTTTCTCCTCATGCCATGTTAGTTGGAGAGCAGTCCAATTTTGTGTATTGTAGTAGTTTACTAGGCCTGCTGCCTGTTGGAAAGAGTGAGGCATGAATGATACTTTTGTTTCTGCACTAAACGCAAAATGCTGCCAGCGCCTTGCTACAAATGCTTGAGTGAACTTTGATGTTAAAGATTCTTTTCCGTATAGACGCAAATGACCTTTGTTTTCTGTAAGAGATAATGTCTTCTCACTAAGGGGAATACGGAGAGTCTGAAAATGAAGAATTAATTCTTCATGATCAAAATCATCTTTCTCTAGAATATCATTTTCCCCTTTCACCTCTTCTATTGCGGGTCCTTCTATTTCAAAGGAAGGCTCGTTTCCACCTACTACATAAGGCCAGTCATTTTTCCATTCAAGACGTTGAATAGCCGTTTCGCGGCCGAGCGGGCAGAAACCACGAGGGTCGAGCAGGGGCTGCCCTTCTCTAGGTAATGGTCGTCCTGTTAAGTGAACGAGAAACCACTCATCTGTATGAGTGTGAACAATCGATGCATGGCCTGCTTTTTGAAGAGGGTTTCTTGGATTTGGAAACGACGTAATCAATGGGTTTTCTGGATGAACTTCATATGGTCCCCACAAGTCTCTAGAGCGAGCAATTGTAGCTTGATGATCGTATTTAGTGCCACCCTCTGCTGTTAATAAATAATAATAACCATTTATTTTGTAGAGGTGAGGAGCTTCGGTCAATTTGATATCGGTTCCTTTAAAGATGACTTCTTTTTTGCCGATCAGCTTCTCTTCTTCAACACTATATTCTTGCAAAACGATGCCATAGAAATTGTGATGAGACAAACGGTGGTCCCAAACCATGTTCACAAAATACTTTTTACCGTCATCGTGATGGAATAAAGAAGGGTCAAATCCTGAGCTGTTTATGTGGATCGGTTCTGACCATTCCCCATCAATCGTATCGCATGTGACGAGGTAGTTATGGCAATCCTTCCATTGTCCTTCTGTAACTTTTACATCAGTATAGATTAACCAAAATTTCCCGTCGCTATAAGAGAGTGCAGGAGCCCAAATGCCACCTGAATCAGGATTTCCCATCATATTTAATTGACTGAGGCGGTTGAGTGGACGAGAGATGAGGCGCCAATTCTTTAAATCTTTTGAGTGGTAGATTCCAACACCAGGGAACCACTCAAACGTAGAGACAGCAATATAATAGTCTTCTCCGGCACGGCAAATACTCGGGTCTGGATTAAATCCTGTTAAAATTGGGTTTTGAATGGTTGTCATAACGTTTCACCTCTTAGTTAAGATTGGTTTATCAATAAATTTATTTGTTACGCTTCTTCTACATTAATTGCTAGAAAATTCTCGGCTGAAAAAGCAGCAACACCAAGAGCAGCAGAGCGTTTTTCAAGTTCTGAGAAATGAATGTGTAAATCTTCTTGATGGGTGGATAACACTTGTTTTTCTATTCTGTTTTTTAGTGGCTCGAGAAGCCAGCTTTCTAGTGCAGCAAGCCGGTTACCGATAATGATCTGTTCTGGATTAAATGAATTCACAATATTATTGATACCGACAATTAAATAGTCGGCAAGTTTTTCTATCAGGTGAATGGTTTTTTTATCTCCACTTTCAGCAAGTGTAACAAGTGCTTCGAGTGTAATCGGTTGGTCGTTATCAAGGATGATTCCATGCTGTAAGGCCATCTCTAGTAGAGCTCTTTCAGACGCATATAATTCCCAACAGCCTTTATTTCCACAAGTACAAGTAGGACCTTCCATATTAATCGTCATATGGCCAAGCTCTCCTGAAAGACCATTGTGCCCTTTATAAAGTTCACCGTTTAAAATGAGCCCGACGCCAATTCCAATGCCGCCACTAACATATACAAGATTATTGGCTTCTTTTCCGACTCCAAATTTCTGTTCTCCATAAGCACCAGCATTAGCTTCATTTTCAATCTTCACTGGTACGTGATACTTCTCTTCAATAACAGTACGTAAATCTTTGTTTTTCCAGCCTAGATTAGGAGCAAGCAA
Organism: Alkalihalophilus marmarensis DSM 21297; assembly: GCF_000474275.2. Classification (GTDB taxonomy): domain Bacteria; phylum Bacillota; class Bacilli; order Bacillales; family Bacillaceae_D; genus Alkalihalophilus; species Alkalihalophilus marmarensis. The sequence continues at coordinate 190,083 of NZ_ATAE01000003.1, forward strand.
GATGTCTCCTGTTTTACTAATCGTTCCTGGTACTCCTATGCCGATACCGACAATGCCATAAGGGGAAGCAGGCGCAGCGGCCATTAATTCATTAATTATTTCAAATAAGATCTCAGTCGTTTGGTCAAATGAAAGGTTCGTCTCCTTAATTAGCTTTTCATTGCAAATATTCCCTTGCAAGTCACAGAGCGTACCAAGAATATAATTAACGCCAATATCAAGACCAATTGAATATCCTGCTGATTGATTAAATAGCAACATAACAGGTCTTCTACCTCCACTTGAAATGCCAGGACCTGTTTCTAGGATTAAATCCTCTTCTAGTAATTCATTGACAAGAGAAGAGACCGTTCCTTTGTTTAGGCCAGTTTTTTGAGCAATATCAGCCCTTGAGATAGGGGAGGATTCTTTAATAGAATGAAGAACGAGAGACTTGTTACGTTTTTTAACAACGTGTTGATTGAACGTTTGAATCATTTTCATTGTCTGCTCCACACTTTCTTTTGAAGTTTTTTAACAACTGTATTTTTCATAGACTAACAAATTACCTCTAAACTGCAAAGGAAGTAGAGGGCTGAGTAAAGATAATGGCTCTAATAATCAAAGAGATACAATAGAAGTGTAAACGCTTCCTTTAGCTAGAGTATACCATTTATAAATTTATTATACACTTAGTTTATCCACTAGACAAACGATGTTTTTAGTGATATTCTAATTTTGTAGTTTGCAACATCTGACTTTTCTAAAAATTAAGGGGGGTTTCGTAATGTTCAAAAGGAAAGCGGTTACATCTTTATTTGCTTTGATGGCTGGTGTATTGGTTGCCTCAGGCTGCTCAGATTCTAGTAGTGGTGAGGGCGGAGTTAGTGAACCAACTGGGGGTCAAGGAGATTCAGCTACGGTTCAATTTATGCACCTATGGCCACCAGGTAGTTCTGCTGAACATCACCGTATCGTAAATGAGATCATTGAAGATTTTGAGACAGAGAATGAAACTATTTCAATTGATCTACAGGTCTTAAGTAATGAACAATACAAAGATCAAATGACCATTTTATCTTCATCAAATGAACTTCCTGATGTAGGAATGACATGGGCAGCCGGTTATTTAGATCCATATGTCGATGGGAATAAATTTGCACCATTAGATGACATGTTAGAAGACGGTTTAAGAGATGAATTTGTTGCAGGAACACTAGAAGCCTATGAAAAAGATGGCCAAACATACGGACTACCTTTAGAATTAAATACCGTTTATGTTTACTATAACAAAGTGATTTTCGATGAGTATGGATTAGAAGCTCCAGAAACATATGATGAGCTTGAACAAGTAATTTCAACATTAAATGAAAATAATGTAGAGCCAATTGCGCTTGGAAACAGAGATCGATGGACAGGATCAATGTGGTATATGTACTTTGCAGATCGCATTGGTGGTTCTGATGTATTAACAAATGCTATTAACCGGTCTGGTTCGTTTGAAGACCCTGCTTTAGTAGAAGCAGCGGCAAAAGTACAAGAATTAGTAGATAATAATTCCTTCTCAAGTGGATTTAATGGTCTTGCTGATGAAGAAGCAAAAAGCATGTTTATGAATGAACAAGCAGCTATGTATATGATTGCAACATGGGATTTACCTAACTACACTACAAACGAGAGTGTACCTCAGGAATTTAGAGATAGTGTTGGCTACTTCAAGTTTCCAACTGTGGACGGAGAAGGTGACACAAACAGCTTTGTAGGTGGGCCGGGTGTGGGCTTATTCGTGAGTGAAGAGTCTGATGTTCAAGAAGAAGCAAAGCAATTTGCAGCTTACTTTGTAGAAGAGTGGGGCGAGCGTGCGGTTAGTGAAGCGGGTGTAATTCCAGCTACTATTGTTGATGGTGATTCCCTTGACCTTCCGGATATGTATGTTGAAGTTTTACAAGATTTAAATGATGCAACAAACTTAACGCTTTATGCTGATGTACAAATGAGTGCCTCTGTAGCTCAAACTCACTTAGATTTAATTCAAGCTCTCTTCGGGGGTTCCATCACGCCTGAAGAATTTGCAGCTCAACATGAAGCTGCTCTTTCAGCTGAATAATAAAAAATTGAGTCATCCAGTAGTCACACGAAAAGGACACTTCCAAACTGGAATGTCCTTTTCGATTCTCTTTTAGGGGGTTCATTGATATGAACAAAGTCATGTCAAATAAATGGTTTATATCTCTTTACATTCTCCCTGCATTGTTGTTATTAGGTATTTTTATTTTTATCCCCCTAGTCCTTACAGGGTATTATGGGTTGATGAGATGGGATGGAATAGGAACAATGCAGTTTATTGGTTTGGAGAATTATATCAACGTGCTGCAAGATTCGAGGTTTTGGGAAAGTGCTGGTCATTCCTTTTTATTAGCACTTTTTTCAACTGCTAGTCTCGTTATCTACTTAGCAGTTTCAATGATCCTAGCTTCAAAGATTAAAGGTTCTGATTTATTAAGAAAAATCTATTTGATTCCTATGTTGCTATCATCTGTAGCGATTGCACAGCTATGGATAAAGATTTATAACCCTTCTAACGGTATGCTTAACACCATCCTACAGGCGTTCGGTGTGCAAAATCCTCCGTTATGGTTAGCGGACCCGAACATCGTACTATATTCAATCTTCATACCTATTTTATGGCAATATGCAGGGTTTTATATTTTGATTTACTATGCAGCTTTAAAAGGCATTCCAGAATCAGTCGTAGAGGCAGCTAAAATTGATGGGGCAACCCCTTTTCAAATTGCATACCGCATTAAACTTCCAATGATTATGGGTGTCGTAAAAGTGACCATTGTATTGGCGATTGTGGGTTCCCTTAAGTACTTTGATTTAATTTGGGTTATGACAGGCGGAGGTCCTAATGGTGCGAGTGAAGTAATGGCCTCATATATGTATAAGCTAGCATTTGCAAATAATAACTTTGGCTACGGTAGTGCGGTAGGATTTATGTTACTTCTTATCACGTTACTCGTAACAATCTTCATTCGTAAGCTGACAGCTAATAAAGATGAGATTCAATATTAAAGGGAGGTTTATATAATGGGGCGTATCGGATATTTCTTTCTTTACCTATGTCTAAGTATCGTGGCTGTATTTCAAATTTTCCCTATTATTTGGTTGTTTCTTTTCTCTTTAAAAGACAATCGTGAAATCTTTGCCGGTTCTCCTTTTGCTCTCCCTTCTAAAATTAAATGGGAGAATTATTTAAGCGTATGGGAAGGTGGCATTGGAACGTACTTTTTCAATAGTGTCTGGATCACAGGCGTATCAATTTTTCTGACTCTTTTATTTGGAAGCATGGCAGTCTTCGTTATTACGAGAATGAACTGGAAATTAAATAAATTTGTGCTAGGGCTTTTTATGGTAGGTTTAATGATCCCAATTCATTCAGCTTTAATTCCCCTTTTCAGCATGTTTTTAAATGTGAATTTGATCGATAATCCTTGGGCGATCGTCTTAACGTATACGGCATATAACTTACCAATCACAATGATGATTCTTCTTGGGTTTTATTACACGATTCCAAGAGAGATTGAAGAAGCAGCCATTATCGATGGCGCTTCATTGCATCGCTTGTTTTTTACTATTCTATTGCCAATCTCAGCACCAATTCTCTCTACTACAGCCATTATCAATATGATTTATAACTGGAATGAGTTTGTATTTGTTAATACATTTATCAGCTCAGATAAATATAAGACATTAACCGTAGGGATACAAAATTTTGTTGGACAATATATGACGGATTGGGGCGCAATTGGAGCGACTCTTGTCATTAGCGTATTACCTATATTGATTGCTTTCTTATTTTTCAGCAACAAAATTGTTGAGGGGATTTCATCAAGTGCTGTCAAAGGCTAATAAAGATCACCTGCCTTATGATAAGTCAGGTGATTTTATTCATGGTTTGTTTTTGTTGGATGCGACTGAATGAATGCATCACAATCCATAAGGTGATAAAGCTATAAAAACTTGCCCCGAAAACAAGACCTAGAGCGGGAATAACGGTGTATATGAAATAACTGGCTCCTAGGCTAATGATGATGATTAAAGTATGGAGCGGGCTGACTAGCATCGTTAAGAAGGAATTTTTGAAAAGCTGGCTCACCTTCAAGTTATAATGCACATACGTCGGAAAAAGGTAGAACAACCAAATGACAAACAGAAGCAATCCAGCAAGCAAAGGAGCAGATGTCCATATAAATAGTTCACCGATATTCGCTTGTAAAAAGAAAAGATTAAAAAGAAACACAGCAGATAGTAGATAAACTACGATCCCTAAGCGGTTGCTTTTAAAAAATTCATTCTTATAGTATTGCCAGAATGATGAAAAGACTGGTTGATCCGAATTTCCTGTCAACCATTGTCTAACCAATGAAAACATAGCTACAGTAGCGGGGAATAATCCTAGAATGATCCCTCCTGCCAATGTGAAAATTATCCATAATAGATTTATGTAAGCAAAGCGTGTAATCCATTCAAAAATACTGTACAGTGCCCGACTCATGTGAAGTAACCTCCTAGTCTATAACGCTTATCTAGTAGAGTATAAATGAATTGTATTGTTTTCTAATCAAATATTCAACACTTAGTTTGTTTAATAGATTAACAAACAACAAATAAAAAAGCTTACTGAAATGTAAGATAGGGGAGGAGTTATAAAGATGAAATATGTGATCGGAGTAGATTTAGGAACAAGTGCGGTCAAACTATTGCTTGTTAATCAAAAGGGAGAGGTAACAAAAGAAGTATCAAAAAAATACGATTTAATTCATGAAAAAACAGGCTATAGTGAGCAGAATCCTGAAGACTGGGTTGATCAAACTGTAGCAGGGTTAGCTGAATTGATGAAGGGTTTCACAGGAGATGCTGCAACTGTTGAGGGAATCAGCTTTTCAGGACAAATGCATGGCCTGATCCTTCTAAATGCACAGCAACAGCCTCTTCGAAATGCAATTTTGTGGAATGATACCCGTACCACTTCTGAATGTGAGGAGATTTATGAAACGATTGGTGAAGAGCGTCTACTAGAGCTAACGAAAAATCCAGCTCTAGAGGGGTTTACGTTACCTAAAATCCTATGGGTGAAAAAACATGAGCCAGAGTTGTTTGCAAAAGCTTCCACATTCGTGCTTCCAAAAGATTATGTGCGCCTTAAGTTAACTGGGCAGCTTCATATGGACTATTCAGATGCTGCGGGGACACTATTACTCAATGTTGCAACAAAAGAGTGGAGCACCGAGATGTGTGACCGGTTTGAACTCGCGCAAGACTTTTGCCCGCCGTTGGTTGGGTCTCATGAAGAAGTAGGAACCTTACTTGTTGACGTGGCAGAGAAAACGGGATTAACGCCTGATACACGAGTATTTGCAGGGGGCGCAGATAACGCTTGCGGGGCAATTGGCTCTGGCATACTTGAAGAAGGGAAAACGTTAGCGAGTATTGGTACATCTGGTGTTGTGTTATCTTATGAAACTTATGAAGATAAAGACTTTAAGGGCACGGTCCATTATTTTAACCACGGTGTTCCTGATGCTTTTTATACGATGGGGGTCACTTTATCTGCTGGATATAGTCTCAGTTGGTTTAAAGAAGTATTTGCAAAACAGGAGGATTTTGTGAGTTTATTAGCAGAGGTAGCAGAAGTACCTGTCGGTGCAAATGGTCTATTATTTACACCTTATTTAGTCGGAGAAAGAACACCGCATGTTGACTCGACGATACGAAGCAGCTTTATCGGAATAGATAGTTCACATGAGCGAAAAGATTTTGTTCGTGCGGTACTTGAAGGGATAACATTTTCTTTAAATGAATCTGTTGAAATCTTTCGCAAGCATGGTAAAACAATCGATACCGTCATCTCAACCGGTGGTGGAGCTAAAAATGAAGTGTGGTTGCAAATGCAAGCAGATATTTTTAATGCAAGAATTGTAAAGCTTCAAAGTGAACAGGGACCAGGAATGGGAGCGGCTATGCTTGCTGCAGTTGGTTGTGGGTGGTTCACTTCCTTGAATGAATGTGCTGATACTTTCTTAAAAGTAGACAAAGAATTTCTTCCTCAAGAACACAATGTCCGACTATATAAAGAGCTTTTTCGTTTGTATAAGAATGTCTATTCATTAACACAAGATATAAATCAAGAATTAGTAAAGTTTAGAAAATAGAAATGAGTTCATGGCAGCTCTTCAAAAGGTTATCTCTGAATTGGGTTAATTGATAGATACAAACAAATAAAAAATGACTTATTTCTATTTGTAGAAATAAGTCGTTTTTACTTTTCATATTCTCTCAAACCCTTCAGCCTCTAAATAATTAGCGGCTTCCCGGTAGGTTGTAAATGTTCCGTCTAAGCTGTCATCATCAGCATATACATTCCACATGTCTTCTTCTTTAAGAATAGTAAGAGTCACCGTATTCTCATTTATCCATGTTTCCTCTAATGGTTCATCGGTCACTTCCTCTTTAGGAGTTAGTGAAAGAATTGATTTACGGATCGTCGCACGCAGAGCTTTCTCAGTGAAGTCACGAATATTGACCATACCCTTGTCATTGGTCGTATACCCAGTCATTCTCCCTGCGTACACAAACCCGTTTCCATTCGGGTGCAAGTGGTACACAACATTCTTGTTATCATATGAGCTTTCATTGTAATGAAAATTAACTCGGCCAAGTGAGACATCTTTGCGCTCAAGCTCTGGAAAAGATTCAATTATCGCTAGTTTTTCTTCAAAAGTTAACATATTGCCTCCATCATCTATCGATTGGTTGTTGAAGGCTTATTATACCATAATTTTATATCTGAATTCTTTTGTAGCAGTATTCGAATAAACTCGGCTTCATCCTCTGGGGAGATCGTTAACACTTTTACCTTGCCATAGCTGAGTTCTAATCGGTCGATAGAAAGGGCAGGTGCGGAAAATGGATTCTTCGTTTTCCTAAGGCCATTAATTTCATGTATAAGGACGTTTTTCTTAAACGGTCCGCATACGACTTTTAAGGTAGTGTCCTCTATGATATAGCCAGTCTTAAACCAAATCCATGCGATAAAAACAGCAAGGAGAGACGTAATAAAAATCTCAAAGACTTGAGTTAGAGGACTTTGGTCAATTTGTATAGATAAAATGGGAGTGATAATAAATAAGAGAATTACACCCCACAATAAAATAGTCAGCCACGTATCTTTTTTTGAAGGGAAATACAAAGTTCTCGCTCCTTTCGCATATAATAGTATACGCAGAAAGGAGCAGGCAGGTTTCATTTAATAGCGGAGTAAGGTTTTAAAAAATACCTCGAATAAAGCCCGTGATTAATCTTGGGATAAATAGTACAACATCACCGATGATGCCAATCGTGGTGCTCAGCAACATGTCCTTATCTTTCTGTTGCTCGCTCATCTTATCAACTCCTTTAATTATTGTTAAATTATACCATATAATCTTGTGGGGTTATCAAGCGTTGACAACTTTCTTAAGGTGTCATACAGTAAAATTAATTAGATGACAGGTGGTGACCCAATTACATGAAGTACTAATCCTATTTTAGAAAACAACCAATTGAAGGCATGTTAAAGCAGGTGTGTTCCCTGTTTTATTTATTGATGCCTCAATTATCGTTTTCAGGATAGGATTGGTCTTCTATAGTTGGAATAACATCAATAATAGTCTCTATTATTTGGTGCACCCTGCTATACGTATGCCTCCTATCCTGAACAAGGATAGGAGGCTTTCTTTGTCTCCAAGTACATTATAGAAAACGGAGATGGTGTCATGTTGCTAGAAGCAAGTAATCTAAAACATAGTGTAGCGGAACGAACGTTATTTACCATTGAGTCTTTAAAGATTGAAAATGGTGAGCGTATTGGCTTAGTTGGACCTAACGGTTGTGGGAAAACGACTTTATTAAAAGGACTGGCCGGAGAGACTGTATTTGATAAAGGCAGCGTCATCAAGCACAGTACATGTGAAATATTGCCGCAATTAAAGCGGACAGACGCGATTAAAAGCGGGGGAGAGGTAACTCAAGAATACATTAATCAAGCATTGTTGAGGGAACCTAAGCTCCTGTTAGCTGATGAACCCACCACTCACCTAGATACAGATCATATTGAATGGCTGGAACAGAAATTAAAAAGGTGGAAGGGAGCTTTAGTTATTGTTTCTCACGATCGTGCATTCTTAGATGCAGTATGCACAAAGATCTGGGAGCTAAGTGATGAGAAGTTAAATGAATTTAAAGGGAATTATACGGAATATGTTAAACAAAAAGAGATTCAAAAGCGTAAACATGAGACTGATTATGAGAAGTACGAAGAGAAGAAAAAACAACTGGAATCTGCATTAAAGGCAAAAGAACAGAAAGCAAAAAGAGCGACGAAAAAACCAAAGAATATTAGTCGTTCAGAAGCCAGTATTACTGGAGCTAAACCTTATTATGCAAAGAAGCAGAAAAAACTTCAGCAAGTAGGGAAATCAATAGAAACAAGGCTTAATAAGCTTGAAAAAGTTAAAAAGCCAAATGAACCTGCCGAGCTGAAAATGACGCTGCCTAATGAAGATCGATTTAATGGAAGGATTATGATTAGAACAAAAAACCTGCGAGGCACCGCTGGAAGCAAGCTCCTCTTTGAAGCGAACAGCTTTTACCTGTGCGGCGGGGATAAGGCAGCTGTAATTGGACCGAATGGCAGCGGGAAGACCACATTTATTAAAAAGTTGATACAAGCAGATGAAGGAATCAAGCTCTCACCATCACTTAAAATGGGTTATTTCAGTCAAGATCTCTCGATTCTTAATCTAGAAAAGACCATATTAGAAAATGTGAGGGAGGGATCTATACAAAATGAAACTCTCATTCGTACAGTTCTCGCAAGACTTCACTTTAAAAGGGAGGATGTCCACAAGCCAGTCAAGGTGCTTAGTGGAGGAGAACGTGTGAAGGTAGCATTAGCAAAGTTGTTTGTAAGTGATATCAATACTCTTATCTTAGATGAACCAACCAACTTTTTAGATATGCAGGCAGTAGAGGCATTAGAATCATTGCTTAAAGAATATAAAGGAAGTATAGTAGTCGTTTCACATGACCGCCGTTTTCTTGAAAATGTGGCGACAAAGGTGATAGCGATTGAACACAAGCAGCTGAAATATTTTGATGGGTCCTATAAGGAATATAAACAATATGAGTCAATAGAAAATCGAGATATGAGCGAAGACCAGGCACTTATTCTAGAAACGAAAATATCTGAAGTTTTAAGCCGATTGAGTATCGAACCAACGGAGGAATTAGAAAGAGAATTTCAGAGACTGGTTGAGGAGAGGAGAAAGCCTAAAGGAAATCAATCTTGAAAAAGAGGAGGAAGCTTGAGGTATTTTAAACCGTCAAGCTTCCTCTTTTTTAAATCATGCTTATAGAGAGGGTTCATAAAAGTGTCAACAAATATAGCGACAAAAATTGATTTTGATTTTGTTTTTCAAATTACTGTAATCTATTAGGATAAATATAAATTATTATTTCGAAATAAATAATTTATAGAGACTAGATTGTATCATCACGTTGCACAAAGAGAAGTCAAGAAATGAGAATGAAAGCGTCATCAAAGGTAATCTATTTGCTGTTAAAATAAAACTAAACAAGGGGGATGTAGCTTATGTATCTAGATGAGAGGAGCAACTCAATTTTAAAAAAAGTTGTCGGTAATCCAGATATATCCAATAAAGAATTGGAAAATAAGTATCGTTTGTCCCGAAGACAAATCAGTTATAGCTTCAGTAAAATTAATAGCTGGCTAAAGGATAATAATTACCCAACTATTACAAGAACGAACAGTGGTAATTTTATTGTCAATCCTATATTAATTGAATTATTTGCAGATAACACAGAAAATAATTCACCAACTCAATATATTCCATCAGAAAAGGAACGTGCTGAGTTTATTATCTTAATTCTTTTAAGCAGTGAAGAAGAGTTATCGTTAATTCACTTTTCAAGCGCGCTTCAAGTTAGTAAGAATACTATTTTACGAGATATGAAAGCAGCTCAAAAAATGGTGAACCAATATCATTTGGAAATTGCATACTCTAGAATGCATGGCTATGACGTGGTTGGAACAGAGTGGAATAAACGGAGGCTGCTTATAGATGTTTTAAGGGGAGTCTTTAACATCTATAAAGGAGAAATCTATATTCAGCAATTTGTTCAACTATCTTCTGCTAATATTGAAAAAATAAAGGAACAAATGGTTGAAGTTGAAAATCGTTTAGAATTAAAGTTTATTGACGAACGAATTAAAATACTACCTTATATTATTGCAGCTCTATTAAAGAGAATTAAGAAGGGCAATTTATTAAAAGATTCCTATCACATACACTACGATGAGTTATCCGATACAAAAGAATTTGAGGCAGCGGAAATTTTAATACAAGATATAGAGAATATCCCGAAGGAGGAGAGGTTATTTATTACGCTTCAACTTTTAACCTCTAACGTATTAACATCCCAATTTCTAACGGAAAGTGAATTGCCTCACTTAAAAAGAGCTTTAAGAGATAGTTTAGAGTTATTTGAGAAAAAAGCATGCATTATTTTTAAGGAAAAAGACGCTCTTTTAGATAGATTAGTATTGCATATGAAACCTGCATATTACCGAATCAAATATGCTCTTACAACGGAATATTCAATACTCAATAAAGTGAGCGAAGAGTTTGAAGCTATTCATTTCATCGTAAAAGACTCAATTAAGCCGTTCAAGGATTATATAGGAACCGACATTCCTGAAAATGAAATTATGTTTATCACTATTTTTATTGGTGGTCACCTTATTAATAGTGGGGAAACGATTTCTTTTAAGAAAAAAGCTGCTGTTGTATGTCCGAATGGAGTTTCAATTTCAAGACTGATGGAAAATACTTTACGAGATTTATTTCCTGAGTTTTATTTCTATCAAGCATTTTCGATCCGTGAATTTGAAAAATTAGATTTAGACTATGATCTAGTTTTTTCACCAGTCCCTCTACAAACAGAAAAACATCTCTTTATAGTCGATCAATTTATAACAGATTTTGAAAAGAGGCAGTTGAGACAGAGAGTAATGCAAGTGATTTTTGGTTTGAATTCTTCTGTTGTGAAAATTGACCAGCTCATGCACGTAATTGAAAAACATGCAGATATTCATGAAAGACCAGGCCTTGAGAAAGCACTTCAAGAATATTTTTCACTTAAAGTCGCTACTGAGGAAACCTCAACAAAGAAAGGGGAGCAGTTAACTGATTTTATTACATCAGATACTATCCAGGTAATAGAATCTGTTTCGAGTTGGCAAGAGGCACTCTCACTAGCAGCTGCACCTTTACTAGAGCAAGGAGTAATAACAGAGCAGTATATTACAGCTATGAAAAATCAATATACAGAAATGACACCTAATATAGTTCTTAGATTAAATGTTGCTATTCCTCATGCTCGGCCTGATGATGGGGTTCATAAAGTGGGAATGAGCTTACTAAAAATCAAGGAAGGACTGCTTTTTAAAGAGAATGAGAGAATACATTTAATCGTAGTTATTGCAGCAGTCGATAAGAATCAACATTTGCAAGCCCTACTCCAACTAATGAAATTAGCAGAAAAGAATGAAGTTATTCATGAGATAAAGAATGCTGAAGATGCAGAGAACATTCATCAATTGATCAAGACTGCCCTGTAGAAAAAATTGGAGGTAATTATATGAGTATTCCAACGGTGCTAATTGCATGTGGAGCAGGTATTGCTACTTCAACGATTGTGTGCGAAAGAGTTGAAACGTTATTTAAGGAACAGAAAGTTCGTGCTCAGGTCATCCAATGCATGATTTCAGAGGTTTCATCCCTCCAGGACGGAGCAAGTTTGGTGATTTCGACAACCATTCTTCCGCGAGCCTATAACATACCTTCAATCATTGCAACAGCTTATGTATCTGGGGTTGGTATGGAAGAGCTGGATCGAAAAATACTGAATCTTTTAAAAAATAAGCAGTGATAGGAGGAACTATGAAAGCCGCAGTGTTGCATTCAGAGAATAGGATTATCTATCAAGAAGTAGACATTGATCATTGTAAGGAAGATGAAGTAAAGGTACAAGTAATGGCAGCGGGGATTTGTGGCTCTGATACCCATAAATTAATGACAGAGTGGAAGTATAGTTTGCCAGCTATTATGGGTCACGAGTTTTCAGGCTTAATAGTAGAAAGAGGGAATGCTGTTACAAATGTTGAGGTTGGTGATAGAGTTGTGGCCATTCCTTTTACCCCCTGTAAGATGTGCAGTTATTGCAATAGTGGGGAGTTCTCTTTATGTGAGAATCATGGAATGCTTGGGTCGAAATCACCTGGTGGATTTGCTGAATACGTCAATATAAAAGCAACTAATGTATTACCTATAAATGGAATGGATTTTGAGGAAGCTGCGATGATCGAACCTCTCGCAGTAGCTTTACATGGTGTGCTACATATACACCCTCGTATTGGGGATAAAGCAGCTGTTTTTGGAGTTGGAACAATTGGGATTCTAGTTATTCAATGGTTGAAGATTGCTGGAGTAAAAGAAATTATTGCAATCGACATATCCGATGAAAAATTAGAAGAGGCCAAAATGATGGGGTGCGAGAGAACAATTAATCCTCTAAAAGAAGATTTAGTAGAAACTGTTTTATCATATACCAATGGTGAAGGTGTAGACCTTTCATTAGAATGTGCTGGTTCCAAAGTGACGCAAGAACAGTGTCTTCTTGTTACTCGTAAAAAGGGTAAAGTGGGGTATTTAGGCATTGCTTACTCTGATGTACTTTTAAAAGAACACGCCTTCGAAAGCATTTTTAGAAAAGAATTAACACTTAAAGGATTTTGGAATTCCTATTCTGCTCCTTTTCCTGGGGAAGAATGGATAAAGAGTATTGAATATATTCAAAATGGACGGATTAAGTTAAAAGAATTAATCTCACATCGCTACAAACTTGAGGAAACACAGAAAGCATTCGATATGATGATCAACCGAAAAGAAACGTATGGAAAAGTATTAATTCTACCAAATAAGGAGTGATCAAAATGAAAGCAGTATTAAAAAAAGAAGCTGGTTATGACAAGATGTCATTAGAGACAGTGGAGGAACCAAAAGTTAAAAATGATTTAGTGAAAATTAAGGTTGCTTTTACTGGGATTTGTGGTACCGATATTCATACGTTCACCGGTGAATACAAAAATTCAAAAACTCCTGTGGTGTTAGGACATGAATTTTCAGGAATAATTGTAGAAGTAGGGCCGGATGTTAAATATTTAAAAGTAGGAGACCGCGTGACAAGTGAAACGACCTTTACTACTTGCGGGGAGTGTAAATATTGTCTAGAGAAAGATTATAACCTCTGTTCTAATAGAAAAGGAATTGGTACTCAAGTTAACGGTAGTATGGCTGAATATGTGTTATCACGTGAAGAAAGTGTACATGTTCTAGCTGATACAATCAGTTTAGAGGCAGGCGCTTTAACAGAACCCCTTGCTTGCTGCGTCCATGCTGGATTGGAGAAAACATCGATTCATAAAGATGATGTAGTGTTAATATTTGGTCCAGGACCAATTGGTTTATTACAATGTCAAGTGGCTAAGGCACAAGGAGCTTTTGTAATATTAGCGGGTATCACCAAGGATAATGATCGTTTAGAGCTAGCTAAGGCATTAGGTGTTAATGTTGTAGTTGATGTCCTAAAAGAAGATTTAGCTGCAGTAGTTTTTAAACACACTGATGGATATGGAGTTGATAAGGTCTTCGAATGTTCAGGTGCGGTTGCGGCTTTAAATCAGGGGTTGCCTCTCGTTAAGAAAAAGGGTACTTTCGTTCAAGTTGGGATATTTGCAAATAAAACCAATCCACTCGACCAAGAAGCTATTGTACAACGAGAAATAAACTACATAGGTACACGTTCTCAAAAGCCGAGCTCTTGGGAAAAAGCATTGCTTCTCTTAGAGGAAGGCAAGATTGATGTTGATAAAATGATTACTAAATTTGTGGCTTTAGAAGAGTGGAGAAAAGGCTTTGAAGCAGTAATTGAAGGCAATGAAATTAAGGTGATGATTAAATCGCAATAGGACTTTTACTGAATTGACACTTTATTTATCTAATTGGATAAAGTGTCTTTTTTTGAATTTTTATCACAAAGCTACACAGTTATTTAGACACAAAAGTGAATGAAACCTTAGGTTAATGATGAGTAATGAATGATAATATTAAAAGGTATATGAAAATTACAACAACCCACACCAGGCAGTGTGAAAACTAAATGTAGAGGTGATAGCCTTGACCAAAATTGGAATTATTAATGTAGATCATTCACCTTCAGGATTACATCAATTTCTTCAAAGAATTCTGTCACAACTATCCTCTTATGAGGTGGTGGGAATCGAATGGAATGATCACGAAGGTAAAATGCATACAAAAGACCTTCACGAATATGCTTCATCTTATCCTGTATTGCAAACGGTTTCTTCCGATGTCTTAGAAAGATTAATTGGAGACCTTCATTTATTTAGTCGGATAATTGTTATTGGCGGGATAAATGTTTTTAAGGAATTAAAAAAAGTAAATAATCAGATTGAATTTTTGTTTGTACCTGCATCAATACACAATAATATAACATGGACGGAGCTATCTCTTGGTTATGATACAGCCCTCAATTCTATTATTGAAAGTACGTTAAAAATAAAGGACACAATCGAATCTCTCAAATATTCAATACCAAGACTATTTGGTGTTCAAATCCCGGGAGAAGCACCTTCTAAGATGCTTAAAGATCTTTCTATCGCAGTAGATGGATTTTATTTAGAAAGTCAGTCTAATCAAAATCAGTTTAATAGAGACAATAGTTGTTCGATTCAGCAGTCTTTAAAGAATAATTTTTCCAATGGATTGACCTACTCATTTTTGCTATTTGATGAGAGAATATATGCGGCAAACATTCCAGAGTACTCTCTTCCTGAACTTGATGTTGATTGGAAAGTTATTCAAATTGATGAAGCACTCTGTATGGGACAAAATCCATCTGCTTTAGACCGAATAATAGCTAAGACATTTGCCAATCAGGCAGTGGAATGGGTTCATTCTCATGCAAAATCCGAAGTCCTTTATATTGATCGAAGAGAAGTGAAAAGGAAAAGTTATTCAAGAGTTTAACAGCTTAGCTTGTATATCTAAGCTGTTTTTTCTTTGAAAAACATCATCACAATGTTGTACAACCGAGGTTCAATGAATGGGGATGAAAACGGATACATTTTGAGCTGGTGTGATGCTACTATAAATATAGAAAGAGAAAGACAGCAGCAATCTCACATCTGCTTGAGGGTATTTCCTTTCATTTACATTGCTTTTGAGTAACTGAAATATTGAAGTTAAATACCAAGCTTATGATATTTATTAGGAGGAGTACAATATGCATTTTGATGAAACATTAATTTTAAAAGATATAGAAGCATTAAGTTCAGAAGAAGCGATTCGAGTAATGGCAGGTAATTTATTTGAAAAAGGTCTTGTAAAAGAAAGCTATATTGATGCGATTGTGGCAAGAGAAAAGAATTTTGCTACAGGTCTTCCTACAAAAGGTTACTCAGTTGCAATTCCTCATACAGATAAAGAGCATGTAAACGAGAAAGCAATTAGTGTAGGAATTATGAAGGAGCCGGTTGATTTTGTCATCATGGGTGAAGAGGGTGAAACAACGCCTGTTAAATTAGTATTCATGCTAGCCATGAATGAAAGTCATTCACAGTTAGAATTATTGCAACGCTTAATGCAAATTTTCCAAGATGATAGTATTTTAAATCAAATTGCCCATGAAGAGTCAAGGACAAAAGTAAAAGATCTACTTCTAAATCTTCTACAAGTTGAATTGAAAGGAGGTGAATTAAATTGAAAAAGAAACAAATTTTAATCGCATGTGGAGCAGGAATTGCTACTTCTACTATTGTGAATGATGCAATCGAATCAATGTGCAAGGAGAATAACATTCCAGCTAACTTAGTTCAAATTAAAATCACTGAAGTTGGTGGTTATGTAGATACAGCTGATTTATTAATAAGCACAACAATTGTTCAAAAAGAGTATCCATTCCCAGTAATTAACGCTCGAGCATTCTTAACAGGAATTGGTTTAGATGAAGCGAAAGCTGAAATTTTAGAGGAATTGAAAAAATAATAGAAGATTAATAGACATACATAATCTTCATTCACACAGTCTCTCGCTTTCAATTTCTAAACATTGAAAGCGAGAAAATTGTTTAGGTAAAGGGGGATCCGTTCATGGATCGTATGGTTGAGTTTCTACAATCATTCTTGGCACTAGGGCCTACGGTTATTTTGCCAGTTGCTATATTTTTAATTGGAATTGCCTTTGGACAAAAAGTTGGAAAGGCTTTCAGATCGGGACTAATCATTGGTGTTGCATTTGTGGGGATTTTCCTTGTCGTTGATTTACTTGTTAGTAATCTAGGTCCCGCTGCAAATGGCATGGTTGATCGTTTTGGTATTCAACTAAATGTTATTGATGTAGGGTGGCCAGGAGCTGCTTCCATGTCTTGGGCTTCACCAATAGCAGCTTTTATTATACCTCTGGGACTATTAGTCAATGTAATTATGCTTGCAACAAACACCACAAAGACAATGAATGTTGATATATGGAACTTCTGGCATTTCACTTTTACAGGAGCTATTGTATATACCATTTCGGGAAGTATGATTCAAGGCTTGATTGCGGCAGTACTATTCCAAATAGCTTGTTTGAAAATAGCAGATTGGACTGCACCAATGTTACGTGATTACTTTGATTTACCAGGTGTATCTGTAGCAACTGGAAGTACTGTATCATATGCTCCGCTTGGAATTCCGCTTGTTAAACTTCTACAGAAAACACCAGTAATCAAGAACTGGAATGCAGATCCTGAATCCATTCAAAGACGGTTTGGAGTGTTTGGAGAATCGATTTTCATGGGTCTGATTCTTGGAATAGGATTAGGGTTACTCGCTGGGTATCCAGTAGGAGAAACGATTCAAATAGGAATGGCAATGGCTGGTGTAATGGTGTTAATGCCTCGTATGGTTAAGATCTTAATGGAAGGGTTAACGCCTGTTTCAGAATCAGCGCGTGAATTTTTAAAGAAAAGATTTGGTCAGAAGGACATTTATATTGGATTAGATGCTGCTGTAGCAATTGGGCATCCATCCGTGATTTCAACTGCGTTAATCTTAGTACCAATTACTGTTTTATTAGCTGTTATCTTACCGGGTAATAATGTTTTACCGTTTGGAGATCTTGCAACAATTCCATTTATTGTCGCTTTTATCGTGGGAGCCGCAAGAGGAAACATTGTACATTCCGTCATTGTAGGATCTATTTTAATTGCATTAACACTTTATATGGCTACAGATATTGCTGTTATTCATACGGAAATGGCAGTCAATGGCCAATTTAACTTGCCAGAAGGTACAAATTTAGTATCGAGTCTTGATCAAGGTGGGAATTTAATTAACTGGGTTATTTATAAGTTCTTTGCAATTTTTAATTAAGATTATATTTTATTATTAAAAACAATCATAAGAGAGTATGGTGATAAAATGGTAGAGGGATTTGTAGATTATGCATTAGGACCACATGGAAGGTTCCTTAGTGAAATCTATTTACAATATCAATTCCCAATTAATACATTAATTGTAGGTATAGCCACTTATAAATTGTTTTTTACAAGAAAGAAGAAGTCTGCTGAAACTCATTAATTCAAGTAAGAATGTTTGAAATACAAAGTCCAATTAGTTTAGTTGAATAGTTGTTTAGAAAGGTAGGAGGATAAAATCAAGTAATGTTGATACATCCTCTTATTTAAATTAAGGAGTGATTAAATGAGCACAGTAATTGATCAAGAGGTGACACAACTGGCTATTAATACAATTCGTACACTCTCTATAGATGCAATTGAGAAAGCTAGCTCAGGGCATCCTGGGATGCCAATGGGAGCTGCTCCAATGGCTTATGCCTTATGGGCTGATGAAATGAATCATAACCCTGCTAATCCTAATTGGTTCAATCGTGATCGGTTTGTATTATCAGCAGGTCACGGATCGATGTTGTTATACAGTCTTCTTCATTTGTTCGGTTATGGTGTATCCTTGGAAGATCTGAAGAATTTCAGGCAGTGGGGCAGTAAGACTCCTGGACATCCAGAGGTAGGACATACTCCTGGAGTAGAGGCGACGACTGGACCTTTAGGGCAAGGTGTTGCAATGGCTGTAGGGATGGCAATGGCAGAAAGGCATATAGCAGCTACATACAATAAGGAGAAATTCAATATAGTAGATCACTTTACTTACAGCATTTGTGGTGATGGTGATTTGATGGAAGGAGTATCGGCTGAGGCAGGTTCATTAGCAGGGCATCTGAAACTAGGACGTCTAATTATGTTATATGATTCAAATGATATTTCTTTAGATGGTGAGCTTCACCATTCTTTCTCTGAAAATGTAGAAGAGAGGTTTAAAGCATATGGTTGGCAAGTATTACGTGTAGAAGATGGGAATGATTTAAAAGCTATACAACAAGCCATTCAAAAGGCTAAAAGTGATCTTAACCGGCCTACTTTAATAGAGGTAAAAACGACAATAGGTTTTGGTGCACCTAGTAAAGCGGGCACCTCTTCTTCACACGGTGCTCCACTAGGGGTGGAAGAAACTAGTTTAACTAAATTAGCTTATAACTGGGAATATGACGAGTCATTTCATGTCCCTGAAGAAGTGAGAACTCATTACCAAAAGCTTGCTGAAAAAGGGGCAGATAAAGAATCCTCATGGTTGAAGAGTTTTGAAGACTATAAAAAAGCCTACCCTAATCTAGCAGCTCAATTAGAAGCCGTGAGCAACGATGAGCTCCCCAATAACTGGAGAGACAATCTACCAACATTTCAATATGGTGAAGAGATTGCTACAAGAGTATCTTCAGGAAAAGCACTCAATGCTTTGGCATATTCTATTCCTCAATTGCTAGGGGGATCTGCAGATTTAGCAAGCTCTAATAAAACTCTTCTTACAAAGGAAGATAACTTCGCTTCTGGAAATTATGCTGGGAGAAATATTTGGTTTGGGGTTCGTGAATTTGGAATGGGGGCCGCTTTAAATGGTATGGCTCTTCATGGAGGTTTGAAAGTTTTTGGAGCAACCTTTTTTGTATTTTCGGATTATCTAAGACCAGCAATGAGGCTAGCTGCAATAATGAAATTGCCTATTACGTACGTTTTTACCCATGATAGTATAGCGGTTGGGGAAGATGGCCCAACTCATGAACCGGTAGAGCAACTTGCCTCATTACGCGCGATGCCAGGTATGTCGGTGATTCGCCCAGCTGATGCAAAAGAAACGGTGGCTGCATGGAGTATAGCTATAGAAAGTTCAGATAAGCCAACTGCTCTCGTACTTACTAGGCAGAATGTACCGACACTAAAGCTTGATAGTGCAGTAGTCGCTGAAGGCGTAAAAAGAGGAGCTTATGTTGTATCAGAAGCTAAGAATGAAGCAACAGGACTGTTACTAGCAACAGGATCAGAAGTGTCACTAGCCATCTCCGCACAAGAAGAGTTAGAGAAAGAGGAAATCTTCGTTACAGTTGTAAGCATGCCAAGCTGGGACCGATTTGATCAACAACCTATCGAATACAAGAAAGAAGTCCTGCCAGATCATTTAAATAAAAGGATTGCAATCGAAATGGGTTCTTCAATTGGTTGGCATAAATATATAGGGGATAAAGGGAATCATATTACGGTAGATAAATTTGGTGCCTCAGCTCCCGCTGGCAAATTGTTTAAGGAATATGGATTTACAATCCAAAATATTGTAGAAACATTTAAATCTTTAACATAGGAGTGAATAAATAATGGCAGAAAAAGTATTTACAGTGATAGATGAAACTGGAATTCATGCTCGACCTGCAACTGTATTAGTTAAAACAGCTGGTAATTACGAGTCAGACATTCAGTTGGTATATAAAGAAAAAAGTGTAAACTTAAAGTCTATTATGGGCGTGATGGCTTTGGGAATCCCTAATGGGGCGGAAATTAAGATTAGAACTTCTGGTAATGATGAAATTGCAGCTCTAAAAGCAATTACTGAAACCCTTAATAATCAGGAATTAGCTAAATAAGATAAACTCATTTAGATGAATTTCATGTTGCTTGTCTGTTACGTTATAATGGATAAGTGGAGATTTATTTTATAATGAGTGAGATAGCATGTCTCTTACTCTAATCTTTTGGAGTAAGAGATTTTTTTATTATAAAAATAGAGTATATAGGAGTGGAATCATGACAGACAAAAAAATCATTTTCTTTGATATTGACGGTACTTTATTAGACCATGATAAGAAGCTGCCTCAATCAACAAAAGAAGCCATTAAAGAGTTAAAGCAAGCTGGACATGAAGTGGCAATTGCTACAGGCCGTGCTCCTTTTATGTATGAAGATCTGCGTGAGGAATTAGGCATTCATAACTTTGTCAGCTATAACGGTCAATATGTGGAAGTGGAAGGTGAGCTGATTTACGGCAACCCTCTTGATAAAGATAAGCTTGAGGAGATTACCGAGCTTGCAGCTACAAATGATCATCCTCTTGTTTATATGGGAAAAAAAGAAATGAAGGCGAATGTAGAACAGCATGATCATATCGATGAAAGTATCGGGACATTAAAAGTAGAGGCTTTTCCTACTCACGATCCTGACTATTTCAAAATGGAACATATCTATCAAACACTATTATTTTGTGAGCACGAAGAAGAAAAATTTTATGAGAAGAAGTTCCATGCTTTTGACTTTATTAGATGGCATCCTCTATCGGTAGATGTACTGCCAGCAGGTGGTTCAAAAGCAAAGGGTATTGAGAAAATGATTGAGAAGCTTGGAATCAATCCTGAGAATGTGTATGCATTCGGTGATGGATTAAATGACATTGAAATGCTCTCGACTGTTGCTCACGGTGTAGCCATGGGAAATGCACATGAAGAGACGAAAAAAGCAGCGAGATACCTTTCAAAAGCAGTGGATGAGGATGGTATAGTTCACGGATTGAAAATGGTAGGGTTATTATAATGATAAAGAGGCAATTCAGCACAATGCTGAATTGCCTCTTTTCTATTTAAGTACGGTTTCCTTTCCAAGCGGTTCGGTCGTTTTACGAACGGCAATGTATTCTGGTCTTTTGCCAGCTCCTGAGAAAGGTTCAACGAGCTTATTCTCTACGCTGTTATATACCATAAATAAATTGTTTCGCGGATATGGAGTCATATTGCTGGTTGAAGCATGCATCGTGTTTGATTCAAAGATGGTAATTGTACCAGCTTTACCTGTGGCAACCGATAATCCTCCGCCTATTTTTTCTACAAGCCATTTCAAGCTGTCATTATCAGGAACACCTACTTTTTGAGTTTGTAATGATTGCTTGTAGTTATTTTCAGGCGTTTCACCAACACAGCTCACATAGTAGTTATGAGATCCTGGTACGAGCATGAGCGGGCCATTATGGATATAGTTGTCGGATAGAGCAATCGACATACTTAACGCACGCATCCGCGGCATTCCGTCTTCTGTGTGCCATGTTTCAAAATCCGAATGCCAGTTAAACTCCTTACCTGAAAAGCCTGGCTTATAGTTTATTCGAGATTGATGAATATAGACATCACTTCCTAATAAGTGGTTAACAATTTTAAGTAATCTTTCATCTCCAGCTATGTTTTTAAAGTATTCGTCGTCTTGGTCTACAGAAAAGATAGAACGAATCTCATCAGAATCTGGTTCACGGATAATTTTATCCGACTGTGTGTGTTTGTTTGAGTCCTGTAACTCAAAAATGGCCTTTTGCATGGCTGCTACTTCTTTTTCTGAGAATAGGTTCTCAATTTGCAAAAAGCCGTTTTTCTCATAAAAATTAAGCTGCTCTTTGGAAAGAGGAGCCTCATGGTCTAGTCTGCGGTCGGTATGAATCACAGGGTCCTTACGCTTCGTGATCTGCGGCTTATCGCTTACTCTTGAAGGGTAAAAATCTTGCATGTGCAAACACTCCTATTTCATAGATCTCAGATAACCAATAATTTGGTATATCTGGCTCACTCACACTCATACCACTCAAATTTTCATAATAAACATGAATTTGTGAAAATGAGAACAATATATCAATTTTTTTAACAGGGGTAGAATAGGTATGGCTTTATAACTTGTTAAAGCAAGGGCAACGTTTTATTTAACAGGAAAAATCAGGGAGCAGTTTCATATTTTATGATAGAGGGTAAAATCATGTAGGGAGCTTTGCACCAAGGAGGATGTTCATGAAGAATAAAGTTACAAGAATTAAAAATGGTGAAGAGTATCTTGACGTGAAGCTGGGCCGAATGCGTATTTATTTTGATAAGAGATATAGAGTTATTTCTACGATTAACGATCTATTAATTGGGATATTGTTTGTGATAGGGAGTATCCTTAATTTTTTTGATCAGGCAGAAAAAATTGGTCTCATTTGTTATCTCGCTGGAAGTACTTTTTTAGTTGTCAGGCCGATATTAAGGCTTATGCATAGTGCAAGTTTAAGAAAGGAAATACAGGACAAGGACACATATACTACGGATAATAATTAGTCTGATGAATATAAAAAGGCGCCTTCTGTGGCGCTTTTTTATATTGAAAAATGGTTAGCGTTAGTTATGAATATATACATAAAAAAGGCAGAAGCCAATTACAAAAATAAGAAAAATAAAGGTCGTTGCATTTCTTATGTCAAATAATGAAAGGGACAGAAAGAATTAATAAGGAGGCTGATTAACTTGTCGTATACATTGAGATTTCCAGGCGTAACAGAAATTGGATGGGGAGTGTTCGAGTCGCTTAAGGAACATGTATTAAAAATGGAAGCGAAGGAGATTTTACTTATTTCAGATGATATTTTGCTTGAACTAGAGAGTGTAAAAGACATCGTGGAAAATATCATGACAGTAGCAAATATCCATGTGTATTCAGATGTGGAAGCAGAACCTACGCTTGAATGTGCTCAAAGATTGGTGAAATATACTAAAGAAAAAAATGTTGATGTTGTAATAGGATTAGGTGGAGGCAGTGTGCTGGATTTAGCTAAGCTTGCAGCCGTGCTTTCCATTCATGATGGGACAGTAAGAGATTATTTAAATCTAACTGGAGATAAAAAAATTATCGCAAGAGGATTGCCAAAAATTCTAGTTCCTACTACTTCTGGGACAGGGAGTGAAGTAACAAACATTTCTGTGCTTGCCCTGCCTGGAACTAAAGATGTGGTAGCGCACGATTATTTAATTGCTGATGTCGCTCTTGTCGACCCTGCATTAACTGTATCTGTGCCCCCTAGGTTAACAGCTGCGACTGGGGTAGATGCTCTTACTCATGCCGTTGAAGCCTTTCTTTCTGTACAAGCTAACTCCGTAACGGATGGGTTAGCACAAAAAGCAATGCAATTGATATCAGGGTCTTTAAAACAGGCGGTAGATAATGGTGAAAACAAGGAGGCAAGGAGGGACTTAAGCGAAGGAAGCTACTTAGCAGGTCTTTCTTTTTTTCACGCCGGGGTTGCTGGTGTCCACGCTCTTGCATACCCTCTTGGAAGTAAATTTCATATTCCGCATGGGGAATCGAATGCAGTACTATTACCATACGTCCTCTCGTACATAAGCAAAAGCTGTCCTGATAAAATGCAGCAAGCAGCAGCTTTGCTTGACCCGAGTTACCATCCAACTAAATTGTATGAAAGAGATGATTACTTAGGCCTCTTTAGGCAGATGATAGAAGACGTCAATTTACCAACTTCATTAAAAGAATACGGGGTAAGAGAAGAAGATCTAGAAGCTCTTACTGCTGATGCATGTAAGCAAACTAGATTGTTAGCCAGAAGTCCGCTCCCGTTAACTAAAGAAGACATTTATCGTATCTATGAAATGGCATTTGAAGGGATTCGTTCATATGAGTATGGTCCCTTAAATAGGAGGGGGAATAAAGGTGTATGTTACAGAGATTGAACCACGGGTGTCTGAAACGGATGGAGCCGGTCATATAAATAATACAACCATTCCTGTGTGGCTTGAAGCGGGCAGACATGAGTTATTCAAATTATTTACTCCAGACCTTTCATTTGAAGATTGGAAAATGGTTATCGTGAAAACAACACTCGAGTATAAAAAGCAAATCTATTTCGGTGAAAAGGTCGAAGTGAAAATGTGGATCAAGCGGATTGGAAACAGTAGTTTAGAGTTGTATGAGGAAATTCATCAAAAGGGCATGCTATGTGCTAAAAATGAAGCAGTCTATGTGAATTTCAACCTCCATACACAACAGACTGAATCTATTCCAGAGAAGATAAAGGCAGAATTAGAAGAACATCTTTGGCCAGAAAGAGAGTAGAAATAATGTTAAAAAGCCGACTAGAAGCAAGAGACTAGTCGGCTTGTTGATTATTTAGATAACTCCTTGAGAAATCATGGCATCTGCGACCTTTTTAAATCCAGCAATGTTTGCACCGAGGACAAGGTTACCAGGTTCCCCATATTCATATGAAGCGTCTAAGCTTGTTTTGTAGATGTTCTTCATGATTTGCTGCAGCTTAGCATCTACCTCATCAAATGTCCAGCTAAGTCTCATACTGTTTTGTGCCATCTCAAGAGCAGATACTGCTACCCCGCCGGCATTTACGGCTTTTGCAGGTCCAAATAAAACCCCATTTGTTTGGAATACATGCACAGCTTCAAGAGTAGATGGCATGTTGGCCCCTTCTCCTACTGCAAGGACACCATTGTTTACAAGTGTTTTTGCATGATATTCATCAATTTCATTTTGTGTTGCACAAGGAAGAGCGATGTTGCAAGGAACCTCCCAAATGGCTGTACAGTCATTGATATACCTTGCTTGTGGGTGGTCTTTCACATATTCGCAGATTCGTTTGTTTTCCACTTCTTTTAAACGTTTAATGGTATCAAGTTTAAGGCCAGCTTCATCATAGATATAACCATTTGAATCACTGCATGCAACAACAGTGCCGCCTAGTTGAATCGCTTTTTCCATTGCATAAATGGAAACATTACCTGACCCAGAAACGACAACAGTATTTCCTTGAAAAGTTAATCCCTTTTCTTTGAGCATTTCTTCAACAAAATAGACGGTTCCATACCCTGTTGCTTCTTTTCTCGCAAGACTTCCACCATAAGAGAAGCCTTTTCCAGTTAGAACACCCGCTTCATATTGACCGCGCATTTTCTTATATTGACCGAACATATAGCCAATTTCACGAGCACTCACTCCAATGTCTCCAGCAGGAACATCAGTGTCTGCTCCGATATGTTTGCCCAGTTCGCTCATGAAACTTTGAGTGAAGCGCATAATTTCAGCATCACTCTTTCCTTTTGGATCAAAGTCAGCTCCGCCCTTTCCACCGCCGATAGGCTGACCCGTTAAGGAATTTTTGAAGATCTGTTCGAAACCAAGAAATTTCACAATGCTTGTATTAACTGATGGATGGAAGCGAATGCCGCCTTTGTAAGGACCTATAGCACTATTAAACTGTACACGAAAACCACGGTTTACTTGGACAGTTCCATGATCATCCACCCAAGGAACTTGGAAACTGATCACACGTTCAGGTTCAACTATGCGTTCTAAAATCCCGTTCTTACTATAAGAGGGGTCCTTTGCAAGCACTGGTACTAACGAGTCAAATACCTCTTTCACGGCTTGATGGAATTCAGACTCATTAGGATTTCTTTCCTTAACGGAACTAAATACTTGATCTACATATAGTCTAGCTTCCTCTGTTTTTGAGTCTAGTACCTTCTCTAATGTCTCCATTTCAATCTCCCCCAATATCGGATAGTGATTTTGAATGTTCTGATTGTTAGATTTTCTGTTATGTAGTATTTTATTATTGACTGATTGATATGAACAATATGAAGTTTAGATAAAATTAATGCCAAATTGAGATCATTTAATAATGGAGGGGATAAATTGGAATTAAGACAAATCAAATATTTTATTGAAGTGGCAAAACGAGAACATATGACAGAGGCTGCAGAAGCCTTGCATGTCGCACAATCGGCAGTCAGCAGACAAATCTCAAATTTAGAAGAAGAATTAGGAGTCAAGCTATTTATTAGAGAAGGAAGAAGGGTAAAAGTAACACCAATTGGACGTCTATTTTTAGAGCGGATGAATCAGGCGATGAACGTGATTGACAATGCTAAATTAGAAGTTGAAGAATATTTAGACCCAGAACAAGGAACAATTCGCATTGCTTTTCCGATTAGCATGGCTGCATATACATTGCCAACGGCTGTGGTAGCATTCAGAAAGCAATATCCGAAGGTGAAATTCAAATTAAAGCAAGCAACATATCTTGAACTAATTAATGGGGTAGTGAATGGAGATTTTAACATGGCTTTGATTGGGCCTGTACCGAGAAATGAACCTAAACTTAAAAGCGAGATCTTATTTACAGAAAAAATTGTCGCTCTAGTTCCTATACACCATCCATTCGCAAACTATAAAAGCTTAATGCTGAGAGAGCTTAAAGAGGAATCCATTATTTTATTACCTGAAGGATATATTTTAAGGGATATTATTGTTAAGGCTTGCGAGAGTCAAGGCTTTACTCCTGAAGTGTCATTTGAAGGTGATGATATTGATGCATTAAAAGGGCTTGCCGCAGCAGGTCTCGGCATTACATTGATTCCCGAAATTACGTTAATGGACCATGTCCCTCCTTCAACAGTAAGAATTCCTGTAGAAGAACCGATGATTCCAAGGACTGTCGGAGTCATTATTCCGGGTGAAAGACCGTTATTGCCAGCTGAGGAGCTGTTTTATCAATTTTTAAAGAAGATTTTTACAAGACTCGACCGCTTTCAAAATTAATTATTATTGTGGGAAAGTAATTAAAGAGTTGGCAATTTGTAGATAGTGAAGTGGACTGAGGACTAATACTGGAGATTATGATGAGGTTCTCATTCGATTATAACGATTTAAGAGCATGTCTAATTGCTGGCTGTATTTAATTGTATCTGGATGATTTAATCCATTTTTAAGACCGCTTTTAATCATCTCGCAGCGAAGCTTTTCAATTCGACCTTCTAATTTTATTAGTAATGCATCATTAAACAACGTATGTAACTCCCATCTATATATAATTAATCCAATTTATAGGTGAAAAGTAACCGTTCTCTATCTTAGATCACTTTTGCTTAGATGTTAAGAGCTTCGACAAAGTTTTTGAATTTTATGAAGGAAGATAGGACTTTTTTGTGAAAAAGTGTATGATAATTTAACATAAAAAGACCGAGTATAAACAAGTGGATGTAGACGTGTCTATACTCGGTCTTTCCAGGAATTATGATAGTGTAGGTTGATCGATTGCATATATAGCTTTTTGCATCGTTTCTATTAAATCCTTTTGATATTGACTATATCGATAAGAGCTAGGGGCAGTGCGCAGGTTGATCGATTCATTTTCATGTTTAAGGTATGTCCAGTTGTGTACTGGAATGGAGAATAGATATTTATTGTGATCAAACTTCATGACGAACATAGAGGTATCCCCAAATTCTTTTAAGGGGTGCTCTAACGTAACTTCTAAACAAGCCGAAAATTCTAGAGTGTTTATACTTTTCACCAAGACCAGTCTCCTTTTCTCAACTGTTAAATTTGATTATGGTTTTAATCTTGATTTTCCAAACAAATCATTAGCTGCATGTCACACGATTTCTTATACTACGCTTATGCATCAAAGGTTTCAAACGGATATAAAAGAATTAAGAATATTAAATGAAGTCATAATTACCAGGTAGTTTTTTAATTTTTTATACTAACATAACGAATAAGGCAAGTATCTAAACATTTTGAAATATAAAGCTCATTAACGATACATACAAGCAATCAGTGAATCTTATACCTTTCAATTAATACCTTTCAATTAATCCAATTTAATTGTTACAAGTCATTTGATACAATAAAGAACAAGAGTTTTATGCAAGTTAAATGAGGTGAGGTATTAATGGAACAATTAAGTCTTTTTGAAGATCCTTCGGAAGAAAATGATCATAAAGACGAGAAGCCGAAACAGAAAGAGAGAGTACCCCGTTCTTCGGCAAAGTTTTTACATGTAGATGAAGATATTATGATGTTATTAAAAGACGGTAAAACGGTTGTGGAAATCTGTAAATGGTTGATTGAGAACCGAGGATTTGATGCATCAACCTATTCACAAGGCACATATAAAATATATCCTGCACTAATGCAGCATTTAAAATTCTTGGAAAAAGAAAAGTACATCCGCTTAGTTGAAGTCGACCGAGGAAATGGAGTGTTCGAACCATATAAGGAAGATATTTCCCGATTGGCAGATGCAAAGTATGAGGTAATCTAAGTAAAAGCGAGCATATGGGATTTCAATTGCTCGCTTTTTTTCATGCTTTGCCTACTCATTGTTTTCGACAATTCATCATGAATATA
Source organism: Alkalihalophilus marmarensis DSM 21297 (assembly GCF_000474275.2). GTDB lineage: Bacteria > Bacillota > Bacilli > Bacillales > Bacillaceae_D > Alkalihalophilus > Alkalihalophilus marmarensis. Next base: position 218,652 of record NZ_ATAE01000003.1, read on the forward strand.
AAGTTTATATTTATGATAAGATGAGGGGAATAGGGAGGTATGAAGTGGTGAAAAGTTCAGCTAAGATCATCAGTGGGATTAGTATCCTGTTTGCACTCATTTTTGTTTATGAAAGACTCGTTCAAAACAGCAATTTACCCGAACTATTTGGTTCCATGCTATGGTTTGTACCAGTAGTCTTATCAGTGCTTTTCTATATGATCGCAGTAACGATCAATAAAGGCTATAACAAGGCTCTAAAAATAATAGGGATAGCTTATATTATTATGACTGTCATAGGAATAAGCTGGTATTTTGTGATTATTGTTATGATGGTAACCGGTTAATACATAGGTGATAGGATGAGATGAATTAAGACTCCGAAATGGGGGACTTAAATATGGGAACATTAGATGGAAAGATCGCGATAGTAACAGGTGTCAGCCGCTTGAGGGGAATTGGCGCTGCTATTTGTAAGGAACTTGCAGAAACAGGATGTCAGATCTTTTTTACATATTGGACAGACTATGATGAACAAATGTCCTATCAGATCGAAGTAGATGAACCTTTAATGATAAAAGAAAAGCTTCGGCAATCTGGTGTGGAAGTCCAGTGTATGGCACTGGATTTAAGAGATATTCTTGCCCCCGAGAAGCTATTTAAAGAAGTGGTTGAACAACTGGGTGATCCAGATATATTAATTAACAATGCCGCCTATTCAAGTAATAATGGTTATACAACCTTAACTGCTGAAGAATTAGACAAGCATTACTTTGTTAATGTACGAGCAACGATGCTGCTTTCAAATCACTTTGCTCAAGCATTTAGAAAGGGCAGCGGAGGGAGAATTATCAACCTTACCTCTGGTCAATCTCAAGGACCCATGCCGGGTGAGCTAGCGTATGCAACGACCAAAGGAGCTATTGATGCTTTAACGGTCACTCTCGCTCAAGAGGTGGCGCCGCTCGGTATAACGGTCAATGCGGTGAACCCCGGACCGACAAATTCGGGATGGATGACAGAGGAAATCAAGCAAGATTTAGCAGCTAAATTTCCTTTCGGTCGAGTGGGAGAGCCAGAAGATGCAGCAAAGGTTATTAAATTTTTGGTAACTGAAGACGCAGCCTGGATGACTGGACAGGTGATTCATTCAGAAGGCGGATTTATACGTAAGGGAGGGTGACTCATACGAAGTCACCTTTTTATTTTTAAAATTTGCCCTAACTTACTCTATTATAGCAGGAGTATGTAAAAGTATGTCATGTACAACTCGATCATTTTCGTGTTATGAAAGGGAACTCGTAAGGGTGAAGATAAGTTAATTCAGAAGAAGGGCGGGTAAGATGAATACTTTTGAAGGCTATAACACACGAACTATCACATCTCTAATTTTCGGAATGCTAGCCATTATATTTCACCAAATTTTATTTGTATTTATCCTTCCTCTCATCGTTATTAGCTTCGTGTTTGGAATTGTAGGATTTGTAGATATAAAGAAAAACGGTCACTGTGGGGTCCTGTTAGGAATCGTTGGGATTTTATGCAGTTTGGTAGGCTTATGGTTTCTCGTACTAGAGTTTATTGAAATGATAAACTCACTAAAAGAACTTGAGAAGGTACAGAGGGTGCTAGATGGATCTTAAAGGTAGCTTCGGGTACTCGGTATCTTAAAAGAAAATGGAACTCAGTGGAATAGGTACATTATCTACTGAGGGTATTACAGCTTTTATTAAGATGATTCAACAATTTGAAGTAATGGGTTTAACAGTTACTATTATTGGGGTGAAACCAGAACACGCGATTTATTTTAATACGAATGGTTATCAGGTAGAGGCCTCTTTTCAAAGTAATCTTCATAATGTCATCCATCGTTATTTACACCAATAAGGGATTCGTTTATATAAAAATAACCTTACCTCCTAAACGGAAATAAGGTTATTCTTGTATTAGTACGTTTTATCACCATTAAAGATAGAGTTTTTTACAACAACATAATCTACGTGACGAATGGCATCTAATTTAGTACCACCAGCGTAAGAAATCGATGATTGAAGATCTTGCTCCATCTCAATTAATGTATCCTTCAATGAACCTTTGTGCTCGACAATCATCTTTTTCCCTTCAACGTTTTTCTTCTCGCCTTTTTGGAATTCTGAAGCCGATCCAAAATATTCCTTGTATAGCTTTCCATCTTTTTCAATCGTTTCGCCAGGTGATTCTTCATGCCCTGCAAATAATGAACCAATCATCACCATAGACGCGCCGAATCTGATAGATTTGGCAATATCACCATGCGTACGAATACCGCCATCCGCAATAACAGGTTTGCTTGCAGCCTTGGCACACCAGCGAAGTGCAGCTAGCTGCCAGCCTCCTGTACCAAAACCAGTTTTAATCTTCGTGATACATACTTTACCTGGTCCAATTCCAACCTTTGTAGCATCTGCTCCAGCATGCTCAAGCTCTCTTACAGCTTCCGGCGTCCCAACATTACCAGCAATAACAAAGCAATCAGGCAAATGTTTTTTAATATGTTGAATCATTTCAATGACGGCATTTGAGTGGCCGTGTGCAATATCAATTGTAATATAATCAGGCACTAATTGTTCCTCAGCTAATTTAAGCACAAAATCGTATTCTTCAGCTTTTACTCCAACGCTAATAGAAGAGATTAATTCCCTTGATTTCATATCTCTAATAAAAGATACTCGTTTTTCAGGTTCGAAGCGATGCATGATGTAGAAGTAGCCATTTTTCGCTAAGAACGTTGCAATTGTTTCATCAATAATCGTCTGCATATTCGCAGGTACGACTGGCATTTTAAATGTATGTTTACCTAAAGTGATGGTTGTATCACACTCAGATCGGCTATTTACTACACATTTTGCTGGAATCAGTTGAATATCTTCGTAATCAAACACATTTTCCATAATTACACCCCTAAAAACGAATATTTAAATTATATCTAAAAAGAATCGTTCGTACATTTGGTAATTTACATCATTTTCTGATGAATGTCAAAGCTTTTTTCGAGATGAACAGGTAAAGGAGGGAAGGGGTACAATAAAAAAGCGATACAGCATCTCTTCTGTATCGCTTAATCATAGTAAAATTTATTGGCGATCATCTGCATAACTGCCCATTGCTTCACTCATAAATTGGGCTAGACCTTCTCCGAATTGATCAATGTTTTTAGTGAACCGATCGTCTAGAATATACATTTGACCTAACCCTTTAAAGGCATCTAAAGAATAGCTGCCTATTTTATTTAATAAGATAAACCATTTTTTAATAGCTTCCTGTGCTTCTTTTGAGGCTGGGTCCGTTTGACGAATAGCAGCCAGTTCCCGGTAGAGATTATTCATCTCTTCTTGTCGTTCCTGAGTCATACCTTTAGCAGTCTCATCTACTTTTTTATCTCCATAACGTTCTCTTGCTTCCTTTTCATAAGGGTTATGACTGAAGTCAAATCCCTTAAACTTTTCTTCGCTTGTCATATGAATGTCTCCTTTTTTATACTGTATGGTCTTGTCAATCGTTACAATCATTTGGTTAAGTTTATCTCGCTTTTCCAAGAGCATTTTACGTTGCCACACTAATGCTTTTTCCTGATTAAAACGAGGGTCTTCGAGTACTTCTTTAATCTGTTTTAATGAAAATCCAAGTTCTTTATAGAAGAGAATTTGTTGAAGTGTATCTAAGTTACTTTCTGAATAATACCGATAGCCTGCTTCCGATATCGTATCTGGTTTTAACAGGCCGATTTCGTCATAATGATGAAGTGTGCGCACACTAATCCCCACGAGCTCTGCAATTTTTTTTACTTTCACATCCAACCCTCCTTTCAAACCTTACTATAAGCTATCACGTGACGTGAGAGTCAATATTTGAATGAAATTAATTACACCAGTATTTGGTATAATGAAAGATATATAAGAAGGTGAGAGGGTGGATCAGATGAACCGAAAATACCTGAAAGTATATAAAGAAGCACATACCATACAACCTCTTACAAAAGGATTTTCTAGGGATGAAAAATATGTTATTGATCAAACCTATTTACTTAGAATCTTCCCTAAAGAGGAATTAGAGCGGCGAACGATTGAGTTTGAAACGATCTCTAAGCTCACATCATTTTCTAAAAAGGTACCAAGACCAATAGAGTTTGGAGAGTTAATAGATGAGGAGAAGGGATATATGGTTTTATCCTACATGCCAGGTACTGACGGGGAAGAAGCATTAACAAGGTTAAAGGTAAGTGAGCAATATAGGGCGGGAAAAGAAGCAGCAGAAGAATTAAAGAAGCTTCATCAATTGAATGCTCCGTTTGAAATTCCAGAATGGCATACGGCTAAGAAGAAAAAAAGCGATAACTATTTAAAAGAGCTCAACCTCATTAATATAGATGAACATACGAAAAAGCTTTTATCCAGTTATATAAGGGAAAATGAATACCTAATGCAAGGGCGGCCAAACCAGTTTCAGCATGACGACTTTCTCCCTTCTAATCTAGTCTTTCATCATGACCAATTTAGCGGGATTATTGATTTTCAGAGGATGGATTGGGGTGATCCTATTCATGACTTGCAAAAGATAGGTTTCTTTACTAAGCAAGTCAGTCCGGCCTTTGCTAAAGGAAATATTGACGGCTACCTTAGAGACAAAAGGGAGGAAGATAGTTTCTGGCCGCTTTATGGTCTGTATAGTGCGATGCATGTAGTTTCTGCTTTTGTATGGGGGATGAAAATGGGACCTAAGCAGTTTGAATTTTTGTCGGAACGAGCTTTTGAAGTGTTAGACGACCATGACTATTTCCAGAGCAATATTCCGAAGTGGTATAAGTGAGAAAGCATAAGAGGCTGAGACATAAGTATTTTACTTTTGGAAATACAAATATTACAGATGGGGCCTATGTATACCGCTCCTAAAATATACTTCGTTTTCCGTGTGGAGCTAGTGAGCTTCCTTGGGCTTTCGCCCTGTGGGATCTCACATTTGCTCTAGTCCACACAGGAGTCTACGTATATTTCATCCACTAGATTAGCGCTTCAGTCGTATCCTGAGTCAAACACTTTAATTATGTCCATGACTTTACTAATTTAATTTCAAACCAAACACCTCGCCGCCACGGCTTGCGACAACGACATAATTGTTATAAACAGCAGGGGATGCTTCCACATTTGCCCTAAGATTCATTACATCTAGCACTTCTCCTAAACGTGCACTGATCAAATGCATATTGCCGGCTGAATCTGCTTGAAGGATATACGCATCTCCGTTATCTGTATAAACATCAATTGGAGAGGACCATGCATAATTGGTCATCAGAAGACGCCACTCCTCTTCGCCTGTTTCTTTATTTACAGCGACCATTAATCCACCATTTATCGTGTCGTAACGTGCTATCGTGAAAATAACGAGATGATCTATTTCCTCCTTGCCGACTATAGGAGTGGCTAGCATCCCACCGTTCACATCTGGGATGGAGTAAGCTGGATAGCTAAGGCTCCATATAACCTCACCAGTAATGCCGTCTATTTTGCGGAGCAGACAATAACCGAATGATCCTTGGTGGTCCACTTCTGTTCCTGTATAGATGAAAGGGTGGTTTTCTTCTTCATCTATAACAATCGTCGCATCTGTATCATCCGTTGCTTCTAGCGCAAATATCGGAGTAGAATTTTCTAAATCGATTGCTATTACACTCCCACCATTATCTGCAAAATATGCAATGTTTCGATAAACAGCGATCGAATTTTCAATTCCTTGATGTGAGTTATTTGCCACTTTATATCGGGCTTTTTTAATCTCAGGCTTTACAGAAATAGATTTCTGTTCACGGTCGAACGTGGTATTAAGATTTGCATGATAAAATAGGCCGTTTTCTCCGCCAAGCACTAGTTGATCAAGCTCACGGTTAATGAGTGCTGCCCCGTCAAATGCCCCCCATCCTCGATAAGCCCAAGGATCAACTCCAGGAATAAAAAATAGTTCACTTCCATCTATTAGACTAAAAATGCGATATCCTATTGGACTCTCAGGAATTCCTTGACCAACGTACAAGAGGGGGTAGCCGCGCGGATCAATAGAAACAGAGCCTTTAATTGGGCCCCCTACTTTAATTGGAGGTCTTGTTTGAATGCCTGTTTCTAGCTCAGCAAAATAGACAGATCCATCAAGCGATCCGTAAATGACCTCTGTAAATCTTTTTTGATTTTTAAAAGACTTATCAACATTCATAATGGCACGTACCTCGTCATCCCATGTGATGATACTAGGCTGTCCTGTCCAGCCGGCCCCTCCGCCCCACTTGTGATGAGAGCCGGTACGGAAACTCCATGCTTTTTCAATGTGAGAAACGTTTGTAGAGATACGTCCGTAGGCGGGTGCAGTGCGATTGTGGTTTCCTCTAAATGTAAGAACACCAGGGACGTCGGTATACTTCTCAGGAAACAAGGCGGAATCAAATTCAACGTCCGCTTTAGATTCGTATGTAAGAGTTGGTATTTCTTGTTTTTCTATATGTACCGCTTGATAAGCTGGGATAGGGGCTTGAAAGCTCTTTTGCTCTACCTTCATATAGATGTGATCCGCAGCGTATAATTTTTCATCAGCTGAGACTCGGTCACCAGTTATCGTTTTAATTGTACAGCCGTTTGAGAATAACAAAGTTATCATCATTAAGATTACCAGGTGCCATTTCAATTTTTTCACTTCCCTTAACAGGTGCACTTTTTCAATATATTGTAAGGGGTTTCCGGTGAAAAAGGTGACGGAAATTGTAGGTGAATGATAAAGAAGTTTCGGGGGGAAGTGACATAGGACGGAGTTTATAATAAGAAGATTCACGTAAAAGAGGTACAGTGAAATGAGGAGAATGCTTCGAAGTTTAATGATTAATATTAAAATTATTCCTCACAAAAATAAATTTCCCAACAACTATTGAAAATTCATAACATTTCAGCTATATTGAAAGCACTTACATATAAGGTCATCAGATGACCTTATGATTATTTTATGGTATAAAGGGGAGGGGCAGGAATGAGTTTAGGAATTTTATCGTTATTCGCATTAATACCAATACTGACGGTTTTTTTGTTTCTTGTTATTTTTAGGTGGCCGGCTAAGCATGCTATGCCAATAGCTTTTGTGGTTACCGTAGTTATGGCGTTATTTGTTTGGGAAGTGCCGGCTGCACAAATTGCAGCAGCCAGTACAAAAGGTGTGGTGACGGCACTTGAGGTGCTATTTATCGTCTTTGGTGCCGTACTCATGCTGAATACACTAAAAGAAAGTGGAGCGATCCAAACAATTCGTCAAGGGTTTATTGATATCTCTCCAGACCGGCGAGTGCAGGCTATTATTATTTGCTGGCTGTTTGGATCCTTTATTGAAGGCGCTTCCGGCTGGGGGACACCGGCTGCCGTACTAGCACCTTTATTGGTTGCAATTGGCTTTCCTGCAATGGCAGCCGTCATGGTAGCCTTGATTATTCAATCCACTCCGGTATCTTACGGGGCTGTTGGAACACCAATCTTAATAGGTGTGCAGTCTGGGTTAACCGGCTCTGATAATGTGGTTCAGGCTTCAGCAAGTCTTGGTATGAGTTTTGAAGAGTATATTCGAATGATTGGCGGTCAAGTAGCTATATTTCATGGGATTGTAGGGCTGTTTATTCCATTAATTATGGTCACGATGCTGACGTTATTCTTTGGGCCTAAAAAGTCGTTGAAGGCAGGTATGGAAGTATGGAAATTTGCTCTATTTGCAGGTCTTGCTTTTACCATTCCATATGCACTAGTTGCTAATTTCCTTGGACCTGAATTTCCATCATTGTTCGGTGGTTTAATTGGTCTTGCGATTGTTGTACCAGCTGCAAAAAAGGGTTGGTGTATACCTAAAACTAAATGGGATTTTGAACATTCATCTAAATGGGATCCAGAATGGACAGGAACACTGTCAGCTACAACTATATCAAAAACGACCATTAGTCCGTTAAAGGCATGGCTGCCGTATATTTTAATGGGAGTGTTACTCGTCATTACGCGATTAAATGTCCTTCCGTTTGGCGATTGGCTGAAGCTTGCCAAAATTCATATTGAATCTGTATTTGGAACACAGATTGCTATTGAGAGTACGCCGTTTTTCTTGCCAGGTTTTATTATGGTACTGATGTCCCTATTAGGCTATATCTTATACAGCATGAATCAGACAACGTATGGAACGGCAGTGAAAAATTCAACAAAAATGATTATTGGAGCAGCACCGGCCTTGCTGTTTGCTGTGCCAATGGTGCAAGTATTTATTAATTCAGGAGTTAACACAACTGGGTATACGAGTATGCCGCTAGTATTAGCTGAGGGTGTCTCAGTATTAATGGGACAAAATTGGCCGCTTGTTGCACCAGCCATTGGGGCATTAGGGGCATTTGTGGCAGGTAGTAATACGATTAGTAATATGATGTTTGCGATGTTTCAGTTCGGTACAGCTGAAAATGTTGGCATTAATCCGGCAACAATTGTCGCTCTACAAGCCGTTGGCGGAGCGGCAGGAAATATGATTTGTGTTCATAATGTAGTTGCAGCATCAGCTACAGCAGGTCTTGTCGGGAGAGAAGGAACGCTTATACGAAAAATGTTAATACCTACCTTCTATTATGTCTTCTTTGCAGGCGCTGTTGGGTATATAGCTATAAATGGTATTGGCTTAAATATCGGAACATTCATGGCAGCAGTCGTTGTTATTGCGATCGTATCCATCATTATAAAAGAGAATCGTAAGGAAAAGATAACAGAAGATCACAGGCAGCAAAAGTTCGGAGGTTGATTTAAATGAAAGTTTCATTATTTATTACCTGTTTGGCCGATGTATTTTATCCAGGAGTGGGGAAAGACACGGTTGAAGTATTAGAGAGATTAGGATGCGAAGTGGATTTTCCAGAAAAGCAGACTTGTTGCGGGCAGCCGGCATTTAACAGCGGCTATCATAAAGATACAAAGAAAGTGGCTAAGCATATGATTGAGACATTTGCTCATTCTGATTATGTAGTGATGCCCTCAGGTTCTTGTGCATCGATGATTCATGAATACCATGATTTATTAAAAGATGAGCCAAAATGGCAGGTGCGAGCAGAGGATTTGGCGAAAAAAACTTACGAGTTTACGCAATTTCTTGTTCATGTGCTTAAAGTTGAAAAGGTGAATGCCAGCTTACATGCGAATGCAACCTATCATACATCTTGTCACATGACACGATTACTAGGGGAGAAAGAAGCTCCTTTTAAACTCCTTGATCAAGTAGAAGGCTTGAACCTGCAGACCTTGCCTAATCGCGAGGCATGCTGCGGATTTGGGGGAACATTTGCAGTGAAGATGTCACCAATTTCTGAACAAATGGTCGATGAAAAGGTTCGTCATATTGAAGAAACGAAAGCGGAGCTATTAATTGGGGCAGATTGCGGGTGCTTGATGAATATTGGCGGACGGATAGAGCGCAATGGAAAGCCAGTCAAAGTGATGCATATTGCACAAGTATTAAACAGCCAAGAATCTGTGAAGAAAGGGTGAATAGTTCATGGCAGTAAAAATAGGCGACCCCAATTTTAATACACGAGTAGAAAAAGGGTTAAAAAATACATTTATGCGACAAGCTGTTACATCCGCTCAAGAACGGCTGAAAATGGCCAAGTCGAAAGCAGAAGATGAGCTCGGAAATTGGCAGGAGTGGCGCAATATAGCTGAAGAGATTCGCACGCATACATTGGAAAATATTGATTACTACTTGCATCAGCTAAGTGAAAACGTAAGCAATAACGGCGGGCATGTTTTCTTTGCGGAAACAGCAGAAGAAGCAAATGCTTACATTAAAGAAGTTGCTCAAAAGAAAAACGCAAAGAAAGTCATTAAATCTAAATCGATGGTGACAGAAGAAATTAGTATGAATGAAGCGCTTGAAAGTGTTGGGTGTGAAGTGATTGAATCTGATCTTGGAGAATATATTCTCCAAATTGATGATCATGACCCACCGTCTCATATCGTCGCCCCGGCTCTCCATAAAAACAGAGAACAAATACGTGAAACCTTTGAAGAGAAGAAAGGATACACGAACACGTCTAAACCAGAAGAGCTGACGTTATTTGCAAGAGAGCAGCTGCGTAAAGAGTTCTTAGAAGCTGACATTGGGGTAACTGGCTGTAACTTTGCAGTTGCAGAGTCAGGAAGTATTTCACTAGTGACAAATGAAGGAAACGCAAGGCTTGCTACAACTCTTCCTAAAACACAGATCACAGTGATGGGGATGGAACGTGTCGTACCTACTTGGGAAGAGCTTGATATTTTAGTCAGCATGCTTTGCAGGAGTGCGGTTGGTCAAAAGCTGACAAGTTATATTACAGGGCTGACCGGTGCAAAAGCAGAAGGAGACCTAGATGGACCGGAAGAATTCCATCTAGTAATTGTGGATAACGGACGTTCAAATATTTTAGGAACAGAATTTCAATCAGCTCTTAATTGTATTCGTTGCGCAGCTTGTATTAATGTTTGTCCGGTGTACCGTCATGTAGGAGGCCATTCGTATGGCTCGATTTATCCAGGCCCGATTGGTGCAGTGCTGACGCCATTATTAGAGGGCTATGATGACCATAAAGAGCTGCCATATGCTTCTAGTTTATGTGCAGCCTGTACGGATGCTTGCCCAGTAAAGATTCCTCTTCATGAACTGCTCGTTAAGCATAGAAGAAATATTGCTGAAGAGAAACGTACGACCCTTTCTGAAACGTTGGCTATGAAGGGATTTGGAATGGTTGCAAGCTCGCCATCCCTCTTTAATATGAGTACAAGAACGGCTCCAATGATGCTCTCACCATTTACGAAGGATGGAAAAGTCTCAAATGGTCTAGGCCCGTTAAAATCATGGACTGATATTCGTGATTTTCCTGAAAGTAAAAAAGAGAGATTCAGAGATTGGTTTAAAAAACGTGAAGGTCAAAAGGGAGGGACACACCATGATTCAACATCGCGAAACATTTCTCAATAACGTAGCCAAGAAGCTCGGACGTGCGAGAAAGACAACAGGAGTTACCCGCCCGGATTATCGTCATAAGCCTCAGTTAGAGGTGATGAATGATTTCACTCAAGATGAGCTTGTTTCTGTCCTTAAAACACAATGTCTTGCTATTCATACAGATGTCAAGGAAACGAAGCTAGAAGCTCTTGTAAGTGCTATTGACGAAGTACTTGATGAGTACCAAGCCGAGTCTGTGATCACATGGGCAGATTCAAGATTTGAGGAATACGGCCTTAAATCTTTTCAGGAAAGAGATACAGTGGATGTATGGGAGGCAGATGAAAACAGCAAATCTGTTGAAATAGCGGAACGTGCTGATGTCGGAATAACATTTGCGGATTACACCTTAGCTGAATCGGGTACCGTTGTATTGTTAAGTGATAAAGGTAAAGGGCGCTCTGTTAGTTTGCTGCCGACTTATTATATCGCAATTATACCTAAGAGCACTCTTGTTCCTCGTATGACACAGGCAACTAGTGCAATCCATGAAATGGCTAAGAAGAGTGGAAGCCGCATTCCTTCTTGCATCAATTTCATTTCAGGACCTAGTAATAGTGCAGATATTGAGATGAATTTAGTCGTCGGTGTACATGGGCCTGTTCGTGCCTGCTATATCATTGTAGACGATATGTAAGGATAAGCCAGCCATGATTTAATGGCTGGCTTATGTTGATGGAAGAGGTCTATGCTATAATAAGAGCAATTGAATTGAACGAGGTGCAAGAAATGGCATTTAAACATGTACAAACAAAAAAGGTATCTGAAGTGATTAGAGAGCAGCTCGAGGAAATGATCCGGACGGGCGAGGTGCAGCCAGGTGAGAAGCTTGATTCTGTTGAAAAGCTGGCGAAAGAATTTAATGTGAGCCGTTCGGCTGTTAGAGAAGCACTTAGTGCCCTAAGAGCTGTTGGGTTAATTACGATTCGTCAAGGAGAAGGAACCTTTGTTAATAAATATGATTTTTCTAATATGATTGCACCAGTAGCGGAAAGAAGAATTATTTCTAAACCAGAAATGCTGGAATTGTTTCAAGTGAGAAAAATAATTGAAGTCGGGGCGGCAAGCTTAGCAGCTGAGAATCGAAAAGATAAAGATGTTGAAGCAATGAGAGAGGCTTTAAAAGAGATGGAAGCCGCTTCAGGAGATGAAGATCTGGGGGAGAGGGCCGATGTGAAATTCCATCTAGCTTTAGCTAACGCCACTGGAAACAATATTTTGAAAGATATGATGCAGCAGCTTTCAGATACTTTAGGGAGGACAATGTTTGAGAGCAGAAGAATTGCATTATTTTCGGATCAGCAAACATTTGACCGCCTTCAAGTGGAGCATGAGAAGATTTTAGAGGCGATAGAAAAGAAAGATTCAAATGGAGCTAACCAAGCGATGCTTGAACATTTAATAAATGTAGAGAATACATTAACAGCCTATCATGATAAATAAGAAAGTACGCAGCACTCATCCTTAGATTAGTGCTGCTTTTCTAGTTTAATGATGGTTTTTAAAGTAATATAAGAAGTAAGGTCATCAAAATGGGAGGCTGAACGATGTTATCAAAATCTCAAAAATCCCTTGTTAAAATGAAATGGGAGAATGTTCTGTTTGCGCATTGGGCATATGATCCACGTATTATACAAGAAAAGCTGCCTAAGGGGATGAAAGTTGATACTTACAAAGGGAAAGCTTATATTGGAGTGGTTTCTTTTCTGATGAATGAGATTCACCCTACAATCTTCCCTGAAAAAGTTAGTTTCTCTATGCCGGAAATTAATGTCCGTACTTATGTAGAGGTAGATGGGAAAAAGGGAGTTCTTTTTTTGAGCTTATATACAGATAGTAAAATAAGTGTGCTTGGAGCAAATGCTTTTTTTGATATGCCCTATTTTCACTCGGATATTACAATGAAAAGAGAAGGCGATCTTACTTATTTTGAAAGTATAAGAAAGGCAAATCAAGCGGTATTTAAAGGAGAGTATTCCTCCAAAAGCGACGTTTTCGCTGCGCGTGAAGAATCTCTAGAATATTGGCTGACTGAGCGTTATCGGTTATATTCAACAGCAAAAAATGGAGACATTCAATACGGTGATATTAAACATGAACAATGGCCCCTGCAGCAAGCAGGAGTCAACATTAAAGAGAATTCCTTGATCTTGGCCGCCGGGCTGCTTTCTCAAAAAGGAGAACCTCATCTGCTTTATAGTCCAGGTGTGACAGTTGATATTGGGATGATTCAAAAATATTAAAGAATCGCAGACATTTGCTCTGCGGTTCTTTTTATTCTTAAAGAAAATTACTTATCACCTGCCAGCTCGAATATCAGTTATAATATGGAAAGTGAATAAATAAGCAGGTGGTTGTGTTTGAAAACAAAATTAACTATATTTCTTAGTATTCTCGTAATCTATAATGGAATCAGGTATTTGGTTTATATTATGGATGGGTCTACTCATACATACGATTATGTAATGTTTAGCATTAATGTTCTAGCATTAGTTTTAGTGATTTATTCAATCTTAAAAGATAGATCTTTAAACAATAGAAAGAAGAGAAAAAACAGCTGAGGTGATTCAAAGTGGATGAATTTGCAGGGGCTGCGTTATTTATTATGTTCCCGCTCCTTCTTTTCTTGGCAATCATCCTAACTTTAAGATGGCTTGTCGGAGAAAAATGGAATGAAAAAGAAAGAAAACAAAAACGATTAAAAGAACAGTTGGATCGAATTGAGAAGAAGATTGATCAACTTCTAAAATAAAGAGAAATTTAGAAGAGAGGCATTCAAGTAGGGGGAGTGGGATGACAAAGAAAAAAGGGATCCATTACAGCTGGATTGTACTGTTTGTTACATTTATTGCCCTGTTATTTGTTCAAGGAATACGACTATCGTTTGGCGCCTTTATTGAGCCTTGGGAAGAGAGTTTTGAAGCCAGCCGTGCCCAAATTACGTCCGTGTCCCTTGTAAGCTATCTCGTGTTTGCAGTCTTGCAGCCATTTATCGGGAGGCTTATTGACCGAATTGGAGTAAAGATGGTTGTTATTTGGAGTATAGTCGTGGTTGGAGCAGCAATGATCCTAACGGCTTTTGCGACAAAGCCTTGGCAGATTGTTCTATTGTACGGAGTCATGGCCTCCATCGGATTTGGAGGGATGTCTAATGTAGTTGGGACGCTTGTTGTTGCGAAATGGTTTACGGTGAAAAAAGGATTTGCGATGGGAATCATGTCAGCAGGTACGGCAACAGGACAGTTTAGTGTCGTTCCTTTGTCTATTCTCATGATCGAAGCGATAGGTTGGAAGTTGACGGTTATGATTTTAGGAATGATTATTCTCATTGTTCTCCTTCCAATCATCTTACTCTTATTTAAAGCCTCACCTAAAGAGAAGGGAATTGAACCATATGGTGGAGCACTTCCTGAGAATGTCCCTGTATCTTCTGGGGGGAACAGTTTAACATCAAAACCAAAAGGTTCGTTCTTTTTACAGAGGCCATTTCTATTTTTATTTTTCTCTTTTTTTATTTGCGGCTTTACAACAGTAGGTTTAATAGATACCCATCTTGTACCGTTTGCTCAGTATTGCGGGTTTACAGCTGCCACAGCAGGTGCAGCTGTTAGTACATTGGCTCTCTTCAATTTTTCAGGAACAATTGTCTCTGGTTATCTATCTGATAAATGGGACAGCAGGTGGATGCTTGGAGGGCTTTATGGGCTGCGAGGGTTAACAATTATTATTTTGCTCGTCATCGTTCATGAGCAACGTTTTTTCACCTTTTTCTTAGGGCAAACGGAACTTCTGTTTATATTTGCTATTTCATTTGGCATCGTTGATTTTGCCACCGTAGCTCCTACGATGAAATTGGCTTCAGAATATGCCGGTAAGACGATTATTGGACTTATGATCGGTCTGTTATTTTTTGGCCATCAAATAGGAGCAGCTCTGGGTTCTTTTATTCCAGGGGTATTATTTGATCAAACAGGGAGCTATGATATCACGTTTGTGACAGCGATCATTCTTTGTCTTGCTGCTTCCATTATGTGCTTTATGCTTCCGCGTCCAAAACAAGTGTAGGGGGTTGGAATAGATGAATAAAAACATCAAAGTAGGACTACTGCTTATAACGCTCACATTCTTTGTTGGAATCCTTCTAGCAGGTTCACTTTCTTACTTTAATAGTAAAGAAATTCAGGCAGCTACGGAACAATGCTTCACACACGGCGGCACGCCCTTAGTTGAAATTGATACATTTGTGCTTGGTTATTCATTTTCATGTGAGACATAAATTGAAAGAGACGCCCTGTCAGGTGCGTCTCTTTTTGTCTATTATTCTACTTTTATCGTAATTTGATCAACAGCATTATACCCATAGCCTTTCCGGTTCCAAAAAGGGGATTCAGGTTGTGTGCGCTTATTCGAATCAGTTGCACGGCTCATAATTGTATACTCTTTCTTAGCTGTAAAGGGATAAGTGAGAGACCATTGAGACAGGCTGAACTCCTGACCGTTATCTACAGAAGCAGGCATCCAGCTCTCTCCTCCGTCCACACTGACTTCCACTTTCTTGATTACCCCATCCCCTGTCCAGGCGATCCCTTTGATCGTATGTTTCCCGGTATCTACTATGTCTCTGTCTAAAGGATATTGAATCGTTGAATTAACATTGATGGTTGTGACTGGAAAAGCGTCTTCATCATTGTCTAGATTTGGATAATACATATAATCGATTGTCTGGAAAGGTCCTGCAAAAGATGCTGATATGACCGTTATTTGTTTTACCCATTTTACAGAAGCCATTGCATACCAGCCAGGTACAATTAAGCGGATAGGATAGCCGTGTTTAAAAGGAAGAGGCTGATCATTGTATGAATAAGCGATTAATGTATCAGGATGCAGCGCCTTCTTTAATGGCAGGCTTCGCATGTATGCATACACATTATCTAAATCTGAACGATATCCATCATCATAACCCTCGATGACTACTTCTTGTGAATTTGAATCTATGTTTGCTTTTTCTAATAAAGTTTTAAGCGCGACACCTTTAAAGCGACCAACACTCATCGCTCCTTTTTCCCACTGTTCTCCAAATACTTTAGGCCTGAATAAGCTTCTCTTATTTCCTGCGCATTCCATAACGACTTCCACTGTTTTTGAGGGAAGGGCGAGCAGCTCTTCAATGGAGAAGGCAATAGGTTTTTTTACAGAGCCATTTACGGAAATCCAGAAGTTAGCATAGTTAAAGGGTGGGTAAGAAAAATGGTTACGTTTATAAAAAAGGGAGGCTGGCGTCTGTTTATTGGAAAGAAAATGTATGGGTGATTCTTGATTTTCAGGGTACAGCTTTTTCGTTGTTAGTGATGGTTTGGCGATGGGGTCGTTCTCATTTGTCATATATTTATCCCCTCCTCATAAGTGCTATGTACATCATATGGATGAAGGTCTTTAAATATTCGTATAACCTGTCTATAAAAGTAGGTCATTTTACTAAAAGGAGCTTACATAAGTTGATTATTCATGCCTGTGGATGCATATTCATTCAGTACGAAAGTACCCTTTTTTTGAAATTAAGAAGCATACATTTCGAATTTCGGAAGATTCTGCTATATTTGAAACCATAAATCTATAATTGTATGGGAGAGGAAGGGCGATTCTATGAAACTAAGAAAGATATTGATCAGCTGGCTAGCAATTGCTATGGTGCTGTCAGTTGCTTATCCTGCTTCATTACCAGCCGCAGAACAGAGCTCGGTAGAGGTTGATCATGTAATTGAATTAGATGTAAGTCAATCACTTTTTTCACTAACAGAAACGCGTACAACAGAAGTCCGGGCGACATTTAATGAAGAGGTAGATCCTGAGCAAATTGACGTACAGTTTGGCGGGAAGGATTTATCAGAGTGGCGTAAATGGACAGGTTCGTCGAATTATGATGGTGATCCATTTATTAATGTAATAGAAGGACCTGCTGTAGTAGAAGGTACAAATGAAGTGACGGCAACGATTGAATTTGGACTGCCTTTTAATCGTACAGATCTCTCTAACCGGACGATTCGAGTCCAATATCAAGATTTAATTGGAGAGTATGAACTATCACTAGTGAATCATGCAACAGGCGAGAAGGCTGCTACCACTGTCCAGCTGAATGTATATGATGAATTCTTATTTTATGATGAATTAAAGCCTGCAATTGATCAAGTGTTTGAGGAAGCAAAGGCTGATACAGATAATACCCGCTATTTGGATTACCAAAAGGTAGGGGAGTCGGCTGAAGGTCGCGATATTCATTTTGTTGTGTTAGCAAGAGATGAAGCTGCAGTTGATACATACTTAAATGAAACGCTGCCACAAGCATTAGAAGATCCTGCGAGCTTAATAGGAAAGCTTGAAAATGGAACAATGGGAGACTATCAGCTTCCGATTTGGTTTAATAATATTCACCCTGATGAAGTAGAAGGGGTTGATGCACAAGTTGAACTATTGAAGAAGTTTGCACTAGAAGAGGAAGTGACATTTACGAATACAGATGAGGATGGAAACGAAGAGCCTGTTTCATTAAATATGGATGAGGTACTTAATAATGTAATCTTCTTATATATGTTCACAAGCAACCCAGACGGCCGTGTGGCTAACACGCGTGCAAACGCTGACGGGTTTGACTTGAACAGAGATAATGCGTATCAAACACAAGTAGAGACCCAGCAGGTAAATGAATTGATCTCAACTTGGACGCCGCTGTCCTTTGTTGATATGCATGGCTATGTAAACGGCTTTTTAATTGAGCCAGGTACACCGCCGCATAACCCTAACTTTGAATATGACCTATTAATTCATAATATGATGGACCAAGCACATGCAATGGGGCATGCGGGTGTTGGGAATTCAAATTTAACAGATTACTTCATTGCCCAGCTTGAATGGGAAGACGGCTGGGACGATATGACCCCTGCCTACACTGCGATCTATGCTATGCTTCATGGCTCGCTTGGCCACACAATTGAAGTGCCGACATTAAGCCAGGATTCATTGCATGCTATGGTCGGTGTTGGACTTGGCTCCACATACTTTGTGACAGAGAATAAGGACGATCTTTTTAAACAGCAGCTTGAAATCTTTAAACGAGGAGTTAATGGTGAAGATAATCGAGCTGTTGATGAGTATTTTGTTAATGCAGCCGGGGAAGAAATAGGACGCGTCCGTCATGGGCATGACAGCTTCTTCCCAGATTATTATGTAATTCCGACAAATAAGGAGCACCAGAAAAACGTATTAGAAGCACATAAAATGGCTGAATACTTGCTTCGTAATGGTGTGAAAGTAGAAGAAACAACACGCCCTGTACATCTACAAGGCGAAACGTATCCTAAAGGAACATTTGTTATCCCAATGAACCAAGCTAAAAGAGGACTCGCTAATGCAGTGCTCTATCAAGGAGATAATGTTTCAGACTGGAATGCGATGTATGATCCGGTAGTCGTAAACTTTCCTGCCCTTCGAGGATTCGACCAGCTTGAGGTAAGAGAAGAAGGCGTGTTCACGGGAGTCACTCAAGAAATGGCTGAAGTCAACTTGCCAACTGGTGAATTGAGGAGCAATGCACCTAAGCAAGTGGTTAGATCAACTTCAAATGATACGGTAAAACTTATTAATGCCCTCCTAAATGAAGGGAAAAAGGTTGAAGTGGCAATTGAGAGTAAAGGGAATATTTCTCGCGGTGATTACATTATTTCTACTCAGGATCTACGAAGCTATAAATCTGCCTTCTATTTTGAAGCTCACCCAGCTGGTAACGGTAAGGGAGTAGAGACAAAGCAGGTTGTACAGCCAAAGGTTGCAGCTACAGGTTCAAACCAGTTGAATTTCTCTTTAAGACAATTAGGGTTTACACTAGTTAACCCTGAAAATGCAGACGTCATTGTTAGTGATACGGCTAATTTTAATAACCAACTGGCTGAAGGAAAGACCTTTATCGGGATTGGTGGTAATGCATTAAGATCTGTATATGATAGTGGAGTATTAGAAGGATATGAATATAAGCAAACAAGAGGTACTCATGAAGGGCTTGTCAAAACAAACGTGAATCCGCATAAGTTGACTGCAGGATATGAGGCCAATGAACTTCTTTATGTAACGACAGGATCTTATATAACCGAAGTTCCTGAAAGTGCAGAAGTGCTGCTAACTTTTAGTGAAGCTGAAGATTTCTATGTGTCAGGTTGGTGGCCTGGACATGCTGGGGCAAAAGGGCAAACAATGGCCTTTACCTCAGAGGTTAATGGAACCACTTATACATTATTTGCAAATGACCTGGCGTTCAGAGCACATACTGAACACAGTTACCGACTGTTAGCAAATAGTATTTTTGATGCAACTGTAAACTAAAATTAAAACCTCACCAGAGAGAACATCTCTGGTGAGGTTTTTTGCGAAAAAAACAAGCAGGGAGAAATCTCTACTTGTCATTTATTTATATTCTTCTACGTACCAATGATGGCTTGGTTCTGTGTTGGAATTAAGTTTCTGGGCAAAAAGCTCTGCTTCTGTGACGTCTATGAAAATCTTTTCTTTGGTGCTGCTAGAATCTTTTAAAGCTTCTAACATTTTTTCTGTACCTGTACCTCTTACTAGCTTGAACAAGTGATCAACTCCTCTCACCAATTCAGCTGTTCATTTAAGCTGTACACTGATTGTCGCATACATTCCGATAAGATGATACATTTATTGCTAAAAAGTTTCGGATTGTGTATGAAAAGGGTTAAAACGTCCCTAAACGGTCGAAAGGATAGAATCTTGCTATGACTTTTCCCGTCACATGATCAATTGGAACAGGACCAATCTCCCGGCTGTCAGTACTTCTGTTTCGATTATCTCCCATTACAAAGACATGATCGTCAGGAACAATCACCTCACTAAAATCATGATAAATAGATTCATAAATATACTCTTCTTCTAAACGAACCCCATTTTTATATACAAAGCCGCCTTCTATGGCAATGCGATCCCCAGGTTCGCCAATGACCCGTTTCACCCAATTATGGCGAGAATCTACTTGTCGATCTATAAAAGCGGCAAGCATTGGACTTTCTGCAAATGAATCCATTAATGTTCGCTCATCATCTATCCGGCTGTCTACAATGACAATTTCTCCTGCTTTAGGAGACTTTCCGAGAAGGTAGGGAGTCTTAAAAGCAAAAACCCGGTCACCAGCTTTTTGCTGATCATAATGATCCAAGCCTTCTAATGTAGGTTCCATTGAGCTCCCATCTACTGTAAATGGCTGGATAACAAAAACGCTAAGAGCAACAGCTAAGACTAGGGCAAGCACAATGGCTTTTGTCCAGCTCATTATTTCATAAATGAATTTTTTTACAAACATTCGATATCAACATCCTTTAATAAATGTTCTCTCTCTATTGTAATCGAACGACTATATTTTGTCAGTTTAATTGTGATAAGGTTATCAATGGAGGGGTAGTAATGAATCGTAACTATATTTCAATTTTATTTTTTTTAGCAGCCTTTACAGCAGTAGTAATGGCTGGCACAACTGCTGTTGCAGGCGATTTAAGTTTAGTGGCGTTGACGGTGATTGCCTCAATCTCTGCAGTGATTGGTGGAATCATTGGTTATTATTTATTTATAAAGTAGGGCATTTGGGAGGAACTTAAATGGAATTACTTTTGACATTATTCCTTATAAGCGGAATTATATTTTCTGTTTTCTATATACAGAAGAAGAGAAGAGAGCACCACATTACAGGCTGGAAATCACTCATCACCTCTGTCTGTTTTATCATTATTGCTTTAATTAATGCAGGAGCGAATCTATTTGGCATGCTGGGACTGATCAGCTGGGGATTAACTATCTTCCTCTTGTTAATGGGAGCGTATTTTACAAAGTATCTGCCAGCACCTCAAGAAAGGTGAAGGAACAATGAGGAAGAAAAATATGACTTCTAGATCTACTAGAGTATCATGAGTAAAAAACAGTGCCTGTTAAAAGACACTGTTTTTTATGCTGTCTTATATTGATTACGCCCTTGATCTTTAGCCTTATACAAGGCTGCATCTACTCGGTTAAGAAATTGGTCAATCTCTTCTTCATATGAATCACAGTAAAAACCGATTCCTGCAGAAAAGGTAATTACTCTGCCAGCAGGTGAAATGGTATCTTGCAAGAAACCTTTTAAACGCTTTGCAACATCTATGGCATCTTGTGTTCCGGCTTCAGGGAGGATGATCATAAATTCTTCCCCGCCAAATCTCCCGCAGACGTCTTTCTCTCTAGTAATTCTTTGCATTGCTTCTGCAAAAAAGACAAGGGTTTCATCTCCTGTTTTGTGGCCAAGTGTATCATTGACTGTTTTAAAGTGATCAATATCAATTAAAATAATTGAAAAATGCATTTGTTCTTGTAAAGCCTGAAGGGTCTTAATAAGAGCCCGACGATTTGCAAGACCTGTAAGCGGGTCTGTTAATGCTTCTTTTGTGGCAGATTGGAGTTGAGACTCCTGGTTTTGAATATAGTCTTTAAATGTTTGATTTAGCTGTTCGGCTTCAAAATACCAGGTTGGAATTTTTGTTTCATTTACTGTACTTTTATTCTCTTTTAACTTATAGGTTTGCATAGCTAACTGCTGGAGCGGATAAGCAATTCGATTGGCAAACATACGAGCGAGAAGGAAAGTGAGGAGAACAAATGGTATAGAATAGAACATCATTTTCTTAATTGTTCCTAACACTGGTTCCATAATAACCTCATATGGAGTTTGTGATACGATCCCCCAATTGCTAGAAGGGATATGTGTAAATCCGGCTAACATATCAATTTCTTTAGTGTTTGTGACTTTCATCGCACCGCTTTCACCATTCATAAGCTTTTTAACCACCGGGTTATCACTAACGACCTCTCCAATCCTATTGCGATCTGCGTGATAAATAATGGAACCATGCTGATCGACAACATAAACATAGGATCCATCCTGTGAAAAGTGTTCACCAAGAACTGTTTCAATGATGTTGTGATCTTGTAAGTAAATCACCCCAGCAAGCAGCCCATAATAATTGCCTTCGTGATCTTGAAGCGGGCTTGAAATAAGTAGAATTTTTTGCCCAACAACCCCGTCATATAAATCTGAAATAAGTGTTTCTTTTTTTTCGAGTGCTTCTGTAATTCCGACAGAGTGAACATGAAAACCGATAACATCTAATGCAGGAGCTGACGTCAAAACTTTAGCTTCCTCATTAATAACAGCTATGGAATTAAAATAATTGCTGCTTCTTAAATATTGATAAAGGGCTTTTGTTAGGCCTTCTTCATCACTAAGTAAGGGCACCATATCAATCGCTCTCAGTGATAAACTCTCCTTCATTGATTCAAAAGACTGATCTGTGATTTGAGCAAGTTTTTCAGAGTAAACTCTATTAATTTCCATTGTATGATTTATTGCATTCTCTTTGGTTACAAAGTAACTTACCAACAATGTGCTGCTAAGCAGCCCGAACATAGTTAAACATAACAATGTCAGGATCCAAAATCGTAAACTTTTTTTTAACATAAATGCCTCTCAACTATAAATATAAGTTCTTATAAAATGGTGATCTTTGTCTTGTGTCTTGTCACCTATAACGTATCATGATTCTGACTTTATTCCTACCATAAAATTGAAGGTTTTTAGGAAAGTGCGAATAGGGGCTGATTATGAAAGATATTAGGAAAGGTGCTGACAGGTTAAAGTCGGCAGAACTGGCTTCTTTATGGGCACAATATGTAAGTGATAGTGCAAGCAGATGTATGCTGCTTTACTTTAAGGAAGTAGTAAAGACAAGGAAGTCAAGAATGATGTTCTATGTATCAAGCTTAAATTCATTAGGGATTGAGTTTTACGGAACTGCGGTTTCACAAAGTCCAAGAATTGATTTAAGAGCAATGTATAATAAAATGCTGATGGATGTACAGTTATATGCAGAAGACGGGGCAAATTTAATGATTAAAAACAAATGGTTAGAGCAGCCTCCTCTAGCATTTGATCGGAAAGACCTAGCAGATGAGAACAAACGATCCTAGTAATGAGAACATCTGTTTGGTATAATAAGGTTAGCAACTGCTAGCAAGGTAGCGGCTGAACTCCCGTAGAGAGGGGGTGAGGCTTATTTTGACGATCTATGAGGCGTTAAGTTTACTGGCCCAATTCTCAAGCATCTTACTTGCTGTGTTAGCACTTACGGTCAGTATCATTGTGAGTCAGCACAAAAAGAAATAGCTACCCTGCCGCCAAGTAAGGTGAGCTATTTCAAAACAGCAATATCCAATTGGTCAGCTGCGTATTGCAGCAAGCAGTTGCTAGGACTGAGTGCATTTGCACTCGGTCTTATTTAGGTTGGATTGTTTTTTCATTTCTATTCCTATTATACATGAGGGACAAGGGGTTAAGCAAAGGGAAATGCAGAATGAAAATAAGTGAATTTATATGAATAATAATGTGGTCAAACATTACAAAGTATGGGTCTTTTTTATTCTAGGATAATTAGCGATACGAAATAAATTGGTCCTAGTACCTATGAAGTTAAAGGTATATATTCCCTTATATAATAGTCTGAAATATTGTATGATTCAGAATGTAAACTATTACTATAATGGAGGGAACTGTAAATGAAAAAGGCTTTAGTATCTATTGCTTTAGTAACTTCTCTAACATTAAGCTCTGTCGGTGTACAAGCTTTTGCACAGCCTTCTGCAACGAGCCAATCAGGCATTCATAATGTACTTGATAACCGTGTGATTAACCAAATTAATGTAGATAATATCTATAATAACATCGATTACCTACAGCAAACACCACGTGTAGCTGCCTCAGAAGAAGAATATCAAGCAGTGCTTTATATTAAGGAGCAATTTGAATCATATGGGTATGAAGCAGAAATTCAGCCTTTTGAATTTTTTGGATTTACAGCCCCTCATACTGTAGAGTTGTCAGTAGGTGAGACAAGCTTAACTCCTAATTCATTTACTTATACAGCGAGCGGAGAGGTAACTGCCGAACTTGTCGATGCGGGGTTAGGTCGTGAGGGTGATTTAGCAGGTGTAGAACTTGATGGAAAGATCGCTTTAATTCAACGTGGTGAAATCAGCTTTGGAGATAAAGTGCTGAATGCAGCAAGAGCAGGAGCTCGTGGGGTCATTATTTATAATAATGCACCTGGTACCTTAAATGGTACACTTGGCGGTGCGAATGATGAATTTGTTCCTGCTGTGTCTCTTTCACAGGCAGAAGGACAAGCATTAGCTACTCAGTTAGCTGATGGAGAGTCTCTTACAGCTTCTCTAACAGTTTTAGGAGCAGAGTCTGGGCTGCGTACTTCTCACAATGTGATTGCATCTAAGAAACCAACCAATAAAAACAAAGATAATGGTAATGTGATTGTGCTCAGCTCCCATCATGACTCCGTACCAGGAGCACCTGGAGCAAATGATAATGCATCAGGTACAGCCATGGTGTTAGAGTTAGCACGAGCAATGAAGAACCTGCCGACGGATACCGAAATCCGCTTTACGACATTTGGCGCTGAAGAGCTTGGTTTAATTGGTTCTAGACACTATGTAAATGAGTTACCAGATTCAGAGCTTAATAGAATTGTGGCAAACTTTAACTTAGACATGGTAGGAAGCCGCGATGCGGGTGATCTTGTCATGAGAACGGTCAATGGCCAGCCGAATCTTGTAACTGAACTAGCACAAGCATCCAGCTACCGCTTAAATGGTGCACCAACTCCATTTAACCAAGGCGGAAGCAGTGACCATGTTCCATTTGGAGAAAAAGGTATTCCTACAGCATTATTCATCCACAGTCCGCTTGAGCCATGGTACCACACACCAGAGGATACGATTGATAAAATCAGTAAAGAGAAACTCCAGGATGTGGCTCAGATTGTCAGCACTGCCATTTACGACTATGCAAGCTTTGACAATATGGGAGCTAAACCGAAAAAAGCGAAGCCTCAATCAGTCGATGCTCAAATGTACTTTGAAGAAGACGTTCAATAAGTATAGAAACCAGCCCATTGTGGCTGGTTTTTTTTTGTTCGCCCAGCATGGGCGAACTCTAACGGGTGAAAGTCCCGAGTACGACCCTGTAGCGGTAAGTACATAGCC
>NZ_ATAE01000004.1 GCF_000474275.2 Alkalihalophilus marmarensis DSM 21297
GGGGGGGACAGATCTTGAAATGAAGTTGAGGATGCTTCATAAGTGGGGGTTGTCTATTATGGCTTTTCATAATGTTTTGAAATTTGATCAGGAGGTGGAATAATGTTAGTTATTTATATAATCTTAGGATTCATCATCTCAGTACAGCTTGGTATGACTTTGGCCGCAAATTTGATTGGAAATGGGGCTGTTAATTTTATGGAACGCTCCTATTTCAAACATCCCCGAAGTACATTTGAAAAACTAATGAATATCGTTTTTTATGTATTATACGGTGTCCCTCATTATATGTATACAAGGTTAATGATTCGCTATACATATTGGAGGGCGAGGGTACTCTTTTTACTTTGTTCCATCCTGCTTATTTTTATCGTATTTATATTAATAGTTATTTTCGGTTTAATAGTAGATTTGATTGCGGCTTAATATGAGATACTTTTAAAACCCTTATATTCTATAGGATAGTTTAAAAATTCATATAACAGTATTTTTTTAAAAAAGGGGTTTAGCATGTGATAATAATTGATGTTTTATATGTGGTGATTTTATTCTTTTTGGCTGTACAGCTAACAATGAGCATTGTTACTGCAATAATTGGTAATACAGCCGTACGTATAATGGAATTTTCTTTTATCAAAAATTCTAATTCTCTAAGTGATAAACTACTTAATATTTCATTCTATGCATTGTATGGTCTTCCTCATTTTTTTTATGTTTTTTTAATGAAAAGATTTTCATATGCTGCAGCTAGATTATTGTATATTGTTTATTTGATATGTCTATTAATATCAGTCACAACTTTGCTGCTGATTTCAAGTTTTATAACAGAAGCATTGATGTAAAGGTAGGATAAGGGTGGCTAAATAACGATTATAGGGGGAAATGCATGGCTTTTATTCTTAATAGTGGTCATTATTATTGGCTTGTTTCTTGAAGCTTTGGGGTATTAAATACTAACGATTTTTATCTTTTTCTTTCTCCTTACATTCCATTGTGCCTGCCCTCTTAATCTATGTTCTTATTGGTATTTGGTAAAAAAGACCTTGAATCAACTCCGTTTCACTGTAATTAAACGGTAAAAAAGTCATTGGTAAATAGATTTATTGAGCTTTTCTTTATAATAATAGCACCTTAAGTATGGTTTTCATTTCCAATTGCTTCTTTTAAAATGATAAATGTACTTATAAATGTCATTTTATGTAGGTTTGGAGGGATTTTATATGAGTGAAGAAATTAGCTTGAAACCAACTCGAGTGAGAAATAAGATGGATCGATTGTCATCTCATTTGGACGGTGTGACTCCAGAGTATGCAGTCGCATTTGATGGGCGTTCTGAACTAGATACGATCAAGGAAGCAGAAAAAAACATGAAAGCGATGGAATCACTACTTCAATCCTATAAGGCCCTGTTGCAAAAAAATGTGGAGCAAGTTTATCGTGTTGTGGAGCAGTATGAAGAAGCAGACCAACAGGTATCACGTCAAATTAAAGGAGGGTAAAAGGTGAAAATATTAGATGCAGCTTCCATGAGTGAAAATGTAGAATCACTACTTCAAGAAGTTAAGAGACAGCAGGATCAATTATCTCCAGTAGAAAGCTGGCTACACAATGAAGCCGCTCTTTTGGGTGTGGAATCAAGATTCAATGGGCGTACTGCGATTCGGATCATCAATTATTTCACTTACTGCCATGGCCCTTTTGTAAAACTCCTTCGCACGATTCTGTCAGAATTTGAAGCATCTCTCGAAGATACCTTAAATCAATTAAATGCGTATTTTAATCAAAATGAGTTCATTCGCGAAGACTTTTTACAAGAAGAAGTCAATGGAAAAATAGAAGAATTAAAATCAACTGTGACAACACTAGGTGAAGAAGTGAACAGTATTATTGCAATGTACAAAGATGTGGTATATTTGCCCGAATTCAATTATAACCGCGTCATGGACGGGTTAGCTGCATCGAAATCAAAATCTGAAGTAACTGTTGAAAAAATGTATCAGTACGACTATGAACAGCTTCCTAGTATGGAATTTGTCGGGCAGGATATACAGCTTCTACAAAACTATGTATCAAGTTTAGAAGAAATGTTTGCCAGCCAATCCATATCAATTGAGCAATTTAACCATAATATGATTAAGGATAATGAAGAATTCAGAGCAGTTAAGAGCACACAGAATGTTAGGGAAGCAGATAAATTGTTAACAGGCTTAGGGGATACCGGTACTTATTTAGGCTATGGAGATTCTGCATTTTTTGCAGGACAGAATATGCTAGCTGCCGCATCAATTGGAATTGGGAAATATTCGGACATGGTGAAAAATGATAAGTCTCCTGTTACTACAGCTACAACCTCTACAACTAATCACAACGTATCTGGAAATTCTATTTTAGAGAAAGGGAAAAATAGTGTATCCAAAGGGAAAGCTATTGCAGGGATAGCTTTACATAAAGCTTTAACTAGTGAACCTGCTCAAAGATTTGCTAGAACTTTTAGTGACTTTAAAATAGAAAAAAATGCTGCCAAATTTATAGATAACAAATACATTAGAGCTGCGGGACCTGTAGGGTGGGGGTTATCTGTGGCTGGTAACTTAGGTGAATTTACTGATAGTACAAATAGAGATAAAGGTTTTTATGAAAAAGGTGCTAGAGTAGGTGTAGGGATTGCTGTAGATATTGGTAGTGCAACCGGAGGAGCTTGGGCAGGTGCAAAAACTGGTGCAGTAATTGGTGCTGCTCTTGGTGGGCCTGTTGGAGCAGCAGCTGGCGGCTTGTTAGGTGGTGCAGTAGGAGCAGTGGCTGGTTCGTACGTGGGTTCGAAATTTTCAAATGATTTAAAAGACATGGGTGAAAATATTGTTGATAAAGTTTCTAGTAGTTTTAATAAATGGTTCAAGTAATAAGGGGAGTTAAATATGGGAATAATTTTATATCTAATGTCAATAGTTTTAATGTTAGTAATATTCGTGCAAGTTACTTCAGGCTTGTTAACAGCAATAATTGGTAAAGACTTTGTCTCTTTTACAAACCGCTCCTATACCAAGCGTCCCTCTTCCACATTTGATAAAATCTTAAATATTGCTTTTTTTACTTTTCACGGAATACCAGATTATTTTTATAAAATGTTTATGAGAAGAACAACATACTGGAAGGCAAGACTGTTCTTTTTACTATGGCTAGCAGTTTTCATCACCTTTTGTATATTAGTTTTTTTTCTGATAGGATATTTTGTTGAAAATATACTAGTAATGTCTTAATTATTCATTTGTCTAATCCCTATTTTGCATAGTATTTCAACCACCATCTGTATAATGCACTTATAATGGAGCTGATTATTTTTCTCTTATTCATAGTATACTTAGCAATTGTATCTATTTTAACTGTGCAGATGTCCGTAAGTATTTTAGCAGCAATTTTTGGTGATCAAGCTATTTCATTCATGGAACATACTTATACAAAAAATGCAGAGTCAGGGTACGATCGATTCTTAAATATTGTATTTTACCTTTTTTATGGGGTGCCACACTATTTTTATAAAAAGTTTATGATCAAATACCCTCGTGAAAAGGCTCGATTTATTTATTTTAATTGGATGCTTGGTTTTGTCTTAATTGTTTTTATTGTAGGGATCTCTGTCACTTTATTGGTAGAGTCATATACAGATTATTTATAATACGTATAGGTTTAGAAGCTTGCACATGAATATGTATTTGATGCGTAGTTTAATATTTTTTTAAGAGTAAATATTCATCTATGACAAAAACTCAGGGGGCGAGAGATGCTATTTAATTCGAATCGAGACTTTACAATGAACTCAATCTTTACAGCTATCCTTCTCTTTATGTTCTCTTTTCTTTATTATATGATTCGTTTTGTTGAATTTACGCCTATAATCTTTATGGCTTTTATAGTTTATTTGGTAGGTATGGTTTTAGGCATTCATTTAATCTTTCGGATAAGATATTGGCTGCATGATGAGCATCTTACTTCTCAGATGGGGAGTTTTTTTACTACATGGCATTATGAAGAAATGACAGCTATAGATTATTCTAAGGGACTAACGAAGAAAGATTGCGATAATTATCTAGGGTCAACAGCTGCTTTGAAAATCCAATTCAAATCAGACAAAAAGAAGAGTATTCGTATTTCACCTGAACCAGAAGAAGAGTTTATTCAAGAACTGTTCAAGCGAGCTCCACACTTATCATATTGCTCCATAGAAGAATATCGTGCCTTGCAAGTGAGAAAAGAAGAAGTGGCCCAGCAAGAGGTTATTGTTGTTCCTCATTTGGGGGACGCGGTAAAAGCACAAAATGTAGGGAGTTCTTCTAGTAAGTGGTTGAAGCTGTGAGAATAGTTGGTAATCTGGGAGAAACTTAAATGATACTAGTAGTTAACAGTATATTTTTAATTATAGGTATTTTGTTGACTTTCCAATTAGTAATGACTTTTGTCGCGAATTTGGTTGGTCACTCTGCTATCTCCTTTATGAAGTTAACATATGTCTGTAACCCTCAAACGATTCATGACCGGCTTATCAATAGATTGTTCTATGCAATTTATGGAATCCCTCACTATTTTTATACAAGATTTATGGTGAGATATACATATTTGAAAGCAAGATTATTGTTCTTTATCTGGTCGATTGCTTTCTTCTTCGTAAGCTTTATATTTATAGCAATGTACGGTATTTTCATCGAGTGGTTTGAAAGGGTTTTATAATAAATGTAAATCAATGATTGATATGAGAGGTGATTAGAAGATGCAGTCAGTATTAAAGTGTACTACAGAAGAATTGGTCGTTCTAGTAGATTTATGCGGGTACCACTCTGTTGCTAAAGGAATTGGTGAATCTTCATTAGGGGAAAAATCAGAGGATGCTTGGGAAGCCGTGTTTGAAGGGGCGGTTCATCAATTAATGCTAAAAGGGGTATGGGACGTTCAAAAAGCAAGTAATAATGAGGTGCCTTTAAATGAGGAGCTTCAATTATTTATTAAGCACTTTGTACAATCTCCGAAAATTATTCGAACTATTAATGTCACAGCTAATGAATCTCTCCTCTTTCATCAACTTCCTAATGAGAAGTGGCTCATGCATCATGTCACCGCAGATATTATCCATGAATTTTTCTTTATAGAAGAGCATGAAATTTCAAAGCATGTCCTGCACTTCAATCAATACATGGATATGAAAGGCGAGAATCATCAAGCCTTTACTTTAACGGATCATCAATTTGATTTATTAAGTAAGGAAGAAAACGTTCCTAAACTGAAAAGTCTTTTGAACATGCCGGATGATCAAATGACTGCTTTTGACGAACTTATTTCCTCTATTAATAGCAACAATTGGACCCTGCACAATACAAGTCTAATAAAAGTCGATCTGGAAAATGAGCAAAATACAATAACAGAAGTTCTATTTCACATACCTTCGACTAGTGGAGTATGGATGTTGGAATATGATGAGCATCTTAATGTTCATGTTACTAATGTAGATGCAAAGCAATTTCAAGAGAAAATACATTCTACGTTCTTAAAGCCAGCAGAGCAAGAGTAGGAGGATTCTTATGGCTTTTAAAGGAAGACGGGATCTGCCCATGCTGTCTATTAATATAGCAACTGTTATTGGTCTTATCGTAATGTTCTTTGTAATGTATGGCTGGAGAGATGCTTCATTATTAATCCCACCTTTATTAACCGGATATGCGTTATTAGTGCTGTGGATTATTACGTTGTTTCTTCGTTTACTATTTGTAGTAGAAGACGAGTATTTAGAAGTACAAATAGGGTTGCAGACATATACGTTTGATTATAAAAATATGAAAAGCATTCAAGAGACAAAGGGGTTATATCGTGTCCCTCATTACAATTTCATGTACGCTTTTAGTGGCTTTATGGTTGATTTTCATGACGGATCGATGAATATTCGTGTTTCTCCTGAAAACGAAAGAGAATTTATAACAGAGTTGTTCAAGAAGGCACCTCACTTATCTTATTGCTCGATAGAAGAGTATCGCTCCTTACAAAGAAGAAAAGAGGAAGTAGCTCAACAAGAGGTGATTAGTGTCTCTCATCTAGGCAACACAGTAAAAGGGGATGAAGTAGGTAGCTCATCAAGCAAGTGGGTGAAGTTGTAAAATGTTGATTATCTATTTTTTGGGAATTGCTCTCATCATGTTAATTACGTTAAATATATTAAGTGCGTTGATGCCAGCGATTTTTGGTAATCACTTTATCTCGTTTTTTGGGAGGGCATATACGAAGCGTCCTGAAACTACCTTTGATAAAGGATTAAATATCGTTTTCTATCTCATGCACGGTATTCCTTACTTCTTCTATATACATTTCATGAAGAAATATTCTTATTGGAGGGCAAGGTTAGTTTTTGGTGCTTGGACTATTGGTTTTATTCTAATATGTATCATTATATTAATTTTAGTTAGTTTATTACTCGAATCACTTGGCTTCTAGAGGATAGACTCATATGTTAATTTCACCAAACACTAGTAGGGGGTGAACCAATGAACATTGAAACATTATCTTCAAAAGAGTTAATCGTGTTAATTTCTCTATGCGGTTATGAAGACAAAGCGAAGGGAATTGGAGACGGTATGTTTCCTAATCGTACAGAGTTTTTTTGGAGAGATTATTCAGAAAAAGCATTAGAGCTTTTACTTGAAAAAGAATGGATTGATGAGGACCATATCGTATCTGAATGGCTGCAGGATTTTATCCATGAATATATTCAAGCTCGGTCTATCATTCGAGCAATCAATCGTGATAGAAACGAAACGCTTATTTTTCGCCGTTTAAAAAATGGGACATGGCTGCGAGAGCATATCTTCATGAAAGATGAAGATCATAAAATGACCATCCTTCTTCACGCTGATCTTAATAAGGAGATAGCTAGCTTTTACCAATATTCTAATATAAGAGAGGCTGCTGATGTCTCATTTACTCTGTCTGATGATCAGTTTGCTGCAATGAGCAAGAAAAGTGGGGTGCGAAAAATTCGCAGAGCGGCTGGTTTTGCTCCACAGGAAAGAGAAGCCTTTGACCAGTTTAATCGAAGTTTAGATAAGAGAGACAGGCTGCTTGATAGTGTAAGTTTTCTCACTGTGGATGAAGAGTACCAGGATACCCATTTAAATAAAGTGATCTTTCATTTGCCAGCTGAGGAAGGGGTATGGGTGATAACGTATTCTAATGCTAGTAAAGTAGAATTCAACTTGCTGAGTCTTGAAGGTTGGTTGCACACTCTTGAGATTAAAAGCCAAATGGAGTGGAGGGAAGACGATGTTTGAAACAGAAGCGACGGTTAGACAAAGTATAGCGATATTATCAAATGATATAAGCCAGATCCAAGAACAATTACGACGATTGAATGAAGCAAGGTCAAAGCTAGAAAGTCAAGAAGCAGAAATGACAGCATTCCAAGGTCAATTCCTGCTGCCTGAGCTTAATTCAAACACCTGGGCTGGAAAGTATGCTGCAGAGTTTGAAACGATTCGCACGAGTGAGGTATATGAACAATACAATGATCTCACTTCCTCCTCGTTTTCTACCTATTATCGTCAAATTGAAATGGCTCAGAACTTTCTATCTGTACAATTAGAGTCGAAAACGCAGCAGCTGCAAAATCGGAGAAATCAACTAGAACAACTACAAAAACAAGAAGCGTAAACAACCTGTTCCAAGTGGGAGCAGGTTGTTTTTTTAGTATTTACGTAAAACAAATTATGTACTAACTACATTACCCTGCTTAACATTCTAACAAAATAATTCCAAGAGTTTTGGTTAGGCTAATTAAGAAGAAATGGATGAGGTGGTGAAACGCATGCTTTATCATTTGAAGCGAAAGTTTATGAAGCACTCAAGATCAACTGAAGCAGCTGACATCACTACTTCTCCATTAAGTGGTGAATTAACACATAACATAGAGATGATTGAAGAATTATATTCAGCCTCTATTAACAAAGACTTTGTCGTTCGGGATATACATATAAAAGGGATGGATTCGAGAGCTGCACTCTTTTTTTATGCAACTGCTGTGGATCTAGATAAAGTCGAACAATCGATTATCTCTCCTTTACTAACTGAGGAAGGGAAAGATATTAGAGATATTGTTTCAGTTGAACATATTAGTGACGTAAATGATCTGTTGGATGTGAGCGAATATATTCATCAAGGATATGTGATCTTCCTTACAGAAGGAAGCCCAAACGGGCTGGCATTTAATGTTGCAAGCTATGAGCACCGCGGTATTGAGAAAGCAGAGAATGAAGTGCTTGTTAAAGGGCCAAAAGAAGCATTTACAGAATCAGCTTCGGTAAATTTATCGCTTTTAAGAAAGCGGATCTCTAACCCGCATTTTATCGCTGAGGGTATGGGTGTAGGGGTTAGAAGCAAGAGTGAGGCCACGATTTTGTATATGAATGATCTAGTAGATGAGAACGTGTTAAATGAAGTGAAAAAACGTATTGAACGAATTGAGGTAGATAGTGTCAGGAGTATCGAAATGCTTGAGCAATTTATTGAGGAGCGAACCTATTCTGTTTATGGCAAACTAAAAATGTAGGCCATGGCATTCCTTTTATGTAGGTGGCCTTGAGAGGCAGCTATACAAAAAAAA
>NZ_ATAE01000005.1 GCF_000474275.2 Alkalihalophilus marmarensis DSM 21297
TTATAAGTTAGAGAACTTAGGTTAGTAAGTGGCATTCAAAAAGGTTTGCCGTTTTAGACATTTTTCTCTTGCCAAATACACCTATTCATTACTCCCAAGTGTTTTATATACTGAAAGACCCGATCGAACAGCTGCTTACATTGATGATGGGTACATCGCAATCATTATGGAAAACTCTCCTGCAGCGCTCATTCTTCCAGTTACCTTTTGGTCTTTCTTCCACTCACCAGAAGATCATTATTCAAGACTGCTCTATGGTAATTTCTCGAGGTTGATTCGCTTGCTTGCTGTTTTTATTACTTTATTTATCTCATCTTTTTACATTGCAGTGACGAATTTTCATGAGGAAATGATACCTATTGATTTACTTTTAGCTATAGCAGGAGCAAGAGAGCAGCTTCCTTTTCCGCTTGTATTTGAAATCGTCATGATGGAGTTCGCATTTGAATTAATACGTGAAGCAGGATTAAGGATTCCAAGCCCTCTTGGACCAACAATAGGGATCGTCGGTGCTCTCATATTAGGACAGGCAGCAGTTGAGGCAAATGTAATAAGTCCGATTGTTGTCATTGTGGTAGCACTCTCGGGTTTATCGTCTTTCGCTATTGCAGATGTAAGTTTAAATTACACGATTCGTATGATCAGATTTGTCTTTATTTTTGCGGCTGCGACCTATGGCATTTTCGGAATAATAGGAGCCTTTATATTATGTTTGATGTATGCTGCAGCTGCTAGATCTTTTGGAGTCCCGTTTTTGTCTCCTCTTTCTCCTCACTTTCGTTCCGGAAACGATACGGTTTTCAGAGGTCCTGTAACAAAGGAAATATTTAGACCTGGTCAGATTCATCCAAGGGATATGAAGAAAAACAGCATGAGGTAGGTGATTATATGAAACAATCACAAAAAATTGGCGGACGTGAGTTTTTCTCAATCATTGTTCTAGCGATTGGAACAAAAATTACAAGTATGACTCCTGCCATTTTGGCTCAATCAGGTAAAAATGCATTCTGGATGATGCCTTTTGCGGGAGCATTAACATTATTGGCGCCCTTTTTGTTGCTTCTATATTTATTACGTACCTATCAGAATAAGAATTTAATGGACCTTATTTATCATTTGTTAGGAAAGTGGATGGGTGGATTAGTTGGCGTCGTACTTTTCCTAGTGGCATTTGTATCACTAGTCTTAGAAAGCAGAAATTATCTAGATGAACTAAGTTCCATCTTCTTCCCGCAATCTCCGCAGTATGCATTATATGCTGTTTTATTTATCGTCATTTTATTTGGCGCAAGAAAAGGGTTAAATGTCATCGCATCAACATCTTGGATCTTAACTCCATTTATTAAAGTGATTGCACTCATTTTGTTAGTTTTAGTGTTAAAAGATGTGGTGTGGATGCGGGTATTTCCCATTTGGGGAGAAGGGATGATGGTGACAGTTATTGAAGGGGTGAAGAAGGCGTCAATTTTTGGAGACCTCTTTCTTTTAACGATGGCTTACACCTCACTGAAATCAACAAAAACATTTCATAGAACGGCTTACATTGGCGGCGCATTTACCTTGTTTGAACTAACCTTGTTTTTTCTAATGTACAGCCTTTTCTTTGATTATAAATCGATTGACCAAGTGGCTTATCCATTCCATGAAGTGACCCAGTACATTTCTGTTGGAATGTATTTCACAAATGTTGAAGCCTTCTTTATGATTTTTTGGTTATTTGCAGCATTTCTACGATTTATGATTTATCTTTATTTTACCACATGGATTTTTGCAGCTATTTTTTCGATTAAAGCATTCAAACCATTATTAGCTACTTTCTTCTTTTTAGCTATAGTGTTTGGAATGTCCATTAATAATCCAATTCAAAATGTACTTGTTTATCGTGATATGTTCCTGACATGGACTACCCCTCTATTTATTATACTGCCTCTCATTTTGTGGGTTGTGGCTAAAAGTAAGGGGGAATTAGCGAGGTGAATAGCACTAAAGGTTTAATCATTGTTCTTAGTTTATTAATAGTAGGAGGCTGCTATGATAAAACAGAGCTTGAACAGCAGGCTTTTGTTATTGCAGTAGGGATAGATAAGGCAGAAGATGATGGACAATATCAGATCTCCTTTCAGATAGCTCAAGGGCAGCTAAGAGGAGGTCAAGCAGACGGTGAACTTCAAAAGAATATAACGATACAAGCCAATGATATAATCGCGGCAAAAAGTACCGCTAACACTCTCATTGCCAGAGAAATTAATCTTGACCAGACAAAAGTATTAATTGTTTCTGAAGAACTTGCGCGTTCTGGCGAGTTATTAAATGTCTTACAAGCGACAACTAGAGCAGCGGCCTTTAGAAGAGGTGTGCAGCTCATTATAACAAGAGAAAATGCAAGTGAATTTCTTGCAAACAATGATCCTCCGCTTGAAGTAAAGCCCCATAAGTATTATCAGCTTATGATGCAGCAATCCAGCCGTACAGGGCTGATTCCTGATGCAGACATTCATCGCTTTTTTCAAATTACAGAAGGGGATGCTGATTTGTTTTTAGGCATTTATGCAACCGCTACAAGGCTACAAGATAAGTCTGCATTAGAAGACGAATTTTACGCTGGTCAAGTACCGCAAAAAGGGGAACAGGATACCCAGTTTATTGGATCCGCTGTTTTTAAAGAGGGAGTTATGATTGATACGTTAACAGGTGAAGAAACAAGGCTTTCAATGATTCTTGATAATACTCAGCATATAGAGGACATATTAATTAATTTTCCGGATCCGAAGTCTGAGTTGCACCGAATATCTGCACGTTTCATTAAAGAGCGAACAACAAATATTTCGATAAACATGGTAGACGGTGAGCAAGCCAGGATTCAGGTGGTTGTTCCGTTTCACTTGGAACTATTAGCTGTCCCTAGCCTCATCGAATATGCGACGAATCAAGAAAATCTTAAAATGCTTGAAAGAGCAGTTGAGGAAAAATTCAATCAAGAAGCGGAAAAACTAATCAAGAAGTCACAAGATGTATATGGATCTGAGCCTTTTTACTGGTCACTTTACGTTAGACGATACTTTAGAACAATACAAGAATATGAACAAGCAGACTGGAATAATCGAATTTACCCCAATGCTAACATTGACGTAAAGTTTGATATGGAAGCGATCCGCTTTGGAAAACTTATTCAGAATACAGACATGAGAGAAGTGAGGGATTAAGAGATGATATGGCTGTTATCTGTTGGAGCAGCAATTTATACAGGTTATTATGCAAAAGAATATTACTACAAAGGAAATAAAGCAGGTGGAATAGCTGTTGGAGTCGTGGCTCTTATTGTGTTGATCTCACCACTCAGCCAATATGTCATGTAACTAGGAAAAACCCTTCGTTTTTATAAAGCGAAGGGTTTTTGCTGGGTTGGACGACTTTGTAAATAAAGTTCGAGGTCAGGATGTGATCCTTTAGTGATAAAACTAGATATAATATTGGCAAATACCATATTATATACGGTTCCATTATCTCCATATGCATATAAGTAATAAATGTTTGGTTGATCCTCATAACAACCAATTATCGGCATACCATCATGAGTTCCTCCATAAAATGAAGCCATTTTGTATTCAGTTTGTATATTAAACTGAGGGAAGAGTTTTTGACATTCTGTTAGCAATTGCTCACTCTTGTTAAGAAGCTTTTTGTCTCGCTCCTCTGCTTTTGTGTAAGATTCATCTAATCCACCAATAATAATGCGATTATCTGGCGTTGTGCGTGCATAGATATAAGGTCTGGCAGTTTCCCATAACAACGTTTGTTTATACCAAGGAGATAAATCTTGTACGGGACAGGTTACGATTGAATACGTACTAGAAATCACAGTGTTTTTTTCGTGTTTAAACTCTAGCCCCTCATATCCAGCTGCTACAATGACCTGCTTAGCTATTATTTTATATTCTTTATCTGTAAAGACTGTTACTTCTTTTGAGGTTGGTTTTTTTCCTTTTATCATTGTGTGCTCAAATACTCGAACTCCTTTACTCACAGCTTCCTCCAACAATCCATAAGTAAAAGCGAGCGGATTCATTTCTGCATCATTTAAAAAATATAATCCACTTTTACGCTTGAAAGGGTAACGAGCTGCGATTTGATCTTCTGTTAGGTGAAGGATATCAAATCCGTATTTTTTATAGAGCGCATATTCTTCTGAAATTTCCCTTACCCCAGCTTCATCACTTGCACAATATAGACTGTCTCTTCTTTTGAATGAGATATCTCTAGTGAGTTTTCCTGCAATAGATTCCATTTGATTAATAACTTTTTCGCAATTCTTTAAATGTCTTATTGCAATATTCTCTCCAAAGCTGTTGATAAGTTCTTTAAAAGTCTTATCGCCTGCATATTGAATTAGAGCAGTGTTGGTCGTTGTACTCCCTTGACCACAACTGTTCTTTTCAACTACTACTACATCTAATCCTGAATCAGCGAGCATATAAGCAGTTTGTGCTCCCGAGCTTCCTCCCCCAATGATAAGCACATCGCATTTGATATTTTCTTCTAAACGCGGAAAGGATGGAGGATCTTCCACAGTTGTCGGCCAATAATAATTCCCATTTTGTAAATCCATTTAGATCACCTTCTATATATAATCAAGCTATAGTATTCCCTTAACTGCAAAAAGAGAATCATACTTGCTATATAACTGAATATTCTATAAGATTAACATACTGACCAGTAGGTATAAAAGGGGGTTAACACATGGAAACGAAGGATGAAAGGATTCATTATAGAACCTGTCCACTATGTGAAGCAACATGTGGTTTAGAGATTCATACAGAAGGCAATAAAGTAACGGCTATTAAAGGAGATACATTAGATCCTTTTAGTAAGGGATACTTATGCCCAAAAGGATTTCATTTAGATAAATTATATTCTGATCCAGACCGGATTAAAAAACCGATGATACGTGATGGAAACACATGGAGGGAAACGTCTTGGGAAGAAGCATTTGAGGAAGTGAAAAGAGGTCTGCAGACCATTATAAAAAAGGACGGTCGAGATGCGGTAGCGAGCTATTTAGGCAATCCAAACGTTCATAATCTAGCTGGTATGCTCTATGTTCCAATTTTGTTGAGGGCCCTTGGATCAAAAAATCGATATTCCGCAAGTACTATGGATCAGATCCCTAAGCAGCTGACAGCGGAATGGATGTATGGAAGTGACTTTTCGATCCCTATTCCAGATATCGATCATACGAATTATTTCTTAGTCCTCGGTGCAAATCCACTTGTTTCAAATGGGAGCTTAATGACTGCTCCAAATATGCGAAAGCGAATCAAAAATATTCAAAAGCGCGGCGGGAAGATGGTAGTCATTGATCCGGTATCGACCGTTACAGCAAAAGCAGCTGATGAGCACTATACTATTTTTCCTGGTACGGATGCCTATTTTTTAGCCGGACTTCTCCATACGATTTTCTCAGAGGGATTAGACGAACTTGGGAGGGCAGAGAAATATGTAAACGGATTAGAAGATGTAAAGCAAGCCCTTAATGACTTCTCAATAGAAGAGTTAAGTCTTAGATGCGGGATTGATGTTCACATCATACAGAAGCTTGCTAGAGAGGTTGCAAAAACAGACCGGGCAATTGTTTATGGTCGAATGGGGACGTGTACTCAAACGTTTGGAACATTGAATAGCTGGTTAATAGAAGTGATTAATATCGTCACAGGTAATCTTGATAAAGAAGGAGGAGCCATGTTCACCAGTCCAGCAGCTGGCTCAAAAAATGCAGGCGGCAAGAAAAAAGCTGATCGATTCGGTCGGTTTCATTCAAGAGTTAGAAAACAACCCGAGGTGTTAGGTGAACTTCCGATTTCATGCTTGGCTGAAGAAATTGAAACGCCTGGAGATGGCCAAATTAAAGGCTTATTAACAGTCGCAGGGAATCCAGTATTGTCAGCGCCGAATGGTGAACGAATAGAACAAGCTTTAAGTTCACTTGAGTTTATGGTCAGTGTGGATTGTTACTTAAATGAAACGACTAGACATGCAAATGTGCTGCTGCCTGCTCCTTCTGCCCTAGAACGCTCGCATTATGATTTATCCTTTTACCAGCTGTCCGTAAGAAATATTGCTCATTATTCAAAGCAAGTATTTGATCTGCCTGAAGATCAGCTCGATGAGTGGGAAATTCTGCTTCAGTTAGCTGCAGCAGTGATGGATGAAGAACTTGGCGATGATCCTGTTCGTGCATTAGATGATTACGCGCTGATGCAGCTGATAAAAAAAGAACTCCGTAATGAACATTCACCTCTTTCACACAAGGATCCTGCTGAAATATATTCAAATCTTTCTTATAACCGTGGACCTGAAAGAATGCTTGACTTTTTATTAAGAACAGGTGAATACGGTGACTTTTTCGGAGAGGTTCCTAGTGGATTATCTTTAACAGTTCTTAGTGAGAAGTATCCACATGGTAAGGATTTAGGCTCTTTAAAATCCAGGCTTCCACAAGTGCTTTCCACTTCTTCAGGAAAGATAGAGATGGCACCCTCTCTTTTAATGAAAGATTTAACACGCTTAAAAGGAAAACGTGATAATAATGCAGATCACCTATTATTAGTCAGTCGAAGAAACCTTCAGTCGAATAATTCTTGGATGCATAATATTAAAGAATTAACGAAGGGGAGTAATCGTTGTACATTGCAAATGCATCCAAATGACGCAAGCCGACATCATATTGAAGATAAAAGCATGGTTAGTGTAAAGTCCGCTGCGGGAGAAATTGATGTCCGGGTTGAATTAATAAATGACGTTATGGAAGGTGTTGTTACTCTTCCGCATGGGTGGGGACATGATTTGGCTGGGATTCAGCTTGAACAAGGAAGAAAAAATGCTGGGGTGAATTCAAATCGATTAAGTAATGATCGTTTGATTGATCCAGTGTCTGGAAATGCGATTTTTAATGGGATACCAGTATCGGTAAGCAGAAGTGATACTAATAAAGACGTTGTCGGGTAACCGGCAGCGTTTTTTTATTTTCAGACCATCTAAGAATATGCTATCACCATTTGACACATGTTAAGGAATGAAATGCTAAAGAAGGAGGAGGATTACCATGTTTTCAAGACTGCAGATCATCTTTGTATTGTTGTTATTTATTGGTATTTCTAATCATGTACTAATCCTTCCTCATCTTCTTCAAGCTGCAAAGCGTGACGCCTGGATCTGTGTTTTGATAGGTTATGGCCTCCTTTTGATTTGGGGTGTTCTGCTCCATTTCATTATAAAACGAAATAAACAGAAAAAGCTGGTTGATTGGGTGAGTGAGAGAACTGGACATGCTGTGGCGACAATCGTTATTCTTCTGTTTATTGTTTATATCATTATCACAGCAGCTATCACGTTTTATGATTTCACTCAGAGTGTAGATATCTACTTCTTACCTATCACTCCAATATGGCTGATTGTTACACCTTTCCTTATTCTATGTATCTTGGCTGCCTACAATAATCTAAAAACAATTGTTTATCTTTCATCATTCTTTTTACCGGTTGTTTGGATACTTGGGCATTTAGTTGCTTTTTCAACAATGGGCGAGAAATCATATTCTTATATGCTTCCAGTTTTAATGTATGGCAGTGAACCGCTGATTAAGGGCACAATCATTGTTCTAGGAGGAAGCGCTGACCTGCTTTTTATCGTACTATTACAGCATCATCTTAATAAGCCATTTCATTTAAAGCACCTTATTATTCTAATTACCTTATTAACAGGATTAGTACTAGGGCCTACATTAGGCTCTATTGCAGCTTTTGGCCCGAATGTGGCTGCCAACATGCGCTTTCCGGCTTTTGAACAGTGGAGGCTCGTCATGATCGGAGAACATATAT
Organism: Alkalihalophilus marmarensis DSM 21297; assembly: GCF_000474275.2. Lineage (GTDB taxonomy): Bacteria > Bacillota > Bacilli > Bacillales > Bacillaceae_D > Alkalihalophilus > Alkalihalophilus marmarensis. The sequence goes on from NZ_ATAE01000005.1 coordinate 7,875, forward strand.
CCCATGTTGATTTTTTAGCAGTATTGCAGCTGTTGTGCGGAACAACCATTCGAGTATCACTATGTTTATTTATCCTCTATGACATTTTAAGAAAATATACCGAGAAGACAAAACGAATGCTGTTTATATTAGTTGGTATTATACTTTCTGCTGTGTCAATCTACCCGATCAGTGATATTTGGATGCAGACTTTTTTAGGAGAATATTTCTACCCATCAGTATTAATTTTTGGGTTTTTAATGACCCTTTTCCTTCTTGTGATTAGTTATATACCTAAAAAGAAAGCCAGAAAGAAAGGAGGAACACAAAGCTTATGAAACGAAAGATAGAACGTCATCCGGAGTCAATCCCAACAGATGAAAAATTAAAAAGCAAAACGTTAACGATACCAGAACTTAAAGAATTTTTGGCAAGATTTGAAGATATAGAGTGTAAAGAGGAACCAAATGCAATTCTCTCCTTTTATTGTGAAGGAATGATTGATCATGCTCAGTACAATGATCATTACATGGCTGTTATCAGCAGTTTGAGCGAGAGGCATGAGGTGAAAGCATATCTTCAAGGATTGCCTCCTAGCTTTGAAGTAGATGACTTTGATCTTTTGATTGAAAAGCTTTTTTCTGGTTATCTGCTCATTTTTAAAGAAGGATATTCACATTTTCTGTCAATTGATATCACGAAAATCCCACAAAGAACACCACAGGAATCAACGACAGAAGTCTCCATTAAAGGTCCTAAAGATTCTTTTACAGAAGAACTTCATACTAATATTGCCTTGATAAGAAAACGTTTAAAATCACCGCGATTATATAGTGAAACGTTTACTGTAGGTTCTGAAACGGAAACTAAAGTAGCCCTTTTGTATTTAAACGATAAAGCAAATAAAGAAGTAATTAAAGAAGTAAGGGAGAGACTTGATAGCTTTGAAACAGAGGGGATTGTAAGCAGCGGCCAATTAGAACAATGGCTGTCTGATCGTTCCTTTTCTCTATTTCCCTTGTTCGATTATATTACTAGACCTGATTTTGTCGTAGAGTGTATGCTGCGCGGCCGATTTATTATCATTGTAAATGGATCCCCGACGGTGTTAATCGGACCCATTAATTTATTCGAATTGATTAAATCACCTGAGGATGTTCATTATCCATTTTATTTAATTGCTTTTCAGCGTATCATTCGAGTGGTTGCTTTAACAATTGCAATATTCTTACCTGGTTTTTGGATTGCGATTGCTTCTGTAAATATTGATCAGCTGCCCTTTCCATTGCTCGCAACAGTGGTTATTGCTAGGGAAGGTCTTCCCTTTCCCTATGCGCTTGAAGCCATTTTTATTTTAGGGTTATTTGAGCTATTAAAAGAGGCTGGGGTCAGGATGCCAAAAGCATTAGGTCAGACAATTTCAATTGTAGGTGGATTAATTATTGGGGATGCGGCGATTCGAGCAGGACTTGCATCACCAGCATTGATCGTTGTTATTGCACTAAGTGCAGTCGCGACATACACGCTTGTCAATCAATCATTGACCGGTACAGTCAGTGTTCTGCGCATCTACTGCTTAGCTGTATCAGCATTTCTAGGAGTGTACGGATTTTTCATTGCAGTATTTAGTGTACTCATTTATTTGTGTCACCTTCAATCGTTTAAACTACCATACCTTGAACCTGTTGCATCTTTAAGTTTAAAAGAGATCCCGTCTGCATTACTGCTGAATCCTTTTAAGCGAAAAGATTTTACCGCCCCAATGCTGAAGCGGAGGAAATCATGATAGGCACTCTAGTTAAGCGAACCATGATCCTTTTAGTAAGCGTCTTTATACTATCAGGATGCAGTGATATTAAAGAACTTCAAAATGCCAATTATGCAACCGCTATTGGGATTGACTTTAAAGACGGGAAATATGAGAGTTACATTCAAATGGTTAATCTTGACCAAGTTGCGACAACAGAAGGCGGGGGGGCCGGAGAGCCTCAAATGCTCGTCTCAAAAGCTGTTGCTAATACATTTGAAGAAGCTTTTTTTGAAGTTTACCGAACGTCACAAGAAAGAATTATTTGGGCGCATGTAACATCCATTGTTTTAAGTGAGTCAGCTCTAGATCAAGGATTTCAACATATATTTGATGCATTAACGAGATACTATGAATTTCGTTTAACGCCTTGGGTCTTTGGTACAACTGAATCAATGGAAGATATTCTTAGTCAAACTGGATTCTTCGCTAAGACCTCTCTTGATACGGTAATGCATAATCCAATGAGAAGCTATGAGCAAAGCTCAACGATAAGACCTATAAAATTACAGCGTTTGGCAAGGGAAATGTTTGAACCATCCCAAACAACGTATATCCCATCACTTGCTATTGATCAAACTCAATGGGAAAAGAACAACGAAGGCGAATCTAAATTAGAGGTGAACGGGGCATTTTTTATTCAAAATGATCATTTCAAAGGCTTTTTCACAACGGATCAATTAGAAGGGCTTCGCTGGCTTATTTCAGATACACAAAGGGCCTCCTTGGTCGTACCCGATGAAAATAATACTGAATACGTGTTGGTTATAAAAGACCCTGTTCCTAGAACAACCCCAGGTATAAAAGGAGGAAATCCATCTTTTGACATCGTGGTATCAATGAAAGGTTATTTTACCAATCGAAATGAAAATCATCATCTTGTCCTCCCGCAGATTTATAAACAGTCGATTAAGGAAGTCGAGGATGAAATTACAGCGCTCTATCAATTAGGGATTGAAAATAATGTAGACTTCTTAAATTTAGAGCATCAGTTTTTTAGAAAGCATCCGAAAGAATGGTTAACGTTAAGAGAAGATGGTCAGCTTTTTATTGATGAACAATCTCTTAATGAAATAACCATTCATTTAAACATTAAGCATACAGGAGCGATCTTAAATAAATCACTTGATATCAAAAATATTAAATAAATGTACAAAAAGCAAGCCAAGGCTAAATGTTGCCTTGGCTTGCAGCTTTTTAAAAGTTTGTAATGATAGGGCTTTCAACACACATGTATGAGCAATTTGAATTGATGAAATTAATATTTATGTTAAGATAAGTAACAATCATGGCTTAATGTTACTTTTTCTAACACTGAAACGAATGTAAGTAACACTTTATAGGCTGAATAGTCAGAAAAGTATTTGCGTATTAAAGCATTATCAGGTAAGATAATAAAAACCTGATGAGAGTCCTATAATTACTTAGGGACACATATCGACCTGTCGGGACTTAATGCGTCCCTTAGGGCGACTTCTAAGATTAGAGTATGAGGAGGATGTTTGAATGATTGAAATCAATGATGCAAATACATTATTAAGAAATGATGTAAAAAAGCTCGGTAATATTCTAGGAGAAATTCTTGTCCACCATGGTGGAGTTGATCTCCTAAACAAAGTTGAATCCATTCGTGAAAAAACAAAATCCTTGCGTCAACACCATGACCAAGAGACATATAACGCATTAAAAGAAGAGATTGCAACACTAGAACCACCAACACGGCAGCAAGTAATACGTGCGTTTTCAATTTACTTCCATTTAGTAAATATTGCGGAACAAAATCACCGAATCCGCCGCCAAAGACAATACCAGCTGAATGAGGAGGGGGTAAGCCAGCCATTTTCTTTAGAGCGTGCAGTGTCAGCTGTAAAAGAGTTAGAGCCAGAAGATGAAGTGATGCAGAAAGTGCTGAACGATTTATCGATTGAGCTTATTATTACGGCCCATCCCACAGAGGCAACGAAACGTACGGTACTTGAAACGCAAAAACGTATTTCAACGATTTTACAAGAGTTTGATAATCAACAACTAACGAAAAAAGAACGCCGCCGCTTAGAGGACAGCCTATTTAATGAGGTAACGGCATTATGGCAGACAGATGAGCTTCGTCATCGTAAGCCGACAGTTCTTGATGAAGTGAAAAATGGATTGCATTATTTTAACCAAACGTTATTTGAAGTTATTCCTGAAGTACACCAAGAATTAGAAGTGCAGCTCGATGAACAGTTCCCTAATCACAAATGGTCTGTGCCAAACTTCCTTCATTTTGGATCATGGATTGGGGGAGACCGCGACGGCAACCCGAACGTAACGCCAGAGGTGACGTGGGAAACATTGAAACTACAAAGACGCCTTGTTTTAAAGAAGTATAAGGAGAGTCTAATTGACTTAATGAAACGCTTCAGTCAGACAACGACTCGTGTGCAAATTAGTGACGAGCTTTTACAGTCAGTTCAAGCAGATGAAGCGAACTATTTGGAAGACGGAGAAGAATGGCCGATTGAAACAGAGTTATATCGTCGTAAGTTCCAAGTGATTTTAAAGAGAATTCGTGCTGTTGGCAAAGAGGATAAAGCAGCTTACCAAAATGCAGAGGAATTACTAGCAGATCTAAATCTGATCAAAGAGAGTGCAGAACAGCATCAACCAGCAAACCGCACACTAAAAACATTACGAAAGCTAATTCGTCAGGTACAACTTTTTGGATTCCATTTAGCAACACTTGATATTCGTAATCACAGTGGCGAGCATGAAGCGGCTATTACTGAGATCTTAAGAGCTGTACAAATCACTGATGATTATGCTTCCCTGACAGAAGAAGAGAAATTGACTATCCTGCAAGATGTTTTAAGGGACCCAAGACCTCTCTTACTTCTGAAAGAAGATTACTCAAAAGAAACACAAGAAGTGATAAAAGTATTTGACATGATTAAGCAAGCACATCGTGAGTTTGGCAGCCGCTCTATTGAAGTGTATTTAGTAAGTATGACGCAGTCTTCAAGTGACTTGCTTGAAGTGCTGTTACTAGCTAAAGAGGCTGGAATCTACCGCCTGCATGCTGATGGTACAGTAGACAGCGGACTTCATGTTGCACCGCTTCTTGAAACGGTTGATGATTTAGTAGCTGGGCCGCGTATTATGAAAACACTGTTTGAGATGGATGTATATCGCAACCATTTATCTGAGCGCGGCAACCATCAAGAAATTATGCTTGGATATTCAGATGGAAGTAAAGACGGCGGAACACTTACGGCAAACTGGAAGCTCTTTAAAGCTCAGCAGGAAATTCATGATATGGCAAAGGATTATCAAGTGCGTTTGAAGTTCTTCCATGGCCGCGGCGGATCGCTAGGACGAGGAGGCGGACCGCTTAACCGCAGTATTTTATCTCAGCCGGCTGAAACGCTTGGTGACGGAGTGAAAATTACGGAGCAAGGTGAAGTGCTGTCCTCACGTTATCTTCTTGAAGATATTGCTTATCGAAACCTTGAACAGGCAGCGTCCGCATTGTTAGAGGCATCGGCTTCATCACAGATCCAAACGAAAAAAGGACATTCGCGTAAAGAGGCTTGGGAAGAGGCAATGGAAGAAGCGTCTAAACACTCGCTTAAGAAATACCAGTCGCTTGTTTTTGGAGATCAAGATTTCTTAACCTATTTCAAACAAGCAACACCGTTAAATGAACTAGGTGCCTTAAATATTGGTTCTCGTCCAATGAGCCGTAAAGGAAGTCAGCGCTTTGAAGATTTACGTGCGATTCCGTGGGTATTTGCGTGGACGCAGTCTCGTCAAATGATCCCAGCATGGTACGCTGCAGGAACGGGGCTTAGCACGTTTGCTAATGAGAGCGAAGAGAACTTAGCATTATTACGCGAAATGTATAATAACTGGCCATTTTTCCATTCAACGATTAATAATCTGCAAATGGCCCTAATGAAAGCCGACCTAAAGACGGCGAAAGAGTATATGAATTTAGTAGAAGACCAAGAAATTGCAGATCGAATTTTTGGAGATATTAGTGAAGAATATATTCGTACAAAAGAGATTTTATTAAAAATCTCAGAAAGCGAAGAGCTTCTAGATCATACTCCAAACATTCAAGAATCTGTACACAGACGTAATCCGTACGTCGATCCGCTTAATTTTTTACAAGTTGATCTAATTTCAAAAATGCGTGCAGAAGAAAATCCATCTGATGAGTTAATGACCGAGGTATTACTCACAATCAGCGGAGTAGCAGCAGGACTTGTGAATACGGGTTGATTAAAAAGGAATCCACCACATAATGTGGTGGATTTTTTATATTGCTTTTGACGAAGTGATGAGCCTTATAACTCCATTCTGAAATAGCGGAACATTATTTATTCTAGGTTGAGACGAAACATAATCCAACGATTTATCATATCCTAAATGATATAGGAACTTACCTGTTTCGGAATCTAAAAACAGTTGTTTAACTTCCTCTATTGAGAGTCTTTCATATAACATAAGTGCCGTTCTTGCCCCGTCTGATAGCTCCCACTGGTCCCTGTCGTCGTAATCATTCATGCAGTGTATCAAAGCTCCAGCAGTTATAAAATCTTCAATCGAAAACCTTCCATGATTACCCGCACATACAATTAATAAAGTATCATTAGAGTTTGTATGATTAATATGAGCAGCGATTGATTGATAATTCACTATCGAACTTGTATAAACCTTCTTAGCTTCTCTACAATTGTTTAATGCGACTGTACCATTCGTTGTGGTTAGAATAATAGGTTTGTTTTTTACCTGTAATTGCATTAACTCAAGAGGGTCAGGACGATAAAAGCCATCAATATCATAACCTTGCCTTTCTCCAGTTAAAAAAGGGTCTTGGTCTTTAAATTGTTCCCACAATTCCCATGCGTCAGTTAGTGATGAAGCAGGAATAATGAATGAAGATCCTTCTTCTAATAATAAACTTATAGTGGAAGTGGCTAATAATGAGTCAATAACCACGACTGTACAGTTATTGAGTCTTGTTGAAATAATATCCTCTTTCCTAGTTAACAGATGAATCCTTCTCATGGCAGGTCATCCTATCTTAGAATTTTATCTTGTTTTGCTTTCATCGAAAGGTCTATTAAATTTGCGATGCCTTTATTGAGCGTGTGAAAACGTTCATCTTTTAATTCTCCTTTTTTATAGCGAGAATAAATTTGTTGGAGAATCACAGCAATCTTAAAAAAGGCAAATGATAAATAATAATCAAAACCATCTATATTTCGACCGCTCTTCACTGCATACTGCTGGACCATTTCATTCCTTGATAAGAAACCCCCTAACTGTGTGACAGATACAAGTCCTGTTTCAGCATCTCCTGGTTCTGTCCAATAGGCAATAGAACCCGCTAAATCTAGTAAAGGGTCTCCAACTGAGCACAACTCCCAATCAAATACTCCAATTGCTTTACTAAGGTCATCTTCAGATAACATCATATTATTTAATTTCATATCGTTATGGACGATAGCAGGTGTAGGGGAAGAAGGGATATTTTCTTGCAACCATCTAATAAGTTTATCAATTCCCAGGTGATTATCGACGATGGAAGCATGATACCGTTTAATCCAACCTTTAACTTGTCTTTTTAAATACCCCTCTGGCCTTCCTAGTTCTACTAGATTTGTTTCATAGATATCAATAGAGTGTAAATTTACAAGCGTGTCTATCAGTGCATGTGACGCTTTAACTTCAATATCATTGACGTGTTGAATCTCTGGAGGAATACAGTCATCTAATACGATTCCTTCTTTTTTTTCCATTATATAAAAATGCTTTTCACTAATATCATCCTCTTCGACATATAAGTAAGGTTCTGGAGCGAGTGAAAAATATGGGTGAACTTTTTTAAGTATTTTATATTCACGTTCCATATCATGAGCTCTAGGAGGGATCTCTCCAAAAGGAGGTCGCCTCATTACCATTTCCTTATCATTAAATGATAGTAAATAGGTTAGATTTGAGTAACCTGTTGTAAATTGTTTAACATATAGCTCTCTAGTATCAATATTTGGAAGTTCTTTAGATAACAATTGTACTAGCTGTTTCCAGTTAATTGATTGATCAGAAGGTGGCTGCACATCTAATTGAATGAGAGTCAATAGAGTTCCTCTCCTTTTTCATATGCTTTAATAAGGGTACGAGCTACAACGAAACGATGGACTTCATCTGGACCATCATAAATTCGGGCTGTACGTGCCTCACGATAAAAGCCTTCAAGCGGAGTGTCTCCTGTTACACCTAATGCCCCATGAACTTGAATAGCACGGTCGATCACATCATGAAGTACTTTAGCTCCAAAGAATTTAATAAGAGAAATTTCTTTTCGAGCTTCATCTCCTTGGTCAAGACGCCATGCAGCTTGAAGCGTCATTAAACGAGCAGCTTGAGTTTCTGCAGCTGAATCTGCAATGAAGTTTTGGATGCTTTGAAACTCTGATAATTTTTTACCTCTTGTTTCACGTTTTAAAGCGTAATCAATCATTAATTCCATACTGCGGTGGCATACACCTAACCACCGCATAGCGTGAGTAATTCTCCCCGGCCCTAGGCGAAGTTGTGCTAGTTTAAAGCCGTCTCCGCGCTCACCAAGTAAATTTTCTTTTGGGATGCGGCAATCTGCATAACGAACTTCACAATGCCCCCCAGCAAAATGATCACCAATAACAGGTACTTCCCTTACAATTTCAAAACCTGGATTGTCATTATCAACGATAAACAAACTTGTTTTTTTATGAGGGTGTGCATCTTGATCCGTAACTGCCATAACAATTGAAAAGGATGAACCAAGTGCTCCTGTGGTAAACCATTTGTGTCCATTAATAACCCAGCAATCTTCTTCCTCAACTGCAGTTGCTTGTAAAGTGCGTGGGTCCGATCCAGATACTTCAGGTTCTGTCATAGCAAAGCATGAACGAATGTCTCCATTTGCCAGAGGAACTAAGTATTTTTCTTTTTGTGCAGGGGTGGCTGCATGTACTAATATTTCACCGTTCCCGGCATCTGGAGCCATTGAACCAAAAATATACGGAGCGATAGGACTTCTTCCAATCACTTCAGAAAGTAACCCTAGAGTTACAAAACCATTCCCCATACCCCCATATTCTTTTGGGAGGTGCCCCGCCCATAGACCAAGTTCCTTCACTTTTTCTTGGAGAGGCTTTAGATACTCATCAGGAAGTCCGCGGTGTGGAACCATATACTTTTCATGAGGGTATACATATTCCTCCATAAAAGTTGTAGCTTTTCTAATCATTTCTTGTTGTTCGACTGATGGGCTAAAATCAAACATACTTTCATCTCCTTTTTTATGAATTAATAATTACATAACATAAATTTTTTATATAAATATTCATGCAATTAGTGTGCCAACTATTTAGAATAGTTAGAAAATTAATGCAGGTTTATAGGAGGGCTTGTCGTATATTGTTATCTAAGAAGGAATTGCAATAGGGGGAGAATAAATGGAACCTATATCCCATGAAGTATTGAATAGTGAAGGCACGATTACAAGAAAGTTAAGTCAGGAGAAGATCGAACGTCTCCTTCAAATGAATAAAATTCTTGACTCCATCATCGATTCAAGTTTTGATGGGATTTATGTGGCAGATAGTCAAGGGTATGGTATAAAAGTAAATGAAGCTTATAGCCGTATTACTGGAGTGCGAGCTAAACAGCTCCTTGGAAAAAACATGCATGAAGTTGTAAGCGAAGGGATCGTCTCAGAATCGGTTACCTTAAAAGTATTAAAAGAAAGACAATCAATAACCATCGTTCAACATATTAATGAAAAAGAGTTTCTAGTAACAGGTAATCCTATTTTCAATAGTGAGGGAGAAATTTCACATGTAGTAACAAATGTTAGAGATCTATCAGAACTTAATCGCTTGAAAGTTGAGCTTAGAGAAACAAAAAGATATACAAACAAAATACTGCAAGAAATAAGTGAGTTTAAGAATAAAGAAGGAGTAAAATTATTATTAGATGGTATTGTTGCACAAAGTAAAGAGATCATTGAAGTTACAGCTGTTATTAAGAAGGTATGTGAAGTAGATTCAACCGTATTGCTTCTTGGTGAAACAGGTGTTGGTAAAGAAGTGTTCGCTAATATGATTCATATGAATAGTAATCGTAAGGATAAACCTTATATTAAAGTGAATTGTGGAGCAATCCCGGCGCAGCTGCTTGAATCAGAGTTGTTTGGCTATGAAAAAGGCGCATTTACTGGCGCTGATCGTAATGGGAAAGCTGGTTTATTTGAAAAGGCAGAAGGAGGCACTATCTTTCTTGATGAAATTGGAGAAATTCCTTTAGAACTTCAAGTTAAGCTATTAAGGGTATTACAAGAATTTGAAGTGATAAGGATAGGAGGGGCTCACCCTAAAAAAGTTGATGTACGTGTCATCTCTGCAACAAATCGTAATCTAAAAAAGATGGTGGCTGTTGGGGAGTTTCGTGAAGATTTATACTATCGTTTAAATATTGTACCTATTAGAATACCTGCTTTACGGGAACGAATAGCTGATATTGCTCCATTAGCCTACTACTTTTTAAATAAGATGAATGAAAAATATAAATTGGAAAAACGATTTCATTCTGAAGTAATCTATATGATGGAAAGATATAAATGGCCAGGAAATATCCGTGAGATGGAGAATCTTATAGAGCGAATAGCTGTAACAACGGAGGGTAACGAAATAAACAGTAATGACTTTCCTAAAGGGGTTTTTGAATCAGCGCTTGATGAGATTATCCATAGTAAAGGACAAATGGAACAAGGTTTAAAACAGAAGGTTAACGACTTAGAAAAACGTCTGATTGAAGAGAAAATGTCAGAGTTTAAAACAACTAGAAAAGCAGCTAAGGCTTTAAAGATCAGTCAATCTGCGCTTGTGAAAAAAATGAAAAAGTTTAATTTGTCATAAATAGTAAATAAAAAGTTTCTCTTATAAGAGAAGCTTTTTATTTTTAGTAAACAGATATTTTTGATTCCAAACCGAATCTTGATTCGTTTTGGAATCAAACGATGTTAAATGTTCCAGGTGTTTGAAAACGCTTACAATTATATGGTGAAGTTTTGAAATTTACAAAAGAAATCGATTCCAAACCGAATCACTAATTGCAAAAAGAGTGGTTAAGTGGACTTTAAATTTGGCATGAGTTTTGCAAATATAAAAGTGAATAGTTTAAAAATTCTGATTTTAAGCAGGTGATGTAGATGCTAGAGGAGCAAATTCTTTTTGATCGCAGGGTTAAGGTTTATTCGAAACGACCAAAGAATATCTCAGAAATGTTAAAAGAATGTGTGTCGAAATACCCTGAACGAGAAGCAATAGTGATGGGAGAATTTCGTCAGAATTATAGTGAGTTAGGAGCTACAGTAGAAAGTTTAGCTGCTCATTTATATGTCGATTTTCACGTGCGGAAGGGAGAGAGGGTGGCAGTACTATTAAACAACTGTCCAGAATTTCTGCATATTACTTTAGCATGTGCACGTATTGGCGCCATTGTTGTGCCCTTAAATAACCGGCTTTCCCATACCGAACTTAGTTATATGCTGAGACATTCGGGAACTAAGTTATTATTTACAGAAGAAAAGATGAAAGAAGTAGTTAAAAAAGTGGTAAAAAATGAACTCTCTTCTATGAAAATTGAAATTAAGTATATTAACAGGCAAGGTGAAAAAGGATGTACATTTGTAGATCTACCTTTTCAACAAACAATTAATTATAAAATGATAAATGAGACAGACCCGCTTTTTATTATGTTTACTTCAGGTACGACAGGGACACCTAAAGGAGCAGTAGGCAGCCATGTCGGTATCATTCATAGTGCTCTTAATTATAAGTATGTATTAAAAGCAAATGAACCCGTAAGAACAATCATTGCAGTACCTCTTTTTCATGTGACGGGTCTAATTGGTCAATTCTTTTATATGCTTGCAGTGGGGGGAACGTCTATATTGTTAGAGCGTTATCAAAATGAATCATTCATTAAAACCATGGAAAAAGAACAAGCTACTTTTTTATTCAACGTGCCAACAATTTATGTCATGATGATGACTCATCCCTTGTTTTCTAAGATTACAAAATCTTCGATTGAAGTTATCGCGTATGGAGGGGCACCCATGTCATATGAAACAATTGAGCAGTTAAGAAGTCATTTTCCAGGTGTCCAACTCCATAATGCGTATGGAGCGACCGAGACTTCTTCTCCGACTACAATAATGCCTGTTGAATATCCTGATGAGAAATTAAATTCTGTAGGAAAACCTGTCCCAGTTGCCGATGTTAAAGTGATAAATAGCAAAGGAGCGGAGGTACATGAAGGGGAAGTGGGAGAGTTATATATTAAAGGTCCTATGGTGGTTGAAGGATATTGGAGAAACCCTGAGGCTAAAGCGAATTCATTTAAGGATGGATATTGGAAATCTGGGGATATGGCAAAAGTTGATGAACACGGATTTGTATATATTATGGATCGTAAAAAAGACATTATTAACCGAGGAGGAGAAAAAATCTATTCGGTTGAAGTAGAAAATATATTATATGGTCACCATAGCGTCTTAGAAGCCGCGGTGGTTGGGGTTCCAGACCAATTGTTTGGAGAACAAGTGAAAGCTTATATTGTTCCAAAGCCTCATGTTTCCCTCGATCAAGAAGACATTTTATTATATTTAAATGAGAAGCTAGCAGATTATAAAATTCCTAAATATATTGAATTTATAAATGAGTTGCCTAGAAATCCTAGTGGTAAAATCTTAAAATCGCAACTAGCAATAAGTAAAGATAAATAGAGAAATCATTTCTCTATTTAAAATAGATTTTTGTAAGCGTTTTCTATCTTGGTTCGATGAGGAGGTTATTACATGTATCAATTATTTAATTTAGAAGAGAAAGTAGCACTTGTAACTGGAGGAAGCAAAGGGATTGGCTTTGGGATGGGCCGTGCTTTAGGAAGGGCTGGTGCCAAATTAGCTATTGCAAGCAGGGGAGAGGAAGACTTAATAAATGCTGCCTTACAACTAAGAGAGGAAGGAATAGAAGTTGAATCATTTCAATGCGATGTTACAAATAAAGAACAGGTTCAGCAACTAGTGGAAAGTGTAACAGGCTACTATGGTCAAATTGATGTGCTCTTAAATAATGCAGGGATGAATATTCGTAAGCCACTTATAGAAATTGAAGAGGAAGATTGGGATAAGGTATTGACCACTAATTTGAAAGGGTTATTTTTGGTCGGCCAAGCAGTGGCCAAGCAAATGATTAGGCAACGAGAAGGAGGAAAGATCATTAATGTGTCATCTATTTTAGGGGAAGTGGGAATGGGTTCACAAACTAGCTACGCAGCAAGTAAAGGAGGGGTAAATCAACTAACAAAAGTCTGGGCTGAAGAGCTTGCTACCGAGGGAATCTATGTGAATGCAATTGGTCCTGCTTATATAAAAACCCCCATGACTGAAGGGTGGTTATCTGACAAGGATCGTTATAATCATATCGTAGATCAAACAATGTTAAAGCGCGTGGGTGAGCTTAGTGATCTTGATGGTCCGGTTGTATTCTTAGCATCAGATGCATCAAACTATGTAACTGGACAGATTCTTTATGTTGATGGAGGCTGGACAGCGAAATAATTATAAAAGAATAAAGTAGAGAGTTATCAAGTGGAGTGGGGAATGATTCGTTGTAACGTCTGTTAAAGTTCGATAAATAAGAGTTACTAATAGAGAGGTGGATGAACATGAGTGCTCAACCGAATCCTGAACAAAGAGTTTCACAACCCACTAAGAATAATGATAACTTAATAGCAAAAATTGCCTTGTTCTTTGCAAGAGTAGCTGAAAGATGGCTGCCTGATGCCTTTGTATTTGCTGTAATATTAACCCTTATTACATTTGTAGGAGGTGTTTTAATCACTGATAGCTCGCCATATGATATGGTCTTACATTGGGGTGATGGATTTTGGGGATTGCTAACGTTTACAGCCCAAATAATTACTACTTTTATTATGAGTTATGCTCTTGCTTTGACGAAGCCTGTTTCAAGAATGTTAGAGAAAATTGCAAGCTATTGTAAGACACCTACTACTGCGATTATTATTGTGACATTTACAGCACTACTAGCCTCGTTATTTAGTTGGGCTTTCGGTTTAGTAGTTGCTGGTATTATGGCAAAGCTTGTAGGGAGAAAAGTTCAGGATGTTGACTACCGTGTATTAGTAGCTGCAGGATACTCGGGCTTTGTCATTTGGGAAGGGGGACTATCTTCGTCTCCAGCATTATTTGTAGCAACACAAGACCACAACTTTCAAGATATGGTCGGTTTGATTCCAACATCAGATACTTTATTGTCTGTACTTAATATTGTTGCTGTATGCGTGATATTTTTTACTCTACCATTTGTCATGATGTTGATTCATCCTAAGAGAAAATCAGAACGTTTTATTATTGATCAAAAATTATTAGAAGAAGAAACGCTAGAAGAAGAGAGTAAGATCCAAGCAGGTAATGCTCCTAATGATAAATTAGATAAGAGCCGTTTGATTGTTTCATTAGGTGGTTTATTAGGGTTATTCTATCTAGGGAACCACTTTTACTTCAATGGTTTCTCCTTGGACTTAAATACAGTTAACCTTATATTTTTAACCTTTGCGCTTCTTTTATATGGAAATGTGCGTGAATTGGCTATTGGATTAAAGAAAGCATCTGGAAGTGTGGGGCAATTTGCACTGCAATACCCGTTTTATGCAGGAATTATGGGGATGATGACCACTTCAGGTTTAGCTGTCTGGTTATCAAATTTCTTTGCGAGCATATCAACCGACAAGACATTACCTTTGTTCACTTTTTTGGCCAGTGGTCTTTTAAACATGTTCGTTCCATCTGGTGGAGGTCAATGGGCTATTCAAGCTCCAATCTTCTTGCCTACTGCTATGGAGATGGGTGTGGAACCTGCTAAAGTTGTCTTAGCAGTTGCGTGGGGGGATGCGTGGACTAATATGGTTCAGCCATTCTGGGCGGTACCGTTACTAGCAATAGCAGGTCTTAAGATTCGAGACATTATGGGCTTTACTATGATCACATTGATTTACACAGGTATAATTCTTATGTCTATTTTCTTAATATTCGGATAGTTAGAGGGGGGTGGAGGCTAAAATTATGATTATTAATATGAAAAATCTCTCATCAGAAAAAGCATATAAACTCTTATCCGGCGCTGTTGTTCCTAGACCGATTGCGTGGGTTTCAACTATAAGTAAAGAAGGCAATATGAATCTAGCTCCTTTTAGCTTTTTTACAGTCGTATCGCGCAACCCTCCCACCTTAGGTATTTCTATAGGACCGGGAATTGGAAGCAGAGAGGGCACAATTAAAGATACATTACTCAACATAATGGAAACAAAAGAGTTTGTAGTAAATATTGTTTCAAAGGAGCTTGTTGTTGAAATGCATCAATCCAGTGGTAACTACCCGCCTGAAGAAAATGAATTTGAACATACTGGGTTGACTCCTGTTAGTAGTGAGTCAGTTAAAGCACCAAGAATTTTGGAATCACCCATAAGCATGGAATGTAGGCTTACAAAAAGTATCGAAATAGGGACTGATACCTTACTACTGGGTGAGATCATGCAGTTTCATATCGATGACACTTTATACATCAATCATTATAAGGTCAACATTCAGAAACTTGAACCAATTGCTAGATTAGCAGGTAATTATGCAGAAATAAAGAGCCCATTTACACTAGAAAAACCATATGAATAAGATGAAAGGAGGAAGGATAAATGAGTCTTGCAAATATACTATCCATACGTGATCTATTGGAAAAACAAGTTGAAATAAGAGGGGATAAGCTATTTTTAGAAGTGGAAGATGTGGATGGCTGTGTAGAAAAAGCTACTTATCAAGAGTTCTATAACTCGGTTTTAAAGCTTGGAAATGTTTTAGCAGAAGAGGGCGTCAAAAAAGGAGACAAAGTTCTCTTGCACCTCCCTAATTCTATCGATTTTATGCATGCTTGGTTTGCGATAACTAGTCTTGGGGCAGTAATGGTGCCGACTAATATTTTGTCACCTAAAAAAGAAATGGACTATCTTGTTCAACACTCTGAATCTAAATTAATTATAACGGAGGAAGAATATGTCGAGAAGTTCGAAGGTATGGATGTCAAAGTATTGTTGGCTAGATACCGTGGTTCTAATATAGAGCTGAATTTAAAAGAGAGGATGTATCAGGCTCACTCTACTCCAAGTGATAATGATATAAATTGTTTAGATATTGCAGCAATTTTATACACTTCGGGAACAACTTCTAAGCCAAAAGGAGTGATGATCACCCACGCAAATTATTTACATGCTGGGGAGTATATGTCATCTATGTTGAAGATGACCTCAAATGATAAAGGTTTAATCGTATTACCGATGTTCCATGGAAATGGGCAATATTATCTAACTATGCCGCTTATTACTGTAGGAGGAAGTATTGCATTAACTGAAAAATTTAGTGCTACTAAATACTTTGAACAAGCCCAAAGGTTTGATGCGACTATAGGTTCGTTATTTGCTGCCCCAATGAAAATGATTTTAAAGAAAGCAAAATCAGTCACTGATCATTCTTTTAGGGATATTATTTTTGCTCAATCTCTTACTAAAGAACAACTGCAAGAATTTGAGGACCATTTTAATGTAAATTTACTTCAAATATATGGAATGACCGAAACGGTTGGTACTCCACTTATGAATCCATTAGAGGGGGTGAGAAAGAATATGAGTATTGGAATAGCGGGCAGCGGTTATTCGGTGAAGCTGACAAATGCTTATGGTAAGACAGTCTCTGATGGGGAAATTGGTCAGATTACAGTAAAAGGAAAAAAGGGGAAAACTTTAATGCTCGGCTACTACAAAGATGAAGAGGCCACGAAAAAGACGTTGAAGAATGATTGGCTGTATACTGAAGATAATGCAAAAATTCTAGAAGACGGTTACTTTTACTTTGTTGATAGAATGAAAGATATGGTTAAAAGAGCCGGAGAAAATATTGCGACAAGTGAGGTTGAATCCGTATTAAATGAACACCCTAAAATTGCGGATAGTGCTGTTATCGGCATCAAAGATGAGATAAGAGATGTTTCACTAAAAGCTTTAGTGGTTTTAAAAGACGGAGAAAAATTAACTAAGGAAGAAGTAATAGATTACTGTCGGAGCAATATAGCAAAGTTCAAGGTTCCAGAGTTTATTGAATTCTTAGAGGAATTTCCAAGAACATCTGTTGGGAAAATTCAAAAAGCTAAATTAAGAGACAATGGGAGGATAAGAAATTAATAATCAGCCATCTCAAGAGATCCATTCTCCTGAGATGGCTTTATTGTTAGTTGGACTAATTTATAGTTGCTTTGCTTTAAAATGAACCACCGCTGTATAGATAGGCTGCCCTGTTTTAAAGTGTGGGTACACATGATGATTCACATGTGCTACTTCTAGTAATAATGCTTTATTCACATCAATTTTGTCATTAATACGCTGTTCAAGTTCCTTTAAGCTCGTTGCTTCAAAACATTCAACTTTATCTTCAATTCGTTCTAATTGGATACTCAATGTCACCACTCCTAGTAAGGTGTTATCTTTTTCAGTTTTATCTGTTTGGAATATTTTATCTGTTTTAAATCATAGCAAATTCGTTTTCAAAAGAAAATAAGTGAATTCATGAGTTCTGCTGTGTATACTAGGAAGAGATTGTTTGAGTGAAAGGAATGAAGGAAATGAGAATTGGAATTATCGGTGCAATGGATGAAGAGGTTGAATTACTAAAAAGTAAACTGGAAAATAGAGAAGATAAAACGATTGCTGGATGTGAATTTCACCACGGTACTTTACAAGGAGTCGATGTGATACTGCTTAAATCGGGTATTGGGAAAGTAAATGCTGCAGTCGGCACCACGCTTTTAATTGAATTATACAAACCAGACCGTATTATTAATACAGGTTCAGCTGGCGGTTTTAAAGAAGGCTTAAACGTAGGGGATGTCGTTATTTCAACGGAAGTGCGTTACAACGATGTAGATGCTACGGTATTTGGTTATGAATTTGGTCAAGTACCGCAAATGCCTGCCTTCTATAACCCGCATGACGAGTTAATTTCTATTGCTGACAAGGCAGCTGCAAAAGTAGGAGTTAATACTGTAAAAGGATTGATTGTCTCTGGGGATTCCTTTATGAGTGATCATGCACGTGTACTTGAATTAAAAGAGATTTTCCCTGCTGCTCAATGTGCGGAAATGGAAGCTGGCGCCATTGCGCAAGTGTGTCACCAATTTAAGGTGCCGTTTGTTATTATCCGTTCATTATCTGACATTGCTGGCAGTGATGCAAAAGTATCTTATGAGAAGTTCTTAGAAACAGCATCTGTAAATTCAGCAAATCAAGTCATCTTAATGGTTGAAGCATTAGCGGAATAAGTTACCTAAAGTGGCGGACATTGCATCATCATATTCTCTCTAAACATGCTATCATAAGTGATAGAGTAGGAGGGGACGTATTATGACAGAGAAGAAGATGCAAGAGTTAAAAGATAAAGTAGCTGATTATAAGCGCTTTGGTTTTATCCTGCTGTCGTTAAGTGCCTTTTTGTTTATTGGATTAATTATTCCGGCTGATGGACAAGCTGTCTCGCTTCCTAGCGGATTTATTGTAGGAGTCTTTCTTACAATGGGGTTAGCAGTCGTTTGTCACCGTTTAGCGATGAATGCACAAAAACAAATGTATGAAGATGAATAATATCATGCGCTTCGGCAGACGAGGCGCATTTTCTGTTTTGGATATATGAGTAGATGTGGACTGAGCAGTCGGTTGACGCAATTATTGCGCACTCTGACACGAATGTTAAGAGCAAAGACGTAATTTTCTCTTGAAGCAACGCAATCACAGCCAATAGGCTCAATTATGCTAGACAACTATACAATAGTATCTAGCATAGGCGCATTAATACTAATCATCAGCACAATAACCACCTGAATAGACGCAATTACATTATGACCAACCTCAGCACCCACAAAACCGCCAAGCAGATCATTAACTGCTTGGCGGTTTGATTTTAAGATGCAGGTGGAATAACTAAATAATAGATACAAGCAAAAAAGATAAAAATTGCTAGTACAGATCCATATGATCGGAATCCTCTAAAGCTTTGAGTCGCTTCCATCGCGCGAACTCCTAATACATACATCCAGGCAATTCCTGCTGCAAGCAACGCGATATGAATAGCAGTTATGGGGTAACCAGCTTGAATGCCGATCAGCGTAGGCATCGCTAGAAAGCTCGGTACTAAGATAATAATAGAAAGTCGGTATTGAACACGAAGCAATCCAGCTCCGCCAAAGCCGCGAGCCCCTGCCCAAAGGAGTAGAGTAAAAGCAAATCGAGTTAAAATAATGGTTATAATTCCAAAGATAATAAAGATTACAGGGACAACAAAGTCACGAAGCAGGGGTGATTCAAAACTGCTGACATAAGCGTTGTTTGCTTGGACAGAAAACAACCCATACGCTGCACCTAGCAGAACAACAAGCAGCATTCCGATGCGGTTCGTTTTGGGTGATTCAGCAAGTGTGCGAAAGGCTTCTCGATCTAGTAAAAGCGCTTTAATAAGTAGAGTAAATCGATTCATATGGATAACCCCTATCTCTTTAGCTATGTATATGTAAGCAGCAGTGTACACTATGTACACTGCTACTATTCACTTGAAATGTCAAGTGATTCTTATAGATTCCAAGGCATGATGGCCCAAACTGCTACTCCGATACAGATGATGCTGATAATAGCAGCACCGAAACGGCTGTTGTAACGTGCAGGGTTAACGTCTGTCCAGCCATGGATTCGCTCTACCAGCTTGTGATCTTCAGCTGTAGACAGTTTTGATTGCAGCGAAGGCATGCGGTTTGTAATGTATGAAACAACAATAAGAAGCAAGAAGCTTAATGGTACGGCCAGCATAGCACCAGAAATCCCCATACCATCTGTTAATCCGTGACCACTGACTACGATAGATGGGAAGACGAAAGGTGAAACAACAACGTATAGCCCCCCTGCTACTACTGATGCAGCTATGGCGCCAAAGCGGTTTGCTTCCTTCCACCATACACCCATCAAAATTAACGGAGCATTTGTTACACCGGCTAAACCGAAAGCCCATAGAATACTTACTACCAGAAAGTCAGGAGGATTAATAGCAAGCAGGACACTTGCAACCCCGCCCCCAGCAATCGAGAAGTAACCAAGTTTTACTTTCATACTGTTTGTTAAATTTGGCTTGAGCGTTGTTACGATATCTTGTGAAATAAGAGCACCAATTGCAAGAAGGTTTCCACTTAAAGTTGATAGACCGGCACTGATTGCACCAGCAATAACTAGAGCAGTTACCCACTCCGGATTGTACACTAAGTTTAAGATAATCGTTAATTTGTCTGCATCAGCTTGAGAGATTGCAACACCTTCTGTTTGTGTGAAGAATACACCTGCAAATCCCATTGCATAAGTTGCAGAGAAAACAAGACCTAGTACAAGCGCAAACCATACCATCGCTTGACGAGCACTTTTAAGACTTGATGCCGTATAAATACGCATTGCTAAGTGAGGAAGCCCAAGAGCTCCAATCGTAAATGCCGGAATCAAAGCAAAGTACCATTTAGAAGAATACTGATAATCAAAGAATGTAGGCATAGCCTCAAGCATAGCAGGTACCATATCCGCATATAGAAGCGGAGGGAAATACCAGCCAGTTCCGCCCATTGCTTTCATGATCGCTCCAAGAGGAACGATAAACATTAACGCAATAATGACCATTTGGATCGCTGCGTTATTTGTCGCACCAGACATACCCCCGATTGTTACATACCCAACAATTAATAGACCGCCGATAATAAGGCCTGTCATATACGGGATACCAAGCAGCGTTTCAAATGTTACGGCGATACCGATCATTTGACCAAGTGCATACATGATAGATACTAAAATCATAAATAAAGCCGCAATAATAGATGCACTAACCCCGTAACGCTCCCGTACGAAGTGCGTTGGTGAGAATGCGCCCATACGACGAAGACTCGTACCATAGATAATTGTAATTAAAGGAATAGCTAAAATCATTTGAATCCACAGTAAGATAAATGGGGCTTGCAAATTTAAGATAAGACCAGTAACACCAAGGAATGTAGCAAGACTCATGTAGGTTGAAGCCATCGCTAATCCATTAGTAATTGGACCAACACCGCCGCCAGCGGCATATAAATCTTCTACAGATTTACTCGCCCGGTTTGAAACCCAGCCTACGATGTAGAATAAAGCAAATGTAGCGACTACAAAAATAATACCAATAACGGGATTCGATAATTGCCATACTTGATCTTCCATTTAGCTAGCTCCCTTCTCAGATGATTGAGCAGATTGATTTTGAGCATTTTCATCTTCAATTGCTTGGTCAATGTGATTTCCCATTTTACCAGCGATGATCGTTAGAATGAGTACGCCAAACCAACCGACCAGTATGGGAACGATGTACATAATCGGAAACCCAAATAACATTCCATCAACAGGGAAAAGAGAGAAGATTAAACCCATATGACCAGACACTAGAAAAAGGGCTGACATGATAATCGTAAACCAAACTTCTTTTTTGTAAGCACTCATACTGACACCTCTTTTCGTTTAATTGATAACGCTTTCAAACTCAATTAAGACTGAACGCTCGCTCAGTTTAATTGACAGCTGAGCATTTGTTCACATTATATGTACGTCACCCCCTGGCCACTAATTAAATATTCACTTCCTTGTCAATCTATACTAAAATTACATCATGTTTGACTGAATGTAAAGACAAAATATTGAGAAAATTAAAACGAGATAAATAAAGGGGTAAATTTATGTGAGTAAGCGTAAAACAAAGCGTCCAATTGTGTTAACAGCAGTTATTTTGGCCATGTTTATGGCGGCTGTGGAAGCGACAATTGTTGCTACAGCGATGCCTCAAATTGTTGCTGATCTAGGAGGTTTTTCATTATTCAGCTGGGTCTTTTCATCCTACCTATTAATGCAGGTAGTAACGATCCCGGTGTATGGAAAACTTTCTGATATGTATGGGCGGAAAATGATTTTTGCTATTGGGATATCTATATTTTTAATCGGGTCGATACTATGTGGATTTTCTGCAACGATGGAGATGCTAATCATCAGCAGATTTATTCAGGGACTAGGCGCAGGGGCTGTGCAGCCAATAGCTACAACAATTGTCGGTGATATGTACACGAAAGAAGAACGTGCGAATATCCAAGGGTATTTAGCGAGTGTATGGGGGATATCTGCGATTATGGGTCCTGTCCTCGGTGCTGTATTTATTGAATATCTACATTGGTCTTGGATTTTTTGGGTCAACATCCCTTTTGGAATCATTGCATTAATTGGGGTAACTCTTTTCTTACATGAGGATATTAAGTCCGCTGAATCGATGAAAAAGAATAGGCAATCCATTGATTATAAGGGAGCGATCCTTTTACTTTTGGCGATTACACCTTTTATGCTCGTGTTAATACAAGGAAATGTGTGGGGATTCACTTCACCTCTGGTAATGAGCTTACTTGCTTGCTCGTTTATTTGTCTTGTCTTGTTCATCAAAGTGGAACGCAAAGAGGCTAACCCAATGATGACGTTGTCTTTATGGGAGAATCAGCACATTCGTAATGCAAATATTGCCTCGTTTACGGCTGGAGCGATCTTGCTTGCTGTTTCAACCTTTTTGCCTACCTATGTGCAAGGTGTCATGAATCAGCCTCCAATTATTGCTGGACTTGCGTTGACAGCGATATCGATTGGGTGGCCGATCTCATCTACTATTGCTGGAAAAATGATGCTCAAAAGAGGATTTCGTACGACAGCATTGATTGGTGGATGTGCATTAGTAACAGGCGGGTTATTCTATATGCTGCTGCCTGTGATTAACCATCCGTTATGGGCTGGAGCAGGCTCCTTTGTCATTGGAGTTGGAATGGGTTTTTCTACAACGACTTTTATCGTGTCGATTCAATCATCAGTTGACTGGAATGTCCGAGGAGAGGCGACATCTATGAATATGTTTATGAGGCTTCTTGGAGGAGCTGTAGGAGTTGCTTTTTTAGGAGGACTTTTGAATAGACGTCTTGAAAACGAGCTTAAAAATAGTCAAGAGTATCTATCGTTCGAGCCGACCATTGATGCTGTCAATCACTTGCTCGAGGCAGGTCAGAGGGAAAAATTACGTTCAGTAGAGCTAGAGGCGCTGCAGTTAGGCTTAACAAACAGTTTAGGGATTGTTTTTACGACCATTTTTATATTAGCTGTGACTAGTTTCTTCTTTATATTACGGTTGCCGAAAGATTCATAAACAAGTGAAGCCAACATGATCTGTCATGTTGGCTTTGTTAAGGTTAAGAAGTGATTAAGGACTCTGGCGGTTAGTCCCCAAATTACGTACTCATCATAAAAATAAAACAATTCCTGGACTGATTGGGTACGACCGTTATAGGTTTTCTTGTTTGGAATGAGGTGAAAGGGGAAATTATCTGCAGGTTCAAATGTGATCCCCATTTCATATATTTTTGGCTTTGTCTCATACAAGTAGCTAAGCGGTGCTGTAAATATAGAAGCCACCTCATCTTTGTTAGGATTCAGTTGAGTTATATCGCTGATTTTACCTACAAAGGGGTAGATTACGCCTCGGAAAGGGGTAACTAAATAATCTAGTGGAGCAATTATTTCCACCTGATTTTCTGGGATTCCTAATTCTTCGCTCAGCTCTCTAATCGCAGCAGCTTCAGCGCTGTTATCACTTTGATCAATTCGGCCGCCAGGAAAGCAAATCTCACCAGGTTGACTCCTTAAATGCTCGGATCGAACTTCAAATAGTACAGAAAGTTCTCCATCTACTTCAACAAGAGGCAGAAGAATAGCGGAATGTTTAGCGGTCTGTTGTCCAAGTACACCAGGTTGGCGGTCTTTAATTGTTGAAATAATAGTTGAAATATCCGGCAAAGAGATCCTTCCTTTCACACATAATTATGGTTATCCTATACGCTTTTTTACTTATAGTATAGCATATGACCATCTACGATTGATTGTTGCAAAGAAGAGGGGGGTCTTGTACACTTAGTACATATCTTAAAATTAAGATAAAGGGGATTAACTATGACTAAAGCAAATGATGATCTTTCGTTGAAGTTATTTGTGGTCTTATCTCGAGCTCATAGTGCTGTGATGACAGAGGTTGAAAAGGATATTCGAAGTTACGGTTTGAATCCAACTGAGTTTGCCGTAATAGAATTGCTTTACCATAAAGGCGATCAGCCGCTTCAAAAGATTGGTGAAAAGATACTTATTTCAAGTGGAAGTATCACTTATGTAGTAGATAAACTCGAAAAAAAACAACTGTTACTAAGGCGTCCATGTCCGAAAGATCGCCGTATTACCTATGCGACATTAACAGATGAAGGGAAGCAATGGATGGATGAACGTTTTCATGTGCATAAGGAACGAATTGCACATATTTTATCTGGTTTAAATAAAGATGAAACGGAAGAAGCGATTCAATTGCTGAAAAAGTTAGGATTACATGCTTCAAGTTAAGGTGTCGATTCTTTGATATGGATGAATCAAAGAATCAATTATTTAGAGCGAAATAATGCTAAAAAATCTGTTAGATGATATGACAAGAACTCTGTATTATATTGAAATGTGAGGTAAGATGAATTCAGGAAAGGTCATTGACCTAGCTTCCAACATGTTCTCTCTACTCTCCCCATTGTTAGCGGTTCACTTGATGTGAACCGCCCTTTTTTTTATTAAATTAGTCAGAATTCATTTCCTAGGGAATATGAATTTTAGTAAATCAAAGCAATGAATTCTTCTTTATCAAGGCTGCCAAAGTAAGGTTTAATATCTACACCGTTTAATGCTTCACGCAATGCATCCCCGTCATGCTTGACGCCTATTAGTTTAGATTCAAGCTCGCTTACATCGCCCGCTCCAAAGAAATCTCCGTATATTTTGCATGCTTCAATTCGACCTTTACGCACATTCAAGCGAACATCTATTGAGCCAATCGAAAATCGCTTAGATCGTTTTAAGTCGAAGGCCGGAGATTTCCCATAGTTCCAGTCCCAATTTTTATACCTTGATTCTGAAATGCGATTAATTTCTTCCCAATCTGTTTCTGTTAAATGATATTCAGGGATCTCATCATGAGTTTCAAAGATATATTGTAATAATACTTTCTTGAACTGATCAACTGTTAAGGGCTGATCTAGAAATTCATTGATGTTTGCTACCCTGCTGCGTATTGATTTAATCCCTTTTGAGCGGATCTTTTCATCTTTTACATTAAGCGCTGAAACGACATGTTCAATTTCTGAGTGAAGCATTAATGTACCGTGGCTGAACATTCTTCCTTTAGTAGAAAATTGAGCATTTCCTGATATTTTACGCTCACCCACATGTATATCGTTGCGGCCGCTAAGTTCTGCCTCCACTCCAAGCTTCTTTAAAGCAGAAACAACAGGCTCTGTGAACTTTTTAAAATTGTGAAAAGATTCACCGTCATCTTTAGTGATAAAGCTGAAGTTTAGATTTCCTAAATCATGATAAACAGCCCCTCCGCCAGAAAGTCTGCGAACCACATGGATGTCCTTTTCCTTTACGTAGTCAAGATTGATTTCTTCTATCGTATTTTGGTTTTTACCAATGATGATTGAAGGCTCATTTACATAAAACAAAAGATAGGAATGTTCTGGATCTAAATTCTTTAAAGCATATTCTTCAATCGCTAAATTGATTCTTGGGTTAGTAATATTGTTATTATCTATAAATTTCATCATGTAGTATTACGTCCTTTCTTGATATGTTCCATATTCAGTATAGTGTTTGTTTTAGTAGTCGTCTAATGGGAGTGTTCTTTACCACTTTTTTCATCCGTTTAGACTCTTCTTTTATGAATAGTAAGGATTGTCCATTGGAAAGATATGCATGCACCTATAAAAAAGGAGATGAGTTAGATGAAAAAATTACTTAGTTTAGTATTGCTTTTTATGCTATTCCTAACCTTTACAGGAACCGGTTTTGCTGAGGAAATGGCAATGGTTCGAGTACTTCATGCAACACCGGATGCTCCAGGAGTAGATGTTTATGTAAATGAGGAGCTTGTAATAGAAAATATTGAATTTAAAGATGTCAGTGACTATTTGCAGCTGCCTGCTGGTTCTCATAAAGTAGAGATCTATGCTGCAGGTGATACAACTTCTGCAATCATTAGCGAACAATTAGCTGTAAGCAGAGGAGAAGCATATACTGTGGCAGCAATAGGTCAGTTAGAGTCGATTCGCTTAACAACGATGCTAGATGAGCAACAAGTATCAGAAGGCAATACGAAGATCCGTGTGGCTCATTTTTCACCTGATGCTCCAGCTGTTGATATCGCCACAGATACAGGAGATATTTTATTTCCAAATGCAGCTTTTTCCGCAGTAACAGACTATTTAGAGCTGCCGGCAGGAGAATATAACCTTGAAATTCGTGCAGCAGGGACGGCTGATGTCGTTGAAGAACTAACTAATCTTGAGTTGAAAGAAGGAATGATCTATACAGCTGTAGCGACAGGGCTTTTAAATGCTGAGCCTGAATTTGATGTGATATTATTAACAGATGCTATGCCAACTCCAGAAGACATGCCGAAGACAGGACTAGGCGGAGCATCAGACATTCGCTAAGATGAAAATTTGGCTCACATCTTTTTCAGTTTTTATTCTTATCATACTAGGATGTCAGCCGCCTCAATCATATGCTGCAGAAAGTTTAACAGGATCAAAACCAGAGTTTATCAAAATTCCCGCCTTATCTATTCGAGCTGAAATTGCTCCCTTCGGTTTAAGTAATTACGAGCAGATACCGCCTGATGGAGAAAAGGTATTCTGGTATGAGGACGGGGTGAATCCAGGAGGACCGGGAAACGCTGTGATAGCAGGTCATTTCGATGATTATGTAGGTCCAGCGGTGTTTTATCACCTTCATGAGTTAAAAACTGGGGACTATATTTATATTGTCACTGAGAATGATTATATACTGACATATCAAGTGGAAGATGTAGAGACATATAAGAGAGCAGAAGCACCTGTGAAATCAATTTTTCATGGTAGTGGGAAATCAAAGCTCAACCTTGTCACATGTTCAGGTTATTATAGTAAAAAAGAAAAAACTCACTCTCATCGTACGGTTGTAACAGCTGCATTAAAAGGAAAGTCATATCCCTACCAACCTATAACCGAGCCTCCTTTATAAAAGGCTCGGTTTATTTAATTTTATACGTTCTCATCGGTAGTTGGATAACCATGCAAAGCGTATAATAAATAGTAAGTAACGTGATTGGAGAGGATGAAATGAACATAAGACATTTAGCAGAAGCTGATTATGATCGGGTCATTTCAGTTATTGATGAATGGTGGGGCGGCCGTATGATGAGTGATATGCTACAACGCTTATTTTTTATTCATTTTCAAGAAACGAGCTTTGTCATTGAAGAGAAACATAAGATAATAGGGTTTTTAGTGGGATTTCCTTCCCAGACTGACCCTAATATAGGATATATACATTTTGTAGGGATTCACCCGAAAGCGAGGAAAGAAGGACATGCACGCATACTGTATGAGGCTTTCTTTGAAAAAATAAAAGAGCTTGGGTGCAATAACGTGCTCTGCGTTACTTCTCCCGTGAATAAAGGATCCATTGCTTTTCATAAAAGGATGGGATTTACCATTAAACCAGGCACCAAGGTAGTAAATGGTATTTCTATTTATGAAAATTATGATGGGCCTGGTAAAGACCGAATTATTTTCACAAAATCACTCTAAAAAAAGAACCTAAGCTCTAACTTGGAGCTTGGGTTCTTGAATATTTCCGGACAAGGCCTGGAACAACTCGTATACAAATTATAAACCATAGGATAGAAATACTGATAGCCGCGATAATATCACTCGGATAATGGGCTTCTAAGATCATTCTGCTCAATGCGACAACAGATATGCAGAAAACAGCAATGGCATAACTTATCAAACGAATCGCACGTTTTGTGATAAAGAGGTAACTAATATAAATAATAAAGGCAAATAGTAAAAAGGTTCTCATCGTATGGCCGCTTGGGAAGCTGTAGGAAGCTAGCTCAAAAGACTGCCCAAACACTTCTAAATAACGAACCTCACCAGGCCGCTCCCGCTGAAATAATAACTTTAATCCTAGGTTCAAAAAGAGTCCGCCAAAAACAATAACTCCAAGCATTAGGGCATAAAGTTTTTCTCTTTTAAAGTATAAAAACCCCATTAAGACAAGGGTAAGTATAATCATTACTTCTCCAGAACCAAGTTTAGTTAGATAAGACATAGGCTCTTGTAATGATGAAGGAGTAAGTTGATTCATCCAATCAAGCAGCAGCTTATCAAATTTATTAGAATCAATCAAAAACACCATACTAAGAAAAACAGAAATCGTAAGAATATAAATTACATTTATTTTCATTGCTTCCTCCTGCTACATATATGACTCATAAATTAGAATTCTACCATTTTACATAACATGTGACTAGTGTCTATTCTCAGGTGATGTATAATAAAGTTAAAAGGTTGGAAATTTAATTTAAGAGAAGGAGGACGTTACAAAAATGGAAGCACCAAAAGTAAATGTGAGCGGCTTAGAATTTGGGTGGGATGTAGAAAAGGGCCAATTTCTCTTTGAAGGGGAAGATGCTGTACTTTTTTGGATCTCCTCTGCAATGAAAACGTTTTTTGATACGATTGAAGAGGTGTCAGGAGAAGAAGCCACAAGTGTCGTGTTAGAAACGACTGGCTACAGGCAAGGGACTGTAGTTGGTGATTATTTTGAGAGGCTGCATGTTTCAGAAAAAGAATTTGCAGAAACTCTTACGCGTACATATGCCTCTGCAGGCTGGGGAAAAGCTGTGATAGATCTATTTGATACAGATCAAAAAAAGGTTATTATTCGATTAAGAGATGATTGGGAGTATAAGATTAATATTGCACAAGGAAAGAGTAAAGCCGGCAGATTTCTTCCAGCTCATTATGCTGGGATCTTCACTGGGTTATTTGGTACAAATATATGGTATAGAATCCTTCATAGCCAAGTCGAGGGCAAAGAAGAAACCGTAGTTGAGTATTTCCCCTCTGAAATAACCGTTACAGAAAATATACATAAATTGATTCGAAGCCGAGAACAACAAGAAATTATGCAGCTCGAGGCCATGGTTGAAGATAAAACTAAAGAACTGAAGGCTCTTATCAGAACGTTATCTTCTCCGATGATTCCGGTGATGGATGGGGTAGTAGTGGTACCACTGCTTGGTATGTATGATAAAGAGCGTACAGATGAACTAATCGAGAAAACGCTGCACAACCTTCCTAAGCATAAAGCAACCTTCTTAATCCTCGATTTCACGGGACTTGATCCAGATATTGCCTCTGTATCAGCTGATTTAATTGAGAAACTTGTCTCAGCTACTTCATTAATTGGAGCTAAAACGATCCTAGTAGGAATTAAAGCTGAATTAAGCCTTGCGATTACAAAGGAAGATATCGATTTATCTAACTATGATTGTTTTCAGACATTAGAACATGGCATTTACTACGCGCTCGCTGAAAAAGGCCGGAAAATTATTTCAATATAAACGAAGAGAATCATTTAATTTTCTAATTGAAAATTAAATGATTTTTCTATAAAGAGAAATTCCTTATCCTGCAAGGGAATCATGGCCTTAATGGCGAATAAGATAAGTAATAATAGACGGAGGTGTGAGATGAATAGTATCCAAACATTAAAAGAAACTATTCTTCATTTAGAGGAAAAGCTGCTTCAATCGCACACAAGAACGTCTTCTGAACAATTAGAAGAACTATTAGCTGATGATTTTTTGGAATTTGCAAGCTCCGGCCAAGTATGGGTTAGAGATGACTGCTTAGGAGAAGGAGGAGTCGGTGTAGTAAGCATGAAGATTTATGATTTTGAGATCAGGCAGCTGGCACCCGAAGTGATTCTTGCTACTTATCGGGTATTCGATGAGCACAGGGTAAGTAACACAATACGAAGTTCTATATGGAAAAAAGAGAATGGTAACTGGAAAATGTCCTTTCATCAAGGAACTTGTACAAAGTCATAATCAAATCCTATGTTAGGAAAAAATGCATCTCCTTATCTGGTCAAGGAGATGCATTTTTTTCTTAGATCGAAGGGTGTCTCGTTACTTCAACATGCCCCTGGTTCTCTCTTTTGTGAGTAAGAAGCAGAGCGCTTCCAATGAATAAGAGTAAGATTCCAGACCCTTTTAATACAGTGTAGATAGAAAACAATTCAACAAGAAGTGCTCCTATCAATGGCGCGACTAGAATGCTTACATTGATAATCGCATGATAAAGACTTGAAACACGTGCAATCGTGTCACCAGTTGTTTCTTTTTGAATTACAGTTTGGGCGACAAACATTTGCAGCCCAACGCCGATTCCTAAAATAATAGACATGAGTAAAGGCACTGATAGTGGAAAGCCGCTTGTTAAAAAGCTCGCACTAATAAACACAATCGCTAAACAGGCAAAGCTTGTCATTAGTAACTTAGCGGGATAAAGCATTTTTTTTTGTTTCGACATCAATCCATAAATCAAAATAGAGCCGATACCGACGAATGACATAATCCAGCCCATTAATTCCGGGTGTTCTGGCGCGATCAATCTAAATAAAACAGGGAATTGCACATCAACCATTTGTAGAGCGAAAAAGCCTAAAAAAGAATACCCAAAACAGATTAAGAGTGTCTTTGTTTGTAGGATAATCCTCAAACCTTCCTGTAAGTCCTCCCGAAATGGCTGTTTCTCTCTTATTGAAGGATGTGAGAAATCAGTTTTTTCTTTAGCAACACTTAGTAATATGAGACTCGAAAAAAGCAGTGAAACCCCGTTTATGAACAGACATAGAAGAGGTGAGTAGATAGCTGCAAGCGTAGCTCCAATAACCGGACCTATAATTCTTGCAACCTGGGCTGATATCCCGTTTAAACTTACTGCACGAAGCACAAGGGTCTCTGGAACAATATGTTTGATGATGGCTTGTTCAGCAGGGAAATGAACGGTTGCGATCGTAGAACGTAGCATTAAAACAGTTAAAAAGAGCCATGTGTTTGTGATAAATAATAGTGAGAAGGTAAAAAGAGCGGTCAGGAAATCTGCTGCAAGCATCACTTTTACCTTATTTCGATGTTCTATAAATACTCCGGCAAAAGGACTAATAATCACTTGAGGAAGGGCTATTGCGACGGCAATAAATGCGAGCATGATTGGTCGCTCTTGCCACACATAAGCAAACAATAAGAAGATGGCGACACGGTCAAAGTAAATACCAAACATTGAGATACTATAAGACGCGAACACTTTCATAAATAATTTATTTTTAAATAGTGGTTGTAAAGACATGGTAAGATACCTCCCTTATGGTTTCATCATAGAGGAGGTATGTCAGAGGAATATCAGAGGTGACGATGAAATATAGATTTAATTTCACTTTTAAGTTTTTCTATTTGATGTGGTTCAAAAAAAGCTGTGGAAGTGTTTGAAACAAGAAGCTGAAGCGCTTCATCTGTACATTCCTTCTCAAGGAAAAATCTCATAATGGCAATAGCTAATCCCATATGTGAATTGAATTGAGAATGCTCTACAATTTCAATTCCTTCCTCAATCAAAGCTAAACCAGATCTCTTTTTTGTTTCAATTAATTCTATAATGCCTGTGACAATGAGAAAGATCCCTTTTTCACGAAGGTAAGGTTTTTCTGTAAAGAAAACTTTTAACAATGCCTTTTCCTCGTCTATTTCCCTTTGATCAGACATGCATATCGCATACACTAGCTTTGTTATTCTAAAAAATGGATAGAAGCCATCATTTGACGAAGTTATTTTTCCTTCTGTAAAAACTATTGCCTCAAGCGCTTCATCAAAATTTCGGCTAAGTAAGAGAAATAGAATTCTGCTTAATGTATCAAATTCAGGTTGCTGCAAAGGGGTGAAAAGCTGCTTTGTGTATACTTGATTAAAGTATTCACAAGCAGGCTTTGCTCCTTCTAGCAAGAGATAGACCCACAATAAAAATAATGATTTCTCTTTAAATGAAATGGATGAATCATAGATGATTGAGCGATAATCTCCAGCCATAAAGGCTAACGGCATTTGTAGGCTTGAAGGAGGCTCAATACCGAATGCTGGATTATTTAATAATGACTTGATAGCCTGACCGTTACCGTACAAATGGTAGGTATATAATAAAGATTGGCTTATCTCTTCAAATTGAGGATCTGCTATTTTTAGCGTTTTTTCTTTTGAAGAGCCCTTAATTAAACAATATCCTTGTCCTCTGATGGTATTGATCTTAATCCCAGATTTAAGAGTGCCAAGCTTTTTTCGTACCCTGTAAATATGATCATCCACCGTGCGGTCTGTTGGGGTGCCATCTCCCCAAACCGCATCTAACAGCTTTTCACGGCTGAAGACTTGGTTCGGGTGACGATACAAAAAATGTAATAAATCAAACTCTTTTGGAAGCAAAGTCAATTGTTGATTACCAATTTCAATACTATAGGTAGAAAGCTGAAACGAAAGGGTGTCCATATCCTCACCTCGGAAGTAAGTCTTCTTTTATCGTAATCGAAGTGCATAAGGAAATAAATAGAAAAATTAATGCGACAATAAAGATTATAACCTGGCTCGTTAGTCCTCCTTATGTTAGACTAGTAATATCTATCTATTAAACTATTTTCTACCATATTGGAGGTTATCTTTTGAAGAAGTTAGTGAAAAATGGCCTGTTCACATTTGGGTTTATTGGTCTACTATCTATGAATCTGCCAACTACAGTATTAGCTGCTGAAACAGTTGCGGAACGTTGTCAATATGAAGCGGTTGTTGGGGTGAATCCTGCCTTTCAAACGACAAATTGCCTGCTAACAGAAATGGCGTTAGATTATAATATCCCCCCAGAAGTCGTAAAAGCAGTAGCTGAAAGAGAAAGCAGCTGGGTGCAATTCAATTCTGACGGTACACCAAATATCTCATCAGATAATGGAATAGGAATGATGCAATTAACCAACCAAGCAGCTTTTGATCAAGAGCGTTTGGAAACGGATGTTCTTTATAATATTGAAGCGGGTGTAAAAGTATTAGATGAAATGTTTACACGCGGAAATCTTCCGGTTATTAATGATAACGACCGCGATGTAATTGAAAGCTGGTATTTTGCAGTAATGGCTTATAACGGCATCAAGCCTCAGAACAGTCCAGTCAGACAGGCGAGCGGCGAACGTAACGAGTCCGCTTATCAAGAATTAGTATATTCTTTAATAAATCGTTCTGAACAAGGGACAACAACTAAACAACTAAGTTTCAAGCCATCAGATTTCAACTATGATCCGACTAGTGACGCTAATATTGAGTTCCCTGTAGGTCAATTTACATTCGATGATTTAACGAAAACAAAGTACTTATTTGATGTCGGACAAAAAGTGGAAACAAATACTCGTGCCAATTTTAGAACAAGTCCGTCCACCCAAAACAATTTGATAACTACTCTCCCAGCAGGTGAAGTATTAACTATAACAGGGTCTTTTACATATGATGTGGTTTCTCCCCAAAATCAATTTGTATGGTACCCCGTGAAAAGAACAGATGGAACAGAAGGCTATATCACTTCTGGTAATCTTAATCCATTAAGTGATGAGGGTGTTGAGCCTGCTCCTCCTGTTGAGCCGGAAGAGCCAGTGACGTTTAGTGATGTACCATCTGGTCATTGGGCTGAAAAAGAAATTTCTTATTTAACTAGTAAGGGAATTATAAATGGTTACCCTAATGGAAAATTTGGCTTAAATGATAATATTACAAGATGGCAGGCAGCAATTATTCTTGTAAACGCTAATGGTGGTATCATTAGCAATCCTGCTGACCCTGGATTTGAAGATATCTCTTCAAATTATCAGTATTATAATGTGATAGCAACTGCTGTTGAGAAAGGTTTATTTGCAGGACCTGATCAAAAGTCAAATACGTTCAGACCTACAGATACTTTAAGTAGAGCTGAGATGGCAGTATTACTTCAACGTTTGTATAAATTTCCTAATGTAGGTGAAGCGCACCCTTTCCGTGATGTAATTCCAGGTAGCTGGTATGCGGCTTCAGTAAATAATATTTATCACGCAGGTGTTGCTGCTGGTGATACTACTTACAATCCGCAAGAGAATGTAACACGAGCGCAATTTGCTACGTTTATGGCTCGAGCTATGGAGGATAGTTTCAGATTGAAATAACCAGATTAAAATAACCAGATTAAAATAACCATAATTTTAGGCCCAAAGCCAATACGGCTTTGGGCTTTTTCTTGCCTTTAGGTATCCGTGGATTTTATATAATTATACTTTCCCACTTGATAAAAGGGCTCACATCAACGAAAATATAAGGAATAGACAGCATATACTAGAATAGGAAAGTAAATGTGTAGGAGAAGAAAGAAGGTACGTTAGCATGATCGAGGTTCATTCAAAAGAAAGCGAGATGCTTCAATTACTCGAGAAACTTGTTAATATTGATAGTGGTTCGAATAATAAAGCAGGTGTTGATAAGGTCGGGGAGATTGTCGGACAAAAATTTAAGGAGTTAGGATTTAAGGTCAATGTGGTTCCTAATATTGAGGTTGGCAATCATTTAGTGATCGAACATCCAGATGCCAGTCACATTGATATCTTGATTGTCGCTCATATGGATACCGTATTTGAAGATGGTACGGCTAAGGTTCGTCCTTTCCGTATAGATCAAGAAAAGGGACGCGCGTATGGGCCTGGAGTCATTGACATGAAAGCAAGCCTCGTGTCCGTTCTTTATGCCTTACAAGCGTTAAAGGACGACGGTAATGCCGCCTATCAGAATGTTCGAATCGTCTTAAATAGTGATGAAGAGATTGGCTCTAGGTCATCAAGGGGATTAATTGAGGAACAAGCGAGAGGAATCTCTTATGCACTTATAATGGAACCTGCGAGAAAAGATGGATCTCTTGTGACGGAGCGGCGTGGCAGCGGACGATACAAAATCGAAGTTCAAGGGCTTGCTGCTCATTCAGGTATAGAACCGGAAAAGGGCAGAAGTGCAATAGAAGAACTTGCTCACAAAATAGTGAAGCTGCACGAACTGAATGATCATGAACATGGGATCTCAGTCAATGTTGGAATTATTGAGGGAGGAAATGCGGTTAATACGATTTCTTCCTCTGCAGTAGGACATGTTGATGTCCGTGTAGCAACGCCTGAACAGGCAAGCGAGATGGAACATAAGATTGAAGAGGTATGTGCGTCTACTGACGTGCGAGGCACTAGAATAGAAGTGACTGGTGATATCAGCAGGCCGCCGATGTTGAAAAATGAAAAGATCTCTCAGCTGTTTCAAATTGTACAAGAAGTTGGACGCGAGCTTGGGATGGCAATAAAAGATACAAAAACAGGCGGTGGATCAGATGCATCGTTCACTGCTGCGATGGGAATTCCTACAATTGACGGCTTAGGACCAATTGGCGGAGGTGCTCATAGCGTGGATGAGTATTTAGAAATTGATTCCCTTACTGAGCGTACAAGACTATTAGCCAAAATTATTCAACGACTTCATGTAGATAAGTAAAGTGAACAAAAATGAGTATGAGAACCTGCCAATTATTGGTTGGTTCTCTTTTCATGTTTAGAGAAAAGAAATGAGGGTATTTTTTTAGTAACAATTCATTCTACCATTAAAACTTTTAAATTTAATAGGAGGTTCAACCAATGGCACAAGCTAAAATCAGTCATACCACGTATGCACAAGCACCATCTACTAAGAACGAGAAAAGCGGAAGTCTAATGAAAGGAATTGTAATCGGGGCAGCGGTAGGAGCTGCTGTCGCTATGTTAGATCCTAAGACAAGAAATCGAGTGACGACCGCTACAAGCGATATGAAAGACCAGACTATGGATATGGTGACAAAAGTAAGAGAGAATCCAGAGGAAGTGAAGACAGATGTCCAAGCGAGAGTTCAATCTGCTTCTGCTGTATTAAAAGAGGCTATTAATGAGGCTAAAGATTTATATGAGCGAGTGAATGGCGATATCTTAGAGCAAGTGAAAGATGTGAAAGAAGATTCGATGGATATTGTGAATCAGGCACAGGACCTAAAAGAAGATGTAGTTGATATTGGAAACAAAGTGGCTGAAGCTAAAGATGAAGTGAGTTCTAATTCCACGAAGTCGAAAACAAATAATAACATCCCTGGAGAAGTAGGCAAGGATGATATCTAGGTAGGGGTATAAAGTGAAGCGGAATGCTTCACTTTTTTATTCTGAAAAATGAACGAACTTTACTTAGATGTTATGTTTAAGTAGAGGATAATAAGGTTATGGATAGTTATAGGGGTATATAAGAGTTTTACCTAAAGGAGGCGTATAGAGATGTTTCATGTAACAGTTAAATCACCACATTCAATTATTGAGACAGTAGAGAAGTTAACAGCTAACTTAAAAGAGCAAGAATTTGGAGTTCTTTGGGATTTTGACCTTCGTGCAAAACTAGAAGAGAAAGGCCAAACATTTGATGAAGATTTTCGTGTGCTTGAAGTTTGTAATCCTAAAGTGGCTAAAGACGTACTCACAAGAAATTTACTAGCAGGATATTTTCTTCCTTGTAAAATGGTTGTTTATGTTGAAGATGGCGTAACAAAAATTGGAATGCCTAAACCCACTCACTTAATTTCTGCCTTGGATGATTCAGAATTAACCAGTCACGCAGAAGCTGTAGAAGAACGTTTAACGATTGCCATGAATCAAACGGTTAACGGATAAGCAAATGATAAAACGACGAAGCTCATTGAGCTTCGTCGTTTTTTTGAGGTGAATCAATCTAAAAATCTGGGCAGCCTCTTAGTCATGTAGTGGAAGGTGAAGAAAGAACGTATGATGGTTGTTTGTCGATTCGTTAAATACTTCTCCTTTGTGCTGGGTGACTACTATTTCTTTAACAATCGCTAACCCAAGTCCTGTCCCACCTGTCTTTTGGTTTCTAGCTGTATCTACTCGATAAAATCGTTCAAATAAAGAGGCTTGGTCTTTTTCCGTTAATGGAAGTCCGGGATTAGTGATAGAGATTTGATAATAACCTCCGCACTTCTCTCCTTTAACAGAAATAGGGGAGGTCCCTTCATAATATTGAATAGCATTTTGCATCAAGTTGGTCAGAGCTTGTTGAATTCCCTCTTTATTTATGGAAACAATGCATGGGTCAATCTCAGTCAAAAGAGAGATCTTTTTATTTTTTAATGTGAGTTCAAACAAAGAAAGACTCTCGTGCAAAACAGAATGAATCTCTAAGTTGCCTTTCTCAAGTAAGGTATGACTTGTGATTTCATTCCACTTACTCATCTCTTGCAGCTGATTTATCATATGAATCAGACGATCTGACTCTTTATGCAAGGAAGAGAAAGTGTCTTTATCCCCCTTAATCACTCCGTCTTTCATCGCTTCAAGGTATCCGTTAATATTCGAAAGCGGTGTTCGTAAATCATGAGCCATATTTGTTAACATTTGATCTCTTGACTTTTCATTGTATTCTAGACGTTCTGTAAGGTCGTTAAAGGTATGAGTCAGTTGATTAATTTCACGATACGAGCGCGCCCTAATTTCAGGAGGAAAGCGTCCTTCTTTTAAAGCTTGTGTGTGCTCTATAAGTTCATGAAAAGGTTTAAACATTTTCTTTGTTACCCAATAATGGAGCGCGATTCCTGTCAGGATGGTAGAAGGAAGCAGTATGAATAAAAATAAAGCCAGTTGATCATTAAAGATCATTTGTTTTTCCTCTTGGACAGTGGGTAGACGAGCGACTAAAAAGCAAGCTGTAGAATAAATAAGATAGCTGCTAATCAAGAGAAAAATGATCAAAATACCTGAATTTAATAACGTGATAGGAATAATGATGCTTAGTGAATGTTTGGGCCTATCTTTCTTAGCTTTAATTAGCTTCTTAAGGAACAAATTGATACCCCATTCCTCTTACAGTCACAATTCGTTGAGGCTTTTTCGGTTCCGTTTCTATCTTTTCTCTTAGCTTTTTAATATGTGCATCAATTGTTCGGTCTAGGATATCGGCTTCATCATCAGGATGAATTTGTTTTATGAGCTGTTCACGTGATAAAACTATATTTGGATTTCCCATGAAATAATACAATAAATTAAATTCGTATTTGGTTAAAGGTACAAGCTCCCCATTTAGCAGAACCTCGCCTTTTCTAGGTTTAATGACTAACCCTTCATGACTTATTTTTTGGCAGAATTGTCCTCCTCTTCTAAGCACAGCTTCAATTCTTGCCATTAATTCATTTGGGCTGAATGGTTTTGTGACATAATCATCTGCGCCCATTTTAAGCCCTGAGATTTTATGGTCACTGCTCGTTTTAGCAGTAACCATGATAATTGAAACTTCATTTCTTTCTTGAGCTCGAATCCATTGACATACTTCTTCACCGCTTATTTTCGGCAGCATTAAATCTAGGATGACTAAGCAAGGTGAATACTTCAGAAATTGTTCCTTAGCCGTTTCTCCGTTTGCAGCTAAAATGACGTCATATCCTTCTTTTTTTAAATAAATCTCAATCAGGTCACGAATCATATCATCGTCTTCAACGACTAAAACGAGTTGTTTCATTGACTATCACCTTCATTCTTGATTGCCTTTATATTTCGTTTAACTTAATCCATTTCCTCTATTCTTTGAACCATCATTTCTTTTGTCAAAGCACCTAAAGCCACACTATGTATACGTCCGTTAGTATCGATGAAATATGAAGAGGGAATTGGCTGAATTTGATATAACTCAGCAATTGAAACATCATGATCTAATAATATTGGGAATGTTAACTCGAAATCATTGCGAAAACGATCCACTTGTTCGACATTAGGCTCTGTTTCTGTTAAATTAATCGCTAGAATTTCTACGTCGTGCTCCTCGTACAGCTCTTGCATATGCGGCATTTCTGCTTGACAAGGGGGGCACCATGTTGCCCAAAAGTTCACAAACACTTTCTGCCCGCGAAAATCCGTTAATGCCATTTCATCGCCATCTAATGTCTCAAGCGTAAAATTTGGAGCTATGTTCCCTTCCTTTAATCCAATCTCACCCTCTGGATCATTTATCTCTTGTGGCATTTGACCGAGAGAGGTTTCTTCTCCACTTTGCCAATCGATTGTATCATATAATACCCACCCGACCATTCCAAAAAGAAGTATAAAAACAAACCATTTCTTCATTCCATTCATCCTTTCTTGTTCTTATTTTAATGGCATGCGCTTTCATCCTAAATTTTCAAGCCATGTTCCTTCAATCAATCGTAAAATAAAGATAGAAATATCGGTCATTTTGCCTGTAAATAGAAGGATACCCATAAGGATCATAATTGCGCCGCCGATTTTCATAATAGGTTGGCTGTACTTTACAATAAACCGTGTTGAACCAATAAAGAATGTCAAGATAAAAAACGGCAGCGTAAAACCTAAGATGTAAAACAACGTATATAGAAGTCCTTCTTGCGGATTACTTGCTGCGAGCATTAAGATTGAAGCAAATATAGGCCCGATACATGGTGTCCATCCTGCGGCGAACCCCATACCAGCAAACGTTGTCCCTACAAAACCAGCAGGCTTTTTCCCGACATTTAATCTTCTGTCCTTCATCAGCCAGTCGAATTGAATAATCCCGCTAACGAATAATCCCATTACCACAATGAAAATACCGGCAAGTTGTTGAATTAGGTTGCCATTACGACCAATGATCATATCTTCTAGCCATTGACCAAAGAACGTTGCACCAAATCCTAATGCAAAAAAGATAAATGATACGCCTAAAAGAAAGAAAAAGCTGTGCATCATTAATTGTTTACGTACTTTTTGGTTTTTGTGATTTGTTTGCAGCTCTTTCACACTAATCCCTGTGATGTAAGATAGGTAGACAGGAAAAAGTGGAAGAGTACACGGGGATATAAAGGAGATAAAGCCAGCTAAAAAAGCAGCCCACACCGTTATTTGCGCTATATCCATAGTACATCTTCACCTCTATTCTTTCGTTATGACTCTCAAACTAAGTAAGAGCTCTTTGACATCAACAATATCAACCGTTTATGAAAATATGATGAAAGGGTGCAAGAAAATTGACTGAATAGATTTTGATGCAAGGTTTGTTTAAACTAGGTAGTAACTAAATGATGAGGTGATCATATGAATTCCTGGCATGAACGTTTTCAAACAGAAGAGTATGTATATGGCATGAACCCGAATGTTTTTATTGTTGAGGCATTAGCTAAAGTGAATCTAACTGGTCATATACTTACGATTGCGGAAGGGGAAGGAAGAAATGCTGTGTATCTAGCTGAAAAGGGTCTGGAGGTTACCTCATGGGATTATGCTCTCTCTGGATTAGAAAAGACATTGAAGCTGGCAAGCACAAGATCGGTCGAGGTCGACACAAAGTTAATCGATTTAAATGATGCAACATGGGAAAGTGATTTGTGGGATGGGGTTGTTTGTGTGTTTGGACATTTCCCAAAGCCTTTGCGAGATAGGACATTAAGTGGGGTAAAAGAAGCAATTAAGCCAGGTGGTTATTACATAAGTGAAGTCTACTCAACCGATCAGCTGTTCTATGAAAGCGGAGGCCCAAAAGATATAGAGCTTCTCTATTCTGCAGAAGAACTTCTAAAGACATTTTCTGATTGGAAAATCATTCACTTTTTCACTGGTGAAGTGATGCGTGAGGAAGGGAAACTTCATAAGGGATTATCTCACGTCGTACAAGTGATAGCCCAGAAACCGAAGAAAGAGCAGAGATAAATTACATAATCTTTTTTGCTAGTACAGACACGGGCGAGCCCAATTCGACATATGAATGTAAAAACGCCAAATGCGGGGGTGAGGTCGTGTCTGGAATGCTAGCGGCACTTTCTTATTTTGTAAAAGAAGTGATTGTGTTTGTTTCATATGTGAAAAACAACGCGTTTCCGCAGCCGCTCAAAAAAGATGATGAACGTAAATACTTAAAGCTGATGCAAGAGGGGGATGCGGAGGCGAGAAATTTACTCATTGAACATAATTTAAGACTTGTTGCTCATATCGTCAAAAAATTTGAGAATACGAGAGAAGACACAGAAGATTTAATCTCAATTGGCACAATAGGGTTGATTAAAGCCATTGAAAGTTATTCAGATGGGAAAGGGACAAAGCTTGCGACGTATGCTGCTAGATGTATTGAAAACGAAATCCTCATGCATCTTCGTGCATTGAAAAAGGTGAAGAAAGACGTTTCTCTTCATGACCCGATTGGAACAGATAAAGAAGGCAATGAAATCTCACTTATTGACGTTCTTCAAGAAGATGCAGACGATATTGTTGATGTAATCCAGACAAAAATGGAAAAAAAACAAATTTATGAATACATTCATGTACTTGATGAGCGTGAGAAAGAAGTGATCGTCGGCAGATTTGGGCTCGATATGGAAGATGAATTGACACAACGAGAGATTGCCAAGAAGCTTGGAATTTCTAGAAGCTATGTTTCAAGAATCGAGAAGCGAGCACTGATGAAGCTGTTCCATGAATTTTATAAGCATAGTCAAGGGAAGGGATAGAAAAAACAGCTGGCAATGGCCGGCTGTTTTATTTTTTGTATCCAGGGTAGATGCCATATAGTCAGGCTTGCTTATAACAAAGGAACTTTCAGGTAAGAATAAAAAAAGATAGGCAGGTAACCAATTAGGAAGGGTGTGTATGAGTGAGTAAACAATACATAAATGAGGCGTTTTGGCTTCGTGCAATTTCTTGTTTAGCCGTTGCAGTCACTCATGCAGTGAACACCACGCTTGCAAATTATGAACATACGGCCTCTGAATTAAGCGAACATATACTCATATTAATCCGCTTTATGGCCTTTTTTGGGACGCCCGCGTTTGTGTTTATTTCAGAGTTGTTACTAGCTAAGGCTTATCCGAATCATGTCCCTGAGGATTTCTTTAAGAAACGGGTGATGTTTTTACTGATTCCGTTTATCTCTATCGGTATATTGTTCGCTTTGGTTATATCTCATTCATGGGAAGAGGCGTTATTGCAATCATTTAAACATATTTTTCTTGGTGGATATTATGGCTATTTCATTTTAATCATTTTTCAGTTTTATATACTTCATGTTCTACTGCAAGGCTACCTGAAAAAATGGTCTCCCAAAGTCGTCTTACCGATTGCTTTAATCATTAATTTGATTTATTTAGGTTTTTTTAATTTTACAGAACCAGGAAGCTCTCCTGTTGCTGAATACATCTGGCTTCGTGGATACTGGGTACCATTTTTCGGATGGATCTTTTATTTCGTTCTTGGGTATTATTGCGGGAAGAATTATGGAGCGCTAAAAGCTTTACTCATTAGACATAAATGGAAAGTACTGGTTATGCCATCCCTATCAATCGTACTCCTAGTCTTCTTAGTCACTTCGGACATTTTATCTGTCGTCTCATCAAAAAGAATAGATATGCTTCTTTATACAGTAAGTATGATATTTGCGATTATTTTATTAACGATGAGATTTAATTATGTCCCACCCTTTGTTAGGTTGATAAGTAAATATTCCTTTAATATATATTTATTGCATAAATTCTTTTTGTATTATATGAGACCGGTAGAATTTCTAGATCCTCTCTTATATTTTATAGCGGTATTTATACTTTCTGTAGGTGCATCAATTTTGTTGGCCAAACTGTTATCTCCAATTAAGATAAGTCAGTACGTCATTGGAAGGCAATTAGTTGTCCCTGATGCAGTTAAAGGAGAGAAAATGAAAAAGTACTAGTTTTTACTAAAGGATTTAGTGGGAAATAAAGTATTATTAAGAAATGAAAGTATGTAATAGGAAATCTGAATTTTAAAAAGGAGGGGTCAATAAATGAAGAAGATAGCAATTGGAATGTTAACTCTTTTTTCAGCATTTGTTATTTCTGCTTGTGGAAATGAAGAGGTTAACCCCGATGAAGTCATGGAAAATGAGGAACAGACAGAAACTGAGGGAGAGGAGCATCCCGAAATGGATGAGCATGGTGATGTGGACGAAGATGAACATGCTCACATGGATCACTCAAGCTCTGGTGAGGTTCCGGAAGGCTTAGAAGAAGCAGATAACCCAACTTTTGAGGTAGGCAGCCATGCGATGATCACTGACGGCCATATGCCTGGGATGGAAGGAGCCGAAGCAACGATTGTTGGTGCATACGATACAATGGTTTATGCGGTGTCTTATGATCCAACAGACGGGGGCCAAAGAGAAGAGAATCATAAATGGGTGATTCATGAAGAATTAGAAGAGGCTGATCAGGACCCTTTTGAACCGGGTGATGAAGTCACTCTTAATGCAGACCACATGGCGGGGATGGAAGGTGCTGCAGCAATCATTGATTCAGCCCAACAGACAACCGTGTACATGGTGGACTTTACCCTAACAGATAATGGAGAAGAAGTGGTTAACCATAAATGGGTCACGGAAGAAGAGTTATCTGAATTGGAGCATAGCAATCATTAATGCTAGGATAGAGATGAAAAAAGAGGAGCTTCCCTTTTAAAGGGAGCTCTTCCTTTTTTATATGTATGAAAAACTTAGGTTTACTAGACCGCGCTTTGTTTATGATAGATGATATTTAGCACAAAGCTTTGTTCAATCTTTAAACATAGTACTATGAAATTTTTTCACACAATGTTCGTAAATGTCACTCGTTTGCCTCATAACGACCTTCTTGCAACTGTTTATATCAAGTTTCGACAAGAGGTGACGTGACAGAGAAGCTTCAAGCCTTTATAATGGGGAGACGTGTGAGGAAGCAGGTGTGAAAAGATTGTTAGAATATACGATTCATAAACATGCTAGCAGTTTAGAAGATGTTGTTTTGATTCACGGTTTTGGTGGAAATTCAAAGATCTTTAAATTGCAGCTAAAAGCATATAAAGAACACTTTAATGTAATTACAATTGAATTGCCTGGTCATGGAAACTCGCCAGATGTAGATTCATATACAGAAGATTTTTCTTGGAAATTAGCCGCTAGAGAAGTGGTGAAAACACTAGACTTTTTAAAGTTGAAACATGCGCATTTTGTGGGCGTATCTTTAGGAACCATTATCATTCATCAAATTCTTCAAGATGCACCAGAACGAGTGAAAAGTGTTGTCATGGCAGGGACTGTTACAAGATTTAATTTAACGTCTAAAGCGCTGTTAACATTTGGAAAACTCATTAAGCCATTTAC
Source organism: Alkalihalophilus marmarensis DSM 21297 (assembly GCF_000474275.2). Lineage (GTDB taxonomy): Bacteria > Bacillota > Bacilli > Bacillales > Bacillaceae_D > Alkalihalophilus > Alkalihalophilus marmarensis. The sequence goes on from NZ_ATAE01000005.1 coordinate 52,115, forward strand.
TCCCCACTTATGGATCTATAAATTATTTGCTCAAATTATGATGCCTAAGGCGAATCATAAGAAATCTCGCGATAGTTTTATCAGTGAAGCGGTTAAGATGAAGCGGAAAAATTTTATGGGCTGGTACGATGCAGTACAATCTATCGAAACCACTTATACTTTTGTTCAAAAGCATGCTCCTGAGATCAGTAAGCTGTATATATCGGGCAGTGAAGATCACTTTTTTATTGATACATTAAAAGAAGATATTAAGTCTGATAAAAAGGCAAGCTTGATTGTTTTTGAGAAATGCGGTCACCTATGCAATATCGAGAAGTACCGCAAGTTCAATGAAGTTTCTGTAAACTTTTTGAAGGGGCAGTTCGAGGCTGTAAAAAAAATTTCCTAATGATGGGTTAATTGGAGGAAGAATATGAATATCTTTCTAACAGGTTCTACAGGGTTTCTTGGCGGTAAGCTCATCAAGAATTTAATAGAGGACACCCCTCATCAGTTGTATGTGCTTGTTCGTAATATGGAAAAAGGAATGAAGGTTAAATCAGCATTTACAGCTGAAGAACAAGAACGTATTCATCTTTTAAAAGGTGATATTACGGATGTTGATTGTGGATTATCTAAAGAAAACCTTAAACAACTAAACAACAATATAGATGTATTTTATCATTTAGCAGCTCTAGTTAAATTTGATTTAGATTTACGTGATGAATTATTTGCGATTAATTATAACGGAACAAAACATGCACTTGATCTTGCGGTGAAATTAGGAGTAGAATCGTTCCATTATGTAAGTACAGCCTATACTGTTGGAAAACGCAGCGTTGGAGTAGAGGAGCTGTATGATCCATCGGCTGAATACAACAACCCTTATGAAGAAAGTAAAGTCAAATCTGAACATCTTGTTTTTGCTTATTCCGATAAAATGAATGTCTCAATTTTCAGGCCTTCTATTATAGTCGGTGATTCAGAAACAGGAGAAGCAGACTCTGAATTTACTCTTTATGGGTTTATGCGTGCCCTTGATTTATTTAAACGTCGAGTGAGCAGACAGAATACTTCTTCTGAAGTCTACCGTTTGGTGGCAAATAAAGAAGGTACATCAAATCTAGTTCCTGTTGATTATGTTGCTGACGTGTTAGCAGTCGGTTTAACAAAAGCGGAGGCTAATAAGGTTTACCATATTACAAATCCTAATCCGCCAAATAATATGGATCTCTTAAACGTATTAAAAGAGGCTCTTGAATTTGAGCGGTTGTCGGTTGTGGAAGATACCATTAGCTATGAATTAAGTCCGGCAGAAATGAGATTGAACGGAATGGTGGATGTGTTCAATGTATATCTATCAGGTGCAATTACATTTGAAGATGCTAATACCCAAAGGTTAATCGAACAAACGAACGTTAAACATTTAATGATGCCAGAAGAAACGATTAAAATGATTATCGAAGCCTACTTTGATATGCAGGTTGTCAAAATATAATGAAAAAACGCAGCATCGGTGTAGAGACATCGATGCTTTTTTGTCGTTAACTACTTTCTGGGTTTAAGTTCCTATTATAAAAGGTATTGATTAGGTATTAAGTCTTAGTTGGTTATCGGAAAGGTGGCTAGGGGGAATATCTTACCACGGGAGCGGGGGAAATTATTAAAAAAATCATTCAAGATACTTAAACGGAGACACATCAGGCAGTAAAGCTTATGGAAGAAGGAAAAGATGTGGTAAAGAAGGGAATAGACAAAGTAAATCTTACTGGCAATGGTTTCACAGGCATTTTGAAAGATATACAGCTGATGAAAGAACAAACGAACGAAATGAATGTAATTATCGATCAAGTGAATCAACAATCGATTAATATGACAGGGAAAATAGAAGATGTTGCAGTGATCGCTGAACAAGCCTCGAGCAGCATTCAAACTATCAGTGCTTCTGCAGAAGAGCAAAATGCATCAATGGAGGGAATTTCGTCATCTGTCTCATTATTGAATAATCTCGCGCAGTCTCTATCAGGAGAGCTACAGGAGTTTAAAGTGAATTAAATCCAACTTTAAATCCTGCTGAATGCCGATGAGGATAAAAACTATTAGATCTAGAAGTAATTCAGAAAGAAACCTCTCTGCGGTAACCATGTTGTAAGATAGCGAATCTTGTAAGATAATAAGAGAAATATAAAATATACTAAAGCAGGTGCAGAGATGACAGAGGTCTCTTTTATGTATACACATTTATACGTGCTGTCTATTATCCTATCGATTGTTATAGCCCTTGTAGCAGCCTTTACCTCTATCGATTTATTAGAAAAGGTATATACAAAGAAACAATATTTCACACGTGAGTTTTGGGCGGTAGTAGCGGCCGTGACATTAGGAGTGGGTGTTTGGAGCATGCATTTTATCAGTATGCTCGGATATAACAGTCATCACCATACTCAAAATGCTATATCACCGATCATACTTTCTATCGTATTTTCGATTCTTTTTTCTAGCCTTACATTATTAATTATTATGAAATCCACCTCCTATCTGCATTCTATATTCGGCAGTCTAAGTTTTGGTGTGGGTGTCTCGATCCTGCATTATGCAGGTTTGATGAGTATGCATGGCGGAGAAGCAGTTGATGTGTTTAATATAACCCAAGTCCTTGTCGGGCTTATTTCAGGGAGTATTTTAGCTTTTATTGGTTTTCGAATATTCAGAATGTCGATAGAGGGAACAAATGTAACTCTAAGTCATAAAGTGGTCTCCAGTATTCTTCTTGCAGCTAGTTATTTAGCGATTCACTACATTGGCATGTACCATTTCCATGGCCATGTGACAACAACTTCCCATACTCCAAGCAACAATTCTTTAATTGTTTATGGAATCACAATTAGTGTGTTATTCATTTTTATTTTAGTCATCATTACTTCTTATTTAGATCGTCGAACGGTTATACATGCTAAGCGTATGAGTGAATTACATGCAAATTCTTTGTTTGACAGCAATCCGAACTTAGTCTGTACATTAGATAAAGATGGTCGAATTACTAAAAGCAATCATGTATTTTCTCTTGTAACAGGATTTAGCGAAAAAGAATTACAAGCTCAGCGGTATATGCATTTATTTGAGTGCGCGTATTTTTCTACTATAAAACAGGCTATGGAAACTTCTTTAGAAGGATCTACGGCACACTACACTGCCACCTTGCGATCAAAAACAGGCAAAGACTTGTTTTTGAATGTGACACATATACCAATCAAATACCGGAATAGACTGCTTGGGATTAACGTTATTGCTAATGATATAACCGAGCACGAGGTAATGAAAACACAGCTATTATCAAGTGAAATGACGTTAAAAAATACGATTCAAAATATAGAGGGTTTTGTCGTTAAGTTCAAAAAAATTCATGGACAGTTTATTCATACCTACTATAGGGGTGAGCTTGTAGACCGTATTGGGTTAAAAGAGGAGGAAGTCTTAGGGAGGAGAATGGACGAATTTCTACCGGAAGATTTAGCCTTGAAAAAAACAACATTTTATAATGAAGCATGGAGTGGAAAAACCGTTCATTATGAAGGTGAATTTAACGGATTACGTTACTATATGTCATTAAAGCCTGTGATGGAAAATGGTCAAACTCTCGAAGTTGTTGGGTCAGCAATCAACATTACTGACAGGGAAATGATTAAAGCAAAGTTTCTAGAAAATGAAATTTTGTATCGTTCCATTTTAACCACAATGACTGAAGGAGTTATTGTTATTGATACGGACGGGAAAGTAATAACAGCTAATGAACAAGCTGCAGAATTATTACATATACCATACGCTGAACTAATCGCAATGAATCTGTATCAGCTAAATCGTGATTTTATATACGAAAACGGAGCTCCGTTTCCAAATGAAAATTTTCCGTGCTTTGTCACATTAAACACAAAAAAAGCTCAGCATAATATCATCATGGGGATTCGATATAATAGGCAGTTGAGCTGGCTGTCGGTCAATACTGAAGCTTTATTTTATAAAGGGCGTTTGAGCGGGTCCGTTATTACTTTTTCAGATATTACGGTTAGTAAACAAGAGCAGAACCAATTAAAAGAAAAGAATGCTTATCTAGCCAATTTAATTGAAAATGACCCATCAGGAATCATCGTAATTAATAAGGAGCGGGAAATTATTTATGCGAACAAGTTATTCATTAAAATGTTCAGCCTTCCGATTTCTCAAAAAGATCTAGTTGGAAAAGCGACTCACGACTTTCTTCTACAATACGGGCAGATGATCCCTAACCTTAAAAGTTATACCGTTACTGTAGAGCAAATGATTATCGACGAAGAGATTGTGTTGAATGAAGAGATAAAGTTGTTAGACGGACGAGTACTTGAGAGAGATTATATACCTATTAAAGATAATGAATCTCTTGATGTTCATTTTTGGAAATTTAGAGATGTAACATATCAAAAGCAGATGGAACAAAGTTTAAGACAAGCAGTAACTGATGCTGAAGAAGGAATAAAAGCAAAAACAGACTTCTTATCTAATATATCCCATGAGCTCAGAACACCACTTAACAGCATATTAGGATTTGCTCAACTTCTGCTGTTAGAAAAAGAGCCTCCTCTTACAGGTGCTCAGGTAAGTAAAGTAAAACGAATTAAGAGTTCCGGGATACACCTGTTAAATCTTATAAATGATATATTAGACTTAACAAGAACAGAAACAGCAGATTCTTCTAACTTTCATATGGAAGAAATTGAACTTTTAAGATTTGTTAAACAAGCTGCGCGCAACATGACGCCATTATTAAAAGAAAAAGAGCTTCGATTAATCATGCACATGAACTCGTATAATCAATATTATGTGCTTGCAGATCCGACAAGATTGCGTCAAGTCATAATGAATTTACTAACGAATGCAGTAAAGTATAATGTAGATGGCGGCCAAATTTCTATTGATGTTTTTGAGCATAATGAGTATATATTTGTTAAGATAGAAGATACAGGAGTAGGTATATCTATTGAGGATCAAACCCAAATTTTTGATCATTTCTTCCGGTCTCCTTTAGTAAAAGATGAAGTTGAAGGAAGCGGGATCGGTCTTGCTTTAGCAAAGCAATTGATTGAAGCGATGGGCGGAAAAATTACAGTTACTAGTGAATCTGGCAAAGGCAGCTGCTTCATGATTTCACTACCTAAGCAATAAATTAAATGTGCTTTAACTGATAGAATCTTTAAAGTAGGGATGCATATGAAAGAAATTAATACAATACTCGTTGATGATAATCCAGATTCCAGAGAGATTTTAACAGCATTCATTAGTTATCTTCCGCAAATTAATCTTATCGCAGAACTAAAAGACGGTGAAGAATTGTTAACGTATATAACAAGTGATGCAGGGGAAGATGTTGATTTAGTATTAGCAGATATAGGGATGCCTAAAATTAATGGGATTGAAGCAAATAAACTTTGTACAAAACTTAGACCCGAATTAAAATTTATTTTCATAACAGGGTATGAGGATTTTGCTGTGGAGGCTTTTACATTGTCTGCAATTGATTATATCGTGAAGCCAATCGAACAAGAACGGTTGTATAAAGGGTTGAAAAAAGCAGTCAATCTTATAAATAATGAAAGAGAGAAGTCTAAGTCTATTTCAACTACAGGTAAGCTTATAGTCAAAAAAGGACGAACTACTTTCTACATTAGGCTTGATACAATTTATTTTATTGAAAAGAGAGGAAAAGATACGGTCGTTCATACTAAATCAGGTGTATACGAAACGCTTGATTCGCTTGAAGCGATAGATTCGACTCTCGATGATCCATCATTTTTTCAAACCCATCGGTCTTATATTGTGAATTTAAATAATGTACTTTCTGTTGAAGCATCTGGTAAAACCTATTTGATTCGTTTTGATGGGTATCCTGAAGTTGCACATATATCAAAATTAAAGATCAGCCAATTTCAAAAAATGATTAAGTGAAATTACACCAAAAAGAATAATAGAAACAGTCGTGAGTAAATAGACCCAAAGATAGTCTCGGGGTCTATTTTTTTATGCTGAAAAGGTCGAATTTCCTAATGAAATGGGTTAAGTAGGGTGTAAAAAGTCACATTATCCTGTCGAAAGGGTATTGGTTTTGTTAGACAATATTTTACTATTTAAGTACATTATTATTAATACATTCTAAATATTTACGTTTATAAAGATAACTATATGAAAGTGGGTGAGGGTATGGCGAAAGAAAACTGCGTCATTCTAATCTATCAGGAGTATGAATCATTGAACTTACTATTTAAGAGCATCTTAACGAGTAAAGGCTACTCGGATGTGTACTCCATAGATAAACTCGCTCATTTTAAAGTTATGCAGCACACGTATGAACCGGATTTATTTCTCTTTGAAGTAGATTTTGAACGTCAATATGAAGCTTTGAATGAGTTGCTTGCCGACCCTATGTATGCGTCTATAAAAGAAAAGATCATCTGTGTAATTGGATATGGCAATAATCACATGCAGTTATCGGTAAATGCCTTAGGACTGCATTATGTACTAACAAAACCATTTGATATTAATAATTTATTAATGATAGTAGAGAGAAGACTTGAAACAAAAATAATGGATCTGTGTACTTTCTACGGTTAGGTGGGTGTGTGATATGGAAGTCGTTCTTACCCCTTCCGATTTAAAATGCGATGGATATGAACTGAATTCAGAGATGATAAAAAATAAAACAGTCAGTGTTCCATCTGGTACCGTTATAAACGAAGATATTAAAAGAAGCTTGATCACGAGCGGTGTTAAGGAAATAGTCATTATGAAAGGACAACAGTTGTCACCTCAAGAAGAGTTAGAGATAAATTGTTTATTTGATTTAAGTGTTGAAGAAATTATTGATAACTCAATAGATCAATCATTATTGTTTGAAGATCCTTTGTTACTTGAATGGGCAAAATCGTTATTTATAACGTATTTATCGTTCCCAGCGGTTAGAGAAGCGCTAATCGAATTGCGCGAAAATGACCTAATCAGCTATAATCATTCGTTTCACGTTTTCATGCTTGGTGTATTTTTGATTAATACGTACAAAGTGAGAAATAAACCTTTATTTTTACTCGGCTGCCTGTTACATGATATTGGAAAGAAAGATGTCTCTAGAGGAATATTATTAAAAGAGAGCAAGCTGACGTTAGAGGAATTTGATGTAATTAGTTCACATGTGAAATTAGGAGCAAGATGGATTCAAAAATATTTCAATGAATCATTATTAGAAGAAATGGCACTTTCTCATCATGAACGTTTAGACGGAAGCGGCTATCCACGTAAAATTAAAGGAGATACGATCAGTTATGAGGTAAGATGCTTAATGATCATTGATGTAATCTCGGCTATTACCTTAAAGAGACCTTATCGATCATCAAAGACGATTACAACGGCACTCGAACTTCTATTCTCCTCAATAGGAAAGTACGATCATGATTTGTTAGAAGCGACCGTGAATTGTTTTAAGAAATATCCTAAGCATTCGATTGTCCGTATCAATGGCAAAAAGGAGTTATTTAGGATTATAGGTTATTTTTCAGAAGAGCATAATCGGCCTATGCTTCAAGCGTTACATCAACATACCATAATGACTGAAGATGTAGATGAATCAAACATCGAACGCTTTTTGTACTGGGATTACAATCACTTTCTTCATCAATATAAAGAAGTCGAATGGAACAGATACTTACGCTTTATTCTGTACGGGGATACTCTTTGTGCAATTAAGTCATTTGAAAAATTGACAGATGGCCTCAAAGTAGAAGAAATATATGAAGGCATCGTAAAAAAAACGATCATTGAATTAACGAACCATAAAGAATATACAGAGGATCAAAAATTACTCGGTTATAAAACATTTGGTGAAGTGATCGACAGAAAGGCACAAGATTATATTAGAAAACAACCTAGTAAAGGGAAAATTATCTTAACAACTGTTGGAGAAGAACAGCATACGTTTCCACTGAAAGTTGTATCTAGTACTTTACTTGCAAATGGGTGGGATGTACTTCTATATGACGAAGAGCTGCCAATCTCTGACTTAGTCATGGCAATTCAGACAAATCATGTAAGGGTTGTAGGCTTTTCAGTTACGACAAATGATCAAGTGAGTAAGCTTGAAGATTATATTATGCACCTCAAGACCTATGAACCGTATCTGAAGGTTATTGCAGGGGGACAAGCACTGAAACGATATAACAGTAACAAGAAAGTAATTGATTACATTATCGAAGACTTAAAGGATTTACAGCATCAACTTGATGAGATGTGTAGTGAGACTCTACTTGATAGAGCCTAAGAACATCTAATGGATAGACAGTTTAGAGTAAAGGAGAGCCTTCCTGTGAGACAGTTATTTAAAAAGTTATTTAATGGCGGTGCTGTTGCATCTAGGTCAGGTATCCCTGCTCTTCCTAAACAAGCAGCTTATCGTGAAATGGAATATCAATTTAAGCGTGGATTTATTGCAAGAGAAATCTCTGCTGAATTACATTATGAGCCTAAAAAAGGCAACGAGTTATTATTTTTATCATTCTTACGTCCTAAAGGCCAAAACAATAAGAAAAGGGTAAAAGAAGATTCTATTTTTTTACTCAGTGAACATTTATTAGATTGGGGATCCGCTTCAAAAGATGTGGAGAAGGAAATCGAACGATTATCATTTCCGGAAGATGTGAAAAATGCTGTGAGAATGGTTTACCTTAAACATAAAGATGCATTGTTTGAAAAGAGCTCTACCGAGTGCAAGAAAGCGCATGACGATACAAAGTCAACAGCAAAGGAGTGGGCTATTTACCGCGATGTTATCTTTGCAGCAACTCAAGGTAAGCTGAAGCTTATTGAAAAAGATGAAGTTCAGAAGTATGAAAAAAGCGATGTCTTGTATGAAGGAATGGTTCAAAAGCGTGCAGATATCCCATATAACCGGCAAGAAATCAGGAAAATCCTAGAACAAAAGACATAAATCAGACGAAGATGATGAACTGGCTGCTTGTCATTTCAGAAGGGATTACAAATATTATCAAGCATGCGGAGGAAGGAAGAGTTACGTTATATAGATGTATAGAAAGGGAAGAACTCTATGCGGTCATTGAAGATAAAGGGCCGGGTTTTCCTCTTGATAGACTTCCAAACATGACTTTATTTGCTGGTTATTCTTCTAAAGAATCCCTAGGTCAAGGTTTTACATTAATGACTAAAATGACAAAACGAGTATTGCTCTACACATCACCAATCGGCTCAACGATCATCTTAACCTTTGATCTATAGCTTATATATACCAGCGATGTAGTGAGATATTTGAGAAGACGGAGGAACGATAATGAAAAGGAATACGATTATGTTTCAATTGCTTGTTAAAATCGGCCTTTTCTTAGGAGTATTGGCATTAATCATTCTTCTAGTAGGTTATTATTTCATAAAGATAAAAGTAGAAGAGTTTCAGCAGGAGCAGGTATATACGGCTACTAGTATCGTAATGCATGCAATGGATGGAACTCAAGAATCAGCAAATACAATTGAAAGAATGATTGAACAAAGGCTGTATACATCTTCAAAAGGAATTGCTAGTGATCTTCGTGGAAGAGATGTTGATTCTATTACGATGGAAGAATTACGTGAACTTGCCGTGAGCTGGGGTGTAGAAGAAATCTCACTTTGGGAGAGAGCTGATGATGATATTATTATCACACAATCATCTGACCCTACGCAGCTAAATATGAGCTCAAAAAATTGGGGATATTGGTTTACTGCATTTAATCAATTAATGGAATTAGAGCCTGTAACAATAGAAGAAGGGCATGCAATGGAGAGATTTTGGGCAGGCCCTGTTTCTCGGGCGGAAAGATTTGAACACATCTATTATAAATTTGCTTATTATTTTGATGGCACGACTGATTTTATGATTAATGCGTTTATTAGTGATGAAGAAATCTATCGCCAAACCTTTCAGTCAGGACCAACACAAATGATAGACAAGATTATTGAAGAGAATATTGATATAGAAGAGATTACAGTAATTAATAGCGGGCCTTGGCTTAATCCCACAGAAGTCGATATTGTAGAGCCGCAACGAGATTTGCCTGTTCTACATGGTCATCACACAATTGAAACTGAAGAGGATGCTGCAATGATCACCGAAGTTCAAGAATTATCTGAGATGAGAAGTGTAGAATTTAGCGATAATCAAATCTCGTACAAAAAAATATACCAGCCTCTTGATAATGGACGTGTCATGACGATAACGATGAATTTAGAGCGCTTAAAAGAAGTAAGAGATCAATTCTTATTGTTGTTTGTCGGTACATTTTTAGTCGCATCCATAATCTTAATTATCATTATAAGATTAGCTGCAAAGCGGCAGTTAAGACCAATCGATCAAATAGTAGAGCAAATTCATAAATTAGCAGAAGGAAATTTAACCCACACTATAGATGTCCATGAAAAGAATGAATTTGATTGGTTAGCTGATCAATTGAATGAAATGACAGCTCACTTTAACCGTCTTATTACCGAGTTGAAAGATGAATCACATTCTTTAGTTGTAGTATCTAGTTTGCTGTCAAAGCAAGTTTATTCTTCTGTAAAATCTATGGGGGATACATCAGCTGCTATGACAGCGGAGTCAAAAGATCTTTTATTTGATTTAACAATTACGTTAGAGCAGTTAGCTGAACTTATTTCTACTATTGATTCCATTTCTCAAGCAGACAGTAATAATATCCATGCAAAAGAATTTTTAGTTCAGGTGCAATCGAAAGTAAAAGAATTAGAAACTTTCTCTAAAGATCATTCAAATCAAGTAACGAATTTAACATTTATGTTTTATGACACGTTAGAGGAATTGAATGAAGCTTCAAAGAGAATTGATGCATTATCTGTTGAACTAAATAAAAAAATCAGCTTCTTTAAAGTAGATGAAGAACGGTTATAAATACAATTAGTCATGGCATAGAAGGAGGGGGAGATAAAGATGAATTTAACCATACAACAAGAAAAGATAGGAAATGTAATGACACTTCATCTAAAAGGTGTTTTAGATATCTCCACTACTAATGAGATTGATCAATACTTGCCCTTGATAAATGAAAGTATAGAGAAGTTAATTGTTGATTTTAACAATGTTCATTTTATTGATTCAACAGGTGTAGGGACGGTGATGGCCCTCATCTTCCTATCAGCTGATCATCAATTTAAGCTTGAGTTTGTGGGGATGAATGACATGACTGATCAAATCTTTGAAATGGTCGGAGTTTACCAAGTGCTCGAGTCAGTCCAGAGGGGGTGGGGTAATGTATTATAACGGAATGAGTTTTTCAAGGAAAACCATGAATGAAGAAACAATAAGTTTAGAGAAAACACTTCAAAGAGAAATTAATTTAGCGAAAAACATACAATCCAAATTATTAAATGCCTCAACCCCTACGTTTGAGAAAGGCGAAGTGATAGGTTCTTCTGTTCCGGCACGATTAATTGGCGGAGATTATTATGATTTTTATCCACTTGTTAACGGGAAAATTCGCATTGTTATCGGAGATGTGATGGGAAAAGGCATTCCTGCAGCGATGCTGATGATTTTAACAAGGGGAGCTTTTCGAACAGCTGCGGAGAGTAAATCAAGTCCAGGAGAGACGTTATCTTCTATGAATCAAGCTCTTTTTACTGATCTAAGAACACTTAAGTCATTTGTTACTTTGTTTTGCGCCGATTGGGATCCTGAATCAAATGAGTTAACATACGCAAATGCAGGACATAATATGCCATTGTTTATTAACGGAGAAACAGGAGAAGTAAGTGAAATTCCTAAAGTATCTGGCATTATGGTAGGTGGCTTGAAGGACCAATCGTATGAAGAAAAGTCAGTACGATTGAAGGATAAAGATTCAGTATTCTTCTATACAGATGGGATTATTGAAGCTCAGAATAACGAAGGTAAACAATTTAAATTAGACAGGCTGAAAGAAGTTCTGCGTAATCAATATACCAATGAGATTGAAGAGATTGAAAAAGGAGTGTTGGCTTCTATTGAGTCTTTTACAGAGGGAGCCCCTCAAAAAGATGACATCACAATGGTTGTTTTAAAGGTGAGTTATGAAAAATCGGATATAACAAGTTTAAATTCTCCAGTAATTAATGTATAGGTGGGGATCGTATGGCTCAAAGCATTATTTCAAAAGGACGCGATATTAACGAGGCAATCTCAGTTGGGTTAACGATTTTAAATACGACAATTAATGATGTAAATATAGAAGTCATTCAGAATGAGAAAAAAGGATTTTTGAAGATCGGCAAGAAAACGGCAGTGGTTAAATTAACAAAGCGAAAGAACACATTTAATGACTCTTCTGATAGCGGCATTAACCATCAAGACTTTATTGAGCAGGCTGCTGCTCGTGAAGTGACAAGTGAAAATATGATTGACGAATTTGAATTGATGGAAAAGTTGATTTCACAGTTAGATATCGATGAAGACGGGTCGATCAAAGAGGATACATTAAGTGAGACTCCTATTAATGAAACCTCTGTCCCTACTAATAATAATAACGGAATGGGTAAAGCATGGGTGGAAAATGGCCTTTTGCAATGCAACTCCTCTAGCACCCATTATCCCGTTATTACAGTGCCAAAAGGAATCAATGTTTATAAAAATAAGGAACGTGTAACGTCATCTTCCTTGATCATTACACAAGAAGATGATATACAAATTGAACTAGCCGAAGAAAAAATAGAAACAAAATGGAATATATCCATGGACAAAAATCACTTGAAGGTCATGTTAAACGTTTTTCCAGGGTACAAAATTACTAGAACGTTAGCAGATGTGGGACCGAGTGAGCACTTGAAACTAGTTATAAAAGAAGAAAAAAGTGTGGACAATTCTTTGACCTATGAAGATATTATTAAAGAGTTAGACCAATTACGAGTTAAATATGGGTTTAATCATAATGAGATCATTAAAGCAATCGAGACCGTTGAAAAAGGTGAGTTTGAAATTGCAACAGGACTTGAGCCAAAGCCAGGGAAAAACGGCTGGGTAGAGGTTTTAGTAAAACTAGAGACTGAAAGTGGTTTAAAAGAAAAAGAAGATGGCAGTATTGACTTTAAAGAAATCAATGACATTCCTGCAATAGCTGAGGGTCAAGTAATAGGTGTTGTTTATGATCCAGTCCCTGGAGTACCGGGAGTAACTGTGCAAAATGATCCCTTGCCTGCAAAGCAGACATTCCCAGTAGTACTACAATTAGACAAGGAAGTCGAACGCGTAGGCGATCAAATTATCTCCTTACAAGCAGGAAGACCTAAAGTGGAAAAGAGAGGCCTTTTTGTGAGAGTCTCGGTTCTGCCGAAATTGACACATAAAGCAAATGTCGACCTAGAATCAGGAAATATTCGGTTTAGAGGAGATGTTGAGGTTCTTGGTAAAGTAGAAGAAGGGATGTTGGTAGAAGCTACTGGAGACATAACTATTCGTAAAGAGGTTAACCGATCAAAGATTCTTGCTGCAGGTGCGATTACATCGTATGGAAACATTATGTCCTCAGAACTGTCAGCAGGAAAGAGTAATATGATCATTACTGAACTAGGAGATCATCTAGCGAAAATAAATATGAATCTAAAAATGATTTTAAAGCTGATTGAACAATTAACACAATCACCTGCATTTAAAAATACAGACTTCAATCGCAGGGGACTGAAACCCCTTATTATTATTTTGCTCGAAAAGAAATTCAGAGGGTTTCCTGGACTTGTCAAAACGTTTAATGAGAAGGTTACAAAGCATAAGAAAGAAATTGCAGACAAAAGGTTCCTTGATGTGTCTTCTCAATTAAACCAATGTTTCTTGTCACTAAATAGGGAGAATGTTACTCATGAGTATATACTGAACCTCTCAAAAGAAATTCACCAACTATATGAAATGAGCCAGACTCCAGTTGAACCGGAAGCTTTTATCACTATACCAAGTGCAGTTAACAGTCAACTTTATTGCAGCGGAGATATTACTATTCATGGGAAGGGCAGCGTTCATTCTAAAATATATGCCGGTGGAAAATTAAAAATTAGAGGTATTATAAGAGGCGGCGAAGTATTTGGACGACATGGAGTACAAATTAACGAAGTTGGCTCAGATATGGGCGCAGTAACAAAGATAGCTGTTCCACGTGATCAGAAGATTAGAATTGATAAAGCAATGGATGGAACGACAATTAAAATAGGAAATGTAGCTCATACATTTAGTGAGACAACGCACTTTGTTAATGCTTATCTTAATGAGGAACAAAAAATGGTGCTACATTAGTGGTGATGGAGGTAGAAGGAATGACTCATTTTACCCTCAGTAAGAAAATGAACGAACTTGAGGTTAAACTTATAGGTGACTTAGATATCGATAGTACAGAATTAATTGAGGAAGAATTACTTCCTGCTCTTATGCAACACCAAACAATCATTATAAACTTTGAAGAGGTTCCATTTATTGATTCGTCAGGTATTGGTCTCTTATTAAGTACCATTCAAACGTTAAATGAGCAGCAAATTGCGTTAACGATTTCTAAAGTAAGAACTGAAGTGATGGATATTTTTGAAATGCTGCAAATACCTGAGATTGTGGGGAAGGACATCTTTGTATAAGGACCAGGTTAAACAGCATGTGCTTTTAACTTAGAAGCCTGTAACAAAATAGAACTTAATTGTAAAATATCATGTTTAATTGCTTGTTTTATATAGGCGTTGCTGCACTTAATATATTCATCGGCTAATTTTCTTAACTCTTGCTTGAAAACTTCACACTCAATGTTAGTTAACATGAAAAACACCTCTAGTTAGTATTAGTTTCTAGTATCTTATTACCCATAACAAAAGAAAGTGAAACATATTTAATGGGTAAAAAATAATAGATATTTATACCTATTAAAAGAAGCATCCGTATACTGGATGCTTCTACTTTTTTACTATTGGTATTTCAATCCAAAACGTACTGCCTTCTCCTAATTGACTGTCTACACCGATCTTTCCTTGCATCTCTGTGACAATCTGCTTGACTAACGACAGACCTATTCCAGTTCCCTCTGCTTCCATTGAAAATTCCTCGGTACGATAAAATGGATCAAAGATCTTCGACTGTTCGACAAAGGAGATTCCCACTCCGGTATCCGCTACATTCACAGTGACCGTATGTTCTGAAACTTGATAAGAAATAGTAATGTTTCCATGCTCTCGATTGTACTTTACGCTGTTGCTAAGTAAGTTTAAAAGAACCTGATGTAATCTGACAGGGTCAGAGTAGATAATTTGGTCGGATTTGAGTTTTAATTCTTCACAATTCATTTTAAGCTTTTTTAATTGTGCATAAGGAGTGATTTCGCTTAATGCAGCTTGAACAATGGCATCCAAATCGACCTCTTGAAACTCTATAAAGGGCTTGCCGTTTTCAAGTTTCACTAATTTAAGAATATCATTTATCATCGCCAAAAGATGTCTTCCTGACTTCAAAATCTTATCTACTTTAGCGAGTTGTTGAGCTGACAGCGGCGTAACAGCATCCTGATGAAGAAGCTGTGAGAATCCTAAAATAGAATTTAAAGGCGTTCTTAATTCATGACTCATCATCGCTAGAAAATCAGATTTAGCCTTATGTGCTTTTTCAGCTTGAGCTTGTGCATATACTAGTGAAGTGTTGGCTTGTTCTAATTCTATATTCGTTTGTTGTAACTTAGCGATTAATGAAAGCCTATCTAAAGTAATCGATACTTGAGTACAGATTCTCTCAATTAGATCTAATTCCTCTTTGATGAAATGTGTACGGGTTTTTGATCCGAAAGACAAAGTACCGACTAACTTGCCATAAGAGATCAGAGGGTGACATACATATGCTTGTATACCCAACGATTTAATTAAATTGACTTTAGGGTCTATAGAGCTTGAAATATCTTCAGCAATAATTTTATGTTGGTTGAGAGCAGCCGTACCACATACTGCTTGACCAAAATCTAAGCAGCACATCCCATCTGCTATTTCTTTTGGAATACCGTAATAGTTCATCAGCCGCAGTTTATTCGCTCGTTCATCAAAAATATAATTAAAATAAACATCTAAGTCTAAGTAATGTGACAAGCTGTTAAACAGATTATCTAGCAATTCTTTTGGATCTTCTTGAAAAATCAAATCGCTTGAGGCCTCAGCAAGCAATGCAAGCTTTTTTTCATTCTGGGTAATCAGTTGATCGACCTGTTTATGTCTTGTTAAGTCTTTAAAAAACATTGAGAAACCTTCTCCAAAAGGGAAAATGCCAACCTCCACCCATTTAAATGAAAGGAGGGGCTTGCTTACTTCCAAATGAATAGGAATCATTTCCGTCTTGGATCTGAAAAAAGCATCTTCAAATGTATTATGACATGATGGCGGCAGAAGCTCCCATAGGTCACTGTGGCTAAGATTCATTTGTTCCTCACCTTCTTTAGAGGAAGCATGAGTAATTTTATAAGCAGAATTAATCACTACATATAAATCTGAATTCCTACTTATGCTGGTGCTCTGCTGATTCAACAGACTATTTATCATAGACTTACCCCTTAAATAATAAATTTACACGTCAATAGAAACAGACAAGAGGAGACTAATAAACGAAAATCATGCGGGTCTATAGTTCTAGAGAAGTAAAATGCTTATAGGTAAATAATAGTAGTTGTGTGTACTTATTATTATACCTTTTTTAACCGTATTTGGGTGATTTTTTTAATAGTTTTTACGATTGAATTTTAGAATCTATAGCTTTTGTCATATAACTTAAGCTGAGTCATTAAAATTCAAGAAAAGAGGGTATAGTATGTAAAATATTGCAGAGAAATATTGCAGTGAGAGGTGAAGGATGAAAAAAAAGTTTCCTTATAAAGCTTTAATACCTTTTATTTTATTGTTTGTCTTCTTCTTGATTACTACGTATTCCGTCTTAAAAGGATATACGAGGGAATTCGATCGCTTGTTATTAGAAAGTGCAGCTGATTTTCATACCGACTTACTAACCAAAATGATGACATTTTTTAGTTTTATCGGTGCAACTAAGCCGGTTGTTGTTATTTCTATATTATTTCTTGGAGTGATCTACTTAAAATACCGTAACTTACAAGATGTTATTCTTTTTGCACTAGTATCGCTTGGTTCAGTTACACTTAATGTAGTGTTAAAAATGACCATAAAAAGAGAACGTCCTGAATCAAGTTTAATAGTGGAATCAGGATATAGTTATCCCAGCGCTCATACAATGGCTGCTGTATCACTGTATGGAATGATTATTTATTTATTATGGAAACACACACCCACCGTCAAGGCGAGAATAATCATGATTACATTTGGTGTAAGTATGATTTTAATGATAGCGTTCAGCCGAATATACTTAGGGGTTCATTATGCAAGTGATATTATAGGAGGGGTATTAATCAGTAGCTTTTGGCTGCTAACTTTACTCACTATATTTCAAAGGTACCGAAAGAAGGAGAAGAAGAAATCTACCCAAAAAGACACCTGCTAGAGTAGAGGTGTCTCACAATTTTTACCCTTTAAATTCAATTTCTAACTCTGCACCATTATCAAAATCAACTTCGAGTTCAAATTCTTTAACGTCTTCTCTGTTGATACCAAGTTTAGATAGTACATCCGTTATTACTGTATCTTGGTTTGATGATGGTGTAAGTGCAAGGGAGTCCAAAAACTCTTTTACTTTAGAGGCGGCCTCTTGCCCGTAGAGAGCAGGTTCACCAGGGATGAGATATTTTGCCTCAACAGTACTGCCGATCATTTCGTATTCAAGGTCATATTTCTTTCCATCCTTAAGATCAACCTCCAATTCAAAATCAATAATACTTTGAGCTGCTAAGACACTAGTAGCCGTTCCTGTCACCAGTCCAATAAATAATAACGTACACAGAACCCATTTAAGTCTCACTTTAAATACCTCCTAATTATTTTGTCTTGTATAATTTGTGCATTCAGGAATTATTTATTCTATTTGGCAGCCGCTGAATAAATAGCTGATTTTAAATTTACGAACACTTACTTTATAATAGATAGAATGTTAATCAGCTTTTAGTGTAGTAAGGTGGGAGGCTTGTATGAATGATTTAACGAAGAACATTATTGCGATTAGTATAGGAGGGGCAATAGGAACGACTTTTAGGTACATATTTAATATAGTAACGCTTGAAACAGGCTATCCCTTGGGTACAATTATAGAAAATCTTGGCGGAAGTTTTTTATTAGGGTTTTTGACTGCTTGGTTTATTGTTTTTAAACCAAAAGAGTGGGTGAAAACGGGACTTGGAGTAGGTTTATGCGGAGGGTTTACGACGATGTCTACTTTTGCTGCAGACTCCGTTCTCTTGTATAGTGTACACATTTATAACACTTTAATTTATGTGGTTATCTCCCTCTTTGGCGGAGTGGTGTGTGCATTAGCAGGTTCGGTTCTAGGCACTGCGATAGCTAAACGCAAACTGAAAACGAGAGAAGGAGGGCTTAAATCATGAGTATATTCCTTCTTGCATTAGGCGGAGCTATTGGCGCTGTCACTAGATATCTTTTGGGTTTAATCATAATGAAGAAGTTTCCAAAACCTCCTGTACCCACTGCAATGCTCGTTGTGAATATATTAGGATCCTTTGGGCTAGGGGCTTTTTTGGGAGGGTATTTTGGTGAAGTCCCATTAGGTGCTTATGAAGACCCTCTCTTTTTATCAATTGGACTTGGTTTTTTTGGAGCATTTACTACCTATTCAACCTTCAGTGTTGAGTCTGTTATGTTAATCGAACAAAAAGAGTGGCGAAAACTACTGGCATATATCGGATTAAGTATTTTAGGGTCCATAATCACTTTTTTGTTAGGCTTCTGGATATCAGCGAGTATTTTTCATTAGAACAGCTTTATGGAGCTGTTCTTTTTTGTCATTTTTTTGGTTAAATGGCATACAATAATTAAGAATGTATGTTCTTATTTGTGTTGATTGAGAACGTGCGTTTGTGTATAATGTAAAAAAGTGAGTGAGGTGGGTCTAATGAAAGGACAGCTAAGAAGAGCCATAGAAAACAAAAAGAAGATTGAAATGATCTATCTATCTGCTGAGGGCATGGTTACCCAAAGGAGTATTACCATTATTCAAATGAATGAAACTCATTTGATCGCCTATTGCCATAAAAGAAGGCAGCGGCGTATGTTTAAAATCGATCATATTCTTTCATTAGAGGAAACCGCATAAAAAAATCTTGCTTCTATTTAGAAGCAAGATTTGAGAGTACATTAACCAATAGCTTTGGTTAATGCAGGAATAATTTGTTTTTTTCTTGATACGACACCTTTTAAAAGAGCTGTGTCTTCAGTAATCGCTACATCGAATGCTTCGCCGACTTTAGCTGCTCCCGCACCGTAGGTAAGGATCGTAGAATCTCCTTCTAAGATGTCTGTAATTGCTAGAACAAATACTTCGAGTCCTTTTTCTTCGATCGTTCTATTCATTGCAGCTGCAAGTTCGTCTTTTCTCGCTAGTACTTCTGCTACATCAACTGTGTTTACTTGTGCAACCTCAACTAATTTGTCTCCCATAGGAAACTCTTTACTGTCAATTGAGATAATTTCTTCCGCTGAACGGTTCTCAAGCTTCGTTCCTGCTTTTAACATTTCAAGGCCGTATTCATCAAGGTTAATTTCTGCAATTTCAGCCAAACTCTTAGCAGCTTGTACATCTTCTTCTGTACATGTTGGTGATTTGAATAATAATGAGTCAGAGATAATAGCAGATACCATTAAACCAGCAAATTGTTTTGTGATTTCTACATTATTCTCTTGGTACATTTTTCGTAGAATGGTTGTTGTACATCCAACCGGCTCTACTCGGAAATGAAGTGGCTCTTTCGTTTGGAAATTTGCAATACGATGGTGGTCTACTACTTCAATAATCTTTACATTCTCAATGTCATCTACACTTTGTTGAAATTCATTATGGTCAACAAGCGCGACTTCAGCAACCTCATCTGAAACCGTATTTACAAGTCGAGGCTTTTCAGCATTAAAATAGTTTAATGCAAAGGCAGTCTCTTCGTTAATCTCTCCAAGACGAACAGCTTCAACATTCCCTCCAAGCTTAGATTTAAGGTCTGCATAAATTAAAGCAGAACAAATAGTATCAGTATCTGGATTCTTGTGACCGAAAACTAAAATTTTATCATTACTCATATTCAAATCCACCTCTTTAATTAGTGTTGTATGTAATTGGCATGAATTCTCACTGATTCATTTTACATCATAGAAATTGATTCTTCAATCCTATCATTCCTATAAGGGAAGGGGAATAATCTCCATCTATCAAGAAATTCGTCCGTTCTTAACTGATTTTTTAGAAAATTATGTTATAATTAACTGGCAAAAAAAGGGGGAGAAGCGGTGGGGATTGATTGGAAGGCCCGTTTATTAAATAAAGATGAGTTAGCAAGCGGCTGGTATCGTATATTAGCAGGTTTTTATGATTTTTTATTTCTGTCCGTAGTACTTCTTTTGGCTTCGGCAGGAACAACTTCTTGGTTGATGGTCATTTCTGAATCACCTCATTATGATGCAGAAGGATTTTCAAGATATTTATATCAAAATGAGTTTCATTTGCTCCTCATTAACTGGGGGATATTAGCGGTCATATTTATTTTTGTGCATTTTTTATATGTATTTCGTGCAGGACGTTCGTTTGGTATGATGATTGTTGATTTACATGTATATAACGAAGAGGCTGAAAAACCGTCACGATTACAATTGCTTTCTCGTGAGTTTTTAAAATATATTCTATTTCCATTTGTCATTATAACGTTCTTTAAAAAAGAAAGGCCTTTATATGAACGAATAACCAAAACGTACTTAGTTAAGTAAAGTAGATCTAAGTTTGGCATAAATGAGGTGTTCGAAATGAAATGGGATTTGGACCGAATTACACCGAGGGGGCCAGATGAAATAGAGGTTCCCAAGTATTTAAAGAATATTGAAGAAGGTTTAGAAAGCCTTAAAGTCAAGATACAAAAGAATACAAGAAACTAGATCTGCAGAAGCTTTACCAATCATGGTATCAGCTATTTGAATATGTGATTTGTTTACGCTCTATCGATACAACAAAAGAAGCTCCTCAAATATGGCTTGATCAGGTCAATCAAGTGTATAGCATTTATAAAATAGTAGAATCGCAAGTAGAGATTGAATTGGCTGGACTGAGAGAGCAAGAATGGAAGGTCCTTCGCGGTGATAAGCGTTTAGCAGAAATTAGAACTCATCTAGAGCACGGTAGAGGTAAACAGCTGTCACGTAATCAAGCGAAAGGAGAAGCGATATTTTCCTTAGAGGCAGATGGTTTGCATGCTTGGGGTGACCTTCATCAACTAGCCGCAAATCGCATCTCATTCATGTTAGATGAAGATGAGCTTACGGCACAAAATGCTTTAAGTACGATTTATTACGGCAGTGATCGTGTAAAAAGAGTTGAAGGAATCAAGAAATGGAAAGAAGCATGGCAGCATGAAGCTCCTCTTTGTGCAAAAGCGCTCAATCATATAGCAGGATTCAGATTAAATGCTTATAAGAATCAGGGGATGGAATCATCTCTAGAGGAATCTCTTCATCTTAATCGGATGAATGAAAAAACGTTGGATGCTATGTGGAATTCGGTGCTTCAGCATATAGAGCCTTTTTATCATTACATCAGACATAAGCACGTATTATTTAAGGCAGATCATCTATGTTGGACTGACCAATTTGCATCATTGCCCCAAAAGCAAGATAAAATGCACATTCCTTTTAAAGAGGGAGTTGAATTTATTGAAAACCATTTAAAGAGCTTTGATGAGAATCTAGCTGCTTTTACTCGGCATATTGTTGAAAATGGCTGGATTGATGCGCTGCCCAGTGAGAGTAAGAGTCCGGGGGCATTTTGTGCAGCGTTTCCAATCGATAAGGAATCACGGATACTCATGCATTATAACCAACAAATAGAAAGTGTTGGCGTGCTAGCACATGAAATCGGACATGCCTATCATTACAAGCTATTGCAAGAGCTGCCTATGTACAGGCAGGACTGTCCTATGGTCATGGCAGAAATTGCATCAACGTTAACAGAAACGATTGTCATGCGGGCGGCTATCGAGAAGGCAGAAGATGACGGTGAAAAATTACATTTGTTAAACCAACAGCTCGTTCGTGATCTAGTTACGATCGTAAACAGCTATATCAGGCATCAGTTTGAAGTTGTCTTTTATGATAAACGTACATCTGGTTATGTAAGTGCTGATGAACTAAACATGCTCATGGAAAGTATTCAAAAAGAAGTGATGAATAATCTTTTTGATACATATGAGCCTACCTTTTGGGCCTCCTTAAGGCATTTTTATTTCACCCATAAACCGTTTGACCATTATCCTTATACCGTTGCCCATTTAATCAGCAGCGGATTCTATCAATTCCTAAAAAAATCGGATGATAGAGGGACTTTGTTGAAGGATATTCTGCTTGATACATCTGTTCTATCGGTTGAAGAACTTATAAAAAAATATACCGGAATGGATGCAGGAGAAGAAGAATTTTGGCTGCTAAGCTTAGAAAAAGTGTTTGAGGATATTGAAGAGTTCATACACCTTAGCCAACGAGTGTCACTAGAAGACTCTTAATAAGAAAAGCTTTCTTGTTTTAAAGCTTTAACGATTTACTTAGATGAAATAAAGCTTGTCAGATGTGATAGAGGTATAGGAAAATAGAATAGAAAGAACTTTTAGTTAAATTCATTTTTAATGAAGTATGGGGAGGATGGAAGTATGGTTATGAGTTTGCAAGAGGCAACTACGTTACATAATGGAGTGAAAATGCCTTGGTTTGGCCTTGGCGTATATAAAGTGAAAGATGGGTCTGAGGCAAGTGAATCCGTTCGTATTGCCATTCAAAATGGATACAGAAGTATTGATACGGCTGCGATATATAAAAACGAAGAAGGGGTAGGACAAGGTATTAAAGAGTCAGGTATTCCTCGGGAAGAATTGTTTATCACTTCTAAAGTATGGAATGCTGATCAAGGCTATGAATCAACCCTTGCAGCATTCGATCAGAGCTTAAAACGTCTTGATCTCGATTATTTAGATTTATACCTCATTCACTGGCCTGTTGAAGGGAAATTCATTGAGACATGGAAAGCGCTTGAGAAGCTTTATAAAGATGGGAAAGTAAAGGCTGTCGGTGTAAGTAATTTCCACATTCATCACCTTCGTGACCTTTTAAAAGAAGCTGAGATTAAGCCGATGATCAACCAAGTAGAGTTTCACCCGCATCTTACCCAAGTAGAATTAAAGCAATTTTGTGAGAGTGAAGGGATTCAGCTTGAAGCATGGTCTCCGTTAAAGCAAGGTGAATTACTAGAAGATGAGACCATTAAAGAAATAGCTGAATCGTACAGAAAATCACCAGCTCAAATTATTTTGCGCTGGGACCTTCAACAAAAAGTCATTACAATCCCTAAATCTATTAAAGAATATCGCATTATTGCCAATGCGGATATTTTTGACTTTGAATTAACAAATGAAGATATGGATCGTATCAATGCATTAAACAAAGATGAGCGCTGCGGCCCAGATCCTGATAATTTTGATTTCTAAATCGAAAAAGGAGTTCCTCTAATGCAGAGGAACTCCTTTTCTTATTACTTACCAAACTCAATTTTCATTGCTTCGGCAATTCGATTTGGCAGGTCTGTATTATCTAGCAGACCGTAAAATAAATCTGATTGCGGACCGTAGGCATATACAGGAACATCGACACCTGTATGTGCTTTTGATGTCCAGCCCACATAGGCACGCTCGCTTATTATTTGATTGATTGTCATCGCTGTTTGATTAGCAGCGGCTGATTTAATGCGAGCTTCTTCATCTTCTGTAAGCTTAATGTTGGCATATTGGCTTACAATGTCGCGTGCATTGCTGCGATCTTCATTCAACTCCCCGGCCATAAAATCTCCCGTAGCCGTTACATCTCTTAAAATATCAACTTTTGAAAGGTATTCATCATAACCGCCAACACTCATTCCGCCTGTATCATGATCTCCTGCAACGACTACTAATGTTTTACCGTCTTTCTTAGCAAACTCTAATGCTTCTTCAACGGCCATTTCAAAAGCTTCCGAGTCTTTCATTGCCCAAGCTGCATCATGTGCATGACCGGCCCAATCGATTTGGCTTCCTTCTACCATTAAGAAAAACCCTTTTTTATTATTTGATAGCGAATGTAGTGCAGCGGTGGTCATATCTGCGAGACTTGGCTCCTCTGTGTGATCCCGATCTAGTTCTGGTGCCATGCCGCCATCTGCAAATAAGCCTAGCACTTTATCCTGTTTGCCATTCATTGCTAAAAGCTCTTCTTTTGTCTCTACGAATTCATATCCATTCGATTTAGCTTCTTCTACTAAATTACGTTCTGCTTGATTTCCATTTTCTTCTTTTGGCAGGAAGTTGCTTTTACCCCCTCCAAGCATGACATCTACATCATTGATTAATTGAAGAGCAATATCAGCCTCACTGCCGCGAGACTCAACATGTGAACCGAACACAGCCGGAGTGGCATGCGTGATGGTCGAGGTCGCAACGAGCCCGGTTGATTTTCCTGCATCACTTGCTGCTTCCAAAACTGTATCAAGAATTTCCCCCTCTGGAGAAACACTGACCATACCATTATTTGTCTTAGAGCCCGTTGCCATGGCGGTTCCTGCTGCTGCGGAATCAGTTACCCAGTTATCGGCAGAGTTGGTTTTCATCATTCCTACTAACATCGAATCTAAGACTGTGTCTTCTCCTTTGTAAATTCGATAATTCGTCGCATAACTAGCAGAATAACCATCTGGAATCATGAAGATGACGTTTTCTACTTTGGCATTTGAGTGGGAGGGAGGTCCTGCGTTAACATGTTGCACGTAACTAAACCCTGAAACGATCATTGCTGTGCACAAAGCGGTAGCGGCAAATCTTTTAAACATTTTCATTCTTGTTTCCTCCTATGTATAACTAGTTTTGCTTACAAATAGTAGTTTACATAGATTTTATTTAGGTAGAATAAAGAGGAGTCTAACGATTGGTAAAGATTGCTACAGTTAAATGACAGAAAATAGGGAGTTTTTACCTTGTGAGACTTGGTTCATATCTAATCTACAACTAAGAGAGCAGGAATATATAGTGGTGCAGAAAGGTAGAAGGGATGGGGATTAACGTGTCGAAGTGAAAGTAAGAATCATATAAATAGAAAGGTTGATTAAATAGTGAAAATCATACGTGATCGCGGAGAAGTCGATATGGAAAAGCTGCTCAAGAAGTCTTTATTTGCCCATTTGGCTACAGTAGAAGAGAACGTCCCGAGAGATTCACCTGTTTGGTTTTTATGGGAAGAAGGGAAGCTGTGGATTATAGGAGATATAAACACCGATAGTTTCCCGAGGAGAATAGAGGCGGAACCTCAATGTGCTTTAGGAATAGTGGAGTATGATCAAAGGACTGGGAAGGTTATACATATTGGCTTTAGAGGAGCAGGGGAGGTTGTGTCTTTTGACCAAGAAAGAGCAAATCGCCTGTTAACGCGTTACTTAGGAGCAGAACAAGATAAATGGGATCCACGTTTTACGTCATTTGGCAAAACAGCCATCCTTATCTCTATCACACCCGAGACGGTCGTAGTGAGGGATCAATCATATAAAGTTTTAGAATAGATTTTGTATCAATGAAACGCATTTTGAACTTAGGCGGTAAGTGGTGGTCGATTGTATGTTTTCAAAACATTTATGAGTCTGTCGGCAAGAGAATTGCTCGGTTTCATCACTTCTTTGCATCAGTTGAAGGCATTATTGGGTCTATCATTTAACTAACTCGGCCAAAAAAAGAGCTGCCCAATAGGACAGCTCTTTGATAACTATTCTTTAGTTTCTTCTAACCAGTTTTCAATCTGCTCCCAATGCTCTTTGCTTTGTGCTCCGAAAGCTTCTTCTTCTGTTTCCATTTTACTTAGAAGGATATCTAAACTTTCTTTTTCGACTGTTTCAATTAAAGGGAAGTTAGCTTCTTCTTGGTTGTCTAAGAGGATGTTAAGGCTCTCCTCAGGCTCATCTCTCATTTGTTCATAGCCTTTTACAGCCGCACGCCAAAAGGCTTCTACGGTTTCTTGTCGCTCGTTCATCAGCTTTTCATTCGTGATTAACACAAGCTCATAATAAGAAGGAACACCGTAGTCTGTCGGGTTAAAATAGTTTATATCGTAACCCTCATGCTTTAACACTGGGTATTCGTGATTAATATATGCTCCGATGATCGCATCAGCACGTTCCGTCATAATGGCTGGACCTAATTCAAATCCGATATCGATCATTTTAACTTTAGAGAAGTCTCCTCCGTCGTTTTCAACCATCGTTTTTAGCAGCTGTTCATTTAATGGAATACCAGGGTAACCGACTGTTTTACCTTCTAAGTCACGTGGGCTTGAGAAGTTCTGGTCCGCTAAAAACATTACGTGATTAAGAGGGCTTCGTACAATGGGAGCCACCGCTTCAATAGGCAAGCCTTGATGCTGGGCTGTAATAATATCAGGCTGATAACTTAAAGCAAAGTCAAGTTCTCCTGCTGCCGTTAAGTTAATAGGGTCGGTAGGGTTGGCAGGGAAAATGATGTTTACGTTTAATCCTTCTTCTTCAAAATAGCCATTTTCTATTGCGGTATACAGGAAGGTATGAACAGCGTTAGGATACCAATCTAGCATAATGTCTACATCTTCTAAGGGATCAGTAGACTCTGCAGACGTTTCTGTGACCTCTCCGCCACAAGCAGCTAGAACTAAAAGGTAAAGCGTGAGCGATAATAAGTGTAATCTTTTCATTGTTAAGCCCTCCAACGTAATAGGTATCGTTCAATAATAGTGATAAGTAAAAATCCAAGGATTCCAATAAGCGCAAGCCATACGATTGGAGCAAATACTCCAGCCCCGTCAAATTGAGTCATCATTCGTCTGCTGAAATAGCCGAGACCAGCTTCTGCGCCTAACCACTCCCCGATCGCTGCTCCTACGACACTGAGCGGTACAGCGACTTTCATTCCTGATAAGAAAGAAGGCAGGCTATGGGGAACATATAATTTAATAAACGTTGCAAACGGGCTTGCATTCATTGTTTGAAATAATTCTCTTAATTCCTTTGGAGTTGACTTTAAACCATCATACATGTTGACCGTAATCGGAAAAAAGGTAATAAGGACAGTGACGACCACTTTACTCCAAACGGAATAGCCAAACCAAAGCACAAAGATCGGTGCTAGTGCAATGATAGGTATAGTTTGTGAAATAACAAGAAGCGGGTAAAGAGCCCTCTCAATAAGCCGGTAGCCATGCATACATATAGCGACTGTGACTCCTAAAATAGTGGAGATAACAAGCCCTGTAATCACCACCTGGAGTGTTGCAGGGAGGTGGGTAAAGAATAATGTTGAATGAAGCGAAATTAATTTATCTGTGATGGCTAATGGTCCTGGCATCAAATAAGGTTTATCAATAAATCCAGCTAAGATCTCCCAGCTGATTAATAGCCCGAGTAAGAGCAGGCCGGGAGCCGTATAGTTTCTAATCATATTGAGTCAACTCCACTAAACAGCTGCCTCATAATCTGTTGTTTAAACGGAGCCAGTGTTTCAAGATTTGCTCTAGGGTGAGGTTCTTCTATTGACAGTTCTAAATAAGTACTCATTGGGCTGCTAGAGAAGACTAGGATTCGATCACTTACTCTTATGGCTTCATCCATATCGTGAGTAATTAATATGACAGTTAAATTCAAGTCCCTGCAGACCTTTTGCAGCCAATCCTGCATATGGAGCCTGGTCATGGCATCTAAGGCGCTGAAGGGCTCATCTAATAGTAAGAGCTTAGAACCCCCAATCATCGCTCTTAGAAAGGATGCACGCTGCCTCATTCCGCCTGAAAGTTCTCTAGGGTATTGATGCTGTGTACCTTCTAATCCAAACTGAACAAAATAAGGTTCGGCGATTGTTTTTGCTTCTTTTTTATTCACGCCTTTTAACTCGAGCGGGAGGGTAACATTTTCTAGAACCGTACGCCATTCTAAAAGAAGGTCTTTTTGCGGCATATAGCCCATAGCGCTATTGTTGTTATGAAAAAGAGCTTCTCCGTGCTGAGGCTGTTCTAGACCCATGAGTAAACGGAAGATAGTGCTTTTACCCGCTCCGCTCGGTGCAATGAGAGAGAGAAATTCTCCCTCATAAACTTCTGCATTTAAACGTTCAATCGTTGGCCGCTGAGCCGTTTTATAAGTGAATGTTATATCGCGTAGTTCAAGCAGCTTAGCGGACATGAGAAGGCCAAGACTCCTCGTTATAAGACATCTCCCAAAACATATATTCAAAGCGGCTTGTGTTAAAAAAAATCTCTTCAAGACGGGCTAATTCACTCTCAGGGAGTCCAAGGGCTAATTCATCAAGCAGTTTAATCAGCCAATCAGCGATTTCGCCAAATTCTTCTGATTGATACATCGTAATCCACTCGCCATAAAATTCATGTTCCATGGCTCCTGGTATTTCTGCGAGCTTCTTTCCAATTTCATAATAGCTCCAAGCACAAGGGAGAATGGCAGTCACTAAATCAATTAAAGAGCCTCTCTCAGAAACACTTAACATATAACTGCTGTAGGCTAATGTCATCGGGGCAGCTTGGGTAGCTTCTAACTCTTCAGCCGAGATCCCAAGTCTCTCTGCATATTGCCTGTGAAGGTCCATCTCAATGTTTAATGTGGCGTCAAGCATTTTGGCAAATAGGGCCATATTTTTAAGCGAATTTGCTTTCATGCTTGCAAGCGCAAATAGTCTGGAGTAATCAATTAGGTAGACATAGTCTTGTTTCATAAAGAACTTAAATTTCTCAATATCAAGTGTCCCGTCCCCGATTCCTTTTACAAATGGATGGTTATGACTAGCCTCCCAAATGGGGAGGGCCTTTTGATGTAAACGTGCTGAAAATGACATGTGCAATTCCTCCTTTTTTATCCTACGTTATATAAAAGCTATTGCTTTTCTTTATGACACCATTCATAGATAAACGTTAATATGGTTTTTGTATAATCAATGAGTTGATCAATAGAGAGCTCTTCATTCACAGCATGGGCATGGATTAACTCCCCAGGACCATAGATGACGGTTGGAATACCAGCCTCACCAAGCCACCCGCCGTCGGTTACAGTAGAAGACATTCCGACTTTTGTTTTAACACCAAACGTTTTATGGTGAGTGGATTCTAAAAGCTTCAACCCATTCCACTCCAAATCAATCGGAAGGGCAGGGAAGATTTCACCCCGGTCTTCAATCATCGAAGTACCGCCCCAACGGAAAAGAGGAGGGTGTTCTTTTAACCACGGGTCACCAGCTGCAACGGCAAGTAAATGTTCTTCAATCTCACGGGTGACCTCTTGATACGTTTCATCAGGATAGTAGTGCACTGTAATCCAAAGCGAGCATTCATCAGCTATAAATGCCGCATGACGGCCGCCCTCAATCACAGCTGGGTTGATTGTATTCATACCGCTTGGGAAACCAGGGTATGACTTTGTGATGGCCCAATGACGCTCAAGCTCGCTAAGACCTTGAATCAACTTAGTCATTTTTTCAATAGCACTCGCACCATAGAGTCCGCCGCCAGCATGAATCATATTGCGTCTCAGTCCGTCATGGAAGGTTTTTGGGCTTTTCACTGTTACCCAGCCTGTAATGACTCCGCCTTGCCCGTGAATCTCGCAATTACTTGTATCAGCTACAATCGCAAAATCTGAACCGTAGCCCCGGTCGCAGCATTCTTTTGTACCAGCTTCACCGACTTCTTCCCCAATGACCGATTCAATCGTCAGATCACCTGGAAGTTCTATACCTGCTTCATGGAGAAGTTTTGCTGCAAACAGGCAGGCAGCCAGACCGCCTTTCATGTCTGCCGTTCCGCGTCCGTACACCTTTCGCCCTTCTTTAATCAGTTTAAAAGGGGGGGAGGTCCAGTTTTCGTCTTTGGAAACGGAAGCTACATCTACATGTCCGTTTAAGAGTAAACTGCGGTGGTGAGCAGAAGCTGTCCCTTTTTTAACAGCTACGACATTTGGGTCATTTGGGTAAACATCCCACATATCAATATCAAAGCCCGCATCGGCAAGGTAGTGAGCGATAAAATCTTGTGCTTCTTTCGTATTTCTAGCTGGGGGGCTTTCCGTTTGATATTCTACTAGCTGCTGCAACAGGCAGATAAGTTCTTCTTCTCTTTCCTCAACATTTTCAATGAGTTCTGCAATAGATTTCATGTTCTCACTCCTTTAAAGCAAATAAAAAACCACTTCTATAAAAGAAGTGGTTGATATACGTCATATGTACAGTAAAACCTTGCTGTATGCAATCTCGCTGAACACAGCTGGAGTTACAACTGAGAATAGACGCTCTCACCACTTCCCTCCGCTAGTATTATCTAGATCAGGTAATAGGGTTAAGGCTTGCACCTTTCTCAGCAATAATTGCACCCCTAGTGGTCTGGCTATTTAATTTTGTTATTTTAATATGAGTCTGAAAATATGAATCTGAAACTACTTTCAAATTATCATACTTTTTTTAAGGTTTCAATATTAAATGTGATATGACTCTTTGAAAAAAGCGAAGAGTACTCCTCTTCGCTTTTACTTTTGACGTTATTAGTTTACAGCGTCTTTTAATTGTTTACCTGGCTTGAATGCTGGGTTCTTTGTTGCTGGGATTTCAATTTCTTGGCCAGTTTGCGGGTTGCGGCCTTTACGTGCAGAACGCTCACGTACTTCAAAGCTTCCGAAACCTACTAGCTGAACTTTACCACCTTCAACAAGTGCGTTAGTGATGCTGTCAAATACAGCGTCTACTGCTTTAGAAGCATCTTTCTTAGAAAGGTCTGCCTGCTCTGATACTGAATTAATTAGATCTGTTTTGTTCATGAAAAAAACTCCCTTTCATACCTTGTTTTGAAAAACGCTAGATAAACTCTTATAGAATGTGAATCTATCTTCGTTTGTTCGATTGGATTTAATAACTGTCCCAACAAGCTAAAATAACCTGCAACTCAAATTTACTCATTAAACCCCAGTAGTGTCAAGACTTTGGGGGTAAATTCAAGCATTTAAAGTCAATTTTTCCACTCTTTTTGACATTTCGACAGCAAAAAAGCGTAGATTCCCTAATTTAGATACGAAAAAAGCTCAAGCAGTCGCTTTGAGCTTTATCCTTTATTCTACATCTTACGCACTTTAAATGAGCTGACCATAAGCAAGGCAAGGATCATCGTAATGAACATAAAACTATATGCTTCTAGAAATGGAACTAATAGAGATGAAAATGTTAAGATACATCCTGCAGCTGTGATAGGAAGGCCAACAAAGAAGCCATGACTTTCCATTACATTAAAGCGAGCTAAACGTATCGCTCCGCAAATAATAAAGATAATCGCAAAAATTGCCCCGACTGAGCCGAATTCATGTAAAACAGCTTGATGAATCAATAAAGCTGGTGCGACTCCAAAAGAGACAATATCACTCAGTGAGTCTAGTTGTTTTCCAAATTCAGACGTAGACTGAAAGCGTCTTGCTGCTGCTCCGTCAAGTCGGTCACATACCGCTGCAATTGTAATAAATAACAATCCCATTCTAAGTTCATTTTGCAGAACAAAGATGATTGAGAGGGCACCTAACCCAAGGTTCATTAGTGTTAATATATTTGCAATTTGACCTTTCATTTTCTTCACCGTCTGATCGAGATGTTCTAAAAGGAACATTCACTTCACTCCTTAACGTTAGCTAAACAAATGCTCCTAACGTCCTTTATAAATTAATATCATAACACACTCGAGCCGTTTTCACTAGAGAACGAAGTCGATAAAACAGCACTATTTTTGTCATATTATGGGGATTGCTTGATAATGAGACCATTAAGTCGATTAACTGTCAAGTTAGCAATACAGAAAATGAAGTCCTAACAAAGGGGGAGGGACGTACGTAAACATCCTAACAAAAGCCTTCATGAACTGTACATGAAGGCGTCTAATCCAGTAATAATCCCTAACTAGTGAACCAGGTAAAACCATAATAGGTGCCGATAGCAAAAACAAGAATCCAGGCAATTAAGCTGATGGTCATCCACCAAGTAGCAGCTTGTTTCTTCGCTCCAAGTGCAAGCGCCATAAGGATCGTTAAATGGGTGCCTAAAATCAGCGGCCCTCCAATGGAAAGGCCGGGAAGACCATAACGGTTCCAGACTCGCTTAGCGCGCTCCTGACGCTTTGTAGGAGGCTTTTCTTCGATTCCTTTCTCCTCGCGTCTGCGTGCTCTCCATGCCTCGAATTTTTCGTAGAAAATAACGACAAGTAAAATAGTCAGCATGTTACCGACAAAACCAACAATTGATACGAGCACTGGATTTAGCCCGCGAATAATTCCGATTGGTATAACGACAATCGCTTCGAGCCAAGGCGTAGCTGCCGCCAAAAATACTAATATATACTCCCATAATGATTGAAACATGTAAACCTCCGAGTCATCACATTAATAATAGAGCAAGTGTATCATCTGCTCATAAACAAATCCACTAAAAAATTCCACTTTAAAACAGAGAGGGGCTGTCCCAAGATCGTTTTATGATCTTAATGGACAGCCCCCTTATTCTTTATGCGAAGCTTAATTGCTTCCTTTCATTTTCTTCTCATACATCTTCTTTAGGTCATCTTGAGTACTCTTTTCCCATAAAGGCACGCCTACACGATAAGCAGAACGGCCCATCATCATTCCTGCTACAGGAGCAGTTAGGAAAACGAATAAAATCGTTAATAACAGCTTCCCGACAAATTCACCGTGAACGAGAAAGAAGAATAAGAACGTTGCGAGCATAATCGAGATTACACCAAGTGTTGCACTCTTTGTCGCAGCGTGGAGACGACCGTACACATCAGGGAAACGAATAATCCCGATCGAACCTAACAGGCTAAGAAAGCCGCCAATGAGAACAAAGATACTAATAATTATCTCAACCGCGGTCAAAGACAACACCCCTTTCAATAAATTTAGAAAGCGCAATCGACCCGATAAAGGCAAGAATACTAATGACAAGAACAACTTCTGAGTATGCCAAAGTTTCCTGAAGCATCATAATGACCCCGATGAAGCCAATTAGATTGATGCCAAATGTATCAAGCGCTACGATGCGGTCAGACATCGTAGGGCCGATTAATGTACGGATAAAGCAAACGAACAATGAGATAGACATGACCACTAATACAATCATTAAAATGGATTGGAACATATTATTTGGTCACCTCCAAAATAGCACGTTCAAATGTATCGTGAATATCACGAATCATTTTCTCTTTATTAGGAACATCAATCGCATGGATATAGATGTATTTATTATCATCTGAGAAATCCATCGATAGTGTACCTGGAGTAAGAGAGATAAGAGATGCTAGAAGACTTAACTCCCAGTCTGTTTTTAATTTAGTAGGCACAGCTACAATTCCAGGTTGGATATTCATTTTAGGACTTAACACAATCTTAATCACGTCTATATTGGCTAATATAAGTTCTTTAAAGAATAAACCAATTAACTTAATAATAGCCCATACGCGGCGCATGTAAAAATCAAAACGCAGAAAACGTCTTAAAACGAATAAGATGAAAATCCCAACAACATATCCAATTAAGAAGTCGACAGCTGTATAGCTATTTTGAAAGTTAACCCAGATAACCGCAATGACAAGGTTTAATAATATTTGAAAAGCCATTAGCATCTACTCCTTAAGTACAGATTCGATATAAATCGTTGGGTCTAGAATTTGGTCAGCTACTTGCAGTGAATATTGGAAAATTGGCTCAGCTGCGAAACCAAGGATAATGGTTAAAGCGACAAGTGGAACAATTGGCAGTAAGAGTTTGCCCACTTTATAGTTTGCTTGTTGTTCTGTATGCTTCTGCTCACCCCAGAATGCGTAAATGAAAATCTTCATCATTGAGAACAATGTAAGAAGTCCTACTGCAAGAGCGACAGCGGCAATAATATAATTCTCATTTAAGAATGCAGCTAAAATAAGCGCAAACTTACTAAAGAATCCACTTAGCGGCGGGATACCAGCTAAGGAAATTGCAGAGATAAAGAACATCCATGCAAGCCATGGGTGGGTTTTAAGTAAACCGCCCATTTTCTTTAGATCGGTTGTTCCGGTAATTTTTTGCGTTGCCCCTGCAAATAAGAAGAGGGCTGCTTTAACGATAATATGGTGGGCAATATAGTAAATCGCACCGGCAATTGCTAGCTGCGTGTAAATACCAAGCCCCATCACCATGTAACCAACCTGACTGATAATGTGGTATGAGAGGATTCGCTTAAAGTCAAACTGTGAAACGGCCCCAAGTACCCCAAAGAACATCGTCAGACCAGCTAAAATTAGAATTAACATATGGGTAAAGTCTGGATCATGAGTAAAGATCAGCGTGAATGTACGCATGATCGCATAGATCCCAACTTTCGTTAATAAGCCCCCGAATAATGCGGCAATTGCTGCTGGCGGTCCGTAGTATGAGCGCGGAAGCCAGAAATAAAGAGGGAAGAGACCACCCTTCATAGCAAATACAACTAAGAATATAACCGCAATAACATTTAATACGCCTGTCTGTTCAAGTTCACCGACTTTAACAGCTAAGTCAGCTAAGTTCAGTGTTCCTGTAATCGAGTAAAGATAGGCCACACCGACAATGAACAAGATCGAAGCAAAAACATTGATCATTACATATTTTAATGATTCACGAAGCTGATACTTCGTCCCTCCTAATACAATTAAAATGTAGGAGGCAATCAGCATCACTTCGAAGAAGACGAATAGGTTAAATAAGTCTCCGGTTAAGAATGCTCCGTTTACCCCTGCAAGTAAGAAGAAGTAGAACGGATAGAAATAATATTTCTCACGTTCTGAGGAGATCGTTTGAAAGGCAAAGAACAAACAAACAACCCCTACAATACTGGCGAGAATGACCATCATGGTAGCAAACATGTCGGCAACTAAGACAATACCAAATGGTGCTTGCCAGTTACCCAGTTCAAGAACAGA
Organism: Alkalihalophilus marmarensis DSM 21297; assembly: GCF_000474275.2. Taxonomy (GTDB): domain Bacteria; phylum Bacillota; class Bacilli; order Bacillales; family Bacillaceae_D; genus Alkalihalophilus; species Alkalihalophilus marmarensis. Next base: position 87,299 of record NZ_ATAE01000005.1, read on the forward strand.
GATTCCATTTTGATATACATCAACTGCAAGATAAATAGCTACTAACAGCATGCCGATCACAGTAAATCCGCTGACCACACGCTGTAAGCTATGATTTTTTGCAAATAAAATGAGAATCGTACCTACAATAAATGGGATTAGAATCGGTAGTATGACTAAGTTATTCATCTGCAGATCCCCTTAATTGGTCTAAATCATCTGTCTTGTGCTCTTTGTACGTTCTGTATGCAAGTACAAGCAAGAATGATGTGACCCCAAAACTAATTACAATCGCTGTTAAAATCAATGCTTGAGGCAATGGATCACTATATGTGCTAGCCTCAAGACCAAGTAGTGGCGGTGCTCCTCTTTGTAAGCCTGCCATCGTGAGCAGCAGGAGATGTGCTCCATGTGATAACAGGATTAAACCTACAATCACTCGAAGCAAGCTTTTCGTAAGAATTAAATAGGTTCCGACCATAAAGAGGACACCAACAGTGATGGACATTAATATTTCCATTACATATCATCCTCCGCAATCGTAAGAATTATCGTGAGTGCAATACCGACAACAACCAGGTAGATACCAAGGTCGAAAGGCAGCGCTGTAGTCAGCTCTGTTTCACCTAGAATTGGTATCTGATAGTACTCAAAATATTGAGTAAGATACGGATCGCCGACTAATAAGCCGCCAAAGCCCGTAACAATTGCCAGCAACAAACCGAAGGCAATCATTTTTGTAAAGTCAAATGGTATTGCTTTTTTGATGCTCTTCATATCAAACCCAAGATACATTAAAAGCAGGGCACTTGCCGTCATTAATCCACCGATAAACCCTCCGCCGGGGTTGTTGTGTCCGGCGAAGAATAGGTAGACGGAAAATGCAAGGATGATGAATGTCACAACGCGGGTGACGGAATGAAGAAGGACATCATTAGATTTTAAGTTCTTCACACATCTTCCCTCCCTGTCATTCGTAGCTTAATTAATGCAATGACACCTAATGCAGCAATTCCAAGTACAAGAACCTCAAGCAACGTATCAAGTCCACGGAAGTCAACAAGGATGACGTTTACCATGTTGTACCCACCTGCGAGCTCTTTAGAGTTCTCTACAAAGAATTGTGAGATAGGCTCAATACCTGCTTCATTTCCAAGAGCAAGAGAACTTAAGGCAATCGCAGTTACAAGGAACCCGACTCCAATAGAGATAATCAAGTTCACGATGTTAAAGCGCGGCTTGAATTCTTCTTTGCGTAATTCTGGCAAATGATAAAAAGCAAGCATTAAGAGTAAAACTGTAACCGTCTCAACTAGTAATTGTGTTAAGGCAAGATCTGGTGCACGGAACACAACAAATAGTAAAGCGAGTAAGAAACCAATAACCCCTACAACAATAACAGCGGTGATCCGTTTATTAATAAATGGAATGGAAAGCGTTGCTGCAATAAAGACGAGCGTAATGACCCAAATATATGGAGCAATACCCGTTACATTGGTTGTATCGATTGTAAAGGCATCGTAGCGGAACATTGTATAGCCAAGCAATAGAATCATGAAAGCGGTCATATATGCGAAATAATCACGCAATAGACCAGTCATTTGGATTCTTGTTACAGCTTGAGAACCTGAAATGACACCGCTAAGTGAATTGTCGTAGAACCAGTTAAGCGGGTCGCGTTCTTTCATATAGAAGGCCGTTTTTGCCCAGTTTTTCATCATTAAGAATAAGATAATCCCAGCTGCTACAACACCCATTGTCATAAACAGTTCCGCATTAAAGCCATGCCACATATAAATATTGACATAGAACAGTTCCCCATCGGCAAGTACTGTAGGCAGAACAGCCTGCATTGCAGGTTCAATGATTGTATAAGCTAAGATGTTCGGGAAGAAACCAAAGACGATAACAAGAGAGCCTAGAATAACTGGACTGATTAACATTCCAATTGGAGCCTCATGTACTTTTACGTCATAATTTTCTGGCTGAAATTTCCCTGTAAATGTTTTAAAGAACATGATTAAGCAGTATAAGAATGTAAATACAGACGCAATCCAAGCTAGTACAACAATGATGATGCCGAATGTTTCCATATTGAAGGCGTTCATTTCTGTTGCGCGAAGAAGCGCTGTAAAGAACATTTCTTTACTTAAGAACCCGTTAAATGGAGGAAGACCTGCCATTGATGCGAGTCCAATTAATGAAACCGTAAATGTGACCGGCATGATGGCCATTAAACCACCAAGCTTACGGATATCACGTGTGCCGGTTTCATGGTCGATAATACCGGCTGTCATAAAGAGACTTCCTTTAAAGGTTGCATGGTTTATTAAGTGGAAAATCGCAGCCATTATTGCAAACGAATAAAAGGCTGGATCGACGCTGTCACCAAAATAAATCGCTGCAGAACCTAAGCCTAGTAAAGTCATAATCAGACCGAGCTGACTGACCGTTGAGAAGGCGAGAATTCCCTTTAAGTCTTTTTGTCTGACAGCTGATGTTGAACCCCATAACAGGGTGACAACACCAAATCCGGTTAAGAGCCAGAACCATTCTGCGCTGCCGGCAAACACAGGTGTAAGACGAGCAACAAGATAGATCCCTGCTTTAACCATCGTTGCAGAGTGAAGATACGCACTAACAGGTGTTGGTGCTTCCATCGCATCTGGCAGCCAGATGTGGAATGGGAACTGTGCAGATTTAGTGAAGGCACCAAGCAGCACTAAAATCATAGCTGGTAAAAACAATTCGCTTGATGTCACAAGATCTACATTTTCAATGATTTCGCGAATACTGAATGTGCCAGTCATGACATACAGCAATGAAAAACCACCGAGCATAGCAAATCCACCAAAAACGGTAATCAACATTGATTTTTGAGCACCATAGGTAGATTTTTCACGGTGGAACCAATAACTAATTAATAGCGATGAAGCTAAACTAGTTAATTCCCAGAACACATAAAGGACAATTAAGTTATCTGATAAGACAACCCCAAGCATTGCCCCCATGAACATGAGAAGGTACACATAGAAATTGTTCAAGCTTTCGGTCTTTTTTGATAAGTAAAAGATCGAATAGAGGATGACTAGAGTTCCAATACCGGTAATCAATAGGGCAAATAATAAACTCAACCCGTCTACAAAGACAGTAAAGTTAATCCCAAGGGACGGTACCCATGGAATGGTGTGCTCAACAACCCCTCCAGTTGAGGTTATCGAGAGGTATTGAATGAAATAGATAAATAGTACAAGCGGGAGTGCTAATACAAACCAGCCTGTGTGAATCCGTCTAGCGTATTTGTACAGAAATGGGATCAAAATAGCTAATAAAAAAGGCGAAATCGTAGCCCAGTGTAATACGGTCAAATCACATACCTCCTTAAATGGTTATTAGTAGAATTGGTTGGGCCCTATGTATTTATCCTCTTATCCGTATTTGAAAACCGAACAATTCTTAGACTATGTAGAATTATAACCTAATTTAAAAATGCGTGCATCCTTACAGCACTTAGCTTCACCCGCTTTTAAAGAATTTATTAAATATGAAGAAAGACGAAAAATTTTAGCGAATTTTTTTTGTGTGATCGTGTTTTTTAATGATGAAGAGAGGTTATTCTCTTCCAAATTCAGTGTGTGATGTATAATTTTTGTGTGAAGATGCAACCCTATAAGTAATAAGAGGATAGGGAATGGTGGTTAAAGTGTCTACTAAAAATAAAAGCATCATTAGTTTGGTCATCTTTGCAACTATTTTGGTAGCAGGATTTTTTGCTGACGGGTTTAATGAAGAGATGACTCATAATCGTATTAAAGAAATTCCAGGGCAATTTGGGGTTCAAGAATACCGGGCGGAGGCACAAACATTTGGGCCGAGAGAGTATCTTCGTGTCATTCAAACACGAAATTGGCTAAACGAAGAAGGAGAGCTTCCTGAGTAGGAAGCTCTCCTTTTATGTGGTGTGTATATTAAGCATAATCTTGGGCGTTCGTACTTCTGTATTGTCTTAAGGTGTGTAGGTTTTAAGCTTAAATGAAAGCTTAAGATGAAAGTTTAATTTTGTCTGATAATGAACGTCTGCTGATTTCTATACGAATTAATTCAATAAAATCAGGGCTTAGGTCAAGTTCGATTGCTTTGTAATACGTTTCAATTAAAAGTTCATCAGATAAGTTATTCATCCCCTTCTCACCGCTGCTGCAGTGAGTTCACCTCCTTAGACATGTAGTAGTCAATCGATCATTTATCAAGGTTGTCTCATCAAGTTTGTTCTATATAAAAGAAAGTTTGCATAGTATGTAGGTTCTTAGTCTGTAAGCTGTATATACAGTTATGCTTGTCTGTACCTAAATATTACCACGTCTTCTAAAAGAGAACAATCGTTCTGTTTATCCACATTTAGCGGTGGATAAGTTGTGGGTTAATTGTTTATTAGTGGAAATAAACCTTATAATTAGTAGGGGGATAAGTGTATAACGTTATCCACAGTGTAGAGGTATGGCGTAATTTGTCGAAAAGTTTTTTATGTTTTTATAATCAGTGGAAAGGGTTATTAAATTAAATAAAGGAAATGCGTTGAAAATTTTCAAATGTGACGGTATAGTTATGGTTTGACTACGTTTATAAATGGAAAAGTTTGCCCTGATCTGTTTAGGTATGCAAAGAGTTATATGGATAGAACATAAAAATAGCGATGTTGCTTGTTAATGAGGTGAAGTCATGCTAAAGAACCTATTACCGAATAAGTACGTAAAAAGTATTTTTGAAATTAACCTTGAAGAATTAAAGGAAGCTGGCATCAAAGGCGTGATTACAGACCTGGATAATACGCTTGTTGAGTGGGATCGTCCTGAAGCAACACCCGAAGTAAGAGAATGGTTTAAGAAGCTTCAAGAATATGGCATGAACGTTACGATTGTCTCAAATAATAACAGAAGAAGAGTTTCAGTATTTGCTGACCCCGAAGAAGTCGTATTTATTCATAATGCGAGAAAGCCAATGCGCCGAGCATTTAGGCAAGCTTGTCGTCAAATGGATCTTCAGCCTGAGGAGACCGTTGTTGTTGGTGATCAAATTTTTACGGATGTTCTTGGCGGAAACAGAGCTGGACTGCAAACGATCTTGGTTGTGCCAGTAGCGAAAACGGATGGTTTGGCCACAAAATTAAATCGCAGGATGGAACGTGTCGTATTAAATTGGATGCGAAAACGTGGAATGATTCAATGGGAGGAGTAAATATGGAAGAACAAACGATCACATGTGCTGGCTGTGGTGTACAGATTCAGACAGAAGATAAAAACGAGACAGGTTATGCACCTAAATCCGCACTAGAGCGAGAGGTTATTATTTGTCAACGCTGCTTTAGGTTAAAGCATTATAATGAAGTACAAGATGTTTCATTAACAGATGATGATTTTCTGAAGTTGTTAAATACACTAGGGCATACAGATTCTCTAATTGTAAAAGTGGTAGACATCTTTGATTTTAATGGAAGCTGGCTGCCTGGTCTGCACAGGTTTGTAGGGAATAATGATGTCTTGCTAGTTGGAAATAAAGTGGATCTACTGCCTAAATCCTTAAAAAGAAACCGTCTCATTAACTGGATGAAGAAATCTGCTAAGGAAAACGGCCTCAAGCCTGTTGATGTTCTTCTAATGAGTGCAGAAAAGGGTGAAGGGGTACTAGATATTGCTTCTGAGATTGACCGCTTGCGTGATGGACGTGATGTCTATGTCGTTGGCTGTACGAATGTAGGAAAATCTACATTTATTAATCGGATTATTAAAGAGTTCGGCGGAGATACCGAACAGTTAATAACGACATCTCATTTTCCAGGGACCACACTAGATATGATTGATATCCCGCTTGATGATGGATCGGCGCTTTACGATACACCGGGAATCATCAATCATCATCAAATGGCTCACTTTGTTGATAAAAAAGAACTTAAGCAAATTACACCTAAAAAAGAAATCAAGCCAATGGTATTTCAATTAAATGAAGGACAAACGCTTTATTTTGGAGGAATGGCTCGATTTGATTTTGTAGCTGGTGAGCGATCATCTTTTACTTGTTTCACTTCTAATGATCTAAACATCCATCGTACAAAAAGAGAGAAAGCAGAGGAGCTTTATCAAAATCACCTAGGTGAATTATTAACACCGCCAGGAAAAGAAAGCATGGTTGATTTCCCTCCGCTTGTAAAACATGAATTTACCATTAAAGATATAAAAAGTGATATTGTTATCTCTGGTCTTGGCTGGATAACAGTCAATGACCGAAATGTAAAAGTAGAAGCTTATGCACCTAAGGGCGTAGGCGTATCCATTCGTGATTCGATTATCTCGTAACAGATAGAGAGGAGCACTAAGCATGGGGAAACGTTTTGGACTGATTGGACATCCTGTAGCACACTCCCTGTCACCGCAGATGCATAATGACGCTTTTAAAGATTGTCAAATAGATGCAGATTACGTGGCACTAGATGTGGAAGCAGGAGACCTTGAAGAAGTGACAGAGAAGATTCGTAAAGGCGAAATAGATGGTGTTAATGTTACGATCCCACACAAAGTAGCGATCATGAATTTCTTAGACGAAATTGATCGGGAAGCAGAAAGGATTGGGGCTGTTAATACCATAGTTAGACACAACGGGAAACTTGTAGGATATAATACAGATGGTGCTGGTTATATGCAGTCGATAGAGTCTTATCTGCCGTCAAACGTAAAGGATATGAACATATTAGTAATTGGAGCGGGAGGAGCTGCAAGAGCAGTATGTGCTTCCTTTTTAGGTGCAGGTGTGTCGAGTCTCGTTGTTGCTAATCGAACAAAAGAAAAAGCAGATACTCTTTTGAATCTTATTTCTACTAATCAGGATCAAACAAACGCTATGACACTTAGTGAAGCTGAGAATGGGCTGGAGAAGTTCGACCTCATTGTAAATACAACATCTGTCGGAATGAGTCCTTACACTGAACAAATACCGATCTCTCTTAGGAAATTGAAAGATAAAGCGATAGTGAGTGACTTAATCTATAATCCGCTAGAAACAGCTTTCTTAAAGGAAGCTGCAGAGAGCGGCGCAACAACAGTAAATGGAGTGGGGATGTTTGTAAATCAGGGTGCCCTGTCATTTGAATATTGGACAGGCATCAAGCCAGACCGGAAACGAATGACAAATATCGTACTCAAAACACTTGGAGGGTAAAAAACTATGTTAACAGGTAAGCAAAAACGTTTTTTAAGATCAAAAGCACATCACTTAACACCAATCTTTCAGGTTGGAAAAGGTGGCGTAAATGAAAACATGATTGAACAGATCGATGATGTTCTTGAATCAAGAGAATTAATCAAAGTAAGCGTGCTGCAAAATTGCGAATTTGATAAGGACGATGTAGCAGAGGAATTATCAAAAGGGGCAAAAGCAGAGCTTGTCCAAGTCATTGGAAACACGATTGTTCTTTATAAAGAATCAAAAGAAAACAAAGAAATCATTCTTCCATAACCTAAGAGATGTAAAGGAGACAGGGATGATGAAAATTGGATTGTTTGGAGGGACCTTTGATCCGCCGCACCATGGCCATATGATGTTAGCTGAACATATAAGAGTGGAGTGTGAACTTGATCAGGTTTGGTTCATTCCAGTATCTACTCCGCCTCATAAAAAGCGTTCAGACATGTCTTCAGTAGATGAACGCTTTGAATTAGTGACGGTTGCGATAAGGAGCAATCCACATTTTCATGTATCTACAATAGAGAGAGATCGAGGCGGCCGTTCGTATACAATTGATACAGTGAAGCAATTGAAAGAGGAATACCCGGCTCATGAATTCTTCTTTATTATCGGCGGAGATATGGTGGAGTCTTTGCCAACCTGGGCTGGAATTGAAGAACTTGTAAACCTCATCACGTTTATTGGGGTGAACAGGCCTGGGTATTCTCCATCGCCTGTGTATAAGGATCATCTTATCCATATTGATTTTCCGCCAATCGATCTCTCTTCTACTGATATACGGCAAAGAGTAAAAGAAGGTAAATCGATACGCTATTTCGTTCAAGATGAAGTAGCAGAGATGATAAAGGAGAGTAGGTTGTATGGAGAGGGAAGCGGCACTTAATAAAGTAAAGCCTCATTTAACCGAACACCGCTATCAACATACTCTTGGTGTTGTGGAGACGGCGATTTCACTTGCAAAAAGATACGGAGCGGACCAATACAAGGCAGAGCTTGCAGCGATTTTTCATGACTATGCAAAATTTCGAGACAAACAAGAAATGCGAGACCTCGTACAATCAACTTTGAAAGAAAAAGATGTGTTAGGGTATGGAGATGAGTTACTTCATGCCCCATGTGGTGCATACTATGTAAAAGAGGAAGTCGGCATCAAAGATGAAGAGGTCTTAAATGCCATCCGGTACCACACAACAGGCAAGCCTGATATGACCTTGCTTGAAAAGGTTGTTTTCCTTGCTGATTATATTGAGCCAGGAAGACAGTTTAAGGGAGTATCTGAAGTTCGTGAGCTAAGTGAAAAAGATTTAGATGAAGCGATTATAAAGTCACTTGAAAATACGATTACTTTTCTAATGAAGCGAAGACAGCCTGTGTATCCTGACACATTAAACACATACAATCAATTAATTAAAACAAAAAGGAGTTTGGATAAATGAGTGAATCAACATTACTAACACTAGCTATTAATGCAATTGACGATAAGCGTGCTGAAAATATCGTCGGATTAAATATGAAGGGGATTTCATTAATTGCTGATTATTTCGTGATCTGCCATGGTAATTCTGAAAAGCAAGTTCAAGCTATTGCTCATGAACTTAAAAAAGTGGCACAAGAAGAAGGAATTGAAATTAAACGTCTTGAAGGATTTGATCAAGCGCGCTGGGTATTAGTGGATCTTGGAGATGTTGTTGTCCATATTTTCCATAAAGATGAGCGTACGTACTATAACTTAGAGAAACTTTGGGGAGATGCGCCAACAATTGAAATCGAAAGGGTCTTAAGTTAATGGAATTAAAACCTGGCTATACCGTGACACTGAAAGTAGCTCGTCAGGCAAAGTTTGGGTATTTCTTGAGTGATGGCAATACAGATATTCTTCTTCATCAAAATGACATCGAAGGAGAAGAAGCGGTTGAAATTGGCTCGGACATTGAAGTTTTCTTATATCATGACCATGATAAGCGTTTATCTGCCACAATGAAACAACCGATTGTACAAGGCGAAGGATTTGCTTGGTTGAAAGTAGTCTCGATTAAAACTGGACATGGTGTATTCTTATTTAATGGAATCTCACGCGATTTATTTTTATCAATGGATGAATTGCCTAGTGACCGTAATTTATGGCCAAAGCCTGATGATGTACTGCCTGTCTCCTATACATGGGATAAAAAAGGACGTTTAATGGCTCGCCTGGTCAAGGGTCTGCCGATTGAAGAACAATCGGAAAAGGCATCTGATATCCTCATGAATAAAGAAGTAAAAGGCCGTGTCTATCATTATCTCGATGAGGGAGCAGCTATACTTACAGAGGAAGGGTATTTAGCGTATCTCCATGACAATGAAATGACGAGAGAGCCTCGTTACGGGGAAGAAGTAACCGTTCGGGTTATCTATGTGCGAGAAGACGGTCGTCTAAATGTCACGATGCATCCTCTGCGCTCAGAGCGTCAAGAAGATGATGCGACTAAACTTGTTCGTTACATGGAAGAGCGCGGCGGTCAAATGCCTTATTGGGACAAGTCTCAGCCAGAGGATATTAAGCACCGCTTCAACATAAGTAAAGCAGCATTTAAGCGTGCACTTGGTAAGCTTCTAAAAGAAGGAAAAGTTGAGCAGCGCGATGGCTGGACGTATTTAAAGGAGAAAAAATGAATTATCAAGTTTTTGCTGCTCTGTATGATCAGTTGATGGCTGATGCACCGTACGATGAGTGGCTTTCTTTTACAAAAAAAACACTAGGTGTTGATTATTTAGAAGGAATTCAGATCCTAGATGTCGGGTGCGGTACAGGAGAGCTTCTTCTTTCGATGCTTGATGAGGGTGCTGATGTTACTGGGGTAGATTTATCAAGTGAGATGCTCGTTGTTGCACGAGATAAATGTATGAAAAAAGGAGTTTCCCCGCTCCTGATCCATCAGGATATGCGAAAGCTCGGTGATCTAGGTCAATATGATGTGGCAACGATCTTTTGCGATTCGCTAAATTATTTAGAGACGCCTGATGATGTTAAAGCAGCCCTCCATTCTGTGTCACAAAATGTGGTGGATAACGGCTGGCTTTTATTTGATGTCCACTCGATTTCAAAAATTGAGGATGAATTCGTTGGTCAAACGTTTGCAGATTCTGAGGAAGAGATTTCATATATCTGGCATTCTTTTCCTGGTGAGCATCAGAATAGTGTAGAGCATGAACTCACTTTTTTTGTTAAGCAAGAAAACGGCTTATATGAAAGATATGAAGAGCTTCATAAACAACGTACCTATTCAGTAGAAGAGTACACGACATGGCTTCTTGAGGCTGGTTTTGAGGTCGAAGCGGTGACTGCCGACTTTTCATCAGAGATCCCTTCAGAAGAAAGCATGAGAATTTTCTTTGCTGCGCGAAAGAAAAAAAGAGGATAATGTGAATTAATGTCGAAAAAAACAGGGGAAGCAATGCTTTCCCCTGTTTTTTATTTATTTGTCGCTTGGTTTGTGAAGGCTTCAAGTATTTTCTTTTGTTCGTGATAGTATTTTGCATGAGTTTGCTGAAATAAATGGTCGAACATATGACCAACTTCCTGTTCGAGTACTTTAATCCCTTCTCCGGTAATTCCCCCCGGCACACAAACTCGTTCTTGTAAGGTAGGTAAGGTATAGTGTCCTTGCTCTAACAGGCGGCCCATACCTATGATCATATTTGTCGCAAGAGTAGTGGCGTCTTCTTTAGATATCTCTGTTTGTCTCACAGCCCCGTCAATAAACTGTTGTAATAAATAACTGAAAAAAGCCGGCCCGCAGCTTACGATATCTGAAGATACCCGAGTAATGTTTTCCTCAATTTCAAGTGGTTCTGAGAAATGACTCATAAAGGCATGCACTTGTTTTTGGTCTTCCGTGGTGCAGCGCTTGCCGTAGCTGATCAGTGTAGAACCTGCTAAGGCACGGTTAAGAATGGTCGGTATAATACGGGCTACTTTACAGTCAACTTTACTCTCAAGCAATTCTACAGAGATTGGACTCGTAATAGAGATGCATAATTGCTTTTGTGTACAGACCGGAGCTATTTCATCAATCACACATGCAAACTGAAGCGGCTTGACACAGACAAAAAAATAATCAGAGCGTTTGACTGCTTCAGCGATTGTATCTGCTACATGAATTGCAGGGTACGCCTCTTTTGCTTTTAAGGCTTTTTCTTTTGTACGATTGATTACGGTTATATCTTTCTCTTTTATTACTCCGGAATCAAGAAATGACTCAAGTAAAATCGTCCCCATACTGCCAAGCCCAATGATTCCAACCCTCATCTGAAAATCCCCTCCTTCTCCAAAACGTCCCAAAACGATATCGTTATCACAAGCGTATGAAGAAGGCAGGGTAAGTATGTGTCTTTATTATTTGGATTTATTTATGTATTCTCGTACCATATCGGTCGTTACTTCTTTTCTAGGAGGGAAGTAAAAGTCTTGAGCAATTTGATTCATCTCCTTTGTAATCGCATTTACTTCATTCAGCGAAATATGTAAACCTTTCTTAGCGTCTTCTACTACCCGGTCGATGGCCGCCTCTCTTTTCTCATCTAATGCTAGAAATTCCTTTTGTGCTCTGCGATGGTTTGTTACTTGCTCAGCAATTTGTAAATGTACGCTCATTTTAGTGTCTTCCTTTCTAATAACATGATGGAGGTTATTCTTTTGATTGCTAATTGGCCAAAACATATTGTAGCGGTTATTTTAACAGGCATTGCTCTAATTGTAAGTGTAGTGTTATTTCTGCATTTTAGCAATATAGGGGAGGAGGAAATAGAAGAAATGAATTGGAATTTTGCTGAAGAGCTTGAAGAAGATAAGCCAGAAATAGAAGCGGCAGCTGACCCTGGCGTTGTGACCGTTGATATGAAGGGTGCAGTTATGAGACCAGGAGTGTATCAATTACATGAAGGGAGCAGAGTATTTGAAGCGATTGAATCAGCAGGAGGGCTGCTGCCTGACGCGTTTGGTGACGGTATTAATTTAGCCCAGCTTTTAGTTGATGAAATGGTCATTTATGTTCCTTATTTAGGGGAAGAAGAGATTCCTTTAACGATGGGAGCAGAAACACAAAGTTCGAACGTAGCTGGCGCTAAAATCTCCTTAAATAAAGCGAGCCAAGCGGAGCTCGAAACATTGCCTGGAATCGGACCGGCAAAAGCAGAAGCTATTCTCAGTTACAGGGAAGAACAAGGAGCTTTTCAGAGTGTAGAAGAGCTGATGAATGTATCAGGTATAGGGCCTAAGTCATTTGAGAAGCTTCAAGAATTAGTGACGGTACAATAAGTCATTGACTTCCTTTGTATCTGTTCTCTACACTAGTAGTGGCTACTATGCAAGGGGAGTGAAGAGATGGAACGTATATCATGGGATCAATATTTTATGGCTCAAAGTCATTTATTAGCATTAAGAAGCACGTGCACCCGCCTAATGGTCGGTGCCACGATTGTAAGAGAAAAACGGATTATTGCAGGGGGGTATAATGGATCGGTTACTGGCAGTGATCATTGCATTGATCAAGGGTGTTATGTTGTAGATCATCATTGTATCCGGACAATTCACGCAGAAGTAAATGCATTATTGCAATGTGCAAAATTCGGCGTGCCGACAGAGGGAGCGGAGCTTTATGTTACACACTTCCCTTGTGTGCATTGTACGAAATCCATTATCCAGGCTGGGATTAAAAAAGTATTTTATGCAAGTGATTATAAGAACCATCCATATGCCGTTGAGCTTTTTAAAGAGGCTGGTGTAGAAGTATCACAAGTGGTCCTTGAAAACCCTGTTCTTGATATTCACCAAAATGAAAAACAGGATTTAACAGAAACATTGTTAACCAAATTAAAAGGTCTTGGCATGAATGAGGCTGAATGGGAAGGTCTACGCGCCGAAGTGGATTCTCTATATCCGCCTAAATCATAAGGGGGTTCTATGGTTTATAGTGTGATTGCTGCCATTTCTAGTGTGCTCGGTCTCGTTTTCATCTTAAAAGGGCCGAGCCTTTCTTTTTATATTGTCTGTATCGCTCTCCTGCTGTTGTTATGTATGCATGTAAAGTCTATACGAATCAATGGGTTGATTGCTGTAAGTTTCTTTAGTCTTTACGCAGGCATAGGCACACTTGCAGAGGCGCGTCATGTATCGGTTTATTCAGGTGATGAGACAGTTATTGACGCTACTATCCACTCACTTGTTTATGTTGATGGTGATTCATTATCTATGAAGGTAAAAAGCATACAACATGAAATGATCCAAGTTCATGGATTTATTGAAAGTGAGGCCCAGCAAGCTTTTCTTCGCACGCTAGCTCCTGGAGACCTTTGTCGCATTGAAGGGAAATTACGCTCTCCGCGGTCCCCCACAAATTTTTATCAATTCAATTATAAAACTTTTTTATACGAACAAAACATACACTGGATCATGACGCCGAATCTCTCCTCGCTTACATGCAAGTCAAGCAGTTCAGGATTTTATAATAAAATACAAGCATTTAGGAGCCAACAAATTAAACAAATAGTAGAGCAGGCGGAGGAAAGCTCGGCAGGGATCATCGTCGCTTTAGTATTTGGTGAGAGGATGTTTGTTGAAAAAGATGTGCTTCGGGCTTATCAATCATTAGGTGTTATACACCTCCTCGCGGTCTCTGGTCTGCATGTAGGGTTGGTTGTGTCTGTATTGTTTTTTATATTGCTAAGGTCAGGAATTACCCGTGAGAGGGCACTTGAGCTACTCTGTATAAGTTTACCAATCTATATGATTATTGCAGGCGGGGCACCCTCGGTCGTTCGTGCGTCGTTTATGACGATCGTTGTACTCTTATTTTTACGCTTTAAACAAACTGTGCCGCCTCTGATTTCAATTACGGCTGTATTCCTTCTTTATTTAGCATTAAAACCGTTTGCGTTGTTTCAGTTGGGCTTTCAACTCTCTTTTCTTACCTCGTTTGTTCTTATCCTTTCTGCACCAATCATTATGAATCGCTATTCGCATAATATTGCAAGGTTGGCAGCAGTAACGACACTCGCGCAGCTTGCATCTCTTCCGCTGATTCTGCTATCCTTTTATCGTTTTTCATTGCTTTCTCTTCTTCTTAATCTCATTTATATCCCCTTTATATCTTTTGTTGTCCTACCATTAGCCTTTCTAGGCGTGCTGTGTTCATTAATTCTTCCATCAAATATCAACCTCCCTTTTCTGCTTTTAGAAATGACGGTTCCTCCTGTACATGAATGGCTGGTTCGTCTAGATGGTTTTTCATTATTTACGGTACTTACAGGTAAACCGAATGCAGTAGCTTTATTTGGATCCATCCTATTGTTTACAGCATCGATCCTTTTGTGGGAAGCAGGGAAGAGAGGCTGGTGGAAACTGTTAATCTGCGGTCTTTTGTGGATTGTAATTAGTCAATGGGCAGGGCCTTTTTTAAAAAAGGAGGCCGTGGTGACGATGCTGGATGTTGGCCAAGGAGACAGCTTTATTATTGAGCTTCCGAGACGCCGTGAAGTGTATGTCATTGATGCAGGAGGTACACTGCATTTCTCCAATGAGAAGTGGCGGGAGAGAAGTTCTACTTATGATGTAGGGCGAGATGTAGTCGTTGATTATTTGAGGGCTAAGGGAATCCGAAAAGTTGATACATTGATTCTGACGCATGGTCACATGGACCATATTGGAGGAGCTTTTGCATTAGCTGATGAGGTGCCGATTAAGAAACTTTTATATAGTGCAGGAACGGTAGAAGGAGAGTTTGAACAAGCGTTACTACGGGAATTGTACAAGAAAGGTACTAAGATTCACTTTGTTTCGAAAGGGGATGCTTGGAGGGCTCAATCTTCTCGTTTTATCGTATTGTCTCCGTCTGGTGATGAACAAGATTTAAATAACCGATCTATTGTCCTTTTTGCAGAGATAGAAGGAGTAAGGCTGTTATTTACAGGTGACCTAGAAGAAGAAGGGGAGAGGGTGTTGATTCAGACCTTTCCTGATCTTCAAGCTGATATCCTGAAGGTTGGTCATCACGGCAGTAAAACATCCACCACAGAGGCATTTATAACGCAGGTTCAACCAAATATGGGATTGATTTCAGCAGGACGAAACAATCGCTTTAATCATCCACATCCAGAGGTAACCGAACGCCTTTTTGACCACAATATTCAGGTGATTAGAACGGATCTCGAAGGTGCTGTTCAACTGCATCTATACCAAGAAAAAATGAAGATTATATTTTCCTCATATAAAAAAGCAGAGCAGCAAGATTAACTTGCTCCTCTGCTTATGTACCAATCAGATGGTACCTTTCATGCCTGTGTTTTTTCGGCTTAAAATCCTGAGAATACATCAACAATAGATGCAATGATAAAAATCGTTGCAAAGAAGCCAAAAGAAACAACAAAGGCAACACCAGAATCAATCGCATCATTACGTTTACTTTGTACGTCTTTTTCAAAATGATTCATCTGGCACCCCTCCTTTTTTCAACCTTTAGTATAAGCCAAGCCACCAAAAAAAGCTATATCGATTCCTCAAACAATTATCCTTAATCAAGAAATGTTCAATAATTTGTTCATCTTGAGATGGATCTGCCTGCATTGTAAAGAGTTGTCACCTATAGTTTGAATCTGCATAGGATATCATAACTAGTGAAAGGCGGTCATGATTATCGTCATGAACGAGGGTACCCGGGATCTCGGATCATGACGTTTATCATAAATGGGGGTTTGGCACATGGGGGCCGGACCCCTTTCTCTTGTTTTCACTAACTAGCTTTGCAAAGTAAATGTACTCAATACACTTACTCAATATTTAACTTGTAATGGCCGGCGTTTTTTTCTAAGCTAAAGAAGGGTATCGAAAGTCAGCAGTCAATTTCCGATTGACTACACTCATAGATTATCCATAAATCGATAAGAATATTGCAATGAAATTGGGGAATGTGTAATGAATTACTTGCAAGCAAAAAAAGAGGTAAAAAGTGGTAAGGTTTCACCCGTTTATTTTATACATGGTACGCAACAATTTTTGATTGAAGATTTTTCGCAGCAAGTATTAGATCAAGTAGTCGGTCAAGATGGTTCAGATATGAATGTTATTACATATAGCTTTTCAGAAACGCCAATAGAGCTTGCTGTTCAAGAAGCGGAAACACTGCCTTTTTTAGGGGCGAATAAAGTGGTTATTGTGAAAGATTTTCAAGCCGTTACCAGTCAAAGGCAAGACGTGAAAATCGAGCATGATATTGATGTGTTAATCAAATATATAGAAAATCCTTCTCCTGAGTCAACGCTCATCCTTGTAGCCCCTTATGAAAAGCTAGACGAAAGGAAAAAAATTACCAAACGATTAAAAAAAGAAGCAACAGTAATTGAAGCTCTTCCATTTGATGACCGAATGATGAAGCAGTGGATAGAAGAGCAGACAGCCAGCCACCATCTCCAAATAACAAAAGAAGCACAGGAACGTCTGGTTGAACGGCTTGGATTTGACTTGCTTCTAGCAGCGTCAGAGTTGAAAAAGCTTGCTCTTTATGTAGGTGAGGGAGGAGAGATTACTCCGCGGGAGGTTGATTTGCTTGTTGCTCGCACTCTTGAGCAAGATGTGTTTGCCTTAATTGATTTTGCTGTGAACAAGCGTTTAGACGAAGCACTTGTCATATATCATGATTTGTTAAAACAAAAAGAAGATCCATTAAAGATATTAGCGCTCCTAGCAAGACAGTTTCGAATTTATTATCAAGTGAAGGGGTTAAGTAAACAAGCCTATTCACAGAAACAAATTGCGGCTCAATTAAAGCTTCACCCGTATGCTGTTAAACTTGCCAGCCAAAAGGTCAGTCAATTTGAGGATAAGTCCCTTTTAACCCTTCTTGAAGCGGCAGCTGATACCGATTATGCGATTAAATCAGGAAAGATGGAGAAAGTATTGGCGGTGGAATTATTATTAATGAAGATGACTCAAGATTTATAATCATAAAAAAACGACTCATTTTATATGAGTCGTTTTTTTCGTTCATTATGCAGAAAGACCGTTAAGCTTTTTAGCTAGACGAGACTTTTGACGTGAAGCTGCATTTTTATGAATAAGACCTTTGTTTGCTGCTTTGTCAAGCTTTTTCGCTGCATCAACGAATGCTGCTTGAGCATTTTCTTGCTCACCAGCTTCAACTTTAGCTTCAAAGTTCTTGATAGCAGTACGTAGAGCAGATTTAACAGCGATGTTTTGCGCACGACGCTTGTCGTTTGTTTTCACACGTTTAATTGCAGATTTAATATTTGGCATACCTTTCACCTCCTGGTTAAACAACGATTGTCCTCTTTTGTAACCAGTCCATCTCTATGTTATGAACGGTTTCGCATCCTTTATTCAAGGCCGTGACGACACCCGTTGGCATCATCAATACAACAATCTGCATTCTATCAAAAACAACGAACAAATGCAATAGAAAGAATGAAAACAAAAACCAATGGAGAAGCTATTTGCTAAGAGTAGAATGAGGAGGGTGATCCGAATGCCTGAAGAATTAAACCTTGAACAATATCAAATACGCACTGATCTAGCTGTGGAAGCTCATCAATTAGCAGTTGAAGAGCAAGAGAGAAAGGCTCCAGGAGAACAAGAAGCACAAAATGTAAGCGGTGTGCAGATTGAAGAAGAAGTGATTGATGATGTAAAAGTAATTAAAGTAATTATTGATGAAGTAGGGGCAAAGCGTCTTGGAAAAAAACAAGGCTCTTATTTAACATTTGAATCTCAAGGAATCAGAAAGAAAGATACTGACATTCAAGAAAAAATGGAGAAAGTTTTTGCAAGTCAGTTTCATCAGTTTATGACCGATATCGGCATTAAAGAAGAAGATACATGTTTGGTGGTCGGTTTAGGGAATTGGAATGTAACGCCTGATGCGCTAGGTCCAATTGCAGCAGAAAATTTACTAATTACTCGCCATCTATTTGAACTTGCTCCTGAACAGGTTCAAGGAGGTTATCGTCCTGTTAGTGCAGTCACCCCCGGAGTAATGGGGCTGACGGGGATAGAAACGAGTGATGTGATTTTTGGTATTATTGAAAAAACAAAGCCTGACTTCGTGATTGCGATTGATGCCTTAGCCTCACGTTCAATTGAGCGCGTGAATGCGACGATTCAAGTTTCTGATACGGGCATTCATCCCGGAAGCGGGGTTGGGAATAAACGAAAAGAGCTGAGCAAGGATACGCTTGGGATTCCGGTTATTGCTGTTGGGATTCCAACGGTGGTCGATGCGGTGTCAATTACGAGTGATACGATTGATTATGTGTTAAAGCATTTTGGCCGAGAAATGAAAGAAGGGAATGCTCCGTCTCGTTCCCTTGCCCCAGCGGGGATGACATTTGGAGAGAAGCGGGTATTAACGGATGAAGATCTGCCAAATGACGAGAAAAAGCAAACAATTCTCGGAATGGTCGGCACGCTTCCAGAAGAAGAGAAACGTCAGCTGATTAGAGAAGTCCTCTCTCCGCTTGGACATAATTTAATGGTTACTCCAAAAGAAGTTGATGTTTTTATTGATGATATGGCCAATGTCATTGCGCAAGGCCTGAACGCAGCTCTTCACAAAAAAGTGAATCAAGATAATGTTGGTTCCTACACACATTAATGCAGAAAGCCTCTTTCCATATGGAGAGAGGCTTTTTATATTGAGAAAATACATACCTGTATATAATTATACGTTCTACCCTGTCTCATAAAAGCATATATCTCAATTACAAGGTCTAATCATGTAATTGTACGTGTGGACAAGCAAACATGAAAGGATGAGAAGATGCGAAGACGGGGATTTCATGGATTTACCGTAAAAGTCAATCGGACGAGCTTGAAACGTCTAACTGCATTAATCATAGTTGGCGTGATGTCCCTTTTTATATTTACAGGTGTACTCACTTCCTTTGAGCCCGGATATGGAATGGCTTCTTCCTCTATAAATCAATGGGCAAATGGTCTGGAAGGAGAAGACTTTGTTCACCTTCTGGGAATGGAGAATCAGTATTTTAAACAAGAGCTTCCATCTGATGCTGAGGCTATGAGTCTCTCTGGTGTAGCGTTTCAAGTGGCGACAAGTATTAATCCGGATGATCCAAGAAGTCTGTTGGGTCGAGAGCTGCCAGGCTTTTCATTATTTGACGGCCAGATTATTGTAGCGGGTGAAGGAACAGATTATACAAACTTGCCTTTTGAGTCTGCTCCCCCTCTAGAAGTAATAATGGCAGAGCGCGAGGCGACAAAAGAAAGTTTAGCAAAGCTTGAGGAATTAAAGCAGGCAGGAGATAATTTGCAAGGCTCGACAGATGGCAGAAAAGTAGCGCATATTATTCATTCTCATAATACCGAATCTTTTTTACCAGAGCTTAAAACAGACGTAGTAAATGAAGCCTTTCATGGTGAGGTGAATATCACTTTAGTTGGAGAGAAGTTATCTCAAGAACTTGAAAAAAGAGGGATCGGAACAGAAATAGAGGAACGTGATGTGCAAGGTGCTCTAAAAAATAGAGGCTGGCAATACGCACAATCATATGATGCATCTCGTGAATTTGTAAAAGAAGCCATAGCGCAAAATGATGACCTGCAGTTTTTCTTTGATCTTCACCGTGATACGCTCTCAAGGGATAAAACGACTGTAACCATTAATGGTGTTGAGTATGGACGGACAGTATTTGTAGTAGGCGGCGATCATTCAAATTATGAACATAATCTTAAATTAGCAGAAGAGCTGCATGAGATGCTTGAAGAGAAATATCCTGGACTTAGCCGTGGGGTTATTTTAAAAGCAGGCCGAGGTACCAATGGTAAATTTAATCAAGATTTATCGAAACAATCGATGCTTGTTGAATTTGGCGGGGTGCACAACTCATTAGAAGAGGTCTATCGTTCTGCAGAAGCGTTGGCTGATGTGTTTGCTGATTATTATTGGAATGCAGAGGCGGTAGATGGTACAGACGATGTAGAAACAGAAGAAGCGGTGGATGTAAGCGCAGCAGACGGAGAAGAGGAGGAAAAGTAATGATTAAGAAACTGGTTTTTGTGATCACGTTCATACTCGTAACTTTGTTGCTTGGTTCTCTATTTGGCATTCAGCATATGAACGAAGAACTAGGGATCACAAAGCCAGTTCCTCTTGAACTCAAGGAGAGTGAAGCGGCAGGTGCCCCGTCAGAACCTGAGGCAATAAGTGCAAAAAGGGAACAACCTGTAGATCCTAAAAGTCAATTAGTTGAAAAGCGCCAAAAAGCAGAAGATGTAGGAAGATTTAACTTTTTTTCTGAGCTTGGCACAGGTGTTGCTGAAGGAGCAAACAAAATAAGCCGGATGGCACTTACCCAAGTGATGACATTTGTTCATGAAGTGTTAAATGGAGAGAGCAGCGAATAATAGCTGCTACTCTCTTTTTTCTTTTATGGGGATATTATCGATACATCCGTCGAAATAGGTGCGGATAAGGTTGTAGCGATCCCGGTTCACACCGTCAATTACGTTTGAAAATAATTCTTTTGATCCGATTTCTTGTATGACATCTAATAAACTCATAAGTCGTTCAAACTCTTCTTTTGACAAGGGCTCACCTCTTTAACAAACCTTTTAGTATTAACATATGATAATAAAAAAGACATGCTATAGGGACTTCCCTATTTCTGTAAATTAGATCATTTAAATAGAAAATAAAGATCTTTTTAATAGCAAATAAGTTAAGATTTTAGGCTAACCCTAATCTGTGTATTGAAGACGGTCTAAACGATTGGTATAATGAGAAATAGTGTATATGGCACGATTTAGTAGGAGTGATCAACTTATGAATAACAATGACCGCATAGAGCGCCAGAAGAAAATCCGAAATTTCTCGATCATTGCTCACATTGACCACGGAAAGTCAACGTTAGCTGATCGTATTTTAGAGAAAACAGGCGCCCTGACTGACCGTGAAATGAAAGACCAAACGCTCGATGCAATGGACCTTGAGCGCGAACGCGGAATTACAATTAAATTAAATGCTGTTCAATTAACCTATACAGCTAAAGACGGCGAAGAATATATTTTTCACTTAATTGATACTCCAGGACATGTAGATTTTACATATGAAGTATCGAGAAGTTTAGCAGCTTGTGAAGGGGCTTTGTTAATTGTTGATTCAGCACAAGGCATTGAAGCGCAAACTCTTGCCAATGTTTATTTAGCCCTTGATAATGATCTTGAGATCTTGCCGGTCATCAATAAAATTGACCTTCCGAGTGCAGAGCCTGAGCGCGTGAAACAAGAGGTAGAGGATGTAATCGGTCTTGATGCATCTGATGCTGTACTTGCTTCTGCAAAAAATGGAATTGGAATTGAAGAGATTTTAGAGCAAGTGGTCGAAAAGGTGCCTGCACCAACTGGTGACCCGAACGCACCGCTTAAAGCCTTAATTTTCGATTCACTATATGATTCATATCGCGGTGTCGTAGCTTATATTCGTATAATTGACGGTACAGTGAAACCTGGCCAGAAGATTAAAATGATGGCTACAGGAAAAGAATTTGAAGTAACTGAAATTGGGGTATTTACGCCAAAAGCAGAAAAACGTGATGAGCTGACTGTCGGAGATGTAGGATTTTTAACGGCAGCAATTAAAAATGTCGGCGATACGCGTGTCGGTGATACAATTACGAATGCTGTGAACCCGGCACCAGAGCCACTTCCAGGCTACCGTCGCATGAATCCGATGGTATACTGTGGTCTTTACCCGATCGATACCAATGATTACAATGACCTTCGTGAAGCTCTTGAGCGTCTTGAGTTAAATGATGCATCATTGCAATATGAGCCAGAAACATCTCAAGCGCTAGGTTTTGGTTTCCGCTGCGGATTCTTAGGACTTTTACACATGGAAATCATTCAAGAGCGTATTGAACGTGAATTTGGAATCTCTCTTATCACTACAGCACCAAGTGTTGTGTACAAGGTTCAGCTGACTAGTGGGGAAGACCTTCAAATTGATAATCCGTCTAATATGCCTGATGCACAAAAGATTGATTATGTAGAAGAGCCTTATGTAAAAGCGAAAGTGATGGTTCCAAATGATTATGTAGGTTCAGTAATGGAGCTTTGCCAAGGTAAACGTGGAATTTTTATTGACATGCAATACTTAGATGAGAACCGTGTACAAATTGTCTATGAAATTCCTTTATCTGAAATTGTCTATGATTTCTTTGATCAATTAAAATCAAATACAAAAGGTTATGCTTCATTTGATTATGAGTTGATCGGCTATAAACAATCTAAGCTGGTTAAAATGGATATTTTGTTAAATGGTGAGAAGGTCGATGCCCTATCGGTTATTGTTCACCGCGATTCAGCTTATGACCGAGGCAAAATCATAGTTGAAAAGTTAAAAGAGTTAATCCCTCGTCAGCAATTTGAAGTGCCTGTTCAAGCTAGTATTGGACAAAAAGTTATTGCAAGATCTACGATTAAAGCGATGCGTAAAAATGTACTTGCTAAATGTTACGGCGGGGATATCTCACGTAAACGTAAGCTTCTTGAGAAGCAAAAAGAAGGTAAGAAGCGAATGAAGTCTGTCGGTAACGTGGAAGTACCGCAAGAAGCCTTCATGGCCGTTCTTCGTATGGATGAATAATACAATGATAACCGCAGGGATTCCTGCGGTTTTATTGTTAGCAGGAGGAATAATATGAGGACAGCAGCATATATTCACATCCCTTTTTGTGAGCATATCTGTCACTATTGTGATTTTAATAAAGTATTTTTGAAAAACCAGCCGGTTGATGAGTACATTCAAGCACTGCTTCACGAAATGCATATGACGATTAATGAAGCAAAGCCCGATCAGCTTAAAACAATCTATGTCGGCGGTGGAACCCCTACCGCTTTATCGGCTGCTCAGTTACGAACTCTATTTGCCGGAATGCATTCGATCCTTCCTATGGAGCAGATTGAGGAATTTACGGTAGAAGTTAATCCAGATAGCAGTGAAGAAGAAAAGCTTGCTGTCATGAAAGAATTCGGTGTGAATCGTCTTAGCATCGGGGTGCAGTCTTTCGATCAATCACTATTAGACGCGATCGGCCGAACGCACTCAAGTGATAGTGTGCATGACGCTGTTAAGCGGAGCAGAGAAGCGGGCTTTGATAATCTATCGCTTGACCTAATGTTTGGTCTGCCGCATCAATCGGTCGAACAATTTATTGATACGATTGAAAAAGCAGCTGAATTAGGGGTAGAACATCTGTCTGCTTATTCATTAAAAATTGAAGAGAAAACAGTGTTTTTTAATCGTCAGCGCAAGGGGAAATTAAGTCTGCCTCCTGAAGAAGATGAGGTAACAATGTATGAAGAGCTTAGAAAACGTACGAAAGCTCATGGATTCGTACAATATGAAATCTCCAACTTCTCTAAGCCTGGACGTGAGAGTAAGCATAATCTCGTTTATTGGAATAACGACGAATATTATGGTTTCGGTGCTGGGGCTCACGGGTATGTAAATGGCGTTCGCCATCAAAACATTGGGCCGGTGCCAAAGTATATAGAAGCTGTAAATCAAAAGAAGCTACCTTACCTTAATGAACATAAAGTCAGCAGAGTAGAACAAATTGAAGAAGCGATGTTTATGGGCCTGAGAAAGCTTAACGGGGTAGATCTTGAGGAGTTATCTAAACGCTACGACAAAGACCTTAAAAAGCTCTATAACGATCAAATAAAGGATTTATCTGAGCGAGGATTGCTAGTTGGTGAGCAAGGTATGCTAAAGCTGACAAACGAGGGATTGTTGTTAGCCAATGAAGTATTTGAACAGTTTCTTGCTGTGTTAGAGAATTAGCAAAAAAATCGTACGTTTATTTTAGAAGAAATATTGTTTTGAAGTTGACAAATCCTGACCTATTTGATAATTTATCATTAGATTTAGCACTCGATCATTGTGAGTGCTAACAGAGGTGATGAGAGATGTTAACAGATAGACAATTGTTAATTCTGCACGCCATAGTTGATGATTATATCCGGTCGGCAGAGCCAGTCGGTTCTCGCAGCATCTCTAAGCGAGAAGATATAACGTTTAGTCCAGCAACGATTAGAAATGATATGGCTGACCTAGAGGAACTCGGCTTTTTAGAGAAGCCTCACAGCTCTGCAGGACGTATTCCATCTCAAAAAGGGTACAGGTATTACGTTGATAACATGCTCATGCCTCATGATCTGACTGAAGATGAGCAAGCTAATATCCGTACGATCTTTTCTGATCGAATGCAGGAGATTGAACAAGTCATTCAACAGTCAGCAAAGCTATTGTCTAATATGACAAGCTATATTTCGATTGTTCTAGGCCCTGAAATGTTTGAAGCTAAGCTTCGCTCGCTTCAGATCATTCCCCTTGCAAAAGGGTCGGCTATCCTTATCTTGGTAACTGACACAGGACATGTAGAAAATCAAACGATCCAGCTGCCAGATACGATTGAGGCTTCTGATATCGAACGAGTGGTTAACATTTTAAATGACCGCTTAATGGGTGTCCCGCTATTTAAGCTTCGTCAAAAATTGAATACAGAAGTGAGCAAAGTGATGCGTGCACATGTTATAAATTATGAACAGATCCTGTCTTCACTTGAACACTCACTTACTAATGAACGTTCAGAAAAAGTCTTCTACAGCGGTAAAACGAATCTTTTATCGCAGCCAGAATTTCGTGACGTTGATAAAGTAAGAATGCTGTTAAACATGCTTGAAGAAGATCAGCTGATGCAGCAGATTCTTCGTGCTCCACATCAAGGAATACAGGTGAAAATAGGGCAGGAAAACAATCTTGAAGCCTTTGATTCATGCAGCATGATTACAGCGACATATTCGATTGGCGGCAAGCATATGGGAACAATCGGTATCTTAGGACCGACGCGTATGGAATACCGTCGTGTTATCGGAGTGGTAGACTCGGTTTCAAAAGATTTAACAAAGCTTCTAACTAACTTGTATCACGAAAGTTAAAAGTGGTAATATTGTTAGTTGATGGTAAAAATAGTGACTGTATATGATTGGTCAAAAAGAAACAGTTGCGAATAACGTAGCGTTTTTTATAAAGAGCCTGCTAAAAGCAGACGACTTGATTTCGGTAGGAGGTGAAACAGATGACTGAAAAAGACACAAACACACTAGAAGATGAACTAAAAGCAGAAGATACTGAGCAAGAAGCAGTTGATACAGATCAAAACGAGGCATCAGCATCTGATGAAACAGAAGTGGTGGAAGCAGAAGAAAATCCCCTTGAAGCACAAGTTGCGGAGTTAAACAATCGTATGCTGCGTGTTCAAGCTGATTATGATAATTTCCGTCGCCGTTCTCGCGAAGAAAAAGAGGCGGCTGCAAAATATCGCTCTCAAGCACTAATTGAAGGTTTACTTCCAGTTGTTGATAATTTTGAGCGTGCCCTTCTCGTTAAGCCTGAATCAGAAGAAGCACAATCTCTTCTAAGCGGTATGGAAATGGTGTACCGTCAATTAAAAGATACACTTAAAAATGAAGGTGTTGAAGTAATTGAAACAACGGGACAATCGTTTGATCCGCACTTGCATCAAGCAGTAATGCAGGTAAGTGAAGACGGGTTTGAATCAAATCAAATCGTGGAAGAATTACAAAAGGGTTATAAATTAAAGGATCGCGTCTTAAGACCTTCTATGGTCAAAGTAAACGCGTAATCCTTACATAGATCTATATAAATTAAACGATTGAAACTAGGAGGCATATAAAATGAGTAAAATTATTGGAATTGACCTTGGTACAACTAACTCATGTGTGGCAGTAATGGAAGGCGGGGAAGCAACAGTTATCCCTAATCCAGAAGGTAACCGTACAACACCCTCTGTTGTGGCATTCAAAGACGGTGAGCGTCAAGTAGGGGAAGTAGCGAAGCGTCAAGCAATCACTAACCCTAACACAATTATGTCAATTAAGCGTCATATCGGAACAGATTATAAAGAAACAATCGATGGTAAAGAGTATTCTCCACAAGAGATTTCTGCAATCATCCTTCAAAAATTAAAGTCTGATGCAGAAGCATATCTTGGCGAGAAAGTAACAAAAGCTGTTATTACAGTTCCTGCTTACTTCAATGATTCACAACGTCAAGCGACAAAAGATGCTGGTAAAATTGCTGGTCTTGAAGTAGAGCGTATTGTCAACGAGCCAACGGCAGCTGCACTTGCATATGGTCTTGAAAAAGAAGAAGATCAAACAATTCTTGTTTATGACCTTGGCGGCGGTACGTTTGACGTGTCAATCCTTGAGCTTGGAGAAGGTTTCTTCGAAGTTAAAGCAACTTCTGGTGACAATAAGCTTGGTGGAGATGACTTTGATGAAGTGATCATCAACCACCTTGTAGACCAATTTAAAAAAGATAACGGAATTGATCTTTCTCAAGATAAAATGGCTATGCAACGTCTAAAAGACGCAGCTGAAAAAGCTAAAAAAGATCTTTCTGGTGTAACGCAAACACAAATTTCATTACCATTCATTACAGCAGATGCTACAGGTCCTAAGCACTTAGAGTTAAGCCTGAGCCGTGCTAAATTTGAAGAATTATCTTCTGATCTTGTAGAGCGTACATTAGGCCCGACTCGCCGTGCGATGCAAGATGCTGGTCTATCTGCAAGCGAGATTGACAAGATCGTTCTAGTTGGTGGATCTACTCGTATTCCTGCTGTTCAAGAAGCAATCAAGAAATTAACTGGTAAAGACCCTCATAAAGGAGTTAATCCAGATGAAGTAGTAGCTCTTGGTGCTGCTGTACAAGCTGGTGTATTAACTGGAGATGTAAAAGATGTTGTATTACTTGACGTTACTCCATTATCACTTGGTATTGAGACAATGGGCGGAGTGTTCACAAAATTAATCGACCGTAACACAACGATTCCTACATCTAAATCACAAGTATTCTCAACAGCTGCTGATAACCAGCCGTCTGTAGACATTCATGTACTACAAGGTGAGCGTGAAATGGCTGCTTACAACAAAACACTTGGCCGTTTCCAATTAACAGATATCCCTCCAGCCCCACGCGGAGTTCCTCAAATCGAAGTAACATTCGATATTGATGCGAATGGTATCGTAAATGTTAAAGCAAAAGACCTTGGAACAAATAAAGAGCAATCGATCACGATTACTTCTTCATCAGGTCTATCTGACGAAGAGATCGAAAAAATGGTGAAAGATGCGGAAGCGAACGCTGAGGAAGATAAGAAGCGTCGTGAAGAAGTAGAGCTGCGCAATGAAGCAGATCAATTAGTGTTCACTACTGAAAAGACATTAAAAGATCTTGGCGATAATGTGGAGCAAGAAGAAAAAGATAAAGCAGAAGCGGCAAAAGATAAATTGAAAGCAGCAATCGAAGCTGACAATCTTGAAGAAATCAAAACGGCTAAAGATGAGCTGCAAGAAATTGTTATGGCTCTATCAACAAAGCTTTATGAGCAAGCAGCTCAAGCTGCACAACAAGCAGAAGGTGCTGAAGGTGCAGATGCAAAGCAAGATGATAACGTAGTCGATGCTGATTACGAAGAAGTAAAAGAAGAAGAGAAAAAGTAAGACAGCAGTACATTCATAATGAAATGTAAGACCTCTTTGAAAAGTCAAAGTCAGCTTGTATGACTTTGACTTTTTCTCTGAGATGACTTGAAAGCTTGGGCACTTAAAGTGCTTGCGCATCTTAAACGGGTAATGATATGATGTACGTTATGGAATAGAATCGGGAGTGTTGACATGAGTAAACGTGATTTTTATGAAGTTCTCGGTGTCGATCAAAATGCATCTGTTGATGAAGTGAAAAAAGCTTATCGTAAGCTTGCTCGCAAGTATCATCCAGATGTCAATAAAGCACCGGATGCAGAAGATAAATTTAAAGAAGTAAAAGAAGCCTATGATACATTAAGCGATCCACAAAAGAAGTCGCATTATGATCAATTCGGTCACACTGATCCAAACCAAGGCTTTGGCGGCGGCGGAGCTGGCGGCTTTGATGGATTTGGTGATATCTTTGATATGTTCTTTGGTGGTGGAGGCGGTCGCCGCAATCCAAATGCTCCTCGTCAAGGAGCAGACCTTCAGTATACGATGACACTTGAGTTTAAAGAAGCCGTTTTCGGAAAAGATACTGAAATTGAAATTCCTCGTGAAGAAACCTGTCAAACATGTACAGGATCAGGTGCTAAGCCTGGAACGAAGCCTGAAACTTGTTCACACTGCGGCGGGGCTGGACAACTGAATGTGGAGCAGAATACACCATTTGGCCGAGTTGTGAATCGTCGTGTATGTCATCATTGTGACGGAACAGGTAAATTCATTAAGGATAAATGTTCTACTTGCGGCGGAAAAGGAAAAGTCCGCAAGCGTAAAAAGATCAGCGTGAAAGTTCCTGCTGGTATTGATCACGGACAGCAGCTCCGTGTATCTGGACAAGGAGAAGCTGGTGTAAACGGTGGACCTCCGGGTGACTTATTTGTCGTCTTTAATGTGAAACCGCACGAATTCTTTGAGCGTGACGGGGATGATATTTACTGCGAAATGCCTCTTACATTTGCTCAAGTAGCATTAGGTGATGAGATTGAAGTCCCTACATTAAACGGCAAAGTGAAACTTAAAGTCCCAGCAGGTACGCAAACGGGTACTAACTTCCGTTTACGTGGAAAAGGTGTACCGAACGTACATGGGCGTGGTCAAGGAGATCAACATGTACAAGTACGTGTAGTGACTCCGAAGAACTTAACTGAAAAAGAGAAAGATATGATTCGTGAATTTGCTAAAATGTCAGGCGGACAGCCTGATGAGCAAAATGATAACTTTTTTGCAAAAGTAAAACGTGCGTTTAAAGGCGATTAATGTTTGGTTTATAACAAAATGAAGCGAAGCAGCAAAGGACACTAGCCCTTTGCTGCTTTCTCCCTGTTATGTGACGTCTGTA
Organism: Alkalihalophilus marmarensis DSM 21297; assembly: GCF_000474275.2. Taxonomy (GTDB): domain Bacteria; phylum Bacillota; class Bacilli; order Bacillales; family Bacillaceae_D; genus Alkalihalophilus; species Alkalihalophilus marmarensis. The sequence goes on from NZ_ATAE01000005.1 coordinate 116,482, forward strand.
TTTGGGAAATGACTTAGGAAAAATGATAAGGATGGAGTTGGGCAAGAATGAAATGGTCGGAGTTTAGTATCCATACGACAGAGGAAGCGGTAGAACCAGTGTGTAATATTTTGCATGAAGCAGGAGCGAGCGGAGTTGTGATTGAGGACCCGATTGACCTGATTAAAGACTGGGGTGTGCACTACGGCGAAATTTATCAACTTTCTCCTGATGATTACCCAGAAGACGGCGTCATTGTAAAAGCTTATTTTCCGGTGAACAGCTTTTTACTTGAGACCATTGATGAAGTAAAAGCATCAATAAACGGTTTAACAACATATGAGATTGATCTTGGCCGCAATAGCGTTCAACTAGCAGAAGTGAACGAAGAAGACTGGGCTACTGCATGGAAGAAATACTATAAGCCTGTTAAAATCTCTAAATCCATTACAATCACACCAACATGGGAAGACTACACTCCTACAGAAGATGAAATGATCATTGAACTTGACCCGGGTATGGCCTTTGGAACAGGAACTCATCCAACAACCGTTCTTTGTATTCAAGCATTGGAAAGTGTCATGCAGGGCGGGGAAGAAGTCATTGATGTAGGGACAGGCTCAGGTGTATTAAGTATCGCTGCGGCAAAGCTGGGCGCAAAACGTGTAATCGGCCTAGATTTGGATCAAGTAGCGGTAGATAGTGCTGCATTAAATGTAGAGTTAAATCAGGTACATGATACCGTAACAGTTCGTCAAGGCAACCTGCTTGAGCAAATTGATGGAAGCTATGATTTAGTAGTTGCCAATATTTTAGCGGAAGTGATTGTTCAATTTGTTCAAGATGCGGCAGCGATTCTTAAACCAGGCGGTGCTTTTATTACATCTGGAATCATTAAGCGTAAAAAACAAGAAGTAAAAGATTCTTTAGTTTCTGCTGGCTTTACCATTGATGAAGTGATTGAAATGGATGACTGGGTAGCCATCATTGCTAGGAAATAACCACTGCTATTAAAGTGAGGACGATACAATGCAACGTTATTTTGTCTCAGAAGATCAATTAAATGGCTCAACTGTTACCATTACTGGTGATGATGTCAAACATATTGCCAGAGTGATGCGAATGCAAGAGGGCGAAGAGATCATTGTTTCAAATAATGCAGGAAGAACGGTGCTAGCTAAGCTCAAGAAATTGAGTGAAAGTGACATCCAAGCTGAAGTATTAGAAGAGCTGGATCCAAAGACAGAATTACCCATTAAGGTAACAGTTGCGCAAGGACTGCCTAAAGGTGATAAACTAGAGTTAATTACACAAAAAGGAACGGAGCTCGGTGTCAGCTGCTTTCAGCCCTTTCAAGCCTCACGCTCGATCGTAAAATGGGATATGAAAAAGTCAAAAAAGAAAGTTGAACGCCTTGAGAAGATTGCAAAAGAAGCGGCTGAGCAGTCATACCGAGAAATCATTCCTACTATCAAGGAAGCAGCTTCTTTTACCCAGCTCTTAGAAACGATTGAAGGCTACACGCATACTATTGTAGCTTATGAAGAGAGCGCAAAGACGGGTGAGGCAAGTAATCTGCACAACGTTTTGAACCAGGTAAAGTCAGGGGACTCCGTGTTAATCGTCATTGGTCCAGAAGGCGGATTAACAGAAGAAGAGGTAAGTGAACTTGAAGGGAAAGGCGCCGTATTATGCGGGCTTGGTCCTAGAATCATTCGAACAGAAACAGCCCCGCTTTATGTGATGGCGGCTATTTCTTATCATTTAGAATTAATGAGGTGAAGATAATGCCTACTGTGGCTTTTCATACATTAGGTTGTAAAGTAAATCATTATGAAACAGAAGCAATTTGGCAGCTGTTTAAACAAGAAGGTTACGAGAAAGTAGAGTATGAGCAAACATCCGACGTCTACGTTATTAACACCTGTACTGTAACCAATACAGGCGATAAAAAAAGCCGTCAAGTGATTCGTCGAGCGATTCGTAAAAATCCAGACGCGGTGATTTGTGTAACAGGTTGTTATGCTCAAACCTCTCCGGCTGAAATTATGGCTATTCCTGGGGTTGATATTGTAGTCGGGACACAAGACCGTACGAAAATGATCGGCTACATTGAGCAGTTCAAAAAAGAGCGTGAGCCGATCAATGGGGTAGGAAACATTATGAAGTCTCGTGTATATGAGGAACTTGATGTCCCGGCATTTACCGATCGTACTCGTGCTTCTTTAAAAATCCAAGAGGGCTGTAACAATTTCTGTACCTTCTGTATCATCCCTTGGGCGCGCGGCCTTATGCGTTCACGTGACCCGAAAGATGTGATTAAACAAGCAACTCAGCTTGTAGAAGCAGGATACAAAGAAATTGTTCTCACTGGAATTCATACAGGCGGCTATGGCGAGGATCTAAAGGATTACAGCCTTGCTCGTCTCCTAGAAGATTTAGAGCAGGTAGATGGCTTAAAACGTATTCGTATCTCATCAATTGAGGCTAGTCAATTAACAGATGAAGTGATTGAGGTGATTGATCGCTCTGAAAAAGTCGTACGTCACTTACACATTCCGCTACAATCAGGTTCAAATACAGTTCTTAAGCGTATGCGCCGTAAATACACAATGGAATTCTTTGCTGAACGTCTTGATCGTTTGAAAGAAGTGCTTCCAGGTCTTGCCGTTACATCAGATGTAATTGTTGGTTTCCCTGGTGAGACAGAAGAAGAGTTCCAAGAAACATTTGATTTTATTGCAAAGCATAAATTCAGTGAGCTTCATGTCTTCCCGTATTCAAAACGTACAGGGACACCAGCAGCACGTATGGATGACCAAATTGATGAAGAAGTAAAGAATGAACGTGTACACCGTTTAATTGAACTTTCCAATCAATTAGCAAAAGAATATGCTTCTCAATTTGAAGGAGAGGTTCTTGAAGTGATTCCGGAAGAACGTGATAAAGAGAATCCTGAGAGCGGTTTGTATATTGGTTATACCGATAATTACTTAAAAGTAAAAGTGAAAGCAACGGATGAGATGATCGGTAAGATCGTTAAAGTAAAAATTGCAAAAGCCGGATACCCTTATAACGAAGGTGAATTTGTCCGGGTCTTAGATGATGCCGAGATAAAGCAAGCGGTAAACGGATAACGTAGGGAAGGATAAGACCATGAGGGATCATGGTCTTTTTCTTATGAGTGGAGGGAAAGATTCCCTAGTTTAGATGCCAACTGGCGCAATACTCATCACGGTCTATATAATAGAGACTGACTATGACACATATTACTACTGAAACGGTGCAATTACTGAGCTTTGTAGCTATTACGTGTACAAAGAATACAATAACGCCTTGGACCGACGCAATTATGAATGAAAGCAACACAATAAGACCTTACATCGGCACAATCATAAAATGGCAGCAATTTTAAATGCTTTCTAGCCAGCGTCTAAAGAGGTAATCGCTTCCAATAGAATGTCATATAAGGCTCTTATCTATGGTTATTTAGAAGCTTTCATCCATTTCAGGATACATATTTAGCATTTGTGTAAAAATAAGCTCGTCTAATTAGAACTTTTATGCTACGATAATAAAGAGGTACGTACAACTAATGTTAAAGAAAAGAGGCGCTGTAAAATGAGTCAATCAATTGCTAATTTAATCGATCACACAGCTTTAAAAGCGGATACAACAAAAGAACAAATTCTAACTCTTTGTGCTGAGGCAAAAGAATATAAGTTTGCATCAGTATGTGTAAACCCAACTTGGGTAGCGCTTGCAGCAGAGCAGTTAAAAGATGCAGAAGGTGTAGAAGTTTGTACGGTTATTGGCTTCCCCCTAGGTGCAAGTACTCCAGAAGTTAAAGCATTTGAAACGAAAAATGCGATTGAAAATGGTGCAACTGAAGTCGATATGGTGATTAATATCGCAGCACTTAAAGACAAAGATAATGAGCTTGTAGAGCGTGACATTCGTGCTGTTGTAGAAGCGGCGAAAGGGAAAGCTTTAACGAAAGTAATTATTGAGTCTTGTCTACTATCGGAAGAAGAAAAAATCCGTGCTTGTGAACTTTCTGTCAAAGCAGGCGCTGACTTTGTTAAAACATCAACTGGTTTTTCAACAGGTGGTGCTACAGTTGAAGATATCGCTCTAATGCGTAAGGTTGTAGGTCCAGAGCTAGGCGTGAAAGCTTCAGGCGGCGTTCGTGACCTTGAAGGAGCGCGTGCAATGGTTGATGCTGGTGCCACTAGAATTGGAGCAAGTGCCGGCGTTTCTATTGTGAACGGTGAAAAGTCTAACTCAGACTACTAAATTCTGTATAAAAACATGTAAGCAGACAACTGGGATACTCGGTTGTCTGCTTTTTATTTTGTTAAAGGATAGGTCTAATTGAGGAATGTAGCACGTTTGTTTAATTCTTAACATATTCTCCCAATAAGTAGGGTATATGTATGACAAGACAATGTTTCTACAACTTGGGAGGAGTGTTCAACATGAATCGATCTTTAGCCTTTTTTAACGCAGCTGCATTGATTACCGTATTAATCGTAAACTATTTATCTAATGCCCTGCCAATCAACGGTCAAACAGCAGGTGAGATATCAGACCGCCTGAACGTAATGTTTACACCGGCTGGATATGTATTCTCTATTTGGGGACTTATTTATTTATTGCTTGTCATTTGGGTAGGGGCGCAGTTCTTTCCTAAAACGAAAAACAATCTAGTCTATGAAAAAGTGGGATTATGGTTTGTCATCAGCTGTGTATTTAATATAGCTTGGCTGCTGCTGTTCCATTATGAGTTCTTCAATCTGACGATGGTGGCGATGGCTGCACTTCTTATAAGCTTGATTGTGATTTACATTCGGATGGATGGAGTGAAGGGTCCTTCAAAATTTAGAGTTCCTTTTTCTGTCTATCTAGGGTGGGTGTCTGTAGCTACGATTGTTAATGTGGGGATTGTCCTTACGGTTAATAATGTAAGCACCTTTGGTATTGCACCCGAAGTGTGGACAGCTATTTTATTAGTGGTAGGTACGGCTCTTGCGATCTGGTTTATGACCTATAATAATGATGTGATCTATCCAATGGTATTCATCTGGGCGTTTATCGGTATTGCTGTTGAGCGATCTGAATATCTAATCATCGTTTATACAGCATGGGCAATGGTTGGTCTTATTGCAGTACTAATTATTGTTCAATTCTTTAGAAGAAGATCTTAGTTACTTAACACAATTAAAACTTTTGAAACTGCACCCCAGTTGTTAGACATGACTAATAATTGGGAGTGTAGTTTTTATATTCAGGAAGGTGATTCAACCATACATGATTGAATTGCCTTTTTTTTCTATCTATTTCATTTACACTTGAGCTTTAATGCGTTAAACTGAATTAAATTTCGTCAAACTAAATGTACCTTTATAAGAGCTAAGAAGAGGTGTTAACATTGAAGGCTATTTTAATTGGACTGCTTGCATCGGTATTCTTTTCACTTACCTTTATTTTAAACCGATCAATGGAGCTTGAGGGGGGAAGCTGGTATTGGAGCGCATCACTGCGTTTCTTTTTTATGGTGCCTTTTCTGCTCTTGATTGTGTGGCTGAGAGGAGGCCTAGCTGATTTATTTAAAGAAATGAAAAAGAATCCACGTGAATGGTTTATTTGGAGCTTTTTTGGGTTTGTGGTGTTTTATGCTCCGATTACGTATGCTGCCGGCTTCGGACCAGGATGGTTAATTGCAGGAACATGGCAAACAACGATTGTAGCGGGACTCCTTTTAGCTCCGCTATTCTATGAAACGATCCGGACGACAGACGGGGTTGTACGCAAACGTCAAAAGATATTACTTCATTCTTTATGGCCTTCTGTCATTATATTATCAGGGGTATTTTTTGTTCAGCTTGAACAGAGTTCTGGAGTGTCTGCTCTTATTTTACTAGGAAGCGTTATCCCTGTTGTGATTGCAGCTTTTGCTTATCCTCTTGGGAATAGAAAGATGCTTGAGCTCGTTGATGGTTCAATTGACACATTTCAACGTGTACTTGGTATGACATTAATGAGTCTTCCTTGGTGGGTGTTACTCGCCGGCTATGGCTTTATAGCAGAAGGTCTTCCGAGCCAGAGTCAGGTAACGCAGTCATTTATCGTAGCTTTGTCCTCAGGGATTATAGCGACTGTCCTATTTTTCTTTGCAACCAATCTAGTTAGACATGAGCCGCAAAAATTGGCAGCTGTAGAAGCGACACAGTCCGGTTCAGTTGTCTTTGCTTTTTTAGGAGAGTTATTGTTACTCGGAGGAGCATTCCCATCAATAGTTGGGTTATTCGGGTTGCTAACCATTGTCACCGGCATGATTATTCATAGTTTTCATTCAAGAGGAGAACCTAAACATGCCAAAACGGCATCTGCAAAGTCCGTTTAATTAGATCCTGTCTTCTTTACAACATAACCAGAGTTAGTTATGATACCCCTATAGGTAGTTTGAAGGGTGGTAATAATATGAATGAGGTGTGGTCGGTCGGCCCTTTTATTGTTAGACAATCATGGGTCGCCCTCATCGTCATTGTTTTACTCGGCTATTATTTAGCTAATCAATTTTTTTATGAGATGATGAATGGTACAAAGAAAGATTCTGAAGTTTTTTGGAATGGTTTTTTTGCCTTTTTTGTTACGTTTCAATTTTCTAAGTTAATTTTAAATCCTGCAGTGGCAATTGGTGACCCTATCGCCGTATTAGCGACCCCAAGCGGGGCAAATGAATGGATGCTCGCTTGGGTTGTGATGTGTGTCTATTTATGGTGGAGTACGAAAGAGGATGTTGCACTAAATACTACCGTCTTTATAAAAATAGCAGGTACCTATTTAATCATTGAGATAATGTATTATGCAGTCTTTCCATTCAATACGATGGAGGGAATAGTGCGTACAAATGTGATCTTAATGGGAATTAATACATTAGCTCTGTTGTTTATCTATATACAATCCAAACGGCAAGAGACGCATACTCGTATGCTAGGGCAGTTCCTCATTTTATTTGGATTGATAAAGGGCCTGCTTTCTTTTTTTATCCCTATAAGAATGCTTGATTATTCTGTTCCAAGCTGGTTTTACTTTATGTATTTTATTGCTGGATTAATCATTTTATCAAACGAAACAAAGCGCAAGGAGGTATCCTAAGATGCGTGCCAAACTAGTTTTACTTATCATGACAGGGTTCCTTGCATTTGGAGTGTTTGATTCTATAACGAGTGAATCTTCTTTAAGCAAAGAGAAAACAGGGGACGGGGATTCCGGCTATGCACCAGATTTTACATTGGAAACGTTAACTGGTGACAAGCTTTCTTTATCAGATTTTAGAGGAGAGCCGGTCATGATTAATTTCTGGGCTACATGGTGCCCTCCATGCCGAGCTGAGATGCCCGATATGGAGAGGTTTTATCAAGAGACTGATATCGTTATCTTAGCAGTCAACCAAACAGGTTCTGAAGCATCGGTTGCGGGTGTTCAATCATTTACGGAGGAATTAAACTTAACCTTCCCGATCCTTTTAGATGAAAAAGGGGAAGCTGCCTCGCTTTATAGTGTCCAGCCCCTGCCAACGTCTGTTTTCATTAACCGTGACGGAGAAGTCCATCATGTACAGGTTGGTGCGATGAATAAAGAAATGATGGAGCGGGTGTTAGCTGAGCTTTAGTAAAAATGGGTGTTCGTGTACAATTTTTCTAGAATCGGTTAGAATAGAATATAGAAAGAATACAGCAAAACCTTTAGTTGAAGGGGGTTGGAATAGATGGAATACACTCAAGAAATGAAAAATCGCTTAAAAAGAATTGAAGGTCAGGTACGAGGTGTATTACGCCTCATGGAAGAAGGCCAAGATTGTAAATCAGTGATTACACAAATGTCTGCAACAAAATCAGCTATGGACCGTGCCATGGCATTTGTCATTGCCAAAAACATGCAGCAATGTATCCTTGATCAAGTGGAAAAAGGTGAAGATGCTGATCAAGTGGTAGAAGAAGCCATTCAACTGTTAGTAAAAAGCAGATAATTAATTCAATACAATAACCAACCCCCTTCAGTTGTAAGAAGGGGGTTTTTTTAGGTTGGTTAGAATGTTAATCTACTTAAATAATTAAGAACTAAAGAATACCTCTAGCCGAACTTAGGATTAACTCTCATGAAAACGGGGAACATAAACGGTAGACTATAAACCGTAGGAGGTATATTTTATGTTCTTTCGTTCTTTCTTTGATGAGAAGTTAGCTCACATGTCCTATTTAATTGGCTGTCAGAAAACGGGGGAAGCTATCATTGTCGACCCAGGCCGCAACCTTACACCCTATTTTGAAGTAGCAAAAAAAGAAGGATTCACTATATCAGCTGCAACAGAAACGCATATTCATGCCGACTATGCATCAGGTGCAAAAGAATTAGCTGAGCTGTTTAATGTACATCTCTATCTATCCGATGAGGGGGATAAAGATTGGAAGTATGAATTTGCAAAAGATGTAGGTGCCACGCTTATAAAAGAAGGCGATGAATTTTCGATTGGCGGTGTTTATTTTAAAGTGATGCACACGCCAGGTCATACGCCTGAGAGTATTTCTATCTTATTAACAGATAAAGGCGGCGGAGCCCGTGAACCAATGGGGGTATTTACTGGTGATTTCTTATTTGTTGGTGATGTTGGCAGACCTGATCTGTTAGAGAAGTCTGCTGGCTCTGCAGGAACAGCTAAGGTTGGAGCAAAGGATATGTTTGCATCACTGCAAAAGGCAAGAAATTTATCAGATGACCTGCAAATATGGCCTGCTCATGGTGCAGGGAGTGCTTGTGGAAAATCTCTCGGTGCTGTTCCGGTAAGTACAATTGGTTATGAAAGGAAACATAATTGGGCATTTCAAATAACTGATGAAGATGAGTTTGTAGATGAACTATTATCGAGCCAGCCAGAGCCGCCAACGTATTTTGGCGTAATGAAAAAATTAAACAAAAAAGGGGCAGAACAAAAGACGGGCAACATGCCTAGAAGACTTCAGTCACTTTCTGAATTAAAGGAAATGATTGATGATCATGTCTATGTTCTAGACACAAGAAAGTCTCCATTGTTTGCTTATGGTCATATTAAAGAGGCTGTGAACATATCGATTGAAAAGTCATTTACAAACTGGGCAGGGTGGCTTGTTCCTTATGATAAAGATTTAATTGTGGTTGTAGAAGAAGAGAAACTAGATGAAGTGATCACTGCTCTTCAATCTATAGGACTTGATCGCACCATTGCGTTTATCAATCAAAAAACAATCGAACAAGATGTTACACTGCCAATGTACAAACAAGTTGATGTTCATGAAGCTTACCAAGCTGTTAAATCGAGTAATACATCGAATGAGGCAGCTTTAATTGATGTAAGAAACGACAGTGAATGGACAGACGGCCATGCGCCTGAAGCTATACATGCGTTTCTAGGCCACATTGAAGACCATTTGGAAGATTTGCCAAAAGATCAACCCTTATATATTCTTTGTGGCTCGGGTGTCCGTTCAGCTATTGCGGTAAGTGTGCTGCAAAAACACGGTTTTGATCGAGTTGTGAATGTTAAAGGCGGGTTTACAGCTTGGGTAGGGGCAGAGCTCCCTGTCACAAAAGATAAATCATGATAAAGAGTACCTGCTAAGTACCTTCACTATACGTGAGGGTGCTTTTTCCCTTCTCTTTTAATAGGAGGAGGAAGATTTGATGTATAATAGAAAACATTAATATAGAGAGGAGACGGTTAAATGGAAGACATTTTTGAAATGATTGTTTATAATCCCGCATTACATAAGTTATCTTTAGCTGCAGCTGCAGGTCTTGTCATCGGTCTTGAGCGTGAATTAAAAGGTAAACCTTTAGGGCTGAAAACATGCTTAATTGTTGCAGTAACGGCATGTCTTCTAACGATTGTTTCCTACGAATCAGCCTTTTTGTTTTCAGAAGCTTATTCTCGTCCGATGGATCCGGGGCGTATCCCCTCTTATGTGATTAGCGGAATTGGATTTTTAGGAGCGGGTGTAATTCTGAGGAGAAACAATGATGCGATTTCTGGATTGACGACCGCATCTCTTGTGTTGGCATCTGCTGGCTTAGGCATTACCATAGGGGTGGGTTTTTATGTAGAAGCATTATTAGGAGTCTTCTTTATGATTCTTGGCGTACGAATTATTCCTGATCTCATGTCTTGGATAGGGCCGAAGAAATTAAAAAATATTGAAGTGCGAGCAAAAATTTATATTGAAAAAGATACAGACTTAACTAGCTTTCTAAAAGAAGTGAAAAATAAAAACTTTGGAATCAGGCGCGTAAAAGTAAAAGAAGAAGCAGAAGATATTATTATTTCATGTATTGTAGTTACGAGCAGAGAGGTCTATACGACAGATGTTTATTACGCATTGAAATCCTCTGAAAATGTATTACAAGTGGAAGTTGAGAATATCACCTAAGAGAAAGTCACTTTTCAAAGTGGCTTTTCATATAAGGTTATATACCCCATTGTGTATATTTTGCGAATGTGCTATTATAGGTCATAGGGTATCAGATTATTGATACTTTCTTGCAATTAGAATAGATGAATAATATAAATGACTACAAGCAGAAAGGGGATTTACTATGGAGTATTCACAAGATATGAAAAACCGCTTAAAGCGTATTGAAGGTCAAGTTCGTGGGATTCTTCGTCTTATGGAAGAAGAAAAAGACTGTAAGAATGTTATTATCCAAATGTCTGCAGTAAAGTCTGCAACAGACCGCGCCATGGCCTATATTATCGCTAAAAATATGCAGCAATGTATTATCGATGAAGTAGAAAAAGGCGAGCAAGCGGATCAAGTCGTAGAAGAAGCAATTCAACTGTTAGTGAAATCTAGATAATTTTTTTGGTTTTAAATATACCTAAACGGGTATAAGTAAAAAAGAGGTTGACGAACCGGAAATCATATGTATAATATAGATATACGGGTAATGGTATTATAAAAGGAGGCAAACAAAATGACAATCAAAGCAGATCATGTATTAGATGCAAAAGGATTATCTTGTCCAATGCCAATTGTTAAAACGAAAAAAACGTTAGATGGAATTGAACCAGGCCAAGTACTTGAGGTTCAAGCAACAGATAAAGGCTCACTTGCTGATCTTAAAGCATGGGCTGGCTCAACAGGCCACCAATATTTAGGCACTATTGAAGAAGGCGACACGCTTGTTCATTACATTCGAAAAGCGAGTGCAAATGAGGAAAAAGAAGAGGTTGACTTCGCAAATGTGATCTCTAATGAAGAGCTTGAAGCAAAAATCGGCAGTGAGAATGTAACAATCCTTGATGTGCGTGAACCAGCTGAATATGCATTCTCGCATATCCAAACAGCAGCTTCTATTCCTTTAGGTGAGCTTGAGTCACGCTTAGGTGAATTGAACCAAGATCATGAAGTGTATGTTGTCTGCCGTACAGGTTCTAGAAGTGCGATGGCGGCCCAATTGCTTAAAGACAATGGTTTTACAAATGTGACAAATGTAAAGCCTGGAATGACAGCATGGAATGGTAAAACCGAAAGTAAATAATTCTTTTCTGAAAAGAATGGACTAAAAAATGCAACAGATGAACAAATACTATGGAGGTGTGATTCATGGCTGTAAAAGCAATGAAAGCAGGAGTTTTAGCGAAGACGGTTATCAATAAAGAAGAGTTATTTATTCTTGATGTCAGAAATACGGACCAATATGATGATTGGAAAGTTGAAGGCGATGGGATTGTAACGATGAATAAGCCATATTTTGACCTTATCGAAGGGGTTGATGATATTCTTGATCAAATCCCAGCAGATAAAGAGGTATTAGTCGTGTGTGCGAAGGAAGGCTCATCTATCTTTGTTGCTGAGCAATTAGCAGAGGCAACAGGGCGTGACATTCATTACCTTGAAGGTGGAATGAAAGCGTGGAGTGAGCATCTAGAGCCGGTTAAAGTGGGAGATCTTGACGGTGGCGGCAGTTTGTATCAATTTGTCCGCCTAGGCAAAGGCTGTCTTTCTTACATGATTGTATCTGGAAACGAAGGGGCCATGATTGACCCGCTTCGTCTTGTAGATCAATATGAAGCTTTTGCCAATAAATTAGGGATCAAAGTTCTCCATATGTTTGATACTCATCTGCATGCAGATCATATTTCTGGCGGACGCCGCTTAGCGGAAGCAACAGGTGGTACGTATTACCTGCCGCCAAAGGATGCTGGGGAGGTAACGTTTAAATTTGAGCCTCTTGAAGATGGAATGGAAGTGACTTTTGGCGAGGCAAATGTACGAGTGAAAGCCGTTTATTCACCTGGTCATACGATTGGAAGCACGTCTTTAATCGTTAATGATACGTATTTATTCACAGGGGACATTCTATTCCTTGATTCAATCGGTCGTCCGGATCTTGCTGGACTTGCAGAAGATTGGGTAGGAGATTTACGTGAATCATTGTATGTCCGCTATAAAAACTTAGATCAAGATTTATTAGTCTTGCCAGCTCATTTTGCTAAATTGAAAGAGTTGGATGATCAAGGAAGAGTATTTGCTCGTTTAGGTGACCTATATAAAGAAAATCATGGGTTAATGATTGATGATGAAGAGGAGTTTCGTCGTGTTGTATCTGAAAACCTGCCGCCGCAGCCGAACTCTTATCAAGAAATCAGAAAAACGAACATGGGTATCTTAACACCTAATAAAGAGGAAGAAACAGAGATGGAGATCGGTCCAAACCGTTGTGCCGTATCTTAATCAATAAATGATATTTAGTATTTACCTAAATCTATTTAACCAATTAATTTAACCAATCTAAGGAGATGATTTTTAATGAACAGTAACAAAGTATTAAACGCAGAAGGTCTAGCTTGTCCAATGCCTGTAGTAAAAACAAAGAAAGAAATGGATACACTTGAATCAGGTCAAATTCTTGAAATCCATGCAACCGATAAAGGTGCTGAGGCTGATATGGCAGCTTGGGCTAAAACATCTGGACACGAATTAATTCATCAAGAACAAGACGGAGATGTATTTAAATTCTGGATTAAAAAAGGTTAATACTAGCTGTAATAGTGAGTGGGTCTAAAAGAGACCTGCTCACTCATTTTAATGAAAGGGGGACTTTAAAAGATGTTAAAGAAATTGTTCCCAGGTCTTGAATGGATGTTAACATATCAAAAGCATGACCTTAGAGGGGATCTTTCCGCTGGTCTAATTGTAGCGATTATGCTGATACCTCAAGGGATGGCATATGCAATGCTTGCGGGATTGCCGCCTGTAATTGGCTTATATGCTTCAACCATTCCACTGCTTGTTTACGCATTATTTGGCTCATCTAGACAGCTTGCTGTCGGGCCGGTTGCAATGGTGTCATTGTTAGTTTTAACAGGTGTTCAAGGGTTGGCTGAACCGGGGTCATCCGAATATATTTCACTTGTATTGCTGTTAGCTTTAATGGTCGGTGTGATCCAGTTAAGTCTAGGACTCCTGCGGTTAGGTTTTATTACTGATTTTATTTCTCACGCCGTCATTAGCGGTTTTACATCCGCTGCAGCGCTCGTTATTGGTTTTAGTCAATTAAAACATCTATTAGGCATTCAATTGCCGTCTTCTGAAAATGTTTTTGAACTACTCTTTGAAGCAGGAAGACAACTTAGTTCTATTAATCCTTATACATTATTTATCGGTCTTACAAGCATTTTAATTTTAGTTCTTATGAAAAAGTACTTGCCTAAGCTGCCAGCTCCATTGGTTGTTGTTGTATATAGCACCGCAGTTGTTTACCTTTTTGATTTACATGAAAAAGGAGTAAGTATTATAGGGGAAGTTCCGGATGGACTGCCGTCTTTATCACTGCCTTCATGGAGTTTTGAAGCAGTTAGTGCTTTAATGCCAGTAGCGATTACGATTGCCATTATTGGTTTTGTGGAAAGTTTCGCTATGGCAAAAGTGATTGCGACAAAAGAAAAATACAAAGTAGATGCGAACCGTGAATTAGTCGGACTTGGTCTTGCTAATGTGTCCGCTTCAACTTTTTCAGGATACCCTGTTACAGGAGGATTTTCTCGTTCGGCAGTAAACTACGGAGCAGGTGCTAAAACAGGATTAGCGGCTATCATTACAGCTATTTTAATTGTATTAACTTTATTATTCTTTACATCTTGGTTCTACTACATGCCAAATGCAGTACTTGCAGCCATTATTATGGTGGCGGTGTATGGGCTGATTGATGTAGGTGAGGCTAAACATTTATTTAAAGTGAAGAAGATCGATGGATTCACCTTATTGATTACATTTGCTGCAACCTTAACCCTAGGTATAGAGTTGGGAATTTTCATTGGGATTGTTTTTTCTTTGATTGTCTTTATATGGAGAAGTGCGAATCCACATATGGCAGAACTAGGTTATGTTAAGGAAATGGACGCCTATCGCAACATAGCTCGCTTTAACAATGCCAAAACAGTAGATCATCTATCGATTTTACGAATTGATTCTCCGTTGTATTTTGCTAATATCCAACGAGTGGAGTCACGAATTCAACAATCATTTTTGAAGTCTGAAGAAATAGATACGTTAATCTTAGATTTTCAAGGGGTAAATGATATCGATGCAGTAGCTATTGATCATCTTGAAGAACTAATGAATACGTATCAGGAACTGAATAAAAACATTTATTTATGTGATGTCAAAGGTCCGGTTCGAGACACATTAAAGCAAGCAGGATGGTATGAAACGTTTAAGGGGAAAATTGAATTTAAAGATCTAGAGCATGTGATTGCTTATTTAAAATCGGTGTAGATGAGTAGGTGAAGGCTATGGAAAAAAAACAACTTCAACATCAGAATGAGACATTTCTCAAAGAAATGAGGGAGCAAGATCCTCACTTCTTTGAGAAGCTTAAAAAGGGGCAGCATCCAGAAATGTTTGTCCTAGCATGCAGTGATTCTCGTGTCAGTCCTTCTGTCATTACAAACATGCCGCTTGGAAAAATGTTTATTCACCGTAATATTGCCAATCAAGTAAATGTGGCTGATGAAAGCTTTACTGCAAGTCTTTACTATGCTCTAAAACACCTTAAAGTAGCTGATATCCTGATTCTTGGTCATACGAGCTGCGGGGGCGTGCGTGCAGCTGCAGAAGGAAATACAGAGGATGCGCTAGCACCTTGGTTAGCATCTGTACGAGAATCTCTTGGGGGTGCAGGATGCGAGGGTTTAGGAGAAGCTGCTTCTATTAAGAATGTAAAAACTCAGATGGAGCGCTTAGAAAAGCACCCCGTTTACCAACAATACGGGCAAGGAGTATCTATTGTTGGTGCAGTTTTCCATGTCGAATCTGGAGAGATTGAATGGATGAACTAAAAAATTTTAGTTGACATTATACCTAACTGGGTATAGTATATAAACTATGAGGAATACCTACACAAGTATATTACTAGGAGGAGATTATAAATGGAACAAAAGAAAGCAACAATGATCGTATTTGATGGGGATCTAGATAAAGCTATGGCAAGTTTTATTATTGCAACAGGGGCAGCGGCAATGGGGAAACCTGTGACAATGTTTTTCACATTCTGGGGTTTAAATGTGCTGCGTAAAGAGCAATATGTAAAAGTTGAGAAAAACTTCTTAGAGAAAATGTTTGCGAAAATGATGCCGCGCGGTCCTGAAAAACTAGGATTATCAAAAATGAACTATGGTGGTATCGGAGCAAAATTAATGAAGAAAATGATGAAAAAGCACAATGTTGTATCATTAAAAGAATTAATCGAAATGGCACAAGACCTAGACATTAAAATGGTTGCATGTACAATGTCGATGGATGTTATGGGTATTCATAAAGAAGAGCTGATTGATGGCATTGAATATGCAGGTGTAGCAACATACCTTGCAGAAGCAGAAGATGGTAATGTAAACTTATTTATCTAAGGACTTATGATGAGGGTGTCGCATATGAAGTTTCTCTCACTAACAGTTTTAGCGATTCTAATCGGAATAGGAGTGTTCTCTTTGTTTAATCAATCATCAAATAACGTAGAAGAAATCACAACAACAGAGTTAAAAGAGCAAATGAAGACTGATCAAACAGCAGTATACATTGATGTTCGTGAGGTTGATGAATTTGAAGACGGACACGTAGAAGGTATGAAAAACATGCCGCTATCAAGCTTTACCGAAACATATTCAGAACTTCCAAAAGATAAAGAAATTGTCATCATGTGCCGCAGTGGAAATCGCAGTATGCAAGCTGCAGAGTATTTAGTACAACAAGGGTACAAAAATGTAATAAATGTATCAGGCGGTATGCTTGCTTGGGACGGTCCAGTTAAATAAAGTAATGTAAGCCCTAATTACCTATATAAGGTGGTTAGGGTTATTGTTTAGGCATAATCATTTTATATTAGGTTTTGTTGATTTATAGTGATAATAAAGAAACTAAAGAAAGAAGAGATCCTATATGAAATTAAGCATTCTAGACCAATCTCCCATTTCGGTTGGATATACACCAAAAGAAGCGTTAGAAGCATCCGTACATCTAGCAAAAAAGGCTGAGGAACTAGGTTATGAAAGGTACTGGATTGCTGAGCATCATGACTTTCCTGCTCTTTCTTGTCCAGCGCCAGAAGTTATGCTTTCCTACATAGGAGCACAAACGAAAACGATTCGTATAGGAGCAGGTGCCATCCTATTACCGCATTACAAACCATATAAAGTAGCTGAAACCTTTCATTTACTTGCTACCTTATTTCCAGGTCGTATTGATCTTGGTATTGGGCGTGCACCTGGCGGATCAGCGGAAGCGTCAATGGCTCTATCAGATAATTATTTAAAAGGGGTGAGGGAGCTGCCTGAAGCACTTGAAGAATTATTGCATTTTATACGGAATGATTTCTCGTCGGATCATCTTTTCCAAAAGGTGACGGCTTCTCCCTTCCCGCCAGTTGAACCAGCTCCTTGGCTGCTCGGAACAAGCGAACGGAGTGCCGCCCTCGCAGCTAAAATGGGAATGGCCTATGCATTCGGTCATTTTATGAGTGATAAAGATGTTAAGAAAAGCATCGCAACATATCAAGAATCATTCCAGGCATCTCCTGAGCTCAAACAACCTAAGACTATTCTAGCTGTTTCAGTCATATGTGCGGAGACAACCGAGCGCGCAGAAGAGGTCGCTTCAAGCTATCTGCTGTGGAAGCGTCAAGTAGAAGCTGGTGAAGGCAGACAAGGAATTCCTTCTATTGAGGAAGCAAAAAAGTATTCATTCAATGTTGAGGAGAAGAAAAGTCTAAGTCAAAAAATGATCATTGGTAATCCCGATGAAGTATCACAACGTCTGGTAGAATTTAAAGACATATACAAGGTCGATGAGGTCATGATCGTAACAATTACACACAGCTATCGGGACCGTATAAAGTCTTATGAATTAGTTGCAGATGCATTCAAATAGCTTACTGAGCTATTTCTCAAATAGAAAATATCAATAAATAGTAAAATTAGGGCATTTATGGAGAATAGGGATAGTTATGCGGTTATCGAGTTCATCTTTAATTAACAATCAGGTTATTTGTATTGGCTTTATCATGTATCCGGATAGATTACAGAGCAAGCTATGATTATTATAGCTATCGTGCGTTTTATCCTAGAAGTAACAGCCTTATTAGCGTTAGGTTATTGGGGTGTCCAAGCAGGGATTGAAGTGTGGCATAAGGTCATTTTCGGGATCAGTGCTCCATTACTAATGGCAGCCTTATGGGGAACATTTATTTCTCCTAAAGCACCTAAACGTCTGCATGAAGTACCTCGGCTCATTGTAGAAATTGTCTTGTTTATTCTAGCTGCCACAGCTATGTATGGATCAGGGCTCGAATTACTTTCGGTCATATTTTTGTTAATGGCAATAGTGATTAGTATATTGATTCGAGTGTTAAAGATGACAGACTTATAGCGATCAATTGAACCCCAATCCTTATTTAGAAGGGATTGGGGTTTTGTTTGTGGAAAAAGAAAGAAAATGAATTTACATAAACTGTAACCTTTTTGGTTTAAGAAAAGACATATGTGTAAAAGCACTGGGAGGGTGAGGGTTTGAAGAAAACAGAAGAAGAGATTCAGCATATTTACCGCCTGTATTTTACCGATGTCTACCGATTCCTTGCTGCATTTACTTATGATCAACATGAAGTAGAAGACTTGACGCAAGAAGTATTTATACGTTTGTTTAAATCATTATCGACATTTAGAGGAGAGTCGGAACTAAAAACATGGCTTTTTTCTATCGCAAAACATGTAGCAATTGACAATTCTAAAAAACGAAAACGGCAAAAAATCATTCAAGAACAGCTTTTTAAGTATATTCCTTCTATAAGCAAGTCCCCAGAGGACCTGTATACCTCTAAAGAAGATGTGAATAGTTTGTATGTTGCCTTAAAAGAATTAAAGCACACGTACAAAGCTGTAATCATACTAAGAGGAATTCAAGAGTGCAGTATCACAGAAACAGCCTCCATTATGGGGTGGAGTGAGGCTAAAGTAAAAGTAACTTACCACCGCGCTATCAAAAAGTTAAAGATAAACATGCTAGAGCTTAACTCAGAAATTGAAGAAAGGTGGGTATAAAATGAATGAGAATGAAAAAGACATTATTCAAAAATTGAAAAAAGAGTCCGTTAAGATAAACCCACGAAAAGAATTTTCATTTGAATTAGAAGAAAGGTTAACCCAAAGGTTTTCAGGTAAAAGGAGAAAGAATCCATTTAGTATACTTTTAACCTGCAGTTTAGCTAGCTTGTTATTTTTTATATTATTGATTAGTTCTGACATTTTGCCCATGCTGGGCCAAGCAACCATAACAAATGACCCTGAGATACTCATTTATCACACACATAATTCCGAGTCTTTCTCACCTGAATTAGAGGGGTTAGTAAGAGGTTCAGATAGACCTGATAATGCATTTCATGATGAGGTTAATGTAACAAAAGTGGGGGAATTTTTAAGGGAACAACTTGAAGAAAAGGGGGTAGGAGTTATTCATGATAAGACTAATTTTCAAGAACAATTAGTAGAGATGAATTTAAACTATGAACATTCTTATGAGCTGTCACGAGATATGGTAAATGACATATTGAGTGAGAACGATCAAATAAAAATAATGTTTGATATCCACCGTGATGCAATAGATAAGAAATATACTACTACAATGATTGATGATAAAGAAGTGGCTAGGATTGTTTTTACGATTAGTGCTGACGATCCTAACTGCGCTGACAATAGACAATTTGCGGAGTCATTACATGAAAGAGCAGAAGAAATGTATCCAGGACTTTCAAGAGGGGTATTGTGTAAAAAAAATACGCTAGGTAATATTGAGAATTATAATCAAGATTTATTAGATCAATCTGTCTTAATTGAAATAGGAGGGTATCAAAATTCTTTTGGTGAACTTAACCAAGCAGCCGAATATTTAGCAGAAATAGTGACTGAATACTTAAAAGAAGAAAAACCATCCTAACCTTACTACATCCTAGTCTGAAGGACTCTTCCAAATTTCTGACTTTGTTTTATGATAAGATAAACGGGCCTATAGAATTTTAATGGAGGAATGAATGCATTGTCTACTTTACCGAACTGCCCGAATTGTAACTCTGAATACACGTATCAAGATGGTAACCTCTTAGTCTGCCCTGAATGTGCACATGAATGGTCACCTCAAGATGAAAATGAAGCTCTAGAAGACGCGAAGGTTATTCGCGACTCAAATGGCAATACCTTAAAAGACGGGGATACCGTATCTGTAATAAAAGATTTGAAAGTAAAGGGAACGTCGTCGGTTGTAAAGATCGGGACAAAAGTGAAAAATATTCGTTTGGTTGAGGGCGACCATGATATTGATTGCAAAATTGATGGCTTAGGGGCGATGAAGCTGAAATCAGAATTTATAAAAAAGATCTAACTATGCTGGAGCTTAGAATTTTCTAAGCTCTTTTTTGTGGAGATGTATACCAAATAACAGCTGGTTATGGTAGGTTGATAGTAAGTATGCTTTCATTAAATAATACATATATGAGGTGTTATGATGGTAAAGAATAAATGGATCAGTGCACTCAATGTAAGATATCCCATTATTCAAGCGCCAATGGCAGGTGGAATTACCACTACTGAACTGATATGCGAAGCTGCAAATAATGGCTGCTTAGGGATGATAGCTGCTGGCTATTTAACACCTGAGGCCCTAGCTGCTCAAATAGATGAAGTAAAAGAAGGAACAAAACATCCATTTGGGGTAAACGTGTTTGTCCCTTCTGCATTTAGAACATCTCAAAAAGAAATTGATCACACCTTGCAGCAGCTAGAGCCGATCTATCAGCAATTAAAAGTC
Organism: Alkalihalophilus marmarensis DSM 21297; assembly: GCF_000474275.2. Classification (GTDB taxonomy): domain Bacteria; phylum Bacillota; class Bacilli; order Bacillales; family Bacillaceae_D; genus Alkalihalophilus; species Alkalihalophilus marmarensis. Next base: position 136,851 of record NZ_ATAE01000005.1, read on the forward strand.
GAGAATAGACAAGTTACTATTCCTGATTATCAGCAGCTTGTTGCTGTTTATAATGAGCATATTGAGACCATTATTCAGAAGGACGTGAAAATCTGCTCGTTTACATTTGGGTTACCGGCAAGTGATATCATTCAACGTTTAAAAGAGGAAAATATTATTCTTATTGCGACGGCTACAACGGTGAAAGAAGCAATCGCAGCTGAGAAAGCAGGAATGGATGCTGTCGTTGTTCAGGGGAGTGAAGCAGGCGGTCATCGAGGTCATTTTATGGACGGAGTCGAAGAAAGTTCGATAGGTTTAGTGTCCCTTCTCCCGCAAGTCGTTGATCAAGTGAGCATCCCTGTAATAGCAGCCGGCGGTATTATGGATGGCCGAGGCTTAGCAGCTGCACTGTGTCTTGGGGCAGAGGCGGTGCAGATGGGAACGGCTTTTTTAACATGTGTGGAAAGCGGAGCGCCTGCTAGTCACAAAGAGGCGATTATGAGTGCAGGGGAAGATGAGATTATTTTGACTAAAAGCTTTTCTGGTAAATGGGCAAGGGGAATTAGCAATACCTTTACACAAGAAATGAAAAAGTATCAAGACAACCTTCCTTCTTTCCCTGTACAAAATGCTCTCACGCAACCAATGAGGAAAGCTGCAAGCCAAATGAATAATAAAGAATACATGTCTTTATGGTCAGGACAAAGTCCGAGATTAACGAAGAATACGACAGTAAAAACATTAATTGAACTTACAGTACAGGAAGCTAGAGAGGTTGTTTCGAATATAAATGATTAGTGGAGAGAGGCTGGCTTACTATTCTTTGTAATTGGAAGCCAGCTTTAGTAATGCTTGTTCATTATTTATACATAAAAAGAACCCATAAAAACGTTTCGTTTTTTATGGGTTAACAGTTTATAAGTTAACATTTATTAATAGGTTTGACTCTTGGAATGAATCCACTCGACAAAACGTGCAAATGCTTGAGCAAATGGAAGCAAAACGACAGAGCAGATTGTATTGAAAATGACACTAGAATGAGCCAGCTGCTGCATTTTGTCATCAGTCATGGAAGTCACGACCTGTACCAACACATCCATTATTGGTAAAAAGATGATAACCCCTAATAGGTTGAGCCATATGTTTGCAAATGCCACAAGCTTTGCATGTTTACTAGCCCCGATTGTAGCGAGAAATGCAGTAATACATGTACCAATATTTGCCCCTAGCATAATCGCTATACCAGATTTTAAGGTTAGGAGATGATCACTCATAAATCCCATCGCAATAGCAGTAGTTGCTGTGCTTGATTGGACAAGACCGGTTAATGCAGCCCCTATTAAAATTCCTGTAAATGAATGATCATTTGTAAAGTGAAATAACGTGTGGACAGAGGGAAGGTTGCTTAATGGATACGCAAGCGACTCCAACCCATCCATTGCTATAAAGATACATGCCAAGCCAAAGGTAAGACAACCGATGCTAAATGCTTTTTTCTTTGGAATAAATAAAGCTACAAGACCCGTTAGAAGCAAGGGAATAATAAAGTGAGAGAGATCAAGGACCAATATTTCTGTTGTAATGGTCGTCCCAATATTCGCTCCAAGAATAATTCCGATCGATTGCCTGAAGGTTAAAAGATTCGCTGCAACGAGTCCTACAGTCATCACAAGAACTGCTGAGCTGCTTTGGAGCATGGCGGTCGCCACTGTTCCAATGAGTAAGCCTTTCCATGCTTTATCTGTAAATCGGTGTACATTTCGTTGAAAAAGTTCTCCTCCAAGTGGAAGCAGCCCTGCTCGCATGATGATCATTCCAAATAGAAACAGAGCAATAAATACGGCAAAAAGAGAAAATAATTCCTTGAACAAGTGAATCACCTCTTTACCACTCTATGGACAAACATCAGGAGGCATGACTGAAAAAAAGTTTATTTAATGATTGAATGTTCAGATATTTTTAGGTATAGTAATAAATGAGATTAACTCTTGTGGATTATAGAGGGGTGGTTCTATACATAGGAGTATATTTTTTTATCTTCAACATACCGACTGGTTAGTAAGTTTGTCGAATAGCAGGGAGAGGTGTTGAATATGGACTTTTTTTTTAGTGAAAAAGTAAAGCGCTTACAACAAGAATTGACATCATTTATGGACGAACATATCTATCCGAATGAAATGTTGTTTGAAGAACAGTTAAATCAATTTCCAGACAGATTTTCTGGAAATCCACAGATCATGGACGAGTTAAAAGCTAAAGCTAAAGAAGCTGGATTGTGGAACTTGTTTTTGCCAGACGCGAAAGAGGGAGCAGGGCTGACAAACTTAGAATATGCACCGCTTTGTGAGATTATGGGCCGTTCATTTATCGCACCTGAGGTGTTTAATTGTAACGCCCCTGATACAGGGAATATGGAAGTTCTTGTGAGGTATGGCACAGAACAGCAGAAAGCTCTCTGGCTGAGGCCTTTGCTTGATGGTGAGATTCGTTCAGCTTTTGCAATGACAGAGCCTGATGTTGCTTCATCTGATGCCACAAATATTTCGATTGATATTCAATCTGATGGAGATGAATACGTTATAAACGGTCGTAAATGGTGGTCATCTGGAGCTGGTGATCCGCGCTGTAAAGTCCTTATTCTAATGGGTAAAACCAATCCCCATGCCGACAGACATAAGCAGCAGTCAATGATCATTGTTCCGATGGACACTAAAGGGGTAAAAATTAAGAGGATGCTGCCGGTCTTTGGATATGACCATGCCCCGCATGGACACGCTGAAATTGAGTTTAAAAATGTAAGAGTGCCAAAGTCTAATCTTCTTCTAGGTGAGGGGCGAGGGTTTGAAATTGCTCAAGGAAGACTAGGGCCAGGGAGGATTCACCATTGCATGAGGACGATTGGTGCAGCTGAACGCGCCTTGGAGTTAATGTGTGAACGAGCTGTCAAAAGAACTCCTTTTGGCAAGCCTCTAGCGAAGCAAGGTGTCGTAGGAGAGTGGATTGCAACCTCTAGGATTGAGATTGAACAGGCAAGGCTTCTTACGTTAAAAGCTGCTTCGATGATGGATACAGTTGGAAATAAAGTAGCGAAAAAAGAAATTGCGATGATTAAAGTGATTGCTCCGCAAATGGCGCTCAGAGTGATCGACCGTGCCATTCAAGCATTCGGTGCAGCTGGTGTGAGCGAGGACGTTCCGCTCGCCGCGATGTATGCCAATATTCGTACGTTAAGAATTGCAGATGGGCCGGATGAAGTCCATCTAGCAGCAATTGCTAAGCAAGAGTTAAAACCGTACTTACAATCACCTATTACTGTTGGGGAGGAATAAGAGATGGATAAACGTTGGCTTGCTTTATATGAGAATAATTTAGAGGCGAAATCTACCATTGAGAAAAGAACCTTAACTGACTTATTAAACGATACAACTAAAAAACATGGAACGAATACGGCCATTACCTTTTACGGGCAAACGTGGTCGTATCAGGAGCTACAAAAATATAGTGAAGCATTAGCAGGTGCGCTGCATCAAGATCAGTTTGATAAAGGGGATCGTCTAGCGATCATGCTGCCAAACTGTCCACATTATCTATTCTCATTATTTGGTACATTTCGCGCAGGCGGCGTGGTTGTCCAAGTAAACCCAATGTATGTTGCCAGGGAGCTTGAGTATATTTTAAATGACTCTGAAGCAACCCATATTGTGATTCTCTCAGATTTATATCCTCTTTTTAAATCTGTACGCAATAAAGTACTAACTAAAAAAGCAGTTGTTGTTGCTCTTAAGCCGGATGCAGAGGTGGAGCTTGAGGGTGATGATATCATGTTTGATTCTTATTTGAAAGGGGCATCTGCACCGGCGCCACAACACTCTCTTGATCCTGAAGTGGACCTTGCTGTGTTGCAATATACAGGGGGAACGACTGGCGTATCAAAAGGGGTTATGCTCACTCATATGAACCTCATCTCTAATACAGAGCAAACCTATGACTTTATGTTTAGCGGGGATGTTAGCCCTCCTCATAATGCAAAAGTGGTTAATGTTCTGCCATTATTTCATATCTTCAGCTTGACCTGCTGTAACTTTGTCACGATCCGTCATGGCGGAAATCAGATACTCATTCCACGTTTTGACATGCCTGAAGTACTAGAGACGATTAAACGAGAAAAGCCGTTTCAATTTGGGGGCGTGCCAACGATGTATGTCGGCTTTAATCAAGTTGGGAAGTATAAAGAGTTTGGTTTAGATCTAGTTGAAAGCTATGTCAGCGGGGGCTCGTCCTTACCAGTAGAAGCACTTGAAGCTTTTGAAGAAGGAACAGGAAGAAAGCTTTGTGAAGGGTACGGGCTCAGTGAAGCAGCACCGGTTACTCACTTTAATCCTTCGTTTCAAGAAAGAAAAGCAGGTAGTGTCGGCATACCTCTTCCGAACACAGATGCGAAAGTGGTTGCTGAAACGGATGCAGGATGGGAAGAAGTTGGCGTTGGTGAAGTGGGAGAAATGATTATCAAAGGGCCGCAAGTGATGAAGGGGTACTGGAGAAAGCCTGAAGAAACGAAGAAAACGCTGCGAGATGGCTGGCTCTTCACTGGTGATTTAGCAAAAATGGATGAAGAAGGATATTTCAGCATAGTCGACCGTAAGAAAGATATGATCCTAGCAAGCGGCTATAATGTCTACCCGCGTGAAATTGAAGAAGTCCTCTATGGGCATTCCGGAGTTCAAGAAGTCATTGTACTAGGTCTGCCGGACCCTTACAGAGGAGAAACAGTGAAAGCCTATATCACTCCTAAGCCTGTTAGTACTCTAACAAGCCAGGAGATCATTGAGTTCTGCAGAAAACACATGGCAGCATATAAAGTACCAACAGCAGTTGAATTCCGTGATGAACTGCCAAAATCAGCCGTAGGAAAGCTGTTAAAGCGAAAGCTTCGTGATGAAGAGTTAGCAAAAGTAAAAGCGGAACAGTCGTCTTAAAACGAAGGTTGAGGCTGGGACTTAAGGGAATCTGAATGCGAATGCGGCCTATGTATCATCCGCTCTTGAAATATACTTCGCTTTCCGTGTGGAGCTGGTGAGCTTCCTTGGGCTTTTGCCCTGTGGGATCTCACCCCTGCTCTAGTACACACAGGAGTCTACGCATATTTCATCCGCTAGGTTATTACGTTTTGTAATTATTAAGTGGCGATTTAGTTATGGTTCAGTTCAGACTTTTAAAAATGCAGACATCCTTAGGTTCAACCGCTGAGGTCACTGAACTCTTCTTATAAAAATGGGAGTAACTTAACAACATTCTCCCTCCGTTGATTGGAGCGGAAGGTGCGGGACTCCTGCGGGATGTGCGTGGCCAGGGGAGACCCCACAGGAGCGTGCGACGAGGAGGCTCCCGGACCGCCCGCGGAAAGCGAGTGCCTGAAGCGGAAATCAACAACCACTATAAGGAGGGTTATTTTAGGTTACTTATGCCTGCTAGGAGGTCTACGTATAGCTCATACGTTAGATTAGTGTGTTGTTCGCATCATGAAGCACACACGTTAATTGTGTCCTAGTCTCATCCAAATTAAAAATGAAGGTGTGAAGTATATGAATGCATTATCTCTATTTGATTTGAAAGGAAAAACAGCGATTGTTACAGGCGGTGGTCGCGGCCTAGGTAAACAAATGGCCCATGCATTTGCTGATGCAGGAGCAAACCTTGTCTTATGTTCAAGGAAAGTAGAGGCATGCAATGAAGTGGCAGAAGAATTAAAAGCTAAAGGTGTTAATGCCATTGCCGCTGCATGTGATGTAACAAATAAAGAAGACGTCGACCGAGTAATTAAGCAGACAGTTAATACATTCGGCTCGATCGATATTCTTGTGAATAACAGCGGGGCAACATGGGGAGCCCCAGCAGATGAAATGCCTCTTGAAGCGTGGAATAAAGTAATGAATGTGAATGTCACAGGCTCATTTTTAATGGCTCAAGCTGCAGGCAAAGTGATGATTAAACAACAATCAGGCAAAATCATAAATATTGCCTCTGTAGCGGGTCTAGGTGGAGCTGATCCTCGTTTTATGGATACAATAGGCTATAACACGAGTAAAGGAGCCGTTATCACCTTTACGAAGGATCTTGCAACAAAGTGGGGGCAATACGGCATTAATGTAAATGCTATAGCACCTGGTTTTTTCCCTACAAAAATGTCTAAAGGGCTCTTAGCTAAAGGGGAATCCTTTGTTATTGACCGGACTCCGCTAAAGCGTCTAGGCGGTGAGCAGGATCTGCAAGGAGTTGCGCTATTTTTAGCTACAGCGGCTTCAAACTTTGTCACTGGTGAAGTGATCGTAGTGGATGGCGGGATGCACGCGATGTAAGGAGGTGAAGAGGATGAACAAAGCAGCTTTAGTAACCGGTGGCACAGGAGGAATTGGGCAAGCAACAGCTCATTGCTTTCTTAACCAAGGAATGTCTGTGGTGATCGTTGATATCGATGAGAATAAAGGAAAGGCAGCTTGTGAGGAACTAAGCGGCAGCGGGGGAGATGTTACATTTGTTCGTTGTGACGTTTCAAATGAAGAGGAAGTAAAGAATGCATGTCAAATAGCAGCCGAAACATATGGTCAAATAGATATTTTAGTAAACAATGCCGGCATTGGCAATCACGAAACAACTTTAACGGAGATGTCACTTTTTGAATGGCAGAAAGTGATTGATGTGAACTTGACAGGTGTGTTTCTCGGGATGAAGCACGCAATTCCATTTATGAAGAAAAACGGCGGGGCAATTGTAAATGTTTCTAGTCTGTTAGGTTTTAAAGGGAAGAAATTTGTCGCCCCATATAATGCGTCTAAAGCTGGTGTCATTACGTTGACGAAGAATGCTGCTCTTGAATATGGAAGAGACCGTATTCGTGTAAATGCTGTTGCTCCTGGTGTGATTGACACATCTATTGTAGATGGATGGAGGACTCACGAAGATAAATGGAAAATCATTAGCACAGCAAATGCATTAAAACGTGTAGGGGAAGCACGAGAGGTTGCCCAAGCAATTGAGTTTTTAGCTTCTGATAAAGCCTCATATATTACGGGTACAACGTTAATGGTGGATGGCGGAGGACTGACGTATTAATCTACACTGCTTAAGCCTTAGATATACTGACTAAACATGGCCGGTCACTGCTAATTTCGGAGCGAAATGATGCAAAGATTTGGTCTGGATTGTGGTATACTAAACGGATCAGTTTAGATAGATAGTGAGGCGTTTATGAATGAAAGAAAAAATAATTGAAGTTAGTATTGATTTGTTTGGCAAACATGGTTTTACAGAAACCTCAATCCAGGATATTGTAGATGGTCTTGGTGTAACGAAAGGAACATTCTATTATTATTTTAAGAGCAAAGAAGAACTGTTAATGGAAATTCATTTGCGCTATATAGAAGATCTATTAATGAGTCAGCGTGAGATTATTGAAAAAACAAAAACCGCTGAGGCAAGATTATTCGATATGGTCTATATGCTAATGAAACACATCGAGGGACAGGGACAAAGTGCGCGAGTATTCTTCAGGGAGATGCAGCACTTAAATGAAGAACATTTAAAAGACATCTTCAAAAAACGTGATGCATTCAGATTGAATATGAATCAAGTTATTGCAGATGGAGTAGGGTCAGGAGAATTCCGAGAAGACCTTGATGTCAATATTGTCACACTGGCTATCTTAGGTGCGGTCAACTGGAGTTATCATTGGTTTGACCCTAAAGGAGCTCTTGATGAGAAAGCTGTTTCTACCATCTATATTGACTTCATGTTAAATGGCTTGAAAAAGGCGTAATAGTCCTGTATTAGGACTTTTTACGAATGTAACATACTAACTGGTTAGTATTAATAGGGGGAGTATTACATGAACAATTATCAAATTGAACGAATAGCAGTGATTGGAGCAGGTTCGATGGGACATCAAATTGCCATGTTATCCGCTTTAGGAGGATATGAGACTTATTTGCAGGATATCGAGCAGTCTTCGTTAGACAAAGCAAAGGAAAGTCTAGAGTTTCAAATGAGTAAATGGGTAACCAAAGGTAAGATTGACGAAGCATCGCTTCAAAAGGCTTTTAATCGGCTTCATTTCACAACAGATTTAAATGCAGCTGTTCGTGAGGCAGACTTTGTGATAGAGGCTGTCGTAGAAAAACTTGATGTGAAAAAAGAGCTCTTTTCAAAGCTAGATGAACTAACACCGCAGCATACCATTTTAGCAACGAACTCTTCAACCATTGTTAATTCGAAAATTGCTGAAGCTACCTCACGTCCAGAAAAAGTATGTAATATGCACTTTTTCTTTCCGCCTCTAGTGATGGACTGTGTTGAGGTAGTGAAAAGTGATCTAACGTCCGATGAGACAGCTCAGGCTGCGATGGCAGTAAGTGAAAAAATGAACCGCACGGCTGTCCTCCTTCATAAAGAAATCTCAGGTTTTATTGCAAATCGGATTCTCGGTGCATTAACAAAGGAAGCTGTGGCGTTATATGAAGAAGGATATGCAAGCTTTGAAGATATTGATCTTATTTGCAAGAAAGCATTGAATCATCCAATAGGACCTTTTGCTCTAATGGACTTATCAGGTATTGATGTAGCGTATTTTGTGAATCAGCAGCGTTATGCCGAAACGAACGACCCTGAAGATTTACCGGCAAAATGTATTGAAGAAAAAGTAAAAGCAGGCGAATTAGGAAGAAAGACAGGTAAAGGCTGGTATGACTACTCTAAAAAAGAGGTGAAGAGTTAATGGGAGCTAAAGTGAGCGTAGAAAAAGAAAAAGGATTGGCTATCGTTACAATTAATAATCCACCTCTTAATGTGATGGATAAAGATGTGATTGCTAGTTTAAGAGATACGTTTCAACAGCTATCGGAAGATCCTGAAACAGTCGTTGTTATTTTAACTGGTGCAGGTGATAAAGCCTTTATGGCAGGGGCAGACATTAAAGAATTCCCTCAATTAATGGATCACCCGAACATGAAAGAACCGGTAATGGAAACACATGCAGTGCTAAATCAAATTGACTTTTTTGAAAAGCCGACAATTGCGGTTTTAAATGGTCTCACGTTTGGCGGCGGTTGTGAGCTTGCATTAACCTTTGATATTCGTATTGCAGAAGAGCATACACAAATCGGGCTGCCAGAAATTAAGTTAGGATTATTCCCGGGTGGAGGCGGAACACAGCGTTTGCCGCGCTTAATTGGAGAAGCGAAGGCGAAGGAATTAATGTATACAGGGGAACCAATTGATGCAAAGACGGCGCAGCAGATCGGGCTGGTGAACCATGTCACACAAAGCGGGGCAGGCTTAGAAAAAGCGGTCCAGATTGCTAAGCAAATTAGACGTCATTCTCTTCCGGCACTCTCATGTATTAAACGTGCGGTAGACGAAGGGATGGATATGAGCTTCCCGCAAGCGATCGAACATGAGGCCGACCTTTTTACGGAAGTTTTTCAAACGGAAGATATTAGAGAAGGAGTTAGTGCCTTTATTGAAAAGAGAAAACCTGAATTCAAGCATCGTTAAGGGGGGAGTGAGATGGAACAAACGAAAGTGCCTAGGGCCGGGGAGGAGCTGAATTCAAGCTCCCTCTTGGCTTATCTTAAAAAGGAAGTGAAAGATCTGCCTGAAGGGGATCTCGTCATTACTCAATTTCAAGCAGGTCATTCAAACCTCACATACTTACTTCAAATAGGGGATTATGAAGCAGTACTTAGAAGACCGCCGATGGGGCCGGTTGCCAAGCGTGCTCATGATATGGCACGTGAATCAACGGTTATGGCAGCACTTGCTCCACATTTGTCAATCATACCAAAACCTCTACATTTTTGTTCAGACCCATCAATTATTGGTGCCCCGTTCTTTCTGATGGAACGAAAACAGGGCATTGTTCTTGATACAGAGTTTCCTAGTGATCTAGAACCTACAAAAGAATTAGCCCATACCATCTCTACTCAAATGGTCGATCGGCTTGTAGACCTGCATGCTATAGATTACAAGAATACCAAGCTTGTAGATTTTACTAGACCTGAGGGTTTTTTAGAAAGACAGGTTCATGGCTGGATTAAACGCTATCACCAAGCTAAAACCGATGATCATAAAGGGTTAGAAGAATTAACAGCTTATCTAGCGGACAGCATTCCAGCTTCAAAAGATACGACAGTCATCCATTACGATTATAAGCTTAACAATGCAATGTTCTCAAAAGATGGTCAAATGGTTGGATTGTTTGATTGGGAAATGACGACCGTCGGTGATCCGCTTTGTGATGTGGGTGTCGCATTGAGTTACTGGACCCGTCCCGATGACCCTGAACTTTTAAAACAAGGCTTCGGTAAACCTCCTGTTACAGTAAATGAAGGATTTTTAACGAGGCGGGACTGGGTTAGCGAGTATGCAAAAAAGAGCGGGAGAGAAGTGGAGCATATTGAATATTACTTAACATTTGCTTACTTTAAATTGGCTGTAATTGCCCAGCAGATTTACTATCGTTATCACAAAGGACAAACGAATGACAAGCGCTTCCAACACTTTAATCATACGGTGCAAGCTCTCATTCTTCATGGAAGGCAAACGGCTAGTACTAAATTGTAATCGGGTGGAAAGAGAAGGAGTGTTGATGGTTGACACATATACATGTGCTTCTAAAGAAAGAAGAGATTGAACCAGATAAATTAAAAGGAGAGGCAGTCATCGTTTTAGATGTTCTGCTGGCTACTTCTACAATTGCTTTAGCTTTATCTTACGGGGCCAAAGCTGTCATTCCGGTTTTAAGTGATATAGACGCTCATAGACTCTCAGCTCAGTATCACCCAGATGAATTTGTGCTGGTCGGTGAGAAAGAAGGAAGGGTAATTGACGGCTTTCTACCGCCCAATCCATCCCTATTAAAAAGTTATGTAAAAGATAAAGTAGTCATCTTAGCGACGACCAATGGGACGGTTGCATTGAACAGGTCTGTTGGAGCAGAAGTCATTTACCCGGCTTGCTTACGGAACGGCGAAGCGGTTACGAGAGACGTTGCTTCACACCTTAAGCCCGGGCAAAAAATCATCATTGTTTGCTCTGGTTCTTCTAATCAATTTTGTCTTGAGGATTTTTACGGTGCAGGTTACCTCGTTTCTTGTTTAAGAGATCAACTAGAGGGTCCATTCACTATAAATGATGCTGGCCTTGCAGCAGAAGTTTTATTCCATAGTAATGCTGGTGCCTATGACCTTCTCATCCAATCAGCAGTCGGTGAATTTATTTTAAGTCACGGATTTGAAGAAGATGTGAGAGAGGTTGTGGAACTTGGAGTAGATCATGTTGTGCCTATTTATCAGAATAAACAGATTACTAAGAAGGGAGCTGTTCGCAGTGGAACAAACAAAGCGTAAGTTAAAAGGCGGGCGCTTTTTAGTAGAGAGTATGAAAGTGGAGGATCTTTTTACACCTGAAGATCTAAATGAAGAACAAAAAATGATTGCTGAGACAGCTAGACAATTTATTGAAAGAGAAGTAGCACCTTACCGTGAGGAGATTGAAAATCAAGATTTTGAAAAGATTGTCCAGCTTTTGAAAAAAGCAGGATCGCTTGGGCTTCTAGCACATAGCATTCCTGAAGCGTACGGAGGGCTTGGTTTAGATAAAGTCAGTAAAGGAATCGTTGGAGAGGAGATCGGCGGGTCAAGCGGCTACGGGGTTGCGCATTCGAATCATACATGTATTGCTACCCTGCCAATTACCTACTTTGGAAATGAAGAGCAGAAGAATAAGTACTTGCCAAAGCTTGCCTCAGGTGACTATTTAGGGGCTTATTGTTTAACGGAGCCTTCATCAGGATCAGACGCTCTCGCAGCTAAAACAACAGCAGTTCTTAATCAGGAAAAAACTCATTATATCTTAAACGGGACGAAGCTTTATATAACGAATGCGGTGTTCTCGGATACGTTTATTGTGTATGCAAAAGTAAACGGGGATCAATTTACCGCCTTTATTTTAGAAAAAGATTTCAAAGGGCTCTCTTTAGGGCCAGAAGAGCAAAAGATGGGGATTAAAGGGTCTTCTACTCGAAGCGTCATTTTAGAAGATTGTGAGGTTCCGGTTGAAAATGTGCTCGGTGAAGTTGGGAAGGGGCACGTGATTGCCTTTAATGTCTTGAACTTAGGGAGGTTTAATTTAGGGTCTGCCTGCATGGGTGCTGCTAAAGGAGCTCTAAAGCTTGCTATAGAGCATACAAACGAACGCAAGCAATTTAAAAAGCGCATCAGCGAATTTGGAATTACGAAAGAAAAAGTAGCTTTAATGGCTGCACGAATCTTTGCTGCGGAATCGCTTCAATACCGAACGGCTGATCTGCTAGAAGGAGCATTAGGTGAAATAGATGATACGCATTCTGTCGGTGAAGTTGGAAAAAGGATGATGGAATACGCGCTCGAATGTGCAATTTGTAAAGTTTATGGCTCAGAAACACTTGATTATGTTGTAGACGAATCTCTTCAGCTGCATGGCGGGGCAGGCTTTATAAAAGAATACCCGATTGAGCAGATGTATCGCGACTCTCGTATAAATCGCATTTTTGAAGGCACCAATGAGATTAACCGCCTGCTTGTTCCTGGTCTTTTCTTGAAAAAAGGAGCGAAAGGGGAACTGCCAGTTCAACAAGCAATTAATCAGGCGATCGATCATTTGAAGAGCGGGAAGCAAGAATCGTATTCAGGGATTTTAAGCAATGAGCGAGGAGTTGTTGATACCTTGCGTACGGTTTACTTAGCTTTAGCTGGCCTTTCGTATCAGCAATTTGGTAAAGAGCTTGAGTCTGAGCAGGAAATTTTAATCAAGCTTGCAGACATTGGAATTGAGCTCTATGCCTCTGAATCAGCTGTACTAAGGGCAATTAAAAGTGAAAATGACCTTCAAGTTCAGCTTGCTACAACAGTACTAGAGTCTTCTGTCAGCCGAGTTAGAACGGCTTGTGATGAATTAGTAAATGGGATGACGGCATCAAAAGAAGTAGAAGGAATAAGGAAATTAATTAATCAGCTATTTAATGAGATTACATTCCTTGATCGAGTAGCTAGAAATCGTTCTATTGCAAGTTCTGTAAATGAAAGTGGACGTTATATTCGTTTAGGATCTTAACCCATTACAAAAGGATGTGTGCCGATTGCAGCGTTTTCTAAATCACATTGTACTCATATCCGGTGCAGGAAGCGGGATCGGGAAGGCTTCTGCTATTCAACTGGCAAGTGAAGGGGCAGTGGTCATCCTCGTCGGGCGCCGGAGAGAAAAATTAGAAGAGACAGCAGTTGAGATGAACAATCAACTACGTGAAGGCTGTGCGTATGTTTACACTTGTGATGTCACGGTAGAAGAAGAAGTGGAATTATTAGCTGATTATGTAGAATCCAATTTTGAGAGGCTTGATGTGTTAATCAATAATGCGGGAACATCTCAAGGCGGGGCGATTCTTTCTCTAGAAGAAGAGGATTGGAATCACGTCCAAACAACAAATGTAACAAGTGTGTTCTTGATGTCGAAGCATTTAGGTAAATTGATGATTAAATCAGAATCGGAGAATAAAGCGATCGTTAATATTGCTTCACTTTCAGGTCATAAAGCAGGGGCAAAGATTCCAAGCTACAGTACTGCCAAGGCTGCCGTTATTCATTTAACAAAATCACTTGCAGGAGAACTTGCGCCGCATAATGTACGTGTCAACTCGGTTTCTCCAGGCTTTGTTGAAACGCCTATGACAGAAAACGGTTTAAAAAATCCGGCGTTTAATCAAGCAATTGAGAGACATACGTTGCTTGGTCGTGTCGGCAGGCCCGAAGAAGTCGCTAAAACGATCGCATTTGCAGCGTCAAGTGATGCAAGCTATATCACCGGTACGGATTTATTAATAGATGGCGGCTGGTTAACCGTTTAATAAAGGAGATGAGGGCATGAGTGTAGAAAGCAAAAAGAGTGTAAAAGAATACAAGGACCTTCTCGTAAAACAAGAAAGCGGGGTATTGGAGATTACATTAGACCGGCCGAATGCCTTGAATGCATTTAGCCCGGAAATGATCCTAGGCATCGAAGAAGCTCTCCTGAATGCAGAAGGAGACCAAGAGGTAAAAGTGATCGTGCTGCGCGGAAATGGCCGTGCTTTTAGCGCTGGCGGTGATGTGAAGACGATGGGAGAGGCAGCACCGGTTGATGTGTATAACCATATCGGACATTTAAATGAGCTGATTAAGCAGATGAGATCACTTGAGAAGCCGATTATTGCAGCAGTACATGGTTTTGCTGCCGGAGCTGGATTTAATTTGGCTCTTGCCTGCGATTTGATTGTTGCAGCAGAAGATACTTCATTCATCTTAAGCTTTGCACAAGTCGGTCTGGTCTCAGATGGCGGGGGGCATTACTTCCTTCCGAAATCTTTATCACCGTATCAAGCGAAAGAGCTCTTATTTAGGGCCGAACCGCTCGATGCAAAAACAGCCCAGCAGTGGGGCTTGGTTAATCATGTCTATCCTTTAGCTGAAATGGAGGAGAAGGTTCGTGAATATGCACTGTCTTTCACGCAGCGTCCTACAAAAGCGATTGGTTTAATGAAAAAGTTGACTAACCTAGCAGATACGACCTCTTTAGCGGATGTACTTGAAGCAGAACGAACAACTCAAGCGATGATGGTCACTACACATGATCACCTAGAAGGTGTTCAAGCTTTTAAAGAAAAACGCAGACCACAATTTAAAGGGAATTAAGGGAGGAAAAAATGATGAAAGCTATTCAATTTACAACATACGGCGGACCAGAAGTGTTAAAGATGGTTGAATTAGATAAGCCTAACCCAGAAGCAAACGAAGTAATCATAAAAATAGAAGCAATTGGTGTGAATTATGCAGACACAGCAAGACGTGAAGGTCAATATGTCGTACCTACTCCGCTCCCGTTCGTTCCTGGTGCAGAGGTCGCTGGTATTGTTGATGAAGTCGGCAGTGATGTCAGTACGGTTAAAGCAGGGGATCGAGTCGTAACTCTATTGGGATCTAAGAAAGCGACAGGTTATGCTGAATATTCGATTGCGGATGAACGTGGATTAATGCTGATTCCTGATGGGGTCAGTTTTGAACAAGCAGTGGCTCTTCCGCTGCAGGGGTTAAGTGCCTACCATATTTTAAAAACTATGGGGCAGCTTGAAGAAGGTGATACGGTGCTCGTTCATGCAGCAGCCGGCGGTGTAGGGACGATCGCTGTTCAGCTTGCAAAGTTAATGGGTGCAGGAAAAGTCATCGCTACAGCAAGCACGAAAGAAAAGCTTGAACTTGCTGGTGAGCTTGGAGCCGATGTACTTGTAAATTACACCGAGGATAATTGGTATGAACAAGTACTTGAGGCTACGAACGGAAGGGGTGTTAATGTAGCTCTTGAGATGGCAGGCGGCCGGGTATTTATTGATACCCTTAAGTGCTTAGCGACTTTTGGCAGGCTCGTTGTATACGGGGTGGCAAGCGGGGAGCAAAGTCCTTTTAACCCATCTTCCTTAATGGCCCGAAACCAATCTGTCATTGGCTTTTTCTTACCACAAATTATGAGAAAGCCAAGACTCTTGCAATCAAGCATGAAAGAGCTATTAGACTATGTAGGAAGCGGACAGTTAAAGCTTCAAATTGGTGGTACGTATGCGCTTGATGAAGCAGCAAAGGTTCACCAGTTAATGCAAGGAAGAAAAACGATAGGGAAATTAATCTTAAAGCCATAACATCTAGAGAGAGCCAGACGAATGAGAATGAGTCTGGCTTTTTTTTGGAATAGTTCTTTGGGCACAGGCATACATCACTAATATAAATACTATCTAGTCAGTATGTTGCGGGCGTAGATTATGTTGAGGAGGAGTAGTGGTGGATCTTTTATTTCAGCAGATTTTAAACGGACTCACTGTTGGAAGCGTTTACAGTCTGGTTGCATTAGGATTGACGCTAGTTTTTGGAATATTGCATGTACCTAATTTTGCCCACGGCGCACTTTATATGGTGGGAGCCTACATTGCTTTGACCGTCATGACAGCACTTGGGGTGCATTACTGGATTGGTTTAATTATTGCCGTCATTGTGATCGCTTTGTTATCTGTTTTAATGGAGCGTCTTGTATTTAGTCGTCTAGATTCGAAAGACCCTTTACCAATTATGATTGCTTCCATCGGTATTCTGTTTTTCCTTGAATCTTTCGCTCAATATATGTGGGGAAGCCAGTACCAGCGAATGGTTACCCCGTATGGAGATACGATTCAGATCTTCGGCCTAACTGTTACGATGCAGCGTTTATTGGTCATCATAGCAGCTGTTGCCCTGATGTATGCTCTCCATCTATTTTTAACAAAAACGATGACTGGAGCAGCGATTATCGCTATGTCACAAAGTAAAAATGGTGCTTTTCTTGTTGGAATTAATGCCACAAGGGTATCGATGTTAACCTTTGCGATTGCAGGCGGTTTAGCAGCTGCCGCAGCAACTCTTGCAGCTCCTATTAATCTAGTCTTTCCAAGTATGGGGAACTTGGTGATCATGAAGGCATTCGTCATTATTATTATTGGCGGAATGGGCAGCATACCAGGCGCAATTATTGGAGGTTATATTCTAGGTATGGCCGAGAGTCTCGGAGCAACGTATATATCCGGAGATTACAAAGACTTAATTGCTTTCGTTCTTCTTGTGTTGATCTTAACGATGAAGCCAAACGGGCTATTTGCAAAGGGGGTTAAGTGATTTGAAGATGACTAAAAAAACGTATCTCTTGCTTGCCTTGCTCGTGGCTGCTCTGCTGTTTCCTATTCTAGTACCCAATCAATACTATCTTCAAATTTTAATCCTCGTCTTTATCTGGACGATTGCTGTCTACGGGTTAAATACGATTACCGGGCTCACAGGCCAGCTTTCGTTAGCACATGCAGGTTTTTTCGCAATTGGTGCCTACAGTCTTGGTTTGTTAACGATTAATGCCGGTATTCCCTTTTGGGCAGCCTTCGTTTTAGCAATTGTCATTACTACAATCATCAGCTTTTTTATCGGGATAGTGGCGCTTAGAACAAAATCACACTTTTTTGCGATTTATACCATGTCAGTTGGCTTTCTAATTTACTTAATTATTTACAAATCGGAGCTGACTGGCGGGGTTCGCGGGCTGATCGGCATACCGAATCCAGCACCGATTGGACCACTTACCTTTGAATCCATCCAGTCTTACTACTATTTGATGCTCTTCTTCCTTCTATTGACCATTTTCTTTATGTATCGTTTGTTCCATTCATTGCTAGGTAAAACGTTTGTTGCAATCCGTAACAGCGAAGAGCTTGCTGAAACCTTAGGAATTTCTGTAATGAAAAATAAGCTTCTCGCTTTTGTCATATCAGCAGGGCTTGCTAGTTTATCAGGAGCCCTATATGCCTCTTATGTCAGGTTTTTAGGTCCGCAAATGGCTGATATTCACGTGGCATTTGAGATTTTGCTTTATCTCTTAGTAGGCGGTATAGGGACTCTGGCCGGGCCGCTGATAGGAACGTTTATCGTCGTAGTGCTTACTCAAATGCTTCAATTTTTAGAGGAGTTTCGAATGCTCGTATTTGGTCCTATAGTCGTACTCCTAATTTTATTTTATCCACGTGGAATTGTTGGGGGTTATTTAATGTGGCGTGCTAAACGAGCTAAGAAACAGAAGGTGGCAGATGCGAATACAACAACGAAAGGAGAGAACGGGAATGCTGTTAACCATTAATCAGCTTACAAAGCAATTTGGGGGGCTTTCTGCAGTCAATGACGTTAGTGCTGTAATTGAAGAAAGTAAAATAACAGCCATAATTGGTCCAAATGGGGCTGGGAAATCCACATTCTTCAACTTAATTAGCGGGTTTCACCAACCGACTTCAGGTAGGATAGAGCTTTCAGGTCAGGACATTACCAACATGCGTGCAGAACATGTGGCGAGGCTAGGGGTAGG
The DNA here is from genome assembly GCF_000474275.2 of Alkalihalophilus marmarensis DSM 21297. Taxonomy (GTDB): domain Bacteria; phylum Bacillota; class Bacilli; order Bacillales; family Bacillaceae_D; genus Alkalihalophilus; species Alkalihalophilus marmarensis. The sequence goes on from NZ_ATAE01000005.1 coordinate 154,818, forward strand.
ACGGACGTTTCAAACGACCCATCTATTTGAACAAGCAACCGTATTAGATAATGTGTTGATTGGCCATCGGCTCAGAACAAAAGCTGGATTGTTTGATGCAATCTTCAGGACAAAGCGCGAGAGGGATGAGAAGAAAAAATGTCTCGATAAGGCGCTTGAAGCACTGGAATTTGTTGGCTTAACATCGCTTGCGTATGAACAGGCTCATTCTATTACTCAGGAGCAGCAAAAGAGAGTTGCCTTTGCACTCGCTCTTGCAACGGATCCAAAACTCGTTTTACTAGACGAGCCGGCAGCTGGAGTCAATCCAGACGAGACAGAGGGTCTTAGTGAAGTGATGAAGAAAATGGTGAAGCGTGGAAAGACAGTTTGCTTAATTGAGCATAAAATGCCGATGGTCATGTCCCTGGCTGATCATATTTTAGTTCTCAATCACGGAGAATTAATCGCAAATGGCACACCAAAAGACATTCAAAAAAATGAGCGTGTGATTGAAGCCTATCTAGGAGGGAATTCAAATGTTAGTGCTTAAAGACCTAATCGTTTCACATGGTCAAGAAGACGTTCTTCGCTCAGTGAATCTTACGGTAGAAGAAGGAGAGCTCGTTGTTCTGCTTGGAGCGAACGGATCGGGGAAAAGTACTCTTTTTCATACGCTCAGCGGCTTAGTGAGGCCAACTAGCGGTGAGTTGTCTTTTAAGGGAAATTCATTGAAAGGCCGTTCCCCTAGTCAAATTGTAAGGGATGGCATTGTCCAGTGTGCCGAGGGACGAATGCTTTTTGCTCAGATGAGTGTCCATGATAACTTAAAAATGGGTGCCTTTACGTATAAACGAAATAAAAAAGAGCTAATGAGACAGCTTGATTATGTGTACACTCTTTTCCCTGACTTAGTTGGGAAACGTCATTCTCCTGCGGGCAGCCTGTCAGGAGGGCAGCAGCAAATGGTCGCTATCGGTCGTGCGCTAATGGCTAAGCCAAAGCTTCTATTGCTAGATGAGCCATCACTAGGTCTTGCTCCTTTAATCGTTGAAAAAATGTTTTCTATTATAAAAGAGATTAACAAAGAAGGTGTCACAGTCCTTCTGGCCGAGCAAAACGCCTATGCTGCACTTTCTGTATCAACAAGGGGGTACGTGCTAGAAGGCGGCCGCTTGAATGTGGAGGGAACAAAAGAGGAACTACTTCAAAACGAAGAAATTCGCAAGGCATACATCGGTGCCTAGGATTTCGATAGATATCAAAAAAATGGGGGAATGAAAAATGAAGAAACAGTGGCTGATCTCAGGTGCAGTGGTGATGTCTATGCTCTTAGGTGCATGTGCAAGCGGAACGACGGGAGGCGAAAGCGGGGAGGGCTCAAGTGAAGGGGAAGAACAGGTTCCTGAAGTAAGCGCAGGAGAAGAGATTATTAACATTGGCTACACTGGTCCTTTAAGCGGGCCTGCTGCTTTTTACGGGGAAAATACGGTAAGCGGAGTGAGGATGGCAGCTGAGGAAATCAACGAGGCTGGAGGCTTTGAAGTAGGCGGGACCACATATAAATTAAATATCGTGACGTATGATGATCAGTACTTACCTAATGAAGCGGCTACAAATGCGAGGCGCCTCGTACAAGAGCATAATACTCCGGTTGTTTTCGTTCCACATAGCGGCGGAGTTTTTGCAACACAAGTGTTTAATGAACAGGAAGACTTTATGATTGCCGCTTACACAAGCGAGCCTGAAATTCTTAATCAAGGGAATGAATTAACGTTGCGTATCCCTCCGGCGTATGATCAGTACCCAGAACCTTTTGTAAAATATCAACAAGAACGTTTCGGAACAAGGCTTGCACTTCTCCCTACTGCCACACAGTACGGCAAAGATTGGACAGAGGAGCTGGTGCCGGTTTGGGAAGAATTTGGAGGGGAAGTTGTTTATGACGGGGAAGTTGATTTCGGAAAAGATACAGATTTCTTCCCAATAGTTACCAATGCTCTAAATCAAAATCCAGATGTCATTTTTGTTGGCGGACCTTCAGAACCAACAGCCCTTCTAATGAAAGCAGCACGCGATCTAGGGTTTGAAGGTGGATTTATGGTAATGGATCAGGCTAAATTTGAAGAAATGGACGGGGTGCTTGGCAACTTCGATGACATAGAAGGAGCGATTGGCATGCTTCCCATTATTAGCAGTGATGCCCCTGGAGCAGAAAGCTTTATCGCTTCTTTTGAAAGTGAATTAGGTCGTGTACCTACTGCTGAATCAGCCTTTAACTATCAAGCTATGTATGTTCTAGTAGAAGCAATGAAATTAGCTGAGACAGTCGAAGACCCGCAAGCGATCATGGCTCAAATGGATGCTGGAGTTAAAGCTCTGTCTGAAGATAAGCTTGTTTGGCACTTAACGGGTGTAGAAAATAATGGGTTTGATTGGATGGCCTCGATTGCGGCTATTGAAGATGGAGAGATTGTGTTGATAGAAGAATAAACCTAATAAGAGAATTAATCTAATAGAAGAATAAATCCGATAGAAATCAATCTGATAAATAGAACCGACTCCATTTGAGAGGTCGGTTCTATTCATGAAAAAGGAGATAAAAGCGGATTTAACGCGGAATTAAGTAATTTTTGGGTTGACCAATCTAAATTGCTATATTATAATTTGTAAAGACGTGCACTTCGGATGGATGTGCCGTTTGAGTTGGTTGTTTCGGAGGGAGGGAAATAAAATGGCAGAAACTCGTGTTCGCAAAAACGAATCGATTGATGCTGCACTTCGTCGCTTCAAGAGATCACTCTCTAAAGAAGGAACGTTGGCTGAGGTTAAAAAGCGTAAGCACTACGAAAAACCTAGTGTTAAGCGTAAGAAGAAATCTGAAGCAGCAAGAAAACGTAAGTTCTAAAGAAGTGAGAGGGTGTATTCATTGAATCTTCTTGAACGGTTGAACGTAGATATGAAGAATGCGATGAAGAATAAAGACAAGCAAAAACTCTCTGTCATCCGTATGGTAAAGTCGTCGTTGCAAAACGAGCAAATTAAGCTCGGACGTGAGTTGACGGACGATGATAGCCTTACGGTGCTGAATCGCGAACTGAAACAACGCAAGGATTCCCTCCATGAGTTTGAACAAGCAAACCGTGAAGATTTAGCTTCCAAGCTGCGTGATGAAATCGCTGTGCTTGAGGACTATATGCCAGAACAGCTTTCTGAAGATGAAGTTTCTGAGATCGTTAAAGAGACGATTGCAGAAGTGGGTGCTTCCACTAAAGCAGACATGGGTAAGGTCATGGGAGCAATCATGCCTAAGGTTAAAGGAAAAGCTGATGGTGGTCTTGTGAATCGTCTTGTGCAACAACACTTATCATAAATGACACAAATGCCTCGTTTCTATTGTTATAGAAGCGAGGCATTTTTTAATTGAGCTTGTCCTAAGTGGAACTCCGTTTATCATTCATGATAAGATAATGATGCATTCTAAAAAATGTTGAAACTTTTATTAATCTACACCGTAAATCTAAGTATGACAAATGAGAAAGGAGGTTAGATAGTGAATAGAATTAGGCTCAACATTTCTCTTCTATTTATTCTTTGTGCACTGCTGCTCATTCCGCTTCAATCCTTTGTTTATAGTGAAACGAATACCTCAGATGATACCGTAGTTTACTACATACCAGTTGAACAAACCGTAGAGAGAGGATTGGCGGCTTTTATGCAGCGCTCGTTTCAATCGGCAGCTGATGAAGGGGCGGACTATATTGTTTTAGAAATCCATACCCCGGGAGGAGCGGTCGATGCAGCTGGAGAAATTGCTCGGCTGATGCAAAATACTGATATACCGATTATCGCTTTTGTAACAAAAGAAGCGATATCAGCAGGTGCGTATATTGCCTTAAATGCTGATCAAATTGTCATGGCCCCAGGAACAACGATGGGAGCTGCAGGAGTGATAGATGGAGCAGGGAATGCTGCAGAAGAAAAAGCGCAGTCATATTGGCTGGCTGAAATGCGGGCAGCTGCCGAATTAAATGATCGAGATCCTCTTTATGCATTAGCCATGGCCGATCGCTCCATTGAAATCCCTGATCTTGGTGTGAGTGAGGAAGAGTTTCTAACTCTTACCCCAAGCGAAGCAATTGAGGTAGGTTATGCAGAAGCGATTGCTTCTAACCGTGCTGAGTTGATCGAATATCTTGGGCTTGAACAAGTATCAGAACGTGACATGCAAGTCAGTTTTGCTGAACAAATTGCGAGATTTGTCACCCACCCTGTTGTCATCCCGATTCTATTATCAATTGGAAGTCTTGGACTTGTGTTAGAGTTGTATTCTCCAGGTTTTGGGGTTCCAGGCTTTATGGGACTATCAGCTCTTGGACTGTTCTTTTTTGGTCATTTGTTCGCAGGTTTTGCCGGATGGGAATCGATTTTATTATTCGGTATAGGATTTCTGCTTATTATGATTGAAATATTTATACCGGGATTTGGAATCTTCGGGGTCCTTGGGATAGGGGCGGTTATAGGAGGAATGCTTTTAGCGTCTTTCTCAATGTCATCGATGGTTATTTCGATCTTTATTGCTGTGATCTTAACAGCCATTGGAACCGTCTTTATCTTTAGATACTTTGGTAATCGGGGACCGTGGAAAAAATTGATTCTCACAGATTCAACGAGCAGTGAAAAAGGATATATCTCAAATCATACACGAGCGGAGCTTCTCGAGATGGAAGGCGAAACATTAACGCCTTTAAGACCTTCAGGTTCTGCGGTTTTTAGTGGTGAACGCCTTGACGTTGTTTCTGAGGGAGGATATATTGAACAGGGTAGGAAAATCCAGGTTGTCTATACGTCTGGTTCGCGAATTGTCGTTCGTGAAGTAAAAAAGAACTCATAATTTAAAGGAGGAAACAAAATGGTATTAGATCCAGGTAGTATTGGTTTATTAATTGGGCTGGGGATTTTAATTATTTTCCTAGCAGTGCTTTTCACATTTGTACCAGTTATGCTGTGGATTTCTGCACTAGCTGCAGGAGTTAAAATCGGCATTTTTGAATTAGTAGGGATGAGGTTACGTCGAGTTATCCCTGCACGTGTTGTAAACCCGTTAATTAAAGCGGTTAAAGCAGGTCTTGACCTTAGCACTTCTAAATTAGAGGGACACTACTTAGCAGGTGGTAATGTTGACCGTGTGGTAAATGCGCTAATTGCTGCTCAACGTGCAAACATTGATCTTAGTTTCGAACGTGCGGCAGCAATTGATCTTGCAGGTCGTGATGTATTAGAAGCTGTTCAAATGAGCGTTAACCCTAAAGTAATTGAAACACCATTTATTGCCGGTGTGGCAATGGACGGGATTGAAGTAAAAGCGAAAGCGCGTATTACTGTTCGTGCAAACATCGACCGACTTGTCGGGGGTGCTGGTGAAGATACCGTTATTGCACGTGTAGGTGAAGGGATTGTATCTACGATCGGTTCAGCTACTAACCACAAGAAGGTGCTTGAAAACCCAGATATGATCTCACAAACCGTTTTATCAAAAGGTTTGGATGCTGGAACAGCATTTGAAATCTTATCTATTGATATCGCGGACATTGATATCGGCAAAAATATCGGTGCTGAATTACAAACCGATCAAGCGGAAGCAGATAAGAAAATTGCTCAAGCGAAAGCCGAAGAGCGTCGTGCAATGGCTGTAGCTCAAGAACAAGAAATGAAAGCACGAGTAGAAGAAATGCGTGCGAAGGTTGTTGAAGCGGAAGCAGAAGTTCCTATGGCATTATCTGATGCCCTGCGTAAAGGGAATATGGGAGTTATGGATTACATGAACTACCAAAATGTGATGGCTGATACAGACATGCGTGGGTCAATCAGTAAAGCAACAGGAGAAGATGACTCAAACGAGAAGCGTGGGCAATAATGCATCTCTCTTCTTGTAACGGAAGGAGGAGAACGTAGTGGAGTCTCTGTTTGATTTTATTTTCTCAAACCTCTTTTTTGTCATTTTAGTCATCGGTGGGATTATGAGCTTCTTTAACCGGATGTCTAGGGGCGGTGAAGAAGGTGAACAACAAAATCGCCCAGGAAGGCAGCCACAACCGCCTCCTGGTCAAAGGCAGCAACGTCAAGAAGAACAGGTTGATTGGAGAGAAATCTTTAAGCAGGAACAACCGCAAGCTAGGACGGAGCAGGATCGTCCTGAGCCTCGTTTTGAAGAAAGGCCGGTATCTTTTGAGCCTGTCTCACAACAAAAAGAAGTAGCAGAAGGGGTCGATCGTCAGCAAGAATTGTACGACCGTTATGAACGCTTAAAAGATAAGAAGCGGGAAGCGGTCAATCAATTTGAACGAATGGTACCACAGAAGCCTGTCGAGGGAAGTGAGAAGCGTTCAAAGTTGGATCTAGAGCTTAACCGGCTTTCAAATAAAGAAGCAATGAAGGCAGTTGTTTGGGCTGAGGTGTTAGGGAAGCCTAGAGGGAAGAATCCTCATCAAACCTTTTCGCAAATAAGACGTCAGAGATAAGAGACACCCGTACAGAATTCATCTGTACGGGTTTTTTTGTGTGAAAAAATAAATGGAAAAGAGAATTAAGTGATAACCGGCACAGCTCCTACATAAAAATGAGAGAAGGGGGAGGGTCGTGCCATGAAAAAGATTAGACAGCAGATGAGAGTGTGGATGACGAAAAACATGCAGCTGCCAGCAGATGTCATGATGGATCTGCCTCGAATTACAATGATTGGCCAGCTACATATTTATATAGAAAATCATCGAGGGGTCCTCCGATTTTCAAACCAAGAATTAAGGCTCTTGTTAAAACAAGGGCAGCTTCTGATAAAAGGAGATCAATTTGTTATTAAAACCATTTTGCCAGAAGAGCTTCTGCTTGAAGGGCGGATTGACCAAGTCATTTATTTAAATGAGCAATAGTTAGAAGAAATAACATATGTAAAAGGGGGACCGGGCATGCGGAATAATTGGGTGCAGGCATGGAAGGGCTATGTTCGAGTGAGGGTGGATGGTGCATATCCGGAAAGGTTTTTAAATCGCTGTATTGAAGAAAGGCTCTCCATCTGGAAGATAAAAAGAGTAGGCGATGAGCGTATTGTCTTTTATATGGATATTGAAGATGCTAAGAAAATCAGGCCATTGCTTAGAAAAACAGATTGTAAAGTAACGTTTGCTGAACGAAAAGGGACTCCTGCTGTTCTTCGTAAAGTAAGTTTGCGAGCAGGGTTTGTAGCTGGACTGGCTGCTTGCTTGGCAGTAATCCTTGTTCTCTCAAATATGGTATGGAAGGTCGAAGTGGAAGGGGCTTCTCCGCATGTAGAACACGAGTTAAGGCAAGTAGTCGCGGAAATGGGAATTAAACCGTGGACCTTTCAATTTTCGTTGCCGAGTGTAGAACAAATTCAGCGGGATGTGACAGAGCAGGTAAGCGGGGCTACGTGGGTTGGTGTGCGTCAAAAAGGGACGACCTATCAATTTGAAGTAGTTGAACAAAAGTTGCCTGAAGAAGCTGAAAGGGTCAGTCCGAGACACCTGGTGGCCAAAAAGAAAGCAATCATCCATGATATTTTTGTAGAGCACGGACAAGCGCAAGTGAAACCAAATGATTTTGTGGAAAAAGGAGATATGTTAGTAAGCGGTGAGATTGGTAAAGAAGGAAAAACGGAGATTGTCGCTGCGGTAGCTGATATTCGTGGTGAAATTTGGTATAAATCGACTGCTTCAATCCCGCTAGAAAGGCTTTTTACAACACTGACAGGAGAGTCAAAAAATCGCCATTATCTTTCTATGTTTAATATTAATATTCCTTTTTGGGGTTATAGATCCCATGAATTTGAGCAGGTTCAAGAATTTTCCGAACAGAAGGAATTTCACTTTTTTAAATGGACTCTCCCTTTGAAGTATACACGTAAGGAATTTCGTGAAACCTCATCATATAACCGCACGTATACAAAAGAAGAAGCAATTGAAGAGGCTAAGCGTATGGCGCGTGTTGAACTTGTCAGCCGCCTGCCTCAAGATGCGGAAATCATTGGTGAAAAAGTTTTGCACGAAGCCTTAGAGAATGGTAAAGTTAAATTAAAGATTCACTACCAAGTACTAGAAGATATCACATCGGCACAACCGATCATTCAAGGGGATTGATGTTATTGTCAGAGACGAAGTCGATTCAACTAGAAGTTAAAAACACAAATGAGACACAAGCGCTTCTCGGTCCAAATGATCGACATTTGAAGCGTTTAGAAGACCTGCTTGACGTTTCTATTGTAACAAGAGGTGAAGAAGTGTCTGTTAGTGGAGATTCCACTATGATAGAAGTAGTAGAAAAGGTATTGGCGAGCTTTGTTAAGCTTATTCGTAAAGGGATCTCTTTATCTGAACGAGATGTCGTATATGCCGTTGAACTTGCAAAGCGCGATCAATTAGATGAGCTGCATGAATTATACGAGGAAAAAGTAGCAACAAATGCAAAAGGGAAAGTGATCATTGCTAAAACGCTTGGTCAGAGGCATTATGTATCTGCAATCCGTAAGCGCGATATGGTGTTTGGTATTGGTCCTGCAGGTACTGGAAAGACCTATTTAGCAGTGGTTTTAGCAGTAGCCGCTCTAAAAGATGGACGTGTTAAACGAATTGTTCTCACTCGGCCTGCAGTTGAAGCGGGAGAAAGTTTAGGCTTTCTGCCAGGTGATTTAAAGGAAAAAGTAGATCCATATTTACGACCGATCTACGACGCCCTTCACGATGTGTTAGGCGTTGAGACAACGACTAGACTTATGGAACGCGGAACAATTGAAGTGGCACCGCTTGCATACATGCGTGGACGAACGTTAGATGATGCATTTGTCATATTAGACGAAGCACAAAATACGACCCAAGAACAAATGAAAATGTTCATTACACGTCTTGGTTTCGGCTCGAAAATGGTTATTAATGGCGATTTAACGCAGATTGACCTGCCAAAAGGGAAGAAATCTGGTTTGAAAGTAGCCATAGAATATTTGAAATCACTAAATGATATTGGTTTTATTTACTTGCAAGCATCAGATGTTGTCAGACATACGCTCGTACAAAAAATCTTAAATGCGTATGAAAAAGAAACGGGGAAAGTTGAATAGCAAGCAGTAGTGGTCACACCTAAGTGAACGCTTCAATAAGACCCTCGCTTGACGAGGGTCTTCTCTGTTCATTCGTCCTGTTTATCAGCCTGCATAAATGTAATACATACTGCCTATTATTTATGAGAAGGGGGGAGAGCCCTTGAGAAAACGATTTTCAATTGATCAGCTCCCTTGGTGGAAACGAGTACGCGATCATAGATACATACGTACCATTTTATTTATCATTTTGGCTGTTTTCTTATATACATCAATGATTGGAAATATTATTCCGGAGACCTTAGATATCCGACTCTCTCAAATCGCCGATCGCGATATTCGATCTCCAATTACGACGGAAAACAAAATCGAAACAGAAGAGAGACGGAGTGAAGCCACAGAGGCTGTCAGTCCTGTATATGAGTTAAAGCGGGAATATGCTGAAAATCAAGTGGTGAAAGTAAATGATATATTTGAACTAGTCAGGCGTGTTGCCCTTGAAGAAGAGGAACCGGTTGAAGGGGTAGAGGAAGCTGCCACAGAAGAGGAAAAAAGAGAGGAGCAGCTAGCCTATATTCAAGAAGTTCTCTCGTCTGGGACAAGCAATGATTTATCAGAAGAAACGCTTCTGACTTTAATGGAGGCGACAGAATCACAGCTCCGTATAGCCCAAGAGGCAACGGCAAATGCTGTATATGAAGCGATGGGTGAGCAGATCTCCATCCGCAACCTTCAAGATGTTAAACAATCAGTAGATGAACAATTTGCAATTTCAACAGTAAGCAACAGACTGCTTGAAGCCATGATTGAAATTGCACAATTTGCTATTATCCCTAACTATATTTATGATTTAGAAGCAACAGACAGACAGCGTCAAGAAGCGAGTGACTCCGTAGAACCAGTGATGATTCGCGAAGGTCAGCTCTTAGTTAAAGAGGGAGAGATTATTGACTACGAGATCTATGAACAGCTGAGGGTTGTTGGATTATTAGATGATTCTTTTAATCCTTATCCATATATCGGGCTGGCGCTTTTAGTTCTTTTAATCGTAGGAATGCTCGCCTATTATTTAAAGGAAGCGAAAACAACGGTTCAGCATAATAACAGTCACCTTGTCTTGTTTATGTTGATTTTTATTGTGACTCTTTTATTTATTAAAATGTCCAGCTTGTTAGAAGGTATAGGACTTATCGGCATTGGATTTATTGTTCCTATAGCGCTTGGTGCTATGCTTTTAACCACATTAATTCATCCACGCATTTCATTGTTTTCTAGTGTGCTTTTTGCCGTGATTGGAAGTATTTATTTTAATAATGAATCTGTTGGCACGTTTAACTTTACTTACGGGGCGTATATGCTGTTAAGTTCATTTGCTGCAACCTATTATTTAAGCCAGTCGGCAAGAGTTTCAAGAATCTTACGCGCCGGATTTTTTGTCTCTTTCATCAATATCTTAGCTATTATTTCACTGCTGTTTATGAGAACAGTTCAAAGCGGTTGGGTTGAGATAGGCCTGCATATTGGTTTTGCTTTTCTATCGGGGTTTCTTGCTGCAGTCCTTGCTATTGGACTGATGCCGTTTTTTGAAGCGGGATTTGGTATTTTATCTCCGTCAAGGTTAATTGAACTTTCAAGCCCTAACCAGCCCCTGCTTAGAAAAATATTGACAGAAACACCTGGTACGTATCATCACAGTGTCGTAGTCGGCAATTTAGCTGAAGCGGCGTGTGAAGCAGTTGGAGAAAACGGCCTGCTTGCCAGAGTCGGAGCCTATTATCATGATTTAGGAAAAACGAAAAGACCGCAGTATTTTATTGAAAATCAACAGAAAATGGCCAATCCTCATGATCAGCTTTCACCGCTTGAGAGTGCAAAAATTATTATTGATCACCCTTATGATGGAGTGCATCTTTTACGAGAACATAAAATGCCTAAAGAAATTATTGATATAGCTGAACAACATCATGGGACAAGCTTGCTGAAGTTTTTCTACCATAAAGCAAAGCAAGATTCAGAAGAAGAAGTAAAAGAATCACAATTTAGATACCCTGGCCCGAAACCGCAAACGAAAGTGGCCGCTATCGTTATGATTGCAGACAGTGTCGAAGCGGCGGTTAGGTCTATGCAAAACCCTACACCAGAAGGCATTGAATCATTAGTGAAAAAGATTATAACAGACAAGCTAGAAGATGGGCAATTCGATGAATCAGATATAACCCTTAGGCAGCTTAGCCAAATTGCGCAGACAATGTGTGAGACATTAAACGGTACATTCCATCAACGAATTGAGTACCCAGATGAGTCTGCTAAAAAAGGAGAGAAAAAAGAATGAATTTGACGATTGATCTACATGATGAAACGGGTACACTTAATAGTGAACAAGAAAATATAGTGACGAAATTGATTACAAGTGCCGCAGAATATGAAAAATTAGATGGAGAAGTAGAACTGTCTATTACGTTTGTTGATGAAAAGAGAATTCAAGAGATTAATGCAGAGTACCGCGGAAAGGATATGACGACAGATGTGATATCATTCGCATTAAATGATGAAGTGGAAGATGAAGCAGATATGATCATGGAAGGAATGCCTAATGCACTCGGCGATATTATTATTTCTGTTGCTCATATTTCAAGACAGGCAGAGGAGTATGGACATTCCTTTGAAAGAGAGCTGGGTTTTCTAGTGGTCCATGGTTTCTTGCACCTTCTTGGATACGATCACATGACAGAGCAAGATGAAAAAGCGATGTTCTCACGTCAAGAGGAGATCTTAAGCGCGTATGGGCTTACAAGATAGGAATAAACGCGGATTTACTCGCCTGTTAAGATCTTTTAGCTATGCTTATCAAGGCTTAAGGCATGTGTTTGTAAATGAGCAAAATATGCAAGTGCACGTGTCTTTGGCGGCTTTTGTTATCTTGTTGGCTTTCTGGCTGGGTTTAACGCGCTTAGAATGGCTGTTTTTATTAGTAATTATAAGCGGGATATTCGCACTTGAAATAATGAATACAGCGATCGAAAGAACAGTTGATCTAGTGACTGAAGAGTATCATCCGATAGCAAAAAGAGCAAAAGATGTTGCTGCATCTGCTGTGTTTGTGTATAGTATTTTTGCTGTTATCATGGGAATCATTCTCTTTGGCCCGCATCTCCTCGAGAAATTTCTTTGATGAATCAATTTAAAGCTTATAAGCATATTCTGCGCGCAATCAGGAGAGGAGATCCTCTTTAAATGTGGAAGAGATTTCAAAAAAATATTATTGCAGGGATCATTTTTTTACTGCCAGCCATAGCGACCATCTATGTCATCCAATTTCTTTTTACATTAGTAGATTCTTTTTTAGGTTCATTTATTACTGGTATTTTAAAAGCACTAAATATTATTACTACGGTTGACAGCCGAATTTATTTCTTAGGAGTCTATACACCTTTTTCAGAGCGGCTGCTTGGAATAGGGTTTGTGCTGACTATTATCCTGCTTACATGGGTAGGAGCGCTTCGACTAAGAGGACGTGGAGTGAAGGTACTTGATTCGATCGATCAGACGTTTAGAAAAATACCGATTGCTAACTCTATTTATACATCGGTAGAACAAATTATTCATGCGTTTGCTCAAGAGCGTACATCGTTTCAAAACGTTGTACTAGTAGAATATCCGAGAAAAGGTTTATACACGGTTGGGTTTCAGACGGGTGAGTCGAAGGGAGAAGTCCAGCGGGTAACTTCTAAAGAGTGTATTAATGTATTTTTACCCACTACCCCTAACCCTACGTCTGGATGGCTGCTGCTTGTGCCCAAGGAAGATGTTATTGAGCTTGATATGACCGTTGAACAAGGTCTAAAATTTATTATTTCTGGTGGGGTAGTTGTGCCTCCAGACAGAGAAGTTCAGGATGAACAGACAGAAGCAATTGTAGATAAAGAGAAAATGTTGGTACAGTTACGCTCAAAACAAGAGGACCATTAGAAGGGACGAGAACAATGGATAAACAACAATTAATCGAACTAGCTAAAGAGGCACGTGAGAATGCTTATGTACCCTACTCGAAATTTCAGGTAGGAGCAGCGCTTTTAATGGAAGATGGAACCGTGTTTAAGGGAGCGAATATTGAAAACGCTTCTTACGGTTTAACAAATTGTGCGGAAAGAACGGCATTATATAAGGCGTATTCGGAGGGCAATAGGAAGGTTGCTGCCATCGCGGTAGTAGCTGATACAGACCGTCCAGTGCCGCCATGCGGGGCATGTCGTCAAGTAATGGTGGAATTAATTCCGCCGAATGCACCCGTTTACTTAACAAATTTAAAGGGAGACATTAATGAAATGTCTGTTTCAGAATTATTGCCAGGAGCATTTACAGCGGAGGATATGAATGAATAACACACCAAAAGGATTTAAATCAGGATTTGTTTCAATTATTGGAAGGCCAAATGTGGGGAAATCTACACTCTTAAATTATGTTATAGGCCAGAAGATTGCCATCATGTCAGATAAACCCCAAACAACACGAAATAAAATTCAAGGCGTATTTACAAGCAACGAATCACAGGTTGTTTTTATTGATACACCAGGGATTCATAAGCCGAAACACAAACTAGGCGATTTCATGATGAAAGTGGCTCAAAACACTCTGCGTGAAGTTGATTTAATTCTTTATGTAGTTGATGCGGGTGAAGCGTTTGGTTCTGGCGAGGAGTTTATTATTGAGCGGTTAAAAGAGACAAAAACACCTGTCTTTTTAGTAATCAATAAAATTGATAAAGTGCAGCCGGATGATTTATTAGGTATTATTGAAACCTATCGTACGAAGTTTGATTTTACAGAAGTAATTCCAGTATCTGCCCTTCAAGGCAGCAATGTTCCTACGCTAATGGAGCAAATTGTTGACCACCTTGAAGAAGGTCCTCAATACTATCCGAGTGACCAAGTTACCGATCACCCTGAGCGTTTTGTCGTTGCTGAATTAATCCGTGAAAAAGTATTACATCTTACACGTGAAGAGATTCCTCACTCAGTAGCTGTAGTGATCGAACAAATGAAGCGCAGAGATAATGATATGATCTATATCGGCGCAACGATCATAGTTGAGCGTACGTCTCAAAAAGGGATCATCATTGGAAAACAAGGAAGCATGCTTCGTGAAGTTGGGAAGCGGGCACGAGGAGATATCGAAGCGCTGTTAGGCTCTAAAGTCTTCCTTGAGCTGTGGGTTAAAGTTCAAAAAGACTGGAGAAACAAATCAACCCACCTCAGAGACTACGGCTTCAAAGAAGATGAATATTAAAAAGAAAAGCGGAAGCGACTGGTCTGGCATGCGACTTTTACTTGATTTCAATTAAGCACTATTCTGCTACAAAGTTGTAACATAAAATCTAAACAACTTTCACAATGGCTGGGCGTCTAGCCATTGTGTTTTTGTTTCGAAACGATTATGATGAAGACAAATAGAATTTCAAAAAAATAACAACTCTGTTTGTCAAGGTGTATAAATTAACAATTTTTCTCTAACATGAATTTTGCAAACAAGGTCAACCTAGAGATACAGAGCGTTTAAGTCTTGAGAGAAAGGTGGAAATTGAGATGCTCGATTTTTCCTGGAAGGTTTTTTCAATGACTGGCAATTTGGATACGTATTTACTAATTAAAGAACTTGAGCGCGGCCATGAAGATGAAGTGAGCCAAGAAGACGTTGATAATATTGACACGTTAGACGCGCAAACTCATTGACCTTGTTTGCACCTCACAATGCGAATGTGTGGTGATAAGCAATGATGCAAAAAGTAGAAGCTATTGTTATTCGAACGAATGATTACGGCGAATCGAATAAAATTGTTACGTTATTTACAAGAGAAAACGGCAAAGTAGGAGTGATGGCCAGGGGCGCTAAGAAACCTAAAAGCAGGCTGGCTGCCATATCTCAATTGTTTATTCATGGACTGTATTTGTTTCAAAAAAGCAACGGTCTCGGGACGTTAAATCAGGCAGAAATGATTCATTCTTATAAAGAAGTAAGGAATGACTTATTTTTAGCTTCCTATGCAACGTATGTCGTTGAATTAATTGATAAGCTTACGGAGGAGAAACAGCCTAATGAACCGTTGTTTCATTTATTGCAGCAAACATTGCTTTATTTAGATGAAGGTATTGATCCTGAAGTGTTGCTGCGTATATTTGAAATGAAAATGATGCAAGTGGCTGGAATTACACCTGAGCTTGATCAATGTGCGAATTGCGGAAGTACTGAAGTACCATCAGGTTTCTCTATAAAAGAAGCTGGCTTTCTTTGCAAAAAATGCATCCTTAAAGATGAGCATGCCTTTAAGATCACTCCTCATACAGCTAGACTGCTGAGGTTGTTTTATTACATTGATTTGAGCCGTTTAGGGCAAATATCCTTAAAAGATGAGACTAAAAAAGAATTGAAATTAATTATTTCGGCTTATTATGATGAATATTCAGGTGTAACACTACGTTCAAAACGATTTCTCGATCAGCTTGAGCGCATGGGTGATCTTAAACCACCTTATTGACACAACAACTGAAATTCAGTATGATGCTAGTATTATATGGTGCATTGACGGAAAGAAGTACAATTAAGTCCTGTTGAAAGCGAACCTAGGGTGGTGAGAGCTAGGGCAGCAGTTTAATTGGAAGGCGTTCCTGAGCATAACGGTGAAAGTGATTCACTTCGTTTTCTGAGTGAATAAATAGGGTGGAACCGCGGGAGAAACTCTCGTCCCTATGTCGATAAGTCGACATAAGGACGAGAGTTTTTTTCTTTCATCCTACCTCGTTTCTTTCACCTTGAAATGAACCTTGAAATAGACCTTGTGATTAGGTTTTACGAACTATTAAGGAGGAATTAGTATGAATGTCCAAACAATGATTTTGACATTACAAGAATTTTGGTCAAAGCAAAACTGTATGATCATGCAAGCGTATGACACTGAGAAAGGTGCGGGTACGATGAGTCCGTTTACGCTCCTTCGTACAATTGGTCCTGAGCCTTGGAATGTAGCTTATGTTGAACCGTCACGTCGTCCTGCAGATGGTCGTTACGGAGAAAATCCTAACCGTCTTTATCAACACCATCAATTTCAAGTTATTATGAAGCCATCTCCAACTAATATTCAAGAGCTGTACCTTGACAGCTTAAAGGCACTAGGGATCGACCCGCTAAAACATGACATTCGTTTTGTTGAAGATAACTGGGAAAATCCAACTTTAGGATGTGCCGGCCTTGGATGGGAAGTTTGGTTAGACGGCATGGAAATTACACAGTTTACGTATTTTCAACAAGTAGGCGGTATTGAAGCAAACCCAGTTTCTGCAGAAATTACATATGGTTTAGAACGTTTAGCCTCCTATATTCAAGATAAAGAAAATGTGTTTGACCTTGAGTGGGTAGAAGGATTCACGTATGGTGACATCTTTAAACAGCCTGAATATGAGCATTCAAAATATACATTTGAAGTATCTGACAGCCAGATGCTCTTCTCCTTGTTTGGCACATATGAGCAAGAGGCAAAGCGAGCACTAGATGAGAACTTAGTATTCCCAGCCTATGATTATATTTTAAAATGCTCTCACACGTTCAACTTACTGGATGCTAGAGGTGCAATTTCTGTTACAGAGAGAACAGGCTATATCGGTCGAGTAAGAAACTTAGCTCGTACAGCAGCGAAGCTATATTATGATGAGCGTGAGCGTCTAGGATTTCCAATGTTAAAAAAGGGGGATGCAGAGAATGAGTAAACGTGATTTTTTATTTGAGCTTGGCCTTGAAGAACTGCCAGCCCGCTTTGTCACAGATTCAATGAATCAATTAAAGGATAAAGTGAGTGATTGGTTAAAAGAAGAGCGTCTTGATTTTGATGCAATTGAAGCTTTCTCAACACCGCGTCGTTTAGCCATTTATATAAAAGGATTAAAAGAGAAACAGCCAGATGTAGAAGCAGAAGCAAAGGGTCCTGCTAAGAAAATTGCTCAAGATGAGGAAGGGAACTGGTCAAAAGCTGCTCTAGGTTTTGCGAGAGGTCAAGGAGTAACAGCAGATGATCTGTTTTTTAAGGAGCTCAAGGGTGTAGAGTATGTGTATGCTAAGACGTTTACAGCAGGCAAGAAAACGGTTGAATTGTTACCTGCTTTAAAGACAATCGTTACTTCTATGCACTTTCCAAAAAATATGCGCTGGAATCAATATGACCTGCGTTTCGCGCGTCCAATTCAATGGATGGTTGCCCTATATGGAGAAAAAATTATTCCATTTGAAATAACAGATGTTCAAACTAGCAACAAAACACGCGGTCATCGTTTCTTAGGGGAGGAAGTGAAATTAGATACTCCTTCAGATTATGAAACAGCTTTATTAGGCCAGTATGTTATTGCAAGACCCGAAGAGCGCAAGCGCGCGATTCGCAACCAGCTTGAATCAATGACAGAAGGAAATGGCTGGGTTATTCCGATTGATGAAGACTTGTTAGAAGAAGTAACAAATCTTGTAGAATACCCTACTGCTTTATCAGGTACGTATGACGAGTCCTTTTTAGAGATTCCTAAAGAAGTGCTTATCACTTCAATGCGTGAGCATCAACGTTACTTCCCAGTAGAAGATACAGAAGGGAAACTTTTGCCTCACTTCGTAACGGTGCGTAATGGTGATCATCAGCATCTTGAAAATGTCGCAAAAGGGAATGAAAAAGTTCTGCGTGCACGTCTTTCTGATGCGGCTTTCTTCTATGCAGAAGATCAAAAGCTTAAGATTGAAGATGCATTAGGCCGTCTTGAAAACATTGTATACCACGAGGATCTAGGGTCGATTGCTGATAAGGTTCGCCGTGTTCGTAAAGGAGTCACTTCTATCAGTAAGCTTGTTGCTCTTGATTCTAACGAGCAAGAAGTGGCAGATCGTATTGCTGAAATCGCAAAGTTTGACCTTGTCACTCAAATGGTCTATGAATTCCCTGAGCTTCAAGGGCGTATGGGTGAAGTGTACGCTGGACTGATCGGTGAGCCCGTTGAGGTTACATTAGGTATTAAAGAGCATTATATGCCTAAATTTGCTGGAGATAAGAGCCCTTCTGCAAAAGCAAGTACTGTTGTAAGTTTGGCTGATAAGCTAGATACCATTGTCACATGCTTTGCGATTGGTCTTATTCCGACAGGTTCACAAGACCCTTATGCACTGAGAAGACAAGCCGCAGGAATTGTACAGATGATTTCTGATTATGATTTTGACGTGGAAATCGATGAATTAGTAGCAGCAAGTCTTGATGTTAGTGAGGAGCGCGGTTTATTGAAGCGTGACCGAGAAGATATTACAAAAGAGGTTATGGACTTCTTCTCACTCCGTATAAAAAATGCACTGCAAGAAAAAGGCATCCGCTATGACGTCATCGATGCTGTTTTAACGAGCAAAGCGATTCATGTACCAACCACAGTTAAAAAAGCAGAATTGTTAATGGATCAAGTATCCCAACCAGCATTTAAGAAAACCGTAGAGGCGTTAAGCCGTGTAACAAATATTGCTAAAAAAGCAGAAACGGCTGTAGAAATTAAGCCTGAACTATTTGAAAAAGAAGAAGAGAGAGAACTATATAGGCAGTATGAGTTAGCTCAAAAAGAAGTGCAGATTGCTCTTGCAAATGGGGATGCCTCTCGTGCATTTAAGAGTCTGCAATCGATTGAGCCAAGTATCCATGCTTATTTCGATCATATTATGGTTATGGCTGAAGAAGAGAAAGTGAAACGTAATCGTTTAGCGCAAATGCTTGAATTATCGGCTGTAATCCGTGCCTTTGCTAACTTCCAATCTATTGTGTTTAGCTAAACAATGTATAACCAGCTAAGTACTTGAGCGTTTTTTGTGTAAAAAGCTGATTATATAGTATATAATATTGGGGATAAAGCATAACACATTTGTGTGTTGAAGGCGGTGGAAACAATCGAACTCACAAATCGGCAAGAACATATTGTAGACATTGTGAAGCAAAATGGGCCTATTACAGGTGAACAAATTGCAGAGCGTCTTTCCTTAACGAGAGCAACTTTGCGTCCCGATTTAGCAATTCTAACGATGGCTGGTTATTTAGATGCCAGACCGCGAGTAGGATATTTTTATACCGGTAAAACAGGTACAGAGTTACTTGGAGAAAAAGTTAAAAATATCACCGTAAGGCATTATCAATCACGCCCAATTGTGGTGCAGGAGTCATCCTCTGTATATGATGCTATTTGTACAATGTTCCTAGAGGATGTTGGGACATTGTTTGTCACAGATAAACAAACAACGCTCGTTGGTGTGCTGTCTAGAAAAGATTTATTGCGTGCAAGTCTTGGAAAACAAGCATTAGAATCAATTCCGGTTAGTATTATTATGACACGAATGCCAAATATAACAGTTTGTAAAGAAGACGATCTCATTATTGAAGTAGCAAAGAAGTTAATTAATAAACAAATTGATGGACTGCCTATCGTTCAAGACGTCGATTATGGTTCTGGCTATGAGGTCATCGGCCGAATCACTAAAACAAATATAACTTCGCTGCTCGTAGATTTAGCAAACGAAGAAACGATCTAGGGAAGCACGGATGTAAGGAGGTCATGATGGTAGAAGTGAAGCAACGTCCTGTTGTATATGTCGTCTCTGATTCTGTAGGCGAAACTGCAGAATTAGTGGTTAAAGCTGCTGCGAGCCAATTTAATGGTGCGGGTGTAGAAGTTCGTCGGATTCCATATGTAGAAGATACGGGAACCATAGATGAAATTATATATTTAGCCTCACAGGCAAATGCTTTAATTGCATTTACGCTCGTTGTACCTGAAATCAAAAATTATTTGATTGAACGTGCTGCAGCTAAAAATGTAGAGACAGTAGACATCATAGGACCTATGTTGAATAAAATTGAAACGTTAACTGGCAAAGAACCAAGATATGAGCCTGGTCTTGTATACCGTCTTGATGAAGATTACTTTAGAAAAGTAGAAGCAATTGAATTTGCTGTAAAGTATGATGACGGGCGTGACCCAAGGGGAATTATGAGAGCAGATGTAGTGTTAATCGGGGTGTCGCGTACATCTAAAACGCCGCTTTCGCAATACCTCGCTCATAAGCGTTTGAAAGTAGCTAATGTTCCTCTAGTCCCTGAGGTGGAACCTCCGCAAGAACTCTTTAAGATCTCTGCTAAGAAATGTATCGGATTAAAAATTTCACCTGAGAAATTAAACGATATCCGTGCAGAACGCTTAAAAGCGCTAGGGTTAAAAGCTCAAGCTAATTATGCGAATATCGAGAGAATCAAAGAGGAACTTGTCTATGCTGAAGATGTAATGAATCGAATTGGATGTCCGGTCATTGATGTCTCGAATAAAGCAGTAGAAGAAACTGCAAATCTCATTTCAAGTATGTTTCAACGCAAGTAAGTACAAAGAAAGGCACCTTTAGGTAAAAGGTGCCTTTCCTTTGTACGCTCTTATGTAAAATGATCTTATTTGTAATGTTTATTAAATACCACTAGTCAAATGATTCAAAGTTCCGTATAATAAAGAATTGTGTTCTTATTTGTATAAGAAAGAATGGATTGTAGAAAAAAAGAACGATTATTTTTAAAAAGTCAAGACTTTTTCTTGTTTTTTTGGTAATGATAGTAAAGAAGAATGTGTATAAATAGCTTATTGATAAAAAAATCATGACAATTCATATCATTCGACAAGAAACAGCGAAATTCTTTAAAATGTTTGCAGGAATCTAAAAGAGGATGTTGAATTGAAGTTATGAGCGAACTTATTGTTAAGGTATTTGTAGATGCAGATTCATGTCCTGTGAAAAAGGAAATTGTGTCGATCTGTCAGAAGTTTAACCAATCAGCTGTTTTTGTTTCCTCGATTGCACATGAAATGAATGTGCCTGATGGGTTTACGCATGTATCGGTTGATTCAGATAAAGAGGCTGCAGACATGTATATTCTTAATCAATCGAAGCGTGGCGATTGCTGTGTAACGCAAGATCATGCATTAGCCTCTATTCTATTGCCAAAAGGGGTGGATGTGTTATCACCCAGAGGGTATGTATATCGTGAAGAAACCATTATGCAGATGCTTGATGCCCGTTATCTTTCACAAAAAGAAAGGCGTAAAGGCGGTAAAACAAAAGGGCCTCGTGCTTTTACAGAAGAAGATCGCTCACTTTTTTGTCATCAATTTACAAGGGTTTTATCAAAAAAAGCAGGAAAATAGCAAAAAAGCTCGAACATATATTACACTCATCAGGAAAGAAATATGGTGATGCTTAATATGAGTGGTCGAATACCCGAGGAGAAAATTGAACAGATTCGCAAATCTACTGATATTGTAGAGGTTATCAGTGACTATGTTCAACTCAAGAAGCAAGGCCGTCAATATATAGGCTTATGTCCTTTTCATGGTGAGAAGTCACCATCATTCTCTGTATCTCAAGATAAACAGCTCTACCATTGTTTTGGATGCGGGGCAGGCGGGAATGTTTTTTCCTTTTTGATGGAACATGAGGGGTATACTTTTGTAGATGCTGCAAAAGACCTGGCAGGAAGAGCAAATATTGATCTTCCCGTTCAAAGTCAAGGGGAAACAAACCGTCATTCGCCTACTAAAACGATGATCGATGGGCACGAGCTTGCATCTAAACTGTACCACCATGTTCTTACATTAACAGAAGAAGGTGCAGGCGGCAGAGAATATGCTAAATCAAGAAAATTCACAAAAGAACAGCTAGAACACTTTCAAATAGGCTTTGCCCCAAACAGGTGGGATTCTCTTAAAATCATCTTAGATAAGAGAGGCTTTTCTCTTGAGATGATGGCTAAAGCTGGGTTGCTTGGAATTAGGGAGTCTGATAACGGTTATTATGATAGATTTAGAAATCGGCTCATGTTTCCGATATGGGATAACCAAGGAAAAGTCATTGCATTTGGCGGCAGGAGTATTGGTTCGGATAAGCCCAAATATTTAAATAGTGCGGAAACTCCTATTTTTCACAAAAGCAATACGTTATATGCCCTTCATTTAGCGAGACCGTACATTCGTAAGGAAAATGCTGCCATCCTTTTTGAAGGGTATGTGGATGTAGTAGCTGCGTGGGGGGCAGGTATCACTAATGGAGTGGCGACGCTTGGAACCTCATTAACGCAAGAGCAGGCCAAAGTATTACGCCGTAATGCTGAAAATGTAACCATTTGTTATGACTCTGACCGAGCCGGGGTTGATGCTGCATTCAGGTCAGCTACAATTCTTGAAGAAGCAGGCTGTCACGTGAAAATTGCACAGATGCCTGAAGGGCTTGATCCCGATGACTTCATCCGAGAATTTGGAGCAGAGCGCTTTAAAACGGATGTAATAGGGGCAAGCTTATCATTAATGGCATTTAAGATGCGGTTTTTAAGAAAAGGAAGAAATCTGCAGGATGAAGGAGAACGTCTGCGCTATATCGAAGAGGTTCTTCGGGAAATTTCCTCTTTGAAGAGGGCTGTAGAACGTGATCACTATTTAAGGCAGCTTGCAGATGAATTTTCTCTTTCTTTAGAAGCATTAAAACAAGAGCAGTTTCAACTTTATCGTGCAAAAAAACAGCAGCAGGCCGGAAAAAGTGAACAGCCGATTAAACGGCATGCGACAAAAGCTCTTAATCAAAAAAAGCTTCTCCCTGCATACAAAAATGCAGAAAGGCTGCTTCTTGCTCATATGATGCGGGATATAGAGATTGCAGAACAAGTGCAGGAGCGGATTGGCGGAGCGTTTAACGTTGATGAGCATCATGCCATTGCAGCTTATCTTTTTGCCTTTTACGGTGAAGGTAATGAAGCTGACCCGAGTCAATTTGTGAATCGCCTAGAAGATCCAGATCTTATGAGAGTTGCCTCAGAGCTTGCTATGTTGTCGGTTAATGAAGAATGCTCGGAACAAGAGTTAATCGATTATATGAAACAGATTGAAAATTACCCAAAGTGGGTAGATATACAACAGAAAGAAATACTTATGAAGCAGGAACATGATCCCGTTGCAGCTGCAAAGTTAAAAATGGAGATTATTCAAATGAAAAAACAACTTCATTAACTCGTTGTAATGAGGATTATGCCTAATGGGTTGTGAACAATGGAAGGAGGGGATCGAATGGCAGAGAAACCATTACGCCCGCTAGCGGAAGGTGAATTGTCCATCGATCAAGTAAAAGAACAATTAGTTGAGGTAGGGAAAAAGAGAGGGGTCTTAACCTATACAGAAATTACAGAGAAATTAGCTGTATTTGACCAAGATTCTGATCAAATGGATGAATTCTTCGAATACCTTGGAGAGCAAGGTGTAGAGATCCTGAATGAGTCTGATGATGTTCCTAATCTTCAGCAAGCGGCAAAAGAAGAAGAAGAGTTTGATTTAAATGATTTGAGTGTACCCCCGGGTATTAAAATAAATGACCCTGTACGTATGTACTTAAAAGAAATTGGTCGTGTTCCCCTTCTTTCTGCTCAAGAAGAAATTGAGCTGGCAAAACGTATTGAGCAAGGAGACGAAGAGGCGAAGCGTCGTCTAGCAGAAGCTAACTTACGTCTTGTTGTATCGATTGCTAAACGTTACGTAGGGCGTGGAATGCTGTTCCTTGACTTAATTCAAGAAGGAAATATGGGATTAATTAAGGCGGTTGAGAAGTTCGATTATGAGAAAGGATACAAGTTCAGTACGTATGCTACTTGGTGGATTCGTCAAGCGATCACACGTGCAATTGCTGACCAAGCAAGAACCATTCGTATCCCAGTACACATGGTTGAAACGATTAATAAGTTAATCCGTGTTCAACGTCAATTACTGCAAGATTTTGGCCGCGAACCAACACCTGAAGAAGTAGCTGAAGAGATGGAGCTTACGCCTGAGAAAGTACGTGAGATCCTGAAAATTGCTCAAGAGCCTGTGTCGCTTGAAACACCTATTGGTGAAGAAGATGATTCTCACTTAGGAGATTTCATTGAAGACCAAGAAGCACTTGCACCATCTGATGCTGCTGCATACGAATTATTAAAAGAACAGCTTGAAGATGTGTTAGATACATTGACTGATCGTGAAGAGAATGTATTACGTCTACGCTTTGGTCTTGACGATGGTCGTACGAGAACATTAGAAGAGGTAGGAAAAGTTTTCGGTGTTACTCGTGAACGTATTCGTCAAATTGAAGCAAAAGCACTTCGTAAACTTCGTCATCCAAGCCGAAGCAAGCGTCTAAAAGATTTCTTAGAATAGAACGGTTACGATGGTTTGCTCGCCTTATGCGGGCGAACCATTTTTTCCATCACGCTGCATATAAGGAGAAACACGATGGATGAAAAAAGAAAAGCGATTATTATAAATGAAATTAAGTACTGGCGCGAATCAAAGCTGCTTCCTTCCCAGTATTGTGATTTCTTATTAACGCTTTATTCAGAAGGAGAGGACCTAGAGACAGCCGACTTAGGAAAGCGCTTCCGAAACATTCGGACAATCTATTCCTTTATTATTGTTCAGCTTTCATTTGTCTTTACTGCTCTTGTCATTTATTTTACTGATTTTTCAAATGGATTGCAAATGCTTATAGGTTTGACTTTTTCGATTATTGTGTTAATTATAGCAAAACGGACTAGGGCAGATGCCTTTTTTCTTAAACAATTTTACTATTTTATAGGGGCTCTGATTCTTTTTTTACTAACGATTGAATGGGTTGTTCACTACAACAGTACTAATAACCTTTTATTATCAGCAGCGATTATTTTACATTGCGTTTTTTGGCTCTTTGCAGGGCTGAAATGGAAAATGCGATTTTTTACGATATCTGCTATACTAGGACTAGTAGTGTTAGGAATTTTTTGGCTGGTGCGTTAAAAGAGTGACAAAAAACGCAATTATGCCGACACTACTTTTCACCAGAGACATTTTCGAGTAAAATGGAGAAGGTAATCTTTATCGTCTACATAATTGACGTGAAAGTAGTTTACGTGCAAAGGAGGGTATTAGCATGAAAGGAAGACCACTTTTACCATTTGCGATCATAGCAATTGTCGGGATTGTTGTTATGATTTCGCTTTCATTTATTGGGTTAAACCAGCGTGAGGCGATGCAGGCAGATGAAGAAGGAGAAGAAGAGGTAACTGAAATCGAAGATCCGGTAGTAGCTGGAGAAGAATTAGTGCAAGCTTCATGTATCGGCTGTCACGGTGGAGATTTAAGCGGTGGTGCAGGTCCTGCCCTAACGTCTCTTGAAGGTCAATACACTCAAGAAGAAATTACAGATATTGTTGTTAATGGGATTGGATCAATGCCGTCAGTTAACGATAACGAAGTAGAAGCAGACGCAATTGCACAGTATTTACTATCTATTTCAGAATAACAGGAGAAGCGGGAGTTATGACAACTCTCGCTTTTTTATGCAGTAAAAGCCTTGTCTAGTTGCGAAATGAGGCTAATATCGTTAAGATGAGAGACAGAAAAGATATTGAAATGACAGGTGTGTTTAAAAATGAATGATAGACAATTGTCCAAACGATTACAACGAATAGCGGCTTACGTCCCTAAGGGCTCAAAAACAGCTGATATTGGGTCTGATCATGCCTATCTTCCATGCTATTTATGCCTTGAAGACCAAACGGCAAAAGCAATTGCTGGAGAGGTCAATGAAGGGCCGTATTTGTCGGCTGTTTCACAGGTGAGACAATCTGGGTTAACAGACAGAATTTCCGTGCGTATGGGAAATGGTTTAGAAGTCATTGAACATGCGGACCAAGTGAATGTTATAACAATTGCAGGAATGGGCGGAGCTTTAATCACTTCTATCTTAGAAGATGGTAAAGACAAATTAAAAGAGGTAGACAGGCTTATCTTGCAGCCTAATGTTTCTGCTATCACAATTAGAGAGTGGCTTGATAGAGAAGGGTGGAGCCTTGCTTCTGAAGAAATTATTGAAGAAGACGACAAGATCTATGAGATTTTAGTAGCTGATCGCGGTGAAAATGTAATGTTGTATGAAGAAGACCGCAAAAAGAAGATGCTGCTTGGACCTTATTTAATAAATGAAATGAATGAAGCATTTCAAAAGAAATGGACCTATGAAATGAAAAATTGGGAGAGAATTTTAACCCAGTTTGAGAGAGCAACAGAAACTCCAGAGTTGAGCGCGAAGAAAGATGAGTTGAAACACAAGATTAAGATGGTACAGGAGGTATTGAGATGACTAAACTTGTAAATGGTCAAGCGCTTATTCAACATTTTGAGAGCTGGTCACCTAAATCCTTTGCTGTAGAAGGCGACCGTAATGGTGTCATGATTGGCACGTTAAATAAGCCTATAAAAAAAGTAATGGTAGCTCTTGATGTGCTAGAAGAGGTCATTGATGAAGCAGTTAGAGAAAGTGTAGACCTTATTGTGGCGCACCACCCGCTGCTGTTCCGACCATTAAAGAAAATCGATACAAACACCGCGCACGGTCGGATAGTGGAAAAGGCGATTAAACATGACATTACTATTTATGCCGCTCATACCAATCTTGATATTGCTAAAGGCGGAGTGAATGATATGATGGCTGAGGCGCTGGGCCTTAGTCACACAGAAGTGCTCTCTCCAACACAGACAACAGCATTAAAAAAGATTGCTGTATTTGTTCCTGAAACTCATGCAGCTGCTGTGCGTGAAGCATTGGGGCAAGCTGGAGCGGGCCATATCGGCAATTACAGTCACTGTACATTCAATTCAAATGGTATAGGTACATTTTTACCTGGTGAGGGAACAAATCCTCATATTGGAGAAGCTCATACACTTGCGAGGGTGGAAGAGGTAAAGGTAGAGACTATTATCCCTGCGCACCTTCAAAATCGTGTAATACAAGCACTTATGAAAGCTCACCCTTATGAAGAGCCTGCCTACGATATTTACCCGTTAGAGAATAAAGGGGAAACACTAGGTCTTGGACGAATTGGACAGCTTCCTGAAGAAATGACGCTGCGTGATTTTGCCGAGCATGTAAAACAGGCTTTTGATGTAGAAGGTGCAAGAGTTGTTGGTGATCTATCGGCAAAAGTGAAAAAAGTAGCTGTGCTTGGCGGGGACGGGAATAAGTATATGATGCAAGCGAAATTTAAAGGTGCTGATGTGATGGTTACAGGTGATGTTTATTATCATGTTGCGCATGATGTGATGATGGAAGGGCTGCATATCGTAGACCCGGGTCACAACGTTGAAAAGGTAATGAAAGAGGGCGTTAAGCGCTTCTTTGATGAGTTTATGCAAAATAAAGGCTATACCACAGAAGTTATTGCCTCAAAGCCAAATACAGATCCATTCCAATTTGTTTAATCCTATCGATCTAAATCAATAGCACATAAAAAATCCGTCACAACACTGTGACGGATTTTTACTATTTCTTCGCTTTAACCTTAGGAAGAATTTTCTGCAAGGCTACTTTACGTTCTAATGTCCATGTAGATTCATCTTCAGGGTCGTAGTTTTCAAGAAATGTAATGACCTCTTTAGTAATTGGTGTCGGAGTTGAAGCTCCTGAGGTTACACCTACGAGATTTACACCTTTAAGCCATTCAAGCTGAAGCTCAGAGATGTCGCCGATGCGATATGCTTTAGTTCCGGCAATCTGTTCAGATACTTGAGCTAAACGATTAGAGTTATTACTCTTAGGGTCACCTACTACAATGACAAGGTCACATTCCTTTGCTTGTTCCGCTACAGCTTCTTGTCTCACTTGCGTAGCTAAGCAAATTTCATTATGAACCTCCGCAGAAGGATAAACCTCCATCGCTTTTTTCATAATGTCAGATACATCCCATTGGCTCATTGTCGTTTGATTCGTAATAATGAGTTTATCTGTTCCTACTTTAAGGTTAGAAACATCTTCTACAGATTCAACGAGATGAACAGCTTCGGGAGCTACCCCAATTGCTCCTTCAGGTTCGGGATGTCCCTTTTTCCCGACGTAGATGAACTCATATCCTTCAGCAGCTTTTTCGCGGATAAGGTCATGTGTACGCGTCACATCCGGGCATGTAGCATCGACTACAGTTAACCCTTTTTCCTTTGCGAGCTTGCGAACTTCAGGAGATACACCGTGAGCCGTAAAAATAACGGTGCCTTTTTCTACTTGCTTTAAGATCTCAACACGGTTTGGACCATCTAAAGAAATAATTCCATCTTCTTCAAAAGCTTCTGTTACATGCTGATTGTGGACAATCATACCAAGAATATAGATCGGTCTTGGCAAGTCCAAGTTTTGTGCTGCTTGTCTAGCTAATACCATCGCATCTACTACTCCGTAGCAGTATCCGCGAGGTGAAATTTTCATCACATTCATGACAGGCCTCCTAAAATGAGAGCTCCTGTCCTCACATATGGAGAACAGGATTGTCGATTCGTCATATATTATAAAGGAGAAAAATAGATGTGACAATCATTTCGCTTAGTTAAGCTCCAGTAGGGCACTATCTATAAATTCATACGCTTGTTCTTCGGTCATATCATTCATTAGGACAAGCTCACTAGCAATCATCTGGCGAGCTTTTTGCAGATGGTTACGATCTTGAATATGCAGTCCATTTGCTCGTTCTGATTGTTTTTTGGAAAGGGATGAAATCAGGTGAGCCGCGTCAATAATATTGCCGCTTTTAAGCAGGTTTTCAGTTTCGCGTGAGAAATGACTAGTAGATGGTGGTGTTTCAGGTCCGTTTTGAAGGGCTTCCACTAAAACTTCTAGTTCTTGCTGATCAATAACTTTTCGAAGTCCCGATTGATCAATACGGTTTTCAGGCAGCATCAGTTTGACATCAACGAGTGGGAAGTGAAGGATGTAATAGGAATGAGTTTCACCTAAAACGTCTTTCTCTTCAATATCTTGAATCGTACCAGCACCGTGATATGGGTATACGACGTGATCACCAACTTTAAACATGAGCATTCCTCCATTCGAGTAATACTAATAGTATAACACAAAATGAGGTAAATTTAAAATTTTACTATCATCAACAGAATGTTGTCAACAAAAAAATGCTATCATTAGATATAAAGTTTGGGAGCAGGCAAGCCTTGAGCAGTGTGATTGATCGGTCTCGGCCTTCTGCCCCTGTTAATAGCAGCAGTTGTTACATTTGGCACAGATGAATTTACTGGCAGGGTGCCTGCTGTCTGTGCTGCAGAGGGAATCGTTTGAGAGTCAAGGTTTGTTGGTACGCCTGCTGCTTGCGGGGCAGCTGTACTAGGCGTATCATTGCTCCTCATGATTCTCCATATGGCGGGCATATTTCTAATTAGAGGGCCGTATTGCTGAACCATAGGCACGACCTGTTGTGTTAATCCGAGGACGCGTTGAGTATTTTGCAGAATCGTTGTAAAATTCATCGTTCCGCTTGCCCCTGCAGCTGCCCGGCCGATCCCTCCTGCTCCTCCGAGCGCTTGTGTAGCACCTCCACCAAATAATCTAGCTAATAATCCACCGCCGCGCCCTGCAGCAGATAAGCCTCCTATTCCTCTGGCAATACCGCCTGCCTGAGGTGCATAAGGAGCAAATGAGCTGGCTGCTCCACTAAGCATGGGGGCTTGCTGCATAAAGTTCGCTGCTGAATACATGGCTGGCTGCAAGGGAACCGGACCAAGGGGTGGCCCCATAAAACGTTGCATAATAATGCCTCCTTTCACGTACATTCAATCTCCTTATAAATAGGTATATGCCGCCTGAGGAAAAAAGGTGAAATAAAGGATATGATAAAAGTAAAGTAGCAACAATACTATAAACTATGATAAAATGAACTATTGCATTGAACGTTTACACAAATGAAATCATTTTGATTAAGTACAATGAATGAAGGACAATGACATTAAATAGACTAACAAATGAGCAAACGATTAAATCGGACGAGCATTACTAGTCTCGGATAAGGGTGAGGAATGATTATGGAAGCAAGCAATTTTAAAAGATTCGAATTAAAACCATTTCTAATAGAGGCGTTATCAGGACAACGTTTTTCATTACCAACGGAAATTCAAGAGCGACTAATCCCTGCGATTAAAAATGGCAAAGATGTCATCGGACAATCACAAACAGGGACAGGGAAAACACTATCCTTCTTACTGCCGATCTTAGATAAAATAGATCCAGCGAAAGACGAAGTACAAGCAATTATCACAGCACCGACTAGGGAGCTGGCATCTCAATTATTTGATGAATTAAAGAAGTTATTAGAACACTGCCCAGAAGAGGAAATGATTCATGCAAAGTTATTAGTTGGCGGAACCGACCGAAACCGTGCGATTGAAGGATTAAAGACTCAGCCGCATATTGTAGTAGGAACAGCTGGACGTATCGGGGACTTAATGGATGACAAAGCATTGCTTGTTTATACAGCAGCTATGCTTGTTGTTGATGAGGCTGATCAAATGCTTGATATGGGTTTTATTGCAGATGTGGATAAAGTAGCATCACGTATGGCAGAAGACCTTCAAATGATGATATTCTCAGCAACGATCCCAGAGAAGCTTCAGCCATTTTTGAAGAAGTACATGAATGATCCGCGTCATGTTCAAGTTGAGCCAAAGCATGTTACGGCATCAAAAATCGAGCATCGAATTGTGCCGCTTCGTAACCGTGATAAATTAACATTCACAGTAGAGCTTGCAAAGTCTATTAATCCCTACTTCGCTATTGTATTTACAAATACAAAGGAGCAGGCAGATGAAGTAACTGCAGCAATGCAAGAAGCAGGATTGAATGTGGAGTGTTTACACGGAGGTCTCCAGCCGCGCCAACGCAAACAGATTATGAAGCAAGTGAAAGAAGTAAAAATGCAATATCTTGTGGCAACAGACCTTGCTGCACGTGGGATTGATGTAAAAGGTGTAACTCATATTATCAATTTTGGTCTGCCTAAAGACTTAGACTTTTATGTACACCGTGTAGGTCGTACAGCACGTGCAGGAGCGGACGGAGTTGCTTATACGATCTTTGAGCAAAATGATCAGCAAGCGGTAGAAAAGCTGTTAAAGCGCGGGATTTCATTTACGTATTATGATTTCAAGCGAGGAGAGTGGCAGAAGCTCGACAAACCACCTCTAGGGGTACCAGGTAAGCGCCCAAAATCATCATCAGCTAAGCAAGAAACAGTGAAATCTGGTTCATCTAAAGAAGTTGTGAATACCGGCACTGGAAAAGCTAAAGCAAAGCCGAAAAAAGTAAAGCCTGGCTATAAGAAAAAAGCTCGTTTTAAACAAGCGAAAGAAGCACAAAGAGAGCGTCGCATATCATCACGCAAAAAGAAATAACGGGGGATTTGGAGAATGACCTTAAAACTTGGTTCACATGTATCAATGAATGGAAAAAAGATGCTTTTGGGAGCTAGTGAAGAAGCAGCATCCTATGGTGCAAATACATTTATGATCTATACAGGCGCCCCTCAAAACACGCGTCGTAAACCAATAGAGGACCTAAATATTGAAGCTGGACTCGCTCATATGAAAGAACATAATATGGTTGATATTGTTGTGCATGCACCATACATTATCAATATTGCAAATACAACAAAACCAGAGACATTTGAGCTTGGAGTTAACTTCCTGCGATCAGAGATTGAACGTACAGAAGCATTAGGATCAAAGCAGATTGTTCTGCATCCTGGTGCTCATGTAGGGGCTGGAGCGGAGACTGGGATAGCTAAGATTATTGAAGGTCTAAATGAAGTGTTAGAAACAAAAAATGATGTTCAAATTGCCTTAGAAACAATGGCAGGTAAAGGAACTGAATGCGGCCGTTCATTTGAAGAGCTGGCTGAAATTATAAACGGCGTCACGCATAATGAGCGTTTATCTGTATGCTTTGACACGTGTCACACGCATGATGCTGGTTATGATATTGTTGAAGACTTTGATGGTGTGCTTGATGAATTTGACCGCATCATTGGGGTAGAACGCTTAAAAGTGCTTCATATTAATGACAGCAAGAATATACGCGGAGCTAGAAAAGACCGTCATGAAAATATTGGTTTCGGCCATATTGGTTACAATGCGCTGCATAAGATTGTACATCATCCGCAGCTTAAAGATGTTCCTAAGATTTTAGAAACACCATTTGTAGGTGAAGATAAGAAAAATAAAAAGCCGCCTTATAAACATGAAATAGACATGCTTAAAGCCGGAGAATTTGACGAACATATCCTAGGTAAAATCATGGAATAAATGATGTAAGATAGAATAGAGCCGTCCTTATTAGTTTGATTGAAGCTAATAAGAACGGCTCTTTCTTTTCGGAAAAAAGACTCAATCTTAGTGAAAAGGCGTAAAGCAGATATGGTTTTTTTAATTAAAATTATAAAAAATGGCCAAATTGTTGTAGTAATTGCGTTACAATAGAGGAAACATGTGGATCGACTTCTGTTTGTAATTTTTGAATGATTTTATTGACTTGGTCTGCATTACCAACATCAATTTGTTCTTCTCGCAGGACATTTATGACACCTTCTGCTTGATCTTTTGTAAGTGGAATTTGATATTGCGAACTTAATTGCATTAATTCTCCTGCGGTGAGTGAATTTACTTTCTGATTAACAAGCTGCTGCATAATTGAATTCATCAAAGCACCCCTTTGTCATGTGATTAATGCGAATCGATCAAAAGTGAATGAAACAATCTGATTAAATATATGTTTCTAAACCGAAAAATGTGCAGAAAAAAAAGGGGATTTTATCCTTCTTATCGAATATTTAGAAACGTGACCTAAAATGTTGTTAAATTATTCCAACATTAAACCTCTGAATTTCAGAAAATACGTTCTTGTCTATTTGGACACTAGAACGGTTTTATGCATGCAAAGAAGGAGAGGGGCAAAATGAAAAAGCATCCATTCTACAAACTGGCCCCTAAAGGGAGAAATCATATGTACACTCAACCTAAAACCTCAACGCTACATTCAAAAGATCGTAATGAACCTATACTCAATCCAAGTAAACAATCAGAATCAAGGAATTATATCAATGAACTTGGAATTCCTTATATAAAGGTGAACCCCTATACAGATATTATTGATTGGAATTATTTGTTTATAGAGCTTACTGATATGCGCTCCACGTATTTGAACGGTTCTTCTCTTGAGGAATTATCTACTCACGATGATTTAATGTCCTTATCCTTTCAGCTTGTAGTGAAGGTACTTGAAAATAAGGAGGGGGCTGAAGCCGATTTTGAAGAGGGAGAGATGCTTGTTCGAGTGCGAGCATTATCACCTTGTGAAAATGGTGATGTCTATCTGACCTTTGAAGATAGATCACTTCAAAAGCAGTTTGAGCACCTTTTAACTTTCCACCACCAAATGGAAGCCGTCTCTCATATTGCGGCAGGAGTTGCGCATGAACTCCGAAATCCGTTATCAGTTATTAAAGGGTTCATGCAATTAGCTAAGTTGACGGGTGATCACGAGAAGTATTACGATACCGTTATTTCTGAATTAAATAGAATGAATAGTATTATAGAAGACTTTTTGTCTGTTTCTAGAAAGAAAATTGATCGAAAAAAACAATCGCCTGCTCATATTATGGAATCTTTAATTGAGATTATGAAAGCGGAATGTTTGCTTCACGATGTTGAATTAACCCTTGACATTGAAGAAGCTGATAGGCATGTCTATGCAAATGAATCAATGGTAAAGCAGGTCATGTTGAACTTATTGCGCAATTCGATTGAAGCCTACGGCGGGTCAAATACCGCAAGAAAGTTTAGTATTCATGCCGCAGCATGTGACTCGGTCTATCGAGTCATTATTAGTGATAACGGAAAAGGCATGCCAGATGAAGTGTTAGAACAACTTGGAAAGCCGTTTTTCACAACAAAAGAAAGCGGAACAGGCATAGGCATTCCCTTATGTAAAAAGATTATTGAAGATCACGGCGGTGAATTTATTATAGAAAGTAAATTAAGTGTAGGTACGACGGTCTCCCTCACTTTGCCGTTTATTCCACCTAGCAACTAAGCGCTCCCATCATTATAGGAGTGCTTTTTTGTGTGTTGAAAAGCAACCTTTACAACTGACGAAATTGTCTCTATAATTGTATTCAGGAACAAAAGTTTCCTTAGGTAAACTTTTGTTCCTGAAACTAATCTGCACATTTAGTGATAAGTGACCATATACTTAAGAAAGAATAGGATAACGGGTTATGTAGGTATGTTGCTATAGGAGGGGGAGCGGAGATGAAAGAAGTCATAGAAGTAAGTAACCTTTCGGTATATTACGAGAACAATGAAGCGATAAAAAATATAAGTTTTAAAGCAGACCAGGGACAGTTAATTGGAATTGTTGGACCGAATGGTGCGGGTAAATCCACTCTCATGAAAGCTGTACTTGGGCTAGAGAAGTATAGAGGGAATGTATCTATTCTAGGTAAGAGAGTACAAGAAGTCAGAAAACGAATTTCTTATGTTCCGCAACGTAACCAAATTGATTGGGATTTCCCTGTGCTTGTCGAAGATGTGGTCTTGATGGGACGCGCAGCACATATTGCATGGTATAAGCGGCCGGGAAAAAGGGATAAAGAAATCGTTCAGGAGTGTCTAGATAAAGTCGGTATGACCAAATTCTCGAAGCGGCAAATAGGAGAACTATCGGGTGGACAGCAGCAAAGAGTATTTATTGCTCGTTCACTTGCTCAACAAGCTGATATTTTCTTTTTAGACGAACCTTTTGTTGGAATTGATGTGACGAGTGAGGAAATTATTATTGATCTTTTAAGAGAGTTAAAACGACAACAGAAAACGGTATTTGTGGTACACCATGACTTAAGCAAGGTGCAGGATTATTTTGATCAGCTGCTGCTTATTAACAAGGAATTAATTCAATTTGGTGCAGTAGAGAAAGTTTATACTCCAGAGATTCTTCAACAGACGTATAAGGGCAGTCTAGCCTTATTTGGTACAGAAGATCATAAGATGGTGGTGACTCCTCAATGAATAATATCACTTTTTTCATTGACCAAGTGATGCGCTATCCATATTTGCAACAAGCATTGTTAGCAGCTGTTCTTGTAGGAATTATTTGCGGTGTGATTGGGTGTTTTATTATCTTAAGGGGCATGGCTCTTATGGGGGATGCCATTTCTCATGCCGTACTTCCAGGTGTGGTGGTTTCCTATATGATAGGCATTAATTTTTTCTTTGGTGCTGTATTGACCGGGGTGTTAACAGCTCTTGCGATCGGGTATGTTTCACAGAACAGCCGGATCAAAGATGACTCAGCGATAGGGATTCTTTTTACGGCCGCTTTTGCCCTTGGGATTGTCATGATCACAGGCTTAAGAGGAACTGGTGTTGATTTATGGCACATCTTATTTGGTAATGTTCTGGCAGTATCCCGAACAGATTTATGGGTAACCGCTGGAATTGGATTTTTTGTTATTTTATTAATCGTTATTTTTTATCGTCCATTATTAATCAGTACATTTGATCCTATCATGGCAAAGGCCACAGGAATTCCAGTTCGATTTATCCATTATTTACTGATGCTGCTGTTGTCTCTAGTTACGGTCGCATCCTTAAAATCAGTAGGGATCGTTTTAGTGGTTGCGATGCTGATCACACCGGGTGCAACGGCTTACTTGCTCACAGACCGGCTGCCGGTAATGCTAAGTTTATCTGCTGTTTTTGGCGTGATTTCAGCTATTGTAGGAATATATTTCTCCGTCATTTATGATGTAGCCAGTGGCGCATCGATTGTATTAGCTGCTTCTGTCTTGTTTGGATTAGCCTTTTTCTTTGCTCCAAAACAAGGGATTGTAACGAAGTATATTAAACAGAGAAGATATAAAGAAGCAAGTCGAGCTTCGTAACAAGTGGAGCTTTATATTAAATCGAACTTCACATTTAAATGAGCTTCATACATGTAGACTCCTAATCATTGATTACATTTCATTGATGATTAGGAGTCTTTATTATGCAATGCTTACCATTTGATCTGAAATCATTTCCTGTGCTTCTAAATATCTTCCTGCAAAAAAGTTGAGAAATCAAGCATGAGTGAATAAATGGACTCAAACTATATGGGAATAACGTCGCTGTATCAGGAGAAGCGGTTTAAGAGAGGCATTTCTCAAATTAGACTCTTTTATCAAAGTTGTCTTAGAAGCTATAATTCTGTAGGATTAAAAGCACTGCAGAAGCAAGCAGTACAAATGCAGGATGAAGATTTTAGTAAATTTATTTAATTAAAAACAGAGGAGATACAGGATGAAAAAACAATATTTTTGGTTACTTGCTGTACTAACTCTTGCAATAGGTGTAGGATATTATTTTTATCAAACGATTCAGCTGCAAGAAGCTGTAGATAAATCTGAAGCAAAAATTGAAGAGCTTCAAACAACTGTTGAAGTGAAAGATATGGAACTTTACTATGCCGGAGAAGGCAGTGAGCTAGAGAAGGACACTGGTTATGATTCATGGATGAGATCTGTGCAGTTAGCAGAAGATTTATATGAAGATAGTGAAGGGCGATTCAAGAAAGAATGGGGAATTTTCTTAGGAGAAGTAGCTGAACAGCATGATATAGACCCTCTTATTGTCTATGAAATGTTACGCACCGAAACGGGTGGTAAGTTTGATCCCACCTTAGTTGGTCCGGAAACACGTTATGGACATGCTTATGGTATGGCGCAGTTTATGAAAAATACGGCTCCTTGGATTGCTGAAAAAGCTGGGCTTGAATATTCTGATGAACTTTTATATGATCCGATTTATTCCATTGAGCTGGCTATTGAGTATTTAGGCTTTCTGTATGATCGCTATGAAGACTGGGATCACGCTTTAACAGCTTATCATCGCGGGATGTATGGCCTTGAGAAATACATCGATGAAAATGGACATGCTGCAAGCTGGTATGCAGTAGAAATTCAAGAAAATGCTGAGTCGCTTGAAGGCTTTGCATATTTAAATCAAAGGTAACACTAAGGACTCATCTCATAAAGACCCTGGTTTCTGCCTTGATTATAATTAAAGATTATACACAAAAACAAGAGGAACACTCGCACAGGAGTGTTCCTCTTGTTTATTCATCGAAGGTTTCTGCATGTTTAAGAGCTT
Source organism: Alkalihalophilus marmarensis DSM 21297 (assembly GCF_000474275.2). Taxonomy (GTDB): domain Bacteria; phylum Bacillota; class Bacilli; order Bacillales; family Bacillaceae_D; genus Alkalihalophilus; species Alkalihalophilus marmarensis. Next base: position 191,997 of record NZ_ATAE01000005.1, read on the forward strand.
CTTCATAAAACGTAAGCTGTGATTGAATAAATGCTTCGCCTTCTTTCTTTTTCACGTAATGATAGGTTCCTTTTTTCGTTTGTTCGCGGGCTTTTGTGTTATCTAGCAAGGTGAGATTCAGGATTTCTTTGATTCGCTTTTTTATTGGGGGTGATAGAATTGGAAAAAGAATCTCAATTCGCTTTTCCATATTTCTAGTCATCCAATCAGCAGAGGAAAGGTAGACTTTATTTTCACCATTATGGTGGAAATAAAAAATTCTGCTATGTTCTAAAAAGCGATCCACAATACTTCTAACTCTAATGTTTTCGCTCACATTTTTAATTCCAGGCCGTAAACAGCATATTCCTCGAACGATTAAATCAATTTTCACGCCGGTAATTGACGCTTCATACAGTTTTAAAATAATCGGCTTATCTGTAAGAGAGTTCATCTTCGCAATGATACGTCCGTTTCCGTACTTCTTCTGGCACGCAATTTCTTGATCAATCAAACGAAGAAACGAATCACGAATTTCAAACGGGGCAGTAGATAGATGGTGCCATTCAGGCTTTTCACGATAGCCGCTTAAATAATTAAAAAAATTAGTCGCATCTATTCCCATTTTTTGATTCGCTGTTAAAAGGCCCATATCGGTATAAAGCTTGGCAGTCGAATCGTTGTAATTCCCCGTTCCTAAATGAACGAAGCGTTGTATTTCATTTTGTTCATGCCTTACGACTAGAGTTATTTTACTATGTGTCTTTAAGGATGTAATTCCATAGATCACATGGACACCGGCTTTTTCTAACTTTTTAGCCCATTGTATATTGTTCTCCTCATCAAATCTTGCTTTTAATTCAACAAGGACTGTTACCTGCTTACCATTCTCAGCTGCTCTTTCTAAAGCTTGTATAATGGGTGAATCCCCGCTGACGCGATAAAGCGTTTGTTTAATGGCGAGTACATTTGGATCATCTGCTGCTTGGGCAATAAAATCGACTACAGGTTGAAATGATTCGTATGGATGGTGCAAAAAGATATCTCTCTTTCTGATCGCCACAAATATATTTTCTTCTCCAATTAAATCAGCTGGAGGCTGTGGAATCAGTGTTTCATTAGCCAAATGTTCATTTTCATGAGCTAGTTGTTTGTAGAACTTAAATAAAAAAGAAAGGTCAAGAGGCCCCTTTAAGGAGTACACGTCCCCTTTGTGTACTTCAAGAACATCTAGTAATAGATTTAAAATCGTTGGGTGCATCGTTCCCTCCTGAATCTCAAGGCGCACCGCAGCTCCCCATTTACGCTTTTTAAGTTCTTTTTCAATTTCACGGAGCAAATCCCGGGCTCCTTCTTCGTGAATAGTCATATCCGCATTACGAGTAATGCGAAATGGTGAAACGGAGACAACCTCATAACCAAGGAACAACTCTCCTATAAAATAGCTGATGACATCTTCAAGCATAATAAAAGTCTCTTTTTTTGTAGAAGAAGGGAGGTTGATCACTCGATTTAAGACAGATGGTACTTGAACGATCGCGAGCTGGTTGGTCTTTGACTCCTCATTTTTTAATAGGACAGCTAAATTTAGAGATTTATTTAAAAGCATCGGAAATGGTCTGTACGCATCAATAGCCATAGGCGTTAGAACAGGATAAATATAATGTTGAAAGCGTTTGTTCAGATAATCGAGCTGCGTCGCGTCTAATTCACTTACATTCAGAAACTGAAATCCCTCGTGATAGAGCATAGGAAGAAGAGTCTCAGTAAACACACTATCTTGAAGCTTCACCAGCCGATGATTCACAGCAGAGATTTCTTTTAATTGCTGCTTTGGTGTGAGCCCTGCTTTATTTTCAGGACGGTTAAATCCAGCTTTCACTTGATCTTTTAGGCCTGCTACACGAACCATAAAAAATTCATCTAAGTTAGAACTAAAGATGGCCAGGAATTTAAGGCGCTCGAGTAATGGGTTTCGTTCGTCGATGGCCTCTTCAAGAACGCGCTCGTTAAAAGCGAGCCAGCTTAATTCACGGTTATTATAGAAATTAGGATTATTTAAATTAATCTCTTTACGAGGGGTCAACTCTTTTGGCATAAGCGTCAACCTTTCTGTGAATAGGATATTGGATCGTTCTGCACTGTCCTCTTACAGTTTATCAGCTGAATGTAAATAGTATGTTAAGATTAGCCAGGTCTAAAGCTCAAAGGGTACAAATTTGAGCTTAATATTCTTATTAATTACACGTTCAAGATGTTTCTTATGCTTAAGGGCATATTCCTGCTCAAATGAACAATCGTGTTTGTAATAAACGGTCAATACATAAGACGAGCTGTTTTCTTTCAGCTCACCTAATTCACATATTAAGTGACGGCCTGTTTTGTTTAGACTGTATGCCAGCTTCATTAATGACCCTAAAAACTCATAACTCTTTAATTGTTTTTTTGTGATAAGCTTTTTGTATGGAAGAGTGTACCGTATGAGTGCTGACTTAGATTTAAAGGATGAAATACAGGCAGTCGCCAAACGTTCTTTGTGGCTTAACCCGTCAACCGTCATATTCGTCAACAAATAAAAGGTATTCTGGCTGCTAGCCTCCTTATTAATAAACTCACCAATATATAATACCTTCGCACTGTATTTTAATAATGTAAGTGCTTCTGATTCTTCAAGATCAACTGGGCAAAAGTCTTTAAAAAGATGATATAGTTTGGATGCTAAAGTAGTGATATACGTAACATGAAATAAATTAATGTCATAATCGTGGCTTAATTGGTGAAAGCTCTCCTCTACAACAACTGGAAATCGGTCGGTTTCCATCGGACGAAGCATTTCTTCATACAGCAGTCCATCTCGTAAACCGCGCCGGCTCATTACAAAGGTGTCTGCCTCTGTATACTCTAAAAAAGTAGTCATCACAATGGCTGCAGGGACGATAATGTCTGCGCGGTCTTTTGACAGACCATCAAGAGATTGTCGTTCGCTAAGAGAAAGATGTGATAGGAGTGCTTCGGTATCGTGTAATTCTTCGGCACTCATCTCGTATTGATGTAAGCCGCCAAGTGGGTATTCACGCTGATGTTGATGGACAAGTGATACGTTTCTTGCGCTGCCCCCTATACCAATTACATGCTGACTTTTGCAATCCTTTAGCCAAGGGTGTTCTCTAAACTGTCCAAGAACATATTCTTTAATTGATTCAAGCTCGTCTTTTGAGGCTTCTTCACCTTTAATAAATTCAGATTGAAGAGTGATTGCTCCAAAAGGAAAACTATGGTAATGCTTCAACTCTCTATTTTCATAGTAAGTCACTTCCGTACTGCCTCCGCCGATATCAATGGTGAATCCAGTTTCAATAGCGGTTGAATTGACAACTGCTAAATAGCCATAATACGCTTCTTCATATTCAGACAAGATGCGGATATTTATACCGAGCATATCAGATATTAATTCGACAATTGCCTGCTGATTTTCAGCTTGACGTAAGGCTTGTGTACCTACTGTAGCTATTTGAGCAACCTCGTGAAAATTCATCATTTCTTTAAAGCTTAACAAGGTTTCAATTAGACGATTTATACCGGTCTCAGTCAGTTCATCAGCCTCATTAAGGTGAGTGCTTAACCTTGCTACTTTCTTTACATTATGTAACTCTTTAAAGCGGCCTTGCGAATCTAATTCTGTTATAACAAGTCGGATGGAGTTAGAACCAATATCGATAATGGCAAAACGTTTCATATTCATGTATCTCATCCTTTCAGATAGTGACATTAAACACCAAATGCCATTGAATAAGTAAAGTTACTTTAGAAAAACAGAGGATAAAATTGGATTATTTCTATTATATCAGATCAGATCCATACCGACGTCTATCTCTAATCAAGTACACCTACAGGCAAAAGGGTAGACAGATCTTTATTTTGCTTTATAATGAGAAAAGATTGCTTATAAATCGGAACGGTTCTGACTATTTAATGAACCGATTATGGATAAACTGGTAATAGTACTTTTAAAGTGGGAGGGAGAACAATGCCTGCAACGACACTTGCAAAATCAGAGACACAAGTTCAGACGATCGTTGAAATTAAGGATGTGTCTTTCCGTTATGGTAACCGAATGGTCTTAGAAAATATTACACTTCCTATAAAAAAGGGAGCATTTTTAGGATTAGTTGGTCCAAATGGTTCCGGAAAATCAACCTTAATTAAAACGATTTTAGGGCTGAAAAAACCTCAAAGCGGAGAAGTGTTTTTATTTGGGGAGCGTGTAGATAAGTTTAAGAAATGGGATAAGATCGGCTTTGTATCTCAGAAAGCAAACAGTTTTAATTCAGGTTTCCCCGCAACCGTATTTGAAGTTGTTTCTATGGGGTTATACGGAAAAGTAGGCTTATTCCGTTTTCTAAATCGTAATCATAAAGAAAAAGTTCGTCAAGCGATTGAAAGTGTAGGGATGACTGAATATTTAAACCAAAATATAGGAGAGTTGTCAGGTGGGCAGCAGCAGCGCGTATTTATTGCTCGTGCACTTGTAAGTGATCCAGAACTGCTTATTCTTGATGAGCCTACAGTTGGGGTAGATGCGAAAAGCGTCAAATCTTTTTATGATATGTTGAGTCATTTAAATCGTGAAAAAGGGATCACCCTTTTAATGGTTACTCATGATATTGGTGCAATGACAGATCATGTTACAAATGTTGCTTGCTTAAATAAAAACTTGCATTTTCATGGCGGACCTAAAGAATTTGAAGAAAATCAAGATCTCTCTGCTATATACGGCCATGATGTTCATTTGTTGACACATAATCATAGTCATGGAGGTCATTAATCAATGTTTGAGGCGTTTTTTCGGTATGAATTTTTACAGAACGCTTTCTTTACTGGAGTGATGATAGGGCTCTTAGCACCCATGCTAGGTGTTTTTTTGGTTGTTAGAAGATTATCACTGATCGCTGATGCCCTGAGCCATATTACTCTTTCCGGTATTGCAGCGAGTTTGTTGCTCGGAAAGCATGTTGTGTTCTTTCAAGGGCTAAACCCTCTTTACATGGGAATGGTTTTCTCAGTTGGGGGAGCTTTGTTAATCGAGCAATTAAGAAGCGTTTATCAATATTATAAAGAAATTGCTATTCCTATTATTTTATCTGGAGGGATTGGGTTAGGGGTAGTGTTTATTTCGCTTGCAGATGGGTTTAATAATGATTTATTTAATTACCTGTTTGGGAGTGTTATTGCTGTTACTCGTTCTGATTTGTGGACGATTTTAGGTGTGACTATTGTTGTTTTAGTTGTGTTAACACTATTTTATAAGGAATTATTTTTCTTGTCTTTTGATGAAGAACAAGCTGTCGTATCTGGCTTGAACCGGAAGCTGGTTCATTTTATTTTTATTGTCATGGTTGCACTTGTGATCGCTGCATCTATGAGAATTGTTGGAATCTTGCTTGTCTCATCCTTAATGACTCTTCCGGTGGCCGCTGCTATGCGTTTTGCCAAAGGGTTTAAGCAAATGTTCGTTTATTCGATTTTATTTGGACAAATCTCTGTCATTGGCGGCTTAATTTTAGCTTATCAGCTAGACTTAGCGCCAGGCGGTACGATCGTTATATTAGCTGTCCTGATTTTAATCGGCTCAATAGCAGTTGATAAGATGATGGGAGGACGCCAGATTAATTGGAAGCGAGTGTATGGGAAGAAATAAAGCTGGGTTATTATAGGCTCGCCGCTTCTGAACGATACTGCGCTTTCCGTGTGGAGCCAGTGAGCTTCCTCGGGCTTTGGCTTTGTGGGATCTCACTCCTGCTCTAGTCTTCGCTCCTGAAATATGCTTCGCTTTCCGCGGTGAGCTGCTGAGCTTCCTCGGGCTTTGGCCCTGCGGGATCTCAGCCCTGCTCTAGGCACCGCTGGAGTCTACGCATATTTCATCCGCTAGCTTGTTGCATTTTGTAATGATTATGTGAAGGATTTAGTTATGGTTCAGATCAAATTAATAAAAGCAGACATCTTTGGGTTCATCTGCTAAGATCACTGAACAGCTGCTTATTATGTGGGTGCACAATATAACATCCTTCCTCTGTTGATTGGAGCGGAAGGCGCCGACTCCAGCGGGATGCGCGTGACCAGGGAGACCCCACAGGAGCGCGTAGCGACGAGGAGGCTCCCGGGCCGCCCGCGGAAAGCGTGCGCCTGCAGCGTAGATCAACAACTACTGCAGGGAGGTTTTACGTTTATTTGCATTAATTGTGTTGAAAAGATGGTAGGTCTCACAGAAGCGAATGCAACGAGGAGGCTCCGGGTCCGCCCATTGAACACAAGCACCTGCAGCGGAAATCAACAAATTCTTTAAGTGGAGACTCTTTCAGTGGTTTTGCAGGGCATTCGATAAAGGTAGGAGATACATCATGCAGGAATTATTAATGAATTTAACATTTATAGAACGCGGAGTGCTGGCAGGAGTTTTGATTGCTCTTATCTGTCCAATTGTGGGTGCTTTTTTGATGGTCAGAAGGGTTTCGATCATTTCTGAATCACTATCTCATATCACACTAACAGGAATCTCTGCTGGAGTTTTATTAGGATCGACGACGATGATCTTTAGTGATTTAAACCCGATGTATGCAGGACTTATCTTCGCTGTGGCCGGCTCTTTGCTTATTGAAAAGCTGCGTGATCTTTATAAACACTTTCAAGAGCTTGCTATTCCTATTATTTTATCTGCTGGTGTAGGGTTAAGTGCCATTTTTATGAGCCTGTCTCAATCAGGGTATAATGAATGGTATGCGTATTTATTTGGAAGTATTGTTAGTGTAAGCCGCGAAGATTTACAATTTATTATTTATACAGCACTCATTGTGATTGGTATCGTTATTTTATTTTATAAAGAGTTTATATCCATTTCTTTTGATCAAGAATATGCTACGGTCTCAGGGATCTCTGTCCGTTTTATGAATCAAGTATTCGCGATACTCGTCGCGTTTATTATTGCGATGTCAATGAAGGTTGTAGGGATTTTACTTGTAGGTGCGATGATTGTATTGCCTGTGGCTACAAGCATTCATCTCTCTAAAAGCTTTAAACAAGTGATTGGGTTTGGAATCCTATTTGCTCAGATTGCTATGTTATCTGGAGTCTATTTCTCTTATCAATTTAATATTGCCACTGGTGGGATGATTGTTGTAATGGGGATGTTACAGCTTGTGATCGTAATGGGTGTTAAAAAGATCATCAATGAGTGGCAAAGGAGGGCTAAACGTGAATATTGATCAAGCAATGACGGTATTAAAAAATAAAGGATATAAGCATACAGATAAGCGGGCGGATATGCTGAAGCTTTTTGCAGACCAAAAAAGGTACTTATCGGCAAAAGATGTATTGGAAAGTCTTCAAGATGAGTATCCTGGTTTAAGCTTTGATACCATTTACCGTAACCTTTCGTTGTTTAGTGACTTAAATATATTAGAAGCTACGGAACTTGATGGAGAAAAACGCTTCCGCTTTAGCTGTGCCACAAGTGAACATCATCATCATCTTATTTGTCTTGATTGTGGTAAAACAAAGCACATTCATAGCTGTCCGATGGATTCTCTTGATACAATGTATCCTGATTTTGAAGTGACCGGTCATAAATTTGAGATCTATGGAAAATGTGAGGAGTGCAGATCAGAATAGGAATTAAATTCAATGAAACACAATGAACCCCCCGTTTTAAGCGGGTTTTTTTCATGGGAAGAGCCCCATCAACTTACAGGTTTCTTTATTTGGTTTGTGAAACATGCTAGTAGCAGGAGGGATGCTTAATGGCAAATCCAATTGTAAAATGCAATGTAGCAAACTGTGCGTTTTGGGGAGAAGGGAATCGGTGTCAGGCAGAATCAATCCTAGTGGAGATCGACAGCCATGCAGATAGGAATTATCACATGGAAGCTAGTGATGAGCCTTATGCGGATGCACTGCATCGAGATGCAGCAGATAAAAGCGCTGAAACCTGCTGTCATACATTCCGTCCGAAAAAGTAAGACAAAAAGACGAAACGCATCGTTTCGTCTTTTTTCATGAAGTTCGTATTAGTTTTCTGCAGTCTCAAGCATCCATTGATCAACCCAATCCTTTGCTTCCTGCCAAGTGTGGGCGCGAATCACATTTTTAGGAGCGCTTAATCGGTTATATGGGGTATCCATTAAAATAACAGGAATATTAAATTCTTCTGCAATCATAACGGCATTATCATGCTTGTCTTCAAAGAAAATATCTAATTTATGTTCTCTAACTGCATCTAATTTATCGTGTTTCCCGACAAGTTCAATGTGATCGAAAGGAACTTGATTTGAGACAAACCAATCCTTTGTAATTTCATCAAGGTGTTGTCTTCTTGCAGTGATATAAATCAGATCATGCTGTCTAGACCAATTATGAAGAATGTTTTCAGCATAAGGTGCAAGCTTTGCTTCACTATAAATGGTTCCTTCATGTTTAGTCATCCAGTCCCAAAATTCTTTTTCTGAGATCTTAAGAATAGATGTTAAATCGTATTGCGTAAGGTCGTCTAAAGTGAGTGACTGCTTAAAATGCTTATTTAAGTGTGGAACAAACGTATTAGGATCTGTGACTGTTCCATCTATATCCAATCCAAATCTCTTCTTAGTTGTCATTTGGTTCACCTCATAGCTCAGTATTCGTAAAGATTTGTTCAAGCTTCTTTATTCTATACCTACCTTACACGAAAGAGGGGAGGGAAGTCTAGATCATTTCCTGCACTTGTAAAGATTAACTCCGATAATTTTACGTGCTGGCGTCATACTATTACTGCTCCCACAAAATTTGAAAGTGAGGGATTCGTATGGCAGATGATAAGCATCCAAAAGATGAACCCATTCGCTTGTTGGATGAGGATGATCGTTCTTTAACTTTGGTGAATAACCATGTTGAAGGACGAGATGATGACCGTGACCTTTCACTAGCGTTATCAGAAGAAGAACGAGAGGCAGAAAATCATGCTGAGGTAGAAGAGGAGCCTGTTAACTCAGAATATCCACTTCAACCGAGCTTCCAAGAAGAAAGCGCAGCTGAGTATGCAGCGGTAAATGGAATGGCTGGTGCGCGTCCTTTTGACGAAGACCAAACGGTTGAGTCAGCAGAACGCAGAGATACAGCTTACAGCAATGAAGATGATGTCACGGCTGGCCGTGGTGTTGGAACCTTTGCGATTGTTCTTTCCATCTTATCGTTATTCTTCTTACCAGTATTGCTTGGAGCAGCTGGGATTGTTATTGGTTTTGTATCACGTCGTATCGGCTCTACCTCGCTCGGTAACTGGGCTATTGGTATCGGGGCTGTATCGATTTTAATGACCGTCTTTTTCTCGCCGTTTTTTTAGCGGTATGAGATGTGGGAGCAGGAGTATAACTAATTATCACTCCATTAAGTTATCACTCCATAATGAAAAAGCATAAGCCTAATGGCTTATGCTTTTTCTAATTGACGTTGTGCTTCAAAATATTCTTCAGCAATTTTATCAATTTCACGCTTTAATTCCTCGACCATAGTTTCTTCCGGTACTTTACGTACGATTTCACCTTTCATAAACAGCAGTCCTTCACCACGTGCCCCTGCAATACCGATGTCGGCTTCACGGGCTTCCCCAGGACCATTTACAGCACATCCAAGAACAGCCACTTTAATCGGTGCTTTAATCGTTGAAATATAGTCTTCAACCTCATTTGCAATACTGATAAGGTCAATTTCAATTCGTCCGCAAGTTGGACAAGAGATAAGAGTGGCTGCATTTGAAGCTAGTCCAAACGACTTTAACAGCTCTCTAGCCACTTTTACTTCTTCTACAGGGTCTGCACTTAATGAAATACGCACAGTGTTACCAATCCCCATGTTTAAAATGGCTCCGAGGCCAGCAGCACTTTTAATTGTACCAGCAAACAATGTACCTGATTCGGTAATACCTAAGTGAAGCGGGTAGTCAAAAGCTTTCGCTGCTTTTTCATATGCTTCAATAGCAAGATTCACATCAGAGGCTTTCATTGAAACGATGATGTCATGGAAATCAAGGTCTTCTAAAATTTTAATATGATGAAGAGCACTTTCTACCATCCCATCAGCCGTTGGGTAACCGTACTTTTCAAGGATGCGCTTTTCAAGAGATCCAGCATTTACACCGATACGAATTGGGATACCTTTTTCTTTAGCTGCCTTAACAACAGCTTCAACTTTCTCACGGCGGCCGATATTACCCGGGTTAATACGGATTTTATCTGCTCCGCCTTCAATAGCTTTTAAAGCTAATTTGTAATCAAAATGAATATCAACTACTAGTGGAATAGAGATTTGTGCTTTAATGTCAGCGATAGCTTCCGCTGCACGCATGTCTGGACAAGCGACACGAACAACCTGACAGCCCGCTTCTTCTAATCGTTTAATTTCTGCAACAGTTGCTTCAACGTCATGTGTTTTGGTCGTAGTCATACTTTGAACAACTACTTCATTGTTTCCACCAATCGTCAAATTACCGACCTTAACTGGACGAGTTTTTGTACGATGTGTTAATTCGGTCATTGACCAATCGCTCCTTTTATAACAAAAATGGTCATCCATTTTTGCCTAGTCACTCATGAGATACGTATTCATTCTATCAATGAGCGTTTCGATTTGGCAAGAAGAAAGTCATTGATTGCCGTAATAAGGAAACTTATACGTTTCTCCTATTTGAATGTTTTCAGGCTCAATCCCTTGATTCAAGTGTTTGAAATCAAAAATGACTTCTTGAATGGAGGCAGGGAAGGGAACAATTCCTTCATGTAAATGTTCAACAATTGAGAGAACAGTATACCCAGGTTCAACGACCACTTCAACAAATGGTTCTGTAATCACTGGTTCTTCGCTTACTTCATTGGTCATTACAGACTCCGCTTCTTCAATGTCAACCGTTTCCTCAGGTGCTGCTGTAAGGCCGTTGGGTAAAGTGCCAATCGTTAGATCATAATAAACACTATAAAGGATGATCAAGATAATAAGTCCGAATCCAATCCGTTTCATGCTTGTCCCTCCTCAGGATCTCCTGCCATTTAGATGAAATATCACACGACAGACAATCGTTCTTTCTATAAGTGTATGTTGATCTTGGAAAAGTATGACAAGCTATTTGAAAATGAATGGACATAAAAAAAGGCGTGGTGAATACATTGAAACAAACAGAGAATGCTCGTCCGTTGTTAGTACTTACTATAATTGGACTTCTGCCTATTGTGATGGTTCTTGGCAACTCGATGTTCATACCGGTGCTGCCATTTATGCAAGCTGAACTTGGGATATCGACCGCGCAAGCTGGATTAATCTTAACGATCTTTTCTGTTCCTTCTGCACTGTTTATTCCTGTTAGCGGCCTATTGAGTGATCGTTATGGCAGACGAAATATAGTGATGGTTTCATTGCTGATTGTCATGTTAGGATGCATCATTTCTGGGGCTGGCTCTGTTTTTCAATCGTTTGAAGTGATTCTTGCCGGAAGATTTATTCAAGGGATTGGAGCGGGAGGAGTGACGCCGATTGCGATGGTGCTTGCAGCGGAATTGTTTCAAGGAGATAAACGGAATCAAGCGCTAGCATCAATTGAAAGTTTTAATGGGGTTGGAAAAGTGATCAGTCCTGTCATAGGAGGAGCGGTATTACTTGGAGTATGGTATTACAGTTTTGTTTTGTATTTAGCGGCAGCCCTTTTAGCGTTTATGGGCTTTTATTTAGTTATTCCAAAAAACGAAGCTGTGCGCGAAGAAAAAGGCAAGGGGATGATCAGAGAAGCGATTCAGTTTATGAAAAGCGAAAGAAATGTCCTGATGCCTATTTTTTTAGCAAGTGGTGCCGGAATGTTTTTGTTGTTCGGATTTCTCTTTTTGCTTTCTTATGAATGGGAAGGAATGTATTCTTCAAATGGGTTAATCAAAGGTCTCGTATTAGCGGTACCATTACTTCTTTTAACAGTTTGTTCCCTTTTGACAGGTAAGTATGCTTTGAAAAATGCAGATCAAATTAAAAGGTGTATTTTGACAGGTTTATTGCTTTTCATTTTGGTGGCATTGGTATTTATTTTTACAAGCGGCTTCTTAAGTGATTTACTACTAACCAGCCTTCTTTCAATCGGACTTGGCTTTTTGTTGCCGGGATGCAGTGCGGCTGTGGCTGCTGTTGTTAATCAGCAGATAAAAGGGATGATCTTTTCCATTTATTCTATGGTTCGTTTTCTTGGCGTTGCTTTTGGACCGTACTTCTTTGGTGTATGGTTAGATGACCGTATGCAAATGAGCTTTAACATCCTACTTTTAGCAGGTGTGACATGTGTGGTTTTAGTATGGAATTGGACGTGTTTGCCAATTGGGAAAACATGTGAAACCCATCAAACTTCATGAGAATGAATAAAAGATAGATCTAAAGTCCCTTTTCTTTTTTCTGTAAAAACTGTTTCCTAATGAGTAGAGCATTCGTTATATAGTTGCTGATAGTTAGTAAATGATGAATGCCGTATGGCCGGTAAGTGGTCAGAATAAAGGAGAGATTAATTTGAAACACTCATTGAAGAAACTACTGTCGCTTGTTCTCGTGTTTACGTTATTGTATCCAATGCTCTTGCCAGCAGCTGCTTTAGCAGACGCTGCACCTGGAGACGTGATTGTCACATTGGGGGAAAATCTATCACCAGCTGATCGAGAAAAGATTTTAGCTGAAATGAATGAGACTGAAGAGACAGAGATTATTACAGTCAGTAACCAAGAAGAAAGAGAATACTTGGGTGATTATATTAGCTCCTCACAAATTGGTACGCGTGCCTTATCTTCTACAAAGATCACTCTGGCAGAGCAAGGGGCTGGAATCAATGTAGAAACGAATAATATTACATGGGTATCTGAAGGCATGTATGCGAACGCATTGGTAACGGCAGGTGTGGAAGATGCTGAAATTTATGTCACAGCGCCATTCCCTGTTTCTGGGACAGCTGCTTTAACAGGTCTGATTAAAGCGTATGAAATTGCTGCAGAAATTGAGATTCCTGAAGAGCAAAAGCAAGTAGCGAATGAAGAAATGGTCCGTACGGCAGAGCTTGCCGAGTCGATTGGGGTAGAAGAAGCTACTGAACTTATGAACCGAATTAAAGAAGAAATTGCAAATAATCCGGTAGAATCTGAAGAGGATCTTAGAGAGCTTATCAGACGGATTGCTGCAGAACTTGGGATTGAACTGACAGAGCAAGAACTTGATGGTCTGGTTTCATTATTCATGCGAATGAAGGACTTAAATATTAACTGGGATCAAGTACAAGATCAAATCTCAAAAGTCCGTGATAACTTAGGTGAGTTTTTAGCACGTGAAGATACGCAGAACTTTATTAGTCGTTTTCTAGAAGTGATCGCTCAGTTAATTGAAGCACTTAAAGGACTATTTACATCTGAGGCATAGGAGAGGGAGAGAGTTCCCTCTCTTTTTCTTTTACACAGAACGATAAGGTGTAGTACGATGTATGTAGGCAGGGACTGTCTTTTCGAATGGTTTGACTGACTGTTTTTTCGCTTTTTCAATCATCGCTTTTCCTGTTTTTTTCATTTCAATACCTCCTGAATTGATCTTGTATTATCATGTAGCTGTATGATTATCTTGACCAAGGGAACGATTTAACTATTCATCGTTACATATAACCAAAAAATTGAAACAATTTTTATTTTTTTTCGTATATACATAAAAAGAGGAGGGACGTTTATATGGAATGGCTAGATTCCGCAACAATCGGCTTTTTTGTAGTCTTTTTAGGCACATTATTCTTATTTGGTGAACTTCTTGTTAGAATGAGAGGGATTTTCGCGATACTCGGTGTGGCCATTATGGCTATGTATTTCTCTTATCACCTAGCGGGTGACGTAGGATTTTGGGTTGTCATTCTTTATGTCGTTGGTTTAGCACTGATTATTGTAGATGGTAAAGTAATTACTGATGGGACAGTCGCCTTATTAGGTGTGCTTCTTATGATTACAGGTCTAGCTTTGCCTGCACCAGATTTAATTTATGGTATTTTAGTATCAATGGGCTTTTTAGTAGGTGGATTTAGTTCCGGTTTATTTTTGAAAGTATTTCCATCTCGTGATCTCTGGGCTCGTCTTACGTTAAAAGACCGTTTGACAGGGGATATGGGATATAACTCTTTAAGAGAAGATTACCGAGAGCTGGTAGGTAAAGAAGGTAGAACCCTTAGTGCGTTTAGGCCTACGGGAACCGTCGAAATTGAAGATAAGCATTATAGTGCTACAAGCGGGGGACAATGGCTTGAGGCTAATATGACGGTGAAAGTCACTGATGTTGATGGGACACGAATTGTGGTAAAGAAGATTAACGAAGAAAAACCAAGCGATGAGGCCTGATCAGGCTCATCACTTGGTTTTTTGTTTTGGTTTTGGAATAGCGCTTAGCGCATAGACAATCATACAAAGTACAGCCAAAACTAAGAAGTATCCAGGGATGCCCCCTATAAAAACGTCTGCCCAAGCAAATAAGATCACAGGAAGGGTCATCGCATAAGCTGTAATTAACCACATATGACGATACTGAATGTTTTTTCTGGTACCTCTAAATAATAAAGCAACAAAAGCCAAGATTGTTATCCCGAGAAAAGCAAGCCATAATACGCCGCTGTACATAAGCAATGATATGATAGCGAGCAAGAAAGGGAGGAATCCTTTAATATCAGTTAGCCGCTCGTTAAGCTCTGTGTCACTGACCTCTTGCAGCCCTACTAAAGAATAATTAACAGAATGCGTTGAACCATACCTGAATAGGAGTGCTTCATTCTGTTGAAAAATAATTCCTTCGCCAAGCTGTTCAAGGTCTTGGGTAGTTAATTCATTATTTGGGTCAAGGGCAAAGACACCTTCAGACAGGGATTCATTTACATAGGGTTCATCCACCTCTGCTTGCAGCTCGCCGTCCCTTAGTGAAAAGGCTGGTATGTCGTTTTCAAGGCTCTCTTCTAGCTGGTTTATGCTGGATACATACGTCATTATTAAAGAGACAATAAAAGGTATACATGCAATAAACACAACCATCAAAACATGCAGCAGTGCTTTTGTGATAGGCTGAAACCGGCTGTATGCTATAACTTTTTGTCGAATAGGCTTTTATAGAAAAATTGGAAAGCGTTCATTTTATTCTCCTCTCATATCAACACATATTCTATCTGAACCCGTTAAAATCAACAAGTTTCAAATACGTGAACAAGCATTATTTGGCGAATGGTCAAGATGCTTTAAAATTTTTTAAAGAATCATATTTACAAAATGTTTATAAATGCTTAATAATAGATGGGGTGTCATTGTTGAGGTTTGTCGAAAGTCGAAAAATTAAATAGGAATGACTTTCTAAAATGAGGGGATGAGATTAAGTGGATTTACAGACACTTTTGTTCATGTTTTTTGGAGGCCTCGGAATTTTCCTTTTTGGGATCAAATTCATGGGGGACGGCCTTCAAAAAGTAGCAGGGGAGAGACTGCGTGACTTATTGGACAAGTTTACGACGAACCCTGTTATGGGGGTTTTTGCCGGGATATTTGTTACTGTATTGCTTCAAACAAGTACCGGTACAACGGTTTTAACGATTGGGCTTGTTAATGCTGGTTTTATGACATTGAAGCAAGCGATCGGTGTAATAATGGGTGCTAATATTGGAACGACGGTAACAGCGTTCATTATCGGTATTAAAATCTCAGCCTACTCACTGCCAATCATTGCTGTAGGGGCAGCCCTTATCTTCTTTATTAAGCAGAAGAAAGTGAATAATTACGGCCAAGTTATCTTTGGATTTGGTGCATTATTCTACGGGTTAGACCTTATGGGAGAAGGGTTAAAGCCATTGCGAGAACTGCAAGCATTTGCTGATTTAACGGTTCAAATGGCAGATAATCCGCTGCTTGGTGTGTTGATCGGTACTATTTTTACAGTTGCCGTACAAAGTTCCAGCGCATCAATTGGACTCTTGCAGCAGCTATACGATCAAGGGGCGATGACCTTAGATGCTGTGCTTCCGGTATTGTTTGGAGATAATATCGGGACAACGATTACAGCTATTTTAGCTGCGATTGGCGCATCTGTTGCGGCAAAACGTGCAGCATTAACACATGTGATTTTTAATTTGATCGGTACAGTTATTGTTTTAATTGTATTCCCGCTGTTCTTCAACTTGGTAAGTTTCTTAGCGGTAGAACTAGGATTGAACCGTCCGATGACGATTGCTTTTGCACATGGGATATTCAACGTATCAAACACGCTGATTCAGCTTCCGTTTGTAGCCTTGTTGGCTGTTATTGTAACAAAGCTTGTGCCTGGTGATGAGTACAACATTGAATATAAAGCGAAGCACTTAGATCCTCGCTTTATCGGAAGGTCACCTGCTATTGCATTAGGACAAGCCAAGCAAGAGGTTATTCGAATGGCAGATTTCTCTGAGAAAGGACTTATTGAAGTAAGTCAATACTTAGAGAATGGACAGAAGCGTCATGCCGAAATGGCGACACAGTTTGAAAGTGCGATCAACAACTTAGACCGCAAAATCACAGAATACCTTATTCAAATTTCATCACGTTCGTTATCTGATCAAGATTCTAAGATGCATTCCATGCTTATGGATACTGTCCGTGATATTGAACGTATTGGTGATCACATAGAAAATATTGTAGAGCTAAAGGATTATCAAAAGACTCATAAAGTAGTCATGTCAGATACAGCCATTAGTGACTTGCGTGAGATGTTTGACTTAACAATCTCTACTTTGCAAGAAGCTATTTCCTCTCTAGATAACGGGGATACTGATCAAGCCCGTTCTGTTCTTGAGAAAGAAGATCTTATTGATAAGATGGAGCGCAAACTCCGTAAACAGCATATTGCCCGCGTCAATGAAGGAAGATGTTCAGGTGCAGCAGGCATTGTGTTTGTAGATATTGTTAGTAACTTAGAACGTATTGGTGACCACTCAGTGAATATTGCTGAAGCAGTGATTGGAGAAGTTCGCTAAAATTTTGGAGCTGTCCTAGCGGGGCAGCTTCTTCTTTTTGTGTGATAGGAATTGGTTAACAGGATTGATTTAAAGCAGCCAATTCATTAAGGGAATGTGAGTGGAACTGCAACTTTTTATAGGTGAGTTATGCTATAATAAACAAGCGTCTAATAAGTGTTGTACCTGGTTGAAAGATAAGCGTACAAAAATAAAAAAACATATTGACTTTATCTCCGTTGGTTGGTATTATAATTCTTGTCTTCAACAAAAGACGCATGATACATAACATATTCCACAGTAGCTCAGTGGTAGAGCAATCGGCTGTTAACCGATCGGTCGTAGGTTCGAGTCCTACCTGTGGAGCCATTATGGCGGTGTAGCTCAGCTGGCTAGAGCGTACGGTTCATACCCGTGAGGTCGGGGGTTCGATCCCCTCCGCCGCTATCCTAATTACATATCATAAACAAATGGCGATTGTGGCGAAGTGGTTAACGCACCGGATTGTGGTTCCGGCATTCGTGGGTTCGATTCCCATCAGTCGCCCCATACGAGGACCCTTAGCTCAGTTGGTTAGAGCAGTCGGCTCATAACCGATCGGTCGTAGGTTCGAGTCCTACAGGGTCCACCATAGTTTTATATTGCGGAGGAATACCCAAGTCCGGCTGAAGGGATCGGTCTTGAAAACCGACAGGCGGGTTAAACCGCGCGGGGGTTCGAATCCCTCTTCCTCCGCCATACATAATGATAATAGAATTCACATAGAAAAAGAGCTGCCCCCTCGGGCAGCTCTTTTGTGTTGAATAACTATATTAGGCGTGGGCAAATGGAAGCGATTCAGCTCTGAAACGATACAATTTGGTGTAAGAGTGACGCAATTGGAGTTTGAACCGGCGCAATAAAAGCAGAGTGACGCAATTAAGCGATCAACCAATTCAATTCTGTGATCCACCCGCGCAATCACTTCTCTAATTAGCGCATAAACTGATTGAAAACATACAATTAAATTTCCGGCCGCTGGGTGACATAACCATACCCGCTTTATTCACCTGCGGCTCTGAATTATGACGATTTCTTAATGTTTAGGTTAAGAATATCCAAGTGATAAGACCAAGTGAAATACAGTACACGGCAAAATAACTTAATTTTGCTTTTTGAACCATGGCAATCAACCACTTAATACTGATAATGGCAAACAAAAAGGAAGAAATAAAGGCTAGCCATAGTTCAAGCCCCACACCGTCTGTAAATTGCCCGATAATCTCAGGAAGTTTTAAAAGGGTGATTCCAGATATAATAGGTATGGAGAGTAAAAATGAATAACGAAGAGCTGTCTCTTTGTTCAAATCGCACCACAGGGCCACAACGAGCGTGCTTCCCGCACGTGAGATGCCTGGTATAACTGCTAATGCCTGCCCGAGCCCGATTAATACCGCATGCCCCCATGTTATTTCCTTTGGTCCCCTCAATCCCTCATTTACACCATGTTCAATTAAGATTAAAAAGATCCCGGTGATAATCAGAGCAGCTCCGATCGTCGCTGTATTTGTGATGGAGTCTCCAAACCAACCTTCCATCAGCTTACCAACAATCATTGTAATAAGAGTTGAGGCGGCCATTAAAGCAGTGAATCTGAAATCGCCCTCGCTTCGTTGGTCTTTCTTAAAAAGATATTGATAAGAACCCTGTAAAAGCTTCAACACATCTTTTCTAAAATACAATAAAACGGCAAGCAAAGATGCTAAATGCAGAAACACTTCAAATGTTAATGGGCTATCACTCATATTTATCTTGAGCAGTTTTTCAAAAATGAGGAGATGAGCACTGCTTGAGATGGGAAGAAATTCTGAAATTCCTTGTATAAACCCTATGAATAAAGCTTCAATCCACGACATTAGATCCTCCTTTAAAACTAAGTTATTACATTCATATGGGACAAGAAATGAATTTATGATCCATCTTGTTTAAAGGGGTAAGGTAGTGGGAAATGTATAAAGGTGTGCGAAATCGAAAGAATAGTGCATTATCGTTGCAACAAAGAGAAGATTTTGGTAATGTAGAAGCGGAAAGACTTAAGAAACATAACTGTTGATTAAGTCATTTGCCTTTTGGGAAAAGACGTCCCAAGTTACACATGTATTCATTATAAGGAGGAGATTTTGAAATGGCTTACGAATTACCACAATTACCTTACGCAGCAAACGCTCTAGAACCTCACATTGATGAGCAAACAATGAATATTCACCACGGGAAGCATCACAACACTTACATCACTAAATTAAATGCAGCACTTGAAGGACATGATGATCTTCAAAGCAAAAGCATTGAAGAGCTTGTAAGTAACCTTGATGCAGTACCTGAGAACATTCGTGGTGCAGTACGTAACAACGGTGGCGGACATGCTAACCACACTTTCTTCTGGCAAATCCTTAGCCCGAATGGTGGCGGTGCACCAACTGGCGAATTAGCAGATGCAATTAATTCAGAATTTGGCAGCTTTGAAGCATTCAAAGAGAAGTTTGCTGATGCAGGAGCTAACCGTTTCGGTTCTGGTTGGGCATGGCTGATCGTTGATGGCGGAAAGCTTGCTGTAACAAGCACACCAAACCAAGATACGCCTCTTATGGAAGGTAAAACACCAATCCTAGGATTAGATGTTTGGGAGCATGCTTACTACTTAAACTACCAAAACCGTCGTCCTGACTACATCAACGCATTCTGGAATGTAGTTAACTGGGAAGAGGTTTCAAAACGTTACGCAGAAGCTAAATAATAAGCAAAAGCTAAATGATAATAGGAAAAGCAAAGTCCAAGCGGGCTTTGCTTTTTTTATTGGCAAAGCTAAACGCCCCTTTCCGCTTTTATTTTATCCAGCTTCAAGGGCTATTCGCTCGAGGTTCCTTCTGTCCGATAAACGAGGCCAAAAAGCGACCTCTTAATTACCGGCCATCCAGGACTTGTCGCTCATAGACAAGCCCTTTCCGCTTTTATTTATCCAGCTTCAAGGGCTATTCGCTCGAGGTTCCTTCTGTCCGATAAACGAGGTCAAAAAGCGACCTCTTAATTACCGGCCATCCAGGACTTGTCGCTCATAGACAAGCCCTTTCCGCTTTTATTTTGTATAACGGGTTTTTGTTAAGACACACTACTGAGTAAGGGTGGTGGAGTCGGTGAAGAAGTCTGTTATTCAAAAATTGCTTGGAGATGTAGAGGTAACGAGAGAATTAGTGCTTCTCCTAACGATTGGGGGATTATATGCCCTAAGCATTGCGCTTTCTAATACGTTTGTTAACGTTTATTTGTGGAAGCAGTCAGGGGAGTTTATTGATTTAGCCTTATATAATTTAACGGCTGTTATCTTTCAGCCATTAACATTTATATTAGCCGGAAGGTGGGCCAAGAAAATTGACCGTGTGATTGTGCTAAGGTTAGGGGTCATTTTCCTAGCTGGATTTTATATGACAGTGCTTTTATTAGGTGATGTTGCGAATCATTATTTAGTGATATTAGGTGCGCTGCTCGGTATAGGGTTTGGATTTTACTGGCTTGCCTTTAATGTACTCACATTTGAGATCACTGAACCGGAAACGCGTGATTTCTTTAATGGATTTTTAGGCTTGCTTACGTCCTTTGCAGGCATGATTGGACCGATTGTTTCAGGATATATTATTACAAGGATGGAGCAGTTTACAGGGTATTCCGTCATATTTGGAATATCACTAACTCTTTTTGTCGTAGCTGTTTTAATGAGTTTTCTTTTAAAGAGAAGAGCTGCAGAGGGCAAATTCTTTTTTAGACAAATTTTAGCGGAACGAAAAAATAATGCAAATTGGCGTCATATCCTCCATGCTCACTTTTTTCAAGGGCTTAGAGAAGGGACTTTTATCTTTGTGATTGTTGTTTGGGTATATATTGCAACAGGCAGTGAGTTGGCAATCGGTACGTATGGGCTTGTTGCTTCTGCTGTTCAATTTATAGCCTATTATACAGTGACCAGGTTGATGAAGCCGAGTTTTCGGAAGAAGTCCATTTTAATTGGCGGAGCCATTCTCTATGCTGCGATTTACCTGATTGTCTTTGATTTATCCTTTGCGAAATTAATCATGTATGGAATTGTCATTTCTATTGCGTACCCAATGTTATTAGTACCATATATTTCGCTTACTTATGATGTAATCGGTAAAGGGTGGAAGGCTGCCGAGATGAGGATCGAGTATATTGTCGTCAGGGAAGTGTTTTTAAATAGCGGCCGTATTGTATCTGTGTTAACGTTTATAGGTGCCATTCTATTATTCCCTGAAGAGAAAAGTATTCCTGTTGTACTAGCAATTCTTGGGATCGGTCACTTTATCATTTATTTCTTTGTAAGACATGTCCGCTTTTCAAAGCCTGGAGGGGGAGAAAGCTACAGTTTTGCAAGGCAGAAAAATGGCGACGGGGGGAGTACGGGAGGAACGAGCGTATAATGTTGCTAATTTGTGAAAGCTTCTATAGTGGCAGTGAATTCCTTTGACAATAAGTAGAGATGTGCTATAATAAATTTACAAATTAAACAGCTTTGCCTGCCGTGTTAGTGAGCTTCTTCTTGTTTCGAACCTTGCGTTTTAAAAGGGAGTTCTATATCGAGCTAATGCCAGCAAGCCAGTATATGCTGGACGCTGAAATTAGTTCTGCGAACACCCACCTACTTGAGTAGGTTCATGAAACAACTGAAGCAACGGCATTCGCGGGTATATACTTTAGAATGAATTTAGACACCTTGCTTTAGGTGTCTATTGTCATGTATACAGATAATTATGCTATAATTATTTTACAATTTTTGTGATGTTACTATATAGATTAATGAGGGGATTTGCGGATGGGGAAAAATAAACCAAGGAAAAAAGGACATGTGCCAGCAAGGCTGAATATGTTATTCTTTGCGGTATTTATTCTTTTTTCAGCATTAATATTACGGTTAGGGATGGTTCAAATCGTCCAAGGTGAAGATTTTGAAAGAGTATTAGATCGTACGAGTAACACAACAGCAAGAATTGATGCTCCTCGCGGGCTTATGTTAGACCGCTATGGTACGCCGGTTGTAGAAAATCAGCTTGAATTATCCGTTACATATACAAACCCTTCGAGACAGACCTCATCAGAGACGATCTTAGAAGTGGCGCGTGATCTTGAAAAATTAATTGAAGTAGATACGAGCCGGATTACGGAGCGTGACCGTATGGACTTTTGGCTTCTAATAAATAGTGACAGACGTTATGAACTCGTAACGAAAGAAGAGAGAGCAGCACTTGATGGACCGACTGAAGAATATCAGCTCGAACTCGAACGTATTACAGAGGACCATTTAGCTGAGTTAACCACGGAAGACGAGAGAGTGATGGCGATCTTTCGTGAGATGTCACGAGGATATGCGAATACACCTCAACGTATTAAGCGAGGTATTACCGAGGAAGAGGCAAATATAATCAGCGAAAACCTCGATCAGCTTCCGGGGGTAGATATTCTGCGAGACTCTCGTCGTAATTACGTTTTTGGTGAGGCGTTTAGAACGATTTTTGGCTCAACGGGTTCTATACCTCGTGAGAAGTTAGACTATTATTTATCACGAGGTTATGACCGCTCTGACATCGTTGGGACGAGTTATTTAGAGTTAGAATATGAAGATGTTCTTCGCGGTCAAAAGGCTGTGGTAGAAAGTATTACGACGTCCACTGGTGGTGAAATTGAGCGTTCAGTTAATGAAAAGCCGGGACAGCGCGGCAATGACCTTGTGTTGACACTTGATATGGAAATGCAACAAAAGCTTGATAATATTATTTCACAAGAAATTAACAGCAAGGGCGGATCATTCATCAGTCAGCGGACAGCCTATGCCGTGATGATGGATCCAAAAACGGGCGACATTTTAGCGATGTCCGGCTACAGTAATGGTGAGCCGAACGACCAGATTGGTAATGTGACAAAAGCATTTGAAATGGGGTCGTCAGTAAAAGGTGCCTCTGTCTTGGCCGGTTACCAAACAGGTGTCATCAGCCATGGTCAAACGTTACTAGACCGGCCAATTGATTTACCAGGAACACCGCTCAAGCGTTCATATACAGATATGGGATATGTAAATGATATTAAGGCATTAGAACGTTCTTCTAACGTATATATGTTTGAAATTGCAATGAGGATGATGGGCTATAATTATGGCAGCAGCAGAAGCTTTGACACACAAAGAGTAGCAGAAGCATATGATGAAACCCGCTATATTTTCAGCCAGTTTGGACTTGGTGCTGAGACAGGAATTGATCTGCCAGGAAGTGCCTTGGGGTACCAAGGCAGACGTACGCAGCCTGGTAACCTTCTCGATTTAATGATCGGCCAGTATGACACGTATACACCGCTGCAGCTTGTCCAATATGTCGCAACGATTGCAAACGATGGATACCGTGTTAAACCTCGACTTGTATCAGAAATCCGGGAGCCAAGCTTATCACCGGATGAACCAGGAGCGATCCTGCATAAATTTGAACCGCAGATTCTAAATCGTGTTGACGTGTCGGATGCCGATTTAAATCGTGTTCAGCAAGGGTTTTATGCAGTAATGAACGGATCACAAGGAACTGGTGCAGGCATGTTCAGAAGTGCTTCGTATAATCCTGCAGGGAAAACGGGAACAGCACAGGTGAGAGTACAGGGGATTGACGGAAATAACCAAATACTTGTCGGGTATGCGCCTTATGATAATCCAGAGGTCGCCTTTGCGATTATTGTTCCTTACACTGTGAGGGATAATAGTGCAAACTTTGCTCAATCAATTGGAAAGAAAATGCTCGATGAATACTTTGATTTAAAAGAAGAACGTAATGGTCCGACTATAGCAGATGTGCCGATTCTTGAAGAAGTAGAAGATTAATACAATGTAAAAAAAGCTTGCTACGTCATTTCGTAGCAAGCTTTTTTATGTAATGCGGTTTGCAATGTCTTGATAACTCATTGCACTGTTGACTTCAAAATCACCAGCGCGAACTTTTTCAGCTAAGTTATTGCGCTCCAGATAACGTAAAAAATCACTGGCGCTGTCAATAATTTTTGCTTGTTCTAATTGATTAGCTACATCATGAGAACTAGTCCCAGATGTAATGGATAAAGTCATAGAATAGACATTGACAGTTTCTACAGTGACCGATTCCGGCAAGTCTTCGTCAATCAATGCCTCTTCTTCAGCTGCTGAGTCTTCTTCGGTTGGAGGGTCCATTTCTTCCGTTTGTGGGTCCTCTACAACAGGTTCCTCTGGAGGAGCTTCTGCTGAAACATAATATCCTGCATCTTGTAAGGCTGTCATCATTTCTGAGATCTCAAGCTCTTCTTGTTCAACGATTGTGACAGGCTCTGCAGTTGCTTCTGGTGAGAGTGCATATGTAACCCAAATAACACCTGCACAAAGAGCAATTCCACCTGCCATGCCGCGTAATGCATGAGGAGACATATATATTACCCCCTTACTGCTGGTTGTTCTCTAGAAGCTACTAATCGTTCTACTTCAAGAGGTGTTAAACCAGTTTTTTCTGCAATGATTTCAAGTGTGAAGCCTTTATCGCGTAATGATTCTACTTCAGCTTGCAATTTTTGAGCGGAGGTTGAACGTGCTTTAGGAACATCTTGTCCGTTCACTAGAAGTTCTTCCTCAAGGATGCGGATCTTTTTCTTTAATTGGTAAATCTCTTGCATGAGCGTAATCGAAAAGTTCTCCATCTGCCGTTCCACTTCTGTTGCCTTGTCTTTTCGAAAGAAAGATAACACAAAAAGGAGGATGGCGATTACTAAGAGAATCATAATTGTCCACTCGATCATCTTACAACCCTTCCCTCTATAAACTAATCTATCATTCTACTCTATTATACACATAGGTTGCTCTTAGGAAAAAGTGGTTTTCGTCCTACTTAATCGACAATTTATGAAAGAAGCGTTTACATTTCAGGTTTTATGCGCTCACCTCTCAAATCTCGACAAAAATTATCGACAAAGTCAGCTAGCGAAATAAGGCGAAAAATTTTTTTGTGGATCGATACGATAGGCGGGGCAGGCTCATGACAAAATCAGACAAATTACCCCTGCTTGTCCCGTAATGTCACGCTCGGTATGATTAATATAACAAGATATGCAACGTATGAAGGGTGATGCATACTATTTTTCTACATCATTGGAGGTGTTTTAGTGATACAAGAAATTTTAGCTTTAAGAGAGAAAGGCTTCTCATTTCGCAAGATTGCAAAGGAGCTTGAAACAACGGTAGGAAAAGTACAGTATTGCTTCAAGAAATATCAAGAAGAACTTCAACAGGAAGGTTCAGAGGATACTAATCAGATGGATGACGCAGCATTGTTAACAGAGATTAATGAAAAAGCAATCGAAGTGGAAGAAGTCAAAAAGATTGAAACCGCAAAGGCTGAAGCCGAAAAGCCTGTTGAAGTGATAAAAGATGTGCCGGTTCATCCATTACCAGCGGCGTATGAACGCGATGAAGTCATGCTGATGCCTAGAACTCCTAATAGTTTATATGTGTATTGGGAAACACGTGAGTCGACTAGGCGTATGATTGAACATCAATTTAGAGCCCCGTGGCATGAATTAAAAAAGGCAATAAGACTCTATGATGTTACAGCTTTACTTTTTAATGGTCATAATGCTCATCGTTTTATCGATTATGATCTGCCGGAAATGACAAACAACTGGTATTTCCATGGTCTCACTGAAAATAGGACTTTTATTGTTGATCTCGGAATTAAAACAAAAGCAGGCACTTTTTTCAGTATACTGCGCTCTAATCCAATAGATACCCCTAGAGTAAAAGAAGGCATGGAAGGACAGTATGTTGACGCTGTTCATAAGTGGCAAACGGGGCAGTCCCAGGAACCTGAGTGGTTAGAGCATTTTAGTACGTATTCGTATTATGAATCGACAAAATAAGGAGGAGAGTTGTGTTGAATAATGGTTACTTTTCATTTGTTTTACATGCCCATTTACCATACGTAAGACATGAGGAAGAAAATCGTTTAGAAGAGAGATGGTTATTTGAGGCGATGACTGAAACATACATCCCCTTACTTTGGTCGATTGAGTCCGCCGAAGTAAAAGATGGGCTGACAATTTCCTTTACACCCCCACTTATGGAGATGCTCGCAGATCCGCTCATGCAAGAGAGGTACTTACACTATTTATTAAAAACGGAGGAGTTACTTCGTAAAGAAGCAACGTATATAGAAGATCATTCATCGCTTAACCCGTCCTTTAAGTCGATCATTCCATTTTATAAAAAGAGATATCAGAAGATTCGAGAAACTTTTCTGAAATGGGATAAAAATGTGTTGAAAGCATACAAACATTTATATGAAAAAGGATTCATCACATTAATGACGTCCGCTGCTACCCATGCTTTTCTTCCTTATGTAAAAACGGAAGCTGCACTTCGTTCCCAAATAAGGGAAGGGGTTCAGGCGTTTAGTCGTCATTTTGGTTTTAATCCTCGTGGCTTTTGGCTCCCTGAGTGCGCATATGCCCCTGGAATTGACCGGGTGCTGATGGAAGAAGGAATTCGCTACACATTTGTCGATGAACATACCATTTTAAGTGCTGATCCAAAGCCTGAAAAAGGCTCTGGTGCACCAGTCTATTCGCCGCATGGATTAGTTTTATTCCCAAGACATACAGAGCTTTCTAGTAAAGTGTGGAGCTCTACACTAGGATATCCGGGTGACCCAGACTATCGTGAGTTTTATCGTGATATAGGTTATGAAAGAGATTGGGACTACATCGAAGACTATGTACATGAAGACGGCATACGTGTCGATACAGGGCTTAAATACTACCGAGTAACAGGTGAAACCGAACATAAGGATGCTTACAACAGAGAGTGGGCCGAAGCAAAGATTAACACTCACGCAAACCACTATCTAAGCTCTATTAATCAGTTTAGAAAACAACACGCGGATCAAGCCTATCCTCCGTATGTAATGGTCGCTCCTTTTGATGCGGAGTTATTTGGACATTGGTGGTTTGAAGGTACGGAATGGATTGGACAAGTATTGATGGGAGCGAATGAAGAGACGACGTTTATTAGTCCAGAAACGTATCTCGACCGTCACTTTCAAGACTTGGAAACGAACCATATCTCGTATGCCACCTGGGGCCGAGATGGATATGGGGACGTCTGGCTGAACCCTAAAAATGATTATATGTACAAACATCTGCACCGAATAGAGCAAGATCTAGCAGCTATTGTCGCTCTCCACAGTCAGCCGACTGAGCTTGAAAAACGAGTGATTAAGCAGATGATTCGAGAGTGGATGCTTGCTGTAAGCAGTGATTGGGCTTTTATTGTTGATGGAGATAGTGCAGTAGATTACGCGAAAGAAAGATTTCATTTACATGTTGATCGGTTTGACCGATTAAAGAATCAAATGTTCACTAAACAATTAACGGATGCTTCGGTGGAAAAGCAAGAAAGCGCATTCCCATTTCTTTCTTCAATAGACGAGAATGTATTTCTTTCTCCTCATGATTCTTATGTTCAGACAAAGTCACAAGAAGGCACAGCGAGTGAGGAAAATAAGAAAGGCCGTACGATTTTAATGTTGAGCTGGGAATTCCCGCCAATGATGGTAGGCGGTCTATCAAGACATGTATTTGATCTTTCTCGTGCATTGGTGCAGGACGGACACACGGTTCATGTCCTAACGTCTTCTGTAAACGGCTACCCGCAGTATGAAGTCAATCAAGGAGTCCATGTGCATCGCTTAAATGGATTGCAGCCTGAAGCAGATTCTTTCTTTGATTGGGTTGGAAGCTTAAATGTAGCGATGACATTGTATGCTGAAAAGCTCAGCCGTACAGAGAAATTTGATGTGATTCATGCTCATGATTGGCTAGTAGGAGTGGCCGCCAAAGCGTTAAAAGCATCACTCGGTGTTCCATTACTCGCAACCATCCATGCAACCGAACATGGACGAAATAACGGCATTCATACCGAGCTTCAGTATGAAATTAACCAAAAAGAATGGGAGCTTACGTATGAAGCAGACCGAGTAGTCGTATGCAGCGACTATATGAAAGAAGAACTGATGACGATCTTCTCGCTTCCAGAAGAAAAATTAAGCGTGATTCCTAACGGGGTGGATCTTGATCTAGTCAGATCATTGCGAGATTCAACGGTGGAACTAGAGTCAAATGATATGTTTACCGTTTTTTCAGTAGGACGAATGGTAAAAGAAAAAGGATTTCAGACGATTATTGATGCAGCTGAAGACTTGAAGCATAAAGGAGCTCCGATCCGCTTTGTATTAGCGGGGAAAGGTCCCATGCTAAGAGAATTTCAAGAACAGGTTCAAAGGCGTCAATTAGATCACCACGTTGTATTTCTAGGGTTCATCACAGATGAAGAAAGAAATGACTGGTTTACAAAAGCTGATGCCGCTATTTTTCCAAGTCTTTACGAACCGTTTGGCATTGTGGCATTAGAAGGAATGGCCGCAGGAAAGCCGACCATTGTTTCCGATGTAGGGGGCTTATCTTCCATTGTTCAGCATGGAGAAAACGGCTTGAAGATGATTCCTGGAGACAAAGACAGCTTAGCGGCTCAAGTCATGTATTTATATAATCACCCGATTTTAAGAGAAGGAATCGCTACTCAAGGACTGCGAGATGTGAAAACAAAATTTGATTGGGGCGCGATTGCCAAACAAACAGAGAGAGAATTTGAAATGTGTTTAGCCAGTACGTTTGTAGTGGCCAATTAAAAGGAGGCGGAGTTAAGTGAAAGGTGTCATTATGGCAGGAGGAAAGGGAACGAGATTACGTCCACTAACATGTCAATTACCAAAACCAATGGTTCCACTTTTACAGAAACCGGTTATGCAGTACAGCATTGAGCTTTTAAAGCAACATGGAATAACAGATATTGCTGTGACCGTGCACTATTTGCCAGACGAGATTCGAGACTATTTCGGCGACGGTCAAGAATTTGGTGTTCACTTAACGTACTTTGAAGAAACAGAACCGCTAGGAACAGCAGGCAGTGTAAAGCAGGCCGAAGCATTTCTTGATGAGCCCTTTGTGGTTGTGTCAGGAGATGCGCTAACTGACTTTGACCTTGAAGCTGGCATAAACTTTCATAAAGAAAAAGATGCTCTCGTTTCTATCTTCATGAAGCAAGTGCCTTGTCCTCTAGAGTTCGGTGTCATTATGACAAATCAACAGGATGAAATTATCCGTTTCCTTGAAAAGCCGAGTGTAAGCGAAGTGTTCAGTGATACGGTTAATACAGGGATCTATGTGATGGACCCTAGTATCTTTAACTATATTGAATCTGATAAACCTGTAGACTTTAGTAAAGATGTATTTCCTAGAATTCTAGAAGATCGTGCAGGAATCTATGGTTATGCAGCTGAGGGGTATTGGTCAGATATCGGAAATCTCGAACAATACCGTCAAGCTCATATGGATCTTCTTAACCGGGATGTTAAAGCAGAAATCAGCGGCATTGAAGTTGAGCCGGGAATCTGGATGAATGAGCATGTAACGATTGAAGAAGGGGTCAAATTGGAAGCACCTGTATTTGTGGGACCTCATTCTACGGTTCGATCAAATGCTAAGCTTGGTGCATTTTCCATTGTTGGAAAAGACTCCATTGTTTCTGAAGATGCGACGATTAAGCGCTCTGTCTTATGGGACGGGGTATATGTCGGGGAGCAAGCAGAGCTGCGCGGGGTGACAATTTGCGGCGGAGTCCAGTTGGGATCTAAATCTACCATTTATGAACAAGCGGTGCTAGGTTCTAATTGTCAGATTGAAGATGAAGTGTGCATACAGCCTGGAATGAAAATTTGGCCTCATAAACGCATTCAGGCAGGATCAGTGATTTCTCAATCTGTTATTTGGAACGATCAGGATGCAACGGTTCCTGTCCTAAAATCACACCGTGCAAGCGGTATTGCTAATGTCGAAATGACCCCTGAACACGTGAGCCGTCTCGGTGCAGGATTTGCAAGTGCAATGCCTGTTGGGAGCACTTTTTTAATCGCAGGAGATGATCAATCTTTTACCCGGCTTTTAAAGCTATCTCTTGCTCAAGGCGTCCAAGCAACGGGAGTGAATGTGACAGATTTAGAAGAAGCTGCTGTTCCAAGCTTTCGAAAGATCATTTCAGCTCATCATTTTCAAGGGGGCGCACACCTTAGAGTAAGTGAAGGCAATCGCATTGTCATTGAATTATTTGATCAAGAAGGATTGCCGATAGCTACATCTGTGCAAAAAGAAATTGATAAGATTGTTACATTTAACTCTTACCGCCGTGTTGCTTTTGACCGCGTTGGAGAATACGAAGTTCAATCAAGTTTAGTAAAAGAGTATACAGATACATTAAAGGACGGGATCGACTCTGTGTTAATTGAGAGTCAAGGATGGAGGGTATTTGTCCACGGCACAGAGCAAGTAACAATACAACAGTTCTCTCACGTATTACAATCAATTGGATGTGTTGTTGAAACCTCGATTGGTGATATAAATATGGGAGACATCTCAGTAGGAATGACCCTTTCAGACTGTGAAATTGGCTTTGTTCTAGGAGAAACGGGGGAATTTTTAACGGTTCTGACAAGAGAAGGTCATATCGTAACAGATGAAGAGAAACTAGCTATGTTTGTCGATATGCATCTCCACTACAGTAAAAAAGGGCGTGTAGCTCTGCCATTATATGCAGGTGCATCTTTAGAAGAGTATATTAGAAGTTTTCAAAAAGAAGTGGTTAGAACAAAAGCCTCAGCACGAGAGATGATGATCGCAGAAGAGAACGTACAGTTATATTGCTTTGATGCAGCCTATGCAGCCGTCCATTTAATTCAGACACTAAGCACAAGAGATGAGGACCTGCAGCAATACTTATCTTCCCTGCCTGTTGAATCAATGTTTAAACAAGAAGTCCCGTGCCAGACAGAGCAAAAGGGAATGGTTATGCGTGCATTGATGGAAGCACTTAAGGAAGAAGAAGTAGAGTTAATCGAAGGGATGAAAGTTAGACATCCAGAAGGAGGTTGGACTTACATTGTTCCAGACCAGAACGAACCAATCTTTACGATCTACGCGCAAGCCGATGAACCAGAGGTGGCAAGAGTTCATGCAAATTACTACATTGAACAAATCCATGAGCTTCTCGCACGCAACACAGCCGTTCACACATCATAATCATTCGCTAAATCAGCCTAACAACAACCTCCGTTCTGAGATTGGCATTTGGAAAGAGGGGCGGGCGAGCTGGCTGAGAGAAGACGTGTGGAGATTCGCGCCGCTGTATCGAAGGGCAGGAGGGATTAAATTACTTACTGCGTATCACCCTAAACTGCACCTCCATCTAACGATCATTGAACGTGACATTACAAATCGATGCGCCTATCATAGACAGGTATTTATCCGAAATGAAGAAGCAAACAGCCAGCAAATTGTATTAGTTCTGCATCAGAAACCTTTTCTCGGAAATACAAAGCGAGCAATGAGCTTTTATGCTCCTGAATCAAAAGCATTGGTTCACTACAGCCATCCTCACTATACGACTACGTTTGTTAAAGGGGTGAAAGCAAGTGCAGTTGAATATGCTGTTGGCGGAATCGATTCAGTGTGGCAAGAGGACAATGGACATACAATAGTCAGGCCATTGTGTGCCGAATCGCATGAGAGTGTGATGGCTGTAAAGTTGAATTTAAGCAGTCATGAAGAAACGCGGGTGGATCAATGGATGGATGTCAGCCGATCAATGGTGGGCAGTGAGACATTCATTAATGAGTTTTTTCAATGATTTTCGTGAAAAAATGAATTTCTTCAAAAATAAAACTAAATAAAAGAGAAGAATTTCCGCTGTAAAGAAAAAACACTTGATCCCTCTCGGTAGATTTGCTATCATATTCAAGTATGAAGTAAGCTATAGCTAAGTTTGGAGGGATAACGGATGCGTGTACAAGTCACTCTTGCTTGCACTGAGACAGGCGATCGTAACTACATTACAACAAAAAACAAACGCGAAAATCCTGAGCGTATTGAACTTAAAAAATACAGCCCACGATTAAAGCGTCACACTCTTCACCGTGAGACAAAATAAGCAGCTGGATTCTTCCACTGCTTATTTTTTTGTTGCATCTTTTGTTTAAATAAAGAAACAGATAGGCTTTCGCTTAGATGCGAAGGCCTGTTTTTAAACATCCCATCTATTTTTATACATAAAATTTATTTAAAATGAAACATAGGGTAGAATTTATTCGTAGATAGAGTAACTTTATAAAAAAAATACATGAAAGTATTGCGTATGGTTTTGACGATATGGGGAGTGAGGGTGACATGAAATCAAAAGCTGATTATAGGCAATTGTTTAAACGAAACATGGAAGAGCTCTCAGATTCAACAGCAAAAGAAGAATCAAACAATCTTTGCGATCTTATGAAAAGACAGAGCTACTATCAGAAGGCTGAATTAATTGGTCTCTTTATTCCTAAAGGCAAAGAAGTAGATACAACTCCATTAATTGAAGCAGCTTGGGACGCGGGCAAACATATAGCTGTACCAAAAGTAATTAAAGGGAAAAGAAAGATGACTTTCTACAGCATCACTTCATTCAAAGAATTAGAACCTACTTTTTTTGGCTTATCTGAACCTAAGCCAGATCAATGTCATAAAGTAGATTCAAGCCAAATTGATCTTATGATCGTTCCTGGGTTAGGTTTTGATAAGGCTGGATACCGTATTGGTTATGGCGGCGGCTACTATGATACATATTTAAAAAGCTACGACGGGGTGACAGCTGCACTCGCATATTCTTGTCAGCTTGTTGATAAATTGCCAACAGAAGCTCATGACCAAAAAGTGGACCAC
Source organism: Alkalihalophilus marmarensis DSM 21297 (assembly GCF_000474275.2). Classification (GTDB taxonomy): domain Bacteria; phylum Bacillota; class Bacilli; order Bacillales; family Bacillaceae_D; genus Alkalihalophilus; species Alkalihalophilus marmarensis. The sequence goes on from NZ_ATAE01000005.1 coordinate 224,899, forward strand.
CTGCTCGCACCTTATGGAGTATTGCTGTAATGGCAGGGTTATATATCGGCGTCGTTCTACTGGCAGCTGCAGCTTACTATCTTAAAAAATTAACAGTATCAGGGGCTGTGGCAGCTGTAGTGGTTGGGTGGTGCATTGCATTTGGACTAGGATTTTATGGACTGATGGTGCTTGCTATTTTCTTTATTACTTCTAGTATGTGGAGCTCATTGTGGAAAGGGAGAAAGGCGAGTGATGTTACTGAAAAAGGGGATAGACGAGATGCGTGGCAAGTTGCGGCGAACGGGGGAGTAGCTGCCTTAATGGCGCTTTTTTATGGATTCAACCCTTCACCCATCTGGATTTTTGCTTTTGTCTCAAGTCTTGCTGCAGCCAATGCAGATACGTGGGCTTCTGAGATTGGAACATTAAGCAGGCAGCGCCCTTTGCATATTCTCACCTGGAAGCGGGTAGAACCTGGTACATCAGGTGCGATAACAGCTTTAGGATCAGCTGCTGCCTTTGCTGGTAGCTTTCTCATATCTGTATTTGCTATCTTAGGATGGTGGAGTGCATACCATAACAGTCATGTCCTATTAATTGCATTAACGGTTGTAGGCTTTTTAGGAAATATTATAGATACATTAGTTGGTGCATCTTTTCAAGTTCTGTATAAATGCAGGGAATGCGGCATTGAGACAGAAGCCACTGAGCATTGCGGGAGTCAAACAGAGTATATGTCAGGGCTTAGATGGCTTAATAATGATGTTGTAAATATAGCATGTACAGCTTCAGGCGCCCTTTTAGGTATAGGAGTAGCCTGGCTTTTGTTGTAAGGAGGAAAGGAAATGGAAAACACCTATGAACGTTATTCTAGACAGATGTTGTTTCAGCCGATCGGTGAAAGCGGTCAGAAGAAATTAAGTGAACAAAAAGTGCTGGTGATTGGTGTCGGTGCATTAGGGACGGTTCTTAGTAACCATCTTGTTCGTGCAGGTGTCGGCATGGTTAGAATTGTAGATCGTGATTATGTTGAACAAAGCAACCTGCAAAGACAAATGCTTTTTGATGAAGAAGATGTAGCGAAGCATCTTCCAAAAGCCATTGCAGCCAAAGAAAAACTAAAACGAATTAATTCTGATGTAGAAGTTGATGCGATTGTCTGTGATGCATCGATTGATAATATCGACTCATTAATGGACGGGGTAGATCTTGTATTAGATGGTACAGATAATTTTAAAACGCGCTTCTTATTAAATGATGCATGCTTTAAAAAAGGAATTCCCTTTGCTTATGGTGGTGCTGTAAGTGCGCGCGGCATGTCGGCTCTATTTATTCCGGGTGAAACACCATGTCTTCGATGCTTTATTGACCACGGAGAAACACAAGGCCAGACATGTGATACGATTGGCGTGATCAGCCCAGTTGTTGACATCGTAGCTTCTTATCAGGTGGTAGAAGCGATGAAATATTTAGTTGGTGATAAAAAGGCATTACGTAACACGTTACGTACCTTTGATCTTTGGGGCAACCATCAATATGATATGAAGATGACCAAAGCAAAAGAGGGTTGTCCAACATGTCAGAAAAAAGAGTATCCGGCCTTGCATGCAAGTGGAGATCATATTACAACCTTATGCGGACGTGAAACGGTTCAAATTCAGCGCGAGCATAAAATAGATTTAAATGAGTGGTCAGAGAGGCTCAAACGAGTGGCAGAAGTGAAGAAGACGCCGTTTCTTCTACGTGTCCAGTTAACCGAAGGGGAAAAGTTCGTGCTCTTCCCAGATGGCCGTGTGTTAATTCAAGGAACAGAAGATATAGCCCGGGCAAAAAGCTTATACAGCAAATATATAGGCGATTAAAATACGAGAACAGACGGAGGTGGTCATGCCTCCGTCTTTTTTGAGTTTAATTGAGGAGTGACAAACAGAGGGCAGCGTTACAAGGTACACTCTCCAATAGGCGCAATAATTGTAAAAGTAGAGACATACTACAAGTATCTGAACGCAATTACACGCTGAACTAACGCAATAAGTGGTCACACAGGAGCAATTACAGCGGGGACCCGCGCAATTCATTTTTGAACAAACGCAATAAGTCCTCTAATAAGCGCAATTCGATTAGTAACCACGTTACACGTGCTCATTTCCCATAAGGTTTCGAATGCCAGAACATGCCCTTCAGCTTTTCTATTGTCTAGCTCCGGCTCCTTGTCCTGCGGGAAATAACGGTGCATCGAATGAAGACAAAAAGCGTCTTCATATCGCTGCCCCTCATATTTCCGCATGCCAGCCCAGTCGCCTCCACTTTTCTTATTGTCTAGCTTCAGGGTTCAGATAATCGTCGGCTTCACTTTGCCATACGAAGCAAAAAGCGCTTCTTAATGTCAAAGCTCCACCCATCTCATATCTAAACGAACCCTTCCACTTTTCCCATATACTATTTCAAAAAAGTTGTTGACGGGTGTTGTGGTTTGGTCTACGATATGTTTATTGAACACTTAACTGCGTAAAAGCATAAAAGCGTAAAAGTACGAAAGTGCTGTGATAGAAATAGAGTAGGGGAGAAGAAGGATGGAGAAAAAAGCTACCGTTGGATTTACGTTGCTATTATTAGGGGTCATGATGGCCATTATTATTACGAGTATGTTTGTGTTAAAGGTTGAACCGCACATTCCGCTAGTAGTATGTCTTCTTATTGCGGCTGTTTTTGGGCGCTATTTAAGAGTTGGTTGGAATGAACTAGAGAGTGCGATGATTGATGGATTGAAAATAGGGATCAAGCCTATTTTTATTTTGGCGCTTGTTGGGATTGTCATTGCTGTATGGATGATGAGCGGAACCGTGCCTACCCTTTTATTTTACGGGTTATCCATCATTTCGCCTGAGTGGTTTGCTGTTAGTACTTTATTCATTTGCATGATTGTTTCAAGCTTTACAGGAAGCTCATTTACGACAGTTGGTACGATTGGAGTGGCCATGATGGGAATTGGTACCGCCCTTGGTATTGATCCTGCTATTGCAGCTGGTGCTGTCGTTTGCGGGGCTTGTTTTGGCGATAAAATGTCCCCGTTATCTGATACTACAAACTTTGCTCCGGGTATTGTCGGAGTAGACTTATTTGATCATATTCGCCACTTGCTTTGGACAACCGTTCCTAGCTTCGTCATTACGGTCATTCTTTTTCTCATGATCGGGAGAAGCCAAACAACGAGCACCACACAAGATATCCAAGCGATGCTTACAGCGCTCGATTCTCAATTTATCCTTAGCGTCATTACGCTTTTATCACCTCTTCTAGTTGTGATTTTAGCAATGAGACGTTTTCCGACAATACCTGTATTAGTAGTCGGGATATTGACTGGTATTGTAACAGCTGCTTTTGTTCAAGGGAATGGTGATGTTGCTAGATGGTTTACTATTATCCAAAATGGTTTCTCGATGGAAACAGGGAATGAAGTCATTGACGGCATCGTCAATCGCGGTGGATTGCAGTCAATGATGTGGTCAATTTCACTCGTTATGATTGCTCTTACGCTTGGCGGGGTGATTCAACGGATAGGTGTAATTGATACTCTCCTTCAATCGCTAACAAGAAAATTATCTTCACGTGGACATTTGATTGCAGCGACTGCAACATCGTCTATCGGAGTTAATGTAGTGACAGGAGAGCAGTACTTGTCAATATTATTGCCTGGGAAAACGTTTGAGTCATTTTATACAAAGCTTAACGTTGCAAAAAAGAATCTCTCAAGAACACTTGAGGATGCAGGGACATTAGTGAACCCCCTTATCCCTTGGGGAGTAAGCGGCGCTTTCTTTGCGAGTACATTAGGGGTAGATGTGATTGATTACCTACCGTTTGCTTTCTTCTTATTTTTGTCTCCATTTATGACCATTTTATTTGGCTACCTTGGAATTGGGGTAGGGAAAGAGCAATCTCTTGCAAATAAACGTGGATAAAGCAAGTGGATTTGATGCAAAGTAAGGATAAGGAGGGATGACCATGTTTAGCCGTCTTATCTCAATTGTTAGTTTAATCTTGTCTTTTTACTTTGCTTACAAATACCGCTACCGTGTTATTAATGCAGTGCTCGGACGCCGCTGGCTGCGGAAAGTGATTATTGGTTTTGCGATGCAGATCCCGATGATCAGAGACCGTATGCTAGGATCCGTTCTGCAGTCTAATCGACCTCAAAATGTGTAACAAACAAGAAAGTCTGATGTTCACTTTAATGAAAGTTAAAGTATGGCATCAGACTTTTTCGTATATATACATACTATAAGGCTTATTAATGTCCTAACCTTTAGAGCCCTTGTTATACTATAAGGGATAGGAGGATTGTATCTTGAAAGTGAAGTGGAGTACGATATGTTTTGATTTAGATAATACCTTATATAACCATGAATTTGCTTTTAAACGTGCGATTAAGCAATGTTATTATACAAAAATCCATCGATGGAAGATTTCAGTTGACCAGGCTCCACCATTTGAAGCATGGTTCACTACTTTTAAATATTATTGCGATCATTTTTGGCCCGAACTTGAACATAAGAGGATGAGCGGGCTTGATTACAGAAGGGCTCGATATGCTGAAGCGATGAGAGAGCACCGCCTTCCTGTAAAAATGGAGGAAGCGGATGACTTTCATAACGAGTATTATGAGATTGTCCATCAATTTGCAAAGCCCGACCCGATGATGGGGCCGTTATTAAAATGGTTGTCGGATATTGGGGTAAAGGTGGGAATTTTGACGAACGGCCCTTCTATTACCCAGCGAAATAAGATAGAAGCTCTAGGGCTTAATCAATTTGTAGAAGAACAGCATCTCCTTATTTCTAGTGAGACAGGGTTAGAAAAGCCTGATCCGCGTTTTTTTCATCTGATGGAACAGACCTTTCAGATGGGGAGGGACAGTCTTTTAAACACTGATACATTCTTATTTATAGGGGATTCATGGGAACAAGATGTAGAGGGGGCCGTGGCTGCCGGGTGGGATGCTGTATATTTGAATACAAGAGAGATAGAGCCTTCGAGCCATGTGAATGTAGTTACTAATGTACATTCTTTAAGCGACATATATGTATGGCTTCAAACATATGGGAGAGGGGGCAGGTAGATGTCCGTGTGGAAGCAGGATTTATATTTTTGGCAGCTTGTTCATTATTATGTAACAGAACGAGGCTTCCGCTTGTTATACGAAAAAAATAAAGAAGTGTGGCTTGAGGATGAGAACCCTAAGCCAAAACGGATCATTCGAATAGCTAGAAGAGATTTTGATTGGCAAAATCAATTAAGAAAAGATGTCACCGAAACAGTTAAGAGAGCAGAGCTCCTTAGAAAACAATTAAAGCAAAAGAAAATAGCTGGTGAGAATATCTATATTTCGATGTACCCTCCTGTGGATTCTTGGGATGATCTTACACGTCCTTTTTACTTGGGAAAAAAACAACAAACGATGATGAAAATGGTGTTGATTCCTAGTGGCTTAGAAGAGAAGAGAAGCGTAACGAGCGGTGAGTTGTCAAAAGATCTTATCCCCGCATTCCCTATTTATGAAGATATAGACATGGCAGAAGTCGTAATCGGCCGATTGAAGCGGGAGGTTAGACAACATACTAAGAAAAAAGAAGAGGAAGAGCGCTCTTTTTTCTTATACGGTAAACCAATTGCAACGTATGTGCTTTTAATCATGATTGCGGTCATGTTTTATATCGTAGAGCAAAATGGAGGAAGTACTCATGTACTGACTTTAATTGAGTTCGGAGCCAAGTATAATCCAGCTATTCTTGATGGGGAATGGTGGAGGTTTTTTAGCTCGATGTTTCTCCATATCGGGTTTATCCACTTATTTATGAATTCTTTAGCGCTCTTTTATTTAGGCGGAGCGGTTGAGAGAATGTATGGCACGAGCCGCTTTGTTCTTATTTATTTTATTGCTGGATTAATTGGGTCGATCTCTAGTTTTGCTTTTAATGAGCAAGTAGCAGCAGGAGCTTCAGGTGCGATCTTCGGCCTCTTTGGTGCCCTTTTATACTTTGGAATAGCGCAGCCTAAACTGTTTTTTAGAACGATGGGAATGAACGTCCTTGTTATTTTAGGAATTAATTTAGTTTTTGGCTTCGTGATGCCGATGATTGATAACGGTGCCCATATTGGTGGTCTTGTTGGCGGTTTTCTAGCAGCCGCGCTCGTTCAGCTGCCGAAAGAAAGAGGGCGGCCGAGGCAGATTTTTTACCTCTTAGGAACCATTATTCTTGCTCTCAGCCTTTTTTGGTTAGGTCACATAAAAGAAGACCAACAAATGTCCTCTTTATTATCATTACAGCTTGCCCAAGAGTATATGCAGGAAGGCCGGTTTGATGAAGCCTACCCATTGATTGAGACTGTTCTAGAAGAGGAGAATGATAATCCTGAGGCTTATTTCTTGATGGCTTATTTAGAGTATGAATTCGGGGATTATGAAAAGGCAAGAGAATCACTCTTAAAAACCGTTGAATTAAGACCTTCTTTCCACGAGGCCCACTACAATCTAGCTCTGACTCACTCAAGGTTAGGTAATACAGAGGAGGCAATAGCCTCATTAGAAGAAGCCATTGCCCTCGCTCCGGAAGAAGAAGAATATCAAGCATTATATGATGATATAATGACTGACTAATAACTATTCGGCTGCAGGAATTGATTGCATTAACTGAATGGGTGTATCGTCAGCTGTTCTAAATAAAATAAATACATGATCTGGATTTTCTTTTGGAATAACGATTAACGGCACGGTGCTGCCTATCGGGCTTACTGCTGTGCCGTTAAGGTCGATTCCTAATACATAGTTTTTATATAATCCTTCCCAAAGCCCCCCTAGAAATTTAGTTGTCTCCTCCATCGTTAAACCAGGAATAGGCTCTGATTGATACGTATCTATTTTCGTAAGCGGGATCCGTCGGTATTGTGATGATGGAATTTGATAGTATTCAAACAGATCATCCCAGTCATACGTTTGCTGCTGCTCTAAAATATAGTCAAGTATTCGTTTACTCTCTTTATCCTCAGCTGTTTCTGGAATCTTAAATGCATGAAGCGGACTTAGCGGCGAGTCAATCACATAAAGCTGATCAAAGCTGATTGCTTGGGCGCTTCTAAATTCGTTATTCGGTCTTCTAAGTTCAGCATGATGGAATGTGATCACTTCATAGTGGCCGCTATCCTCTGCTGATACTTCTTTTTGCTGTGCTAAAAGCTCCGTATTTTCTTCCCACTTAGACATCGTATCTTTTAAAACCCCATCTTCAAATAAAAGAGAAACATCTTGTCTAATGGCCGCTTCTTCATTAAGTACGGACAACGTATCCCATCTTAGCTTATATTCATCTTCATCCGTCGACTGCAGAAATTCTAAGTTTGAGCTTGCTTCGGTATAGGTTGCATTAGGATCGATAGGAAAGGTTATTAACGTTTCACGCAGGTAATTTGGCTTTCCGTAAATAGATAAAAATAAGCCGACGACAAGAGCTGCCGCACATACTGTAAGTAAGATCGTTCGTTTTCTCATAATAAGCCCCTCCATTTGGACAAACGGTTGCCTCATATATATGAAGGTACTTATGCAATTATGAGCTAGATGCATGGTATGACCAACATTTGCAAATAATGAGGAAGACATTGGAGGTGGTTTTATGGGTGATACAGAAGTCAAACATCGAGTTTCAAATGAGTATACAAAAAACATATCTTTTTTGAAAAAAGAACTAGCAGTAGACGATAGTTTTGACATTATCTACTTGGAACTTGAACACGCCGGCAGGCAGATGGGACTCTTTTTAGTTGATGGCTTTGCAAAAGATTCAGCTTTAACGCAAATTCAGCGTGAGCTATCAATGACCACGGAAAGCATGCTTGATGAAAAGCCGCTCGATAAATTAATAAAAAGCCGAATTCCATACGTGGAGATCGAAACGACTGATGATTTAGATAATGTAGTAGATCAAGTACTAGCAGGACCAGCAGCATTAGTAGTTGAAGGATGCGACTACGTTATCTTGCTCGATACAAGAGAGTATCCTGTACGTGGACCTGAAGAACCGGATACAGAGCAAGTCATACGAGGCTCAAAAGATGGATTTGTCGAAACCCTCGTTATGAATGCGGCACTTATCAGAAGACGTATTCGCGATCGAACAATGCGGGTTGAATATGTGCAGGTAGGAAGACGCTCAAAAACGGATTTAGCGATTACCTATATAGCAGATATTGCTGATAACAAGTATGTAAAAGAAATTAAATCAGCATTAGAGAAAATTGATACCGACGGCCTTCCGATGGGAGACAAAACAATTGAGGAGTTTATTTTTGGGCATCACTATAACCCTTATCCCCTTGTGCGTTATACCGAGCGTCCGGATGTAGCCGCTACCCATCTTTTTGAGGGGCATATTATTATCATGGTGGACGGATCTCCTAGTGTGATGATCAGTCCTACAACATTCTGGCATCATATGCAGCATGCAGAGGAGTACAGACAGAAGCCTTTGATTGGTCTCGGCTTGCGTTTAGTACGTTTCATTGCTGTCTGGGCTTCGATTTTTCTGCTTCCTCTATGGTACTTGCTTGCGACAAATGACAATTTCGGACCACAAGCGCTCACGTATATTGGTTCAGAGGAAGTTGGCAGCGTGCCATTATTTGCTCAATTTTTGATCGCGGAAATAGGAATTGAAATGTTGAGGATGGCGGCCATACATACCCCTAATGCCTTAGCTACAGCACTAGGGTTAGTGTCTGCACTTTTAATAGGAGAAGTGGCAATCAATGTCGGATTATTTTCACCAGAAGTCGTTCTTTATCTAGCGGTTGCTGCTGTAGGTTCATTTGCGACCCCTAGTTATGAAATGGGTCTTGCTAACCGATTCATTAGAGTAGCACTATTAATAAGTGCAGCTGCTTTCCACTTAGGGGGCTATATAGTTGGGATTACATTATGGATCCTGCTCCTTGTCCGTACAAAAGTGCTTGATATGCCTTATCTATGGCCGTTTATCCCATTTAACGTACGAGCGATGCGCGATGTTTTATTTAGAGCGCCCATGCCGCTTAAAAATAGACGTCCGGTTTCTCTGCATCCACAGGACCCCGATCGGTAAAAGAATCAGAAAAAAATTCTCAAAAAGAAAATCTCAGAAAAAAGCCTCAGTCTGTCTAATGACAAGACTGAGGCTTTTTTTATAGTTCGTTCATATCTTGCTTGTACCAGTCATCCTCGATGACAAAAGACGTTTTGCTGATGGCAGTTGCAGGATCAGCAAGAACAAGTCCAAATGGTGTTTCTGATGTTGGAGTAACAATTGTAAAAGGGACTGATTGTTGATTTGCTTCTTTAATGTAATTGGAATAAATGCTATAAGATAAATTTCCATTTAAGAAAAGTTTGAGGTTTTGTTTCGTTTTCATCAACTGAATGACTTCCCCGTATGTACCAGCTTTCATCACTTGGCTTTTTGTTAGGGCAATATGAATTCTTTCAGCGAAATTGGAGAGAAATAATGCTTTCTCTTCAGGTTTTAATTCAGGTGTTCCGTAAATAGCGTGATCGAGTACTTCCTTCATTTTTTTGTCCATGATGGATCCCTCTTTCCTAATTCTGACTTCCCTTTTGATGATTTCTTGTCCTTAATTTGGACAATGGACATATCATAGCATAGAGAGGTTTACTACGTATACGAAATAAGCTTGGTGTAGGTTTCATTTTTCCATGCTTAGGATCATGAAATACCTTAATAAGCAATTTACAGGTAGTTAACATACATTCCTTAAATAAACGAGGGGAGAGGTTGGAATGTGGTTTGGAATAATGATGTTATTTTTTGTCTTTGCTTTAGGGTTCACGTTAGGCGGTCTTTTAAGTACACCTAAACAGCCGCCGCAGCTAATGCACGTTATTTTATTTAGTTTTGTCTTTGGCGTATTAACTTATTTAGGCATGCTAAGCGGAATGTTTGTCACAAGCTGGTTTGCTTTTGGCTTTATTGAGATCATTATAGTTATCCTAACTTTCCTTTTCATTATTGCCTCTGTCACAAATTTTCATCCTACATTCGGTTTCTTTGGGCACGGAAGACCGATTGTGCTTATCTTATTATCTTCGTTGTTTTTTGTGATGGGTTTTGAATGGGGAATTGTAGAACTTAGAACTTTTTTTACAGTAAGTGCGGCAATCTTATTTTTTTGTGCCATATGTCTCGGATTGTTTATTCAGCAGCAAATTCAAGCGTTGTTATGGCGTTATTCGTACATTGTTTACTTACCGCTAATTTGGCTTCTTTTCGTAACCATCATAAAGCTGTTATAATGAGTCCGAGGTGAGCGTCATGAACACGTTATTTGACGTGATGCAGCTGCTTAAAAAATATGGAATTTTTATTTATACGGGTGAGCGGGCTGTTGACTTAGAGTTGATGGAAGAAGAAGTTCGCGAACTGTATGAAATGAAAATGATTGAAGCAGAAACATTCCAAAAGGCATTGCTGCTTATTAGACATGAAAAAACTTAAGCATGAAAAAACAGAATAGTAAAGGTGGAGTATAACGATTGAGTACAACGACGAAAAAATGGTATGTAGGTGTTGACCTAGGCGGGACAACAATTAAAATGGCGTTCATTACTTCATACGGTGAAATTGTATCAAAATGGGAAATCCCAACAAATACCGAGGATGGCGGAATTCATATCACGATGGATATTGCAAAATCCATTGATCATAAATTGAACGAGCTAAACCAAGAAAAAGAACATTTAGCAGCGATCGGCATGGGGGCTCCTGGGTTTATTGAAATGGAAACAGGATTTATCTATCAAGCTGTTAACATTGGCTGGAAAGACTTCCCTCTTAAAGACCGGCTTGAAGTGGAAACAGGCCTTCCTGTGACAGTTGATAATGATGCAAATATTGCAGCATTAGGAGAAATGTGGCGCGGTGCTGGCGATGGTGCCAAAAATCTTCTTTGCGTTACGCTTGGAACAGGTGTTGGTGGCGGTATTATCGCTAATGGACAAATCCTTCACGGTGCTAGCGGGATGGCTGGGGAGATCGGCCATATTACATCTGTTACAAAGGGCGGTGCTCCGTGTAATTGCGGGAAAACAGGCTGTCTTGAAACGATTGCTTCTGCAACAGGTATTGCCCGGCTTGCTACTGAGGCAGTTGCCGTATCAAATGAGCCTAGTTTATTAAAGGAACAATTTGATACATTAGGTTCGTTAACTTCAAAAGATGTATTTGAAGCACTTGCTAAAGGCGATCATTTAGCAGAACAAGTATTGGATGAAACGGCTTCTTATCTTGGTGTAGCAATCGCGAACCTTTCAAATGCACTAAATCCAGAGAAAATTGTCATTGGCGGCGGTGTATCAAAAGCTGGCGATGCATTACTTGAGCCACTTAGAACCTATTTTAATCAGTATGCATTAGAGCGTGTGGCGAGCAGTGCCGAGTTTAAAATTGCGACTTTAGGTAATGATGCAGGTGTAATCGGCGGTGCTTGGCTGGCTAAACAAAAGCTGACTAAGACACATTATTAAGAGCTGCTACATACTATAAAATAGGACAACTCATATACATGACCAACGTTTTGTTGGTCATGCTAAGACTAATAAGACTCCAGTATAATTATATAAAAAATAAAAAGATATGAACGGACAGAGAGGACGAATAACAACAATGACTGACTATCGAACGGAACGCGATTTATTAGGTGAAAAAGAAGTGCCAAAGGATGCTTATTACGGTATTCAAACGATGAGGGCACGTGAGAATTTTCCTATCACAGGATATCCTCCGCACCCTGAATTAATTCGCGCTTTTGGTTATGTAAAAAAAGCTGCAGCTATGGCCAATAGAGATGTTGGGGTATTACAAAAAAATATTGCTGATGCGATTATTACTGCTGCTGAAGATGTCATTGAAGGTAAATTAAATGATCAGTTTATCGTTGATTCAATTCAAGGCGGTGCTGGTACTTCATTCAATATGAATGCAAACGAAGTTATTGCTAACCGTGCGATTGAAATTTTAGGCGGGGTAAAAGGCGAGTATATGAAGGTAAGCCCAAATACACATGTGAATATGGCTCAATCGACTAACGATGCTTTCCCAACGGCTATTCACATTGCAAGTTTAAACTTAGCTAAAGGGCTTACGGATTCATTAAATGAGTTAATCGAAGCGATGCATGAAAAAGAGAAAGAATTTGATGACGTGTTAAAAATGGGTCGAACTCATCTGCAAGACGCGGTGCCTATTCGCTTAGGGCAGGAATTTGGTGCTTATAGACGAGTTCTTACAAGAGACCTAGGCCGCTTAACTCGCTCAGTCGAGCACCTGTATGAAATTAATTTAGGAGCAACTGCTGTAGGAACGGGACTTAATGCAAAAGTTGAATACATTGAAAAAGTGTCTAAGTATTTAGCTGATATTACAGATCACCCATTTGAAACAGCAGAAGATTTAGTTGATGCCACTCAGAACACCGATGCGTATACAGAATTATCTAGTGCGATGAAAATTATGGCGATTAACTTATCAAAGATTGCAAATGACCTTCGCCTAATGAGCTCTGGACCGCGGACAGGCTTGAATGAAATCAATTTGCCGCCAAGACAGCCAGGTTCATCTATTATGCCTGGAAAAGTGAATCCGGTGATGTGTGAAGTAATGAACCAGGTGTCATTCCAAGTGATAGGAAACGATCAAACGATCAGTCTTGCTTCAGAAGCAGGCCAGCTTGAGTTAAATGTCATGGAGCCTGTGCTTGTATTCAACCTTCTACAATCGCTGTCTATTTTACAAAATGGAATGAAAGTATTCCGTGAATATGCGATTGAAGGAATTACAGCAAACATTGAGCATTGTCGTGAGATGGTTGAGCGCAGTGTAGGGATTATTACAGCGATTAATCCGCATGTAGGATATGAAGTGGCGACACGTATTGCAAAAGAAGCCATTCAAACGGATCGTCCTGTTCGTGAAATTTGTCTGGAAAGAGGCATTTTAACAGAAGAAGAACTAAATGAAATTCTCGATCCTAAAGAAATGACGAATCCAGGAATTGCTGGAGCAAGGTTTATTTATGGCTAAATCTAAAAAACACATTATCCCTTTTTTAGGTGGTAATGTGTTTTTTTACTGCGTTAATGAGTTTTGTGAAACTTTTTACTTGAATAAACGTCTAATAAGAAGAGGTTAGAATTTAATTGGATAGAAAATGAAAAAAATTCCTACATAAATCACAAAATAATGCTCTAAGATTATTGTTGTTCCATCAATCCCATGCGATAATGTGAAAATACTAGAAAGAAAGGAGGGGGAATATGCGGCGTTTGATTATTATTTTGTTGTTTGTAGTTCTTTTGGCTGGTTGTTCCCGTGAAAGTCAGCCCCTGCCCGAATCCACTGTTAATTTAACACCAAAGCCCGCTGCGTCCTCCTCTTATTTTCAGAGTGATACGATAAAACCCATCCAAGAATCAAACGGCATAGCAATGATTAGTGAGTGGTTTGATGAAGATACAATTCTATATGTTGAGGAGAAAGACCAATTATCTACCCTGAAAAAATATCATCTTTATTCTGGCCTTGAGGAACCTTTTTTTGAAACGGAAGAGTGGATTACAGAGGTGGAAGGGAACGAGGACCTTACGTTATTTTCAATTGTGACGTATGATGAATTTGACCAATCCTCAATGTATGTGATTGATGCAGAAGGAAATAGACAGTTAGAGCTTCAACACTTTGGGGATAGTTATACAGTATATTGGAATCCTTACAAGCCTAGTGAGATGATGCTCATTACGTATTTGCCTGATTGGAATTTTGACGTGTTTCATGTCAATGTCGATGAACAGACAGTGACCGCAATAGAAATCCCGCAAACGTATTTCCAATGGGTAAATGAAACCCAAATTGCCTACTTAAATTGGGACGCTGCTGCACCTAATTATGAGGCACCGCTTGTGTTGTATGATCTAGGTACAGGTGAGGCTAAAGAAATGGAAAAGCCGCTTATTACTTTCATGTCTTACAGTGATCACACTCAGCTCGAGGTTTCGGTTGACTCCATGTATGAACTGTATACAACGTATACATTTAAATCAGAAGGTGCAGAAGAAATAAGCGAACTTGAGATGCCCATTTTAAATACGTATTCTGATTTGTGGTGGATTCCCTTTCATATGTACGACCCGGATGAGGGGGACTTTTATTATTTACGTCCAAAGTACAGCGGAGACTATTACAGCTACGAAGATGGCTACAATCTACTGAAATACAATCCAAGAACGAATGCTGAGGTAAGCATTACCGAGCTTGAAGAGCATTTGCCAATTAAGCTCTCCCCAGGCGGCGGGAAAATGCTGATTGGGAATCGGCTCGAGGAAGTAGTGGAGCTTGGCAATAAAGAGAAGGTAAGCTTATTTTAAGAAAGCTCAAGTTAAATCATTGCAATTTTTATGCACTCTGTCATAATAGGGGTGTAATCAATTAAATAAAAAGCTGTAGAAGGCTAGGGGTGCCCGCTTAAGCAGGCTGAGAAAAAGGTAGTTTCCTTTTACCCTTGTACCTGATCTGGTTCGTACCAGCGTAGGGAAGTCGACTGCAAATGAGTGAATCATATGTAGCCGTGTCCCATGCGTTTTTGGGATACGGCTTTTTATATGCTGAAATCATATAGGGGTGAATAGAATGAAAGATTTTAAACTATACGCGATTACCGGAGAAGAATTTCATCAGGGACGTGACTTAATTGAAGTAATGGAAGAAGCTATTTTAGGCGGAGTCGATATTATTCAATTAAGAGATAAAAAAAGTAAAAAAATTGATGTGCTTAAAAAAGCTCAAGCATTACGTGAATTAACAAAGAAACACGATGTAACATTTATCGTAAATGACCATATAGATGTAGCGCTTGCTGTAGATGCAGACGGTATTCATGTAGGACAAGACGATCTTCCCCTGACTGAAGCGAGAAAAGTGATGGGTCCAGACAAAATCATTGGTATTTCTACGCATAAAATCGAAGAAGCCCGTGCGGCTGAAGCAGGTGGAGCAGACTATATTGGAGTCGGTCCAATTTTTGAAACAAAGAGTAAAGAAGATGTCGTAGATCCTGTGACAACCCAATACATTCAACAAGTGGCCAATGAAATCACAATTCCATTTGTAGCAATCGGCGGGATCAAGCTGCACAATGTCGATCAAGTATTAGCTGCAGGTGCCACGCGTGTCTGTATGATCAGTGAGATTGTCGGGGCAGATGATGTTAAAGGGACGTGCGAAAAATTTATTGAAATCCTCAAGTAATCTTACAGAAAGGAAGGAGGCAGACAGATGGAGTTAATCATTAACGGTGAAAAGGAAACGATTCAAGCTGACACGCTGCTTGATGTAGTAACGCATTATCAATTAGAACAGCATCTTGTCGTAACTGAGGTTAACGGGGAGATCATTGACCGAGACAGTTGGGCAGAGACGAAAGTAGAAGAAGGTATGAAGATTGAATTAGTGCATTTTGTTGGGGGAGGATGATGACAATGAAATCATCAAAGTTAGTCATAGCTGGTAAAGAATTATCATCAAGATTTTTTCTTGGGACCGGGCGTTATCCCAATCCATTTGTTCAAAATGAAGCAATCCGAGTATCAGAAGCGGAAGTATTAACATTTGCGATTCGCCGCGTGAATTTAGATGCTCCGAGTGAGGATGCGATCCTGCAGCATCTAGATCAAGATTCCTTTACGTATCTTCCTAATACATCAGGAGCTAGTAATGCAGAAGAAGCAATCCGCATTGCAAGACTTGCGAAAGCATCAGGAATCAGCAACTGGATCAAAGTTGAAATTAGTGCAGATGAAAAAACATTGCTTCCTGATCCTATCGAAACACTAAAGGCAACAGAAACGTTGGCAAATGAGGGTTTTGTTGTGCTTCCTTATACATCAGATGATCCCATTTTATGCCGTAAATTAGAAGAGGCTGGGGCAGCTGCCGTTATGCCTGGAGGAGCGCCGATTGGTACAGGACTTGGTGTATTAAATCCGTACAATATTGGCTTAATAGCAGAAGACTCTAACGTGCCGATAATTGTAGATGCTGGCTTAGGATCTGCAAAAGATATCGTTGAAGTAATGGAGCTTGGGGTTGATGGTGTCTTAATGAATACGCCCGTAGCAAAAGCGAAGGATCCTGTGAAGATGGCTCATGCAATGAAGCTTGCGATTGAGGCAGGACGTGCATCTTATGAAGCAGGCAGAATTCCAAAGAAGAAGTACGCGACAGCAAGCAGCGGGTATGAGTCCCTCATTTCGCGATAAAAACAAAAGAGGATGTGAAGATCAATGACTCATCGTGTGATCGTCCTCGGAGGCGGTGTGATCGGACTTGCTTCGGCATTAGAACTTTCTAGGAAAGGTCATGACGTGACTGTTCTTGAGAAAGTGCGCTGCGGGGGACAAGCGTCTGGTGCGGCAGCTGGGATGCTTGCTCCTTACTCTGAAATAGGGGAAGACCCTGATGATTTTTTTAGATTATGTCTTGCTAGTTTAAGAGAATATCCAGTTTGGCAAGAAGAAGTCAAAAATCTCAGCGGACACGATTTTGAATATACAAATAGTGGAAGTCTTCATGCTGTGTACCATGAAGCGGATCTATTAGCACTTAAAACCAGGCAGTCTTGGCAAAGGGAATGGGGAGCAGAGGCGGAGCTTGTTGATGCGACTCGGATAAAGAAGCTTGAACCGCATCTTTCTGACTCTATTATAGGAGCAATGCATTATCCGGAAGAAAGTCATGTTTTTGCCCCGGACTATGTTGGTGCCCTTGAGGAAGCATGCCGGAAAAATGGTGTCACAATCGTTGAGGAACTTGAAGCAGTTGAGATTCACAGCTGGAAGGAAGATATTGATTTAGTATCAAAAAACGGTCAGAGGTTTCAAGCTGAACGACTCGTTATCGCCTCCGGTGCTTGGTCAAAGGAACTCGAAGAAACCTTCTCCTTAAATCTCCCTGTTTATCCTATACGCGGACAAATTTGCGCTTATGAACTAGGAGATAAACAAGTGAATCATATTGTTTATACGAGCCAAGGGTATTTGGTTCCTAAGGCAAATGGGACGCTTGTAAACGGAGCTTCTGAAGATATTGCAGGTTTTAAGACGGATGTTACAGAAAAAGGAATAGCCCGTTTAACGAATTGGAACAATAATATCTTTCCTTTCTTAACAGATCTCAATCCGTTTCATACATGGGCTGGATTAAGACCAGCAACGCAGGATGGCTACCCTTTTATCGGTGAACACCCGAGTGCAAAGCATATTATTTTTGCAACAGGGCATTATCGTAATGGAATTCTTCTTAGCCCTATTACCGCTAAAATAGTGGCTGCATTGCTTAGCGATGAAAAGACGCCTGTTCCAATCGAAACGTTCGCACCGAATCGTTTTACATACTAAATAATGAATGAGACAAATGGAATAACTGAAACTTAAGGTAAGAAAGAAGGAGAATAGACATGACGATGGCAAAAGTTTTAACCATAGCAGGCTCAGATTCTGGGGGGGGAGCTGGAATTCAAGCAGACCTAAAAACGTTTCAAGAACTTGATACGTTTGGAATGAGTGCAATCACTGCCCTGACAGCTCAGAACACTTTAGGTGTGCATGGTGTGTTTCCTCAATCACTTGAAGCAATTGAAGCACAGATTGATGCTGTTCTCTCTGATATCGGAGTAGACGCTGTTAAAACGGGCATGTTATTTTCTGCAGAAATCATTACGCTTGTTGCAAAAAAATGCAAACAGTATCATGTCCAAAATATTGTCGTCGACCCGGTTATGGTTGCTAAAGGCGGAGCGGTGCTGCTTCAGGATGCAGCTACTGAAGCATTAATTAAAGAACTGCTGCCGATCGCTGCAGTTATCACACCAAATCTTCCGGAAGCGGCTAAGCTTCTTCGTACAAAAGAGATGGAGACACTGGAGGACATGGAGAAGGCAGCAAAAGAATTGCATAAACTTGGACCAAAATATGTGGTCTTAAAGGGCGGTCACCTAAAAAATGGACCGGCAGTGGACCTTTTATTTGACGGAGAGGAACTTCATTACTTAGAGACAGAGCGGATTGAGACGAAGCATACTCATGGTACCGGCTGTACGTATGCGGCTGCCATTGCAGCGGAACTGGCGAAAGGTAAATCAATTAAAGATTCAGTTCAAACGGCGAAGCTTTTTATTACCGAAGCCATCCGTCATTCTCTTTCAATTGGGGGAGGCATTGGACCAACGAATCATCATGCTTATAAGAATTCTCTATTATGATAGGATATAGTTATAGTTAAAGTGAAAACGTGTTAAAGTCTATTCATATGATTTAATCATTTGGGTAGACTTTTTGTTTTATTTGTCCATCCTGTATAATATATACATTCCAGTTCGAAATACGATCAAATCGTCGAGGAAACCGAGGTGAGTTATGGAGATTATTAAGTGGAGCAATGTAAGCAGTGAACGGCTCAATAAAATTTCATTTACTGTGCTGGAAAATCAAATTGTTACATTAATCGGGCCTTCTGGAGCGGGTAAAAGCAGTCACTTGTATTTGATGAACCGTTTAGATGATAAGAGGTCAGGTTCAATTACATTTAAAGAAAAAGAGATTGAAAGCTACCCTATTGTTGAGCTAAGGCAACAGATCGGAATGGTGTTTCAATCACCTGCATTATTTGATGGGACAGTTTCAGAAAATGTATCTTATGGGCCGAATCTTCATAATAGAGATTGGTCTGATGAAAAAACCATTGAGCTTTTAGAATCCGTTCACCTTTCTCCTGAATTCTTACATAAACCTATAGATGAATTATCAGGCGGAGAGCAGCAGCGTGTTGCTTTCCTGAGAACGCTAGCAAACGAGCCAGAGATTCTATTGCTGGATGAAGTGACAAGCGCACTCGATTTGCGCAATGTGGAATTAATTGAAGATTTCATCCGGACATTACAGAAGAGAGGCAAGACCATTTTCATGGTGACCCATGATGTCGAACAGGCAGAGCGCCTAGGAGATCAAACCTTTTATTTGGAAAAAGGCGAACTGATTGAAACCGGTGAATCTAAGGAGTTTTTTAGGTCTCCACAAACAGAGCGTGCAAGGCGATTTTTGTATCGTGACGGGGAAGGGGACGAATAAATATGGCTCCAGAAATTTCAAATGTATCAATGCTATTTCTCATCATTTTTGTATTAATACCCGTTTCATTATCTTATGTCTATTCGTTGAATTTAGCAGGGAGCATCACTTGGTCCTCATTTAGAGGAGCTGCTCAATTATTCTTAATAGGGTATTTATTAACGTTCTTATTCGAGCTGCCGCCCTTAATTGGTATACCGATTATGCTGAGTGTTATGATTACAGTGGCTGGTTTTCATGCGGCTAAGAAAGGTCGTGGCATTTCTGGAGTACTGCTTTTAATTTTTGGCATTTTAGTGACTGTTGAGCTTACGGTCCTCTCTATGTGGCTTGGATTTGATATGATTGAGTTTACACCAGAACAAGTTATTCCAATGAGCGGTATGGTGATTGGAAACAGCATGGTAGCCATAGGTCTTGCTTTAGAAAGAATGAAAAGTGAATTTAACGAAAATCATAATCGGCTCCTTGCAGCTCTCTCACTCGGTGCTACACCAAAAGAAGCGACACAGCCGATTATCAAGCGGATTGTCCGTGCTGCAATGATTCCTAATGTAGATGGGTTAAAAACAATTGGACTTGTACAGCTTCCTGGAATGATGACGGGGCTGATACTGGCGGGAGTATCACCTCATATTGCAATTCGTTACCAGATAGTCATTTCTTTAAGTATTTTTGTTGCTGTATCAGTTAGTGCCATGCTTGTTACGGTGTTTACGTACAGAAAGTTTTTCAATCAGAACTTACAATTAAAACGGGTGAATGACAACGGATCAGTGTAGGTAAGCAGATATAAAAGAAGTAGATAAAAAGGGGAAACGACCAACATGTTTAACGGGAATAAACTAGTGTTAATTTTACCGGCTATTTTGATGGCCATTATGTTCTGGGGAGGCTATCATTTCTTAGGTGAAAATGAAACGCTGACACATGAACAACTTAAAGAGGAAACGGGTTTAGTTGCTGAGGCAGATGATACTGGTGATGGATGGTTAGTAAACATTAACTGGGAATGGGCTTCTATGCCGGATGGCGGCCTTTATGGTGAAGATTATGTAAGTGTAGCCGTACTAGATGAGGAAGGGCATGCAAGAGAAGACATTACATTTACAGATATGAAGCTTGAATTAGTTTATGGAGACGAAGTGATCTATGAATCCGAAGGCGAAGCCGTCAGTAACGGGGTCATTTTTGCCTACCCTAATGAGGTACGAGAACATCAAAGCCTAGGTAATAAAGGACAGGCTGTTGTTCGCTTGAACGGTGATGAGATAAATAAAGAGGATATTTCAATCCGTATGCTCCATACATGGGTTAACCATAGTCCTTTAACAAAAGAAGATGCATTATTTACAAATCCTGATTTTAGCGGGGCTGCTAATGTTCCGTATTGGATAAAAGAAGAGACACCTGCACAGCAATCTAGCCAATAAAGAGAGGGGATAAGCTAGATGATGATTCGTGGATTGTCTTATCAGCGAGGAATTTTCTTTATGGGTAAGACACATATAGCCTGTTCCTATCACGATAAAGGCCGGCTAGTGACATGGATTAAGCCTTATGAGACAAAAACAGTCCTTATAATGGCAAAGCAGATCATTTTATCAATGCCCTTATGGTTCAAGGCTGTTGTACTAGCATGGATAGCTCTAGTATTTGTCCCTAAACTGCCATTGGCAATAGAGTGGAATGGACTGCCGTTTTACACGCTCTTCTATTTAATGTTTGGGACGCATTTCATGTTCCCTAACAGTTTAAGAAAATACCATGGTGCGGAGCATAAGGTGTTTAGTGATCGGGGAGTTAAGCGCCGGGGGAGATTATACCGAATAAAAAAAGCAGCAATAACGAATCGCTTTTGTTCAACAAATATTGTAGTGATCTACTTTTTAAGTGTGATAAGTTTATGTATCATTTTCCTGGCAGCTGGATTACAGGTAACTGAAGCACTTATGTATAGCTCCTATGCAGCGCTTCTTTTCATTCCGCTTCTTCAGTTCGTGATGAGAGGAAAGATAGCAGGGTTTAAATGGCTTCAACAATTCATTTTAACCATCTCTTATTGGCTGCAAGAGAAAATTACAACAGCAGAACCAGAACATAAGCATTTAATATGTGCGATACAGTCTTACAGGACGCTCGCTAAAGAAGAGTTTCCAGAACATCTAGCAACGCGGAAAGTGATGAAAAAGAAGGAGGAGAAACATATGGCAATTGTTGATGTTACAGTTATACCAATTGGAACGGAGACACCAAGTGTGAGTCAATATGTAGCTGAAATTCAGAATGTGTTATCATCATACGAAGATAAAATCACCTATGAATTAACACCAATGAGTACATTGATTGAAGGAGAGCTGCCAATCTTATTTGAAGTTATCCAAGCTATTCATGAGGTGCCGTTTAAGCATGGATTAAAGCGTGTGGCAACGAATATTCGTATTGATGACCGCAGGGATAAAGAGTCAACGATGCAAAGTAAACGTGCATCAGTAGAAGCTCGCATGAAACAGCAACCGAATGATTCAATCGAATGATTCAATCGAATAACTAAGTCGAATAATTCAAACAAAAATAGAATAGGCAATAAACACACAAAAAAACGAACCAATCGGTTCGTTTTTTTGTGTAAGAAGTTATAATGTTTTCACCATTGACACATGAGGGATGCCCGCATCAAGAAATTCATCCGAAGTGATTTCATAACCTAACTTCGAGTAAAAGGGTTGTGCGTGTGTTTGAGCATTAAGCTTTACCTTTGAAACACCAAGATTCAGCGCCTCTTTTTCCATTTCATTCATTAAAAAACGTCCTGCACCAGTGCCGCGTGCATCTTTTGCCACACATATACGTTCAGCTTTAGCGTACCCATCAACCAAGCGTAAGCGTCCTGCACCAATTGCTTTTGAACCAATATCTTCTGAACCAATATCTTCTGAACCAATTATACGGTCGTTTTCATACATGACAAAGTGAATGCTTTGATCTTCTAAATCTTCTACTTCTTCCTCTTTAGGTACGTTTTGTTCTTCTACAAATACCTTCGTTCGAATGGAATAAGCATCTTTTAACTGTTGATCATTCATAACTTTAACTACATTCATCTGTTTGTTATTCTCCTAAGCGATAGGTTTCATAAACGGTCCAAGAACCATTTTCTAATTGATACAGCAGCTGCATGCGATCAATCACTTCATGGTGCTCAATTTTTTTCATTCTTAAACGTCCTACAACATCTGCCACTTCATCATTTGATAGGTCTTGACCAATCGTCACATGAGGAATGAACTTATATTTTGTGTTTTCTTCAAAAGGCTCTTGATGAAGCTTAGCATATAATTCAGAAAGCGTTTCGTGCTCTTTAATTTTAAAGAAAATCGTATTTGATTGTGGAGAAAAAGTATCTACTTTATACACATTAATTTCTACAGGTGATGAGCTTTTAGCAATGTCCCTTAATTTAGATGTAATGTAGGGAAGACTATCATCGCTGATTTCAAATGGCTCTTTAACTGTAATATGCGGTGGAATTAAAGCATAATGGGAATCATAGCGCATACGGAATGAATTCGCTAAATCTTGCAATTTCTTGGTTGGAAATAATGCAATACCATATTTCATTGACCTCATCCTCCTCAATCTCGTTTTTATTTATCATACAGATACTTACTAAAAATGTCTATTGGCTCTTAGTCCTTTTTGTAAAAAAGAGCAGTCACATCAGTTCAATCAACCCTATTGCAATCAATCCTATTGCAATCAATCATACGGAAGGAGAGTAGTTAGGGCGCGTGGTAAATCTTTTTGCCAGTATGTCCACGTGTGATCTCCTTCAAATTCAAAGTAAGTGTACGGAAAATTCTTCTCTGTCAATAATTCATTTAATTCACGATTAGGGGAGAGGAAATCTAGCACCTTTCCATCGGTGGTTTTGACTTCCGTTTCTTTTGTACCAATGACATGATAGATCGCAATTGATTCAGGTTTAATACAATTTGAAACGGCATCAAGCACCGTCTTATTAACGTAAGGAGAATGCATCATTACTTGTCCAAACAGGCTCGGATATTCGATTGCTGCCATTAACGAGATCGTAGCTGCAAGAGAATCACCAGCTAATGTTCTGCTTGCTGCAAGTTGATGTGTTGGGAATTTATCATCGAGATAAGGGACTAACTCATGTGCCAAAAATCGGATATACGCTTCGGCTTTTTCACCATCTGGGTGATAGCGCTTTCTTCTTTCGTCAACGCTTGGATAAGGTACCCCGACAATAATGACATCGCGAAGTTCCGCCTCTTCAACTAATTCCTCAACCTGTCTTGGGATACGTCCTAATTGAAAATAATCATTTCCATCTTGACAGATTAACATATCATACGATTTTAATGGAGTGAAATTTGGTGGAGTATAGTAAAGTAATTTCTGCTCCGTTTGTAGATACTCACTGTTAAATGTTTCTTCAGAAAGAGTACCTTTATAAGGTCTTGCCATCTGTGCCAATCCTTTCTTATTACTAAATTTAATGAAGTGTTTTTATTTACCGGATATCAGGGTACATATTCATTACGTAATGGTTTTATTTTAACATAATTCATGTCTAAAAGCCTTTTTTGAATGCTGCATCAAAGGAATGATGCACGAGGAATGACTATTCTGTAAATTATGATAAAATAGAGAAAAAAGAGGGGGATGTATCATGAAGACACCTGTACATTGTGAAGTAGTAGAACAAGCAGCTAGAGAAAAATTAAAAAATAGAGGCGTATCAATAGATGATATTGCATCCATTGTCTACGATCTGCAACGTCCTTATAATGCGCATGTAACGCATGAACAATGCTACGAGAGTGTAGATGCAGTATTATGTAAGCGGGAAATTCAGCACGCTATTTTAGTTGGGATTGAGCTAGATGAACTAGCTGAAAACAAGCAGCTGTCAGAACCGCTGCAGTCTTTAATTGATACAGATGAAGGGTTATTTGGTGTAGATGAAACGATTGCACTAGGCTCTGTTTTTGGGTTTGGAAGTATAGCTGTAACGTCATTTGGCTATCTTGATAAACAAAAAGTCGGGATTATTAATGAGCTGGACAAACGTAAAACAGAAGTACATACTTTCCTAGATGATCTTGTAGCTAGTATCGCAGCAAGTGCAGCAGCAAGACTCGCACATAGGCTGCGTGACATCGAAGAAAACCGCCGCCTTGAAGATATTAAAAAGCGAGAAGATGAAGAGTTGATCGGTTAAACAAGGCTTCCGCTGTATGTACTCGCTTTCCACAGAGTGTCCCGAAGCCTCCCTATCGTTCCGCTCTTGTGAGATACCTATCAGTAAAAGTCGCCCTACCATAGTTGTTGATTTCCGCTGCAGGCACACGCTTTCCGCGGGCGGCCCGGGAGCTTCCTCGTCGCTACGCTCCTGCGAGATCTCCCTGGTCACGCGCATCCCGCTGGAGTCGGTGCCTTCCGCTACAATCAACGGAGCGAGCAGGTTAATAAGTGGTTCCTATCATTTAAAGCAGGTGTTCAGTGATTTATCTTTTATAGTGAAGATAATTTAATTTTGGTCTGCTCTAAATAGAAATCATCCCACTAAATCCGTTTCAAGGACAGTACTTAGCGGATGAAATATGTGGAGACTTCTGTGGGGCCTAGAGCAGGAGTGAGATCCCACAGGGCTTTAGCCCGAGGAAGCTCACTAGCTCCCCACGGAAAGCGCAGTATATTTCAGGAGCGGTGACTATGCTCTAACCCATGTTTAAAGCACTCTTAGTTAAAAAAGTTTTCAAGGTTCACCTGCTCCCAAAAAAGCGAAGTGAATTTCAAGGGCTGCGAGGTTACACACGCGGCCTCTTCATTGCTTGAGCAGACAGAATTCAGTATAATAGAAGATATTGGATGAAAGAAGGTTTGCTCTAGTGATGAAATCGTTGCCGAAGTGGATCTACTATAAACAAACGTTTCGTACGAAATTTCAAGCGGGGTGCATTAAAGCAAAGCTTGAAGATAATTGGATGAACGGCTATGAAGTTGGGCCATTAGTGGAGGTCCGCAAACTTAAGACGAATAAGTACATCGTTCGTTACACATATGATGAAACGGTATAAAAAAGTCTTAAATAATTATTCACCAAATAAAGAGCTGAAACGGTCATACCGTTTCAGCTCTTATGCTTTACTTCTCATTAACCATATTTTCAGGGCGAACGAATGTATCAAATTCTTCTGGTGTTATATAACCCGTCTTCTCCGCTGCTTCACGTAATGTTAAATTTTCGTCAAAGGCGAGTTTTGCAATCTTTGCTGCTTTTTCATAACCAATGTGCGGATTAAGAGCAGTCACAAGCATTAACGAATTATTTAAGTGATCTTTCATTTTATCCTCGTTAATTTCTAAGCCCGCTAAACAGCGGTCATGGAAGCTGGCCA
Source organism: Alkalihalophilus marmarensis DSM 21297 (assembly GCF_000474275.2). GTDB lineage: Bacteria > Bacillota > Bacilli > Bacillales > Bacillaceae_D > Alkalihalophilus > Alkalihalophilus marmarensis. The sequence continues at coordinate 250,531 of NZ_ATAE01000005.1, forward strand.
TGCCATCACGAAGCAGTTCGATTGATTGAAGCACATTGTATATGATGACAGGTTTAAATACATTTAATTGAAAGTGTCCCTGACTAGCAGAAAAGCCGACGGTTACATCATTTCCAAACACCTGAGCGCATACCATCGTCAGTGCCTCTGCTTGAGTAGGGTTTACCTTTCCAGGCATAATGGAACTGCCGGGTTCATTAATAGGCAGTTGATATTCGCCAATTCCTGATCTCGGACCAGAGGCTAAGAGACGGATATCATTCGCGATTTTAAATAAATTTGCTGCAAGTCCTTTTAAGTTTCCATGCAGGCCTACTAAAGCATCATGACTGGTAAGCCCATGAAAATAATTCGTAGAAGAGGTGAATGTTGTACCCAATTGAGTAGATAGCTGCTTACTCACCGCTTCGCCAAAATCCTTAGGAGCATTTAGACCTGTTCCGACAGCAGTTCCGCCGATCGTTAAAATTTTCACATGTTCAAGGCTTTCTTCGATCATTTTTTTATTTGTCTCAAGCATATGTCTAAAGCCGCTGATTTCTTGTGCTACTGTTAAAGGAGTAGCATCTTGCAAGTGAGTACGGCCGATCTTCACCACATCTTGAAACGCTTGTTCTTTCTCTTTGCATGTCGCGATCATTCGATCAATTTCTTTATAAAGAGTTTTTTCAACTGCAAAGACTGTAGCCACATGCATGGCGGTTGGAAAGGTATCATTTGAACTTTGTGAACGGTTCACGTCATCATTAGGGTGAATGAAGCCTTCTTTTGATTCGTTAGCTAATCTAGCGACTACTTCATTAACATTCATATTTGATTGAGTGCCGCTTCCTGTCTGCCATACAACAAGAGGGAAGTGCTTTCTTGCATCTTGTTCTAGAAGCCGCTGAATGGAATCAATAATGGCTGCTGCTTTTTCTTCTTCTATTGCTCCCAATTCTTTATTTGCAATTGCACACGCTTTTTTGAGGTGGAGAAATGCTGTTATAACCTCATTTGGAATTTTTTCTTTTCCAATTGGGAAATTTTCTAAGCTTCGCTGCGTTTGTGCACCCCAAAGTTTGTCATCTTCCACATACATTTCACCTAAAGTATCTCTTTCAATCCGTTTACTCATCTAGAAAACTCCCTTCTCATTACTAAGGTGTTCAAAAGTAACCCTACTTCATACATACCCTAAAATGTGAAAATTATTGATTCAATTTTACCAGTGATTCCTATTTACAAGTTGGGTCGTAATTGATATAGTAAGGGAGAAGTTCGGACGTCTGACATCTAGACAAGCATTTACAAAGATCGACACCGCTTTCAAGAGCCATTCATTTTTTTGAACAGTAAGTAAGCGTTTTCAGTTTGACTTTATGAACGATGGGTACATATAGGTAGTGTTCATGAAGCATCCTAAAGACGTTGATTCATTGGTTTCTTGTGAAGGCGTTTTCTTAAACGAGTAATGCAGGTGATCTGGCGATTTGAGCAAGTGACTCGCTAATAAATGAAAAAGAGGTGCGGTATCATGAATTTTTTATGGGGAATTGTTGGGATCATTACGGTTTTTGCAGTTGCATATCTGCTCTCAGCTAACCGAAAAGCTATTCGCCCTAGAACAATTCTAGGAGGATTAGCTATCCAAATTGGTTTTGCTTTATTGGTCTTAAAGACAACAATTGGGCAGCAAGCATTACAAAAGCTAACTGAAGGGGTTCAATGGATCATTAGTGCTGCAAATGAAGGAATTGATTTTGTATTTGGTGGTTTCTTTGATGGGACTGGAGTAGAATTTGTATTTGCTATTAACGTATTATCTGTTGTTATCTTCTTCTCAGCTCTCATTTCTGTTTTATACTACCTTGGTGTTATGCAGTTAATCATCAAATTTATTGGTGGAGGACTTGCAAAATTACTTGGTACGTCGAAGACTGAGTCAATGTCTGCAGCTGCAAACATTTTCGTAGGACAAACAGAAGCACCTTTAATTGTAAAACCTTACTTAAACAAAATGTCACAATCAGAACTTTTTGCTGTTATGACAGGGGGACTTGCATCTGTAGCGGGTTCAGTATTGATTGGTTATGCGCTGCTTGGAGTTCCGCTTGAATACCTGCTTGCAGCTAGTTTCATGGCAGCTCCAGCTGGTCTGATTATGGCAAAAATGATTGTACCTGAAACAGAGCGTACAACAAATGAAGTGGATGACTTTAAGCTTGCTAAAGATGAGGATACAGTAAACATTATCGATGCAGCTGCTAAAGGGGCTAGTACTGGTTTAACTCTTGCGCTGAATATTGCAGCGATGTTAATTGCCTTTGTTGCGTTAATTGCCTTAATTAATGGGCTCCTTTCATTCCTAGGCGGTTTTGCAGGACTTGAGAATTTAACGCTTGAACTGATCTTAGGATATGTATTTGCACCGCTTGCTTTCCTTATTGGTGTACCTTGGGATGAGGCAGTAATCGCAGGAAGCTTCATCGGTCAAAAGCTAGTAGTTAACGAATTCGTAGCTTATTTATCTTTTGCACCGGAAATTGAAAATTTAAGTGAAAAAGCAGTTATTGTTATTAGTTTCGCACTTTGTGGTTTTGCTAACCTTTCTTCACTTGGTATTTTACTTGGTGGTCTTGGTAAGCTTGCTCCTGAACGTCGCGGAGATATTGCACGCTTAGGTCTTCGTGCAGTAGCTGCTGGTATGCTTGCATCATTATTAAGTGCAGCAATCGCGGGTATGTTAATTTAATAAATAACGTGAATCTGCATATGTGCCTCATGGCGCATATGCAGATTTTTTTGTTATCTAAAAAAGTGATATTGACAATTTCCAAACATATACATATACTAACTGTATTAGGTGTACTACTTTAATTAGTACACTATAGACACCGAGGTGGTGAATACATGCTTATAACGATTAATCCTAAAAGTCAAAAGCCGCTCTATGAGCAAATCGTTCAACAAATTAAAGAGCTAGTAGCAAAAGGAATTTTAGAAGAGGAGGAGCAGCTGCCGTCTGTTCGAGATTTAGCTGCGCAAATAGTAATGAATCCAAACACTGTAAGTAAGGCATACAAAGAACTAGAGCGACAGGGTGTGATTGTCACCATAAGAGGCAAGGGAACCTTTGTAGCCGAGCAGTCGTTGAGAGAAGTTGATCCGAAAGAACGTCAGAAGATCCAAGAACAACTTCGTCAGCTTGTTATAGAAGCTAATTATGCAAACGTAGGAAAGACAGAAATGATCAAATGGATTGAAAAAGAATTTGAAGCATTGGGAGGATCACGTGATGCAGATTAAACAAGTGGGGAAAACCATTAAGCAACGATCGATATTAAATGAAATTACGTTTGATATTGAACCAGGAAAAGTGACTGGTTTGATTGGGCGGAACGGGGCGGGGAAAACAACTCTGCTGCAGTTAATGGTAGGTATTCTTAAGCCCGAAGCCGGTGATATTTTAGTTGGAGAAAAAAGCATTTATGCTCATCCTGAAGTAAAGCAGGATATCGTATTTGTTCCAGATTCCCCGGAGGCGCTCAAATCTTATTCAATCAAAGAAATATGTCTGCTCTATAAAGAAATCTATCCGAAGTTTGATGAAGAACTATTTAATTCCTTATTAGACCGTTTTACTCTCCCTAAGAGCGGAAAGGTGGGGTCCTTCTCCAAAGGTATGAAAGCCTTGTTTGCACTTATTTTAGCTTTTTCGACGAAAGCGACCTATATTTTACTAGATGAACCAACTGATGGACTTGATGTCATTGTGAAAAAACGAATTCTGCAATTTATAGTAGAAGCTGTAGCAGATTTTGAAGTAGCCGTTGTCATTTCTTCTCATCGTCTAGATGAATTGGAGTACTTAGCCGACAGCATTATTATGTTAAAAGAAGGCGAAGTGTCGCGCACCTATTCTCTTGATTCGATTAAAGAATCATACAAAAAAGTGCAAGCTGTTTTTCCTCATGGTATGCCTGAATCAATTTCAAAGCTGGGCACTGTTATTAATGAAACAGGAAAAGTGTATATTCTTGTCTTTGAAGACATGGAGAATAATGGAATTGAAAAAATAAAAGAAGCTCACCCACTATATATGGAAGAGCTGCCGATGACATTAGAAGATTTATTTGTCGCTAAACTTGGAGGTGAGCAGTTTGTCGGTTAAAGGATTACTGCGAAAAGAATGGAAACAGTCAAGAGCCATTTTATTTCTCATCACACTATTATTTCTTTTCCATTTTCCGATCAGAGCAATGGTGAGCATAGAAAACTGGAGGGAAGAAGTTCGTTCAGCCCCTGCAGAAGCAATGAATTATTTAGAATGGTCGGTGCACAGTGCACTTGGAATGAGTGTATTTTCACTCGTTATTATCGTCCTTCTCGTAACTCTCGCCGTACAGTTGATCGGTTCAGAAAGAAGCACAAGACGTCAGGACTTTGCTTTTGCCTTGCCTTACAGGAGGCGTACGATGTTTTTAGTGAAATGGTTGATGGGTGTAGTACCCGTTCTCGTTCTCTATCCAATTACCTTTCTTTCAGCTTACTTTATGATCGTATCATCAGAATTTGGATTCCATTTAGATGGGGTAAACTTTCTTGAGGCGTTCATGCTCCCATTATTAGGTTTTATTGCAACCTACAGCTTTACGCTGTTTATTGGAACCATTACAGGTGAGATGATTTCACAAATTGCCTTAACCTTTATTTTCACTATTTTTCCTGTAGGTATTTTGGTATTAGTAGGTTACTTTTTTGAAGTGAACTTTAATAATGGTTACTTTTTTGGCAGAATTTCAGAAGAGGCTTCCCGCTTTATCTGGCCGATCTATACGGTTTATAACCCGACATCTGCCATGGGGGATGGGGAATTTATGAATCTATGGATTCCGCTTGCAGCTACACTCCTGTTTGTTGGTGCAGGTCAATGGCTATATGAGCAAAATCATAGTGAATTTAATGGAGAGTTTCTTATCTTTAAACAACTTGAACCTATTTTCCGAGCAGGGATCATTGTTTGTTTTGCTTTACTTGGCGGAATGGTCGGTTCGGGTCTTGTTCCATGGAGCTTAAAAAATGGAAGTATCTTAGAGCTTGTTTTCTACTGGGTTGGTGCTGCTATCTTTACGTACTTGAGCATTTTATTAACGAAGCGTCTATTTTCCATGAATATTACGATTAAAGGGAAATAAAGAGAACAAAAACAAGCTGCCCATAGAATGAGGGCAGCTTGTTTCATTTATGCCTGAAATAATTTTAAATACGCACCGTATCCTTCTTTTTCAAGATCTTCTTTTGGGATGAAGCGAAGGGAAGCTGAGTTGATACAATAACGCAGACCATTTGGACCAGGACCGTCATTAAACACATGGCCTAAATGAGAATCGGAGTCTTTGCTGCGGACTTCTGTACGAATCATAAAATGCGAACGGTCTTCTTTTTCAATGATTTCTTCATCTACGATCGGTTTAGTAAAACTAGGCCAGCCGCAGCCCGCATCATATTTATCTAAAGAGCTGAATAAAGGTTTACCAGACACGATATCCACATAGATTCCATCATCTTCTACATTATAATACTCGTTACGAAACGGAGGCTCTGTCCCGTTATTTTGAGTCACTTCATACTGCATTGGCGTTAATCTTTCTTTTAATTCTTCTTTATTTCGACTCATCTTGGTTATCCCCCCAGTTGTTTTTGATAAATGCTGCTCGTCCTGAGCCTTTATGATACATCATATAATGAAATGGATTTTTCTTATAATAGTCCTGATGGTATTCTTCTGCAGGATAAAAGGTTTGTGCGGGAAGAATATCGACTGTAATCGGTTTTGTAAACCGGCCGCTTGCTTGCAGTTCAGCTTTAGATTCTTCCGCTGTTTCTTTTTGGCTCTCATCATGATAAAAAATAGCGGGCCTGTAAGAATCTCCGCGGTCATGAAATTGACCGCCTGCATCCGTTGGGTCTATTTGCTGCCAAAAAATCTCCACTAACTGTTTATAAGAGAAGATCTCAGGGTTGTATGTGATCTGAACCGCTTCATAATGACCAGTCGTCTCAGAACAAACTTCTTTGTAGGTTGGATTTTCGGTATGTCCGCCCGTATATCCTGATATGACAGATTCAATGCCGTCATAGGAGTCAAAAGGCTTTACCATACACCAAAAGCAGCCTCCCGCAAATGTTGCTTTTCTAAAAGCTTCTGCCATAATGCAACACTCCTTACATAGTATAGTGCTTAGTATATCATGATAGGCACTTACATGACTTAAGATACGCTTATATAATGAATTAGTAAGGTTTAGAAAAACGAATATTCTACTTCTCCTTCAAGAAAGTTCGTGCTATGATAGAATCTTGGCGCAGTTTTTTAAGACTGACGCTGGGTGGGAGAGGGATTCAACGAAAAGAGTTGAATGATACACATGAAAGGGGTATTTGAACGGTTTGATTTAGATGGTCACGATACGACCATCAAGCGAGAGGTGACAGCAGGACTTGTTTCCTTTTTGACGATTGTTTATATCGTTGCTGTCAACGGCGTCATTTTGGCTGACGCAGGAATTCCATTAGAGGCTGCCATTGTGGCTACCATTGTCACATCACTAGTAGGCTGTATCTTAATGGGCTTTTGGAGTAATGCACCGATCATCTTGGTGCCAGGGATGGGCGTTAATGCCTTATTTACCTACACGTTTGTCCATGCATTGGGACTGACTTGGCAAGAAGCACTTGCAGCTGTATTTGTGTCAGGATTGATTTTTATTGCGATCGCTTTTACAAAGCTTGCACCTATTTTAAGTGCTGCAATTCCTCAATCATTAAAAGATGCGATTACAGTCGGTATAGGGTTATTTCTAACCTTTATCGGACTGCAGAAAGGCGGATTGATCCAAGCAAATGAAGAGACCTTTATCCAGGTAGCACACTTAGGCGACCCGCTGCCGTTTGCAACAATTCTCACATTGCTTATAGCAGTCGTCTTATTCATTCGCAATGTGCCTGGGAATTTCTTGATTACGATGGTGGCAGGAACGATTCTAGCTGTCTTTATCGGTGTAAAGCCGAGCCAAGGTACATCAGAAGGTTTCTCTCTAGCTAGTTATGGATCTTTATTCGGAGAATTATCCTTTGGCGGTATTGCTACTCTTGCCTTTTGGATAGCTGTGTTTTCAATGACTATGGTATTAGTATTTGAAAATCTCGGGCTGATTCATGGTCACTTGCAAATGACAGGGCATCCGGAGAAAGGGAATAAAGCATTAAGAGCGAACGCAGTCTCTGCATTATCCTCTGGTATTTTTGGTACAAGTCCAACAGTTTCTACAGTCGAGACTGCAGCGGGGATTTCAGCAGGAGGGAGAACTGGCTTGACCGCTATTGTGACAGGATTGTTATTTGGGGTTACGTTATTTATGATTCCTCTTATAACGGCGGTGCCTGATAGTGCGATTGCCCCTATCTTACTTGTCGTTGGCGGATTGATGGTACAAAACATTAAGTCGATTCCGTTTCATGATTTCTCAGAAGGGTTTCCAGCCTTTTTAGTGCTGGCGCTGATTCCTTTAACATATAGCATCGCTGAAGGCATGGCATTTGGATTCATTGCCTATCCGATCTTAAAAATGGCTATCGGAAAAGCAAAAGAAGTCCCTGTACCGTTATACTTCATTGCGAGTTTGTTTTTAGTTCACATGATCCTTCATTCAGTCGGGGGATAATAGAAGAAGCTGGTTCCTTAATCCGGAACTGGCTTTTTTGATATGAGTAAATTAAACTTGTTGTAATAAAAAGCAGGGGGAAGATGAATGAATAGGTGTAAATGGGCAAAGGATGATCCGTTGATGATCGATTACCATGACCATGAATGGGGACGCATAATAAGAGAGGACGAATCATTGTTTGAAGCTCTGAGCCTTGAAGTCTTTCAAGCAGGCCTCAGCTGGAGAACGGTATTACATAAGCGTGAGCGGTTCCGAATCCAATTTCATGGGTTTAACATCGAAAAGGTGGCTTCAATGACCCCTGTTGATGTGGACAGGCTGCTTAATGATGCAACGATCATTAGGCATAGAAGGAAGATAGAAGCGACAATTGTAAATGCAGAGATTCTATGTAACCTTTTAAAAAAAGAAAATAGTTTCTATGAGTGGATTCAGAAGCTGCCGAAAGAAAAGGAAGCAGCTTGTAAGGCATTAAGCAAGCTATTCAAGCATGTCGGTCCCACGACAGTAGAAAGTTTTTTTATGGCAATAGGATATTTTAAGCCCGTTCATGACACAGACTGTTTTCTGCATCAAAAAGGGAGCATGGATTAAGTTAATAAACCATGCTCCCTTATATTATTCTCTCACTCCTGTTTCTGTAATAACGACTTCAGCTTTCACATTAATGTTGGCGTTAGGATAATAACTTTCCCATTCCTCTAAGTTAAAGTGATAGGTTTTTCCCTTCACTCGACTCCCCATTCCGATCGGATCTATATTATTTTCTTGAAATAAAGAGATAAGCCGGCTGGCATCTGATTCAAGCTTTTCTGTCACTTTTACAGTGATTTCTTTTAGTTTTTCATCGTCAATTTGTTCACCCGAATATTCATTTACCTTCCCTTTAAATTTTATGAGGATGTCAATAGCGGGCGTATTTGTGCCTTTTTCTATTGTGAATTTAGTTCGCGAATGGATATTTCTTAAGACAGCAAATTCATTTTTTTCACTTAGCTCAATTTCATAGGTGCCATTTGCAAAAGGCTCGAGTAATATTTTCATTACAAAGGAGTCTGTTAAATTAAGCTTATCGACATAACGATCTCCTTTAAATAAGGCAACGCCGTCTACTTGCAGGTGTTCCTCTGACTGTTTAATATAAGGCATAAACGGATCTCTGCCATCTTCATAATAATACTTCATAAACAAATGGAAGTTTGCCTGAGGAATATTTTGTCTTTCCATATTCTGTTCTATTAACTCAGCAATATACGACGCGACTTCCATTTCAAGGGGATAAGTGGTTTCTAAAATTTCTTTTGTTGAGCCTGCGGTTAAAGCAACGAAGTTTCTCATTCCAATCGTAGCATCGCGGGAAAAGGTATCTAGAATAGGCATGATTCCGGTCTTCTCTGCGAGCTCTTCATTAAATAAAATGGTAGTAATCTTCCCGCTATGAAGAGGTCTAGAGGCCTGGGCGTTTAATTCGAGTCTTGCATCACGACTCGTACTTGCTACAGCTGAAATGATTTCACTTTCTATTGCACCCTCCATATTATAGACGGGTAAGCTGACCGTCCCTTCAACCCGGTCTTCATCATAATAATCATAACCAATTGAATGGATCAGCTGAACTTCATCTAAAATCATAGTTTGTACACATCCATTCAAAAACAGGATACTTAAACACAAAGTTAGTAATAATCTTTTCATTTTCTAAGTTTCCTCCTTATCATTAATATAAGCAATAGGAAAGGGAGGTATAAATAAACGATGTACGTTCCGGTATAAGACACATACGTATTTAAAAAATCTATTTGCGCTCTTGTAGTAAATGAAATAGTGATAAGTAATGCAATCACACTCATTATTAAAATTGACTTACGGTGAGATATGTTTATTTGTCTTTTGAGGGCACGGCTCGCTCCCCACAATCCTAGGGTAATATTAGGCATCACAACAAACATCCAGGTAGCAATTCCTAAATACTCAAACCGTTCAATGAAAGGAAGCTCAAGCACTTTCCACGCACTTAATGTCGGCCATATCGTAGTTGCAAGCTGTTTTTCACTATAAAAAACAAATGTAACAATCGTAACCGTTAGATAAATAAACGTCGTAAATATGATGCCAAAATGAGCAAATTTCTGTGATTTTTTTGGTTCTTGAATAAATGGATAATAGATTAGTAAAAGTTCAGGTCCCAAAAAGCTTAAAGTCATCGCCTTCGTCGCTTCAATCTGTACATTAATACTTGTATCAAATAATGGCATTAGATTCCGATAGGTAGCAAATTCGAGCGGTGCTAAAGCAGAGAAATAAAGAAACATTGGAATGACGACGCCTAAAAAACAAATCCCGGCAACGACCCGGAATCCGCTCGTAATGGCATAATAGGCAATTAGAATAATGCTGAGAGAGATTGCCCAAGTAGGAAGTTCTGGGAAAATCCATATTTGTACAACCTCAATATACGTACGTAATACGGTCATAGCTAAGAAAGTAATATAAATAATAAAGACAAAGGTTAAAAAGCCGCCTATCCATTTGCCGAATGCACTCTTATGAACGGAAACGAGATCTTTATCAGTTCCATTCAAAATTTTATACATGATCCAAATTATGATGTGAAATAATATTCCAGTTAACAGGACAGCTATCCACGCACGAAAGCCTGCGATGCCTGCAATATACCGAGTGAAACCTAAGACCCCTACACCGACTTGCATAGAGTGGATTAAATAAAACACAAGGTATGGAGGGATCATCAAAGCTTCTTTCGGTGTTTTAGCAGGTACGGTGTTCATCGTCATTTAGATCCCTCCTTTGATTAGAATTCTGATTAAATTCCTTCCTTCATTAAATTCCTTCATCAATATCTTTTTTCTTTTTCGCTTTTCGTTTATTAAAGCGAACGTTATTTTTGGTTTGTAAATGAATAGGGCGTTTTGATTGGAAATTAAATGGCATCCTAAAAAACGCATCCTTAAAATCTGCCAGCCTCGTAGGATATAAAGGAGCTAAATAGGGCCGCCCAAGCGAGGTGATGGTCAGCAGATGAACAAGCATAAAATTAAATAAAATAGCTAATCCGACTAAGCCCCATAATTGAGAGGCGAAAATATAAGGGAAGCGTATAAGTCTGATGGTATTACCCATTCGATAGACTGGTGTTGTAAATGAAGCAAGAGCGGCAAGCGCTACTATAATTAATAAAACATTACTCGTTAAGCCTGCTTCAACAGCTGCTGTCCCAATAACAATCCCGCCAACGATACCAATCGTCTGCCCGACTTTTGTAGGAAGCCGTGCACCTGCCTCACGGAGAAGTTCAATCGTTAATTCTAAAAATAATGCCTCTAATATAGGCGGGAAAGGAATTTGACTTCTTGATACAATTAAGGTCGCAAGTAGATCTTGCGGTATAATCTCAGCGTGATACGTTAGTACCGCTACATAAAGGGGCGTAGCAAAAATAGAAAACCAAACGGCAAATAACCTGATCAGACGAAATGCGGTTGCAATATGCCAAGATAAAAAATAATCTTCAAATGCTGAGAAGAATTCAACTAATGTTGTCGGACCGGTAATAGCCTGTGGCGAACCATCCGCAAGAACAATTACTTTCCCTTCAGCCAAAAGAGCGGCAACCCGGTCAGGCCGTTCTGTATCGATAAATTGAGGGAACGGGCTGTTCGTTTGATCTTCTATCATTTGATTAATATAAGAGCTGTCATTAATTTGATCAAATTGAATGGAACTCACACGTTCAATCATTGTATTTACATTTTCTTCATTGGCTATGGATTGTATATACATGATGCATACTCTTGTTCTTGAGAGGGTGCCGACTGTATATTCTTTTACTTTTAAATCAGGCACTGGAATACGCTTGCGTACTAAATTTATATTTGTATCAATACCTTCTACGAATGATTCTTTTGGACCGATTACACTAAATTCTACTTCGGGTATCGTAATCTCACGGTTATCATCCGTTTGAATAGCGACTAAAATACAAAGAGCTGCTTGTTCTTCTAGTTGGATGCACGCATATCCACGCATAAGTGAATCAGCGACAACATTCCCATCAGAAGTTAGTTTGGTATCGTCTATAGAAATAAACGTACGAAGGTCTTCTGGTGTATGAAATTGATGATCCTGTAACTTTTTAATCACATCATTATGTAACTTTTTAGGATCAATCAACGTTCCATAAAAGGAAACCCATAAATTTTTATAAGAAGTCACAATGATTCGGTGTTCGAAGTCGCTTGAAGTCATACCATCTTCTATTGCTTCTTGAATAGTCATAGGCTTTGTTTCATTTTCTGTTGGAAGTGTTAGTCTTTTTTTGATGGAAAACCACGACATGAAACGACCTCCTTACTATCTTTAACCTGATAGGGCTGCAGTAATAATTTTATGCTGGGTTTGCTTCATGTTTAGTGAAGTGGAGAATGATCGCGCGTATGATCATTCCAAGTCCATACCCGGCTAAATGAAATAAAATAGGGGACCAGATGACTCCGATAAGATGGTCAAAAAATTGAATACTACGAGAATAAATCACACCAATGGTTCCGATATAAGCAGAAATGGCAAAAGGAATAAATGCATACTTTACTCGCTCGCCCCCTGCATCACGGTACGCGTCGTACATGGAAAATAAATAAACACATGGATAAAACATGATCCATTGATAATTCACGGTATCGTTGGCTGCAGTCCCGTTACCATAAAAGCTCGGGATAATGGCTAAGTTCAATCTGGCTTGCACATTAATGGTGAATTCTAACAGTACAAAAAATACTCCCTTTAAAAATTTTTGGTTAAGAAATTGTCCAAACCCGGGAAAAGCTATGCTCCAAAAAATGGCTTCTACCCTTTTTTCTTTACTCATGTCATGCAGACGCTGCTTTCATGAGAATATTCACTGATAAGGGAGCTTATTTGCAGGAGAAGAGAGCTGCTTTTGTAATGGGATGTAAATGTCAACGCTTGGAGCGGGTTCGTTGCATTCATGTCTATTCCTCCGTCCTTACTTCGTTTGAAATGTACTAGTGCTAGTTTGTCTTAAATATGTCTTTCTATCCCATCTTTTCTAGAAACCATGATGGATTGAGCATAAAAAAGTGAGCTGAATTTAACTCAGCTCACTTTTTGTATTAATAATGTTGTTTCGTAAATAAGTTAGGAGGCTTTTTTGTGGAATCTGCTTTTAATTGATGAAGAACTTCAATCATCAGGTCAAGTTTTTTCTCAAGCCGATAGAGTAAATAAAACGTGACCATCACAGGGAAGCCATACTCACTTAATATAGGAAGCCACAACTCAAATGAAGTCATAATTAATGGGCAGGCAGTTCAATCACTTCAACTGCTCTTTCGGTAATCCGTGCACCTTTAATGCTAACGAAGTCCCCCCCAGAAGAAGTGTAAACATTTTTTTCAATCACTTTGTTCATCACTTGTAAGATTGCTTCTAGATCTGCGGGTTCAATTGGATCATCTAATGTGATAGAAACTTGCTTGCCTTCTTGATTCAGAAATAACAATTCCAAGACTCGTGCCATCTTATCATCTCCTAATATTATTAATTAATGATGCTGATGAATTAAGCTGATGAATTAAGCTAATGAATAGCTATTGTTTCGTACTACGCCGATTAAAGAATGTTTCTGCAAAGTACCAAGCGCTAAGGCAGTCTCTTCTAGGTCAATATCTAGAGAGGTACCCTTAATGTTGTTAAAGCGCTTATCTTTGAAAATATTTTCGCCGAACACATCTACACCGTGATGAAATTGTAAAGTAAGTCTTGTTTGCTGCATCATCTTATCACCTCCTTTCACGATGTATATAGCAATGAAATCTAAAAAGGGGTGATGTGAAATAAAAAAGGTGGTCATACTAGGTGTGGTTAAACGTTTAATAAGGAAGTTGTGTGTCTACTCTGAACATTTCAAATGAGGTTTCGTTTTATGCACAAAATGGGTAAACTAAAAGGTATACTTTTGGCATGAAAGGAAGATGGAGGGTTTCTTTCTTTGTTTTAGTGAAAAAAGATAAGAAGGGATGCGAAAAACGTTCATGAATGTACAACAAAAAACGCCTGAAAAAATAGGGAGTGTCCTAATCATTTCAGCCATTTTGATAGGACTTTTTGTATTGTGGGGAGTGCTCTCTCCTGGCACACTACAATCTGCTGCAGACAGCGGACTCGGCTGGATGATTGAAAACTTTGGCTGGTTTTACATGTTATCAACTGCTTTTTTTGTATTATTTGTTATAGCTATTGCTCTAAGTCCCTTTGGAAGAATGAGACTTGGAAAGCCTGATGAAAGGCCGGAATATACTTGGTACTCTTGGATTGGGATGTTATTCGCTGCTGGAATCGGGGTAGGATTTGTATTCTGGGGTGTAGCTGAACCGGTATTATACTATATTGATACTCCTATGGGATATACACCTGAAACTGAACAAGCAGCCGCAGCAGGTCTTCGTTACGGGGTTTACCACTGGGCTCTGCATCCGTGGGCGATTTTCTCTATTGTGGGATTGACGTTAGCGTATGTACAATTCCGTAAAGATCGTCCTGCATTAATTAGTTCTGCTTTTTACCCTCTGTTAGGGGACCGTGTAAATGGCTGGACTGGTCGTTCAATTGATATTTTAGCTGTTATTGCTACTTGTACAGGTGTAGCAACAACGTTTGGTTTAAGCGCCCTGCAGATTACAGGCGGGTTATCTTATATTTCTGCTATCCCTAATAACGTCTGGACTCAAATTACCATTATTGCTGTTGTGACCGTGTTATTTATGATCTCGGCTGGTAAAGGGGTAGATAAAGGAATTAAGAAATTAAGTAATATTAACTTAGCCGTTGCAGGATTACTATTACTCTTTGTTATTATCGTAGGACCTACATTATTTATTTTAGAGAATTTTGTTACGACGCTTGGCGGCTACATTACAAATGTGGCTTCAATGAGTTTAACAATGACTCCATTTTCAGAAAGTACATGGCTTGGAACGAACACAATCTTCTTTTGGGCTTGGCATATTGCATGGGCTCCATTTATGGGTCTTTTTATAGCGCGTATCTCACGCGGTAGAACAATTCGTGAATTTATGGCGGGAGTATTATTAGTACCTTCCCTTTTAGCGGTTCTCTGGTTTACCACATTCGGTGGTACGGCTTTAAACCTTGAAATTTCAGGACAAGCTCCAATTGCCGATTTAGTTATGAGTAATGTAGAGCTTGCCTTATTTGCTACATTAGGAGAACTGCCTTTAAGCATGATTACGAATATATTAGCTGTTATTGTCATTCTTATTTTCTTCATTACTTCAGCGGACTCTGCTTCATATGTACTCGGTGCAATGACTTCTCACGGGAGTCTCAACCCTAAGTTATCAGTTAAGTTATTATGGGGATTCTTAATCGCTGGTACGGCAAGTGTTCTCTTAATTAGCGGAGGAGGGGGACTCGATGCCCTTCAGACTGCATCAATCATTGCAGCCTTACCTTTTGCAGTGATCATGATTATAATGATTATTTCCGTACTCGTGATGCTTGGCAGGGACTTTAAGTTAGAAGGCAAGAAAACACGTAAAAAGCGCGTAATACAGTTGAAGAAAGAAATTAAAGAAGAGTTTTTAGACGATGTAAGAGAAGAGGTGTATGAAGAATTACGTGATGAAGTGAAAGAAGAAATGATCGAAGAAATGAAAGAAGAAGTAAAAGAGGAAATGATTGAGGAAATGAAAGAAGAAGTGTATGAAGAGATGAAAGAAGACTTCTACGAGGAAATTAAAGAAGATATTTATCAAGAACTAGATATTGATAAAGATAAGAAGAAATAAAAAATTGTGTTTTACTATTTCAATACAATTAGTCGAGATTTGGTGAGTAGAAGCTGGCATTTGAGAAAAAACAAGTAAAAATGCTTTCACAATTATTCACTGAAGCAATTGAAAAAGGTATGATAGCAAAGCAGCCAATTGAACAGCTTATATCGAGCTATTTTTGTATTCTTGACGGCAATGTATTTCATTTGTTCTTTTATAAAGAACATCAAAAACTAGATAATGAAGCCCAGGAAGCACATAATCAAGAGCGAATGATGAATATTTGGAAAATATATTGGCAAGGCTTATGCGTAGACAAGGAAGCAGGATTACGATTATAGTAATCCTCTTTTTTATGTTCACAAACTGTTCAAAATGAACATTGATATGTGATGTCTGCATCATATTTTCATCACAAATAGATGCTACACTATGTGTAACGAAAACAAAGAGGTGAAATGATAAATGAAACGTTTAGTAATGATTACTGTGGCTGCCCTAACAGCTTTAAGTGCTTGTGGAGGTGCAGAATCAGATGAAATGGAGATGGGTATGGATGATCAATTAACCCCTATTGAGGTTGAATTGGTTGTGCCGGATCAAGCGGAAATTAATGAAGAAGTTCTGTTTGAGAGTCATGTCACTCAAGGTGATGACTTAGTAGAAGATGCAAATGAGGTCGTTTATGAGGTGTGGCAGGAAGGTCAAAAGGATTCAAGTGAAATGATTGAAGCCACAGATCAAGACGGAAATAATTATATGCTAACTCATGTTTTTGAAGAGGAGGGACGTTATCACGTCCAAACCCATGTGACGGCAAGAGGTCTTCACCGTATGCCTATAGCAGAGATTCAAATTGGCAGTGTAGAAAGTTCAGCGGAAGAGGGAGAAGAGCCGCATGAACATGAACAGTCAGATAACAGCGAAAATCATCACCATCATGGGGAGATAGAAATTGAAATGACAAAAGAAGAAGATGGAGTGACCTTTTTTATTGAAGTAAATGGAGAAGAGCTGACAGACGGTATTGTTACAATTGAAATGTGGCAAAACGAGGATGATAAACATATCTGGCTTGATACGAGTGAAGAAGGTGAGGGAAGATACAAGCTTCCTGCAGATGACGAGTATTCAGGAGAATATGAAGCAGTCATTCATATTGAGCGGGAGCATGATTCATTGCATGAACACATAAATAAAACAATTACATTTTAATAAGAAGAACCAGCCTATGATTAATTCATTTTAATCATTCGGCTGGTCTTTTTCATCTACAATAGGTAAACAGATCGTTACAGTTGTCCCTTTCCCCAACTCGCTCTCATAATGTATCGTTCCATTATGTTTTTCAATAATCGCTTTTGAAATAGCTACCCCAAGACCTGTGCCGCCGTATTTCCTTGTGCGAGCATCATCTGTTCTGTAAAAACGTTCACCTAAATGTACGAGTGCTTCCTTAGATATTCCAGCTCCCGTGTCTGTGATCATTATTTTACAGATGTTTGCACGTTCAAGAGTTAAAGTACATTTAATAGAATCACCGCTTTGACAATGATGCAAGCTGTTTTGTATAAGGTTATGCAGCACTTGTTTGATTCGGTTTGGGTCGATCAATGCAATAATGGATTCATCATTAGATGTAATAATCTCAATTCCTTTTTTTCTTGCACTCGGTAAATAAGAGGCAGCCGCTTCATCAATAAGAGCAGAAAGGACAGTCGGTTCCGCTGAGAGAACTTCTTGTTCGCCTTGAATTTTTGCAAGGTCCAATAAGTCATTCACCAGCTTACTAAGCCGGTCTGATTCATTATGAATAATAGAGACAAATTCTTTTTGATCCTCTCTTAATTGTTCGTCTTCAAGAAGTACTTCACTATATCCTTTAACGTAACTTAGCGGAGTTCTTAACTCATGTGAGACATTTGAGAGGAAGGTTTGCTTTCTTACATCTTCAATTTCTAGTGCATTGGCCATCTCATTAAAGGAATGTCCCAGCTGCCCTAATTCATCACCTGTGTGAATAGGAACCCTGCTGCTAAAATCCCCTGCAGCAATCTTTTTTGTGGCAAGCTGCATCGTCGTTAACGGCTTAGTTACATACGTTGTGAACCTTGAACCTGATAAGTATAAAATAACAAACAACACTAAGATTAAGAGGACGAGAACAGGTACAGCTGGCAGAAACACTTCCTGAATTGAGGAGACAGGAACATATACATACAATATGCCATCTAATACACGGTCCTCTACTAATGGAGTGACAACAGCTAATACATTACGGTCAATTCGTTCTTCATACCCCATTTTGACGAGGTATTCCCCGTTTAATAGCTGTCTGCGCTCTTCCTCTGAAATAAAGGTTTGATAGTCAATCTCAAAAGGAAGGCAGGCGCTCAATTCCCGCGGGTTTTGAACGACGTATATCTGAGTTGTAGACACATCGTTATGAGCTTCTGCCCTCTGAATGAAATCCTCGTTTAGTTCACCTGGAGTATGCTGTGTTGCCAGATTACGGCCAAGTGAGAGCAGCCGTTCTTCCTCTGCACCCACATACACTTCTTGATAGATATAGGAAACTAACAATACGGACACTAAAATGGAACCGTACGTAAAGGTAAGTAAAAATGCCCACACTTTTTTATGAAAAGACCATGAACCCCACTTCATTCAATATCCACCAGCTTATAGCCAATTCCCCACACAGTTTGAATGACATTTCCGTATGGTTTAAGCTTCATTCGTAGAGTTTTTATGTGTGTATCAACGGTTCTCTCTGTTCCTTCATAATCAAGACCCCAGACAGAGGTGAGCAAATGCTCTCTTGTGAACACCTGACCTTGATGCTCAAATAAAAATAATAGCAAATCAAATTCTTTGACGGTAAGCGAAATTGGGACTTGATCGACTTTCATACTGCGGGCTTTTCGATTCAGTTGAATCCCATCTAAAGAAAAAATCTCCGGTTTATCAATATGTTGATCGATATGTTTGCCAATATGATGAATAAGGTTCCTATTTGTTTGATAAGTTCTTCGTAACACCGCTTGAATGCGTGCAAGTAATTCCCCTTTGCTAAAAGGCTTGCTTAAATAATCATCGCCGCCTAGCATTAGCCCCTCAATACGATCTTTTTCATCTGATCGTGCCGTTAGAAAAATGACAGGGAGGGTAGATGATTCTCTTAATTTTTTCACGAAGTCAAAACCATCCATCACTGGCATCATTACGTCTACGACTGCAAGATCAATTTGATGTGAAGAGAGGAGGGACATGGCCTCTTCACCGTGATCAGCCGTAATGGTCTCAAATCCTTCTTTTGTGAGATGAAGCGTTAACAGACGCTGCATGGTTCGTTCGTCTTCTACGATTAGAATGGTAGGCATGTCTACTTTGCCTCCTCTCGGATAGTTAAATCTAGCGGACCTTCTCCAACCTTAATCCTCTTTTGTGAGGTAAGAGTATTTAGGTCAACGATTTCTACAGAGTTGCTATCATAGCCGGCGATAAATAGAAAGTCATCAAGTGCAGCCATAGTAAACGGGTTAGCTACCGTATCGATAATAGATTCCACTTCATTTGTTTCAGAATTTATTTCACGAAGCTGATTGGAGCCATGGCTAAGAACCAGGATTGAATTATCATGACTCAAGAAGGCAACTGGCATCGTTGGAGCAAATAGTTGACCTGCTTTTTCTTGTCGTACGATATCAACCATTTCAATGTGATTGGTTATCTCTGCACCACGTCCATGACCGCCTATCCAAACAATTGACTCGTTAACCATAATCATATCTGTAGCACGGTCAATGCTTGGCAAGGTTGTAGTGACTTCGTTAGTGGAAAGGTCGATAACAGAAATGCTCGTATCTTCATAATTCAGGACATATAATGAATTCTCATGACGATAAAGGTATTGTGGTGAAGAACCGACTTCTATACGATCTATCACTTCACCATCCAACGATAAAACGACAACTTCATTTTCTTCGCTTTGAGTGAGGTAAAGTTTGTTGTTAAGCAGCTTCAGATCATCTACAGCTGAAGAGACAGAAATTGATTGAACCTCTTTACCTGAAGTAAGGTCATACACATACAGTGTAGAATGGATCGAGCTGTAGGTTAATAGTATGTCGTGATCAAGTAACAATGTGCCAGATGCAGGGTGATGCAGATTCCAAGTCGTTATCAAATCATGCTTTGTGCCGTGAATAAAGCTTAAACTCTCATCAAAAGAATTGGTAACAATAACTACGGGTTCAGCGCTAGGAAGTCCTTCGTGTGAAAAAGGAGAGCAGCTGATAAGAATCAAAAGTGAACATGCTGTGAGTACGATCTTTATAGCAGAATACATAGCAATACTCCTTAGCTAAATTAAAATGGTAAAGCTTCTATCATTATAGACGAAAGTTGTGATGAAATAATGAAAAGCACGCAGATTGTGCGTGCTTAATTGATAATTCCATGTGTCACAATCTCGGTTTTTGTGTGGGCATGTAATTCAATATTGGGATAGACTTCTTTCCAATTGGTGTTTTTAAGCCATACATCACGGTCATACGCCATCAACTCTAGGCCTATTCCTAGTGCATCACAATTCGCTTCTTGAAGCTGCCTCATCGTTCGATTAGCTACATCTTGAAAATGCTTTCCGAGCTTCTCATTTAACTTGAGGGTGAGCTCGCGCTCGGTAAACCCGTCTTCAGGATATTCTACAGCATTCACTTTTATCGTAAGGTTAATATCAGCATGAATCCCGCCGGCTTCTTCAACCACAGTTAAATCCCGATCAATTCCTACCACTTGAACCGTTATAAAATCATTTAATCGAGGGTATTTGTCATCAGTTACTCTTACAGTGAAATTTGCTGTCCGTTTAAATTTGTCCATTAATAAAAGCAGCATCGTGCTCTCCTCAGTACCTAGGGCGCCAGCAAACTTTCGATCATTAAATAGAGCAATCTGATCACCATGAATATCCTCTGAGTCGTCTCGAATACTCAAATAGGGCAAAATGACATCTTGCCCAGGATCAAAGAGAATTGGACATACAAATTGAATATTCGTAACTGGAAAAATAGTAGCTTGTTCACCTGCATCAATTAAGTCACGGAGATATTCACTAACTAAAGGATGATTTTCTACCTTTAACTTCAAGTAAGGTTCTGCTTTGCCCTTTGTAATTGCAATATTTGCATTTAAAGGGCTCCGTGGGTCACGGTAAAAGACATCAAGATAAGAATAGAGATCTGTTTTAGCTGCTTCATCACTAATTAGGATGACTCGTGTTTTGGCAGCATCCAGTCTTCCGGATACTTCATGGTCAATATTTAATCTACTTTGTCTAGTTGTATTTCCTATTGCAGTAACACTTCTTGTTTGGGCTTGTTGGTCCTTTCCACTATCTGCGCTAGGAATGGTAACCGTTGTTCTGATGCGACCATCTTTTTCTAGATCAAAGGCGCCGCTGTAAATTAATTGAATGTCTTTTAAATAGCGGCTGTCCCAACAGCCGCTCATTAATACAAGACAACATAGGAGTAAGATCATTTTTCTGATCATGTAGGAGACACTCCTTTCTTTCCTGTTCTGCTCTCATTATTTTCTTTACGCTTAAAAAGAAAAGCAAAACCTAAAATAACAAAAGGAAATATAAAGGAAAAAACGCCTCCAATATTGCTAATTAACTCAGACATTGTCGCTATGCGTAATACGTTATGGGGTGAAACACTGAACAGAAAAATAATTAGAGAAATTCCCCATACAAATGGGCTGTGGTTGGTCTTATTAAACAGCATAGCTGTCCCTAATGAAGCAATATAGAGATACCCAACAAATGAAGTTAAAACGGAAACCATCCATACTGAAAGAAAGATTAAGTCTGTCCGCTCTAACACGATAAAGGAAAATGATTTGATTAAATAAAGGATGGGTTGAGGGACCAAACCTATCTCTTCTGGACTGAAAAAAATGTAACAAGTAAACGCTAAATAGGCATATATCAGTGTAACTGTCACATTGGCGATCGTTGCGGCTTTTACTTTTGTTTTAATTGTCCCTTCAGTCGCAGCGAACAATATAATAAATATTTCAAAGCCTAATAACGATAGCGTGGCAGCTTTTGCGCTCAACAAAATATTGGTCATTCCCGTATGACCAATCGGCAGCACATATCGATATTCAGCATGGGTAAAGGCAGTAATGGTTAATAAAATGACTAAAACTAACAGTACTGAAACAATTACGTGAAAGCGGGCAATGATACGCACATTCTCTTTCGTTAAGTACCATGCCGTAAAAACCGCTATTCCTACTTTAAGAAATTGGGGTGTGTTGGGGAACGCCCAAATAGTTAATACCGAGCTAAACAAGATTAAGATAACCACTCCTACACTAATGAAATAAACCACATGAATCAGGATTAAAAATTTTCCAAGCCACTTGCCAAAAACGTTTTCCAAAATAATGTACAAATTTGAATTCGGATACCGTTTAGAGATGAACATATAAATAAAGATGATGATCTGCACAGCAAGGCCAGCTAACAATATTGAGATCCAGCCATCTGTTTTTGCCCCTGCATCAAAGACAGAAAAGGGCATCGAAAGGACGCCGACACCTACTTGAGTTTGGATAACAAACAAAGCGAGCTGAGAAGGGGTAATCGTCATTTTTTGGTTTTGATTACTCATTTTTAGCCCACCTTCTTGAATAGCCTTGTTGTTTTTTCTTTAGAGGTCTATAAGAAGCAGGCTTTAAATTCATTAACCAAACTGGCATGCGGAGAAAGGTATCTTTAAGATCTTTCCATTGGAAAGGAGCAACAGGTGAAAAATAAGGAACACCAAAAGATTCCAATTTGCACAAATGGATTAATAGAAGCATTCCTGCAAATGAAATGCCAAAAAAGCCAAATGATGCAGCCGCAAACATAAATGGAAATCGTAAAATTCGAACCGACGTATTCATTTCTGTTGAAGGAACAACAAAGGCGGCGATGGCGGTTAATGCTACTACGATAATCATGACATTTGATACAAGACCCGCTGTAACAATGGCATCACCAATCACGAGACCTCCGACAATCCCGATGGTTTGCCCGATAGGGGAGGGAAGCCTTACCCCGGCCTCGCGAATTAATTCAATGGTAAGCTCCATGATAATGGCCTCAATAATCGGAGGATATGGTATTTGTTCAACAGAGGTCTTCACAGGAAGAACAAGATCATTCGGAATTACTTCAAAGTGAAATCCAACAACAGCGATATAGATAGCTGGAAGTAATATTGCAATCAGAAAACTCAAAATTCGAATCATTCGATAAAAGGTCCCAACATAAAAACGGCTGTTATAATCATCGGGTGATTGGTAAAAGGCAAAGAATGTGATAGGCGCAATAATACAAGTTGGGCTTCCTTCTATCATAATGGCGATCTGGCCATCCATTACAGCAGCCATCGTACGATCTGGACGTTCCGTATTTAACACTTGAGGAAAGGGAGAGAACGTAGAATCCTCTAAAAATTCCTCAATAAATCCGGGACTGAAGGTCATGTCCATTTCAATCGATTCAATACGTTTTGTGATTTCTTGAACTAATTGAGGGTTAGCGATATTTTTCATATACACGATACAAACAGATGTGTTCGTATCTGTACCGATTTTGTGATATTGAATAGCTAATTGCCTGCTTGAAATTCTTCTTCTTAGAAGGTGGACATTCGTCCCTAAATCTTCGACAAAGCCCTCATGCGATCCACGCACAACCTTTTCATTCATCGGCTCTGCTGTATCACGCTTAATAATACTTCCTGTATCAAGTAAATAAATCATTTCCTCGCCGTCTATCAGCAAAACAGACCTGCCTTCAAGCAGCGCTTCAATCACTTTATTATTTGAATTGGTAGGAACAAACATTGCTGCATGTTCAAGCATTTTATCAAGAGACCTTTTGCTGTCGAAGGCTGACCCTAACATCCGCTCAATCTTTTCATACTCTGTTACCGAGCTTAGATAATACAAGGATGCTTTTTTGTCATCAATTTTAAAATGCCTTCTTTGCAGGTCGCCTGCATCACTTAATGTTGATTCAATGTACTGCTGGTTTTTAACGAGCAGATTAGACGTTTTGGCATGACTCGGAGATGAAGATGAATTCGTGGATGCTTCACTTGATTGGCCATTCATTTTGGATTGTTTTAATCGTGTTAAGCGTTTCACCCTCATCATCCTCCTTTTATGCATGTTTTCTCGTCATTATCGTTTGCATAAATGGAGAATTCATGCAGAGGAGGAGAAAATTCTTATTGGGAATTAAAGGGTGAGTATGAAAAAAGCAAGGACTCATCATGAAGAAGAAAGTCCTTGCTTAGTTTTTAGTGCTATAAATTTTTTTGCGATGAGGAAGAAGAAAATAAGGGCAAACGAGCTGATGAGGATTAATCCAATAATTGAAATTGAGAACGTATTTGATAATACACTAACAATCATACATACATATAAAATGCCTAACAGGTTTTTCATTTTCTTCTCATTAAATAAACGAGTGGATCTTGCGCCAATTGGAGCGCCTAGGAATGTTCCTAAAATTAAGGCTAACCCGATTCCAAAATTAATAGGGCTTGATAAACTATATGAAATAAGCCCTGCAGCTACGATAAATACAACGGAGGCTAAGCTGGTACCTACTGCTTGACTCGCTTTGAATCCTAGTAACGATATAAGAAGAGGGACAATGAAAAACCCTCCGCTCACTCCCAATGCAGATGAGATAAACCCGGCACCCAGGCCGATTAACCCAGCTACAATCGCTGGTGGAAGCTTTTTCTTCGTTGATTGTTTCTCCTTTTTGGCCGGAAATAATAACGAAAAGGCGAAGTAGCTTAGTAAAGCGATATAGAAAACAGAAATCACCGTTTCAGCAAATCCCATAGAATCAAGCCGGATCATTAATGGATGAGCAATTTGCGTACCGATGATCCCTGTACAATTAATAATAATCACATAATACCAATTAATATTTTTTAACCTGAAGTGTGAGATCGCTCCAGAAATAGAGGTTCCAAGGGAAAGCATAAGGCTTGTGCCGATCACTGTAGTAGGCGGTAAGCCAAACATGAGCAATAAAGGCGTTAAAATAATTCCTCCTCCAATACCGAAAAAGCCAGAGAATACTCCAATTCCTACACCTAACAAAATAAATAATAAATAGTCCATACATACCTCCTGCCCTTTATTATATAAGATTTCATCAGATTAAGGGGAAGATATTAGGTTATTCGTAAAAAATGTCGGATGAGTGAGAAATATGACTAACAAAAAAGGAAGGAATATAAAGAATTTTGCAGAACTTTACGTAATGCTAAATGTATTTAGTAAAGTTAGGAGAATGGGTATGGTTGATACAATATGGTGTGCGAGTGAAAATGGAACAAGAGTTGCTCAAGCCTTTTTAGATCGGAATGGAACAATTATTGAAATAAATCATAAATGGTCTGAACTATTTGGATTTAAGACAGGAGAATTGTTGTATACAAATATTAATGAAATGCTTGAAGACCATTTATTTACGTCCGTTTTTTTTGAATCGGGTCTATTCGAAACTGAGTTGCCTAATAATGATTCGATGCAGCAAAAATCTTCTGAAGTAAATGGAGACTTTTTTGCCGATTTAAAACAGTTTAAGAAACTTAAAGTACAAACTAATGAGATATCCGGTATAGATACAACGTTGACATGTATATTAACACCCATTCAAATGAACGAACGTGAATATTTATTACAAGTTATGCAGAGTCATAGTAAAGATACTGATACTGCCTATCAACCAAATGAAGCATTTGCTAAAAAGATTCTTAATGGGATTAAAGACGGGATTATCACGATTAAGCTGGATGGAACCTTTTTATTTGTCAATGAAAAAGCAGAACGGCTGTTAGGGATGTCGGGTGAACAATTAAATGGACGGGATTTTTGGTCGCTTTTACAAATGGATCAGCCTGGACTCTCTAAGAAGGTGTATGAATTATTATCGGGGGAAGAAAGCATTCAAGTGGAATATTATATCGATGAGATGAAGGCATGGTACGATGTGCGAGCATATCGCATTGAAGATCAAGTAACTTTGTATTTCACCGATTGTTCTAAACGAAAAGAGATGGAACATGATCTGCGTGAGAGTGAGAGGAGATATAAAAGTTTAGTCGAGCATACCCCAGAAACGATCTCTGTTCATGATGGGAGTAAGTTGATTTATATTAATCCTGCCGGAGAAAAGTTGTTTAAAGCCGCTAACAGAAAGGAGTTAATTAATAAAAAAATTGAAGTGCTCTATAAAGCAGATGACTTTAAGCGGATTAGGGAAAATGCCAGATTGCTTCTGTCCGGAAAAAAGAAGATGACCACTTCTGTATTTGAGCTGCAATGTTTGGACGGTTCGAAAGTGGATGTAGAAGCAACGTCAACGGTTATTTTATTTAAAGGAAAGCCTGCTTTTAGAACGATCTTAAAAGATGTCTCTGAAAGAAACCGAATGGACGATTTAATTAGAAAGTCAGATAAATTATCTGTCGTTGCCCAACTAGCAGCAGGAGTAGCCCATGAAATTAGAAATCCGTTAACAGCTATAAAAGGATTTCTACAGTTATTTCAGCGTGAAAAGGAATTTAATGAGCAATTCTTAGATTTAGTGATGGAAGAATTGGAACGAGTTGAATCCATTATCTATGAATATTTAACCTTAGCGAAGCCAAACCATGAATCGACTTTTGACAACTTACACTTGCATCCGCTTGTTAATAAAGTCATGACGTTAGTAGAAACACAATCCATTATGAAAAATGTACAGATTGATTTTGAATATGAAAAGGTCCCTCCTATCTGCGGCTCTGAAAAGCAATTAAAACAGGTCTTGCTGAATTTAATAAAAAATGCGATAGAAGCTGTTGATGTGAACGGGGAAATAGTCATTAGACTGCTAAATCATGCAGAGGATCAGATTTGTATCCAAATTGAAGATAATGGCTGCGGCATTTCCAGTGAACGGATTGCGCGATTAGGGGAACCATTTTACTCAACAAAAGAGAAAGGAACAGGTCTCGGACTCATGGTCTGCTATAAAATCATTGAACATCACCAAGGGATTGTAACGATTCATAGTGAAGAAGGAGCAGGGACAAGAATTGACGTCATTCTTCCCGTTTTATGAAGGATAATAAGCAAAAAAGAACATGATCACTCATGTTCTTTTTTAGTCTGGATATACTTGATATGCTCTTTTAATATCTTTATTAATTCTTGACTCTCGGTCTCAGTAATGGAGAAATCAATTCCGTAATGGTAGCTTCTCCCGAATGATTTTTTCCAAACGATCTCTCCTTGTACATCTAAATTTTTTTTGGCAAGCTGCAATTCAACCTCGACTTCAACTTTAGCCTTATTGGGATCGGGCAGCTCAAGGTGAGTATTCATTTTGACTCCCCCGGCACTTATATCTAAGATGTACATTTCACCTTCCTTACTCTCAACATTTGCATCTGAGACTCGAATGATTTTAAAGGTTGACTTAAGGGGTTCACTAAATTCATAACGGAATGATTCTTCTCTTCTATACTGCATTTCACTCTCTCACTTTCTGGTATTTTTTTTATTATACTAGAATCAGGAACGATAGGAAGGTTTAGTTTCTGTCAAAATCGTGAATGGTTAGGCAAGGGCTACTCGAATCGATTGGATACATTCATATCCGAAATGCAGACTGTAATACATAAGCAAGAGTGCCGCAAAGCCATGAATATACTGATACAATCGCTGATTCATAACAAAAGATGTTAGTTTTGATAAGGTTGAAATGCATACATTCCATAGAAAGATACCTAAAAATATGAACATCGCTTGATAAAATACAGCATTTATAGATGTGTTATGAGCAGACTCGCTTAACACAGAGCCATAAACCCCGAACCAAAAAAGAATATTAATTGGATTTATAAGCGCGATTGTAAAGCCAATAACATAACTATTCAGTACGATTCTATTTGAAGGAGCTTCATTCTGATTCACCGTATCTATAGGTTTCATGGTGTTATTGATTGATTCAATGCTTAATTTGAGCAGAAAAAGACTGCCGAAGAAAAACAATAGGATATGAACGATTTCGATCGTTAAAAAATGTGTCAGCCCAAAGTATATAAGAAGCATAAATAAAGCATCAGCAGTCATGCCGCCAAGCCCTATTGCTAAGGAGGCAAAAAATCCAAATCTCACACCACGTTTAATCATCTCTAAACTAATAGGCCCTACTGGTGCTGCTAGGGCAATGCCTAATAGAATGCTTGATATCAAGCAGCGCACCTCCTTTTTATGCGTTTATAACAGGCATAAGACAAGTTATTCATAAACCGGCAAGAATATTCTATTTGATACATCATCATCATAAAGTGAAGGTAGGGAGGGGTTTTTATGAATATGCAATCAAACTACTTATTAACAAGTGAGCATATGCAAAATGAAAAAATTGTACCTAAATGGGTAAGTGAGGAATATCATAAATATCGCGAAGTTGTGATGAAGCCAACTTTCCCTTGTTTTTTTGGCAGAACAGGTGAAGAAAGAGGAGAGCTCAGGTATTCCTATATCAGTCATTCCGATTGGTCTCATCTTCCTCGTACTCTTTCAACCTTTTTACAATTAGTGAAAGAACCTCCTTTAGTAAGGCGCGGCCTTTTTATATTCGTAGAGCCTGAGAATAAAGAACAGCCTCTTTCCTATTATAGAAACTATTTCTGGGATGTATTGCAATACTTAAATCGGCATGATCCAAAAAAATGGCCCGACCACACACCAGCAGATCCAAATGAGTTCTTATGGTCGTTTTGCTTTGAGGATGAATCAATTTTTGCATTTGGAAATGCTCCAGCCTATAAACAGCGAATCACAAGAAATTTAGGCGAGAGTATGGTTATCGGAATTCAGCCTCGTCGAATCTTTGAAGGTCTAGAAGGAACAGAACCGAATGGGATCAATTCTAGGGAAGCAGTAAGAAAACGAGTTGAGGCATGGGATAAGCTCCCGAAGCATCCTGATATCAGTCATTACGGTGATCCATCGCATCACGAATGGAAACAATTTTTCATCGGGGACGATTGTGAGCCGATTACTTCTAAATGTCCGTTTCATGCTGTTAATACAAATAAATAGGGGAAACATCCAAGGCTAAAACCACAGTTCATTAAGCCATTTTACATAGAGCTGTGGTTTTTTTAATTGTTTTTTGATTATGTTTAAATGACTGTCACAGGTTGGGAAACTCTCAAACAATTTTGTGAAAACTTGTAATTTTAGGAAAATGACTTATAAAGTGTTTATCGTTTTAGTATGATAGGTGTAGTTCGAAGCACATTAGTATAAAATTTCAACCGACACGAAGGAGGAATTTTCAATGAGCAAGAAACTACTTTATACATTACTAGCAGGTGCATTATCAGTAAGTGTATTAGCAGCATGCGGTGAGCCGGTAGATGAGCCAGCTCCAGCAGATGATCCAGCAATGGAACAAGAAGATGACATCGAAGTAGAAGAAGAAGAAGCAGAATAAATGTAAGGTGATGGCCGCTTTTAGCGGTCATCTTTTTTTTGAAAAAAAAGAGATTATAGTTGAAAAAACATGAATTTTCTGATATTAATTAAAAAAAGATTTTTTTTAGAAAAGTTATTTTCATGCATAAAACTATGTGTTATTATGCATCTACAAGCATAATTATTATATTACTAGAAAGATAGTTGGGGGTTAATAATGATGAAAAAGTATAAGTGGAGTGTGGCAGGATTATCGGCAATCCTATCAGTAGGATTATTAGCAGGGTGTGGAGCAGAAGGGGACGGGCCTGCGGAAGTGGAAGCACCAGCTGAGGAACCGACTGAAGAAGTGAATGAAGATGCAACATCAGGAGAAGGCGGCACATTAATTATGGCCACATCAGCTGACTATCCTCCGTATGAGTCTGTGGATTTAGAGTCAGGTGAGATTGTCGGTTTTGATATTGATATTGCTAATCACATTGCAAGTGAATTAGGGTATGAGCTTGATATTCAAGATGTTGATTTTAACGGGTTAATTCCAGCAATGGAAGCAGGCCGTGCAGATTTCGTACTAGCTGGAATGACACCAACAGAAGAACGTATGGAGAATGTTGATTTCTCAGATATCTATTATGAAGCACAGAATTTAATTGTTTCAAAAGAAGATCAAGGATTAAGTGCAGTTGAAGATCTTGAGGGATTAACAGTCGGAGTACAGCTTGGTTCCATCCAAGAAGGGGAAGCAGAAGATTTAGCAGAAGAGATTGGTTTTAATGTAGAAAAACGTGACCGTATTCCTGAATTAATTCAAGAATTATTAGCAGGCCGTCTTGATGCGATCCTTATGGAAGATACCGTTGCTGCTGGTTACATGGAGTCTCAATCAGGTTTAGCGCAATTTGAAGTGCCAAGTGAGGAACTAGCTGGTTCTGCGATTGCTTTCCCTAAAGGCAGCGAGCTTGTTGAACCGTTCAATGATAAATTAAACGAAATGATTGACAGCGGCCTAATGGACGAGCTGATTATTAAATGGTTCGACGCTGAAGAATAAAGAATACGTTGTGTAGGAAGGAAACATTCAGTCATGAACATAGATTTTAGAGTGATTGAACCCCATATCCCTTTTATATTAAAAGGGATTGGGGTTACATTACAATTTGTATCTACCTCATTATTAGTCGGTCTAATCTTAGGAATTATTTTAGCCATCATGAAAATCGGCAAGATAACTGTACTGCGCTGGTTTGCTCATGCGTATACATCCGTTTTCCGCGGAACGCCTTTAATTTTGCAATTATCCATCATTTATTATGGGGCGCCGCAATTTGGAATTGAAATGAGCGCCTTTTTAGCAGGGGTCCTAGCCTTTGGTTTAAACTCATCTGCCTATGTTTCAGAAATTATCCGTGCAGGGATTCAAGCGGTTGATAAGGGTCAAAAAGAAGCTGCCGCTGCACTAGGTATCCCTGAGCGTCCAATGATGATCAGAATCATTTTACCGCAAGCATTTCGTAATATTCTTCCTGCCCTTTTTAATGAGTTCATTAACTTAACGAAAGAGTCAGCCATTGTATCGATTATCGGTGTGTGGGATATTATGCGCCGAGCTCAAATGGTCAATGCGCAGATCTATAAGTATTTCGAAGCGTTATTGTTTGTTGGTTTAATTTATTATGTGATGGTGATGGTGTTGACCATTATTGGACGAATGATCGAAAGGAGATTGCAACGCAGTGATTAAGGTCGATAATTTGCATAAAGCCTTTGGAAAAGTTGAGGTCTTAAAGGGGATTTCAACGGAAGTAAATAAAGGAGACGTTGTAGCGGTTATTGGACCTTCAGGCTCTGGGAAATCAACCTTCCTCCGCTGCATTAATCTCTTAGAAAAGCCTACAGCAGGTCATATTTGGGTAGGAGATCAAGATCTGACAAACAAGAAGACGAATGTACTCAAAGTACGTGAGCAGATCGGGATGGTGTTTCAGCATTTTCATCTTTTCCCTCATATGACAGTGCTTCAGAATTTGACGTATGCTCCTATGACAGTAAAAGGAGTGTCAAAAAGCGAGGCTGTAGAACGAGCAGAAAAGCTTTTGAAAAAGGTCGGCCTGCTTGAAAAACGAGATGAGTACCCTAACAGGCTGTCAGGGGGGCAAAAGCAACGTGTGGCGATTGCACGAGCGCTCGCTATGGAGCCTGAAGTGATGCTTTTTGATGAGCCGACATCAGCTCTTGATCCTGAAATGGTTAAAGAGGTGCTGGCTGTTATGAAAGATTTAGCTCATACAGGAATGACGATGATGATCGTCACTCATGAGATGGGATTTGCGCGTGAAGTGGCTGATCGAGTATTATTTTTAGACGGAGGCAAGCTCGTCGAGGACGCTCCGCCTGAAACCTTTTTTACAGAGCCTAAATCAGAACGTGCCAAAGACTTTCTTGAAAAGGTATTATAACGAAAAGATTCACAGTGATAGGCTGTGGGTCTTTTTTATATTAAATGACAATAAAGTAAGGTATGATAAAAACAATAATAAAAGAAAGGCCTGTGATGAATGAATTTTAAAATTGGCTATCGAACCTTAAAAACAGCAGTAGGTGCAGCGATAGCAATCGCCATTGCCCAGCTTCTTCAACTAGATTTTTATGCGTCAGCAGCCATTATTACGATCCTTTGTATTTCTATTACAAAAAGAAAGTCATTAATCGTATCCTGGCAGCGTTTTGCTGCTTGTTTGATCGGCATGGCTTACAGTGTAATTATATTTGAATTAGTGGGATATGAACCGTGGTCGCTCGGTTTATTGCTGCTAGTATTCATACCTACAGCCGTCATGTTGAAAGTTCAAGAGGGTATTGTAACGAGCTTAGTTATCGTCTTGCATCTCTATACACTGCAACAAGTCTCAACAGCCATTATTATTAATGAATTATTATTAATCATCATCGGAATAGGTGTGGCTTTAATTATGAATTTATATATGCCAAGCAGCGAAAAAGTTTTACGTGTTTATTTAAAGGACATAGAAGATCACTTTAAAAAGATCCTGCATGAAATGGCTGAATATTTACGGCACGGACAAAGTGATTGGGACGGAGCTGAAATTCCAGAGACAGTGGAATTGTTGAAGAAGGGTAAGAATGAAGCTTTGCGAAATGTTCATAACCACATCATGCGTTATGAAGACCAATATTATCATTATTTTAAGATGAGAGAGAAGCAGTTTGAAATTGTTGAACGCATGATGCCCTTTATCTCTTCATTAGAAAGGTCGTTGCCTCAAAGCGTTCAGCTAGCGGATTTCTTAGATGAATTAAGTAAATCGTTAAGTCCTGCTAATCATGTGGTCTACTTTTTAGAGCGCCTGGATCAAATGGAAGCGGAATTCAGGGAAATGGAACTGCCTAAGACAAGAGAGGAGTTTGAAATTCGTTCGTCTTTATTCTACATTATGCATGAATTAAGGCAATATCTTCATATTAAAGACAGCTTATGGAATCACGTGGATAAACGATCTATCTAAGAGGCAAGCTACAGGTAAAAAGGCAGGGCTGGTGATAGATGTGGCAGCTGTGATGTTATCGCTTTTAATGATGTTTTCCCCGATTTGGCCTTTGGGGGAGAATCCTGCATTGGGCGATCCTTACCTGATCATCAATATTGAAACAAATGAACTGGCTTTTATTTATGATGGCCAGGTTCAAAGGGTATATAAAGTTGCGAGCGGAAAAGAGGGTGCAGCAACACCTGAGGGAGAGTTTACTGTTGTGGTGAAAGCTGAAAATCCATATTACAGAAAACTGGACATTAAAGGCGGAGATCCACATAACCCTCTTGGCACCAGGTGGATCGGATTTGATGCGGAAGGAACCGATGGCAGGATATATGGAATCCACGGGACCAATAGACCTGACTCGATCGGTTCTCACGTGACGGCAGGATGCGTACGCCTGCCAAATGAAGAAGTTGAGCAGCTATTTGATCAAATCCCTTTAGGTACGAAGGTTCATATTCTAAAGCGAAAAGATGCATCTTTTGAACAGTTAGCGATAGATGCAGGCGCTATGTAAGAAAGTCGCTGCCAGAACTCTGGCAGCGACTTTTATCGTTAGATGAATGATTAGAATAGTGATACACCCATTAAAAGTGTTCCTACAACCATAGTGAAAATCATAATATAAATAATTGTTTTTTGGAATTTGCGTGGCATGTAATACCCTCCCTCATACGTCTCTACCCTATATTTTACTAAGAACTCGCTATTAGGACAAGGGGTACCTTCGTAATCGAGAAAATTTGACAGGATATGCAGGATTTTTTGATCGGTGGAACGAATGTTATAACTAGACTGTCATAAATGGAGGAGTGGTTCCTTTGAGTGAAAAAACACCGAAAAAAATTGATCATATTGGGATTGCGGTAACATCTATTGAAGAGGTACTGCCTTTTTATGTAGGAAGCTTGAAATTACGTCTAATTGATATTGAAGAAGTACCGTCTCAAGGAGTGAAAGTAGCCTTTTTAGGGGTTGGCGAATCTAAGGTTGAATTATTAGAGCCGCTGTCAGATGAAAGTCCAATTGCTAAATTTATTGCAAAACGCGGTGAAGGGGTTCATCATATTGCCCTTGGCGTGACGAACATTGAATCAAGAATTGAAGATATTAAAGAGAACGGCGTAAAAATGATCAATGATGAGCCTGTACCAGGAGCTGGTGGAGCAAAAGTGGCGTTTTTACATCCTAAATCAGCCAGAGGGGTTCTATATGAATTCTGTGAAAAAGAGCAAGTGACAAAATAAAGTGTTATATAGATGCATCATTGATTTGATGCATCTTTTTAGTGTTTAATTTTTGATAATATAGTGTCTATCGCTTGAAAAGGTGAAAAATTCCTTGAAATCATGTACCATTAAGCTGAAACTACAAATTGGAGGCCTACATAATGATTAATGAAAAACGTTTAGTAGATGAATTTTTAGAGCTTGTACAAATTGATTCAGAAACAAAGTTTGAAGCAGAAATTGCACCGATTTTGACAGAAAAATTCACTTCTCTTGGAGTAGAGGTAGTTGAAGATGATGCAGCTGATAAAACAGATCACAGTGCAGGAAACCTCATTTGTACATTACCTGGAACAAAAGATGGGGTAGATGCAATTTATTTCACTTCTCATATGGACACAGTTGTACCAGGTAAGGGAGTAAAACCGTCAATTAAAGATGGGTATGTTGTGACAGACGGAACAACGATTTTAGGCGCTGATGATAAAGCGGGTATTGCAGCGATGCTTGAAGGGATCCGTGTGCTTAAAGAACAAAATATCGAACACGGGACGATTCAATTTATTATTACGGTCGGAGAAGAATCTGGACTTGTAGGGGCAAAAGCAATGGATCCTGCTCATCTAAAAGCGAAATATGGCTTTGCGCTAGATAGTGATGGACCTGTAGGTAATATTATTGTAGCGGCACCAACACAAGCAAAAGTTAAAGCCGTTGTACATGGCAAGACTGCTCATGCCGGTGTTGCTCCTGAGAAGGGGATTTCAGCTATTACAGTTGCAGCAAAAGCCATCTCTAAAATGCCTTTAGGCCGAATTGACGAAGAAACGACAGCAAATATCGGCCGTTTTGAAGGGGGAAGTCAAACGAATATCGTGTGCGATCACGTGGCTATTTTGGCGGAAGCCCGTTCTTTGGTGAATGAAAAAATGGAAGCGCAAGTAGCGAAAATGAAAGAAGCGTTTGAACAAACGGCTAAGGAAATGGGTACAAAAGCTGACGTTGAGATTGATGTAATGTATCCAGGGTTTAAGCTAGGTGATGGTGATGAAGTTGTTGAAGTGGCTAAACGTGCAATGACAGCGATTGGCCGTACACCGGAATTACTACAAAGCGGCGGAGGAAGTGATGCAAATATCTTCGCAGGACACGGAGTGCCGACTGTTAACCTTGCTGTAGGGTACGAAGAGATCCATACAAAGAATGAAAGAATGCCGATTAAAGAGCTTGTGAAGTTATCAGAAGCAGTAGTAGCGGTAGTAAAAGAAGCGGCAAAATAATTAAGAGGTAAGCAGACCGGTGGACCAAAGGAGGTTCATCGGTTTTTATTAATTGTAGGAATATAATCACATAAAAGAGGGCCAGGTGATTTATCCGTTTGTATGGTTTATAAATAAACAAACACGAGCAATTATGCAATCATCACCTGGTATTCCTCGAAAACTTACTATTTATAAAATTGCTCACCGAAGTTTTTCTGGGATGTTTCGGCAGAAAGTGATAACGACTAAATAGTCAATTTGCCGATCGTGCGGAATTTTGCGTGGACCCATACATGCGGTTTTGGGTGGGGATTTATATGCTCTAGTGTAAAAATGGCGAATGTTGCGGCGAATACCGCCCGAATTCTAAGCTCTCTAACACCATTTCTTCGCTGTCACCAATCATAGATGCGAGTTGTGCAATCGTAGGTGACTTGTCATGTTCTTTTTTATATGCGTGGAGGAGAACAACAATGCGGTCGAATACATCGGCATAGCGCTGATCACATTTCAACTGATAGTGGGTCATAGTAAGACACCTCCAATTTGCAAGCTTTCGACAAAAACCTTATCGTTTCGCCTGCTACTTTAACCATATCTGAAATATACATGAAAGGCAATGTTTTTTTAAATGAAATCGCAAAAATATATTGACTTAGGCTTTGTGTCCTTGGTATGATACTAGTTTTAGCAAATAATAAAAAACTATGAGAATGTATCCTTTAATGACTATTGGTGAAGGTACCGCAATTATTTTAGGACCAATAACTTTAAATAACGAACATTCTTTCGTATAATTAAGTGTAAAGGAGTGGGATCATTATGAATCAAAGAAGAGTTATATTTCATATTGATATGAATAGCTTCTATGCCTCTGTGGAAATGTCATATGATCCCACTTTACGAGGAAAGCCGCTGGCGATTGCCGGAAACGTAGAAGAGCGTCGCGGTATTATTGTTACAAGCAGCTATGAAGCTCGTGCGAAAGGGATTAAGACGACAATGCCGGTTTGGAAAGCACTCCGTTTATGTCCCGAATTAGAATTGAGGAGACCAAATTTTGAGCGGTACAGAGAATCGTCCCGGGCTTTATTTGAGTTATTAAGAGAATACACTCCGCTTGTCCAGCCGGTATCCATTGATGAAGGGTATGTGGATGTAACATCGTATCTCTCTAAAATACACCCCCTGCACTTGGCTGAAGAAATTCAACGGCGTATAAAGGTAGAGCTTGATTTGCCATGTAGTATAGGGATTGCGCCAAATAAGTTTTTAGCGAAAATGGCAAGTGATATGAAAAAGCCTAATGGGATTACCATTTTGAGAAAACGAGATATGAAAGAAAAATTATGGCCTTTGCCGATTGGCGAGATGCATGGAATAGGAAGGCGCACCGTAGAAAAATGGGAAAAGAAAGGGATTAAAACGATTGGTGACTTAGCACTTGCTCAAGGGTCAGATGTTCAAGGCTGGTTTGGCACAAATGGCCGAAAGCTTTACGAGCGGGCAAATGGCATTGATTACCGTCCGGTAGACCCTGAAGCGATTTATG
Organism: Alkalihalophilus marmarensis DSM 21297; assembly: GCF_000474275.2. Taxonomy (GTDB): domain Bacteria; phylum Bacillota; class Bacilli; order Bacillales; family Bacillaceae_D; genus Alkalihalophilus; species Alkalihalophilus marmarensis. Next base: position 287,244 of record NZ_ATAE01000005.1, read on the forward strand.
AATTTAAAACGATAGGCCATTCAACGACCTTAAAACAAAACACAAAAAGTACAGCAGTGATTGACCAAGCTTTGAAGCAGCTGTCTCACTCAGTCTCAAAGCGCCTTATGAAAAAGCAAGTCTTTGCTAGAGGGGTTCAGCTGACGATCCGCTATCATGATTGGCAAACGATTACGAGAAGCCAGAAGCTTTCAAATCCTGCTCAAAAGCCTGAAGATCTCTATAAACAAGCTAAACAAATCTTCCTAAAAGCATGGAACCAAGAATCTGTCCGCTTACTAGGTGTCAGCACATACGATTTGATTGAGCAGCAATATGCTTATAAGCAACTCGATCTCTTTCATTATCAAGACGACATAAAAGAAGAAAAGCTTTCTCATTTAGTTAAGGAAGTCCATGAGAAATTCGGAGAGCAGGCACTGCAAAAAGGATTGTCTAGCAAATGGAAAAGTAAAGAAGAAACATCAACTGAAGAAGGGACGAGTTTTAGCAAAGATTTTTTAGAACCAGAATAATTCTGGTTCTTTTTTTGTTTTAAGAATGACCATGTAAGATGTACAAAGAGGTGCCGATATAAAGAATAAGGATTAAATAGGTCGATGGAAAATCGAAATCAAGACCAGGAGCGTGAGCCGCATGCAAGTCAATCACCTGCAGCATATTCAAAATCAACAGCCAGAGCGGGCTATTCCGTTACGTGAAGGTGATGTATATAAAGCAACAGTAAAAGAGAGAAAAGATCATAATGAAGCGCTTATCAGTATTAGAGGAAGAGAGGTCCTGGCAAGATTTGAAGGGAGCGTACCCTCTGGTGAGCGAGTGACAATACAAGTTGATCAAGTAAAAGAAGGTCATATCAATGTTCGAGCGCTAGCGCTTAATGAGGAGCCTCGCGCAGCTACTCAAGCAAACAACCAAAATAAAGATGCAGTGAATCAAACACTGCAAAACTTAGGTTCAAAAAACCCCACTCCTGCGATGAGGGAAGCAGCGCAGGCCCTAATGGATAAAGGCGTTCCGCTTACTAGAGAGGGAGTGGCTGAATTAGAGCGATTTCTTAGAAGCGGTGATGCAGCAAATAGACTAGAGACAGTTAAGGCGTTAGCGAATAAGCGCTTAGAAGTAACGTCGACTCATTTACGAAGTGTTCATGAAGCATTACACGGACGCCCATATACACATGTGTTAAATGATCTCGCAAAGGAAGTGGATCCTGAATTTAAAGTGGAGCCAAGAGAACGGACGTCAGAAGGAAGACAAGAGCTGCCAGCAAGGAACGGCGAACCTATACGCAGCAATCAAAACGGGAGAATGTCTCCTGATTATTTGCGAGAAATACGTCAAATGATTCAGCAGGATGCATCAATAGAGCGAGCTGTTCAAACGGCAAGAAGCCAAGTCGTTCAACATCCGGAGACATCACGTGAGGCAGCTCAGTTAGTGGAACGCTCAACAACTGAAGCCGCTCATTTAACGAAAGTCGCCAAAGAGCGGGTGCAAGAGGCGGTAAGTCAGGTGCTGCGCCAATCTAGCGGCATTGACAGTCAAATCAATCGTGAGCTGCAAGCGATCAGCCAAGCAGGAGGGTCGATTGAGAATACTGTTGAAATGATCCGCACAGCACGTAGCAGCCAAGAACTCTCTACCGCTCATCAGCAGGTAGTGGATAAGGCAGTGGCGCAAGCCTCTCAATTAATTCAAGCAGGTCGAGAACAAATGATTCAGGCTCTTACTAAAAGCGAAGAATTGATCCAGTCGAATGTGAATGGGACAAGTAATTTGGATTCGATTCAGTCGAACTCCTTAGGCAGTGCATTGATGGATGCGGGCAAAGCCCTTCAGCAGGAGCCGAATATACAACGTGTTATTCAAATGATTGAAACGTCATTGCTGAACCACCCTGAAGTACCTAGAGAGACCCAAAAGCAGCTCAGTGAAGCTTTAATGAAAGCAGCAGATTCAGCCAATAATGGTAGAGAAATGAGAGCAAGACAACTTTTGAGCCAGGCTTTACTAGAAGTAGAATCTTTGAAAGTGAGTGTCGACTCTAATCAGTTAAGTCCAAATCAGGCTGGACCAAACCAAAATGGAGCCAGCTTAATGGGGGCGGATCAATATATTCAAAATGAGGTTTATCAAACAAGCCTCGAGGCGGCAAGTAAAAATATTGCTGTCACAACGGTTACGGAAAAATTAGCCGAAGCTGCCCAGACGTTTAAACAATTTCAACGTGAGATCAGCCGGACATTGGACCAAATCATTCGTCAAACAGAACAGTTCAAACAGCATGCAGAACCGTCTACCAAACCGTTGCTTGAAACTACAATCAAAAAATTAGACCATGCGATTCTTAGGTCTGAAATGATGCTTTTAACCGATATGAAGACAGAGAGAAGTTTAATGCAAGCCAGCAGCCAGCTTCAAGAAGCGAAGAAGCTGTTATCAAAGGGCCTACATGAACAGGCTAAGCAAATCGTAAAAGAGGTAAAGCAGTTAGTAGAAAGATTAAATTTCCAGCCATCAGAAACAAAAGTAAAGCATTACGTAGCGCTAAATGAACGCTCCGGTCAAGAAGGCCGCACACCTTCTCAGATCCTCTCACAGCAGTATAGTGAACATGCTCGTTCTCCAATCCAAGAAGGGTCGCCGCGTGCCATGTTTGAGATGATCAGAGGAATGGGGTTAAACCGTGATAGTGAGATTGCCCAGCAATTAGCAGCGGCAAAAGAACATACTGAAATAAATGAACGCAATGTGAAAGCGACTCTTATGCAGATCGCTCGCGGTGAAGAAGAAGGCACTCGTTTAAATCAATTAGCGAATCAAGCCTTAAATAATATGACAGGCCAGCAATTATTAAGCAGGTCTGACCAACAAGCAAACATGCAAAGTTTATTTTTAAATTTACCAATGCTGCTTCAAAATAAAGTAGAGAACTTACAAGTATTTGTGAACTCACGTAATGAGGGGGGGAAGGTAGACTGGGAGAATTGCAGTTTATTTTTCTTAATGGAAACTCCTAAGATGGGTGAAGTGGGAATCGCAATTTCAGCTGCAGATCGTCAATTGTCGGTTACGTTAAAAAATGACGGAGAAGCCTTTGAGGAAAAAATGGCCCCTTTAGTTGATCAAGCAGTAGAAAAGTTATCAGCGATAGGCTATTCAATCAAAGGCATTCAATATTCAAAGCTTAAACAAGACGAACAAGACCCAGCACTAGATCAAGTACAGAAAAAGGTACAGACCCCTACGTTTACTGAGAAAGGATTTGACTTTAAAATATGATCGTCCAAAAACACTTTAACCAAACGAAGCGGCGGATTCAGAACGGACCAACAGCTGCTGTTATTCGTTATGATAAGGAAGACGGAAGTGCTCCAAAGGTGGTTGCACAAGGGAGGGGGCAGCTTGCGAATCAGATTATTCAGCTCGCCCATAAAAATGACATTCATATGCAAGAAGATGCGACACTCGTTTCGAATTTACTGGATATGGATTTAGGCGATAATATTCCTCCTCAGCTTTATTCAGTTATGGCAGAAATCTTGCTGCTGATTGAAGATATGGAGAAAAACTATTAAACAACCATCGACATAAGTCGATACTAATAGTGTCAAAAGAAAATGCAGACGGAGGTGGAAAGGTTTGACCACTTTCCTAACAAACGAAGCCCTTCATCAAAAGTCATCTCAAGAGTTGACGGCGCTGTTGTATGAGGCTTGTTTAATAAACTTAGAGGATTCACTTGAATTAATTGATCAAAAAGAATTTGTAGAAGCGAACGCTAAACTGCAAAAAGCAAGTGATATCATTCATCGCCTAGGTGCTGGAATTAATTATGAAGCGGGGATCATTGCAGATCAGCTTGAGCAAGTATATAACTATGCGGCGGATAAAATTGTTGAAGCAAATATAAAAAAAGATAAAGCGATGATTGAAGAAGTTATTCAAATCATTCAATCGATCATGTCTTCATGGAATGAAGCGATGAAATCGAAAAAAGATATACAGCCGAAGATGATGAAACAAAAGGCGAATGCATACGAGTCAACCGCCATTTATCAAGATTAAAGGAGCCTCCTAAAATGAAAATTAATAATAATATTCAAGCGCTTAATGCTTATAGAAACCTATATCAAAATCAATTCCAAACGTCTAAAAACTTAGAGAAACTATCATCAGGTCTTCGTATTAACCGTGCTGCAGATGATGCAGCAGGTCTTGCAATCTCTGAGAAAATGCGTTCACAAATCCGTGGCCTAAAAATGGCTGAACGTAATGCAATGGACGGAATTTCACTAATGCAAACATCTGAAGGAGCAATGCAGGAAGTACATACGATGCTGCAGCGCATGCGTGAACTAGCTGTCCAAGCAGCCAATGACACAAACACAGAATACGACCGCGAACAAATCCAAAAAGAGATTGACCAGTTGAAGCTGGAGATCGATTCCATTTCAGAGAAGACAGAGTTTAACACGAGGAAGCTGTTGAATGGGTTTAGTGCGGTGTTGACGACTTATGGAAATGATGCGAATAAAATAAATCTAGTAGGCTTTCCTAAGGTGACAAATGCAAATTTGAAATCTGGAGATTATCAAGTGGAAATATCCGATGCAGAATATAAATATACATTCACTCAAAAATCTGCTGGGTTGGGAGCGGATGAAACGAACGATGTAAAATTTACAAATGAGATTGGGGATGATGATAAACCTGCTATGTTATTTGGCGAATACACTATTATGGTTCGTGAAGTTAACACTGATAGTGAAGATGCAAAAATTGAAATTTTGGATCCTAATGGTTTATCCATGGGAAATAAAGTAGTTAATATTGGTGAACATGATGACGCTGGTGAGATAGATATCTTTGGAATAACTATTGATACTTCTAAAATAAGCTCTGCTGGAACTGTTAAAGTTAAGATGGAAGTAGAAGCTGAAATCGTATTAAGAGATAATACTGCTCCTACTGCTCCTACTGATATTCAGGCAGAAAGAAAACTAGTATCAAACAACGGACTATTTAAACATGGGGGAATTGAGTATCAATTTAACACAAGTATTAAAGAAGGGGAAATGGATTTTAACATTACTAACAACGCTCTCTCATTCCAAATTGGACCTAACACAAACCAAAATGTAATGATTGATATCCCTCGTATGGATATCGTTACGTTAGGAATAGAGAATATTGATGTACTTTCAAACGCGGGTGCTAACTCAGCAATCTTCCAACTTGACCAAGCAATCAACAAGCTTTCTGATGCTCGTGCGAAGCTTGGGGCGGTGCAGAACCGTATGGAGCATACAATCAACAACCTACAAGTTACTCATGAGAACTTAACGGCTTCTGAGTCTCGTATTCGTGATGCGGATATGGCACTTGAGATGACGGAATTCACTCGTAACAATATTTTAAATCAATCAGCAACAGCGATGCTTGCACAAGCGAATCAATTGCCGCAAGGTGTACTTCAACTGTTACAATAATTAATACAATAACGGAAATGGGAAGGCGAGGAGACTTAAGTCTTTTCGCTTTTTCTCGTTTCATTACTTCCTATTTATGCTAAAATAACAGCACAGATAAGATCATGGTGAGGACGTGAGATCATGGATGTCGGGCGGATTGCTCGTACAGGGCTTGGAAAGATTGAACCGAAAAAACAGGAGCCATCAGCTAAAGTTTCCTTTCAAGAAATAATGGGAAAACAACGTGATGAGAAAGCATACGAGAAGTTATCACAATTAATGCAGAAAATTGATGATCAAGGGAAAGTCCTTGCTGAATCAAGAACAGTTGAAGAGCTGCGGAAATATAAGCAGCTTGTCAAAGAATTTATGGAAGATGCTGTTCAATTTGGTTTAAGCCTTGAAGAGAGGAGGGGCTTTAACCGCAGGGGACGTACGAAGATCTACAAGATCGTACAAGAAGTCGATCGTAAACTGCTGGATCTAACCGATGCAGTCCTAGAAAAAGAGAAAAAAGGCTTGCAGATTCTTGATATGGTTGGAGAAATTAAAGGGCTGCTCGTTAATATTTATGCGTAAAACAAAGACCTGTGAGTTATTTCACAGGTCTTCTTTTATAACAACGGGAACAGCAGTAATAAGAATAGATCAAATATTAAGTGAGAAATAATCGCGATCCATAGGTTTCGTGTCTTCACATAAATATATGACCAGACAAAACCAGCAATGAGGGCTGCTAATACTAATAGAATGCTTCCTGCGAATACATGAGCGAATGCATACAGCCCGGTTCCAAATAGTGCTGCTTTCATGGGAGTATAGCTCGTTAACAAGCGTTTCACGATAAAACCGCGCCAGAACCATTCTTCACCGGGAATAATAATTAAAAATAACCATACATAATGAATGGCTGCAGTAGGCTGGACAAGAGTATATAGTGCATGGAGCTGTTCCATTAAAGGCAGGCCGGTAAACTTGATCATCCATTTTCCAAAAGCAAACAATAAATAAAGCAGAATGCCACTAATTATACCTATAAGCCAGCCGTTAAAGTTGATAGCCCTCACATCCATTTGGGTACAAGAGAAGGCATAGATGGTTAAAATAAATAAAGATAACGGGAATAATAGCCAAAAATCAATCGGCTGCCAGTAAAAGCTAATAGCAAGAAAAATAATCGCTAATCCATAACCAAATGGTGTAGATTTTAATATGTGGTGGTTCAAGTTCATTCCTTCTTTCAAAAGCAGTTTTGTTGATATACTCCGCTTACATTGATTATACTAAATCATACTTAATGAAGGAGTGATTTAGGTGGATACGTATATTTTTACATATGAAACGACAGTAGATGCTCCCATTGAAGAGGTATGGTCTTTTTTTCATACAGCTGAAAATCTAGTTAAAATCACTTCATTTCCAACGATTACCCTGCACTCTGATCCAGAAACAAGAGAAGGGAATACCATTCGCATGAAAATGGGGCTCGGACCTGTAGGGGCCGATTGGCATTCATACATTCAAGAAGTAAAGCCCCATGAATATTTCGTAGATGTGGGTGTGAAGCTTCCTTTTCCTCTGAAATCATGGCGACATACACATTCATTTGTAAAAAAAGGTGACTCAACCGTGATGAGAGATATTGTTGAAATCCAATCACTCCTGCCGACTTCTATCCTCAAGCTGGCTCTTAACGGAATGTTCCGCGGGAGAGCAGATGCAGTTCGCCGCCATTTCCAATAGGCTTTAATCTTACTTCAGCCCGCAGCTAAGAATGCTTTTGTATCTTTTCAGCTTCTATATGCGCCTGTTGGTCGAACAATTGAGTTTGTCCTCCTGCTATATGCGCCGGTTCACGGCTCAATTGCGCGCATCCATTGTTATTGCGCCTGTTAAGCCTGCTTATGCGTCACTGCTAAGCTGAATTGTATTCTTTCCCAGTGTTATTGCGTCACTCACTCTGCACTTGTTTTTTTGCATCGCTCCCAAACTCACATCCCCCGCACTTGCAACCATATAATCAAAACAAAAGGCTGCCCGCATAGGCAGCCTTTTCTGTTAGTTCCAGCCTCGTTCATATGGAGTTGGAGCTTCGATTTTTGTATTTAATTCAAGTGCTGCCTGGCGTGGCCAGTACGGGTTTCTGAGTAATTCACGACCGATAAAGATGAGATCGGCTCGTTCGTTTCGTAAGATTTCTTCTGCTTGCAGTCCTGATGTAATCATTCCTACAGCTCCGGTTGCAATTCCCGCTTCGCGTCTTATTGTTTCGGCATATTTCACCTGATAGCCAGGATAAACAGGAATAGCGGCCGGTACGACAGCACCAGAGCTTGTGTCAATTAAATCGACACCTTGCTCTTTTAGCCATGCAGACAGCTGAATGAAATCTTCCATCGTGTTGCCGCCGTCTGCATACTCGCAAGCCGAGAGGCGGACGAATAGAGGGCCATTCCATACCGTCTTTACTTCATCCACAATTTTTCTCAGAAAAAGATATCTTGCTTCTAAAGAGCCGCCATATTCATCGTTTCGTTTATTTGTTAATGGTGAAAGAAATTCATTAATTAAGTAACCGTGTGCACCATGCAGCTCAATTACATCAAAGCCTGCTTCTTTCGCACGAAGGGCACCTTGTTTAAAGGCTTCAATCGTCTCTTCAATTTGAGCGGTGCTCATCTCAACAGGTGTGCGCATTTCTTCATTAAAAGCCAATGCAGAAGGGGCAAAAATATCACCTTCAACCATAGATTTGCGCCCGGCGTGAGCAAGTTGTATCGCAGCTTTTGCTCCATGTGCTTGAATTCTCTCAACTACTTCTTTTAACCCTTCAACATGAGCATCTTCCCATATTCCGAGGTCTTGATCCGAGATACGGCCTTGAGGATTTACTGCCGTTGCTTCTATCATGACCAGACCAGCCTGACCAATTGCTCTTGCTTCATAATGAGCAAGGTGAAAAGGACGTGTCTTGCCATCTTTTGTATCACTTGAGTACATGCACATAGGTGACATGACAATTCTATTTTTTATCTCAACGTCTTTTATTTTATATGGCGAAAAAAGCATGCGGTTCAACGACATCATCTCCTTAAACTCTTGCTGCTGATTTATAAGTTTATAGTTTGTTTAATTGGCTTCTACTTGATGCAGGTATTTACTAACTAGGGCTAAGATCGAACGCCTGGTTAATAGGGCAATAAACGAATCGTCCTCATCAAGTACGCATATAAAAGGGTGATTAATGACCAGAGTAAGTGCCTTGGCGAACGTTTCATCTATGTAGATTGTAGGGACCTCTTTATCCATTACATCGCCGACGCTTTTTTCAGACAAGCGGTCCATTTCAATTTGCTCAAGGCCTAATAGTGAATCTAAGATTAATGATTTACTAATCAATCCATGTAATTTAAAGGAAGGATCAAGTACTGGGATCGCAGTATAACCGGATTTAATAAGAACAAGAAGGGCATGTTCTAGTGGGTTTGCTAAATGAACGTGAGCCACTTTTTCACTTGGAATAAGCATATCGAAGATTTCAGGTTCTGACAGCGGCTTATTTTTTAAATGCTGGATCATCTTAATCACTTCTTTATCTAAGATTTGGAAAACATCACATCTCTTCTATCCTACAAGTGAAAGTGGATTATTGTCAACGGAACTGCCTGATTTAAACACTTTTATAAAGTATGAGCATCCACGGTTCAGGCCAAACTAAGATATAAAAAAGGTGAGATGTATGCATACAAAACAAACGGTAAGGTACATATGCGAGATTTACTCTTCAGGTAATGAATATTTCTATAAAAGAGAGTTAATTACACATGATAGTTGGGACAATATTGATTCATTAAGCTGGTCTGCACTTAGACCGATCTCAAAAAGTACTTTTATGAAAAGAAAAAAAGAGGGATATAAAACGGAAATTGAAAGAGTAGACAGACCTCCTGCAAAAGTGATTGCTTTTCCTGCAATACCTTCCCGCGATTGATGAAGAATACGTGAACAAATCGTGAAAAATCGCATCAAATTATCCCTGCAGACCGAGTCTTAATAATGACTTCTTATCCTGAATCAGCTACACTATACAGAGCAGAGTTCTATATTCGATTGAAAAAGTCAGCTCACATAAATATCGACTGATTCAGTATGAGAGCAGGGTATAGATGATTGGAATGATTGGAGCGATTAGGAAAATGAAGAAAAAAATGAGTGCTTTTCTTGGCGTTATAGCAGCAGGGTTTCTGCTTGCCGGCTGTAACTTAGTCACATTTGTAGAAGAAGAAACATTAAGTCTCCCGCTAGCCGAACATGAGCTGCTTGAGGTGGTACATGAAGAAGGAGAAGTAACGATAACGGGAGAAGAAGGACTTGAAGAAATTATAGTCGAAGTGAAATACGAGGTTCTAGGTGAAGAGTTAGAGGAAGCCGAGAGCTTCTACCGAGCGAATACGGCGGTATCGCTTGAAAGCGCGGGGGAAGCTGCTAAATTAATTACTTCCATCAAAAGAGGATCAAATCAAGAGCAAGCAAATATCCATCTAGATATCAAAGTTCCAGAGGATCTTCCCATCGTATACCGGCAGAAAGAGGGCGGATTTGAAGCCTCAAATTTATCTGGTGATATTACAGTTCAGCACGGGCGAGGTGCACTTGCTATGAGCGATATTAGCGGCGATATTACGCTGACAGATGGTGCAGGAGCAGCTTCTTTTGAACGGATCACGGGTCAGCTGCAACTAAACATCAATGCAGGGGCTACGTCTATTTCAGAGTCTAATGGAACGGTATTATTTACAGCTGGATCAGGGGATGTAACTATTTCTAATCATAACGGAGACATTACTCTAAGGAGCGGCAATGGGGATATAGCCATTAATAATATTGATGGAAATGTAACCATATTAGAGTCTAAAGGCGGTAAGCTTGAGATTGAGGGTGTCACAGGAGAAGTAAAAACCCCTGAATAAAATATTAATGAATTAGTATAAAGTCGCTACATGCGGCTTTTTTATTTTGTGGAAATTTCAGGATGAGAATTAGTGCCCAATTTTTCAAAAAAGTTAGAAGGATCATTGACAATTTGGAGATAGATGGATAGAATACTATTAAACTAATAATTCATATCAAATTACAAGGAATTAAACTTCTCCTAATATAAAAGAGGAGGTCAATATGAGTAAACAAACAGAGTGGGAGCTCCTTTCAGAACGATTACAAGCCATGCTGAAAAATTTACAATACGGATCAGTCACGATTGTGGTGCAAGATGGGAAAATTGTTCAACTTGAAAAAAATGAAAAACAGCGATTGAAATAGCTAGCTGACTAGACAAACTAGAGGCGGCATTCAAAAGGGAAACCCTTTTTGAATGCCGCTTTTTTAATCTAAAAGGAGGGACAATAATGGAGGTCACCTATCAATCCTTACATGAAAAGGATTATAAAAGTCTAAATGACCAATTGAAAAATAAAGACAGCTTAGATGTTTTAAAGTGGGCCTATCAAACATTTGGGGATGAATTAGTCTACTCCTGCAGTTTCGGTGCAGAAGGTATGGTGTTGATTGATCTTATTTCAAAGGTTAAAAAAGATGCAAAGATTGTCTTTTTAGATACGGATTTTCATTTTAAAGAAACGTATGAATTGATAGAGCAAGTGAAACAGAAATATCCGGCACTTACAATAGAATTAAAGAAGCCGTCTTTAACCCCAGTTGAACAGTCGGAAATACATGGAGAAGAGCTATGGAAAACGAATCCAGATCTATGCTGCCAGCTGCGCAAGCTTACTCCTCTTGAATCAGTTTTAAGTGAACATCAAGCATGGATTTCAGGATTGCGGCGAGAGCAGTCTCCTACACGAGCAAATACGCAGTTTATAAACAAAGATCAACGTTTTCAATCGATTAAAGTTTGCCCGTTGATTCATTGGACGGAAGAAGAAATTTGGATGTACATCAAACTCCACAAGCTGCCTTATAACGCGCTTCATGATCAGAATTTTCCGAGTATTGGCTGTGAATTCTGTACGAAGCCTGTTCAACCTGGTGAGGACCCCAGAAGCGGTAGGTGGGCAGGCTCGGCCAAAACGGAATGCGGCTTACATTTAGGTGAAAAACAAAAAAATAATTAATTTAATGGAGGAATAAATCATGTCAACAATCAAACCACATGGCGGAACCCTAATAAACCGGTATGAACCAGATACAGCACTTGATGGAATCTTAAAGGAAATTGAGCTCGATTCGTTTGCATTATCTGACCTAGAATTAATTGGGATTGGAGCGTTCAGTCCTTTAACAGGATTTTTAGGGAAAGAAGACTACTTATCTGTTGTAGAGAACATGAGATTAAAAGACGGAACGGTATGGAGTATTCCTGTTACATTACCGGTTTCAGAAGACAAGGCAAGTGAGCTTTCGGTCGGCGAGAAAGTTAAATTAACATTTGAAGGGGAGGTATACGGTGCGATTGAGGTTAGGGAAATCTTTGAACCTGATAAAGAAAGAGAGGCAGAGCAGGTTTATCGTACCTCAGATCTTGCTCATCCTGGAGTAGCTAAGCTCCTAGATCGTCCCGATGTATATGTAGCGGGTCCGATTACATTAATTAAACGGGTTGAAAGAGGCCGTTTTCAATCTTATCACTTAGACCCAGTGGAAACACGTAAAACCTTTACAGATCTAGGTTGGAAGAGAGTCGTTGGTTTTCAAACGAGAAACCCTGTACATCGTGCTCATGAGTATATTCAAAAAACAGCATTAGAAATTGTAGACGGCTTATTTTTGAATCCGTTAGTCGGAGATACAAAGGCTGACGATATCCCTGCGGATGTAAGGATGGAAAGTTATGAAGTCTTACTTGATAAATATTATCCAAAAGACCGTGTCTTCCTAGCAGTATTTCCAGCTGCGATGAGATATGCAGGACCGCGTGAAGCTATATTCCATGCGCTTGTTCGTAAAAACTATGGCTGCACTCACTTTATTGTAGGCAGAGACCATGCGGGTGTGGGTGATTATTACGGTACCTACGATGCTCAGTTGATTTTTGGAAACTTTACTGAAGATGAGCTTGGGATCACACCATTATTTTTTGAGCATAGCTTTTATTGCAAGGCATGCGGAAACATGGCTTCCACAAAAACTTGCCCGCATGGGAAAGAAGATCATGTTATCCTCTCAGGCACAAAGGTTCGTGAGATGCTTAGTAACGGAATCACTCCGCCGCCTGAGTTTAGTCGAAAAGAGGTCATTGAAGTCTTAATTAAAGGCATGCAGAAAAGTGTTCATGCTTAGTAGGTGAATGAAACATGGTATGACAAGGAAGGGTCAGTCGTCATAGTCTGAGGCGATGAAAGATTTACCTCAAACCGTTTTAGACCATCCTGCATGACACATTGAAAAAGAAAGTAGGCGAGCAGGCATGTTGACGATTGCAGCGTTTGCCATTGCATTCTTCTTTGCAATGAATATTGGAGCAAGTGGAACAGCAGCTGCTATGGGGCCAGCCTATGGCAGCGGGGCTGTACCAAATAAACGGATTGCGATGCTTCTTGTAGGAGTGTTTGCATTCTTAGGGGCACTGGCCGGCGGCGAAGTAGTTCGGACGATCGGCAGCGGCATCATTCCTGCTGATATTGTAGATGTTGAGTTAGTAATCATTATTTTAGCATCAGCATGCTTAACTTTATTTATAGCCAATTTACTAGGCATTCCATTATCAACAAGTGAAGTCGTAGTAGGGGCGATTGTTGGGGCGGGTATAGCTTATCAAGCTCTTTACTTCGATAAATTGTTAGTTATTGTATCATTTTGGGTGATTGTCCCGGTTGTTGCGTTTATAGTTGCCTACTTAGCCGGTCACCTTGTAAATAAAGCGGAAAAAAAGTGGCCTCTCTTAACGGGTAAAGGGAAGTGGAGAAAACCATTAGTCATTCTATTAATAGTCTGTGGCTGCTTAGAAGCATTTGCAGCTGGCATGAACAATGTAGCCAATGCAGTTGGCCCTCTTGTTGGGGCAGGGTTGATTGATGTGAGGACAGCTGTATTATTTGGAGGGGCTTTTGTCGCCTTGGGAGCACTGCTTTTAGGTGGAAAGGTGCTTGAAACAAACGGGAAAAAGATCACTAGACTCTCACTATTGCAAGGAAGCACGGTTTCCATTACAGGCGGCGGATTAGTCATTGTTGCGTCATTGTTCGGACTGCCGGTGCCACTGACTCAAGTGACGACTGGAGCCATTGTAGGAATTGGCACCGCTAAAAACGGGTTTAGGTTATGGCAAAAAGGCATTTTGAAGCAAATTGCCAAAGTGTGGGTAGTATCTCCGGTATTTTCTCTTGTGATGAGTTACGGATTGATTCTACTGTTTAGGCAAGCAGATTACTATACGTTTTTCGTTATCTTTAGTGTTTTCGTAGCAACTATTGGTTCGATCAGCCTCTATATACAGGTGAAAACGGAACGACGAACAACTTATGATGAAGGTGGAGGAATCTAATAGATCATCATTTGGTTTACCCTAAAAACATAGTAAAACGATCAAATTAATTGGAGTGGTGTACAGGATGGCTAATCAAAAAACTAACAATATCGTTTGGCATGAAGCAGCGATTACAAAAAAAGAACGTCAAAAAAAGAATGGACATCGCAGTGCCATATTGTGGTTTACCGGGCTGTCTGGAGCTGGAAAATCCACATTAGCTAATGCGCTTGAACAGGAATTGTTTAAACGTGGTTTAAGCAGTTATATCCTTGATGGAGATAATGTTCGACATGGTTTAAATAAAGGGTTGGGGTTTAGTGATGATGACCGGAAAGAGAACATTAGAAGAATTGGTGAAGTGGCAAAATTATTTGTAGATGCTGGCAGTATTGTCTGCACAGCCTTCATTTCTCCTTTTAAAGAAGATCGCAACAATGTTCGAGCGTTAGTTGAGGATGATGAGTTTATTGAGATTTATGTAAAAGCCTCTCTTGAAACATGTGAATCTCGTGACCCGAAAGGCTTATACAAAAAAGCACGCACTGGAGAAATCCCGGAATTTACAGGAATTAGTTCCCCTTACGAAGAACCTGACCATCCAGAGCTGACGATTGACTCAGACTCTTTAAGTGTTGAGCAGTCCGTTGAGAAAATTACCTTGTACTTAGCAGATCGAGGCATCATTTAAGAAGAAAGAAACACGGTCCGAGCATCATTATGCTGCTCACCGTGTTTCTTTTTCGTCATGATTATCTTCCAGTAAGTGATTCTAATGCATTAGCGACATCAATTTCTCCGTGTCCATAATACGCATCATGCCCTTCGGTCCCGAGGTCACGTGCGGTATTACGAATCACATCATAGACTTGCTTCACGTTTAAATCTGGACGCATCGCGCGAATCAGCCCAGCTAGTCCAGCTACATGAGGGGAAGCCATTGAAGTTCCAGACATAACCGTGTACTGATTATTAGGGAACAAACTAGGAATATGTGCACCTGGAGCTGCCACATCAATATGCTGTCCGTAATTCGAGAAGAAAGCACGATTTCTAGTGTCATCGACTGCAGCTACAGTTAGTACTTCTTCATACTGTGCAGGATACATTGGGTCTTCGACATTGTCATTCCCTGATGCTGCAATTAAGACCACGTCATTTTCATACGCATACCTTACTGCGTCTTGTAACACATCTGCGTGATAGTAATCCCCGAGGCTCATATTAATAACATCTGCCCCGTTATCAACCGCCCAATAAATCCCTTTTGCTACCTCATATGACGACCCTTCTCCGTTATCATTTAATACCTTAACAGGGAGGATCTTACTATGCCAAGAAACACCTGCGATGCCGGTTACGTTATTTGTCAGTGCGGCTGCTACTCCCGCTACATGTGTTCCGTGACCATGAGCATCTGAGTGGTCTGAAGATTCATCAAAAGCATTAAATCCAGTAAGAAGTTTATCTTTTAAGTCTTGATGTTCAGGGTCTACTCCTGTATCAAGGATGGCAATTGTTACATCTTTACCACCAGAAAGATTCCATCCCTCGCTCATTTCGATTTGCTCGAGATTCCATTGATAATCAGCGAAAAATTCGTCATTTGGTACGGTGGATTGCGGGGTGATGCCTGTTTGAGTAAATACATAGTTAGGCTCAGCAAATGCCAAATCATAATCTCTGCGAAGTCTTTGAATCAAAGCTTCGGTCGTTTCGGTTTCACTTTTCACCACGTAAAATGGATCGTTCTGCTTTACGACAGTTAAATCTTGATTATCTGTAAACCAAGCAGTATTATTTTGCGGACGTTTGAATTTGATTACTGCTTGATGTTCCACGTAAGTTAATTTTTCTTTATCTGGCTGTTCGGATTGAACCACAATCTGCCAACCTAATTCTGGCACCGTTTCTGCCTTAATCGATTCGGGTAAATCAGCCGTTGTTTTCCAATCGATGTTAGGGTTATCACCTGAAACGAAGAAGTTACCGTTTGAGTCTGCTACGGCAGCAGTATTACGGATAAATGCTTTAACAAAGGAAAGATCTACTTCTCCGAGAATCGTATGTCCGCCTTCGCTTTTTTCACCCATTAACATATACATTTTGCCGTCTTGTTCATACGGGTCTGAGAACTCACTATTCATATGATGATGTGTGAGTAAATTGGAATTAGAAGTCGACATGTCTCCGACTATGATTTCAGGCTGATCATCTTTTAGAAGGGCAAATCCATTAAAATGAGGATGTTCCTGCACTTCTTCACTAAAGCGTTCTTGTATTTCTGAGTCTGTTAAATCAGCATCTCCCCAGCGCTGGAGCTGAGCTGATAGTTGTTTTAAAAACATGGACGTGGTCAAAGCTAGATCTTGAGCCATTAATTGGTCCATTGCATTCGTTTCTAGTTTCTTTGGGATCTCTTTCGACTGAATTGCAATTTGGTTATCATCAATTAGAGCACGTCCTATCATTGCTAAAGCTAAACCCACTACAGCAACAATAGCAACGGTTTTTGCCATTCTCCACATTATCCTTGCTCCTTTGTCATGTTGTTTTTTTGATCATTAAAGAAATAAGCCATAAATAATTCATCGTCATATTGCCCGTTTAAGTAAGCTTGCTCTTTTTGTGTTCCTTCTATAACAAACCCATATTTTTTATAAAGGGTGATGGCAATTTCATTAGATGCAAATACAGTGAGACACAGCTTGTGCAAGTTATGCATTCGGCACCACTCAAAGGTATACTCCATAACCTTTTTGCCAATCCCTTTGCCTTGAGCATCTTCATGCAGCCAGGTTCGAAACAAGCCAGTATGTTTCTTCATTTCAAGTTCGCCTCTGACGACCCTTGCAATCCCTCTGGCTGCACCATTCACTTCGACAACGATATACATATTATCGTTTGCTTTCATTTCTTCAATGAATTGATGTTCTTCATTTAATGTACGAGGGCGCTCTTTTTGAATATAAGTGCCTTCTTTAATTATGGATGCAACAGAAGTAATAATGTCGTATGCATCGCTTTTTTGAACGGGGCGTAATGTAACATCGGTATCATCTTTAGCGGTAAAAGTCATAATCAATGGTTCTTGGGCTACCACCATACATCTTTCCTCCTTAATGTTTCTTTATCGCTTAACTTAATTAATTAGGTGTCCAAAAGTAATTAGGGTCTTGTTCGATTACACTCTCGATAATGTGTGAAGCAGGGACAATTTGGACTTTATTTTTCTCAAGGTCACGAAGCGAGGATAAGATGCCTGCTGCTGTTTCTTCGCCTTTTACACCGACATGACCAATTCCTATCGCAACACCTTCAACTGCAGCCACTTTTTGTAACAGCCTCATTTGTTTTGCAACATGGGATCGCGAAGATAGAGAATCGTCTAGAAATACATCTCGTACTGAATAAGGGATACGGCGTTCTTCAGCAAGCTCAGATATCACAGATTTATTACTCGTCCCGCTATCGATTACATACAAGCCGTGCTCTTTTACCACATCCAAAATAACACCCATAATCCGCCGGTCTTCTACAATTTTGCTGCCCATATGATTATTTAGACCAACTGCGTGGGGAACATCGTCAATCGCTTCTTCAACGCGTTTTCGTACTTCTTCATTAGAGAGGTCGCTTGTAATTCCTTTAGGGCCAAGCCATGAAGCTTTTCCTTTTTTAGGTTCAAGAGGGAGGTGGATGATTACTTCAAGTCCAGCGTGATGCGCCTCTTCCGCTTGCTCAGTTGAGTATTCAAGAAATGGCATGACGGCCGCGGTAATAGGAATATCACCTTTTAAAAAAGATTCTACTCCTTTAACATTTCCTCCAAAGTCATCAATCACTATCGCTACTTTTTTCCATTCGTCCGCTTGAGCCGTGAAAGGAGTGCAGAATATAACAGAAGTTATAGAAAAAGATAAAACCATTACTAAAGAAAAGAAGGAAGGGTAAGCCTTCATGAGATCACTCCTCATTTATAATAGATGTAGATATAGTGTTCCGTTTCGAAGCTTATTCTATGAATCCATTCAGCACAAAAAAACTCATGCGCAGGTTGGACGAGGCCACTGAAAAAGTCCTTTTGTTTTCTGAGAGTGGTTGGTCGAATTTATTCGACCAACCACTCTCTTTTTCTTATA
>NZ_ATAE01000006.1 GCF_000474275.2 Alkalihalophilus marmarensis DSM 21297
AAAAGAGTCGTAATAATCAAGAGAAAGGGCAGTTCCTTCTCCACGGTCGGAGAAGAAACTGCCCTTTTTTTTATTTTTTTGATCATTTCCTCAGGCCACTAAAAAAACCATGGGTTTATCAGTGGCCTCGGTTGGACCTGGCATGAGTTATTTTCTTATATTAAACGCTGCATTTAATTGACCACGAAGCATTTTGTCGCGAACTTCTTTCTTCTTCATCATCTTTTGTTCTTGTCTTCTTATTTCGAACGTCTGCATACCATCTTCCATTTTATTTGCAATGTCAATTAGGCGTTCGACATCTATAAATGAATACTTGCGTGTACCGCCTTTTGTTCTGTCAGGGTAAATTAATTTTCTTTCTTCATAATAGCGGATCTTCCTCTCGCTCAATCCAGTTAGTTCACTTACTATCCCAATTGTAATCACTTTCTTATCTTTATAAGACATAACCAAGAAACACCTCTTTGATGGGGATTATTTATCTGTTTTAAAGTGAGAATGTTCTGACCTTTTGTCATACTATATCACATGGACAAGGGGGAGGTGAGAGAGTTTGTTAGATTTTCTGACAAATTTTCGATTGAACGAACATATTAAATAGTGAATGTACATTTTCTGAAAATTACGTTATACTTTATAAAACTTATAAATTAACTCGGAATAATAGATGTGAGAAATTAAGAGGAGATGAAGAGATGAACAATGGAGGGTACGTGTATTTAGTTGGGGCAGGTCCTGGGGATTTGCAGCTCATGACATTGAAAGCTAGAAGATGTGTTGAGATGGCAGATGTTGTTCTCTACGACCGGCTGGTGAATCCATTATTGCTTGAATGGACGAAGCCGGATTGTGAGCATATTTATTGCGGGAAATTACCTAAGCGGCACTTATTGAGACAAGAGGCCATAAATGAAAAGCTCGTTCAGTATGGGAGTGAAGGCAAAGTTGTTGTCAGACTTAAAGGCGGGGACCCAAGTGTGTTTGGTCGAGTGGGGGAAGAGGCTCATGCTTTAGATGAAGCTGGCGTTCCTTATGAAATCGTTCCAGGGATCACAGCTGGAATTGGAGCGGCAACATATGCTGGTATACCTGTGACGCATCGGGATCATAGTGCATCGTTTACCGTTGTAACGGGGCATGACAAGTCTGAAAAAGGAGAGCCTTTAATCGATTGGCAAGCACTTGCAAAAGGGAGCGATACAATTGCTTTCTATATGGGAGTGAAAAACCTCGGTTATATAGCTAATCAACTAACCCTGCACGGTAAGCCTAAAGACACACCTGTTATTTTAATTCAATGGGGAACGTTAGGCAGTCAAAAAACCGTGAGCGGTACACTTGAAACGATTGCAGAAGAAGTAAGCAAATCAAACTTGACGAACCCTGCGATTACTTTAGTTGGTGAAGTTGCAAACATAAGAAAAGAACCAAGCTGGTTTGAGCGAAAACCTCTATTTGGCCAGCATATCTTATTAGGCAGAACTTCAGGAAGCCAAGGTGCGGTTGCTCATGAGTTAGAAGAATTAGGAGCTGAAGTATTCGAATTTCCACGTATCTATTCTAAGACAGCTGAAAAACCGCAAACGGATTTTAGGGACTTTGATCAAATTGTCTTTATATCGCCTGAAAGTGTTGAAATCTTTTTTAATTGGTTGAGAACAGATAAGGTGGATCTACGAGAAATCAGGGCTACATTTCATGTGCGCTCAAAAAAATCAGAGAGGGTTTTAGAGAAGTACGGTTGTTTTACAAGTGAATTAACTAAGGTAAAGGAGGACTCTTCTAAGGTTCTGTTGCTAGGCAATGCACATTTAGCAAATGACAAAATGTTATTAACTGACACTTGGGGGTCACATGAATATGTTATTACCCATCACGACTTTGTTGTCTCGTCTACAGATGTTACCTGTGAAAGATTAAAAGATGAAGGGCGTATTCAAACCATTGTCTTCCCAAGTGCTCAGTCTGTACAAACCGTCAGCGGTCGGTTTATGAAGATGGGCTGGAGCATAGAGGAGATTAACAATACGGTCAAAGTAATTTGCTTTGGTTCAATGTCAGAGAAGGCAGCCCTTTCTGCTGGTTATAAAGTAGATGTCGTGTTAGAATCTCCTACAAAAGAAGCGCTTATTAACGTACTAAGACAATCTAACATAACAGAGGTGGTTAAGTAGTGAAAGCCATTTTATATGTAGGGCACGGAAGCCGGGTGAGGGCTGGAAATGAAGAATTAATCGCATTTATTAACCAAGTAAAGCTGCGGTTTCCCGAGATTCCTATTCAGGAGCATAGTTTTATTGAACTTGCCGAACCGTCTATCGACCAAGGAATAAAAACATGTATTGAAAAAGGGGCAACAGATATCGCGGTCATTCCTGTTTTGCTGCTAACGGCCAATCATGCGAAATTTGATATCCCAAGAGAAATCGACCGAGCAAAAGCAGAATATCCTCATGTACAGTTTTCTTACGGACGCCCATTTGGAGTGGAGTCAACATTAATCTCAATAGTAAAGAAGCGACTTGAATACAAAGGTTTAAAAAGTGTTGAAGGCAGACCGACAGATGAGAAGCGTGAAGAGGTAAGTGTTCTGCTTGTAGGACGGGGCAGCAGCGATCCAGATGCAAACAGCGATTTAATGAAAATCTCTAGACTTTTGTGGGAGGAAGCTCCGGTAAGTGAAATAGAGGTATGTTATATCGCGGCAACAAGACCATCTGTCGATCAAGGTTTGGAGAAAATTACTAGATTACCTTATAAAAAAGTATTCGTTCTTCCTTATCTTCTTTTCACCGGTGTCTTAATGAAAGGACTCCAAAAAAAATTAGACCAGTGGTCGCTTGAAACCGGAATAGAATCGATTTTATGCCCTTATTTAGGGTTTGATGATGATATGAAAGAAGTGTTGGTCAAGAGGGTAGAAGAAGTGTTAGCTAATCAGGTGAGGGTGAATTGTGATTTATGTGTTTATCGAATAGAAGCAGAAGAAAAAAAGCAGGTGACCTCTGAATGAATCTTCCTGTGATGATGGACCTTGAGGGACGGGAAGTAACGGTAGTTGGAGGGGGGAGAGTGGCTTACCGTCAAATAAAGAAGCTTCGGCTTCAAAAAGCAACCATTCATCTTATCTCACCAGATATTATTGCAGAAATCGAAGACCTAGTTAGAGCAGGTGAAGTGAGCTTTGAAAAACGTGAAGTTAAGCCGAATGAATCGTTCTCATCTGACCTAGTCATTCTAGCTACTAATGATCAAGAATTAAATGAGGCGCTTTATTATAACCGGGAAGCTAGACAATGGGTCTATAATGCCTCAAATCAAGCAAAGAGTGATATCCACTTTCCTCACATTTTACAAAAAGGGGATTTAACGATCACAGTTTCAACAAATGGGGCAAGTCCGTTCTATGCTAAAGAGCTCTCAAAACAAATCGTAAACCAGTTGCCAGTTGATATTGAAGATCAGCTCTTATTTTTAAAATGGGCAAGAGATCAGATTAAAAGCGCGTCTTTAAATTCAGTTGATAAAAAAGATCTGCTTACTCAAATCGTTCAATCTTATTGGCTAAACGATAAAGAGCGTGAGGAGAAGCTTCTGATGAAAGTAAAGAAAGCATTAAATAAAGAAGCCTGATCCGGATAGGATCAGGCTGTTTATTATTCTTTAGAGAAAGAAAGCTGCGCAATTGCATCATGCTGGTGAATCGACTCTTCATTACGGCACTCAATTTCAAATGAACGAATCGCTTCATTTTCATAAAGATCACTAGCTACAAGACGAACAAGATCTTCTACAAAACGAGGGTTCTCATATGCATGTTCGGTAACAGCTTTTTCATCAGGTCTCTTTAATACAGGGTAAAGAATGGAGCTTGCATTACTTTCTGCTGCTTCAAGCAGTGCTTGCTTCCAATCAATATCTGCCACATCATCCACCACAGCACTCATTGTTACAAAGCCGCGCTGATTGTGCGCACTATACTCACTAATTTCTTTTGAACAAGGACATAAAGTAGTTACAGCAGCAACTAAAGTAATCTTTGATGTGTAACCTGTTTCTTCATTAAAACTTACATCAAATGTAACATCTGCGTGAGCCATTCCTTCTTTCTTCATAGAAGGGCTTGATTTAGTAAAGAACCAAGGGAATGTAACCTTTACATCAGATGCTTTTTGGTCCATTTCGCGAGCTAAGATGGCAGCAAACTCACGCAGCGTTTCAAGTGAAAGAAGGTGAGTTTGGAAATACATATGGAGCTGTTCTGTTAAACGGCTCATGTTAATCCCTTTGAATTCTGCATCTAAGCTTGTCGTCATAGCAAATTCGGCTGTAGTCGTTTGAGTTGTTGGTGCTAGAGCCGATTCAATCATCACAGGATACTTAACCTTTGAAATACCTACTTTTTGAATAGGAAAATAATAATCATCTGGTTTATTTTGAAGATCTGGCATCTGATCTTTTTCTTTAGGCTTTGTTCCTTCAATTGGTTCCACTGAGCCGAAATGACGGTGCCTTTCAGCTTTAGGCGGCAATTGTCTATTCATCATCATCACTCCTGATTTATCCTCTAACATAATCTATAAGTAGAGTAAATTACATAAGAAATACGAAATTATCATACCATATTTTGTTCCAAGCAGAAAACAACTTGATTCGATATAGTTAAAAATTACTTATACAAGTTGTAAAGGTTGCATGCGCTGCTCCCTCATATTACACTACAAAAGGAAATGTAGACAAGGAAGTGAGCATATTTGAAAAAAGGAACGGGTATTTTAATAGCAGTCGCACTAGTTTTAGTAGTGCTTGGGTTAACGATTCAAACAACCGTTCAACCTACTGATGAGAGGGTAATTGTTGATCACACAAAGAAAGTTTACAGTGCACCAGAGTGTTTTGATCAAGCTGAATTAACCAACAATCTTGAAGAAGTTACATATGGCTATGCAGTTGATCTAGGATATGATTCTGAATCATCTTGTACGGCTGAAGCACTTAAAAGTGAGAAAATGCCAGTATTACTCTCATGGTTCAGATAAGCTGACCCCCCGCATGAAAATGCGCGGGGATTTTTTTGTTTCTTTTCATTTATTCCAGCTGTAACCTAATTTACAAAGAGCTAGTGAAAGAAGTGTAGACATAATATAATGAAATGAACATAAAATGTCCTTTATATGTGCTTAACCATACTCAAGAATGCTTCTCCATTTTGAGCATTTGGGAGAATTGGGCAATGATTGGCGTAAAATGAATGAACTAGACGGGTGAGGCGAGGTAAGCTAAGTTAAGCGTTTGGTATGCGGGATGAGTAGGATAGATTCACTTTGCGGCAACGGTGTCATTGTGCTATAGTTAGAATGTTCAAATAATTAGATAAATAGAGAAAACGAGAGAAGTAAGGAGCTGGAGTGACAAGATGAAGGTAGCTAAATTTGGGGGAAGTTCCGTAGCTAGTGCAGAACAAATCAAAAAAGTTGCAGCAATTGTATCAGAGGATTCTGAGCGGAAAATTGTTGTCGTTTCTGCACCTGGAAAAAGAGATAGCAGCGACACGAAAGTTACAGATTTACTTATTCATTTAGGTGAAACATACCTGTCGAATGGCGAGGTAGAATTAGCGCTGCAAGCCGTTGTAGAACGCTATGCTTCCATTGCCGAGGGTCTTGGTTTAGGGGGCAGTATTATTGCCACAATCGAAGCTGATCTCCGTGAGAGGTTAACATTTGACAGGAATCGTTCTGGGTCATTTATGGACTTAATTAAAGCTAGCGGCGAGGATAATAATGCTAAATTAATTGCGTCATACTTACAAAGTGTGGGCTTACCTGCAAAATATGTTAATCCTAAAGATGCAGGTTTATTAGTAAGTGATGAGCCAGGAAATGCTCAGGTGCTTCCAGAAGCTTACGATCATTTAAAAGAGCTGCGTAACACTGATGAAATCATTGTTTTCCCAGGTTTCTTTGGCTACTCAAAAGAAGGGACTCTTGTAACGTTCCCACGAGGCGGATCTGATATTACTGGTTCGATCTTAGCGGCCGGAGTGGAAGCTGACTTATATGAGAACTTTACAGACGTAGATTCTGTTTTTGCAGCGAACCCAAATGTCGTTTCAGAACCTGTGAAAATCAAGAAAATGACATATCGAGAAATGCGCGAGCTCTCGTATGCCGGATTTTCTGTTTTCCATGATGAAGCCTTAATTCCTGCATTCAGAAAAGGAATTCCTGTTTGTGTGAAAAATACCAACAATCCATCTTCCTCTGGAACGATGATTATCGCCGAGCGCGAATATTTTCTAAATCCTGTGATTGGGATTGCAGCAGATGAAGGCTTTTCAACCATTTACGTTCGTAAATACTTAATGAATAGAGAAGTGGGCTTTGGACGAAGACTTCTGCAAATTATTGAAGATGAAGGCTTGTCCTATGAACATATTCCATCGGGAATTGACGATACATCTGTCATTCTGAGACAATGTCAGTTAACTCCTGAGATTGAAGAGCGGATTGTTGAGCGTATCAGAATGGAACTTGGCGCAGATGATGTGTATATTGAAAAGGATTTTGCAATGATTATGATTGTCGGAGAAGGGATGCACAATACAGTTGGCGTGTCAGCTCGTATGACTGCTGCTCTGGCCCGTGCTAATGTGAATATTGAGATGATTAACCAAGGATCTTCTGAAGTGAGCTTAGTTATTGGGATTCATGAAAAAGATACAGACCGCGCAGTACGAGAACTGTATGCTGAATTTTTCGGTGCTGCAGTTGAAGTCGTTCAATAAATAGTAATACGCACACAAAAAAGGAGCTGTCATTAGTCAGCTCCTTTTTGTTACCCTTTTTTTGTTTGCTGTTTATACATTTGTTTAATGAGGTCTTTCATCTCTGCTACTTCATTACGCAGAGAAGCAAGCTCTTCTTTTGTATCTGCCTCTTTATCATCTAATTCTGATTTGAGTTCTTCTTCGTTTGCTTTTTCAACGTTATTAACGATAACACCGATAAATAAGTTAAAGACAATAAATGTCCCTACTAAAATAAAGATGACAAAATAAATCCAGGACCACCAAACCTCTGCAAAAATCGGCCTCATGACACCGCTTGCCCAAGATTCAAGTGTAACAACTTGGAATAATGTTAATAAAGAAAGCTGTAAGTTACCAAAATACTCAGGTGCTACAGAAGCAAATAACATCGTTCCAATCACAGCGAAAATATAGAAAATAATTCCCATCAGGATCATAATGTTTCCTAAAGCCGGGATGGTCATCAGCAAAGCATCGACTAAACGACGCAGAGAAGGAATGACAGAAATGGCACGTAATACGCGAAGAACGCGCAGGATACGAAGAACCGTTACAAAATGAGCACCGGCAAAGACATGACCGGCAAGAACGATTAATAAATCAAACCAGTTCCAGCTGCTTTTAAAAAAGGATTTAGTCGGTCTCGCTGCGATAAAACGCAGTGTAATCTCAATTGTAAA
Organism: Alkalihalophilus marmarensis DSM 21297; assembly: GCF_000474275.2. Classification (GTDB taxonomy): domain Bacteria; phylum Bacillota; class Bacilli; order Bacillales; family Bacillaceae_D; genus Alkalihalophilus; species Alkalihalophilus marmarensis. The sequence continues at coordinate 7,495 of NZ_ATAE01000006.1, forward strand.
TATCCAAAGCAAGGCTAAATCTGCTGCGTAGAACCAATCATTATAACCTTGATATACAGTAGGATATGTTTCAAGGCCTACAATAATGGCATTAATGATAATCAAGGTAATAATAGTTGGAGTGAAGGCCTTATGAAAGACGATACGCTGAGCTAAGGCTACTAATGGTGGAACTTGTTGTTCGGCTGGATTGTTTTCCATTTACATAATAACTCCTTCTTGCATTTTATTCTGCTATTCGATATGCACACTTTCCTATTTTACTAGATAAGAAGTCAACAAGACAAGCTGACGTTTCTTTTTATATATGTGCAATCCCTTCATCAGTAATTGAAACACGAAATCGAAATAACCACTTCGAAAGCGAGGTAAATTATTTCGTCATTCGGATTTATTCTGCTATGATCAATAATAATAGAAAAGGGAGGGTGAATATGAGAAAAGAATCACCTATTATTATTCTAGGAGCAGGGTTAACAGGACTATTTGCTGCACAAGAATTAAAAAAGAAAAGCATCCCGTCTCTACTCATTGAAAAAGGGAGAAGTGTAGGGGGCAGGATGGCTACAAGAAGAATCCAAAGCGGTAGAGCCGACCATGGAGCTCAATTTTTTACAGCAAGATCAGATGTTATGAAAAGTTTAGTAGACAGCTGGATGAAAGAGGGCACTGTTAATGAGTGGACAAAGGGCTTTCACCAAATGGACTTAGGCGGTAAAGTTCATTTAGAGACAGATGGTTATCCGCGGTATGTGGGCTCAACTAGTATGAATGCGCTTACAAAATCACTTGTTGATGAGAATGATATTCTTTTAAATCATCGTGCCGTTCATCTTGATTATCAAAAGCAACAATGGCAGTTGGAAGTCATAAATGAGCAGGATTCTGTAACAGAAACAGTACAAGCGGCAGGAATTATATCAACCATTCCGATCCCTCAAGTCCTCACCTGGATGAACCTCGGGCTGCTAGAAAGTGATATAAAGATGGAGCTTGCAAATATTACGTATGATCCTTGCATTTGTTTAATGGTTACGTTAAGAAATGACAGCAGAATTCCTCCTAAGGGCGGTATACAGGGAGAAGGGGATGTCGCTTTTATAGGAGACAATCAACAAAAAGGAATATCGACCAAACCGATCATAACGATTCATGCCTCAGGAGAATGGAGTTCTAACAATTTCGATGCAGCCGATGACGAGGTCACTTCATTCTTATTAAAGCAAGTAGAATCACTCATTTCTCCTAATGAAGTAGAAGAAGTACAAGTGAAGAGGTGGCGGTATGCAAAGCCACGGTCACTATATCCAGACAGGGTGCTTGCTACAACGTATCCGAGTCCTATAGTGTTTGCAGGAGATTGCTTTAAAGAAGGGAAAGTAGAAGGCGCTGTATTATCTGGAATGGAAGCAGGAAAACGAATGAGCAGGTACTTAAAGAAATAGAGGCTGGGCATAACGGAATTGCTTAAATAAGAATAGAACAAAGCGCTTAAGTCACTGAAAATGCATCTTCCTACAGTAGCTGTTGATTTCCGCTGCAAGGCACACGCTTCCCGCGGACGGCCCAGGAGCTCCTTGTCACTTAACTCCTGTGGGACCTCACTGGCCACGTACAGTATGAAAAGGTTCTCCCCTGCAGTAATTGTTGATTTCCGCTGCAGGCGCACGCTTTCCGCGGGCGGCCCGGGAGCCTCCTCGTCGCAATTGGCTCCTGTGGGGTCTCCCTGGTCACGCGCATCCCGCTGGAGTCGGCGCCTTCCGCTCCAATCAACGTAGCATGTAGGTTAATAAGTGGTCCCTCACATTGCAAGATAGTATTCAGTGACTTAGCTTTATAGTTAACATCATATAATTGGTGTTTCGATTGGTCTGATTCAAACGAAATCATTCAACTAAATCCGTCCCAAGCACATTACTTAGCGGATGAACTATGCGGAGACTCCCTGCGGTGCCTAGAGCAGGGCTGAGATCCCACAGGGCAAAAGCCCGAGGAAGCTCAGAGCTCACCGCGAAAAGCGAAGTGTATTTCAGGAGCGGGAATTCTCCTCTATCATACGTTCGTTTCAAAATGCTTTTGCCCCAGCCTCTATATTTATTTTGATTCTGTAAACACAGACCCTAATTCCTTCGAACGGGCAATGGCTTTTAGGATAGCATCATGCATGGCATCCTGGCCGTTACGTTCACTTAAAAGCGTGATGCCAGCTTCCGTTGTTCCATTTGGACTCATCACTTCTTCGTATAATTCCCGAGATGATTTTGATGTGTCTTGAAGTCGTTTTCCAACACCGACAACCGTTTGCGTAATTAAAGCTGTAGCTTCCTCACTTGTTAATCCACTCTCAACAGCCGCCTTCTCCATCGCTTCAATGAGATAATAAAAGTAAGCAGGGCCGCTGCCGGCTACGCCGGTGACAGCATCCATTTTTTCTTCAGGAACGACAGTTACCGTACCTACAGCTGAAAATAATAGAGATACCGTTTCTAAGTCATCACCTGTTGAATATCTGCCAGCACAGATGGCGGTTGCTGATGCTCCTACCTTAGCAGAAGTATTTGGCATCGTCCGAACGACCCTGCTCTTTGAGCCAGATAAATCCTCAATATAACTAGAAGGGATCCCTGCAATAACTGAAATAATCAGCTTATCGTTATTTACTTTCTCTTTAATTTCTCGTACAGCTTCTTCAATATTTTTAGGTTTCATCGCTAAAACAATAATTTCCGCTTGTTCCACAGCCCATGTTCGGCTTGTGGTTGTTTGAATGTTGTATCTCATTTTTAATTTTTCGAGCTTAGTTGTATCTGACAGGTTTGTGGCAATGATGTTATGTGGGTCTACGATTTGGTTTCGTATAAGTCCCCCAATGATTGCCTCTGCCATGGCACCTGCACCTAAAAAAGTAATCGTTTTATTTGTTAACATAGGTCACCTATCCTTTAATTTGTCCGTTCCCTAAAATCAGGTATTTGTTTGAAGTCAGGGCGTTCAGCCCCATTGGCCCTCTAGCATGTAATTTTTGTGTGCTTATTCCAATTTCGGCCCCAAAACCAAATTCAAATCCATCCGTAAACCTGGTTGAAGCGTTGTGATAAATAGCAGCTGCATCCACAAAATTTTGGAATGTAAGGACATGTTCTTTAGTCTCGCTGATGATGGCTTCAGAATGTTTTGTGCCGTATTTTCGTATATGTGCAATCGCTTCATCAATAGAAGGGACGATTCGAACCGCAAGTTTTAAATCTAAATATTCGTCTGCCCAATCAGATTCTGTGGCTTCCTTAATGCGCTCATCCATTGAACAAGCAGCCTGATCTCCGAAAAAGGTTACCCCTCTTACTTCAAGTTGGTCAAGCAGACTTTGTAAATGTTCATTTGCAAATCCTTGATGGATGATTACTGTTTCTGCTGCATTACATACAGATGGACGCTGTGTTTTCGCGTTGACGACAATTGATTTTGTTAGCTCGAAATCAGCTGAATGATCAACATAGATGTGACAATTTCCTACACCTGTCTCAATGACCGGGACGGTTGCTTTTTCAATGACTGCTTGAATTAAGGAAGCTCCCCCTCGTGGAATAAGTACATCTACATATTCGTTGCATGTAAATAGGTGTTCCGCCGTCGCTCGATTTGTATCTTCAATTAACTGAATCGCCTCTACAGGAAGGGAAGCCTTGCTAAGCGCGCCTTGCAATACATTGACTAGGGCTATATTGGAATGAATGGCTGTAGAACTGCCTCGTAAAATGACTGCATTTCCAGTTTTTAAACATAGGGCAGCTGCATCCACTGTTACATTCGGCCTTGCTTCATAAATCATGCCGACAACTCCTAGCGGCACGCGTACGTTTTGAATATGAAGCCCGTTAGGTCTCTCCCATTCACTCGTCACCTCACCTACAGGGTCATTTAGTTCGGCTACTTGTTCAGTGGCAGAGGCAATTTCTTCTAAACGGTCTACAGTAAGAGTAAGGCGGTCAATCATCGTTTCACTCATCCCGTTTGCTCTTTGAGCTTCTACATCTTTTGCATTTTCATTTAATAAAAATGCCTGGTTTATTCTAAGTTCATCAGCAATGACTTTGAGAGCAGCATTCTTTTGGTCTGTTGTTAAGTTTGCTAAAAGATGGGCAATTTCTTTTGCATTTTTTGCTTTTGTGTATACTTCATTCATTTCTAGATTCTCTCCTTTGTGAGTGGGACCCACTGATCACGGTGAATGGCCACTGGTTTAGTCAGCTTGATTTGTTCATTGGCTTGAATGCTTTGCATGCCTTTAATCAACATTAAATCACTAGCAGATAGTGTCGTTTGTCCTTTGCCAATGACTGCATTTTTTTCATTTACAATTTCAACGACATCATTTTCGTGAAAACGTCCAATAACGTCTACTACACCAACTGGCAGCAGGCTTTTGCCTTCAAAAAGCAAGGCTCTCTCTGCTCCTTTATCGATTTTGATTTGGCCTGATGCCTCAGAGTGCACGGCCAGCCATTGTTTAGAAGCTGGCATAACGCTCGCATGTTTAAATGATCCAATATACGTTCCATCACCTTTACCTAGCAAGAGATCTTCAAGTGTTGTCTCCCCGCTAGATTTTCCGATAAACACATTCACTCCAAATGGGGTAGCTGTCTTAGCTGCCATTAGTTTAGATTTCATTCCACCTGTGCCAACCTTAGACCCTGAATCACCTGCATAAGCGAAAAGGTCTTCAGTTACTTCAGGAATATAGTGAAACTTTTTAGCATTAGGGTTTTGATTTGGATTAGAATCATATAGACCATTCACATCCGTAATCATACAAAGGGCATCGGCATGTATAAACCCGCTGACTAGAGCGGAAAGCATGTCATTATCACCGAAAGTTAACTCTTCAATCGAAGTTGAGTCGTTTTCATTAATGATCGGAATAGCTGAACGCTTCAATAATTCAGTTAGCGTTTGCAAGGCATTTTGGTAACGCTTCTGATCTTTAAAGTCTTCTCTAGTTAAAAGCAGCTGAGCAGCTGTAAGATCATGTGCTGCAAATTCTGCAAGATAAGCTTGCATTAACAAACCTTGACCAACTGCAGCAGCAGCTTGTTTGCCCGCTGTTGTGGAAGGACGGGATGGATAACCGAGCGCAGAAAAACCTGCCGCTATTGCCCCAGAAGATACTAATACGACTTCATGGCCAAGTTTTTTTGCATGAGCAATGGCCCTGACATGCTCGCGTAATTTTGTCAGACATAGCGCGCCATTAGCGCCTGTAAGGGAGCTGCTTCCTACTTTCATAACTAATCGTTGACGGTTCATAATCAATGCCTTCTTTCTTTGGATCATTTATATTACATGCATCTTGTTTTTACTAAATAAAAAACCCTTCCATCCTTATCTATAAATAAGGACGGAAGGGTTGCATCCGCGGTACCACCTTGATTGGCATAAAATTATGCCCGCTCTAACATCCGTATCGTGGATGAGACGGTCAGGCTTTTACCAGACTGCTCAAGGGCAGGTTCCGCTACAACAGGGGTGATGGTCCTCTCAGCCGGTGAGACCACTCTCTTTTCACATGAAGTATGCGTACTATTCCCAATCAACGCACATTTGATTTAATTTTTATTATTATAATCACGCAAGCATTTTTAGTCAAGTAGAAATCTGAAGATTCACACAACTTTAAAGCGCTTTCATAGAAAACTTTTGCTACTCATAATGGACCGGGTTACACTAATAAAGGATCCTTTATTATATGTAGGAGTGAGATCATGAGTGAGTTTACACGTCTAGAAAACAAAGTAATATGGATAACAGGCGCATCAAGCGGTCTAGGAAAACAATTAGCTATAGATGCGGCAGCCGCTGGTGCGGTGCTGGTGTTATTAGCTAGAAATGAAGCTAAGCTTAAAGAGGTGCAGCAAGTCATCCAAGAAAATTCCGGTCAAGCTCATATTTATACACTTGATATTAGCAAACCTGAGGATATAGAAGCAAGTGTCAAAAACATAGTCGAAAAAGTCCAAAGAGTTGATATACTTATTAATAATGCTGGCTTTGGAGTTTTCGATTATGCCGATCGAATGAATATATCTGATACGAAAGAAATGTTTGATGTGAATGTTCTTGGCCTGATTGAAATGACGAGAGCAGTACTGCCATTGATGAAAAAAGCAAATCAAGGCCATATCATCAATGTCGCTTCTCAGGCTGGAAAGCTCGCTACACCTAAATCAAGTGTATATGCTGCTACAAAGCATGCAGTATTAGGCTACACGAATGCGCTTCGTCTTGAGCTAGAAGATACAAATATTCATGTAACAGCTGTGAACCCTGGTCCGATTCGTACTCCTTTTTTTGACCGTGCTGATGAGGATGGGAGTTATGTGGCTAATATTGAAAAGTTCATGCTGGACCCGGAATACGTATCAAATGAAATTTTAAAAGTGATTGAAAAGCCAACACGGGAAATTAACCTTCCGAAATGGATGGGGTTTGGATCAAAACTATACCAGTTGATGCCTGGTGTGGTAGAGAAGCTTGCAGGCAGTAAATTACGACAGAAATAAAATGGAGGTAACAGTGAAAAATAAATTCCATTGCTGTGCGACCTGTATTCATTTTAAGGCAGCCAGGGTTAATGATCACATGCACTATTTTTGCCAAAGACTTGGGTATGAAACCAAGCCTTCTTATCAATTTTCATGCTGGGAGCCGAAAGAACAAGTAAAGAAGCTGATGAAGAAGCGTCTTTCCTCTGATGATTGATAAAAGAACCTAGTAAAAACTATGGTAAATGAATCAGCCTCCCATTAACATGTGACTAACCAAGTGAATACAAAAATCAAGGTCCACCTCGGACCTTGATTTTTTTGTTTAGAAGAAATCTAAATCTCTTTGTTGATTGATTTGCTCAGGCTTCTTTGCAGGATCATCTTCCGGTGTATAAGCAATTAAAATGACACCGAGATCTTGCTCAAGCTGACGGACAGTTTGTAATTGATTTTGCTCTAAACGAGCTACGGGATAATTCATGTACATCACCTCTACTCTTATTATTTACTTAGAAGTACTCTCTATACAAAACACGAGGAATGAACTTCAAATAAAAAAATCGCACTTTTGGGTAATCGCCTGAATAACATAATTTATGGGTAGAGGACCTTAAGCTGTGCAGGTTTTAGAGAGAAAATGTGATATTTCCCAAGAGGGGCTGATAAAATATGTGTGGTATTACTGGGTGGATTGACTGGCGGCGCGATATGAGAAAAGAAGATGCGGAAGTATTAAAGATGGCTGAAACCCTCAATAGAAGGGGGCCAGATGATATGAATGTGTGGACTTCTAAGCATGTGGGCTTTGGTCACGCAAGACTTATTGTTGTTGACCCAGAAGGCGGAATACAGCCGATGAGCAGAACGTATAAAAATAAAACCTATACGATCTGTTATAACGGTGAATTATACAATACAGAAGATATTCGTAAAGAGCTGCTATCAGCTGGTCATGACTTTAGCGGACATTCCGACACTGAGGTATTATTGAAGTCTTATATTGAATGGGGTTATCAATGCCTCGAAAAATTAAATGGAATCTTTGCTTTTGCCATTTGGAATGATCAAGATGAAAGTCTGTTTATGGCAAGAGATAGACTTGGAGTAAAGCCTTTATTTTATACAGTAAGAAACGGGTGTTTATTATTTGGTTCAGAGTTGAAAGCACTGCTGGCTCATCGTGATATAGAGCCTGTTGTTGATCGTGAAGGCATTGCAGAAATTATGGGACTAGGACCGTCTCGAACACCTGGCCATGGGGTGTTCAAAGATATAAATGAGCTTCGTCCTGCTCATATGTTAATTTATGACCGGAATGGTGCGAAAATCAGCCGTTACTGGACACTTAAAAGTAAACCCCACCCCCATTCAATGGAGGAAACCGCTGCACATATTCGTGAATTAATGGAAGATATTGTGGAGAGGCAATTATTTGCTGACGTACCAGTCGGTTTATTTTTATCTGGCGGGGTTGATTCAAGCGCGTTAACAGCCTTAGCTGCAAAGGTACATGAAAAGCAAGGATTAGGTGCCGTTCGAAGTTATTCGGTTGATTATGATGAAAATGATAAATACTTTAAAGCAAATGATTTTCAGCCTAATGCAGACGGACCGTGGATAAAGCTCGTTTCTGATTCATATAAAACAAAGCACTATAACGCCAGCATTTCAATTGATGAACTAGCAAATCAGCTGAAAGAAGCTGTTCGGGTACGGGATTTACCAGGTATGGCAGATATAGACTCATCTCTTTTATGGTTTTGTAAAGAAATAAAAAAAGATGTAACTGTTGGACTCTCAGGTGAATGTGCGGATGAAATTTTTGGGGGATACCCGTGGTTTCATAAACCTGAGATCATGAATGTTGATATGTTTCCATGGATGCGCTCCATTGATGAACGGCAAGATTTATTAAATGAAAAATGGCAGAAGAAAGTCAACTTAAAAAGATATGTATACGACAGGTATAAAGAAACAATCACTGAAACACCAAGATTCAATGGTGACACGAAAGAAGAGGCAAGAAGAAGAGAGATCTCTTATTTAAATATCATTTGGTTTATGACCAATCTATTAGATAGAAAAGATCGTATGAGTATGGGTGCAAGTCTTGAAGTGCGCGTTCCTTTTTCAGACCATCGCTTAGTTGAGTATGTATGGAATATCCCATGGGAGATGAAACAATTAGGCGGAAGAGAAAAAGGAATTCTGCGAAAATCATTAGAGGGCTTATTGCCAGATGAGATTTTGTATCGAAAGAAAAGCCCTTATCCTAAGACCCATCACCCGAGCTACACAGAAGCTGTTCAAAAAGGGATCCAAGAGATTCTAGATCAAGATGATTCGCCCATTTTTGAATTTATTAATAAAGAAAAGCTGAGAGAAATAGCTGATAGCGGAGGACTTTCAACTGGCACACCTTATTTTGGGCAGTTGATGGCAGGACCACAGCTTTTAGCACATTTTATTCAGATGGACTTTTGGCTGAGAGAATACGGTGTCAAAATAGAAGGGTAATTAGAGAACGGCCTTACGTTGTAGGGCTGTTTTTTATATTGTAGATTTATTTAGAGGTTGCATGTACAGGTAAGGTGAAGTAAGATATTCAGTAATGAACGAAATGACCGTTTTCGTAAAATGGTCATTTTGCAAGGGTGATGATATGTTAGCAAATAAAAAAGAAATGATTTTAGAGGCTGCTGGTCAATCTTTTTCGATGTTTGGATACAAAGGAACAACGATTGATCAAGTTGCAAAGCTTGCCAATATTGGTAAAGGAACCATCTATACAGCGTTTAAAAGCAAGGAAGAATTATTTGAAGCAGTCTTAAATCAAATTATTATTGAAGTGAAAGATGTATTTGAGCGGGCTTTTCTAGACAGTAGAAGTATGGATGACAACATCAGTCATGCGCTGCATGATTTGCTTGAATTCAGGCAGCAGCATGTACTCTTAAATAAGTTGACTCAAGAAGCGTCTGCTATTCGTTCCATTCCTGCAAAAAATGCACTAACTGAAGTTGAAAAAGTCATTATTGAATCGATCACACAGCAAATTAAACGAGGGATCGAGCACGGGAAAGTTAAGGTTTCAGACCCAAAGTTGACCGCATTCATGGTGTATAAGTCTTATATGGCATTAGCTATTGAATTTACAGAGATGTTTGAACCTATCGATAAACAAAAGATTATCAAGTTATTTAAGAGTCATTTAACGAAAGGTCTGCTTAGTGACTAGGAGACCTTTTCATTTTAATAAAAAATGACCAATTGAACAAATCAGTCATAAATTGGAGTGGTTGCATGAAAGGTTATATAACTGAGCTGAAAGGTATATGGAGTCAAAAGAAAATGGTTATCGCTCTATTAGGAATTATTCTTATGCCTTTACTTTATGGAGGTGTATTAGTTTGGTCTTTTTGGGATCCGTATGGTCAATTGGATCAGTTGCCAGTAGCTGTAGTAAATGAAGACCTGGGGGCAGAGGTAGAAGGGGAACAAATAGAAGCCGGAGCAGAGTTTATTGAAGAGTTGAAAAAAGATCCAGCCTTAGACTTCCATTTCGTTTCAAAGAAAGAGGCAGAGCAAGGATTAGCCAGTCACGATTATTATTTCTATGTTGAAATTCCTGAGAGCTTCTCAGAGGATCTTATTTCATTAAAAGAGTCAAACCCTGTGAAGGCAAACGTATTTTATGAAGTGAATGAAGAGTATAATTACGTATCATCACAAATAGCTTCAAATGTGATTGAAGAAATGGAAAAAGAATTATCAGAAACCCTGACATTAGCGTATGTAGAGGTCGCACATGATGCATTTAGTAAGTTGACAGAGGCAGTCATAGCGCTTGAAGAAGGATCCAATGAAATAGCTGATGGAAATAAAAATGCGACTGAGAGCATGGAGCGCTTGTCTGAGGGGTTAGTCAGCCTAACATCTGGTTCAAAAGAGCTTACTACAGGGGTGAAAAAGGCTGCTGAAGGATCGGATCAATTAGTTAGTGGAATCGAGCAAGCCAAAAAAGAACTTCAAACATTCAATCAAGCAAATCAAGCAAATCAAGCAAATAATGTAGACGCTAAATTTAATGAGACAAGTCAACTTTTAGAACAAACCATTAATGAGCTAGAACAAGCCGATACAAAAGAAGCAGCTGTGATACTAGATAATCTAGATAACCGTCTCAAAAATGTAAACAGGCAGCTAAACCAAGCAGACGAGCAAGTGCAATTGGTAGAAGAACAAATACGAGGCCTGAAAGACAGCATGGAGGGGATGGAACAGCAGATTAATGAAGTCATTCATACGATAAATGATTATACTGACAAGCTGAATCAACAAATGGAAATGACTCATAAAGAGTTAGATGAATGGAATCAAAACGTGAAAGCAGCCTATGAAAAAGTAGAACAACCTTTGGCTGAACTTAAAAAATTTCAATCTCAAGTGGAGGAGCTTCCGGCCATTCTTAATAATCTATATCCCGAATGGAGAGAACATGAACATCTCGTGAGTTGGTATGAGGATCTTCAAGCGAATGTAAAACGTGTGGAGGGGCTTTACAAGGAGACTGCAGGAGCAATAGAAACGATTAATAATGGATTTCCTGAATTATTGAACGGGCTCGAGTCACGTCAAATCGAATGGAAACAGTTTAATGAAGAGTTAAACAAACAAATGGATCAATATTCTTCAAAATTGAATCAATTCTTTGAAGAGGCGACATCTAAAACGGATGAGCTCCTTATGGTTTTAGATCAGCTGTCTAGAGCCTTACAAGAAGCTGAAGCTGCTATTCCAGATGGTTTAAATGGGGATCAACTAACTGCCTCATTTGAAGAAGAGTATATGAATGTTTTATCGGCTCTTAATAAAGTAAATGAAAAATTGAATATGGCCTCTTCTCTTTATCAAAGAGGTCAGGCAGCAAGTGAACAAGCATATAAAGGGGTAGTAGATTTAAATGAAGGGCTGCATGAACTAGTGAATGGATCAAATCTTCTGAGTGAGAGCTTAGTTGAAGCAAGTGATGGAGGAAACGAACTCTTTAGCGGTCTTCATACGTTGCAAGATGGATCCATTGATTTAGCACTTAATATGAATCAGCTTAAAGAAGCGCTGCTTGAGGTTGATCCGAATGAAAAACAAGAAAGCATGCTTGTGAGTCCAGTGCAGTCCAAGAATCAATCGCAGACTGAAGATTACTCATACGGTGTAGGTTTAAGTCCTTACTTTCTGTCCATTGGGTTATATGTTGGAGGTCTGACTTTATCGATCATTTATCCCTTTAGAGAGCCATTAGGAGAGCATCAATCTGGATGGGAATGGTTTAGCGGGAAGCTAGGAGTTATATATTCTGTTGGGGTTTTGCAGTCTTCGCTAGTTGCCATATTTCTGTTATATGGGCTGAAGCTGGATGTAGCAAGCAAGATTGGCTTTTTTAGCTTTACCATCTTTACGAGTTTAGCGTTTCTCTCACTTATTTTCTTTTTGGTGAGTGTCCTTGATAATCCTGGCCGGTTTGCAGCAATCATTTTGTTAATCCTGCAATTAGGCGGAAGTGCCGGAAGTTTTCCGGTTGAATTGTTAGCATCTCCCTTGCAAACCCTGCATGGCTGGCTGCCAATGACTTACTCTGTACTTGGATTTAGGTCCGTCATTTTTATGGGGGTGAATCCTTTGCTTTGGGACAGCGTTCGCTTCTTATGCATCTTGTTAATTATTTGTACAGCAGGGGCTCTCGTTTATTTTATGGTTACACATCGCAAGCGGAATAAAAAAGAATATCCTACAACCTCAGCAGCTGAATAAAGAATGAATGTCTCTACTTTAATTGGGCAAATTACAGGTATCAGATTCGTATTGGAGGCAAATGTATGAAGAATATCCAATTAACCGCATCAGAGATTGGTACTCTGTGGATGACCTATCAACAAAAAACGATGCTGCTAAGGATGATTGAACATTTTCTATTGCATACTGAAGATAAGAAATCCAAGAAAATAATGATGGGGCTCCATAAAGATATATCTACATTTACTGTAAAAATTGAAAAATTATTTATACAAGAAGGGCATTCTATTCCATTAGGATACACAGAGCAAGATGTTAATTTAGAAGCTCCTAAGTTGTTTGATCAACATTTTGATATTATGTGTATGAAACTGATGAAGGCTATTAGTATGGGGATGCATGTATTGCATGTAAATATGGCCTATAGAGAAGATTTATTAATACTTTTTAGCGATCTTACCGCCCTGACTCAAAAATATTACAACCAATGCTCTATGTATTTAGCAGAGAAGGGCTTGTTTACAAGGCCGCCTTATTTATCAAATGATCAAGGGATCCAATTTGTTATAGATAAAGATTACTTCAGGGGAAACAAGCTGGTTGGGGATGAACGTGTGCTAAACGCCATTGAAGTGGCTCATCTGTATCATGCCATTGAAAATAACACCATTGGATTAACTTTAATGATTGGCTTTGCTCAATCTGCTAAAGAAAAAGATATTCAAGACTACTTTCTTAAAGGAAAAAAGTTAGCTAATCAAGTGGTAGATGATATTAGTCAAATCATGAAAAAAGATGACATCCAATTTACAAAACCTCCAAACGGAGCGTTGACTTCATCTACTATTTCACCATTTTCAGATAAGCTTATGATGTATTGTACAAGCTTATTATGCAGCTTTTCACTAGGGAGCAACGCATTTGGTACTGCTTTTAGTCTTAGAAGCGACCTGCCATTAAAAGTTGCATCACTTGGAAAGTCTATTTTTGATTTTGCCTCAGAAGGTGCTAAGTTAATGGCGAAGTATGGGTGGATGGAAGAGCCTCCTCAAATGATTGATCGCAGAGCAATTATGAAGTCAAAAAAATAAATTGAAAAACCAGCAGCATATCATGTTATGCCGCTGGTTTTTTCTATAGGGAATTTGCTTTTTCTATTAGGGTAGAGATGTCTGCGTGATCATTTGGAGACTTGTCTATGTGATGCCAGACTACTTCATTATTTGAATCAAACAACCAAGCGCCGCCTTGAACTTCAACATCAGATTTCTTAGTGGCTTCTTTAACAGCTTTTTTGTCCTGAGCATTTGAGGGAAGAGTAAAATTCCCTTTAAATAAGCTGGAAACAGAGTGAATGAATAGTTTCCATTTAGACAGGGGTTGGTGACCTAAATTGTTATACAAAGTAAGCGTTGAATCGCCGTAAAAAGGAAATGGGTACGAGGAGAGTGTATCTTTGTATTTCGTAAGATACTCTTCGTCGTGTGGAGTGACAATGAATATCTCTACATTTCTCTTCTTGAATTGTTCGTAAGACTCACGCACCTGCGTGAGGAAATCTCTATAAATTGGTCAACCAAGGTGACGAACGAATAATACATAACAAGGACTTTCTTTGACCAACTCCTGAAATGTAATGTCAGTCCCATCGGCCGCCTCAAGCTTTGTATTTAATTGATCTTCAGTCATTTTAGTAGTCATCCTGCTTGACCTCCTTTTCTAGAGGGTAAAAGTTTTAGCAAATAATAGCAACTAATCCCCCTTCTATACATATTTTTGTTAAAGAAGAAGAGGGGTTAAGATATGGTCCTATAGTCATAAGAAATGAAATGTGAGAAAATGAAATGAAAAATAAGGAATATACATGTGAAATATGGTGGTAATGGGCTACAGGGGGGTATTATGCAAAAATATCAAGAAAAATTTAAACAAAGGTTGAAACAACAGGTTGAAATGTGGCAGCCAGGGGATACCATTTCAAGAGATCAGATCTATCGTTTTCTTCATTCTGTTCATGGTACTGCCGCTTCGATCGGACTGCCGGACTACTCACAAGCTGCTTCGGAAAAATTAACAGAACTTAATAAGGAACTGAAGGATAAATGGTCATTTGAGGAAGTAATGACTCGATATTTTTCCCCTTTTATAAAAGATATGACAGAACAAGCGGAACCTTTAAGGGAGTCCTCATTTGTTCCTGTTACAACAGTGGAAACGATCGAAGAACAGGATGCTAAAGCAGTTGTCTTAATGATTGATGAAGACCTGGACTTTCTTTCTGGGATGAAGAGCGGGTTAGAGCAGCGGGGCTTTATCGTTTTATTAGCTGCATCTCCTGAAAAGGGGCTCGAAATGTTTCTAAATGAAAGACCTAACTGTGTGATTGTAGATTATGTACCTCCATATGAACGAGGGTATGAGTCTACTCAATCGCTATTATCAAAAGCGACCTCTGAATTTATTCCCGTTCTAATGATAAGCAGCAGTATGGATAAAGATATCGAGTTAAGTGCTTATAAATCGGGTGTAGCCGATTTTATAAAGAAACCGGTAGATAGTGAAGAGTTAGAAGTGCGTATGAACAATCGTTTAAGATACCAAAAGGTTATTCAACAAACAATCATGACTGATGAATTAACAGGTGTCTATACTAGACGTTACCTTTCTTCAGAAGGTAAAAAACAATTGAGTCAAGCACTAAGATCTAAGCAAACATTAACTGTTGCTATGCTTGATTTAGATTTTTTTAAGAAGGTGAATGATACGTATGGCCACCCTGCTGGTGATAACGTACTAAAGTCTTTTGCAAATATTATTACTCGGTTAAAACGAGAGTATGATTTATTGTTTAGGTTAGGCGGCGAAGAATTTTTATTGCTTCTCCCAAATACAACACCTGCTGAAGCAAAAAAGGTGGTGGAGAGGATTCGCATTAAACTCCGGCTAACAGAGTACCAAGAAGCCGGCTCCTCCTTTAATGTTACGTTCTCAAGCGGTATCGCAGGTTCTACAATCGAAACTAAGAAGTTGGAAGAGTTAATTGAACAGGCAGATCAAGCCTTATATATGGCTAAGCAAACAGGCAGAAATCAAACCGTTCTTTTTGAAAATAAGAATATGGTAGCTTCAAAACGTACGATCTATGTATCTATTATTGATGATGATGAAGTGTTACGAAGAATATTATTTGACCGGGTATGTGAGCTCGTTACGGATCAAGTAAACCTTGAAGTGACTGCCTATAAAAATGGTGAAGAATTTCTTTTAGCAGATTGGTATAAAACAAGGGAAAAACATCTAGTGATTCTTGACCGCATTATGCCTAAGATGGATGGTTTAGAAGTGTTATCTACCCTTCGCAGCAAGTACCCCGAACATGAAGTTATGGTGTTAATGTTGACGGGGCGCAAGCAGGAACAAGAAATTGTCAAAGCACTAGAGTTAGGTGCTGATGATTATTTAACAAAACCATTTAAGGTTGATGAGGTGACTGCTAGAATTAAACGGCTTATTAAGCGCTCATTACTTTAGGTGAGGAGTTGGTCATCATATCTATTTTAACTATTTTCGCTGTGTTTATCCTGCTCCTTATCATCCATATTTTCACCCTCATCTATTTACTTTTCATTAAAGGAAAATGGATGAGGAAGCAAAAAAGAAAAGAGCACCTTAGGTTCACAGTAGATAAAGCAGTATCAACCTACTTGTTTAATGATTCGATATCACTTAATCATCCATTAAAGGAAGAAGGACTAACACGACACCTAAAAGGGCAATCCATCATTACCTATGAACTCCTTGAAGAATCACTAGAGACGTACCAAAAATTAATTGATCATGAAGAAACAAGAGATAAGGTTGTTTTATTAGCTGAACACTATTTAAGTGATTATTATAAGCACCAGCTGTTAAATGGTAGATGGAGTAAGAGGATGAATACTCTCTACTATATCGAGGACTTTAAGATGAATAGTCTCGCTGATACAATTTGGATGCTCTTTCAAACGCGCTTAAAATGGGATGAGGAAAAAGAACAAATCATCCGAACCCTTGCAGCTCTGCAAGATGTGAGGCTGTTTGAATTGTTAGTAGAGGAGCAGCCTGATTGGTCTGTGGGCCTATATAAAGAAATCTTTAGAAGGATGGATAGAGATCAATTTAAATATAATGTCTCAGAACTAGATTCATTCGAGCACCCTGTTGGGAATGCGATGCTTGATGTGGCGAGGGAAGAACGGGATGAAGCTCTGCTTCCGTTATTTGAGGAACTTCTTAGCAGTCACTCTCTTGAAGTAAGGATTAGAGCCTTAAAAGGTATATTAACTTTAGAGAGAATAACTAACGTTGAGCTCCTCACTCCCTTTGCTTCCTCAAGTGAATGGGTAGAGAGAATGTTATTTGCAAGAATAGCAGGGAAGTTAAAGCAGTCTCGCTATATCGCCATACTAACCGAATTAATGGGGGATTCAATTTGGTGGGTAAGGCAAGGGGCTGCAGAGGCTTTATTCCATTATCGAGACGGAGTGTTTATTTTAGAGCATATTTACACTAATCACCCCGATCCATTCGCAAGAGATATGGCTAGACAATGGGTAGGAAGCAGGGAAAGTGTGAGTGATGGAGGATGTTAGTAAAGGAGGGGGGTTAGTGTGATCGAATCATTAGAATCAGTCTTTTATGTAATCGGTATTCTGCTAATAAGTTATATGGCTTTTGCCTCACTTTTTTACACGGTTCTCTTACTTCTCTCTGCAGGGATGCTTAGACGGGAGAGAGGATTAAATAAAGGAGAGCCATTCGAAGATATCCTGCATTCGACAGACACAAAGCCTATCTCCATTCTTGTACCAGCTTTTAATGAAGAAGCAGGGGTCGTTGGCAGTATCCGTTCACTCCTCAGTATGAATTATCCCGAATATGAAATTATCGTTGTAAATGACGGGTCAACTGATGACACATTGAACCGTTTAATAGAAGCTTTTAATATGAAGGAAACTGTGCAAGTATGCAGAAAACAGCTTGAAACGAAAGAAATTAAGGCCGTTTATAAATCAGAGCTATTCCATAACATTTATGTGGTTGATAAAGAAAATGGAGGAAAAGCTGATGCATTAAATGCGGGAATTAATGTTTCAAAATATCCGTATATATGTTCACTTGATGGAGATTCCATTTTAGAGGGCGATGCTTTATTAAAAGTAATGAAGCCGATTGTTGATTCAAACGAGAAGGTGATTGCTGCAGGAGGAAGCGTACGAATTGCTAATGGAAGTGAAATTGAACGCGGGCAGGTAGAAAAAATAAACCTTCCTACACACCCTTTAGCAATTATGCAGGTGATTGAATATTTCCGTGCGTTTTTAATGGGAAGAATAGGGTTGTCAAAATATAACTTGCTTCTTATTGTTTCTGGAGCCTTCGGGGTCTTTAATAAAAGCTGGGTCATTAAAGCAGGCGGATATAAAGTAGGTACCGTAGGGGAAGATATGGAGCTGGTTGTCAGACTTCACCGTCAAATCAAAAAAGAAGGGGTTAAACGATCTATCCGCTATATTCCGGACCCCGTATGCTGGACAGAAGCACCAGAAAGCTTAACAATCCTTAGAAGGCAGCGAACTAGATGGCAAAGAGGATTATTTGAAACGCTCCGCCTTCATTGGAAGTTGATTTTTAATCCTAAATATAAACAAGTGGGTTTGATTTCTATGCCCTATTTCCTTTTAATAGAGCTGCTCGGAGCGATTGTTGAATTTTTTGCCTACCTCTATATCATACTAGGTTTGTTTTTTGCTTTTGTACCTATTGATATAACCGTCCTTCTATTTTTACTCACATGGGTGTATGGTTCTTATTTATCCATGTGGGGTGTTTTGTTAGAAGAATGGAGTTCTCGTAGATATCCAAGAAAGAGAGATCTAATCATTTTATTTTTGTATGCTTCAAGCGAAGTATTCTGGTACCGGCCGTTAACTGTTTTCTGGAGGTTAGAAGGTATTTGGCAGGCGTTAAGGAAGCGCTCGGATTGGGGTGTTATGACTCGAAAAGGTGTATCTAAATAATAATTGTAAAAACAGGAGGAGAGCTTGTTTGAAAAAGATATTAATCGCTGATGATGAAGAAGTATTACGGATGTTAATTGTTGATACTTTAGAGGAAGATCATCTTCAATTAGATGAGGCAGAAGATGGTATTGAAGCCCTGTCTTTAATAAAGAAAGAACAATATGATTTGCTTATCCTAGATTATATGATGCCTGAGAAATCAGGGATAGAAGTATTAATGGAGACAAGAAAGTTGGCTATTCCTCAACCAAAAGTGTTAATGTTAACAGCTAAAAGCCAGCAAAAAGATCAGGATGAAATGTATAAAGAGGGTGCGAACTATTTTTTAGCAAAGCCGTTTAGCCCAATAGAACTGCTCTCGATCGTGGAGGACATGTTAGGTGACTAATTATTTCAAGAGGACACTCAATAGGCAATTTACTTTTTTATTACTTGTTGTATCTTTAGTTATTGTTATAGTAGGTGGAGTTTTAGCTGTTTACGGGGTGTCAATCCAATCAAGCTATCAGGCTGAAAGAGAGCGGAAATTAGAAAAGCAGGAAATTGTATTTGAAATTGATTCACATGCTAAGCAGATGTTAATAAGAGCAAGGGGTTACTTTGCTTTTCAAGACAATGAAGAGTTAAATGCTCTCTACAGAGAAATAGATGCCCTGAATGTGTATATTGAGAGGTTTTCCTCTTTAGATCTCTCAGCAGAAGAGCTTGCTTTATTAACTGAAATTAAAACAACCATTCATCTATATCAGACGATTCATCTGCCTGAAGCTTTAAGCTTAGTAAGTAACAATGAGCTTGACCGCTTAAGTGCTTATGCCAACAGCGGAGCAAATGATACAGTAAACCAATTAATTGAGAACACATCTAATTATGTCTTAACAATCTCTGAAAAGGCGGCAGAAATAAGCAGCAGCTACACGCAAAAAGTAAGTATACTAGTCTCATTATTTGTTATTTTTTTAGGTGTTGTACTTCTCATTCTTTTCATCGTTCTGTACAAAATGATTAAACAAATTGGAAAGCCGATTCAAGATGTTACGGTTGCAGCAGCTGAGCTTGCAATCGGTAAAGATGTTTCTTTGAAAAGCCATCAAAGGGAAGATGAGATTGGAGTATTATCTAGAACGTTTCTTGATATGGTGGAGATCATTCAACAAAAAGAAGATGAGATGACTCAGCAAAATATTGAATTGAAAACCCAGCAAGAAGAACTTGAACATAAGCAGGATCAGTTAATAAAGTCCCTTCATGAAACAGAAGCGATGCAAAACGTATTACTAAAATACAACTCACTTAACCATGCTATATCTGTCACTCTTAATAAAGAGGACCTATTTGATGAGCTGCTTACTCATTTAAGCGACATTTATCCTGTTGATAAAATGCTTTTATTCTTAACTGAGGAAACGTTTTACCGTTCTAGAGGGATTTATGATAAGCACGTCACTCAGCTATTGAATCATTTCGATCAAGGGATTGGACTTATCTTAAGAGAGAAAAATAACTATCATCTCGTGGAAAGAGAAGTGACCGATGTTGAGAGAGGGTTAGCAGAGGGAGTGCTGACTGCTTACGATCTCTACATTCCTATTTATTCTTCCGCCGGGGAACTGCGGGCTGTTTTTGCGACAAATAGAGTCGGTAAACCTTTTTTACAAACTGAGATCAATGAATTAAGCGGAGTTATGAATCATATGTCTATAGCTATCGAGAAAGTTCATATGCACGAAGAAACTGAAAAAGAAAGACAGCTAAATCAAGATATCATAGATAATGTAAATGAAGCGATTCAGTTTGTAGACAATGAGGGGCATCTCTTACAGTTTAACCAATCATTTTGTCAATTGATTGAATGTGAACAAAAAGCTCGATTAAAGGCGCCTTTTTCGATGTGGTTTCAGGCACTAGAACATGTGGTTGGTGGTAACGAGGCAGTAGCCAGTTTTTACAATGAGGCTTTAAAACAAGATAATAGCTCCGTGTTATCAATGAATTATGAGATTCACACCAAGCAAAAACGTATATTCAAAGTGTATGCCGAGCCTGTATACCATGGATATAATAAAGTAGGGACCATTTTTGTACACCGTGATATTACTAAGCAGCATGAAGTAGAGCAAATGAAATCAGAGCTTGTTAGTACAGTAAGCCATGAGCTGAGGACACCTTTATCTAGTATTTTAGGATTTACGGAATTAATGCTTCATCGCAAGCTGAAGCCTGAAAAACAAGAAAAATACTTAAAAACGATCCATAAAGAAGCCAACCGTTTAACGAATCTGATCAATGATTTCTTAGATTTACAACGGATGGAATCGGGCGGGCAGATGTATACAAACGAGAGTGTAGATATAAGGGATCTTGTATCTGAAGTGTTAACAAGGTTTGAGGCATATTCAGAGAAGTATACGCTGCATTTTACCAACCAGGCAGAAAAGACGATCATACAAGGGGATAGTGAGAGGATCCAACAAGTCATTACAAACATTATTAGCAATGCCATTAAATTTTCCCCTAATGGCGGTGACATCACAACGACATTAACTAGTAATTCCACTTCCCTCTTTGTATCTGTTAAGGATGAGGGGCTTGGTATTCCAGAGAACGAGATGAAAAATTTATTTAGAAAGTTTTATAGGATCGATAACTCAGATCGAAAGAAAATTGGTGGAACAGGGCTCGGACTTCCGATTTGTAAAGAAATAGTCGAAGCTCATAACGGTAAGATAAGCGTAGAATCAAAAGAAAACGAGGGAAGTACATTTATCATTGAGCTCCCTTTAAATGATTGTTCCCAAACGCTGAAGGCGGAAGGGGAGAGCCCTAAAACGATATTGTTGTTAGAAGATGATCAGAGCCTGGCATTATTATTAGCTGAAGAATTAAAGAATTATGGGTTTAATGTTGAACATTTCTCAAACCCTGCCACAGCTATCACATTTGTCGATAAAATGGCTAGTCATCTTAACTCCACTCATTCGCTCCCTCTAGATGCAATGGTTGTAGATATTATGCTTGGGGATGAGCTGACGGGCTGGGACTTTATCCATAAGATAAAAGCAAATAATCTTTGGAGTGACTTGCCTATTTTTATTTCTTCAGCACTAGATGAAGCCGAGCAGCTTACAAGACACTCTGAGATTGAGAGCTATTTGACAAAACCCTACCCTCCTAGCGAACTATCAAAAACAATAATTGAAACTCTCAATCAAGATAAGACAAGGGGTGAAATACTCATACCTAAGAAAAAGAGTGAAACATAAGCAGAGGGGCTGGGACATGATTAATATGCTTTATTCTGGATACGAAGGAAGTACTAAATATAGCGACTGAAATATATGAAGACTGTGGGAGGAAAAAAAGGATACTGAAAATGGATCTACCTGCAGCGAGGTCAACGGAGCGAGCATGCTGTAAAGTGCTCCTTCCTTGTATTTGTTCGTTGTTCAGTGATTTTAGCAAACGATGGCTTAGTTTATTATTTGAACTGAACCATAACTTAATCGCTCCACATAATAGGTACAAAAAGCAATATCTTAGCGGATGAACTATACGTAGACTTCTACGGGGCCTAGAGCAGGAGTGAGATCCCACTCACCAGCTCCCCGTGAAAAGCGCAGTATAGTTCAGAAGCAGCGAATCCGCTATATCCCATGTTTGAATCACTGTCATGTAAACAATATTTCCCCTTAATTTTTGCATAAAATCACTAGCTCCCCGCGAAAAGGAGTTTAGTTTAGAAACGGTATACATAAGCCGCTTATGTAACGTTTGTACTATACAAGTTAAAGATACTATTCTAATAAGCTTTATTAGAAGGAAGAAAATTCTGAAAAGGTAATTGTAGGATGCAAATGAACTGTGGTATGATCACAGTGATCAGACTAATTTATCATGACAATTGTTTTAGTTTTTATATGAATGATTATTCATTCATAACAAGGGGGAGTGGAAGAGTTGCTCGATTCAACAATCGTACTTAAAAAACGTAACAGGCTATTAACGAAGCTTATTTGGGCCTTATTTAGCTTAGGGTTGCTTAGTAATTTTATCAGCTCGGTTCCAATGGAAGGGATCATAGCTTATGCAGTGTGCGGGGCAGTTTTATCAACTATGATCACTTTATTAACCTTTCAAGAAAAAGCACAAATGTATGTTCCATATGCTGTAACTGTTTCATTTTCTATTCTAACATTTGTACTCGGGACAACCTCACCAAAATTATCAAATTATCTTTTAGTATACGTCAGTTTAGCAATCGTCACTTTATATCATCAATATCATCTCATTGCTATTTCTGGAGTGCTTGGGCTCGTATTAACCAACTACTTCTTCCTTAATCTAAACGAAACTATGTTCAGCGGATTAGGCAGTGAAGTGTTAATATCTCTCAATCTGTATGTGTTGTTATTAACTCTTATTCTAATTGCACAGGCCAGGATTGGGACTAGTATGCAAAAAGATGTTGAAATGCAGGCAGAAGATGCGACGAAAGCTAAAGAAAAAGCCGAAAACTTATTACATAAAGTGGCACAATCTCAAGCTGTCATCACACAATTCAGCGGAAAAGTAAAAGAAGATATTCATTCTACAAAAGCTGTATCTACACAGCTTTATCAAACATTTAAAGAAGTTTCCGGGGGAATAGAAGATCAAGCAATGAGTGTAAGTGAAATGAACGAATTAATAAAGGAGCAAGACCAATCAGTGACATATGTTTCAACGTATGCTGAAACGGTTCATACAACCGCTCATGAGAGTCTTAAAGAAACGGAGTCAGGTTATCAGCGTTTAAATGAGTTAGCAAAGGAAATGAATGATGTTCAGAAGATGGTAGAAAGTACGACTGTTAATATGAGCGACCTAACAGATAAAACGAAAAATATTGGGACTATATTAACGACGATCGATCAAATTGCCGAACAGACAAACTTACTAGCATTAAATGCTGCAATTGAAGCTGCCAGGGCCGGAGAACATGGCAGGGGATTTGCTGTTGTCGCTGATGAAGTAAGAAAGCTTGCCACACATTCGCAGCAGTCTACAAAAGAAATCACCAAGCTTTTATTTGATATTCAGAAAAAAACCGAATCCGTCTCATTAGAGGTAAACCTTAGTGAACAAGCAATCAACAGAGGAATGCTTGCAACTGAACAAACGGAAACGAGCTTACAGTTTCTTTTATCAAAAATGAAGCAAATGGCTGAAGCAGCTAGTGCTTTTAATGAGCTGGTGAAAAAATTAAAATCATCATCTGCGATTATAACCGAGGAACTTGCAACAGTTACAAGCGGAACCGAGCAATCACATGCGATGGTTGAAGAAGTTTTTGCAAGTGTCGAGGAACAAAATGAGTACATCGCAGCCATAACGGACCGCTTTAAAGAATTAGAAAAACTAACAAATGAATTATCTTCTTTAATAGATAGAACAGAATAACCCTGATAAAAAGGCACATGAAGAAAAAGTTTCTACATGGGTCTTTTTTGCTTTATTTTGGTAAATGTTGAATTGGAGTGATATTGTTTGAAAAAGAACCGTTTCAAGGTTATACTGTTTGTATAATATATGTACAATTTATTTCTAAGTTATGATTAGTGATTAAGAGAGGGTGGATACGGTGGCAAGAAAAAAGATTTTCGTCATCGGTGCGGGCCCTGGCGGACTGGCAGCAGCTATGCTCTTAGCCGGTAGAGGGTATCACGTAGAAGTATTTGAAAAACAATCTTATCTTGGGGGTAGAACCTCTTCTTTTACAAAAGATGGATATACGTTTGACAGAGGGCCTACATTTCTAAGCATGCCCTATATTTTAGAAGAGTTATTTGATGCAGTGGGACGGAGAATGAATGACTATCTTTCTATGATAGAAATTGACCCGATGTATGAATTGAAATTTGATACCCTCTCTGTCTTTCCTTCAAGAGATTCTTCGATCACAAAAGAGAGAATTGATCAAACTTTTCCGGGTGAGGGCGAAGGATATTTGCAGTTTATGAGGGAAACAGAGAAAAAAATGAATGCCTTAATGCCTGTTCTGCAAAATAGACATAGTTCTTTGCTTGATTATACGAGATGGAGAACAATTAAGGCGCTTCCAGAATTATCACTTGGTCAAAGCCTTTATCAAGTCTTATCTAAATACTTCAAGGATGAACGTCTCAAACTCGCATTCACATTCCAATCAAAATATTTAGGAATGTCACCGTGGGATTGTCCAGGGGCATTCAGCATACTATCTTATATGGAACATAAATACGGTGTATTCCATCCAACAGGGGGGTTAAATCAAATACCTAAAGCGATGGCTAAAGTCGTTCAGGAATTTGGCGGAAGCATCCATCTGAATACCGGAGTAGAAAAACTGATTACTAAAAATAAAAAAATTATCGGGATTGAAACAACGAGCGGGGATCGTCTTCACTGCGATGATGTAGTGATTAATGCTGACTTCGCAAAAGCAATGACTACGATTGTAGAAGATCGTGACTTGAAAATTTATACAAAAAAGCGATTGGAAAAAAAGAAATACTCTTGCTCTACTTTTATGATCTACGCAGGGGTTAAGAAAACATTTGATCTTCCTCATCATACAATCCTTTTTTCAAATGATTATAAAAAGAATGTTGAGGAAATTACCCATTCTAAAATCCTTTCAGAGGATCCATCAATCTACATTCAAAATGCCAGTGTGACAGACGGCGAATTAGCAGAAAAAGGGAAATCTGCTATGTATCTATTAGCCCCTGTTCCAAATAATTTTAGTTTAATCGATTGGGAAGAGAACAAACATGCTTTTAAGCAGCTTGTATATGAGCAGGTAGAAAAGAAGACAGGGTTTAAAGGGCTAAGAGAGAATCTTGAGGTAGAAGAGATTATTACACCGCTTGACTGGGAAGAAAAACATCATGTTTATAAAGGGGCGACGTTTAATTTAGCCCATAACTTAGGACAGATGATGTATTTCAGGCCTCATAATAAATTTCAGGAACTTGAAAATTGCTGGCTTGTAGGAGGCGGTACTCATCCAGGAAGCGGGCTGCCTACAATCTTTGAATCGGCAAGAATAACAGCTAACTTAATCTTTGATGCTGATAAGGAGGTGTTGGTGTCCACGTGAAGACAGCAATTATTGGCGGTGGTGTCGGAGGAATGCTCTCTGCTTTGTATGAAAGACAGCGAGGCAATGAAGTAGTCTTA
This sequence comes from Alkalihalophilus marmarensis DSM 21297, assembly GCF_000474275.2. Taxonomy (GTDB): domain Bacteria; phylum Bacillota; class Bacilli; order Bacillales; family Bacillaceae_D; genus Alkalihalophilus; species Alkalihalophilus marmarensis. Next base: position 33,095 of record NZ_ATAE01000006.1, read on the forward strand.
TATGAAAAAGAATCCTCCTTAGGTGGAAGGTTAAACTTTGTCTCCAAAGATGGTTTTAAAATCGATAAAGGTCCAACGATTGTTTTACTTCCAGAAATGATCTACTCCATCTTAAAAGAAGTAGGGATCCAAAAGGACGAGGTTGAGATGATTCGGATTGACCCTCTCTACAAACTACAATTTCCTGATGGGATGGAGTTTTTCAAATGGAGTCATATCGAAAAACAACAACAAGAGATCAAAAAATGGTTTCCAGGAGAAGAAGAATCCTTTGTTCATTATTTAAATGAAATGAAATGGAGATTTGAAGAAGGAAAAGAAGCGTTTCTAGATCGAGACTTTGTGAGAAAACGAGATTTCTTTTCTCCTTCAAATGTACAGACATTGTGGAAGCTAAAAGCATATCAAACAGTGAAAAAACAGGCAAGCCGGTATTTTATCAATCCTAGACTTGTAGAGGCTTTTTCGTTTCAAACCTTATATATAGGCGGGGCGCCTAACAAGTCTCCTGCGCTTTATTCATTAGTTCCGTTTAGTGAACATCATCATGGCATTTGGTATGTAAAAGGCGGATATGCAAGTCTCGTTTCACTTTTTGAAGAAAAGCTTCGTGCCAAGGGAGTTGAGATCAAGCTTTCTTCAGAAGTAAGTGAACTGGTCACTGATGGTACAAGGTGTACAGGTGTACGTGCAGGGGATAACTTAGATAAGGTTGATCGAGTAATTGTAAATGGAGACTTTCCGCTTGCTGAGAAATTAGTGACCAGTAAACAAAAGTCGTATACCCCGTCATCAGGTTGTCTTCTGCTCTATTTTGGGCTAAGTCGTAAGTATAGTGAGTCCTCTGTTCATCAGTTTTTGATGACAGAAGACTTTGAAACTCATATGAATGAAGTATTTGAAAAGAAGACTTTGCCGGCTTCTCCCTCCATGTATGTATTTCATCCGTCTTTGATTGATGACTCGCTCGCTCCTAAGAATAAAGGGGTCATGTACGTGTTAATTCCAGTTCCATCTAACGGAAACGTGGATTGGGATTTAATTGATGACTATGTAGATGAACGGATTAAGGAGTTAGAGGAAAGAGCATTTCCTAATTTAAGAGAAGCGATTGAATGGATGGAAGTCCGGACTCCAAAAGATGCGATGCAGGACGGTTTATATGCGGGAGGAAGCTTTGGAATTGCTCCTACCCTTATGCAATCAGGAGTATTTAGACCTCAATTAAAACCCTTTCAATATGAAAATGTGTATGCCGTAGGAGCATCAACTCATCCAGGCGGGGGGATCCCAATTGTGATGCAAGGTGCAAAGCTGTTAAATGAGTATATTGAAACAGAAGAGTTGGTCCAATCATGGTGAAAAGGAGTGAGACGATGGATAGGATAGAACAAGCCTATAATGATTGTTACGAGGTCATTCGCCGTCATTCTAAAACATTTACAAAAGCCTTTGGTACACTTCCGAAAGAAAAACGAAATGCCGTATGGGCTGTATATGCTTTTTGCCGTGAAGTGGACGATATTGTTGATGAAGGTGACAACCCAAAAGAAGAGTTGACACATTTTGAAGAAACATTTGAGCTGTTTTTGCAAAGAAAGCTGCCGCTTGTAGAATCTAAATGGATTGCACTAGACGATGTATTTTCTCGTTTTGAAATGGATCAAGTAGCTTTCTATGATATGATTCGCGGACAGAAAATGGATTTAGAGAAAACAAAATATACGACATTAGAAGAGTTAGAACACTATTCTTATCACGTGGCTAGTACCGTTGGGCTGATGCTGCTTCCTATTCTTGCTCCTAAGAACCACGAATCTCTTAGAGCGGGTGGAATTGCGCTCGGGCTTGCGATGCAATTAACGAACATTCTCCGTGATGTGCAGGAAGATTTAGATAGAGACCGTATCTATCTGCCATCCGATTTAATGATGAAGCATGGCTATTCTTTGGTCGACTTGCATATGGGAATCAATAATTCTTCTTTTGTGAAGGTTTTTGAAGAGATCGCTGAAAGAGCAGAAATGCTGTATGAACAAGCCTTAGATACTATGGAAGGATACCCTCTTGATTCGAGACTCCAAGTAAAAGGGTCTGCCTTATTGTATCGAGCGATTCTCCAATCGATCCGCAAAAATAACTACAATGTTTTTAAGACCCGTCATTATGTGACGCAAGAAGAAAAAGATGCGATTTTGTTAGAGATGGAAGCATAACTATCTTATTGCATTATCTGCTATACGTTAAGAAGGAGCTGTCAAAAGACAGCTCCTTAAACATGTTTATCTATGAGTACCTTCGCTATATTCTTGCCGCTTAATGTGACCATTGGAGACCCGCCTCCTGGATGAGTCGAGCCGCCGACAAAGTATAGATTGCTCAAGTCTTTTGCTTTATTTGCTGGCCTTAAATATGCATCTTTTCGTTTATTAGATGCTGGCCCATACAATGCCCCGCGATATGCATTAAATGTGGAAGCAATCCAATGTGGCTCTATTGTCATTTCTTCTAAAATATAGGGTCTGATCTCTACACCAAAAGCCTCTAGTTTATCATAGATTACTTCTTTATATGATTCTAAATCTAGCGGAACCTTTTTATTTGTGATGGCTGGTGCATTCACTAAAATGAATAAATTATCTCCATCAGGTGAGACGTCAGGATCCGTATAAGATGAATTACATATATACACTGTAGGATCTTTCGGGAGCTGTTTTTTTGTGAATAATTCATTGAATTCTTTTTTGTACGATTCGCTAAAATAAACCTGATGGTGAATAAGTGAATCAAGCCGTTTATTTAAAGAAACTAAGAGAACGAGCGCAGAAATTGAGGGCTCATAGGAATCTCTTTTTCGATCTTTAAAAGAAGGGCGGTACTTTTCTTTTACTAAGGAAGGATATACGGTTAAAAGGTCCCCGTTCATAATCACTTCATCTACAGCAATGACCTCATCTGTCGACAAAGTCATTTCCGTTACGCGATTGTTTTCCACTTCAAGTTGTATCACTTCTGTGCCTGTCTTAATGTTCACACCAAGTTCTACAGCTCTTCTAGTTAGAGCTTCCGCAATGACAGGGTTTCCCCCTTTAACGTAATACACTCCCTCGATTAACTCTAAGTAAGCAATCATCGCAAATGTAGCAGGGGCAACATACGGAGAGGAGCCGATATAGGTTGCATATCGGTTAAACATTTGGATTACCTGCTCATTTGTAAAGTATTTTCTATGAAATGAATCAAGGGTTTGGTGCGGCCTTACTTGGGTAAGCGCACGAGCAAGCTCTGGTGAAAGATAATCAGTCCAGCTGGTGAAGGTTCGATGAAAGAAGTAGCGCTCGGACAATCCGTATAAACGCTTGATTTCAGTTAAATAATTTGAATAACAAGAAGGAGCATCTGGCTCAAATGAAGTGAGCTGTCTGCTTACCTCAGATTCATCAGTGGACAAATCTAGCGTCGTCCCATTTGTGAAGTGATTTCTGGTGTGGGTTTTTAGTCGAATAAACTCAAGATAATCATCCGGGTTGACACCAGTCTCTTTGAATATACTTTTAAACACATTAGGCATGGTTATGGTATTTGGACCAAAGTCAAATTGAGCACCACCTAACTGATGGCGCATCATCTTTCCACCTAAATGTTGATTCTTTTCTACTAAATGCACCTCAAAACCATGATAGGCAAGCAGTACTGCACTAGCTAAACCGCCCAGGCCCCCGCCAACAATCCCTACAACTTTCTTTTTCATGAATAACGCCGTCCTTTCCAAACAAATCCCTTCCCATTAAAGCTTAAGAACATGGATCGATATAATACCAATAATAAGCTGATTGCCGAGAGGGGCATGAAGAGCCACAGCCACTTTTCTTGATTCATTGAACGATCGATAAAGAATTTGATCACCCAAGTGAGAGTTAACGGTAACAAGTAATAAAATTGCAAAGTAAATAGACCGAATAAGGCAAGAGGGAGTGGCACAATAAACAACAAAAAATAAAAAATAGAGAGAAAAGCGGCTAGTATAACTGACCTTCCTATACCGGGAAAAATGTTTTTTGAAAACCCTTCCCATACTTCTTTATTACTGTCGTACATATAGCATGTAACGTCAGCTGTCACATTCGCAATGATTGCTTTGCTGCCGCTTTTTTTTACAGCGCGGGTAAGATGGACATCTTCGACAAGAGAACTTTGAACGGTCTGATGCCCGCCGGCTTTCTCATAGGCTTCGCGGCTAAAAAACATGAAAGCACCATGGGCAGCAGTAAAAGCAGGCTTCATTGTATAGTTAGCCATAAAAAGCGGCAGGTGCATAAGAACAATCATATGCTGCATAGGCACAAGCAGTTTACTTAGAAAGCTTGTCGTAGGAAAGAATGGAAACCCTGTAAGCAATCCTGCTTTATGTTTCTCCAATAACTGTAAAGCTTTATGAAGTGTATCTGACTTTATTCGAATGTCTGCATCAATAAAAACGAGAAATTCTCCCCGCGCTTTTGCTCCAAGTTGATAGCATGCATGAACCTTTCCCACCCATCCTTTTGGGAGCGGCTTTCCGTCGATTATAGTTACGTTGGTAAGAGATTGACTGTATGTTTCTAGAAGAGGTCGAGTCTGATCAGTTGAACCGTCGTCTAGAAAAATAAATTCTACATTTGGGTACGTTACCTTCGATAAAGAAGAAAGTAAGTCACCTACATTGCGCTCTTCGTTTCTAAGCGGCACCAAAACAGAAAGCAAGGGGTAGGTGATACGTTTCTCACTTTTATCTGGCAGCTTCGGGATAAATAAGCGATTGATCATGGCCCATATTAATATGACGAAAAGAATGAAGCAGAGGATCATTGTCATCATTTAATTCCTCCCTTTAAAGTGAATGTTTGCAGCCATTCACTGACTGTTTTTCCACTTTGCAAAAGAGATTGATACTCTGATGGCTTCTCAAGAACCAACTCCTCCTTTTGCTCCTCAAGCTGCCTTGTAAGTGCTTTTTCTAATGAGCGTGTGATCTCTTTTCTATTTCCCCCTAGACCGCTGTTATTCTCAATAGCAGTCCCGACATGAATATATAGCTCAGGTTTTTGCTCGTGTCTAAAGGTGTAGTAATAGGTGAGCGGAACGACTAATACATCTTTCTTATCTTTTAATAAGTAGCCAACACCAGATTTAAATTCAAGCGGCCGTTTTTCAAGATGTTGTTCAGCCCCTTGAGGGAAAAACCACAGGGCTTGTTTAGTTGTCAACTTGGTCTGGGCATAGTTTAACGAGTCTAGGAGAGAGCGAGAATCGGATGGGTTGACTGAAAAAGCACCTATTTTTCTAAAAAAGGAATAGGACTTCATCCCTTCCTCACTCATCATAGCAAACGATTCATGACGTAAGCACTCGTTGGATAAATAAAAGGAAACGAGACCATCCCACCAGCTGCTGTGATTGGCGATTAACAGAAGAGGTCTGTCCGTTTTAGGGAATGTTCCCTTTAGATTGACTGAATAAAAGGATCTTTTTAGAAGCCAATGAGTGGTATAAAAATGAAACACTTTTGAAAACCAGACACTCTTCTTATCTCTAATCATCTAGACTCACCTTCTTCTTTCTGTAGTGAGAGGAGATAGCTCAATAAAATAATTAAGGTAGGGATGGCAGTGACAACAATAGCCAGCCTAAGCTGTTCAGTTGCAGCAATGACCATAAACATGAAAATCATTAATCCAAATAGCCAGACCATACGTATCTTCCAATAAGGTGATTGATCAATGTGGTAAACCTTTTTATAAGAAAGCAGAAGATAAATAATAGCGTGAAGTAAAAAAGCAAGCCAAAACCATCCTGCAAAATTTGAAAAAGGAATGTCATAATACAACCCGCCCTGATCCCATATCCAATATTCTTTAATATGGAAAGCCACTGGATCAATGATTAAGTCAATCACAACAGCGAATAAACTGCCAGCTACAACGTAAACCAGTCCCCTAATCCAAGTATTAGAAAGGGCTTTTGTCAGTTGTTTGCTGATGACATGGGTCGTTGCTATAACCATCAACCAAGCAAAGCCGATCGTTAAAGGAAGGTCGAATACGACAAGACCAAAATCTGGATTGTAATAATAGTGTCCAAAAAACAACCCGTAATGAACTCCTGCCCCTTCAACAAGCAGTGTAATCAAAAAGATAGCAGCACTGATCACACTCCCAAGAGCGGCACCATAATTTCGGATAAAGTAAACGACTCCAAGAGTTCCGGATAAGATGAGAAACACTGCGTTAGCCCACTCAAGAGCAGGAGGCAGAATATCAAAGGTTAATAGAATGACTCCGTTTATGTACCAAAAAATAAATAAGCCGAATAGTATACGGTCGAATGTGTGTGACATGACTTTAGCCTCCTTATCTACTATGATCATTATAAAGTGATTTAGATAATTGTACAAATATTGTACAACGCGTTAAAATGTACAGCACATTAAATTACACAATTTGTTAATTAAATAGAACGGAGGCATTATCATGAGAAATGAAATCGTAATTGTAACAGGAGCAGGACAGGGTTTAGGGAAAGTGATTGCATTAGAGTATGTCAAAAGGGGAGCGACCGTAATTGCTTGTGATATCAATCAAAAGGCAGTCGAAAAAACGGCTAGAGAAATAGATGAAAAAGACAAACACCTTTATCATCCTATGGCATGTGATGTCAGGTCTGAAGATCAAATACAAGAATTGATTGGACATGTGAAACAACAATTTGAGCGAATTGATGTTTTGATTAATAATGCAGGTGTTTCTTCATTTAAACCTCCCTTTGATTTAGACGTGAGCGAATGGGATGATGTGATTCACACGAATTTACGAAGTGTGTTTATTTTTACAAAAGAAGCAGCAAAGGTAATGCAGCAAAATAAATATGGGGCGATCGTAAATATTGCGTCGACTAGAGCCATCATATCTGAACCAAATTCTGAGGCTTACGCTGCTTCAAAAGGGGGTATCATCTCTCTAACACATGCTTTTGCAGCGAGTCTTCAAGATTCAGGGATCCGTGTAAATGCGATCAGCCCTGGATGGATTCATACAGGAGATGCAGGGGAACTAAGAGAGGTTGATCACAACCAGCATTTTTCAAAAAGAGTCGGCGTACCAGAAGATATTGCGCGTGCATGCCTGTTTTTAACTCAAAAAGAGAATTCATTCATCACTGGTGAGAATATCGTTATTGACGGGGGCATGACTCGGAAAATGATTTATGAACATTAAAACAACGACATTGATAGTGGAAACTTTAAAAGGTTTCTTCATTTCCGGGTGATAGAAGCCTCATGATTTTTCTCATTAGTGAGAAGCTAATGGAAAAGGAGTGTTGCTATATGACAAATAAATCGTATCCAACTAGTCAGCCAGCCCAGCATCAAAATCGCCAGCCAGGCTTTGAGGAGGAAATGAACCCAAAACCTGTGTATGACCGGACGGAATACAAGGGGAGCGGGAAGCTTGAAGGGAAAGTAGCTCTCATTACAGGAGGAGACAGCGGGATTGGACGAGCGGTTGCTGTAGCATTCGCTAGAGAGGGAGCAGACCTTGTCATTGGGTATTTAGATGAACATGAAGATGCCCAGATTACCAAAGGGTTAGTCGAAAAAGAAGGGAAGCAATGTTTATTATTCACTGGTGATATTGGAGAGGAAAGCATTGCTAAGCAGCTTGTTCAAAAAACGATTGAAACCTATAATCAGCTAGATATTCTAGTAAATAATGCAGCAGAGCAGCATCCTCAAACATCACTTGAAGCGATCACTGCAGAGCAGTTAGAGAGAACATTTAAAACAAATATTTTCTCCTTTTTCCATGTAACAAAAGCAGCACTGCCTCATTTAAAAGCAGGTGCGAGTATTATTAACACAGCATCTATTACGGCATATCAAGGAAATGATCAATTAATCGATTACTCCTCAACAAAAGGGGCGATCGTCAGCTTTACCCGTTCCTTATCAGAATCATTAATTAAACGAGGCATACGAGTAAATGGGGTGGCACCTGGTCCTATTTGGACGCCGCTTATCCCAGCAAGCTTTGATGCAAGCCATGTCGCTTCTTTTGGGCAGAATTCTCCTCTAGGACGTGCGGGGCAGCCGGAAGAATTGGCACCTTCCTATGTTTATCTAGCATCTGATGATTCCTCTTATGTCAGCGGACAGATGCTTCATGTAAACGGCGGGACCATTGTAAACGGTTAAAGGTGTTGCCATCATAGAGTCACATCCGCTACACTAATAAATACGAGGAGTGATGACATGAGACCTTTACAAATTTCAGCCGAGACTGCACAGAAATTATCTAAATCATTGAATGTGCCGATTGAACAAATTATGCATATGCCTCAGCATATTCTGATTGCAAAACTGGCTGAGCTTGAGAAAAAAAACGATAGCTCAGAAAAATAAAAAGACGTATCCGCACTTAACTGCGGATACGTCTTTCATTTTATTAAGAGGCTACTTGTTGTTTTGTTTTCGTTAAAGCAGGCTCTGTGACTTCTTGTGCCGATGCTTGTTTATACGCACAATAAACAAAGAAAACTGCAACTAATACATATCCAATAGCATAATCTGGTGCAGCATTAACTGCAAGAGCTGGTGCATGCATAAAACCTACAAAAGATAAGAAGGCAGCAATCAGAGAAAAGATGGTTGCTTGTTTAAAATTCCGATCGATAATAGCAACCGTTATAGCCCCAAGTAAAATAGCTGTAAACATAGCTCCTTGTCCGAGTGGAACGATCCCCTCAGAAATCCCGGCAACGACTTCACCTGCTCCATTATTAAATCGTGTCATAACATAGTTAGCGAAATACGGCAGCATTGCGATCGCAACAGCAGGATAGTATTTCTTTTCATTAGATTGAAAAGCTGTTGTGACCATTGATAAGCCGACAAATACAAGAATTGGTGCGATCGCAGCTAATGGAATAATCGCGGCTAATGCAGCAATCACACCTGTTACAGCTGCTGCACCAAAAACAACGGCATTTAATATACTGTACCCGCGTCCGGCTCCCATTTGTTTTGAGCCGACTGTTGCAATATAAACAGTTGTAGGAAACAATCCTCCAAAAATGGCACCAAGCATCGTCCCAGTTCCGTCCACAGCTTGGCATTCACGAACATCATAGGAATCACCTGCAGCTGCCATCGCATCGACGTTATTCATCGTTTCAATTGCATTATAAAGTGTGATAGGCAGTAATACGGCAAGTAATCCAATAAGTGCTCCAAATAAATAAGTCATTCCTTCAAATGCAGCTAGTGAAGGGACGATTGGGTAAAATCCCATGTTTGAGATACCTTCAGCAATACTTCCAGGAGATTGATACCCTAAGGCAAAAGCTAGAGCAGTACCGATGATTACGGCGAATAATGATGCCGGGATATTGAATGGCATTGCGATTTTACCAACTACACCAACTAAAATAATAGCTAATGCAACAAGACCTACAACCGGGATGGAGAATGTATTAAATAACATTTCACCAGCAATAAATGTGATTGCCACACCCGCAAGAGCTCCTAACATGGCTGCACGCGGCAGGTGGTCACGGACCCAGTTTCCAGATAAGCTGACTACAGCTTCAATCAAACCACTTAAAAAGGCTGCGGCAACAGCAATTTTCCAAGCAAGCTCAGGGTCACCTGTAAGAGCGTTAGCAGGAGCAAGAACCCCAAATAAAAAGACAAACATAACAGGGGTGCTGATCCCATAAGACAGGGCGGTTACATCAGTTCGGTTTTCTTTAACTGCCAAGCGCTTTGCCATGTACGCATAATATAAGTTTCCGGCCATAACAGCAACAGCAGCACCAGGAATAACTTTGCCAAACACAATACTAGCAGGGAATCCCATACCGAGCATAGTGACCGCAATAATCACAAAGTTTGCTAAGTTATTTTGGAATAAGGCAAAAAATGCATCTGTATCCTCTCTTTTATAAAGGGGATAATGAATAGGTTTAGTCGTCATGATGCAGCCTCCTTATGAGTGAGATGAAACGAGTTCATCAACAAATGTAATTTTACCTTCATTTAAAGTGTGCAGGCGTGCTAGCGATTCGACGCGATACCCAGCATCATCAAGCTTTTTTCTTCCTTCTTGGAATGATTTTTCAATCACAATTCCAATACCAGCAACACTAGCTCCTGCTTGTTCAACGATTTCTATTAATCCAAATGCAGCCTGGCCATTAGCAAGGAAATCGTCAATGATTAACACACGATCTCCTTCTTGGATGAAATCTTTGGAGACAGATATATCATTTGATTCTTGTTTCGTAAAAGAATAAACCTTGCTTACAAGGAGGTTATCCGTTAACGTTAATGACTTTTTCTTACGGGCAAAGATCAACGGTGCTTGAAGTTCTGTTGCTGCCATAAAGCTAGGTGCAATACCTGATGATTCAATAGTTAAAACTTTAGTAATCCCATCATTCTTAAAGCGTGCAGCAAATTCCTTGCCGACCAATGCCATTAGCTCCGTGTCAATTTGATGGTTTAAAAAAGTATCAACCTTTAACACATCATTTGATAATACTTTTCCTCTTTCTCGTATTGCATTTTTTAGCTCTTGCATACGATCCCCTCCCTAATAATGAAAAAACCCGAATATCAAGGCACCTGTAGACTACAAGTGATACCTTGACATTCGGGTTTTTGTCAAAAGAAAAGTAAGGCAATGTATATTGCTAAATAAGTAGTAATATACATACAACACCTGTTCAATTGAACTATTATTTGATCCGATTGTCATCATCACTCATAGTCAAGCCATTTACGGCAGCTTGGTAGAAACTTGTGAGCCATATCCTCACGATTATACGAGTTTGTTTTATATTGTTTGTGTATAGGGGTTAGTATAGAGTATTATGTCTATTTTTTAAAGAGCTTTTTTAAAAAAACGAATAAAAAACTTAAATTTAGAAAATTCATTCGTTTTTTCAATGCGCAAATGGTCCTTGATAATAATGAATTCAATATTCAAAACCTTCCTTATAATTTGGATTTGACTATTCCTATCTTTTTACTTGTGTTTATGTGAAAACACGCTATAATCAGTAAATATCATAAAAATTTAATAGAGAGTAGGTACGTAAAGTGGGGAAAATTAAGCTATACACTTTATTTATGTTGGTAATGTTAATTAGTGCAATGATGGCTGCGTGCTCAAATGATGAAAAAGTGGGTGAAAAAGCAGCTGATCCGGCAGAGTTAAGCGGGGGAGATTTAGTGATTGATGTTCAAGCAGACCCTCAAACGCTAGATCCGCATTTAGGAAATGATCACCAAACACTTAATGTTGGTCGTACTATTTATGATACATTAGTCTACACAGATCAAGAGCTAACGATGCATATGGGATTAGCTGAATCATTCGAACCAATTGATGATACAACGTGGGAAGTGAAGGTACGAGAAGAAGTAACTTTTCATGATGGTTCGAAATTAACTGGGGAAGTTATTAAAGCAAATATTGAGCGTTTGCTCGACCCTGCTATTGCTTCTCCGGTTGCCTTTTTATTTGATATGATTACAAATGTTGAAGTAATTGATGAATATACAGTACACATTGAAACCGAGTTTCCATTTGCACCGCTTCCAGCTCATTTTGCACACCCTGGCGGTCATATAATTAGTGCTGAAGCCATTACGGCGGATTATGCGGCTATGGATGAGGGAGAAGAACCTGGAAGTGTCATTAATTCTAATCCGGTTGGGTCTGGATATTTTAAGTTTGAAGATCGTGTTCACGGACAGTCGGTAAGAGTCGTTAAGAATGAAGAGTACTGGGGAGAAGCTGCAAAGGTCGATTCTATTACGTTTAAAGTAGTGCCTGAGGATTTAACTCGTGTTGCAGAGCTTGAAACAAATACAGCACAGATTATCGGCCACTTAAACCCAAGTGATGTTACTCGTATAGAGCAAACGGAAGGGGTTAAAGTCGCAAAAGAAGATAGTGTAAGCTTAGCCTATTTAGGATTTAACAACACAAAAGAACCGTTTGATAATGAGCTTGTTAGACAAGCGATTTCAATGGCTATCGATAAAGAACAGATCATCGATGGCATTATGGACGGAGCTGCACTCCCTGCCAAAGGACCTCTGGCTCCACCGGTTTTTGGCTACAGTGATGAAGTAGAAGGCCTTCCTTATAACGTGGATCAAGCAAAAGACTTATTAGCCGAAGCAGGTTATGAAGGTGGATTTGATACAGCCATTTGGACCGATGATGCAAGAATTCGTATTGACGTAGCTGAATACCTGCAAAGTCAATTAGCTGAGATTGGGATCCGAGCTGATATTCGTGCGATGGAATATGGTGCGTTTTTAGACAGTATCACGAATGCAGAACATGATATGATGATTGGTGCTTGGGGAACGGTGACAGCTGATGCTGATTACGGACTTTATCCGATGTTTCATTCATCTAACTTCGGCATGACTGGAAACCGTACGTTCTATGCTAATGATGAAGTAGATGAGCTGCTTGTATTAGGCCGCCAAGAAACAGATGAGGGCGAGCGATTAAACATTTACAAACGTGCACAGGAAATTATAATCGAAGAAGCTCCTCTAGTGCCTCTTTATCATACAGAGCATCTAGCTGGTCTTCGTGATGAGGTAGAAGGTTTTTGGATTCATCCGAGCAGCTTATATTACCTCCGTGATGTGACGATTCAATAGTATAAAACCATTAGTATAAAACCATTAGTATAAAACCATTAGTATAAAACATAGTATAACTCCATAATATAACGACTATGTATATCCACTAACCCCCCAGTTTATAAACTGGGGGGTTATATGCGTTCACTATAAGGAGGGGGTTCTTAAAGTGTAATTAGCATACGTAAGCGGAACCGACAATGACTAATAAGATGAATAATACGACAATTAACGTAAACCCACCTTGATAAGAGTAACCCATAGCTGTCAACTCCTTTCTGCTCTGTTCCATACATACTATGTCAATTAGCTGAGATGGCTTGGGCGAATCATCATTTTTCAGGTGAAAATCATCAATCCCGCCATGATATGTTTTCTTGTTTGAGAAATGGTAAACAAGGGAATAGTACAAACAACGCTTCCCCTAAAGCGGTATCATTTGACAAGGTCTATTGTTCATATTAAAATGTGTTAGCGAAATGAATATGGCAGGATTGTAACTGATTAGATCAGGCAAGACCTTGAGAAACGAATGGGGAGCACTAAGCTATCTTTATGCGTTTTTTTAGGTCTTTTTCTTTTTCCTGAAAAAAGCATTATTTCCAGTCATGTAATTAGTAAGTATGAAATTAATTGAGAGGTGTATTTGACATGTTTAAAAAATTATTCGGACTAGATAAGAAGGAAGCAGCACCAGTTCAACCAACTCAAGAAATTGTTCACTCTCCAATGACGGGGAAATATGTTGCTATTGAAAATGTTCCAGACCCAACTTTTGCAGAGAAAATGATGGGTGACGGTGTTGCCGTGGAACCTGCTAATGGAACAGTTGTGGCTCCTGTATCAGGAGAAATCATGCAGGTTTTCCCGACAAAACATGCGATTGGAATCAAAACGCCGAGCGGAGCAGAGATCTTACTTCACATTGGTCTTGAAACGGTTAATATGAAAGGTGAAGGTTTCACAGCTCATGTTAAAGAAGGAGATAAAGTGAAAGTAGGAGATCCTTTAGTTGACTTTGACCTTGCACTTGTAAAAGAAAAAGCGGCAAGCATCATTACGCCAATTGTTGTTACAAACCAAGACGACCTAGATAGCGTCATCAAAGAAACAGCAACCGATGTGGTTGCAGGTGAAACTCCTCTTCTTACATTAAAGATGAAGGGCTAATCTTAAATTAATAGTTGAATGAGAAAAGTGAAGCCGTCAAACAGCTTCACTTTTTTTACATCTGCTTCCTCATTTACCTGCAATGCCAAAGCATTCACTTTCGCTTTTCGTGTCTAGCTGCAGTTCATTGGCCTGCGAGGTAAAACGGTGAATCAAATGAAGTCAAAAAGCGACTTCATATTGCTTCTCCTCATTTACCTGCAATGCCAAAGCATTCACTTTCGCTTTTCCTGTCTAGCTGCAGTGGCTAGGTCCTTGGCAGCTTCACTATGCTAAACGAAGCCAAAAGCGCTTCTAATTATCATAGCTCCACCTGTCATCGTACCTATGCAAGCCACTTTCGCTTTTCGTTTCATTTCGTTACAATGGTAGGGTGTTATTCGGATGATATATTGTTGATGGCGGATTAAGTAGGGAGCATGATGATGAGGATTAATAAAGTGTTAAATAATAATGTAGTGGTTGTAAAAGAGGGGCAAGAAGAAATTATTGTTATGGGCTCTGGATTAGCTTTTGGTAAGCGGAAGAATGATTTAATTAACCCTGAGAAGATTGAGAAAGTGTTTGTCATGAAAGATAAGAATGAATATGAAAAATTTACTCAAATGTTAAAAATGCTGCCTGAAGCACATATTTCTTTAGCTGAGCAAATCATTACGTATGCCGAGAAGAAGTTAAAAGCCAGTTTAAATGAGCATGTTCATGTGGCTTTAGCCGATCATCTTTCGTTTGCCATTGAACGTATAAAACAGGGGTTCAGCTTACATAATAAATTATTACACGAAATTAAAGCATTGTACCCTGCTGAATTTGAAATTGGTAAATGGGCTGTCGACTTGGTTTTCGAAAAAACGGGAGTTCGATTACCTGAAGATGAAGCAGGACATTTAGCTCTTCACATTCATACAGCCAAGATGAATGCCTCTACCATGAATGAAGTGATGAATACTACCGTTATCCTTCATGAGCTCATTTCATTAATTGAAAATACACTGCAAGTCAAAGTTGAAGAAGACTCCATTTCGTATCAACGATTAATGACTCACTTAAATTTTGCTTTGAGGCGAGTAGTAGAAAATGAACCGTTTCAAGATGTAGACCCAGACATGCACGCGCTTGTAAAGGAGAAATACAGCAGATCCTATCAAACGGCCTTGCAGCTGAGAGATCATGTAAAGGAACGTTTGGAACAGGCTCTCCCCGCATCAGAACTTGTTTATTTAACATTACACATTCAACGAATTGATAAAAAAGAACGAAGTTAAAGAAAAAAATAAGGTGTGATTGAATATGAAAGGGATTATATCCTTAGGTGAAGCATTAATTGATTTTATTCCGTTAGACAAAGAGAATATCACTTATCAAAAAAGCCCCGGCGGTGCTCCGGCAAATGTGGCTGTTGCAGCAGCTAAATTAGGTGCGAAATCTACCTTTGTTGGTAAAGTTGGGCAAGATGTATTGGGAGAGTTTCTCAAAGAAACGTTGCAAAACCACGGGGTAGATGTTACTTCTATGATCTTAACAGAGGAAGCAAGAACTGGAGTCGTTTTTGTAACGTTAGATGAATCGGGTGAGCGTAATTTCAGCTTTTATATTGATCCTAGTGCAGATCGTTTTCTTTCTATAGACAACTTAGATTCCGAGTTATTTATAGGGCATAATGTTCTTCATTATGGTTCCATTTCAATGATTTCCGAGCCAAGCAGAAGTGCTACTCTACAAGCAGTAAAAATGGCTAAGGAACATAATATGATTGTGTCATATGATCCTAACTTAAGATTAGGGTTATGGCCTTCAGAAGAAGACGCTAGAGAAACGATTAGTTCAATGTTAAAAGAAGCAAGCATTGTAAAAATCTCCGACGAAGAACTTACATTTTTGACTGGTGAAATAGAACTTGAAGCAGGTATAAAAAAGCTTTCAAAGTACAACATTCCGGTGCTGCTTGTTACTTATGGCAGCAAGGGGAGTTATGTACATGTTGATAATGAAACGATTCATGTGCCGGCAATGAAAGTTGAAACAGTTGACACTACTGGAGCAGGGGATGCTTTTGTTTCAGGAATCTTATATCAATTGAGCGAAAGAAATACGGCTCTAGGAGAGATCGCTCTTGATCAGTGGAAGGAAATTGTTGAGTTTGCTTCAGTATCCGGGGCGCTTGCAGCTTCTACAAGAGGAGCAATGACTGCCCTTCCTACGCTTGATGAAGTGAAAGCTACATTACAAAAGTAGAGTGTGTGTCCGGTGATCTTAATGTGTTTTTATGGAAAATAAGTCGATCGTAACGATGGCTGACTTAATTTTATAAGACAAAAGAAGGAGCTGTTCATCCTAGAACAGCTCTTTTTATACGAAATGTACTATAAAAACATATAATTTAATGGAATTGTTAGAAAATCGAACAAATTAGTGAACTTTCTCTTGTTTTCTATTTCTATTTTTGTATAATGATAAATAGTTGGTAGAAAAGTTCGAAAATTGTTAATACTATTAAGGGTTAAATAATAACATTCAATATATGAGTGTTTTAGAAGGTACACTGAGAATGGGGGGTCTAAATGAAAGATTCGAACATTCCTATCACCATTTCAAAACGTGCCTATGACTTTATAAAAAAGCACGGAGGTACAGTAAGCATTTCATTATTTCACGGAAATTCTTCCTGCTGCACAGGGGGGATTACTGAACTTATTTTATCTTATAAGGCGCCTTTTGATAGAAATAAGTTTCAGAAAATTCAGCATAATGAAATAGAGTTGTTAATTGAACCGAACCTTCCTCTAAAAGATACAGGTTTAAAAATTGATCTATCTACATTCGGCTGGATCAAACAACTACAAGCAACAGGACTCGAGAGATTTTAAAGGGGAGTAAGGTGAAGGGAATGCACAAGACTAAAGTCAGCACAAAGAAAATGAAAGAATTTATTAATGATATGGCTAATCAATACACGATGCAGTTTAATGTGTACCGGGAGGAAAGAATAGGCGATACACTGCTTGATTTTTATGCTGAATTTAAAAGGCGTGATGAGAAATATCTAATGAGTAAGTCAATTAAGGTATGGAGTGTTGAAAATCAGCAATATGCATTTGTCAAACATCAAGAACAAGCCATCACTCCATCAGATATAAAGAAGTTCGCCAAAGATATTGATGCTAGAATCAAAGAGTTTGTACCATCTAAACGTGAACATATGTCGACATTTTTTATAGGATTTATTGTAACCAATCAACCTATAGATAAAGCTGTTTTGAAGGAGGTGAAGAAGGCTCGGAAGCTGCAGTTTTTAAAGTTTGGGTTGCATGGCTGGGCTGATCGCTACATTGCGATTGTTGACCTTACAGAGAGAAAAGTGCTCGTTAACAACAAAGGGAGAGAATTTGTAAAGGGATTTCAGGATGCCTTATTAAAGGGGGAAGCTAGAGTATGAACTTTTTAACATTAATGATGATCTCAGGGGTCATTTTCTTACTTGCTTATCGTATTTATGGTCGTTTTCTAGAAAGAGAATTAAAAGTGGATCCAAACCGTGTGACTCCAGCAGTTGAAGTGAATGACGGGGTAGAGTATGTTCCTGCCAAGAAGCCCGTATTGCTTGGACATCACTTTGCAACCATTGCTGGTGGAGGCCCGATTACAGGTCCGATAACAGCTGTAGCATTTGGCTGGCTGCCTGCGGTATTATGGATTATTATTGGTAGTATTTTCATTGGCGGGGTACATGATTATACTTCACTTCAAGCTTCTATCCGCCATAAAGCGAAGTCAATTGGTGCGGTAATTAAAGAATATATGGGTGGACGAGGTCAGATATTATTTCTTACATTTTCTATTGCAACATTAATTTTAGTTGTCGGTGTATTTATGATTCTTGTAGCAAATACGTTTGTATCCGTTCCTGAAGCCGCTACAGCGTCGATTTTATTTTTAGGTGTTGCTATTATTTTTGGATTCTTTGTAAACCAGCTTCGTGTCAATTTAGCAATTGCAAGCGTGTTTGGTGTCATTGCCATGTTATTATCGATTTGGGTAGGAATTAACTTCCCCATCCATTTAAGTGCACCGACATGGTCACTCATTTTACTAGGCTATGCTTATGCAGCTTCTGTTATGCCTGTATGGCTGCTTCTTCAGCCGCGTGATTATTTAAATGCCTTCTTATTATATGGGTTAATTATTGGAGCCGTAGTGGGGATCTTAATTGCCGCTCCATCTATTCAATTACCAGCATACACTGGTTTCCGTCATGAGACGATGGGCTTTTTATTCCCAATCTTATTTATTACGATTGCATGTGGAGCTATTTCGGGTTTCCATTCATTGGTATCATCAGGTACAACGGCGAAACAACTTGATAATGAGAAAAATGGTAAATTTATTGCTTACGGCGGTATGCTCCTTGAAGGTTTCTTAGCGATTATTGCTATCGGATCTGTAGCGTATTTATCACAAGCAGACTTTGCAGCAAGAATGGATGCATTAGGCGGTCCGATTGGAACATTTGCTGCTGGTATCGGTTACTTTATGTCATTTTGGGGTATCAGCGAAACGGTTGCCGTGACATTTGCTGCCCTGACAGCTTCTGCTTTCTTACTAACAACACTAGATTCTGCTACGCGCCTTATGCGCTATGCAGTCCAAGAAATTACCGAAGACCGAGCGCCAAAAGCGTTCCAAAATTCACATGTGGCTACAGCATCTGGTCTTGTCTTTGCGGCTGCACTAGCTCTATCAGGAACGTGGAGTCAAATTTGGCCGCTATTCGGTTCAGCTAATCAAATGCTTGGTGCACTTGCCCTGCTTGCAGTAGCTGTCTGGCTTAAAAAGACTGGAGCTCGTACTTTCTATGTCGTTATACCGATGTACTTTATGTTCTTTGTCACAGTAGCAGCACTTGGGGTATTAATGTATAACAACTTTATCGCAAGCAATTGGCTGTTATTTGTTTCAGCATTCATCTTATTTATTCTATGTATCTTCCTAGCCATTGAAGGTTGGAGAGCATTAGGAGAGAAAGAAGAACAAGATCGTACGGTTAAAATGTAAATAAAGAAACAAAAAAGGCGGCTCATAAGAGCTGCCTTTTTTGTTAGATCCCAAAGCTTGGGAAGACATATGGAGTGTCTGGTTCTGGAACTTCGTTAATCGTATCGAGCTGGATTAAAGGTATGTGAAAATCATTGTACATTGTTTTGTCAATCGTACCTACTACGTTGACCCATGTATCGTTTTCAAATGCAGTTGCTTCAGTCGTTTCAATCATCGTTCCATAAACCGATGCATCGGCAACACAGCAAGTCATTCCAAACCGGGCAACGACTAACTGATTATCATCAAAATCAGGTTCCCTGTACACAAATCCTACTATATGAATTTCTTTCCCGACAAAGCGGTCTAGGTGTAAATCTAGGACAGTCATAATATCTAAATAATTTTCTTCTGTAACTACAATCCGTTCTTCTGCAAGTAACTCTTGTGCCATTTCGTCGTAATAGGAGTTAAACCCTTCCTCAGTATAAAATTCTTCTGTGCTGAATTCGTCACTGGCGCTTGTTTCTGACTCGAGATTTTCCATATAACCATCAGGATCATTTAAATAGGCTTCCGCTCGAGAAGTCTGCGATCCTTCTTCCGACACTTGAGCTGTTGGTTTTGTTAGAATGCCTGAACCGTATTGGACCCCCCGGTTTTGCGCAACAGTTGAATCTAATACTTTATCCGGCAACACAAACCCTAAAACAATAGGTGCAATGAAAATAGAGTAAATAAGTAATTTAGTAACAGGAGAACCTTCCATACTGTGGTCGGTTCCGCAATCGCATAACAGCTCTTCCTCTTGGCCTTTTGATGTGCTTCTTATAATCTGAACGACACCGAGCAAGAGAAAAACGCCCGTAGCAAAATAGATAAACGGCATCATATTTACGGCAATATAGTAACGTATGTTGCCAGTAATGATAAATGCCAATATTAATAAAGCAAAGCCGATTAAAATAATCCCTCGAATATAGGCGTGAAATCCTAAGTCTGTTTCTTTCTTCAATTTCCATTCACCTCATTTATTTTAAAATACTTTTTACAAGCTAAGTACTTTTTACAATATGAATAACTGAAGAGTCATCACTGCCGCAAAAACAGTCACTGTAACAACGATCATAAATGTAACAACAAAGCGAGCTTTAAAGAACGCAAATAGCATAATTGTATTTTTTAGGTCTAGCATAGGTCCGTATACTAAAAAGGCTATAAGTGATCCAGTAGTAAATGTGTTTCCAAATGATGAAGCTACAAAAGCATCTGCCTCAGAGCATAATGAAAGCAAGAAGGCGAAAGCCATCATTACAGCCGTTGAAGACCATTCGTTGCTTCCAATTGTAAGAAGAAGCTCACGATCTAGGAACGTTTGAAATAACGAGGCAATAAATGCCCCAAGAATCAGATATTTTCCCATTAAGAAAAATTCGTCTGAAGCGTGATAGAGGGTTTGCTTAAACCGATTCATCTTGCGCACAGGGCTTTCAATAGTAACAGGGGTAATACCTACTAGCTCATCTTTAGATAACTTTAGCTGCTCACTATTTTTGAAAATGACATAAAGTATGCCTCCAATAATAATAGCAAGTATGAACGCTAGTCCCATTCTCGCATATAAAACGGTTAAATCTGTTCTAAAGGCATAATAAGTCGATGCAGCTACAACTGGATTTAAGATGGGTGCCCCGACTAGAAAGACCACACCCACATGCAGGGGCATTCCTTTTTTGATGAGTCGTCTGACGATAGGAACGATGGCACATTCACAAATAGGGAAGATCGCTCCTAAAAAGGCAGCGGGCAGAAGGGCTGCATAAGCATTTTTTGGAAGATAACGATGTATCCATTCTTCCTTTACATAGATTTGAATTAAAGCAGACACGAAGACTCCAAGTAAAATAAAGGGTACCGCTTCAATTACTATACTTAAGAAGATTGTATTAACCGTTAACCATGTATCAGGGACAGCGATAGAGGCTTCCGTATTTTTAAATGATTCAATATTGAAAAATAAAATTAAGAACAACAGCAGCAAGACAAAGCCGATCATGTCTTTGCCAAAACCTATTAATTTTTTACCTGCTTTCATTTCTTTTAAATCGACTCCTTTATTAGAAGGTTCTATTTATTCTTATGTGAGTGACTTTAGATTTAGTAGATATAGAATAACTTTGCTAGAAAAAAGTTCCCTAGCTAGTTTATCATAAACAGCTTCACAACAGGGGAAACCGTTGCATTCGTAATAAAATTGAAAAAATATCGAAAGAAGTAGAAAAAAAGTGGTAGATTCATGGTTGTTTTCCTGTTAAACTACGGGAGTTGCCTGATGGATAATAGTAAAGGAAGGTGATTGAATATGGTTCAGGCTTTAATTATTTTTGTTGCCCAGCTTTTATTTGTACCAGTCTTAACCTTACGTACGATTATGATGGTTAAGGGGATGAAAGAGAAGGCTGCTGCTATGGGTATACTTGAGGGGATTATTTATGTTGGAGCACTTGGACTCGTGTTCAGTGATCTATCCAACTATTTAAATATGGCTTCGTATGCATTGGGCTTTGGTGTTGGACTTTATATCGGAGCAATTATTGAACAAAAGCTCGCGATTGGTTATGTAACAATTGAAGTCAACATTATGCAGCGTAATGAGGAATTAACAAATCGTTTAAGAGAGGTAGGATTCAGTGTTTCGACTGCTGAAGTAGAAGGAATGAATTCTTCTCGTTTTAGACTAGATTGCACAGCTCGGAGAGATCGTGAGCGAGAGTTTATTGAAATTGTAAATGCTTATGAGCCAAGTGCGTTTATCGTTTCCTTTGAACCGCGTAATTTTAAAGGCGGTTACATTACAAAAGCGATGAAAAAGCGTAAAGAAAAATTCTTGAAGAAGAAAATGAGTGCATAATATAAATGATAGAGGAAGACATAAGGGGAACCTTATGTTTTTTTCTTTGTGTAAATAAGAATGATTTTGATTTGTGAGGTTATTTATGATATTTTTGTAGAAAAGAAGAGAAGGAGACAGGTCAATGAAACAAATTCCTGCATATGTGTTAACGGGATTCCTTGGCAGCGGAAAAACCACTGTCCTGCAGCGTATGATCCAATCAGCTAAAGATGACGGCTTAAGACCAATTATTGTCTTGAATGAGCTAGGTGAAACGAATGTAGAACGTCATTTATTTACTGATGTTGAAATGGTTGAATTATTGAATGGATGCATTTGCTGTACGATTCAAGAAGATATGAGAACCGAACTAGAGGAGCTTTTGCGCTCAGACGATCCAGGAGATATATTATTTATAGAAGGGACAGGCATTGCTAATCCCCAAGAAATAATGGAAGCACTCACACACCCACATTTAGTTGAGGCCGTTCAATTACAGTCGATTATAAGTGTAATAGATACTAGTAAATTTCTCGAGTATCAAAGCCGGTTTCAAAGTTCTAAAGACGTAAGACAGTTATTAAAACAACAGGTTGAGTTTGCCTCATTACTCTTATTTAATAAGATGGATTTAACAGACGGCCGTACGCTTAACAAAGTTAAAAAGAAAGTTGAAGTTTTGAAGCAGAAAAACACTCCTATTATTGAAACTGAGATGGGAAATGTAGATCATACTGAGTTGTTCGCCTCAAGATTTAAGTGGGAATTAGAAGAGTCTGAAAAAAGTCAAAACCACCATCACCACCATCATCATCATCAACATACTTTCCAAGCTGTTCGAGTAAAAGATGTACCGAATATAGAGAGGGTAGCTTTTGAGAAGTGGCTGAAGAAAAATGATGAGCTGATCATTCGAGCTAAAGGAGTAATTCGCTTAACTGAAACACCAAGACTCTTTCACTTTCAATATGCATCCAAGACTTTGCAGTTAACGCCTGCTGAAAGGGAAGATGAGCCTGTTATCATTTTGATTGGCACAGGAATTCAGAAAGAAGAGTTATTGGATTCTTTTAAGAAGAATTGTTAATGAAACGATAATAGAGGTCGGGATTTTATTAGAGTGCTGGATCAAGATACGAACCCATCGCTAATCTAGCGGATGAAATAAATGTAGATTGTGGGGGATAAAGAAGGTACAGAAGATGTTTCTTCCTGCTGTAGTTGGTTGATTTCCACTGCAGGCACACGCTTTCCGCGGGCGGCCCGGGAGCTTCCTTGTCGCATTCGCTCCTCTGGGATCTCCCTGGTCACGCGCATACCGCTGGAGTCGGCGCCTTCCGCTCCAAACAACATGGCAAAGATGTTGTAAAGTGTCCCACTTTTATAATCACTGTTCAGTGAACTTAGCAGATAGACCTAGACCCAAGGATGTCTGCATTTTTATTATTTGAACTGACGATAACTATATCGCTACACTTAATAATTATTGAATGTACTAATCTAGCGGAGGAAATATACGGAGACTCCTGCGTGATGTAAAGCAGGGCTGAGACCCCACAGGGCCAAGCCCGAGGAGGCTCAGCAGCTTCCCGCGGAAAGCGAAGTATATTTCAGGAGCGGAGAGCTTACGCCTACACTGCATTTTTTGCCTTTTTCAGTTGAACTGACAACTTTCCAGCTCCACATCAATTTAATAATTTAAAGGAGCGCTATACATATGCGGTATCTGAAATGTCAGATTACCAGAAGTTAAAATACCTTTATCACTCAACTTCTTTACGTTCTATACGTGTACGGAGTCATTTTTGAGTGCTTGTAATTTTTTTTCAAAGTCACCTTCTATAAGCCCCTTTTCAGTAATGATTCCGCTAATCAGTTCATTAGGTACAACATCAAAAGCAGGGTTAAATACTTTGGTACCATCAGGTGCAAGCGCAACACCTTGGAGGTGAGTCACTTCTTGGGGTGCCCGTTCTTCAATAGGAATATCTTCTCCTGTTGACGTGTTGAGGTCAATGGTTGAAAAAGGTGCTGCCACATAAAAAGGAATATCATGTGCTGTAGCCAAGATGGCAAGACCGTATGTACCTATCTTATTTGCAGTATCTCCATTAGCGGCTATTCGGTCCGCTCCAACAATCACCGCAGTAATGTTTTTTGTCTTTAATACATGAGCAGCCATACTGTCAGTAATTAAGGTTACATCAGTACCAAGCTGTTGCAATTCCCAAGCAGTTAGTCTTGCACCTTGTAAAACGGGTCTGGTCTCACACGCATAAGCTTTTAATTCTATATCTCTTTCTTTTGCGAGGTAAAAAGGAGCCAGAGCTGTACCGTACTGAGCCGTTGCGATCCCTCCAGCATTACAGATCGTTAGTACCGTATCTCCCTCTTCCAAGAGCTCTAGACCAAATTCTCCAATTTTTCTACACGTATTCCTATCTTCCTCTTGGATCGCTATTGCCTCAAATACACACCGCTTTTTTGCTTCCTCGACACTTTTAGCTTTAATAGCTGCTTCAATCACTCGGTCTATGGCCCAGAATAAATTAACAGCAGTAGGGCGGCTTGTGGCAAGATAATCTCGTTTGGCCCGCAGCTCATCTAAAAAGAGTTCAAGTTGATTAGATTGCTTTTCTTCGCTCCATAAAACGAGGCCAAAAGCTGCGGCTATACCAATCGCAGGTGCGCCTCTTACTTTAAGAAACGTGATGGCCTCCCAAACTTCCTCAATGGAAACGGCATCTACAAAAATCACTTTATGAGGTAATTGTCTTTGGTCTAGGATCCGGAGTACGTTTGTTTCTTGATTCCACTCAACAGATTGAATGGTCATTTTAACACATCCTTTGTTTCTTGAATTAATTGATCAATCGTACGAATATTTCGTCTTTTTATGATGAAAGTGCTTCCTAATTGCAACGCATTTTGCTGAGCGTATAAACGTTTTTGACAATCTGAAATGTTATCAATATCAGCCACATGAGCAAGTCCAATAATCCTTCTAATTAATTCACAGCCAGCAAAGCCAACAGCATCTTCAAAAATGGTACCTAGCATATAATCGACGTAGCCTTCTGTTTGTATAAAAGCTTCTACATGGTGGTTTTGCCATAGCTTTTTATATTCTTCTTTAAATACCTCTACTGTTTCGATGATGGTTTGATACAGGTCAGAATGCTGCTGTTCATCTATAGCCGTTTTTGAGATGGTATTTAATAGTATATTAGCAATAAATAAACCTAAATCAAAGCCAGCAGGACCATAAAAAGCAAATTCCGGATCAATCACTTTTGTTTCTTCTGCAGTAACAAACACACTCCCTGTGTGGAGATCCCCGTGAATGAGAGCTTCTGATTTTGTAAGAAATATATATTTAAGTTTGGCAGCTTCTAGCTTAAGCTCTTCGTTTTTCCATAGTTCATTCACAGTATCTTTCAAATGATCTTCGAAGTCATTTGTATCATGATCAAAGAAAGGATCTGTGAACACGAGGTCTTCTGTGATTTTACAAAGCTCAGGATTTGTAAATCTAACTGAGATTTCTTTTATCTCTTGCTGGTTTTCACCAAAAGGAGAGGAATGAAAGATCGTTTTTGCTAGATATGTCCCAATATGCCTGCCAAGATTAGGGTAGGTCTCACCATCAATTAGTCCTTTTCTTAAGATAGTATAGTCAGATAAATCTTCCATAACAGTGATAGCTAAGTCATCATCAGTATGTATCACGTTAGGAACCAATGATGGGACAGTTTCTGCAGCTTTTTGCAAGGCTTCCGCTTCAATTTTTGCTCGTCTTAAAGTAAGGGGCCAGCTTTCCCCTACCACTTTTGCATAAGGTAGTGCTTGTTTGATAATGAGAGATTGTCCGCTTAGTGAATCGCTCAAGTGAAATACATAATTAAGATTACCATCACCAATCTCTTTGCATATAAGAAGAGAAGGTGCAGGGAAGAGGCCGAGCTTCTGATTAAGCTTTTCGATGTAGGCGATAGCCGTTTCTTCTGTGAATGGTTCATAACTTGTCGTGGCAATGCTTGTACTCATTAGATCATCTCCTAAAATAATAAAAATAAAAAACCTCTTTTCTGATCGAAAAGAGGTGGATGTATGATCGCATCTCTCTTATCTCTCAGACAAAGTCTGTTGGATGTAGCACCGTGCCATTGATAAGTTTAAATCATCAATTATAAAAGAAAGGTCGGTTGCTGGGCGTCATAGGGCCAATTCCCTCAGCCTACTCGTAATAAGAGTGGAATATGAAGTTTTTGGAAAAATGTAAGATCACTTGATGAAAACTATAAAACATGTATCTACAATTCGTCAATATTTTTTTAAAATAAATAATTTTCAAATCTGATTAAAATAATTATTGACAAGTTAAGTTAGTACCTGTCATGATAGTAACAATAAATTGATTGTTCAGTTTATTCTGCCGGGAATTTTTAGATTTAAGTGAGTTTAATTAGAATTTTATACCAATCTCTTATCAAGAGCAGGTGGAGGGACAAGCCCAGTGAAGCCCGGCAACCGGTTTGAAAAACACGGTGCTAATTCTTGCAGCGATTATTAGCTGATAGATAAGAGGGAGTTTAAACTATACAAACCTCTCCCTCTTTAGGAAGAGGTTTTTTTGTTTACTATTCATGCAGGAGGTCTAAAAATGACAGTTATCGCTCAGTATTTAGTTCATGATCAAAATGGTGAATTTGAAAAAAAAGCAGAAAAAATTGCAATAGGACTAACGGTTGGTTCGTGGACCGATCTGCCAGAACTTGAAAAAGCACAACTGCTTGCTCATAAAGGTGAAGTTGTTGAAGTGAGGGAAATAGAGGAATCAGCAGATGGAGTCAGAAGAGGGTTAATTAGTATTTCTTTTCCTGCTGCTAACTACAGCTTTGATCTGCCGGCTATTCTTACTACGACCTTTGGCAAACTATCTTTAGACGGCTCAATCAAACTGATCGATCTACATTTCAGCAATGAAATTCAACGCCATTTCAAAGGACCGCGTTTTGGAATTCAAGGGGTGAGAGAATTAACAGGTGCTTACGATCGTCCATTGGTGATGAGTATATTTAAGGCAGCTATTGGAAGGTCACTCGACTCGCTTCATGAGCAAATGCTTCATCAAGCGTTAGGTGGGGTTGATTTAGTGAAAGACGATGAAATTCTATTTGAAAATGAATTAACTCCCCTTGAGCAAAGAGTTCCGGTTGGGCTTGCAGCGATTGCTGAAGCAGCAGAAGAAACTGGAAATCGGCCTTTATATGCTGTGAATTTAACAGGAAAGACATTTGAGTTGAAAGAGCGGGCAAAAACAGCGATTGAACTCGGAGCACCGGCCTTACTGTTTAACGTATTTACATACGGACTCGATGTTCTTCAAGGGTTAAGAGAAGACCCGGAAATTGATGTGCCGATCTTAGCACATCCAGCCTTTTCAGGGGCTATAACCTCTTCTAGTAGATATGGGGTGAGCAATCCATTACTTTTAGGGAAATTACTACGTATGGCTGGTGCAGACCTAGTCTTATTCCCGTCACCTTATGGCAGTGTAGCGATGCCCAAACAAGAAACATTACAAATTGCTCAAGCTTTGCGAACAGCAGAGGAGCCATACGCTCAAGCATTTCCTGTCCCATCAGCAGGTATTCACCCAGGTATGACAGCGCAATTAATTGAAGACTTTGGAATTGATACTGTCATTAATGCAGGCGGAGGCATTCATGGTCATCCAGAAGGAGCGAGCGCAGGCGGTGCAGCTTTTAGAGAAGCTATAGATGGTGTTCTGTCTGGCCAGACATTAGAAGAGAAGGCTGAATCAAGTTTAAACTTGAGAAAGGCACTAGATACGTGGGGGCTCATAAAAGTATGAAGAAACCGATTATTTTCTGTGACTTTGACGGGACAATTACAGAATCAGACAACATTATTGCTCTAATGAAGCAGTTTGCCCCTCCTGAATGGGAAGAGATCAAGGATCAGATTTTAAATCAAACCATTACGATACAAGAAGGGGTCGGGAAATTATTCTCCTATATTCCCTCTTCTAAAAAGCAAGACATGCTTGAATTTCTCAGGGAGAACGCACACTATCGGGAGGGTTTTGCTTCCCTGTTAACTTATGCGAATGAAAAAGATATCCCATTTTACGTAGTGAGCGGAGGCATTGATTTTTTTGTTTATCCAATGCTTGCAGAATTTGATGTGCCTCTAGAGCAGATCTATTGTAATAAAGCCGATTTTTCAGGTGAGAAAATCCTAATTAAATGGCCGCATTCTTGTGATACGCATTGCACTAATGGCTGCGGATGCTGCAAACCAAGTATTATACGATCATTCGATGAGACATTGCATGAGCGTATTGTCATTGGCGATTCAATAACTGATCTTGAAGCAGCAAAGTTAGCAGACTTAGTTTTTGCACGAGACTATCTAAAAGAAAAATGCGAGGAATTAAATATTACCTATCAGCCTTTTGAAAATTTTCATCAGATTACGAATTACTTAGAAGGGAGGAAGTCAGTTTGTCGATAGATAAGTGGAACGAATTAGCTGATATTAAAGATGAATTAGCTGCTCGTGATTGGTTTCCTGGAACAAGCGGCAACCTTTCTATAAAGGTAAATAATGAGCCGTTATCTTTTTATGTGACAGCTAGCGGAGTAGATAAGCGTAAACGAACGGAAAAAGATTTTTTGTTAGTGGATCAATGGGGTCAATCTATCGAACAAACATCCTTAAAACCTTCTGCAGAAACGCTCCTTCATGCACAAGTATACCGGTTAACGGACGCTGGATGCTCGCTGCATGTGCATACAATTGATAATAATTTAATTTCAGATATGTACGGTGATACAGGAGCCGTAACGTTTAGAGGCAATGAATTAATTAAAGCATTCAATATTTGGGAAGAGGACGGGGAATTAACGATCCCTATTGTTCGTAATTTTGGAGATATCCCTAAACTTAGCCAAGCTGTTGCTGATGTTATTAAACCAGAAACGAGAGCTGTTTTAATTAGAAATCACGGAATCACTGTCTGGGGGCGTGACGGCCTAGAAGCTAAAAAACATCTGGAAGCACTTGAATTTTTGTTCAGCTTTCATGTGAAACAGCTGCTTCTCACACAACATGTACAAGCGATTAAGGGAGGAATGAACTATGGCAACATTGAGATTTCATGATACGAACGAGAGACTAGAAGGAGAAAAGGTAGAAGCATATTTAAATGATCAAGGTGTTATCCATGAAAACTGGTCAACAGATAAACTACCGTCTCACTTAGTTGAAAAGTACACATTATCAGAGGCTGAGAAAGAAGAAATTCTAGAAGTTTATGCAAATGAAATTGCTGATATTTCAGAGAGAAGAGGCTATCTAACTGCAGATGTAATCTCACTATCTTCTGCTACGCCCAAGCTTGAAGATTTACTTAAAAACTTTAAGCAAGAACACCATCATACTGATGACGAAGTACGTTATATTGTGAGCGGACATGGGATATTTGCTATTGAGGGGAAAGATGGCCGTTTCTTTGAAGTAGAGTTAGAACCGGGCGATCTAATTTCTGTACCTGAAAATTATCGTCACTATTTCACGCTGCAAGAAGATCGCCAAGTCGTAGCCATTCGCATTTTTAAAACAAAAGAAGGATGGGTGCCGGTATATGATCGAAAAGAGGAAGTAAAATAAAAAAAGCTGGGACGGAAGTATTTAACTGAGAGCGAACAAAATGCTACTTCATCTGAAGCATAGTATGAAGCGGAGTGTTGAAAAAACTTTACTCCTCTGGCGTTATTGTTTGCAAGACTCATTAAATGCTTTGTCCTTTTTTCTTTTTTTAATAGAGGCGCTGCATGTAGCTTTCTTCAAGCTGCTGCTGAATTGTTTCTGTGTCACGATTCAATGTCTTTGCATGACTTGATAAAATAGAGGCTGGATTTGGAAGTTCATTATCATACGAAGTTGAATCCCATAAGTTTGAACGAATAAAAGCTTTGGCACAGTGTATGAAGCACTCTTCTACCTCAACGACTATTCCTAAAATGGGGATTTTCCCTTTTACACTCATTGATTCTAATAAATTTTGATCATTCGTTACTCTAGCCTTCCCGTTGATTCGTAGAGTTTCATTAAGTCCAGGAATGATACATAACAAGCCTATCTGAGAGTTCTGAAGAATGTTTTTGATGGAATCAAGCCGCTTATTGCCTGGTCTCTCAGGAATAATCAATGTTTTTGAATCAAGGATGGATACAAAGCCCGGAGCATCTCCTCGTGGTGATGCGTCACATAAACCAGCTGCGTTGGCTGTAGATAATACGACAAAGGGAGATTTAGATAGAAACTCGCTCACATGCCGATCAATGTGATCAATAACTTTTCGTTTAGCTAAAAGACTAGGTTCCCCAAGCATATTTAAAAGTTCATTTTCTGTATTAATAAAAGAACAATCAGACAATTTCATAGATTAAAGCTCCTTTGGTTGATTTTACTATATTTATCATACTAACTTCCTTGTCGTTCGTAAATGCTTTAATGCTTATTTCTGATGTTTATGAAAACCTGAATTAGGGAAAGGATTTATTGAGATAGTAAAAGGAGTGAATGAAATGAATATACTAGTAGTTGGAGCAAATGGAAATGTAGCAAAGCAAGCTATTAAAGAATTAAGCAAAAGTGATCATAAGGCAGTAGCGATGATTAGAGATGACAAACAGACAGAATCACTTATGGATGCAGGCGCAGACAGAGTGGTCATTGCTGATTTAGAGGAAAATATCGATCATGCCTTTGACGGGATAGATGCTGTCATCTTTGCAGCTGGTTCTGGAGGTCATACCGGGGCAGATAAAACGATTTTAATTGACATGTGGGGTGCGATGAAAGCAGTAGATGCTGCGAAAAAACATAAGGTCGACCGCTTTGTTCTGCTTAGCTCAATGGGGACTGTTGATCCTGATAAGAGTGATCGCATCAAACATTACCTTGTTGCTAAAAAAATAGCAGACGATCATCTAAAACAATCAGGTTTAAATTATACAATCGTACGACCAGGCACTCTCACAGATGATGAGGCTCTTGGAAAAATTAAACTAGAGCAGGAAATTGAAGTGCGCGATACCACGATCACTAGAGCGGATGTTGCTAAGGTTTTAGCTGAGGTTGTGGATCGGGTGAATACCTATGGTAAAACGTTTGAAATTTTAAATGGTGATACACCAATTAATGAAGCTCTAGATCGAGTGTAAAAAGGAATCTTTAGGTGAGTGAACAATATTTGTTCACTCACCTTTTTTATTTTTCCTCATACACATAGGGTGAGGTGAGGGCTATGACAGGAAGTGCATTTCTCTTTTATGAGATGCTTGGGCTGTTAGTTATCGGATTCATAGGCTTTACAGCGCGGAAGGTGAGAATTCTGCCAGTTGAAGCAAATAGGGTTTTGACCCAAGTGATTTTATACATTACTCTTCCTTCTTTGATCCTTTATGCTATGGACATTAACTTATCAACTGAAATCATGTTTGAACTCCTATGGTTAATAGGTTTATCGATATATGCTATGGCAGTTGCAATCTTAGTAGGAAGAGGAATGCGAAGGAGTGCGACATTACCTGAGAATAAGCAAGGTGTGTATGAAGGGTTAATTGTATTTGGAAATCAAGGATTCATCGGATACGCCGTTACTTTTTATTTGTTTGGAGAAATAGGAGTGTTATATACAGCTATTTTTATAATTTTTTATCTATTTTTAATCTGGTCGTATGCCATCTACTTAGTGGCGAGAAACTATCAAAAAATTAACCTATCCTTATTATTCTGGAATCCTGGTATAATCGCTATTACTCTTGGATTGGTCATAATGCTATTGCCCTTCGGCTGGCCTTCTCCTGTATCCTCCCTGCTTTTAACACTAGGACAATTGACAATGCCATTATCAATGTTATTGATAGGCAGTTTATTAGCTGGTTTGACGTCTTCTACTTGCCGGAAATTAATGACATCGAAGTATGTGTGGCTTGCCGTGCTGGCAAAATTAGTTGTCATTCCTGTTTTTCTTTTACCTTTTATCTATTTGCCTGTTTCTATGACTGTTATCGGAGTAGCTATCCTTGTGACAGCAACACCATCTGCACCAACCATTACAATGTATGCAGAGAAATATGGAGGCGATACTAAGTTTGCGGCAGTTATAGTGGCAGCGGGGACAATTCTTTGTGTGCTGACGATTCCGTTATTGTACAGCTTGATCGTATGGCTTTCATAATATAGTTAGTTTTAGAAACGTTAAAACGAAGAAGGAGCTGTCCCAGCAGGACAGCTCCTTTTTAATGTTCTTTATTCAAGTTCCATAATGAAGTTTGCATCAAAATAGAAGAAAATGAAGATGGCAGCAACAAAGCAATAAATGGCAAAGTAAATAAGTTTGCTGCGTTTTAGGAACTCAATCAGCCATACAATACCTAGCCATGAAAAAATGAATGTAGCGATGAAAGCAACGACTAATGCCAGGACCCCTGTTTCAGCAACTAGTGTGCCGTCTGTAAAATCACCAATAGCTAACACTGTTGATCCTAGGATTACAGGAATAGATAAAAGGAACGAGTAGCGTACAGCCGTTTCTTTATTTAATCCTGCAAATAACCCTGTAATTAGAGTCGCTCCAGACCTTGAGATTCCAGGAATAACAGCAAGTGTCTGTCCTAAACCTACGATAATTGCATCGACAAATGTCATGTCTTTTTCTGTTCGGTTTCCGTGTTTAACAAAACGTTCAATAATAATCAAGAAGATTCCCGTTGTAGCAAGAGCTAAGGCGATAAAAGGTGGTGTTTTTAAAACACTGCCAATCGAATCTTCTAGTAATACGCCTAACACACCTGTAATTCCAGTTGCTACGATAATATAGAGTCCAAATAAAAAATGCACACGGTTTTCTTTTGAACGATTCCCAAAAAATGAGAAGAATCCAATAATGACTTCAACGATATCTTTTCTGAAATAGATGACAACCGCTAAGATGGAAGCGAGGTGTAAAAAGATCTCAAATCCAAATCCGGGGAAAGAGTAATTAAAAACCATTTGTGTAATGATAATATGAGCCGTACTTGATATAGGAAGAAATTCAGTAATTCCCTGAACAATTCCAAAAATGATTGCTTCAATTATTGACATAGTAGGTTCCTTCCTTTTTATGAATAGTCATTTTTTTATTGGGTAATAACTGCTTCATTCTAGCAAACTTTTCATTTTTAGAAAAGAGTATTTAGTAGAAATACATCGTACGTTCACTTTATTGTTTATTGCGGCTTCGTTTTTAAAATTCTATAATGTAGGGAGAAAATAGAGTAAGTGATTTTAGAATGGATGTGGAAAAATGAAACGGAAAAGAACCTTTTTGGTTTTAGCTATAGCGTGTATTTTAGCAGTTGTGACGGTTGTAACAATGGACAGGCAAGAGGTAGGTAATGAAGTTGGGATGGTTGCTGAAGATTTTGTACTGCCGACCTATCAAGGCGTTCAAGAATCATTTAATCAGTACGAGGGTCAAGTTGTGATCCTTAATATGTGGGCCTCATGGTGTGAGCCATGCCGTGATGAAATGCCAGACTTTATGGAACTACAGCAAGAATATCATCAAGAGGGTTTAGACATAGTGACTGTAAATATGCAGACGTATGAACGAACGCTAAATGATGCCCCTGAATTTATAGAAGAAATGAATCTCACACTTCCTGTTTTTTTTGATGAAGATGGGGTTGTATCAGATCGTTACGGAATAAGAGTTCTGCCGACAACTTTTGTTATTGACCGTGAAGGAGTCATTGCCCATGTGATTCCTGGTGAAGTGAATTATGAAAGATTAGAAGAATTGATTAAACCATTATTATAAGTGGATCTAGTGTAAGTCGAGCCTATGCTCGGCTTTTTGTGTTGAAGATGAGGAATTAGTAATTTATGAATAATTTGGAAGGGGAACTTCATACTATGAGCAAAGGAAAAGAACGGAGCTGATGTGAGATGTTTGCAGAAGTGCGAGATCAGATCAAAGCTATTGTGTTTGAAGATAATCATATACAGATTTTGCAGACATCTCGCACACAACAAGCTGTTTTATACAAAGCGCTGACAAAAAAAGGACGGATAGGAGATACGGTTATATTAAATACCACAGCGAGCGAATTGAATCTAGGTACCGGAGGATATGATTTTGTTAAATCAGTGGGAGAGAATGCCCATGTGACTCCTTGTCTAAATAGGGATGACGGTCATATTCTGAAATTACGATATACTCCGATGCAGCATCAAGTCTTATCTGTAGAATCACAGGAAAGTCCATATCATTCATTGTTTCAAACCGCGTTTTCTTTAGAGAAGAAGCCTGTTTTAGTCGGTGAATTGCATAGTATGATTCCCATCCTCTATGCAGGTTCTAAAGTTTTAGACAAAGGGGCTACTGTGTGTATTATCATTGATGATCAAGCAGCTTTGCCTCTTATGCTCAGTGAACACATTAGAGCACTTGAAGGAGAAGAGACATTTGTAACCATTACGGTAGGCCAGGCTTTTGGAGGGACATATGAAGCAATTACCATCCAAACTGCTCTTCAATTTGCCCATGAACATCTTAAAGCTGACATTATTATGATCACTGTCGGTCCTGGAGTTGTAGGCACAGGAAGTTATTACGGATTTACAGGAATGTCTTTGGCGAATTGGTCTAATAATGTGGCGGCTTTAGGGGGGATTCCTGTATGGATTCCGCGCTTGTCCTTTGCTGATAAAAGGAAGCGGCATAGAGGGATTAGTCATCATACATTAACGCCGCTAATAGAAGCAGTCCTGACGAAGGTTATCTTGCCCCTGCCCCTTTTAAAAGGAGATAGGCTTGAAATGATTGACAACCAGCTTTCTTTGCTGCAAAAAGCAAAAGTGAGCCCTGAAATAAAGTGGATCGAAGAACAGGAAGTTCAACAAAAGACAGAGCAAGCTCTTCGTACGTTAGGAAAAGATATTAAGACTATGGGAAGAGGCTATCAAGAAGATCCAGCTTTTTTCTGGGCAGTGGTGGCAGCATTATGGACCAGTCTTAATTTAGGCCGTGAATGAACAGTCTTAACCCAGTCTTCTACGTACTCAAAATGCTGCATAGACTCTTTCAGTTTGGCATTAATTTCCCAAGCTTTACCTGCTAAAACGATTCCTTGATTGTGTACATAGACTTTCATATCTCACACATCCTCGAATGATAGATTATATGGTACACTTCTATGTAATAACTATGTCAAAAAGAACCTAGGAGTGAGATCGTTGAATCATCTTTACGAAAAAACAATCAAATCTAACTCGATATACAGCGGCAAGATCATTGACTTGCAAGTGGATGAAGTAGAACTGCCTAACGGAAAAACAAGTAAAAGAGAGATTATTAAACACCCTGGAGCTGTAGCTATTCTTCCTATTACAACAGAAGGAAAGTTGATTTTAGTTAGGCAATTTCGAAAAGCACTTGAAAAAACGATTATTGAAATACCAGCAGGCAAGTTGGATGAAGGGGAAGAGCCTGCTGATTGTGCGAAAAGAGAGCTTGCAGAAGAAACAGGTTATGTAACAGACAATCTTGACTTTTTACTTTCATTTTATACATCACCTGGATTTGCTGATGAGCTCATTTATATGTATGTGGCTACTGGTCTTACAGCAGGGGAAGTAAGCAGGGATGAAGATGAATTTCTAGATGTGATCGAGGTAACACTTGAGGAAGCAGAAGAGATGGTGCGAGATGAACGGATTCATGATGCCAAAACAGCTTATGCGATTCAATATATGCGGTTAATGAAATATCTTGATAAATAAGAGGAGCGCTCCTGCTTTGAGAGTAGGAGCGCATTGTTGTTGTGTAATTAACATATCACCGAACTTGTTTACGATAGGGCTTGCTCTAGATCATAAATAATATCTTCAACGTTCTCTATTCCTACAGACAGACGAATTAGACCATCTGCAATCCCCATCTTTATCCGTTCTTCTCGAGGTACAACGGAGTGAGTCATAGAAGCAGGGTGCTGAATCAATGAATCAACATCCCCTAGGCTGACAGCACATTTAAGTAATTCAAGTTTGTTCATCATGTTAAGTCCAGCTTCAAGTCCTTCTTTTAATTCAAAGCTGATAAGTCCGCCGAAACCGTCCATTTGTCTTTTTGCGAGTTCGTGTTGTGGGAAGCTTTTTAACCCAGGATACATGACATTCGTCACTTTTGGGTGGGATTCTAGGAATTCGGCAACCTTTTGAGCATTTTCAGAGTGCCGGTCCATTCGTACACCTAATGTTTTTATTCCTCTGACAAGTAAAAAGGCATCAAATGGAGCAAGGATTCCGCCAATATCTTTTTGAGTTGTAAATTGAATATGCTCAAGAAATTCTTTTGTACCAACAGCGACACCAGCTACAAGGTCCCCATGTCCACCTAAATATTTTGTTGCACTATGGACCACCACATCACACCCATATTCTAGGGGACGCTGCAAGTAAGGAGACATAAATGTGTTATCTACTACTGTAGTCACATTATGCTCTTTTCCTATTTGACCTATAAGTGCTAAGTCAATGATTTGCATCGTTGGATTAATCGGAGTTTCAATATAGATAACTTTCGTATTTTCTTTTATTTCACGGAGGATGCTTTCTTTATCTCGCATATCACATAATGTGTAGTCCACATTAAACTTATCTTTTAAAATCGATAAAAAGCCAAATGTACAACCATAGAGGCCTCGTGAGCATAAAATATGATCTCCGGAGCGCACAAGACCTAGAAGCACAGCCGAAATAGCAGCCATACCAGACGCGAATGCTAATGCTTTTTCTCCTTTTTCAAGAGCTGCGATTTTTTCTTCTAATGAGGTAACTGTCGGGTTTCCAAGTCTTGAATATACATAACCTTCCTCTTCGCCGGCAAACCGCCTTCCGCCTATCTCTGCACTAGGAAAGACGAAAGTAGACGTTTGGTGAATAGGTAGAGCAAGTGAACCGGTAAGAGGATCTGGTTTGTACCCTTTATGGACAGCTAATGTTTGAAAGCCTTGCTCTCGGTTGGATTCTTTTGATGACATGATATCCCTCTTCTCTTTTTGTAAACGTTTTCATAATAGATGAAAAAAATAGCACACGTAATGGATGCCCCTCATTATTACTATACTAAAAATGAGCAAGTTTAAAAAGAAGAAAAAATCTATCATTTTATCTGCAGGCATAGATTGCAGCTTGTCTTCATAGAGTAGAGTAAGAGTGTACAGAGGAGGGATGCGGATGTTTAAGTATGGGGTAAGAGATATGATCTCATTTCACATCCAAGAAAATAGATCGATTTATTTATTCATAACTGTATTATTTTTAATTGGAATTATTTTTGGTGCCATCGTCGTTAATAGCTTGAGTTTGACACAAAAGCATGACTTATATATGTATTTGGGGCAATTTTTTGGACAGGTATCAGAGGGGAACCTAGCACAATCATCTGCTATTTTCAGTCAAAGCTTCGCTCATTATGCTAAATACTTTGGACTTATGTGGCTGCTTGGACTCTCAGTAATTGGGCTGCCGGTTATACTAATATTGTTATTTTTAAAGGGAGTCGTTGTTGGATTTACGGTCGGCTTTCTTGTCAATCAAATGGGAATGTCAGGCTTTCTTCTTTCCTTTGTAGCAATCATGCCCCAAAATTTTATCCTTGTACCAGCTTTCTTAATAGCAGGTACCGCAAGTGTAGCTTTTTGTTTGAAAATGATTCGTCATCAATTTTTAAAAAAATCAAGTACTCCTTTCTTTCCGATTTTCATTAAGTATTCTGCATTAATACTATGTGTGGGGGCAGCGCTTGCTGCAGCGTCTGCTGTAGAGGCATATCTTTCACCTTTGTTAATGAGGTTTGTACTAACTACTTTTTAATAATTATTCTTAAATAAGAACATATGATTAACTTTAAATAATAATCATTATTGATTGACACTATTTTTTAAGATGATTATAATGATAGGAGGTTAAAGGCTTGGGAGGGACACACATACAATGGAGAAAAGACTAGAAAGAATTAAAAAGCATTTGCACTCACAAAGCTATAAATTAACACCGCAGCGTGAAGCAACCGTTCGTGTGTTACTTGAGCATGAAGAGGATCACTTGAGTGCAGAAGATGTATACCTCCTTGTCAAAGATAAAGCACCGGAAATTGGACTAGCTACGGTATACCGCACGCTAGAATTACTAGCTGAACTTAAAATTGTTGATAAAATTAATTTTGGTGATGGCGTATCGAGATTTGATCTCAGACAAGAAGGAGCCGCTCACTTTCACCATCATTTAGTATGCATAGAATGTGGTGCAGTAGACGAAATTCAAGAAGATTTACTTGGTGATGTGGAAGAGATCGTTGAGCGTGATTGGAACTTTAAAATTAAAGATCATCGTTTAACTTTTCATGGGATCTGTTATCGCTGTAAGGATAAAGACCAATCAAATGAAAACTCTAAGGAAGATTTAAATAGAGATTAAATAAAGTGCCGTTCACGAGGTGAATGGGCACTTTTTATATTGTGCAGACACTTAATACAGGAACCTAATGCAAGCACCTAATCACTCGTTTGTTAAGACAGGTATAATCCTCACACTTTTTGGCATAGCTTGATAGTAACAGCTAATCCAAATGGATTTAACTTTATCGAGGTGAGGATATGAAACAGTGGTTTTTGCTCGTTTTACAAAGTATTAAAGTTTTTCTGCTATTTATAGGATGCACAGTTCTATTTTATTATGGTATCCTATGGGTGAGTGCTGAGTATGAAAGCTATCATCGATATGATGAACCAAAAGGAAAAGCGGTCAAAGTGATGAGTTATGAATCAAATGAGATAGAGATGACATGGGTCGAGCGTCTAATGATGTACTATCATTTTGGTGAATAGTTTCTTAGTTTTAATGGACTTATTTGTGCTTCTCATTTTATAGACAATTCATCAAGGGCTTTAAATAAAGGAGAGGGTGTATATGCAAAAAGATGTAAGCGAATTCCTGCACTACATCCAGATTGAGAGAGGCCTTGCTGAGAATACGATTCAATCGTATCGCCGTGACCTGTTAAATTATGCGAAGTTTTTACAAAACGTCATTGATATTCAAACGTTTAAGGATGCTACACGTCACATGATTGTAGATTACCTTTTCTTCTTAAAGGAGCAGGGTCGAGCTGAAGCGACGATTGCAAGAACGATAGCGTCGATTCGTGCTTTTCATCAATTTTTGCTTAGAGAAAAATTAAGTGAGCAAGATCCTTCTGTTCACCTTGACATACCTAAAGCTTCAAAGCGCCTGCCAAAAGTGTTATCATTGGAAGAGGTAGAAGCGTTGTTAACAATTTCTGGACAAGATCATTTATCTATTCGCAACCGTGCAATGATGGAAACATTATATGCAACAGGCATGCGCGTCTCAGAATTGATTAATCTAAAGTTAACAGATACCCATCTATCAATGGGATTTGTGCGATGTATAGGTAAAGGGAATAAAGAAAGAATTATTCCTTTAGGTCAGCAAGCAACGAAAGCGCTTCAACTCTATTTAGAGCAAGCAAGGTCTACTATGCTTAAAAAGAATAGACATGAATATGTTTTTGTAAATCACTACGGGAGGCCGCTGACAAGACAGGGGTTCTGGAAAATTGTAAAGAAGTTAGCTGAAGCTGCTAAGATTGAGAAAGAATTGACTCCACATACGCTTCGCCATTCATTTGCAACCCATCTACTTGAAAACGGGGCTGATCTCCGTGCTGTTCAAGAAATGCTCGGACATGTTGATATATCTACTACTCAAATTTATACTCATGTCACAAAAACACGAATGAAAGACGTCTATGCTCAATACCATCCTAGAGCATAATCGTTTTTTTTAATAAAAGAGGTCAGACTTCTGACATCTATGATTATTAGCAAAACTCACCAAGAAAAGGGAAGACTATGGTAGGAATGTAAAGGGGGCACTTTTAAATGAGCAATCAATTTAAGCGCGTATTTTTAATTGTGATGGATTCAGTAGGTATTGGAGAATCTCCTGATGCAGCAAGGTTTGGAGATGCAGGTTCTGATACATTAGGACATATTGCAGAAAAGATGAATGGACTAACAATGCCCAATATGGCAAAGCTTGGTTTAAGTCATATTAAGGAAATAGATGGGGTAGAAAAAGTAGACAAGCCTATCGCTCATTACGGTAAAATGCAGGAAGCATCTAACGGAAAAGATACGATGACAGGCCATTGGGAAATTATGGGCTTGGATATCCAAGAACCATTTCAAGTCTTTCCAGAAGGTTTTCCGCCTGAATTAGTAGCAGAGCTTGAACGCCAAACTGGCCGCAAAGTGATTGGTAATAAAGTAGCTTCCGGGACAGAAATTCTTGATGAACTAGCAGATGAACATGTTAAAACCGGAGCGCTGATTGTTTATACTTCAGCAGATTCTGTCTTACAAATCGCCGCGCATGAAGAGATTGTGCCAATTGAAGAATTATATGATATTTGTGAGAAAGCAAGAAAGCTGACACTCGATCCTAAGTACATGGTTGGCCGAATTATTGCTCGTCCTTTTATTGGTACGCCAGGTTTATGGAAGCGTACAGCGAACCGTCATGACTACGCTTTGAAGCCTTTTGAGCGTACAGTTATGAATGAGTTAAAGGATAGCGGATTAGATTCCATTGCTATCGGCAAAATTTCTGATATTTACGATGGCGAAGGAATTACAGAAGCGATTCGTACTGTGTCAAATGATGATGGGATGGAAAAATTGGTTGGGACGATGTCAAAAGATTTCACAGGAATCAGCTTTTTAAATTTAGTTGATTTTGATGCGTTGTATGGTCATCGCAGAGACCCGATTGGGTACGGCGTGGCACTAGAGCAGTTTGATCGTCAGCTAGAAGAGGTATTTGCTCAGTTAAGAGAGAATGATTTATTAATCATTACAGCTGACCATGGAAATGATCCTACTCATCCAGGCACAGATCATACACGTGAATATGTTCCATTGCTTGTGCACTATAAAGGGCAGACAGAAGCTAAAGATTTAGGGATTCGTCAAACATTTGCTGATATTGGAGCAACAATTGCTGATAACTTTAATGTGACTCTACCTAAACACGGAACAAGCTTTTTAGGCGATCTTTAATTAATAGGGGGATAAAAAATGGTAAACAAACAAGCA
This sequence comes from Alkalihalophilus marmarensis DSM 21297, assembly GCF_000474275.2. Lineage (GTDB taxonomy): Bacteria > Bacillota > Bacilli > Bacillales > Bacillaceae_D > Alkalihalophilus > Alkalihalophilus marmarensis. The sequence continues at coordinate 74,163 of NZ_ATAE01000006.1, forward strand.
CTACAAGAAGCAGCAGCGTATTTACAAGAGAAAATGGGTGAAACACCATCAATTGGCTTAATTCTTGGATCAGGCCTTGGTGTACTAGCTGAAGAAATCGAAAATCCTGTAAAGATTCCTTATAACGAAATTCCTAACTTCCCAGTTTCTACAGTGGCTGGACATGCGGGTCAACTAGTTATTGGTACACTTCAAGGTAAGCAAGTTGTAGCGATGCAAGGCCGCTTTCATTTCTATGAAGGGTACAGCATGGATGTTGTCACGTTCCCTGTTCGTGTAATGAAAGAGATCGGTGTCAAGCAGATTATTGTAACAAATGCTGCAGGAGGCGTGAACGAATCATTTGAAGCAGGAAACTTAATGATTATCACTGATCATATTAATAACATGAATGCAAATCCACTAATTGGACCTAATGATGAGGCATTCGGTGTACGTTTCCCTGATATGTCAAATGCTTATTCAAAAGAATTAAGTGAACTTGCCAAAACACAAGCTTCTCAGTTGAATGTTGAACTGAAAGAAGGAGTGTATGTTGGTAATTCAGGTCCTTGCTATGAGACTCCAGCAGAAGTTCGCATGATTCGTAAAATGGGCGGCGATGCAGTCGGTATGTCAACGGTCCCTGAAGTTATTGTAGCCCGTCATGCTGGTCTTGAAGTACTAGGTATTTCATGTATCTCAAATATGGCAGCAGGTATCCTGCCACAGCCATTAACACACGATGAGGTAATGGAAACGACAGAACGAGTCAAATCAGACTTCCTATCCCTAGTAAAAGCCATCGTAAAAGAAATGTAAGAAGAAAGGCGGAAGCGACTGTTCTGGCATGCGGAGAAATAAGGGGGAGCGATTTGAAGTCGCACTTTGACTTCAATCGATGCACCGTTTTATCCCGCAGGACAAGGAGCTGCAGCTGGAGGTTTGCCAAAAAGAAGCGTTCTTTGCTTCGTTTGGCAAAGTGAAGGTGCCGATTATCTGAATCATGGAACTGGACATAGAAAGGCGGAAGCGACTCGATAAATACGAATTTATAGCCTCATAAGAAAAGCTAGTATTTATATGAATTTTATATCATCTAAAGGAGCGATTTTAATGGAAAACATGTTAGAGAAAATTAAGCAGTCAGCTACATATTTAGAAGGGAAAATCGAGACAAAACCTCAGATTGGTCTAATCTTAGGCTCTGGTCTTGGTGAGCTTGCAGATGAGATTGAAGATGCTGTTAAGATTCCTTACTCAGATATTCCTAACTTCCCTGTATCTACTGTTGAAGGTCATGCAGGTCAGCTTGTTATTGGTAAGCTTCATGGGAAAGATGTCGTAGCAATGCAAGGCCGCTTCCATTATTATGAAGGCTACACGATGCAAGAGGTAACATTCCCTGTACGTGTAATGAAGCAAATTGGTGTTGAATTAATGGTTGTTACAAATGCTTGCGGCGGCATGAACAAGAACTTTGAACCAGGCGATCTAATGATTATTACGGATCAACTAAACTTCACAGGTGATAACCCGCTTATTGGTGCTAACTTCGAGGAGCTTGGACCACGCTTCCCTGATATGAGCAGTGCGTACACTACTGAGTATGTTGATTTTGTGGAGAAGACAGCTAATAATTTAGATATTAAAGTTCAAAAAGGTGTATATGCTGGCGTAACAGGACCTACTTACATGAGTGGTGCTGAGCTTGTTATGCTTCGCAACTTAGGCGGGGATGTAGTTGGAATGTCCACGGTTCCTGAAGTGATTGTAGCTAGTCACGCCAGTATGAAAGTTATTGGTATTTCATGTATTACGGATATGGCGATTGGCGAAGAACTGCAAGGAATCACTCATGAAGAAGTAGTGGAAGTAGCAAACCGTACAAAACCAAAATTCATTAAGCTTGTAAAAGAAATTGTTTCTACAGTAGAAGTGTAAAAGCAGCACTCTAAGATGAGGGAGATGTTTGGGAAATGCGCATGGTAGATATTATTGAGAAAAAGCGTGATGGCTTAGAGTTAACGAAAGAAGAAATTCAGTTCGTTATTGAAGGCTATACAAATGGAGATATTCCAGAATATCAGATGTCAGCACTCGCAATGGCGATCTTTTTTAAAGATATGAGTACAGCAGAGCGTGCCGAGTTAACGATGTCAATGGTGAAATCAGGGGATCAAATTGATCTTTCTGCTGTAGAGGGTATAAAAGTGGATAAGCACTCTACAGGCGGTGTTGGTGATAAAACGACGATTGCCTTAGCTCCTTTAGTAGCGGCACTTGGTGTGCCTGTAGCTAAAATGTCTGGACGCGGCTTAGGCCACACAGGCGGAACGATTGATAAACTCGAAGCGATTCCAGGCTTCAGTGTAGAAATTGAAACAGATAAATTTATTGAACTAGTCAACAAAAATAAGTTAGCGGTGGTTGGCCAAACGGGGAACTTAACACCGGCGGATAAGAAACTTTACGGTCTGCGCGATGTAACAGCAACCGTGAATTCTATTCCACTGATTGCAAGTTCAATTATGAGTAAGAAGATTGCATCTGGTGCAGATGCGATTGTTCTTGATGTGAAAACGGGTTCTGGGGCGTTCATGAAAGAGTTGGATCAATCAAAAGAGCTTGCTAAAGCGATGGTTGAGATCGGGAACAGCCTTGGCCGTAACACTATGGCGATCATTTCAGATATGAATCAGCCGTTAGGTTTAACAGTCGGTAATGCTCTTGAAGTAAAAGAAGCGATTGATATGCTGCGCGGTGAGGGCCCTGAAGACCTTCGCGAACTATGCTTGACGCTTGGAAGCCAAATGGTATATTTGGCAAATCAAGCGAGTTCCGTTCAGGAAGCTCGTCAAAAACTTGAAGAAGTGATTTCATCTGGTAAGGCTCTTGAAACATTAAAAACGTTTATTGAGGCTCAAAATGGTGATCCTTCTATTGTAGATGATCCAGAAAAGCTGCCGAAAGCTAAGCACTTAATAGAAGTTAAAGCGAAAGAATCAGGTTCAGTTTCTGCCATTGTTGCGGACAAAATCGGTACAGCTGCTATGTTATTAGGTGCTGGACGAGCAACGAAGGAATCTGAAATTGATCTTGCTGTTGGACTTGTATTAAATAAAAAGATTGGTGATAAAGTAGAAGCAGGCGATTCTATTGTTACCCTTCATAGTAACAATGAAGATGTGCAAAATGTCATTGACATGGTACTAAATGCGTACTCTATTACAAGTGAAAATGTGGAAAAACCAACATTAATTTACGATGAAATTCATTAAGACTAAAAACAGCCTTTTTACATAAAAAGGCTGTTTTTATGTTTAAAATGGAACAAGAACGTTAATACATAAGTAAGTACCCAATTTAGTAGCAAAAAGGAGAGTGTACGTCATGGCAGAAGTAATGTTTACAGCACAAGCAAAAGCAAAAAATGGAAGAAATGGACATGTAACCTCTAATAATGGTGTGATTGACCATAAGCTGGTTATGCCGACAGGAGGCAATTCTGATAAGGACGGAACGAATCCTGAGCAATTATTTGCAGCAGGCTACGCCGCTTGTTTCGACGGAGCACTTAACTTAATGGCTAAAAAATCCAATGAAGACATTGATTCTGAAATTGAAGCAGAAGTAAGTTTGTTAAAGGATCCATCAGATGATGGCTTTAAAATTGGAGTTACGTTAAATGTATTTATTAAAGGTGTCTCTCAAGCCACGGCGGAAGAATTGACACATAAAGCTCATGAGTTTTGTCCGTACTCTAAAGCGACGCGCGGTAATGTCGATGTTAATTTAAATGTAAAAGCAGAGTAATCCAGTGCCCTTTATCTTTTTAGATGAAGGGCTTTTTGGTTGAACGTCAAAGATCTGAAACAAGCAAAAAGATACCATTATTTTCAAATTTAAGATACAATGGTGGCAGATAAGAAAGAGCCCATTATGTTTTAGGAGTGACTGTTTATGAATGGTGTTAGTCTTGTTTTAGAAGGCGGCGGAATGAGAGCTGTTTACACAGCTGGTGTGCTTGAAGCTCTGATGAAACATGAAATTGAAATCCCTCATGTGATAGGAGTTTCTGCTGGAGCGTGTAATGGGTCATCTTATGTGTCTAAGCAAATTGAAAGAAACCGTAAAGTTAATATTGATTATATCGATCGGCCGGAATATTTAAGTTTCAAAAACTTAGTAAAAACGAAATCGATTTTTGGGTGGGATTTTATTTTTAATACGCTTCCTAACGAACTTGAACCTTTTGATTTTGAAACATTTAAAGATTCTCCGCAAACGTTCACCATTGTAACGACGAAACTAGATACAGGTGAGCCTTACTACTTCGATAAACATTTACCAAAAGAAGATCTTTTAACTGTTTTGAAGGCATCAAGCAGTATCCCGATGCTTGCACCGCCTGTTACATACAAAAATGATGTGTTTTTTGATGGCGGGGTAGCAGATCCGATTCCAATAAAACGTTCCATAGAAGAAGGACATCAAAAGCATGTGATCGTTCTAACTCAAAATAAAGGGTATCAAAAAACCCCTATGAAATTTACGCGTTTTGCAAAATGGCAATTCAAAAACAATCCAGCTTTCTTGCAAACCATGCTCACACGTTATCAAAGGTATAATCAAACGTTAAAACGAATTGAAGAGATGGAGGCAAGTGGTGAAGCGTTTGTTATTAGACCCAAAATGCCCGTCCGCGTCTCAAGGCTAGAAAAGAACAAAGAAAGGCTCGCTGCTCTTTATAATGAAGGGGCAGAGGATATGCTGAGCGAGATGAATAAATTCGAACGTTGGTTAGCCAAGTAATGCAAAGCTAGGACAAATTGTTCTAGCTTTTTTATCCTTCCTCTTTCTAGATAGACATCTCTATGATATTCTAGAATAATACAAATAAGAACAGATGTTTCTTTTTTGATTTTCATTAGAAAGAGAGCTTTATACATATGACAGGAAAAACACATGTAGCCGGAGGGCTTGCATTATGTATGGCAGCAGATACCTTTTTGCTGCCTCATAGCGGAACACCGCTTTATTATGTTGCGGGGATGGCTGGAGCGTTAATCCCTGATATATGCCATATCCACTCTAAAATTGGAAGGAGGCTTCCTCTTTTATCTAGAGCCATCTCATCTATATTCGGTCATCGGACGCTCACTCACAGTCTGCTTTTTTTAGGAATATGGGCGTTGATTTTTCATGTCTTTTTCGCAGAGTATACGATGATACGAGATGGATTGATTGTAGGTATGATTAGTCATATTATTTTAGATGCAAGTACAGTGAGGGGAGTACGATTATTCTATCCACTAGACTTTCGAGTTCGTCTTCCGTTCTACATTCGAACCGGTGGAGCTTTCGAGAGAGTCTTATTCTTAGCTTTGTCTCTTTATATTGTCATTTATTCACTCGATACTCTTAAAGGATGGCTGTAGTTTTACTTTATCTTTAACAATTCGTTCACTCTTCTTTCTGCGCTTTTGTGGTAAAGTAATTTTCATAGGTGAAAGAAGGGGGTCCTATGTTTGGCTAAAAAAATAGAAAATATATTAATCGTTGCGTGGCTTACCTCATTTACTGCAATGCTTGGTTCCCTGTACTTTTCTGTGGTCCGTCAATTTGAGCCATGTTCGTTGTGCTGGTATCAACGTATATTGATGTACCCAATTGTGATTATTTTGCTTATTGGGATTATACGAAGAGATACAACAGCTGCTATTTATTCTTTCGTTTTTTCGATTATAGGGATTCTTGTTTCCTCTTATCATTACGCAAACCAAAAGCTCCCTTTCTTGCAGGATGCTGTCCCTTCCTGCGGGAGAGTCCCATGCAGCGGGCAGTATATTAATTGGTTCGGTTTTGTAACGATCCCGTTTTTAGCTTTAACAGCATTTACGATTATTGCTGTATGCAGCTTAATCATCATTCGTAATACTAAGGAGAGAGAGTAGAGATGAAGAAGGTACTTGTTTTTGGTGGCATCGTAGTCCTATTATTTGGGTTATTAGCAGTTGTTAATTCTATGAAACAATCTCAGCTAGCAGAGGGAAATCCATTTGGAAAAGAACGGATTGCTCCAGCAACAGCCGAGTTAATAAACGATTCAAACTATCAAAATGTCATCTTGCCAGAAGAGCTTGAGGAGATCCTTGAAGATAATGGGGATGTAACGGTGTATTTTTATAGTTCTACTTGTCCTTATTGTAAGGAGGCCACACCAAGGCTTGTACCGATCAGTGAAGAATTGGGAGTAGACCTTGTTCAATATAACCTTACTGAATTTGAGGATGGTTATTCTGATTATCGAATTGAATCCACACCAACACTCATCCATTATGAGGATGGTGAAGAGGTTAACCGAATTGTAGGCAGCGCTCCAGATGATGAATATAGAGCGTTTTTTGAAGAACACGTAAATAATTAAACAATAAAGCAATCAACGTTTTAATGTTGGTTGCTTTTTTTATATTTAGAAGCTATTGACAACTTTAATCGTTTATCGATATAATCTGATAAAACAAAGTTGTTTAGTAGGCTTTAATGAGAGGTGTGTGTTGAATGCGTTTTAGCTATGTAAGTCATTTATACTGTCCGAAATGTTCTGCAACATATTCTGCAGATGAAAAAAATAATTTGTGTTCATGTGGTTCACCATTACTAGTGAGTTATGATTACAACTCATTAAAAGAAAAGTGGAAAAAAGAAGATTTACTACATAGAGAGCCTAATTTATGGCGTTATCATGAATTGCTGCCAGTAAAAAAGAAAGAGAACATCGTTTCTTTAGGAGAAGGGATGACTCCATTACTTTCTATGGGTAAGCTCGGTGAAGAGTATGGAATTACAACATTATTGATGAAAGATGAAGGGTTAATTCCTACCGGTTCGTTTAAAGCAAGAGGATCAGCAGTTGGTGTTTCTAAAGCAAAAGAACTTGGTGTAGAAGAGCTTGCTATGCCTACAAACGGTAATGCAGGAGCAGCGTGGTCTCTGTATGCTGCGCGTGCTGGGATTAAAAGTCATATCGTTATGCCAAAAGATGCCCCGATGATTACGAGACAAGAGGTTCATGTGGCTGGCGCTGATTTGAAAGTGATTGACGGTTTAATTAGTGACGCAGGTAAATTAGTAGGGGAAGCTGTAAGTGAATATGGCTGGTTTGATGTATCAACATTAAAAGAGCCTTACCGGATTGAAGGTAAAAAAACAATGGGGCTTGAAATTGCAGAACAATTGAATTGGGAACTCCCTGATGTGATTTTGTACCCAACTGGAGGAGGAGTCGGCTTAATTGGAATATACAAAGCACTTAAGGAATTAGCCGAAATTGGTTGGATTGAAAAAGAAAAGCTTCCTAGGCTTGTAGCTGTTCAGGCAGAGGGATGTGCACCAATTGTTAAAGCATTTGAAGCAGGAGGTAAAGATTCTGAATTTTGGAATGACTCTGTAACTGCAGCTTTTGGAATTAATGTGCCTAAAGCACTTGGTGACTTTCTAATTCTTGAAGCGATCTATGAGACAAAAGGTTGTGCAATTGCGGTGTCAGATGAACATATTTTACAAGAGCAGCATCATATTGCCGAAAGAGAAGGAGCATTTATTTGTCCGGAAGGGGCTGCGACATTTGCGGCTGCAAAAAAATTACGTCAAGATGGATGGATTAAAGAAAATGAAACCGTCATATGCTTAAACACAGGCATGGGAATCAAGTATCCCGAGACGGTTCCGATGAATGTGGCTGTCCGCTCAAAAACAGAACGATTATAGGGGGATGAAGATGAAAAAGCCATCATTGTTAACTCAAATTTTATTGGCATTTGTTCTGGCCACCATCGTCGGGTCAATCTTTGGTTCTTCTGCAGAAGTTGTCAGTCCCTTAGGTACCTTTTTCTTACGACTAATTCAATTTGTGATTGCACCGCTCATTTTAGCGACCCTTGTCACAGGAATTGCAAGTCTTGGAAGCGGTAAGAAATTAGCTAGGCTTGGTGCAAAAACCGTCGGTTTCTTCTTAACCACCACTTTACTTGCTGTATCGCTAGGTCTTGCGATTGGATTTTTATTCTCTCCTGGTGAAGGGTTAAATATTGAACCGCCAGCTGCAGGTGCAGTTGAGGTAAATGAAACAGAAGGATTTGTTACAACACTTCTAAATATCATTCCTACCAATCCATTTGCAGCCCTTGCTGAACAAAATATTTTACAAATCATCTTCTTTGCAGCTGCTCTTGGTATAGGGATAACGGTAGTAGGAGAGAAGGCCATTCCTGTCAGACGATTTTTTGAAGGGTTTGCTGATGTGTTACTGCGTATCACAGGGGCTATTATGAAGCTTGCCCCAATTGGTGTATTCGGGATCATGGCTCCTATTGTCGGGAATTACGGGCTAGAAATTTTACTACCTTTAGGTAAAGTAATACTTGCTGTTGCTGTAGCATGTATCTTACATGTCGTAATTGTTTATGGTTTAGCAGTTAAGACTTTAGGTAAAGTCAGTCCACTGCATTTCTTTAAAGGTATGGCACCTGCAGCTCTTGTTGGTTTTACCACTTCAAGTAGTGCAGCAACGCTGCCTGTTACGTTGAAAAATGCACAAGAGAGAGTCGGTGTATCAAAAGAAACGAGCAGTTTTGTTTTACCGCTCGGGGCAACGATTAACATGGACGGAGGAGCTATTTATCAAGGGATCGCGGTGTTGTTTATTGCTCAATTTTATGGGATTGAGCTGACAATGCTCCAGATCTTTACTGTTATGCTGACGGCTACTCTAGCATCTATCGGTGCGGCAGGGGTGCCAGGTGCGGGTTTGATTATGCTTGCGATGGTTTTAAGCTCTGCTGGACTTCCGATTGAAGGCATTGCCTTAGTAGCAGCGATTGATCGTATTCTAGATATGTTTAGAACAGGAACTAATATCTTAGGTGATGCAGCAGCTTCGGTTGTCATTGATCGTTCTGAGAATAAGAACAAACCTATTGAAGCAAATGAGCTTGCTTCATAGAAGAAACACCCTGTGCCGTCTTAGGTACAGGGTGTTATTATTTTAGGGCTATGGTATTTACCTGTATAGTAGAGTCCTTCTTAAATATTGACTGTAGTTTTTACCCTTTTTGACAACCATACTGCCGTTTCATTGAATAGTCTATTTTCAAAAGCATGGCTTGAAAAGGTATGATCTCCTTTTTCTATGAAAATACGATTTGCATCTTTAGCGGCAGTAACAAAATCATGAGCATTGGATTTTGGAACTTCTTGGTCTTCATCACCGTGAATGATAAGTACAGAGCCATTAAAAGTTGAAATAGAAGTGAGAGGATCATGACGCTTTAAGTCTTCAAAGAAAGATTTACTTAGTTCAAAGCCTTGGTAATCATAGACACCATTCTTCTTAGCAGACATAACCGCATCCTCCGTAGTAATGGATACAATATCATCATATGGTCGAGCAACAGGTGCCCAAAGCACAACTTGATTAAGTTGAGGGATTGTAGGTGAGGTTAATGCTGTAACTGCTCCCCCTAAACTATGACCTACAAGAGATATACGATTAGGATCTACACCCTCTAGTTCCATAGTATATGAAATCACTGATTTAAGCTCGTCTACTTTCTTTGTTACACTAATATCTCTATAATGGCCATCACTTTCACCACAGCCGCTAAAATCAAATCTTACACAAATATAGCCTAAAGAACTGAAGTAGCGTGAAGCTTTCACAAACATTCTGTGTTCACCAATTTTATTGCCCACAAACCCATGAATAAAAATGAGGGCAGGTGCTTCTTTCTCAATCGATTGTTCAGGTGTATGTATTGCGGCCGATAAATTATACTCACCTGAAGGAATGGTAATATGTTTGCTTGCCATCCGTCTCACGCTCCTTTGTGTTATTTAGTTTATTATAAAGAGTACAACCCAAAATAACAATAAAAATTCTAATTGTTCCGGGTGGTTTTGTCGGAATAGAGAATAATTACTGTAAAAAGCTTTGCTGATAAGGCTACCGAGGCTTGCGCCATTTTATTGGTGCAAGTCTCTTTTATATTAAGAATAAAAATAGTCTTTATCTAAATTTAGGTAGATTTAGAATGTAAGAGATATAAGGGAATACAAGGAATGTTTTTGAATTCTTAAAAGAACATCCTAAAGTATCTACAATCTATACTCCTTGCCTCCTAAACCATAAAGGACATAATTTACATTCAAAGCAGGCTAAGAGATTTTGGCGGCTTTCCTTTCCGGAAGGCTATTTTTAATTTGATTATTTACCTAGTTATTATTGATCGAACATGTATAAAAAAGAAAACATTGGTAAAAATGGTGGGTAGCAAACTTAGGGACATCTTGTTTTTTGAGGCTTCCTTAAGAGGACTATGAAAATGATGAGATGGAGGTCGGATGGGATGCGGAAAGTCTTATCTACACTATTAGCTATCATACTTGTATGTATGGTGGCAGCACCAATGGGATATGCAGCTGAAAAGCAGGCTAATTTAGCAGAAAATGCTTCATCAGCTATTGTGATCGAGCGCGATACAGGAGAAGTGTTATTCGAGAAAAACAGCCACGATCAACTTCCCCCTGCTAGTATGACGAAAATTATGACTATGCTTTTAATTATGGAAGCAATTGATGAAGGTTCTCTTTCCTACGATGATAAAATTCGCACGAGTGAAAACGCGGCATCAATGGGTGGTTCTCAAGTGTTTTTAGAGCCAGGTGAAGAAATGACGGTTACTGATATGTTAAAAGCGATTGCTGTTGCCTCAGGAAATGATGCATCAGTAGCAATGGCTGAACACCTTGGCGGTACGGAAGAGGAATTTGTCTCAATGATGAATGAAAAAGCAAAAGAGTTGGGGCTCGAAAACACGAATTTTATGAACTCTAACGGATTACCTGCAGAAAATCATTACACTACAGCGTATGATCTAGCGATGATCTCAAAAGAGCTGCTTAAGTATGAAGATATTACAAAATTTACAGGTATATATGAAGATTACTTAAGACAGGATTCAGAAAATAAGTTTTGGCTTGTGAATACGAACAAGCTTGTAAAGTTTTATCCTGGAGTTGACGGTCTTAAAACAGGTTTTACAAGAGAAGCAATGTATTGCTTAACAGCAACAGCACAAAAGAACGATATGCGTGTCATTTCTGTGATTATGGGAGCACCTACTCCGAAAGAAAGAAACGCTCAAATTACAGAGATGCTTGATTATTCTTTTAGTCAATTTAAAACGCATAAACTGTATGAGAGAGACCATGTTTTAGCTGAAGTGAAGGTTAGTAAAGGGGATAAAAATCAAATTCCTGTACAAACCTCAGAATCTGTATCGATTTTAACCAAAAAAGGTGAATCGATTGATGACGTGACAGAGCGTATGGAAATCGATCAGCAATTGCATGCTCCACTTGCTAAAGGAGATCCAGTTGGAACATTATATATCGAAAGAGCTGGAGAGGTTCTAAGTGAAACGCCGCTTGTTGCCGGTGATGATGTAATGGATGCTTCTTGGTGGAAGTTATTTAAAAACGTATTATCAAAATTTAGTGGCAAATAAATCACATAGTAGAAATTAATCGTATGGTGGAACTAGATCGTCTTATTAGGCGAATGAAGACTACTTTTTACGAATGTAAACTAGTTTTGTCATATGGCAGGTATAGGAGTGGAAAAAGGCGAAATTCTCTCTAGCAAAACAAACAGGGGGTCCTGTATGTGAGACTTAGAGGGAGTGATCGAATGAGTTTAGTGATGGATTTAGAGCGAAAAGGAAGTGTGCTGCTCGTTAGACTTGAAGGCGAGCTTGATCATCACACTGCTGAAAAATTACGTAAACAAGTAGAAGGTCACCTAACCGATGCGAGTGTCAAGCATATTGTTCTTAATCTTGAACAGCTGTCTTTTATGGATAGTTCAGGACTAGGAGTGATACTTGGACGCTACAAACAAGTAAAAGCAAATGGAGGAGAGATGGTTGTTTGCGCCATTTCACCAGCAGTTAAACGTTTGTTTGAGATGTCAGGATTGTTCAAGATCATCCGTCTTGAGGAAAATGAACAATTTGCATTAAAGACATTGGGGGTGGCCTAATATGCGTAATCAAATGGATTTAACCTTTTCTGCCTTAAGCGAAAATGAATCATTCGCACGTGTAACCGTTGGCGCTTTTATTGCTCAGCTTGACCCTACGATGGATGAGATGACAGAAATTAAAACAGTTGTTTCAGAAGCAGTTACGAACTCCATCATTCACGGGTACCATAATAAACCAGAAGGTATGGTCTATATTCATGTCACTCTTGATAACGGAGTCATTGAATTAACGATTCGAGATGAAGGTATGGGAATTGAAGATATCGAAGAGGCCAGGCAGCCTCTTTATACAACGAAGCCTGAGCTTGAGCGTTCTGGTATGGGCTTTACGATTATGGAGAACTTTATGGATGAAATTAAGGTCATCTCTGAGCCGATGATTGGTACGACGGTTTATTTGAAAAAGCATTTAACTAATAGCAAAGCGATTTGCAATTAAGGAGTTTTGCCTATGGATGTCGAGGTAAAACAAGTAAAGAAGAAAAAGGAAGCTCACTTTTCTGATAAAGAGGTCAAGGAGCTCATTGCCCGAAGTCAGGAAGGTGACCAACAAGCGCGTGATCTGATTGTAAACCGCAACACAAGACTCGTGTGGTCTGTTGTGCAAAGGTTTATGAACCGTGGGTATGAAGCAGATGATTTATTTCAGATCGGATGTATCGGTTTAATTAAATCCGTTGATAAATTTGACCTTTCCTATGATGTGAAATTCTCAACGTATGCTGTTCCGATGATCATTGGAGAAATTCAACGCTTTTTACGAGATGATGGGACAGTGAAAGTAAGCAGATCTATTAAAGAATTAGGAAATAAGATCCGCAAAATGAAAGATGAATTAACTAAGTCTCTAGGACGTGTGCCCACTGTTAATGAAATTGCTGAACAGCTTGAGATAACTCCTGAAGAAGTGGTATTCGCTGGTGAGGCAAGCAGATCGTTAACGTCTATACATGAAACAGTTTATGAGAATGATGGAGATCCGATCACTTTGCTTGACCAGATTGCCGATCAAACAGAAACAAAATGGTTTGATAAAATTGCTTTAAAAGAAGCCATCCGTGACCTCGATGAGCGAGAGCGGCTGATTGTCTTCTTAAGGTATTATAAAGATCAAACGCAATCAGAAGTGGCGACAAGACTTGGCATTTCCCAAGTCCAAGTTTCTCGATTAGAGAAAAAGATCCTTGAACAAATGAAAGAAGTCATGGGGGAGCAAATATAGACGTGAGAAAGCAGCCTATTGGGCTGCTTTTTTGGTGTGTGATAAGAAACTAGATGCTAGGAAGTGTAGCCCCCCTTTGTACCTTGCATGTTTTCTTCCGATCTTTCTCATACTAAGTGATAACTCATATGATTAAGGGTGGTGAAAAAATGGGGGATGCTGAGGTATACATTCGAATGAAGCAACGGATAGAGGCGGATATGAATCAATCATTAACAGTCGGAGATGTGGCCCATATCGTCACGAATGAACCTAGTTTGAACCAATTACTTCACATACCAATTTATCAAATCACAAAGCAAGATAAGAATCGGGTTGTTATTGATGTTATGCAAGTCATTTATGCAATCAATACTCACGTAAAATCTTTAAGTATTCAAGCCGTAGGTGCCGCACAGACGATTATTGAAGTAAATGTTCAAACTAAACCGTATAAAGTGGTCTATGTCACGCTGATCTGGTTTTTATTATTTGTCGGAGCAGCACTGGCTATTATGAATTTTCATGAAGATGTAAGCATGAGAGAAGTCCACGGTCAAATTTATTATTTAGTAACAGGAAAAACTATTGCCAAACCGCTTCTGCTCCAGATTCCGTATTCCATTGGCCTTGGCCTCGGGATGATTCTATTTTTTAATCATATCTTCAAGAAAAGACTTAATGATGAACCTAGTCCCCTTGAAGTAGAAATGTTCAATTATCAGCAGAATTTGGATCAATACGTCATTATGGATGAATTACAAGTCACGCGTAATGATGCAGATCAAACTGTATTAAAAGAGAGTGGTAGGAAGGGAAATGGTTATTGAAGCAGTAGCTGTTATGTTTATTGGTCTAGCAGGAGGAATTGCTGTTGGAAGCGGATTGGTTGCTTTTCTTACAGTTTTAGGAATTGCTCCTAGAATGACACAGTTAACGAAGACTCATCAATCGATTCGTGCGTATGAAGGAGCGATAATTTTAGGGGCACAAGCTGGTGTGTGGGCTAGTTTTACTCCCTTTTCCCTTATGCTCCCAAGCATCTTCCTTATTCCTATTGGCCTTGCATGCGGAATGTTTGTCGGAATGCTTGCGGCCGCTTTAACAGAAGTATTAAATGTCTTTCCACTCCTCGCTAAAAGGATTGGGGTCACAGAGAAAATCGTTATATTAATGATGGCTATCGTTTTTGGAAAAATAGCAGGCTCGCTCATTCAATGGTTGTTTTTATAGGAGGTGAGGCAATGTGTTAACTGATGAACAAAAAAGGTATCAAGCAAATATTGAATTATATCATTCAAAAAGACCGGTGTTCTCAAACAGTCTTAAGGCGTTTATTGTCGGGGGCGCAATTTGTGCACTAGGACAATGGATTAACAATGTTTATATGAATATCTTTGACCTTACCCAAAAAGAAGCGATGAGTCCAACTTTGGCAACGTTAATCTTGGCAGCGGCTCTTCTAACAGGATTTGGTGTCTATGATAAGCTTGGACAATTTGCGGGTGCAGGCTCGCTTGTTCCGGTTACCGGATTTTCTAATGCCATGACTAGTGCGGCACTTGAACATAAAAGTGAAGGACTGGTGTTTGGGATCGGGGCGAACATGTTCAAGTTAACAGGAGCAGTGATTGCTTTTGGAGTGTTATCAGCTTATGTAGTCGGACTCACTCGATTGCTTGTTCAGATGCTTATTCAATAAAGGAGCCACTTTTATGAGAGTAGGAAAAACGACTTGGCAGTTTAATCAGCCGGTATACCTTCAGTCCACTGGTACAGCCGTTGGGCCGGTAGAAGGTGAAGGCCCGCTTGGAACTAATTTTGATAAGGTGTTTGAAAGTCTATACTGCGATAAAGAGAATTGGGAGCTCGCTGAGAGGGCTTTGATGGAAGAAGCTGTTCGAATAAGTCTAGAAAAAGTAAATATGAAGCCAGAAGATATAGATGTAATGTTAGCGGGTGATCTTCTTAATCAAATTGTTACCTCTAATTATGCCGCTAGACAGCTGAGTATTCCTTTTCTCGGCATGTTCAGCGCGTGTGCCACTGTCATGGAAGCTGTGGCTGTAGCAGCTGTACTGATTAACAGCCATTACGTCTCAAACGCTCTTGTTGCAGTAAGCAGTCATCATTCTACAGCTGAAAGACAGTTTAGATATCCGACTGAATTTGGCGGACAGAAACCAGAGACAGCCAGTTATACCGTAACAGGGTCAGGAGCAGCCGTTCTTAGCAATCAGCCGAGTGCGATTCGGGTTAGGCAAGCAACCATTGGACAAGTAGTAGATATGGGAGTAACTAATCCTCTTGATATGGGATCGGCAATGGCCCCGGCTGCAGCTAAGACGTTAATTAATCATTTTAAGGATACAAAAAGGGATCCTTCCTACTATGATTTGATCGTTACGGGTGACTTATCACGTGTAGGAAGTTCAATTTTGCGCAAGCTAGTAGATGATGAAGGATATACCTTAGGAAATAATTACGAAGATTGTGGAATCATGATCTATCATCAGGAGCAGCCTGTATTTGCTGGAGGCAGCGGAGCAGGTTGCCCTGCTGTTGTCACATTTGGCTATCTAATGAAGGAGATGGAGAGAGGTATCATAAAACGTCTTTTGGTTGTCGCAACCGGCGCTTTATTAAGTCCTTTAATGATTCAGCAAAAAGAAACCATTCCTTGTATTGCCCATGCTGTGTCATTTGAGCTAGAGGAGGATAGTTGATGGAATATGTCATTGCATTTATTGTAGGGGGGATTATTTGCATTATAGGGCAGCTTCTCTTAGATGTAGGGAAATTATCTCCTACTCATACATTAAGCGCCTTGGTAGTACTCGGTGCATTACTCGACGGCTTCCATTTATATGATCGTTTAATTGACTTTGCAGGGGCGGGAGCGACCGTTCCGATCACAAGCTTTGGTCATTCACTCGTTCACGGGGCGATGGCAGAAGGTGAGAGGTTTGGGTTTCTTGGTGTGGGAATGGGCATTTTTGAAGTGACATCAGTAGGTATATCATCAGCAATTTTATTTAGTTTTTTAGTTGCTTTAGTTTTTAAGCCGAGGGGGTGAAGGTGTGTTAGAAAAAAAACAAAGAAAAGTCATATTGATTACCGATGGCGACGAACATGCGAAGCAAGCAGTTGAAAAAGTAGCTGTCGATATAGGAGGCAGGTGCATCAGTCATTCTTGGGGGAATCCTACTCATGTACCTGGAGAAGAACTTGTCCAAATGATTCTAAGCACACCTTCAGATCCCGTTTTAGTTATGTTTGATGATTGTGGTTATCAATATGAAGGGCCGGGGGAGAGGGCGATGCGAGTGGTGGCAACTGATCCCAATATAGAGGTTCTAGGTGCCATTGCTGTTGCTTCCTCGACTCATTCATGTGAATGGGCAAAAGTAGATATAAGCATTGATCGTTACGGAGAGCTGACCGAGTTTGGTGTAGACAAAGATGGGGTCGCTGACATGGAGATTGGCAGAATTAATGGAGATACTGTCTACATTCTAGATCAGCTTGATATTCCTTTTATTGTCGGGATAGGTGATATAGGAAAGATGGCAGGGCTTGATACGTTAAAAAAAGGCTGTCCGGTAACAAAACAAGCAGTTAATCTCATCTTAGAGAGGAGTGGCTACCGTGAGTCAAGAAAAGGAAAATCATGAAGAACATTTTAGCCGGGATTTCACAAAAAATGAGACGCGACTCGCAGAAAGGCTTGGGCTAGGTGAATCGTTTGATGTAGGGGTTAGAACGTTATCCATCCTTGATCGCAAGACAAGTATCTATTTTGTAAATGGATTAATTGATAGTCTTTACGTGATCGAATTAATGAAGGAATTGATGGACTTAGATGTTCGCCACCGTAAAACTCATAATATCAAAGAGGCGTTCAAAAACCATTTAACCCATGTTCAAGTAGAAGAAACGCATTCAATGGACAAAGCGATTACGCAAATGCTCTCAGGACTCATTTTTATCCTTGTAGAAGGAGAAGAAGAAGCTTTTGTTATTGATGTTCGTCAATATCCCGGCCGAGGACCAGAGGAGCCTGATACAGAGCGTGTAGTGCGTGGGGCAAGAGATGGCTATACCGAAAATATTATCATTAATACTGCTCTAACTAGACGGAGAATCCGAGATGAGCGTCTTCGTAATGAAATTATGCAAGTCGGAGTACGCTCGAAAACAGACATCTGTGTCTCCTACATTGACGGCATTGCTGATCCTGTCTTGGTTGATATTATTAAAAAGGAACTAGAAGCGATTGAAATTGACGGACTTACGATGGCAGACAAAATTGTCGAAGAATATATTGTAAAGCAAGGGGCAAATCCATTTCCGCTCGTACGGTATACAGAGCGGCCTGATGTGGCAGCCACTCACTTGCTTGAAGGTCATATCATCATCATAGTTGATGCGTCGCCAAGTGTTATTATTGCACCGACCACATTGTTCCATCATGTTCAGCATGCTGAGGAGTATCGCCAATCGCCAGCAGTAGGGACTTTCCTTAGATGGACACGTTTTATAGGGATATTCTTCTCTTTGTTTATTCTGCCGTTTTGGCTCCTTCTCGTTATGCAGCCAAGTCTTTTGCCTGCTGCCCTTGAGTTTATCGGTCCTGAGGAAACGAATAATATTCCGATGGTGCTGCAAATATTATTTGCCGAAATGGGGATTGAGCTCTTGAGGATGGCAGCAATTCATACACCTTCTCCGCTTGCAACGGCACTAGGGTTAGTAGCTGCATTATTGATAGGTGAAATTGCTATACAAGTCGGCTACTTCACGCCGGAAGTTATCTTATACGTGGCTCTAGGGGCGATTGGCATGTTTGCTACACCTAGTTATGAGCTTGGTGTGGCGCTTAGAATCACAAGAATCTTACTCATTATTTTAGTAGCCTTCTTTAAGGTGCCAGGTCTTGTGATTGGTACGACGATCTTTGTTCTATTACTCGCTGGTCTAAAAACATTCAACAAGCCTTACATGTGGCCGTTTATACCATTTGATCCGCCTGCGATCTGGCAGATCCTGATTCGTTCTACCGTGCCTTCAGTGCGGTGGCGTCCAAGTATCGTTAATCCGCAAGATCCGATCAAACAAAAACCTAGCGGAAGGTAAGGCTGAGCGTTAAATACCTATATAAAAATGGCTTTCTCTCTCTTTTAAGGGTTGATGACTTCTTCTTTGTGTGCTAAAGTAGTTACAACAATTTAATGAACCTCATGAATAATGGGGTAGAGGCGCAAAACGAATGAGTACAATTGGGGAGCTGATGGCTGGCTTAGAACCAAATGGAAAGGTCAATTTGCCGAAGCGCTTATTTTGCCATGAAATATGTGAACAATGAACGAACTGTCACTACATTCGTAGTGGAGGACTATTCTAGAAGTGAGGTTACTCTTGCGCATATTAGGGCAGCTAGTGTAACAACATTAGCTGCTTTTTTGTATAGACAGGAATAAAAGGAGAGAGATTCTATGTATATGCACGGTTCAAGTCTTATTAATGATAAAGGTCATCTAGAAATCGGCGGGGTCGATACAATTGAATTAGCAAATAAGTACGGAACACCATTATTTGTGTACGATGTTGCATTAATTAAAGAGAGAGCTGAACAGTTTCAGGAGGCGTTTAGGGAAGAAGGTGTAAATTATCAAGTAGCCTATGCATCTAAAGCTTTCAGCTGCATTGCAATGTTTCAACTTGCTGATGAACTTGGGTTGAGTTTAGATGTTGTATCAGGCGGTGAGCTTTATACAGCGATACAAGCGGGTGTACCGATGGAGCGTATTCATTTTCACGGCAACAACAAAAGCTTAGCAGAGCTTGAAATGGCTGTAGAATCAGGGATCGGCTGTGTCGTTGTTGATAATTTCTATGAGTTAAAGCAATTAGGACATATTTGTGCTCGTCATGATGTGAAAATGGATATCTTGCTTCGTATTACACCAGGTGTAGAAGCGCACACGCATGATTATATTTCTACAGGACAAGAAGATTCAAAATTTGGTTTTGACCTAGAAAGCGGCCAAGTAGACCAGGCGATTCAATTATCACTACTAGATCCACATATTAATCTGCTCGGCATCCATTCACATATCGGTTCACAAATATTTGAGACGAGCGGCTTTGTAATGGCTGTTGAGAAAATTTTTGAATTTATCGAGAAATGGCGTGAAGAACTAGGATTTACCCCAAGCGTTCTTAATTTAGGGGGCGGATTTGGCATTCGTTACATTGAAGGTGATACGCCGCTGCCTGTTGGTGAGTATGTTAGAAAAATGGTTCATGTTATTAAAGAAAAGGCAGCTGCTCATCGAATGGAGATCCCTGAAATTTGGATTGAACCAGGTCGTTCACTAGTTGGGGATGCGGGTACTACTTTATATTCAATTGGTTCAAGAAAAGAAATTCCAAATGTTCGTCATTATTTGTCTGTTGATGGTGGAATGAGTGATAATCTCCGTCCGGCACTTTATCAAGCGGAGTACGAAGGGATTCTTGCAAATCGTGCGGACGAGGAAGCGACAGAGACGTTCTCTATTGCAGGGAAATGCTGTGAAAGTGGAGATATGTTAATTTGGGATCTTCCACTGCCAAAAGCATCACATGAAGATGTGTTAGCCGTATTCTGTACAGGTGCGTACGGCTATTCAATGGCTAATAACTATAACCGCATTCCAAGACCACCAGTTGTATTTGTAGAAAAAGGCGAAGCACAATTAGTTATTCAAAGAGAATCATATGAAGATCTAGTTCGCTTAGACCTGCCTTTAAAGCAAGTAATGAAACAGATGTAAGTTGGCGCAGGCGCGGGCGGTCCGGGAGCCTCCTCGGGCTTTCGCCCTGTGGGGGCTTTCTGGTCAAGCACATCCCGCTGGAGTCTCGCACCTTTCGCTCAAATCACTGGAGGAAGGATGTTATTTAGTGCTTCATTTTTGTAAGCAACTGTTCAGTGATGTAGTCTTGGAAGGTGAATCTTTAATGCCTGGTGCTTTATAATTTGAACTGAATTATAACTAAATGGCTCCACTTAATAATTGATCAATGCTATAAACCAGCGGATGAACTATGCGAAGACTCCTGTGTGGACTAGAGCAGGAGTGAGATCCCGCAGGGCTTTAGCCCGAGGAAGCTCACTAGCTCCACACGGAAAGCGAAGTATAGTTCAGGAGCGGGTAATACGCAGCCTGTTTCTTTTCTTAAGATGTTTCGATTTCACTTTCAGCTTGGAATCGTGTACAATAAGGTGAATCTTATCAATTGGAGGCTATACATATGAAAAAAGGTAGTATTGCATTTGAAAATGGCGAAAAGCTAATTATCGAATTTTATCCAGAAGCAGCACCTGGAACAGTAGCTAATTTTGAAAAATTAGCAAATGAAGGATATTATAACGGTCTTACTTTCCACCGTGTTATCCCAGGTTTTGTTGCTCAAGGCGGATGCCCGACTGGTAACGGTACAGGAGGTCCTGGTTACACAATCAAATGTGAAACAGAAGGGAATCCTCACAAGCACGTACCGGGCGCACTTTCAATGGCACATGCAGGAAAAGATACAGGTGGAAGCCAGTTCTTTATCGTTCACGAATCTCAGCCTCACCTAGACGGCGTACACACTGTATTTGGACAAGTTGTAGAAGGGTTAGATTCAGTGACTCGCATTAAACAAGGCGACGTAATGCAAGAAGTAAAAGTTTGGGAAGAGTAAATTCTTTCATTTTAGAGTCATCTTATGATGGCTCTTTTTTGTTCTTTAATGAATAAGGGTCACATTCGAATATGAAAAACCGGCAGTTCAGTATGAACTGCCGGTTTATTTATGTTTTACACAATCGTTAATTCTTTTGGAGTTTTCGTGAGCGTAATATGTCCATCTTTTGTGATAAGAACATCGTCTTCAATTCGAACTCCTCCTAAAAAAGGATCATAAATGCCAGGTTCAATCGTATACACCATGCCTTCTTTTAGGATGCCATCATTTAGGTGGCTCATTGAAGGAAACTCATGTACATTAATCCCCATACCATGACCGATCCTGTGCGGGAAACGATCACCGTAACCCGCTTCTGTAATCACGTCACGTGCTGTTTGATCTAGGTCTCCAATTCGTGTACCTGGTTTGCTGATTTCAAGAGAAGCTAGCTGTGCTTGTAAAACAGTGTTATAGAGCTTTCTTTTTTCATCGCTGATTGAACGAAAGGCAAAGGTACGCGTGATATCTGAAGTGTATCCCTCTAAAACAACGCCGAGGTCAAATAACACAAAGTCTCCTTTTTGTAATTTCCGTTTTCCTGGATTTCCGTGTGGAGCGCCTGAATTTTCACCGAAAAGAACCATTGTTGAAAATGACATTTCGCGTATGCCTTTTTTCTTTAATTCATATTCAATTTTTGCAAGTACTTCCATTTCTGTAATGCCTTCTTTAAGAGCATTTTTACCAACTTCTACACCGAAGTCTGCCATCTCAGCTGCTCGCTGAATGATTGATATTTCAGATGAGTCCTTAACCACGCGCATCGTGTTTAATTGGTTCTCTACAGGCAGCAGTTCAGCATTAGGAAACAGCTGAAGAAGCTCATTCATCCGTGCAACGGTTAATACATCTGTTTCGATTGCTGCTGAAGAAATAGTATCTAATTGACGATCTTTTAATAATTGCTGAATAAGTCCCCAAGGGCTTTCATGATCTTTATATCCAACAATTTGGTGCTCCCATCCAGCATCTTGAACTTGTGAGACTTCCATACTTGGTACGACCATAATTGGGCTGTGATCTTTGAAGACAAACAATCCCACAAGTCTCTCATGAGGGTCTGTATAGAAGTTAGTCAGGTAGAAAATATTTTCTTTTGAAGTAATAAAAGCGACATCGGTCTTTTCTTCTTTTAGCCAGGTAGTGAGTTGATTGATACGATGTTTCACAAAAACGCCTCCTTAAGCAGATTCGAGTTGAATTAATGCTGCTTTTAATGATCTTTGTTTTGGGTTGAAAGGGAAACAACAATTAATACAATAATTGCGATTGGTACTGAAATAACAGCTGCATTCAGCTCAAATGGTTGTCCTAATGGAATTTCCCAGATGAGTGTTGTAAAGAGACCTGTGAACATAGATGCAATTCCGCCTGCTGCTGTGACACGCTTCCAAAAGAATACAGCTAGTACTGCTGGTGTAATTCCTGCTCCATAAACAGTGTAAGCATACATTTGGACAGCTAGGACAGTAGGGAAGAATCGAATAATGATAAAGGCTAGTACACCAAGAATAACAATAAAAAGACGAGTCATCCAAAGTTTCTTTTTATCTGAGGCATCTTTATCAATATAGTTGCTGTAAATGTCGTATGTGAGGTTCGTTGCAGCTGAAAGTAAATAAGAGTTACCTGTAGTAATGATAAATGATGCAGCTGCAGCAAGCAACAATCCGCCGATGGCAACAGGCATCACAACTGTTGTAGCTAGTAAAGCCATTCCTGGGTCGATATCAGGAAAGATTGAGCGAGAAGCAAAGGCGATAATCGCTATGGAAGGTGAAATGACTAACATGGCGATTAACCAGCCGATCTGTCCTCGTTTAGAGGCTTGATCATTTTTGGATGAAGCCAGACGTTGATACATATTTTGATCACCAAGTAATAAAAATAGCGAAGGCAGCAAGAATCCAATTAGCTGCAAGGTTGTAAGTCCTCCAGTTGCAGTCGTATGCGATTCAGGAACATTTGCAATGATTTCACTCCATCCACCCGCAATAATGATAATAGTTGGTACAGTAATTAATAAGCCGCCGACCATTAAAAAGCCGCTTAAGGCATCTGTTTGAGATACAGATCGTAAGCCGCCGATCATGGCCAAGAATATAATCATGACTGCACCGATGATCGTTCCCTGACTTACATCCATGCCCGTTGTAATATTTAAAATAAACCCAAAACCTTGGATCTGGTAAGAAACGATTCCAACATAAGCTAAGATGATAATTAAAGATGCCAGGTTACGAGAAGTCGTTCCATACTTAGCTTCAAGAATACCAGCTACAGTGAATTTACCAAATGCACGTATCTTAGGTGCAACGACATACAAAATAAGAATACCGATAAGAGTCGGAAGCATATACATGATGGCTGGAATGATCCCATATGTATAAGCCATAGATGTTTCCCCACCTGAGATACTGCCGCTTCCTGTCCATGTTGCAAGCAGGGTACCCATTAAAACAAACGGACCTAAGCTTTTTCCAGCTAATACAAAATCCTCACTTCCAGAAACTTTCTTAGACATGAAAATTCCTATACCGATCATAATGACGGCATACACTGCCATAAACCATAGTAATGTTGAATCTGGTTGTAATTCCATAACGTTTCACATCATCTCCTTCGAGTAGTTTACTTGCTTGAATTTAACAACAGTTAATAACCTAACATACCTTTTTGGAGAAATAAAATGGCTGCATATGTTGATGTGGAGGTTTATTTGGTAGAATTTCATGCGAGTTTTATTATTTTAAAATTGTAATTAACAAGATAAGAACACCGCTTTCAAAAATCGGCGTATTTTTATGAAAATTATAATAATTTGTGTTGAAATCTAAAAATAAAATAGTTCGAAATACCCACAAAAATTTCATGTGTTTTTTGATGTGTCTTTAGACAAGCTTTGCTGAATAAACTAGGTTAGTCATATAAATGAGGGGGGATGCATTATGGAAGATCAACTAACGTTAACCGTAAATGGGGAAGGGGAAGTTAGCGTAATGCCTGATCAAGCTGAAATCACGCTTGGTGTAGTGACAGAAGCCGAGACAGTAAGTGAGTCTCAGCAAGTGAATAATGACATCTTTTCTGCTGTTATTTCCGCTTTAAATGAAATTGGAATCGAGGATAGTCAGATTCAAACAATCACTTATCGAATTGAGCCGCGATATGACTATGTAGAAGGAGTGCAGCAATTTAGGGGATACGAAGTCACTCATATGATTAACATTAAGGTTGAGGATATTACACAAGCTGGAGATGTTGTCGATACGGCAGTAGCGAACGGTGCCAATGTCATTCAATCGATTCAATTTACAGTAGCGGATTCAACGGACTTATACCGACAAGCACTTCAATTAGCATTAGAAGATGCAAAAGGGAAAGCCATGGCATTGACAGAAACACTTAATGTCACCCTGAATGAAACCCCTCAGAAAATAATTGAGAGGTCAGGCGGTGCACCTGTCAGGATGTATGATGGGGCGACGTTCAGCACACAAGCGACACCTATCCAAGCTGGTACTATATCAGTCCGCGCATCAGTAGAAGCAGTATTTTCATATCAATAATAAAAAGAGCAAGTACCTTAGTTGGTATTTGCTCTTAATCTATTATTCGTTATATAACGTTTTCATCCATTCAACAATGCTCATATTTTGGGTGTACCGAAGGTCTTCGACGTTGTGATGACCGATAAATTGCCCATCCTTAATGGCAATGACTTCATCTAGAATCATTTCTACCTCTTTAATTTCATGAGTTGTGATTAGAATAATCTGCTTTTCTAAATCTACAAAAGAGATCAGTCCTTGCACAATTGAGTCGCGTACCATCGGATCAAGTCCAGAAAATGGTTCATCTAGTAAAATAACTGGCACATCTCGAGATAACGTTAGGATCAGCTTCAGCCTTCCTCGATTCCCTTTGGATAAATGTTTTAGTTTAGTATTTTTATCTAATTTCATAAATTCTCGTATTTCTTCAGCTTTTACTAAATTGAAATCTGGGAACTGTGAAGCGTAAAATTCAATCGTCTGACCCACATTATAAAAGCTGTAGTATTCATCAAGTTCTGATAAATAGGTTACATCTTTTGCGATGCGGCGGTCAGCTTCCTGACCATTCACAATGACAGAACCTTTTGAAGGTTGAATAAGTCCAGCAATGAGTTTCAATGTTGTAGATTTTCCGCTGCCATTTTCCCCGACTAACCCAATAATCTTCCCCTTATTTAATTCAATGTTAATATCTTTTAAAGCTGTTTTGGTCATATATTTTTTAGAAACATTGTTGAAGGTTATCATTGCTTAGGCTCCTCTCTAGAACTATTTAGAAAATCAGTTAAGCCTGACTCAATTTCCCTATCTGTGTAACCCATTTGGTGCATACCTGTTACAAAACGAGAAATTTCTTCTTTTTTTAGTGAATTGCGCATAACATCAAGAACCGTTTTGTCTTCTGTTACAAATGTACCTTGCCCGCGCTTTGTTTCCACAATATTCATCCCCTCAAGTTCTCTATATGTTCGCTGTACCGTGTTTGGATTGACGCTCGACTGGATACCCATTTCTCTTACAGATGGCAGCTTATCACCCGGAGCTAATTCCCCGCGTAAAATTTGACGCTGTATCCTTTCTGCTAGCTGAAAGTATATTGGTTTTGATGCATGAAACGTATCAGTCATATCCTACACCTCAACTTTTCGATCCAGCATCCAACAAGCTATGAAGAATAAAGCTAGAGCCAAGATCGTTTCAAATAATAATGTACCGGCATAAAAAGAAAGTGACCCCATTTGAGTGGTAACATCAGTGCCTGTTTCTAAACTAGTTTGAAAGTCAATACTTTGAATCATTTGTCCAAGTTCAATTTCTCCCCACTCGGTAAGTGCAGCATGGATAGACGTGTTTCCAAACCATCCAATAAAACTAAACAAGGCGATAAAGCTGATCCCAGTCAAAACAAAACTTAAAAAGCTATGGAAGACTCTAGATAGCAGCAAGAATATCATCCAGAAAAACATCACCCATACGACTGCAGATAAGGCAAACAAATATAATGTAAAGCCTCCATAAAATCCGAGTTCAGCGATTTGAGCAAAGGAAATATAGGAGGAGAGTTCTCCCCACAGCTCAGACTGTGTTATGGCAATTAATCCAACGGCCGCAACAATAACGGTTGTAATAACCATAGAAACAATACCGGCAGCTAGTTTAGCTGAAAGCAAACCATAAGCAGGAAGAGGGTTATGAAGCCATAAATGTAATTTTTTATGTTCAGCCTGTAAGCTGAAAAACATATAATAAGCTAAATAAAAGGCTTGCAGACCTATTGCCAATACGACAACGCCTATTAACGCTTCCCACATAAATCCATTGCGCTGACCAATAAATCCAGCAATCGCACAGATGATTAAAAAGCCTGCGACCGGCATGATAAAAGCGGGCACCCCTAAGCGGATTTCTTTTTTTAATAAATTTCCCCATACATTCATGAAGATCCCTCCAAATTTTTAATGTCTTAGTGTGTTAGTTAGATAGTACACTAAGACGAAAGTACAGTCAACATCTTTTACAAAATGGACAAGCCCATTTTTATTGTTGTTTCAAATTGCTATATAAGTAACAATAGAGGTAACATGAAAACGAAAGGTGCGGTTAGTATGATTCAACTATATAAAGGGGAAGGTTTCTGGAAGAGGTCTACTTCTTATAAACCAGGAGAGAGGCTGACGGAGAATGCGATTCAACAAATAGAGAATTTATTAGATGTAGAGTTGCCCCTTATGTATAAGAAGCTTATGAAGGAGCAGAATGGCGGAGAATTAACCTACCGTTATCTTTTATTTGAGGACGGGGAAGCAGCCATCATCGCTTACTTTCAGGAGCTTGATGCAGAATGCGGAGTCGGTCTATCTAGTGTTTTCATAGAACAACTCCATTTACCTGAAAGACAAGTGTTACTAACTGGGACCATGGATACGTGGCTTTCACTAGATTACAGATACACAAAAGTTCCTAAGGTTGTTTATTTTTCTGCAAATGAGGATGGCTCTTGGTCTGAAGAAGTAGCTGCGCAGTCATTTGATGAATTTCTAGGTAATCTGTTTCTACAAGAGAATGATGATTAATTCAATTAACATTTTCAACGTAATAATGATAAACCTATTGAAGCCTAGTTCCTCGCTAATTGGAACTAGGCTTTAATAAATGAACGAGTGGATTTTGCACCGTTATCAGGTGTAAGAAGGTTCTTTAATTCTTGTTCACTTTTTCTCGAGACGAGAATATATAAGGTGTCTTCATTTTCAATCATGGTATTCCCAGTAGGGGTAATTAACTCTCCTTTCCTAATGATTGCATTAATCAAGACATCTTTTGGAAAGGGGATATCCTTTAACTGTTGACCTATGACCACTGTTTCCTCATTCACTTCATACTCTATAATTTCAGCATTTGCTTTACCAATAGAGATTAATTCAAGTGTATGCATCGGAGTCACTTTTTTAGGTCCTGTTAAGGAGAGAGAATTTGCAAAAAAATGGATGGTTGACCCTTGTATAAGCGTTGACGTTAGGACGATGAAAAAAATAAGGTTGAAGAATAATTGACTGTTTTCTAATCCAGCAAGTAAGGGGAAGGTAGCAAGCACAATAGGAACAGCACCTCGTAATCCAGCCCAAGAGAGAAACGCTTTTTCTTTCCAATTCATATTCATCTTCCATGTGGATAAAAAGACAGCAACAGGTCTGGCGATAAAGATAAGAATGGCGGATAGTAAGAGGCCGACAATTATAATCGTTCCATCGAGCAGATCACTTGGAAAGACGAGAAGACCTAAAATAACGAACATAGAGATTTGCATCATCCAAGCAAACCCTTCGTTAAACCTGAAAATAGAGTGTTTGTATGTGAGGTCATGACTGCCGATGACAAGCGCGCACACGTAAACAGCGAGAAGACCGCTTGCTCCTAAAAGAGCCGTTACGCTGTAGGTTAACAAGGCAAAAGCAAGAGCAAAAACTGGGTAGAGCCCGCTTGAATCGAGGTTTATGCGATTAATAGCAAGAGAAGCGGCTTTTCCAAATGTAAGACCAATAATAAGTCCGGCCCCCATCTGCCAGAAAAAATTTGTGATCATGTATGTTATAGAGGTTGCGTCATTTAAGATGAACTCGATAAACAGTAAGGTCAAAAAGACAGCCATTGGATCATTCGCACCAGACTCGGCTTCTAGTGTTGAACCGAGGCGCTCTCTAATATTTTGGCCTTTTAATACGGCAAAAACAGCTGCTGCATCTGTTGAACCTACGATCGCTCCAAATAACATTCCTTCAAACCAAGTCAAGCCGAGTATGTATTTGGCAGCTACAGCAATAATGCAGGAAGTAATAATTACACCGAGGGTAGCTAATGAAAGTGAGGGGAGCAGGACGGGTTTTACGGTAGACCACTTTGTTTGAAGGCCGCCCTCAAATAAAATAATGACCAAAGCAAACAGACCTAGTAATTGAGCAAGTTTTATATTCTCAAAATGAATAAATCCTATTCCGTCACTTCCTGCAAGCATTCCAAGAAGGATGAACAGCACTAGTGCAGGTACACCGAAACGAGAGGAAAACTTAGCAGCCAGTACACCTGTAATGAGAAGCAACGCACATAGCAGGATAAAGTAGTCATTAGATGAGAGAGTCTCAATCAAGTTAGGTTTTCCCCCCTTTTTGTTCAAATGGATAAAATCAGTGGAATCCTTACTAAAGTATATGTAGTCATTTGCCTATATGTTCGAAAATTCTATAGAATGAGAAGTTGTTTTCTTAAATTCAAGATAATATAGTTGACGGTATGTGAGGAAACGAGATACAATGTCGGTAGTTGTAAAAAATTGAATGATGTTTCCTTCGGGGCGTGGTGAAATTCCCGACCGGCGGTGATGAAGCAAATGCTTCTTAGTCCGTGACCCGTTTTCGCTTCTATCGGCTGTGATCTATCGGCTGTGATCAATACAATGATTAGAGTATAGAGGTGATGTGTTTGCTGCATCTTGAAAACGGTGGACCTGGTGAAAATCCGGGACCGACAGTTAAAGTCTGGATGGGAGAAGGAACGAGAGCATGATTTGAAAAGGGATTAAGACAGATTCTTTGTGTTAATTTTCTTAGACATGCCTTATTTAAGTCTATCTTTTTTCAAAAGAAAGCACTTATTAAAGGGACCAGTCTGCCTTTTTAAATATTATTGAAATCCATTATGTTCATAATGGCTAGTTCATGCTACTCTTCTTTAAATGACACCCCCGAATGATGAATCGTTCGGGGGTTTTTTATTTTCTTAGAAGGA
Organism: Alkalihalophilus marmarensis DSM 21297; assembly: GCF_000474275.2. Taxonomy (GTDB): domain Bacteria; phylum Bacillota; class Bacilli; order Bacillales; family Bacillaceae_D; genus Alkalihalophilus; species Alkalihalophilus marmarensis. Next base: position 103,564 of record NZ_ATAE01000006.1, read on the forward strand.
ACATCGGATGAGAGGGATGGCGTGATGAATGATAAAGATTACATGAAGCTGGCTCTAACGCTTGCGGAACAAACACGTGGTCAAACATCTCCCAATCCGATGGTAGGGTCTGTCGTCGTAAAAGACGGAGCGATTATAGGAATGGGAGCTCATTTAAAGGCAGGGGAAGGTCATGCTGAAGTTAATGCATTGAAAATGGCCGGTGAAAAAGCCAAAGGGGCTACCATTTATGTGACGTTAGAACCGTGTAGTCACTATGGTCAAACTCCTCCCTGTGCTGATTTAATTATTGAAAAACAATTGAAACGCGTTGTAGTAGCAACAGTCGACCCAAACCCAGAAGTATCTGGACGTGGGATCAAACGACTTCGTGATGCCGGGCTTACCGTGGATGTTGGAGTATGTGAGGCTGAAGCTATTGAATTAAATCGTATATTCTTTCATTTTATTCAAACAAAGCGGCCTTTTGTAACCATGAAAACAGCATCTACCCTAGATGGAAAGACAGCCACTGTTACAGGTGAAAGTAAGTGGATTACAGGAGAGGAAGCGAGGCTTGATGTACACCGTGACCGTCACATTCATGATGCAATCTTGGTTGGAATTGGTACAGTGCTGAGCGATAACCCAGCTTTAACGACACGTCTGCCGAATGGCGGGCGCAATCCGATTCGAATTATTTTAGACAGACACCTGCGTCTGCCGGAGAGTTCACAAGTAGCTTGTGATCAAGCAGCGAAGACTTGGGTATTTACTACAGAACATGCCTCTAGTGAGAAAGAAGAAGCCCTTCGTATGCTTGGTGTGGATGTGATTAGATTACGTGACTACTCGATTCCCTCTATATTGATGGAATTAGGAAAAAGACGAGTGATGACGCTCTATGTGGAAGGCGGCCAAGAAGTAAATGGAAGCTTCATTAAAGAAAGAGCGGTCAATCAAGTCATAACCTATGTGGCGCCTAAAATGGTGGGAGGGAAGAATGCCCCGACTTCAGTTGGCGGAGAAGGAATTTCTTCTATTAATCAAGCACTTGAGCTCGAAGTGATTGATGTAGTACAAGTAGGACATGATATTAAAATCACTTCTTTAGTTAAGGAGGGGTAAGATGTTTACTGGAATTATTGAAGAAATTGGCAGAATTGACCAAGTACGTCAAAGCGGCGAAGCTATTGTGATGAATATAGCTGCAAAAAAAGTTCTCAGTGATGTAGCTCTTGGAGACAGTATCGCAGTTAATGGGGTGTGTCTTACGGTTACTTCGTATACAAACCATTCATTTACAGTCGATCTCATGCCAGAAACGGTCCGTGCTACTAGTTTAAACGGATTAGGCAGAGGCGCAAAAGTGAATCTTGAGAGGGCAATGAGTGCTAAAGGTAGATTTGGAGGCCATTTTGTATCTGGACATGTTGATGGAATCGGCAAAATCATCTCAAAAGAACCTAAAGATAATGCAGTCTATTATACAATTGAAGTGTCTGATGACTTAAGACACTACATGGTTCATAAAGGTTCCGTTGCAGTAGATGGAACAAGCTTAACGATTTTTGGAGTAGATGAAACTTCCTTCACGATTTCAATTATTCCCCACACGATTGAAGAAACGATTATAGGATCAAAAGGTGTGGGAGATATTGTGAATATTGAGTGTGACATGATAGGAAAATATATAGAACAATTTCTAACAAGGAAAAAGAGTCCAACCAAAAAGAGCAGTCAGCCGATAAAACAAACCTCCTTGAGTGAACAGTTTTTATCAGAGCATGGTTTTAAATAGCGAACTAGATTAGGATGGTGAAGCAACATGACAGACAAAATGTTTGATCCAATTGAAGAAGCAATTTATGAATTGATGCAAGGAAAAGTCGTCATTGTATGTGATGATGAGGATAGGGAAAATGAAGGTGATTTTGTTGCCATTGCAGAGAAAACAACACCTGAGGTTATTAATTTCATGGTCACTCACGGTCGCGGTCTAGTTTGTACACCAATTACTGAAGACCGTGCGAGGGAACTAGATTTAGTCCCAATGGTTGATCATAATACAGACCCTCACGGAACAGCTTTTACTGTCAGCATTGATCATCATACAACGACGACAGGAATTTCGGCTCATGAGCGTTCAGATACCGTATTAGCACTTGTGGATGATCAAACGAAGAAACATCATTTTAAACGTCCTGGACATATTTTTCCGCTGATTGCTAAAAACGGTGGAGTTTTGCGCCGGGCTGGTCACACAGAGGCTGCTGTTGATTTAGCAAGATTATCTGGAGCTAAGCCTGCTGGGGTCATCTGTGAAATTATGAATGAAGATGGTTCAATGGCCAGAGTGCCTGAGCTTCGCAAGATTGCTGATGAACATGATCTTAAGATGATTACGATAAAAGATCTTATTTCCTATCGTCATCGTAAAGATAAGCTTGTTAAGCAAGAGGTGGAAATTAAACTTCCGACTGTTTTTGGTGATTTTCGCGCCATTGGCTATACAGATGTACTTGAAGGAAAAGAAAGTGTTGCTCTTGTAAAGGGTAAAATAAGAGAAGGAGAGCCAACCCTTGTCAGAGTTCATTCAGAGTGTTTAACTGGTGATGTGTTCGGCTCTAACCGCTGTGATTGTGGACCGCAATTACATGCAGCTCTAGCACAAATTGAGCAAGAAGGCTCTGGAATTCTGCTTTATATGCGTCAAGAAGGGCGTGGGATTGGCTTAATGAATAAGCTCAAAGCCTACAAGCTTCAAGAAGAGGGTTATGATACAGTTGAAGCAAATGAGAAGCTGGGTTTTGGACCAGATCTTCGTGATTATGGTATTGGGGCGCAGATCTTAAGAGATTTAGGTGTCACTCAAATGAAACTTCTAACGAATAATCCAAGAAAAATTACGGGTCTGAAAGGATACGGATTAGAAGTGGTGGACCGTGTTCCAATTCAAATGCCGCATAATGTAGATAATGAGCGTTATCTGCGTACAAAAACAGAAAAGCTTGGCCACATGCTTCATTTTTAATCGTAAATAAAAGGTAAACGAGAAGCGCTAGACTTCTAGTGCTTCTCTCAAATTGATCCATACATTAGGAGGAATTTAAACATGGGTAAAGTATATGAAGGTCATTTAGTAGCAACAGGGTTAAAAGTAGGGATCGTAGTTGGACGATTTAACGAATTTATTACTAGCAAATTATTAGGCGGAGCTGAAGATGCTCTAAAACGTCATGGTGTTGCTGAGGAAGATGTAGATGTAGCATGGGTTCCTGGTGCTTTTGAAATTCCATTTGCTGCAAAGAAAATGGTCGAGAGCGGAAAGTATGATGCAGTTATTACACTAGGGACGGTTATTCGCGGTGCAACTCCTCACTTTGATTACGTGTGTGGTGAAGTAGCGAAAGGTGTAGCTTCTCTATCTCTTTCATCAGGTAAACCGGTTATTTTCGGGGTGCTGACAACTGATACGATCGAGCAAGCTGTAGAACGTGCTGGTACAAAAGCAGGAAATAAAGGCTGGGAAGCGGCTGCGGCTGCAATTGAAATGGCAAATCTAGGTCGTTCGTTCGAATAATATTCACTTAAAATCAGCATAGCTGCCAAGCTATGCTGATTTTTTGTTTCTTTAGTCTTAAATTGCCATTGGTATATGAATTAAAGACGCAAAATGTGTATGAATATGGTAAAATGTATGGGGTGAAAGCGGATACGTTACATTAGGTTCAGAGGAAGAGGAGAAATCATGCTCATACCATACAAAACATCTCAGAAGAAAATAGCGATGGGCTTACTATCGTATATGCCAAAAGAGAAGGATGTAAAGAAACTTATTAAAACGATCGAGCTTTATGAAACGAATGAAACATGGAAATTATTTTTTTGGAAGGTAGACGAAGATATTGTAGGGATTGCCGGTCTGGAAATGGATGGAGATGAAGCCATTTTGCACCACCTAAGCGTCAATCCTTCTTATCGTGAAGAGGGCTTAGGAACGAATATAATACACGCTTTAAAACAAAGATTGAATGCAGATCTTAAACCATCAAAAGAAACAAAAGACTTCCTTTTAAACTGTGAAGAAAAAACGAGCTAACACGAAAAAAGTAGACAGATGATTTGTCTACTTTTTTTCATGTTTCATCATTCGGTTCTCACTTAACCTGAGTTCACGCTCTTTTATAACGGAACTGCGATCCCTTAGTTTATGTTTGTGAATAAGCTGTTCCGAATCTAACGCGCTTGGCGATCCCCATATGACTTTCCTCTCGTAAGCGAGCTTTTCACATGCCGCTAGCAGTTTCTTATCATTTATAGGAATCATAAAATCGGTAAATTTACTACCTGCTTGCAAGGTTCTCTCTAAAATTAGTTGTTGTAATTGGCTGGTATCTATACCAAGCTGTTCTATTAACTTTTTCTCTGCTTCAATAATTCTAAGAGCACTGCGGTACATCCGTTTTGCACCTGTCACATTTCCTCTCCGCTCATGATATAAGGCCACTGCTAGCTGTATTAACCCAACCCAGTGTAGTTTTCTCTTACCAGGAGGGTCTTCTTTCCAATGTTCTTCTAAAATTTCATGGCATTCAAAATAATCACGCGTGGCATGAAATTCAATCAGAAACTCTAAATAGGCGTTTGAATACATAAAAAAACTCCTTTGAGCAACACTCCATCTACTATATTTTCTATTTTATCAGGAACACATGGGGTTTGTAAGCTAACTGTATTACCAAGTTTCTTAGCGACCTTCTCTAACCCTATATCTATTGCCTGTTACAGAGTGTTTCGAAGTATGGTATAATCTCATCTAGCGCAAAAAAATCAAGGCTAGTGGTGAATGTGAATTGAATTCAAATGAAGTAAATCCTTATGAAATAAATCCTTATGAAATAAATCCTTATAATGTAAAGCTTGATACCTTTGAAGGGCCTCTTGATCTTCTGCTTCATTTAATTAATCAAGCAGAGGTTGATATTTATGATATTCCGGTAGCACCAATTACGGACCAATATATGAGTTATGTTCATGCTATGCAAGAGCTTCATCTTGATATTGCTAGCGAATATTTGGTTATGGCAGCAACTCTTCTAGCAATTAAAAGTAAAACGCTCCTACCTAAGCAGGAGGAATTGTTTGATGAAGAATTAATTATTGAAGATGAGGAAGATCCAAGAGATGAATTAATGAATCGATTAATTGAGTATCGTAAGTATAAAGAAGCCGCAACGGAACTTAAGGAAAAAGAAGAAAAGCGCAGCCTTGTACATACTAGACCGCCAGAGGATCTAGAGCCGTTAATTAGTGAAAACGATCGTCGTGAAGTAGCTATTTCTGGGGTTTCATTATTTGATATGCTCGCAGCTTATCAAAAGTTAATGAAACGAAAATCATTAAAAGCACCACGTACGACAACGATTAGATCCCAGGAGTATTCAATTGAAGATCGAATGAATGAGGTTGTTTCCTATCTAACGGATCTTCCAACCAACTCTTGTTCGTTTCATGAATTGTTTACCGTACCTGAGAAAAGTCATATGGTTGTGACATTTCTAGCTGTATTAGAATTAATGAAGACAAAAACGATTCGTTGTGAGCAGGAAGGGAATTTTGCAGATATTACAATCTTTAAGCAGGAAGGAGGAAAGCTATAATGACTAAAAATGAAATGAAGGCTATTGTCGAGGGCTTATTATTTGTAGCTGGGGATGAAGGAATGACGTATGAACAGCTTGCAGAAGTAATTGAAGTTGAAGTTGACACTGTAAAAGATGTGATGAGTGACCTGCAGGCATCAATGGAAGACGCTGTGCGCGGGTTACAGATCGTAGAAGTTGGTGGTTCATTCCGTTTTCAAACAAGGGCAGATCATGCACCTTATATAAAGAAACTAGCTACGTCGCCGCTGCATTCAGGGCTTTCACAAGCAGCCCTAGAAACGTTAGCCATTGTTGCTTATAAACAGCCTATCACACGTGCTGAAATAGATGAGATTCGTGGAGTGAAGTCTGAACGAGCACTTCAATCGCTTACTTCAAAATTATTAATTAAGGAAGTAGGAAGAGTTGCCGGAACGGGGCGGCCTATATTGTATGGGACAACCCCTCAATTTCTTGACCATTTTGGGTTAAAGCATTTAGATGAGCTTCCGCCGCTGCCTGAGGATATTGAAGATGATCCAATCGAAGATGAGGCTGATCTGTTCTTTAAGAATATGGAAGAAGGACTTTAGTGAAAAAGGTATGTCTGACTTTTAAGTGAGACATACCTATTTTATATGGTCAAGTTCACATGGACATTCTCTGGTCATACGCTTTAACGATGAGTAAAAATTTAGGGGGCGGCATATGGGATATAATGACCAACTGTATGAATGGGCTGAGGATATAAAGCAACTTTGGAATGAACAAGGGGAATTCATTGAAAGTCAGGTTGGGAAACAGAAAACAGTAGCTTTTGTAAGCTCCTTAACGTCATTATTAAACTCAATGGAAGAACAACAGCTAAGAGATTCCGCTGACTATGAAAATGAGGCATGGGAAGTCTATGACGCTTGGCATAAGATGTTTAGTGATAATCGAAATGACGGGGGAGTACGCGCAGTTCCAATTGGCGGCCATACACTCCCGCCATTGCCGTATGCTTATAATGCACTAGAGCCTTATATTGCAGAAGAAATTATGAGGCTGCACCATGATAAGCATCATCAAAGTTATGTAGACGGCCTTAATAAAGCTGAAAATGCCATGCAGGGAGCCAGAGAAACAGGTGACTTCTCCCTCATTAAACATTGGGAAAGAGAAGCTGCTTTTCACGGATCAGGTCATTACCTTCATTCAATCTTCTGGGAAATTATGAATCCTGATGGCGGGGGAGAACCAAGTGGAGAACTGTTAGAGCAAATCAATCAAGATTTTGGTTCATTTGAACAGATGAAAAAACATTTTTCAGAAGCAGCAAACGCGGTGGAAGGTGGAGGGTGGGCCATATTGGTTTGGTCACCGAGGTCTCATCGCCTCGAGATCCTGCAAGCAGAAAAGCATCAAAACCTTTCTCAGCAAGATCAAATTCCATTGCTTGTCTTAGATGTATGGGAGCATGCATATTACCTGCAGTATAAAAATGAAAGGAAGCCATATATCGAAAATTGGTGGAACATTGTAAACTGGCCAGCTGTCGAAGAGCGGTATGCAACAGCGAAACAAGTAAGATGGCAGCCTTATTAAAGAGAGCTTGCAGGTAAAAAGAACGGATAGGGCAAATGGGTTTACGTATTTAAATGAAAGATAATGTGCACATAAAGCGAAGATCCACAACTACTCTAAGAAAACAAAATCAAGTGGGTATCTTAAACAAAATAGAGACTGGTTTTAAATAAGCCAGTCTCTTATTTGATTTATTCTGTTCCTTATAAGCATCTATTTTTATTCAAATAAAGATTCCTTTTGATTTAACAGATCTAAAAAATATGGCTTTAGATCTCGGATTCTATGCTTGTCGGGATATTTGTCAGTACCTGTTACAATTAGAGCTGCTCTTGTATCATCTTCATGGAGCCCTCCATGCTCACCTCCACCATAATGAACAGGGGCACCTTCTGACTTTAAAGTATAACCTGGCTTTGCTGTAATAATTAAAGAGCCTTCTTGACTTTTAAGGGCTGAATAAAGTTGTTCTAGAGCGTCAGGATATTCACCGTAAACAAGGGTATTAGATTGCTTATCTACACTCAAGTCTAATACTGATAAATCTCCACTAAGGTCCCAAGTTTGATCATAACGATCACGAAGATTACCATTTTTCTTATAAGAAAGGGACGAATCGTTTGCTGCTTGTTTAACCATAATGTCCTCACCCTCTGCCCAAGCCAAGTGATCGATACGTTCATCAGTAAGCAAGTTTAAAATGTTTTGTTTGTTTATATTCTCGTTAGTGAAAAAGAGGTAGGCCATACGGTGATTGTTAGCGATAATGACATCTCCATCCGTTGGTTCATCTAAGAGCTTTGCAATGGAATATGGCTCAAGCAGAGCTTCAAGTTCTATTGCAGTATGCTCGCCTTTGTCTCTAAGAGCTACTTGGCTGTGGTCCCCTAATAAGATGAAAATCGTGTCATCTATGGCTTCTTCCCAGCTAGGATAACTGTTCAAAATAGTCTGCAGGTGATAATCCGCCTTTGAAAAGCCTTCAAGATTAAGCGGCCCATGGTGATGCGCTTCTTTGTCAAAATCAGGAAGGAATGTCATGAGAAAATCAGGCTGTTGACCAGCTTCGATTAAGTTTTGGATAACTTCTGTTGAATATTGATCATTAAGGCCATATTGCTCATATACATGGTCTGGCAGGTTTTTATTTTTAAGAGCTTTTGGCTTAATGACCTGTCCAAATGCTAGTAAATCAGGCCCTTTTGTCTTAAAGGTCGATTCCGTATGAACGGCGTGTTTTACTAAAGGCGGGATCGTTAATTCGTGTTGAATCGGTCCTTTGTAAAGTAACATGTTAACAGATCCGGTGGTTACTCCTGTATTGGCTAATTCATCATAAACAGTCGGAATATCTTGATTTAAATGTGTATTATTTAAATGTTCTAGTGCATCTTCAAGAATTTGATTTGTACCAATTTTAAAGGTGCGAGGTATGGTAGAGCCATAATCGACCAATCTGTTTTCGTCTTTGTTATACCAAATCAATCCGGGTACATGATGTTCCTCTGGACCAACACCAGTTATTAATGAACTCTCAATAACAACGGACATAGATGGAAATGGAGAAATAAGATCATCAAATACTTTTCCGTGTTCTGTTAAAAAAGCAATCGCTGGAGTTCTTCCTTCTTGTATCCCGAGTTTAATTAATTCAGGTGTCATAGAATCGACCATGATAACCATTATTTTCTTAGATGAGTGGTCACTTGATTGAATGGAAGCGCCGCTTTTTTCTTCTTCTTTAGAAGTACAACCTGAACAAACAAGGCTAATTATTATAATGAAAATAATCCATGCTCTCATTTTGATCCCTTCTTTCTATCGTACGTTTGAATCTCAAACCCCTCGCCTTCAAGCCATTCCGCGTACATAACAGCTTTGATTTCAGGGATTCCTCTTCTTAATAGTTCTTCTTTTAACCACTCTTCACTCATATTTAGCTGCTGTAAGCTTTCAGTAATTAACTCCCCGTCTAATATTAAAAGGATAGGCAGCGAAACAGATTTAGCGGGGATGTTTAAGTCCTTATTAATAGGGGTATCAAATTGCTGCTTTTTTAATACGCTGACTGACCCATTCGTTTCAAGCACCCCATATTGAACTTCACGTACAGAAAATACACTTTTCTCTCTTAAAAGATGCTGAAGCTGATTTAAGTCGAGCTTATTTTTTCTCAATTCTTCATATTGAATTTTTCCATTCGCAATGATTAATGCAGGTGTTCCTTCTAGATAGGCTCTTGTCCCTCTAAACTTTTGAGTAAGCATTTCAATAAAATAGATTAATGATCCCCAAAAAAAGATGGCGTAGATAACATACTGCAGGCCGATCTCCTTGTCATAAATAGCATTACCAACCAGCTCCCCAAGTACTAATGCTGAGATAAAGTCAAATGGAGTCAGCTGTGTAATCTGGTTTTTGCCTAACACTTTAGTCAATATTAATAATGCAAAGAAACCGACTAAAAGCTCGGTAGTTAGCGATAGGAAATTTGTATGCACAGCGTTTCTCCTTTTAAGATGTAATCCTTTATAGTGTGATCAAAATGATGTTTTTTATCAAAAGGGAAAACAAAAGCTGCCATTGTAGGGGCAGCTTCAAAGAAGTCATATGGAAAGGTGTTATTTTTCTGTGCGTTGGATGGTTATAAGTAGTTGTTCAATCTGATGGAGAAGCTGAGTAGAAGCAGCGTGCAACGTTCCAAGCTCTGACGTTGGGTCAGCAGGATTTCCCTTAAAAATAGTCTTAATTGATTGATCTTCTCCTGCCCAGTATGTTTCTACGTACTCTCTATAGTTCTTAAAAAGGATGGTCACAGCTTGTGCTTGCTCTGAATTAAAGCACTTTGCTAACTCCTGCTCAGTAAGACCGTGTCTTCGGGGAGTACGTTCGATCTGCAATGGGTGGAGACTAGTTGTTTGTTTAGCTACGGTTTCTCTAATCTTAAAGCAAAGTAGGAGAAGATGGGTACGTTGCTCTTCTATCAGCTCCTCGCGTTGCTTTACTTCCGCTTCTGTTGTTGAAGAGAGAAGTGAGTTATACATTTTTTTGCTTATATGGATGTGATTATGCTGTCTTATAAGGAGTAAGGCGAGCATTCCTGTATGTAAAATGGTCATCAGACAGAGTAAGATTAGGATCGTTTGCATAGAAAACTCCTTACGGAAAATAGTTTACAGAAATTGTATCTAATAAGATGACGTAGATTATTTCATCCTATAAGTGATGTTAAAAAGAAAGGGAGTGACATAATGACTGTTGCTAACAAAATGAAACAGACGATTTCTGGATTAAAAAGTGCACAAGCAAGCCTTGAAACATTTGCTCTTGAAACAGATAATCAGCAAGCGAAGCAATTATTCCAACAACTGGCTACACAAACACAGGGAATTGTTGACGGGTTAAACCCTCGTTTGCAAGAAATTGAACAAGAAGAGCCTCAATACAAACAGTAAGTTTTGGCAGCCTCGAAAAGTTCTGAGCTAAGTAATGTAATGAACGTTACTTAGCTCTTACATCATGTATTTTATCAGAAGATGAGGTGATATGAATGAAACGAATTCTAATTATATGTATTTTTCTTCTTATAGCAAGCGGATGCGGTCAAAGGGCACAGACGATTAATCCTCTACAAGTAGGTGAGGAAGCCATTGTTCCTCAACATGAAGCAGATGAGGCAAAACAAATTCTCTTATCTATGGAAGAGATATTAGAAGTAGTTGGTGTATCAAATGAAAAGGATATATATCTGGCCCCTCGTGTGAAACAATTCGATCGTTTCCATTTGAATGATATTAGAAAGCGTGGTCATGAGAACGTAAAAAAGCGTTTTCCAGATTACACAGTTCACGTATCTACAGATAAAAAGATTTTTATTGAACTTGGCAAGCTTGAGAAAGAATTGAAGCAACGCACTATAAGTAAAAAGAGATATGACGCCAAACTAAAAGATCTAGAAGAAAAAATGAAGGGTTAGGAGGGTAGCTTATGTCAAGCAGTAAAATGAAAAATGTGACGCCGACACAGCAGGCTTATCAACGTCTTGCCCAAAAGCACGAATTGAAGCGCCCGGTTCTTAAAAACTGTATGCGAGCTTTCTTTATTGGAGGATTAATTTGTTTTTTTGGACAAGGCGTACAAACGATGTATTATACCTTTTTTGATTTTACTGAGCGCACAGCAGGCAATCCGACCGTAGCCACGTTAATTTTTATCGCCGTCTTACTAACAGGTTTTGGAGTATATGACAGGTTCGCTCAATTTGCAGGAGCTGGTACAGCAGTGCCTGTGACAGGCTTTGCTAACTCGATCGCATCTGCTGCTATTGAACATAGAACTGAAGGCTACGTTCTTGGTGTGGGCGGCAATATGTTTAAGCTAGCTGGCTCAGTTATCGTATTTGGTACGGTGGCGGCTTTCATTATTGCTATTATAAAAACCGTGCTGCTTCAGTGGGGAGGACTGTGAGATGTTAAAGGGACATCAGTCTTGGGTGTTTGAAAATAAGCCAGTGATTACCTCAACTGGTGTTGTTGGAGGTCCGTTTGAAGCAAATGGTATGCTATCTAACGACTTTGACCTTCTCCATGAGGACCTTTGGTTAGGGCAGGATTCTTACGAGAAAGCACAACGTGTCCTTTTAGAAGAATCCGTAACCAGGGCTATTGAAAAAGCAGAGCTAACAAATGGTGATATTCAATTTATGTTGGCAGGAGATCTGCTTAATCAATTAACTCCATCAAGTTTTGCCTGCCGTATGCTTTGTATTCCTTACCTAGGCATGTTTGGAGCGTGTTCAACGTCAATGGAAGGGCTTGCGCTTGCTGCGTTTCTTGTGAATGGGGACGGGGCAAATCATGTTGTGACAGCAGCGACGAGTCATAATGCAGCAACCGAAAAGCAATTCCGTTATCCTACCGAGTATGGCGGACAAAAACCGCCAACTGCTCAATGGACTGTTACCGCTTCCGGTGCTGCCATTATTTCTAGAGATGGATCAGGTCCGCACGTTACTTCGGCTACGATTGGCAAAGTTATTGATATGGGGTTGTCAGATCCATTTAATATGGGCGGTGCTATGGCTCCGGCAGCTGTCGATACGATTGAATCACATTTTCGTGATTTGGAACTGCCACATGATCATTATGACCTTATTGCAACAGGTGACTTAGGAAAGATTGGCTTGCCGATTGCAAAAGAAATGCTTGAAGAGAGAGGAATTGAACTAGAGGATGGTGTGTTCCAAGATTGTGGGTTAATGATTTATCGAGAAGGACAGCCGGTTCTTGCCGGAGCAAGCGGACCGGGGTGTTCTGCTTCAGTAACGTACGGGCATTTACTTAACAGAATGAAACGAGGCGAAATTAAGCGAATGTTAATAGTGGCAACTGGAGCACTTCTTTCCCCGTTATCGTTTCAACAAAAGGAAACGATCCCTTGTATCGCACATGCAGTCTCAATTGAAGCGGGGGGAATGTAATATGATTTTTATTTGGGCCTTTATTGTTGGCGGTATTATATGTGTGATTGGACAGTTGTTAATGGATGTAGGGAAGCTTACTCCGGCACACACTATGAGTACTCTTGTTGTGACAGGGGCAGTTTTAGATGGATTTGGTCTCTATGAGCCTTTAATTGATTTTGCAGGAGCTGGTGCCACAGTTCCTATAACAAGCTTTGGTAATGCCTTAGTACACGGTGCGATGGCTGAAGCTGAACAAAATGGGTTAATCGGTGTGATAACAGGAATTTTTGAAGTGACAAGTGCCGGTATCTCTGCAGCCATCATTTTTGGATTCCTCGCATCACTCGTTTTTAAACCTAAAGGGTAGGTGATTTAATATGTCAGTAGCTGCACAAGTAAAAGGCACTCTATATTCGCTTAAGGGGATTGACGCTACCTTAACCAAATTAGCCTTGCAATCATCAGACGAAGAAGCAGAGAAAGTGTATCATCAAGCTTCTCTCAAAACAAGAACCATCATTCAAGAAATGGAGCAGCAGGTCATGTTTTTAGAGCGGGAAGAGCCGCAATATAAAGGGAATTAAGGAGGGATAAAATGCCAGGCTGGCTAGAAGTTGTCACAAGAAGTATAGGCATCATCATTATTCTGTTTGCCTTTTTCAAAGGCTTTATCCGGAAGCCTATTGGTGAATGCTCAGCATTTGAATATGGCATAGTAGCTGGCATGAGTGTGATTGGTGCCATAGGAGCGTTTTCTCTTCAATCACCGATTGGATTAGTACTTACTGCACTTTTTGTATGGGGGCTTTTGGCAATCGGATTAGCTTATGCTGTTGAAAAAAGCGCAAAGGTCCGTACGTTTATTTACGGAAGAGGAATTCCATTGATTAAAGATGGGAAAATCCTTGAAGATAATATGACTAAACAACATGTGACAAGTGATGAACTATTAAGAAGATTACGCTCAAAAGATGTCTTTCAAATGGCTGATGTTGAATTTGCAGTGTTAGAATCCAATGGAGAGTTAAATGTATTATTAAAGTCAGATAAGCAGCCGATCTCACCAAGTGCCCTGCAAATGAAGGTTGCTCAAACAAAACAACCAGAAACCATCATTAAAGACGGGGAGGTTATGGATGAGCCTTTAGCAACAAGAGGCCTTAACCGCGAATGGCTGGAGACGGAATTAAGTAAAATCGATGTTTCTGTTGAAAATGTGTTTCTAGCTCAAGTAGATAAAGATGGGCAGTTAACAGTTGATTTATTTGATGATCAACTAACCGTTCCGCAACCGACTGAACTAGCTTTACTTTCTGCAAGCTTAAAAAAAGTGCAAGCAGATCTCTCTTTATTTGCACTTGATACGGAAAATACTCGTTCTAGAGAGCGGTACGAATGGTGTGAAAAAGAAGTAACTGAGTTGATAAATGATTTGAAACCATACACCTCCTAATGCTGAATCAATTCATGTTCTTCGTCTTTACGCGAATAAGCTAATTGCAGGTCCCCTTCATCATTTATCGTGCATAGAAAAATAGTATCGATTCGAATCACTCCCATCTTCTCTAAGCGGCGAAGGAGTGATTCTTTATTCATACCGAGCTCTTCGATCACTTCCTCACGAAACTCACCTTCAATAACAACGGGATAAGAAATACCAGAATATTTCTTTTTAATTCCAAGATCTTCAATGCTTGGCACAGCTTTATCCGGCTTCCGTTGTACGCTGATATCCCCATTTGCTTCTATAATAGCCAATTTCACATCACCAATATCAAACACATCTTTTTGCCTGAGCATCTGTAAGACATTATCGATGGAATAACGGATGGAAGCCACATTATCGACTAGCATTTTCCCATCTTTTACAACGACGGTCGGCTCAAATGTAATCCACTTACCAAATGGGCGGTTTCTTATCACTTTTAATGCTACAACTTTTTGAAACAAAGCAATGGCAATGATTGCATAGGCAGTATGAATATGACTCACTGTAGGATCTGCAATATCTGCACCGGTTACAGACGCAAGTGTCACAATCACTAAAAAGTCAAATATAGGTACTTGTCCGATGGAACGTTTCCCCATCGTTAAGGTCATAAATAATAAGAGGGGGAGAATGGTGAAAATCCGTCCGGTTACAAGCGCAAGTTCTTGAAACATCATCTTTTTTCTCCTCTCACAAACTGATATGAACGATTCTAGATAATATTTGTTAGTATGTTCCAGTTTCTGCATGATATGCGAGGAGTTAATCAAGTCATATATATGGTTGTCTTGCATAAACTTGTCTTACAGATAGATAGGTGTCATTCAGCATCATAAACACAAATAGGTGCATTTAAGATAATTCTTAGACGGGACGGGGATAATATATGATGAAAAAAACGGTGGTAATTGGACTTATTTTCTTTCTTCTTTCTTTTTCAATTGCTCCTCAAATTGAGGTTGAAGCTAGGAATTTCTCCGTTTCTGCTGAAGCAGCCATTATGATGGAGCAGGAATCGGGAAGAATCTTGTATGCGAAAAATGACCAGACTTCTTTGAGAATCGCGAGTATTACAAAAATCATGACAGCTTTACTTGCAATTGAGTCAGGCAAGATGCAGGAGCAGGTGAAAATTTCAACAAATGCGGAGGGGACAGAAGGGTCTTCTATTTATTTACGAGCTGGAGAGTCTATGCTTTTAGAAGATTTGGTTTACGGCCTCATGTTACGAAGCGGAAATGATGCGGCGGTAGCGATAGCTGAACATGTCGGGGGCAGCTTAGAAGGGTTTGTCTATTTAATGAATGAAAAAGCAAGAGAACTTGGGATGAATCAAACACAGTTCCAAAATCCTCACGGGTTAGATGATCATGAAGACCATTATTCGTCTGCTTATGACATGGCGTTATTAACTCGATATGCCATGGAAAGCCCGCTTTATCAAGAGATTTCTTCAACTAAAAATCACAGAGTAGAGGGAGATCAGATTCGGGTATGGCATAATAAAAATCGGCTGTTAACGGAGCTGTATGAATATTCAACAGGAGGGAAGACCGGATTTACGAAAAGAGCTAGAAGAACGCTTGTATCGACAGCCTCAAAAGATGATCTTGATTTAATCGTAGTTACTCTAAATGCACCAAGCGATTGGCATGATCATATGAATCTATTTAACTGGGCATTTGATTCCTTTTCTCTTGAAACATTAGTAGAAGAGGGGATGTTTAAAGATATAAAAGATGAGTTTTACAAAAACCATGTGTTCAGTCCCTATACATTTGAATATCCGTTATTAGATTCTGAAAAAGAGATAGTCGAACAAAAGGTTACTCTTTACCGTCCTCCCACAGAGGAAGAGCGTGATCAATACGTGCCGCCTCATCCTGTTGGAAAAGTAGACATTACATTATCGGGAGAGAAAATTGGCCAGGTTCCGTTGTATTATCACCCACCAGAGGTTGTAGAAAAGCAAGGATTTTGGTCGCGTTTCCTTAGCATTTTCTCGCTCACGCTTGGGGTGAGAGGAATTGATTAATAAAATTTGGGTGGGCATGCTTGTGATCGGCATTGTCTTTGCTGGATTTAATGGAAAGATGGCTGAAGTGAATGAGGCCATTTTCGCTGGTGCTAAGGATGCTGTGGCAATATGTATCGGGTTAATAAGTATATTGGTATTTTGGCTTGGACTGATGAAGATTGCACAAGTGGCTGGGATGCTGAAGGGCTTAGCAAGGCTTATGCGCCCAGTAGCTGTAAGATTATTTCCTGAAGTTCCTCCCAATCATCCGGCTATGGGCTATATCCTATCTAATATGACTGCTAATTTATTTGGATTAGGAAATGCTGCCACTCCTATGGGAATTAAGGCGATGGAACAGCTTAAAGATTTAAATGAGGGGAGAGACTCTGCCAGCCGTTCCATGATTACCCTGCTTGCTATTAATACAGCGAGCATAACGTTGATTCCAACAACAGTCATCTCAATCAGAATGAGTTATGGCTCTGTTTCACCTACAGAAATCGTAGGTACGACTCTTTTAGCCACTACTTGTTCTACAATCGGTGCTATTTTAATAGATCGGTATTTTTATTACCGCAGAGTACGGAAGGGGAGAGCATAGGTGAGCATACTGACAGTCGTCTCCATCTGGTTTATCCCTATTTTAATTGGTGTCATTTTAGTTTATGGCACCTATAAGCGGGTTCCGACTTATGAAACATTTGTGGAAGGTGCTAAGGAGGGATTTGGAATGGCTATATCCATTATTCCTTACCTTGTCGGGATGCTTGTGGCTATTTCCGTATTTCGGGCATCTGGTGCGATGGAGTTTTTAATTGAGTTGATAAAACCATTTTTACAAATGGCAGGGGTCCCATCAGAAATTGTTCCTCTTGCCATGATCAGGCCGATTTCAGGTACAGGAGCATTAGGGATGACGAGTGACCTTATTGCAACCTATGGTCCAGATTCTTTTATTGGCAGACTCGCTTCGAC
The DNA here is from genome assembly GCF_000474275.2 of Alkalihalophilus marmarensis DSM 21297. GTDB lineage: Bacteria > Bacillota > Bacilli > Bacillales > Bacillaceae_D > Alkalihalophilus > Alkalihalophilus marmarensis. The sequence continues at coordinate 120,705 of NZ_ATAE01000006.1, forward strand.
CATGCAGGGAAGTACAGATACGACTTTATATGTACTGACGGTATATTTCGGAGCAGTCGGGATCAAGAAGATGGGGGATGCCCTTAAAGTCGGTTTACTCGCTGATGTCGTCGGAATTATAGCATCTATTATTATCGTAACCATAGTATTTGGTGTGTAGAGCCTGACTGTAGTTAGGCTTTTTTGTATGCAATAAATTTCCTTTTACTAGGTGATAATGGTGACAAAAGCTTGAACGCCCCCTAACAGTTATCGCTTCTGCTTGAGAATTAACAGTTTGGGGAGTATGATGGTACATGAGGTGAATGAATAGAATGGAACGGTTACAAAAAGTGATAGCACAAGCAGGGATCACGTCTAGACGTAAAGCGGAGACGATGATTACCGAAGGAAAAGTAAAAGTAAATGGACAAGTTGTACGGGAGTTAGGAGTTAAGGTCAATCCTAATAAAGACGAGATTGAAGTGGAAGGAGTTCCGATTGATAAAGAAGAACCGGTTTACTATTTAATGTATAAACCACAAGGTGTGATCTCTAGTGTCAAAGATGAAAAAGGACGTAAAGTTGTCACTGATTTCTTAGAGATTGAGCAGCGAGTATTCCCAATCGGGCGTTTGGATTATGATACATCTGGTCTTATTTTGTTAACAAATGATGGAGAGTTTGCTAATCAGCTGATGCATCCAAAATTTAAAATAGACAAAGTGTATGTGGCAAAAGTTAAAGGTATCCCAGCTCGCGAAAGTCTGAAAAAGCTGCAGCATGGCGTTATGCTTGAAGATGGAAAGACAGCTCCTGCAAAAGTTAAGTTAGTATCTATGGATAAGAAAAAACAAACAGCGATTGTACAACTGACAATTCATGAAGGCAGAAATAGACAGGTCCGTCGTATGTTCGAAGCGATTGGGCACCCAGTAATGAAGCTGAAACGCGAGCAATACAGCTTTTTAAATTTACGCAGCATGAACCCTGGAGATGTGCGGCCTCTTAAGCCAATTGAAGTGAAGCACCTGCGAGAATTAGCTGTCACGAAACCGTCATAAACTTAAAATGTTGTGCGTGTGAACAACGCTATAATAGTGATAATCACTATTAATTAGTGTAGAAAAGGGGAGATAGACTTAAAATGAAACGTAAACGATTAATCATGCGAACTTCTATACTTGCAGTGATTGCGATCGCCCTTGCCTATACGTTTTACTCAAACTATATAGCTGACCACAGTGTAGCACGAGCAGGAAATGATGCGGTCAATTTCGCGTTAACTGATCTAGAGGGAGAGCGGATTGAACTTGATGAGTATAGGGGAAAAGGGGTATTTCTAAACTTCTGGGGTACTTACTGCCCTCCCTGTGTAAAAGAAATGCCTATTATGGAAGAGCTGTATGAGGAGTACAAAGAACAAGGCGTTGAAATTATTGCTGTAAACGTGAATGAACCTGAATTGACGGTTAATCAATTTGTGAATCGCTTGAATCTTACTTTCCCGATTGCTATTGATAAGGGGATGAGAGTAAGTGATGCTTATGGGATTTCACCTCTGCCAACGACAATATTAATTGATGAGCACGGGGAAATTGTAAAAGTTCATACTGGCGGAATGACTGATTCACAAGTAAGAGAGTTTTTAGAGTTAATTAAACCAAGCTCTAGTAATTAAGTTTTTATTTAAATGAGGGGTAAATTGAAGTTAATCGAAGGGTAAATTGAGGTGTAAGGCATGAAGAAAGTTACCTGTGAATGCGGCCACCAGAATCCTCTTGGGACGGAGATTTGTGAATCCTGCGGTAAACCGATTGAGGAAAATTCAGAACCAAAGACGCTTCTAAATATGAGGTATGAAGGTGTAGCACGCCGTTCACAAACATATACAACAACGATTATCGACAAAATATGGATGTTCTTTTCATCTGTTAAAGTAGGAATTTGGCTGATTGTACTTACATTAGTAGCTTCGGCACTAGGGACGTTATTTCCTCAAGAAATGTATATCCCGCCTACTGCCAACCCATCTATTTACTATGCAGAAGAATATGGGTATTTGGGTGAAATCTATTACTTATTAGGTTTTCATAATTTATACAGTTCATGGTGGTACATGCTGCTTGTAGCAGGGCTGGGTATCTCTCTAATTATTGCCAGCCTTGACCGAGTTGTTCCTTTGCATCGCGCATTGAAAACTCAGCGAGTAACGAGACATGCTAACTTTATGAAACGCCAAAGAGTCTATGGAACATCGAGTATTTCTAAAGAAGAGGTTGACGCGACATTCAGTAAAGTCCGTGAACGCCTTGAAATTAATAAATACAAGGTCTCAGAAGAGAATGGAAACTTAGTGGCAGAAAAAGGCCGCTTTTCCCGCTGGGGTCCTTATGTGAATCATGTGGGACTTATTGTTTTCTTAATTGGCTGTATGCTGCGTTACTTCCCTGGAATGTACATTGATGAGCATGTATGGATTCGTGAGGGTGATCAAGTAGTTGTTCCGGGAACAGATGGCCAGTATTACATTGAAAATGAACGTTTCTTATTAGAGTTTTATGATGAGGACGATGAAACTTTCGGTGAAGCGATCCAACGGGGCGGCGGAGCTGTAGTCAGCAACTTCCAAACGGATGCCATTTTGTATGAGCGCCAAGATGCAGATACAGTTGGTGACTTAGGAGAACTAGTTCCGGTAGCCGAACATGAAGTCCGCGTTAACTTCCCGATGAGTCATAATGGATTTAATTTTTATCAGCTTGATTATAAGTTAAATGAATTAAAGACGATGAGCTTTACCGTTGAGAATAAAGAGACAGGGGAAACGCAGGGCCGCATGGACATTGATCTTTATAATCCACAGTCAAGCTATGATTTAGGTGACGGGTATGAAGTGAAGATTCGAGATTATTTCCCTGATTATTTCTTAAATAATGATAATGTTCCATCAACCCGTTCGAAAATTCCTGATAATCCAGTCTTTATTTTCGAGATGATTACACCTGAAACACCAGAGGGTGAAGTAAGCTTTGTAGGGATTCGTCAAAACTTAGAGCCGCTTGGTGAAAATCAATATAAGATGACGTTTTTAGATGTTGAAACGAATAACGTTACGGCTCTTGGAGTGAGAAAAGATCGAACACTTCCTCTTCTTATTACAGGTGGTGTCATCTTTATGATTGGATTGATTCAAGGGTCTTACTGGGCTCATCGAAGAGTATGGATTCAACGGATTAACGGTGAAGTGTGGATTGCTGGTCATACGAATAAAAACTGGCTGACCTTGCGCCGCGATATTGATGAAGCGATCAAAGAAACGAACTTAACTTCTCCAAAAGATCAGGTAGAAGAAAAAGAAGCGAGCTTAGACAGTAAAGATGGTACATTTGAAAATGATCCATTAGAGAAAGTCCATATTGACAGTAATATAGATAACGAGAGTAAAAACTAGGATTTAAAAAATCAGATTGAAGAAAAGCTAGGAGGGTAAAAAATGGCAGCAATAAGCGGTAATTTATTATACGTTGCCTTTTTCCTCTATCTTGCTGCGACCATTGCCTTTGCAGTTTCTGTAACAGGAAGAAAATGGCGTAACAAGGCAGGAGAAATGAGTGGTAATAGATGGGGCTTTATCGGATTTCTTTCATCGATAGGAGCTTCCTTGTTTGCTACGGGATACTTTATCACCCGCTGGATGCATGCAGGTCATGCTCCGGTAAGTAATATGTTTGAATATATGACATTCCTAGGCATTGCAATAGGATATGCGTTTGTGATTATTTATGCGATTTATCGTTCGAATGTCCTTGGAATGTTTACAATGCCGATTGTTATGTTAATTGTTGCGTATGCTTCACTTTTTCCACGTGAAGTCGAGCCATTGATTCCAGCCTTGCAAAGTAACTGGCTGACTATTCATGTTATTACCGTAGCACTTGGTCAAGGGATTTTATCAATTGGTATGGCCGCTGGATTAGTCTACTTAGTTCGTACGCTTGATTTTACGAAAACAAATAAACGAACTCGTGCATTTGAATTCGTTATGTATTCTTTAATTAGTTTGGTTGGTTTCATTCTAATCGGCTATTTATTTAGTGCGATGAATTATGAGGCGACATTTAATTATGTTAATGAACAAGATCTTGAAGCACAGATGGTATATAATTTGCCACCTCTGGTTGGTCCTCATGAAGGGGAGCTAGTCACAGAAAATCGAATGGAGCCATTTTTTAATGCACCGGCAATCATTAGAGCAAATGATTTGAACACAGTTATTTGGTCATTAATTGCAGGTTTAGTATTATATGTTGCTCTTCGCCTTATCTTACGAAAACGAATTGGCGGGGCCATTCAGCCGCTTCTTAAAGGAGTGAGTCCGCAAGCAGTAGATGAAGTCAGTTATCGTGCGATTGCAATCGGCTTTCCTGTATTTGCGCTTGGAGGACTAATCTTTGCCATGATTTGGGCTCAAATTGCTTGGTCCAGATTCTGGGGCTGGGACCCGAAAGAAGTATGGGCTCTCGTTACCTTCTTATTCTATGCAGCGTATCTACATTTGCGACTGTCAAGAGGCTGGCAAGGAGAACGTTCAGCTTGGTTATGCGTTATTGGATTTGCCATTATCATGTTTAACCTTGTTTTCGTTAACTTGGTCATTGCAGGCTTGCATTCATACGCATAAGCTGTTTAGACCCTCGTATAGTTGCGAGGGTCTTTCTTTGTATTTTAAGATGATGACATGTTTAAGATAATGACATGGTAGTTTATTTTTCAGCATTTAGCATGCTACACTTAATAGAATGAATTAACTTACCTATTTAGGAGGTTTTATACATATGGAAAAAGAAGCAAAGATTTTAGTCGTAGATGATGAAGATCGTATCCGCAGACTTTTGAAGATGTATTTAGAGAGAGAAAATTATGAAGTTGAAGAGGCGGAGAATGGTGAGAAAGCTTTAAGTCTCGCACTTGAATTAGACTATGATCTTATCTTATTAGATATTATGATGCCTGGTATGGATGGCATCGAAGTGTGTCAAGAATTACGTAAAACAAAAGCCACTCCAGTTATGATGCTGACTGCAAAAGGAGAGGAAGCCAATCGTGTACAAGGGTTTGAAGTCGGAACAGATGATTACATCGTTAAGCCTTTTAGTCCGCGAGAAGTTGTATTGAGAGTGAAGGCGCTCTTGCGTCGTTCTTCTACAACCAAATTCCTTCAGACCGATACGCAGACAAAAGATGTATTAGTGTTTCCACATTTAACAATTGACAATGATGCACACCGAGTATCTGTAAATGGGGATGAAATCAGTTTAACTCCAAAAGAATATGAGCTCTTGCATTATCTAGCACAATCACCAGATAAAGTATTCTCTAGAGAACAATTATTAAAAGATGTCTGGAATTATGATTTCTTTGGAGATTTACGTACGGTTGACACCCATATTAAGCGTTTACGTGAAAAATTAAATCGTATCTCTCCTGAAGCTGCCTCAATGATTTCTACGGTATGGGGTGTAGGATACAAATTTGAGGCACAGAAAGAGTAATGCTGTGGCGAAGTGTTGTAGGTAAGCTTTGGTTTACGATTTTATTGCTTGTATCAGTTGTCTTAACCATTCTCATGGTATTACTGTTGCAATCGTTTGAGCGGTTTCATGTAAATGAAGCAGAATCACAGCTCGTTAATCATGCGAATATGATTGCGGCCATATTTGACGGTTATGATGAACAAGATGATGCACTAAGAACCATTTCTCAATACGGCTCATCTTTTGAAACTCATGCCTTAATTTTTGTTGAAGGAACGAAGGTATGGGGAACAAATAACAGTGCCAATGATGACATTTATGCTCAATTATTTATGACTAACCCGGTTTTAAATGAAGTATTTAATGGTGAACAAGTGGTTGCAACAGAAGGTGATTTTCCTTTATCCGACAACGGAGAAGCGAGTCACACCGAAATGATGGTTGTCGGCGTACCTCTTCAGCCGACAGAGCTTGATAATAGTGCAGTATTTTTATATCAATCATTATCAGCCATTGAAGAGACGTCAAATGAAACGAAGCAGATTGTTTATTTTTCAGCCGGGATTGCTATTGTTTTAACAACCATTTTTGCATTCTTCCTCTCTTCTAGAATTACAGCTCCTCTTCGTAAAATGAGGCAGGTCGCATTAGAAGTAGCTCAAGGCCAGTTTAAAACGAAGGTGCCGATTCTTACACATGATGAAATTGGGCAGCTTGCTATGGCTTTCAACCGAATGGGTAGAGAATTAAATCGCAATATTCATGCCCTTAATCAAGAAAAAGAACAATTGTCTAGAATCTTGGTAAGTATGGCGGATGGAGTCATCACTCTTGACCGCAAAGGGCAAGTGATTGTGACAAACCCGCCAGCTGAGCGTTTTATGCAATCTTGGTTTTATGAACAAGGGATTAATGAAGATTCTTCTGTACTGCCTGAAGCGGTGGAACAATTATTTCAGCGTGTCGTATCTGTTGAAAAGGAGCAAATGATTGAGATCGATGTACAAGGTAGAAGCTGGGCTATTTTAATGACTCCGCTCTATGACCGGGAATATGTCAGAGGTGCGGTTGCGGTGATTCGCGACATGACAGAAGAGAGACGTCATGATAAACTGCGTAAGGATTTTATTGCCAATGTATCTCATGAACTTAGAACACCGGTGTCAATGCTGCAAGGTTACAGCGAAGCGATTATTGATGATATTGCAGGCTCTGAAGAAGATAAGAAGGAATTTGCAAAAATCATTTATGATGAATCGCTAAGGATGGGTCGGCTTGTGAACGAGCTCTTAGATTTAGCGCGTATGGAAGCTGGTCATATTGAGCTTCATTTGGAAGAATTAGAGCTTGGGGCATTTTCTGATCGAATCGTGAGGAAATTCCAAGGCTATGCAAAAGATGAAGGGGTTACTCTCACGCTTGATCATGTAGAAGACGGATACACCAACTCATTTGATCCTGACAGAATTGAACAAGTGTTAACGAACTTGATTCATAATGCCATCAGACATACGGGTGAAAAAGGCAGAGTGACAGTGAAAGTTAGATCGAATGAATATGGTGTGAAGTTTGACGTGATTGATACAGGATCGGGAATTCCTGAAGAAGACCTTCCTTACGTGTTTGAGAGGTTTTACAAAGCAGATAAAGCACGTACGAGGGCAAGAGGTGGGACTGGTCTAGGCCTTGCGATAGCGAAGAATATTGTTGATGCCCATAAAGGTCAGATTTCTGTTCACAGCAAGATTGACGAGGGAACGACATTTTCCTTCTTTATTCCTGAAGCTGGTACGGAGAAAGACGAACTGTCCCGATAAATCTTGTTTCATCTGAAACGGTCAAATCAGAAATGAATCTAGAGGAAACAGTTATATATGATCAGGAAAGGCAGCCGTAATGGCTGTCTTTTTTTGTTCGCCCAGCATGGGCGAACTCTAACGGGTGAAAGTCCCGAGTACGACCCTGTAGCGGTAAGTACATAGCCA
>NZ_ATAE01000007.1 GCF_000474275.2 Alkalihalophilus marmarensis DSM 21297
ATGAATTTGAACCGCCGTATACGGAACCGTACGTACGGTGGTGTGAGAGGTCGGAGGCTAATAGCCTCCTCCTACTCGATGATTATTTTGTTCATAGGTTGAAACTATTTCGATAATAAAAATAAATTGATTTACACAATCGAAGCTGATACAATATGACAGGATAAATACTTAGGAGGCTAACTAATGTCTACTCGGCAGCTAGAAAATCGAATTGGATATCATATTGGATTATTGTCTCATCGTATTCAAAATGAATATAATCTTAAACTTGCAAACTACGATCTCACGGTAGCTCAATCGAGAGTTTTGTATTTGCTTGTGACATATGGTTCTCAAACACAGGTAGAACTTCAAAAAAAGTTATATATAAAAGGTTCGACGATGAATGGGATTGTTGAATCATTGTTAAAAAAAGATCTTATCCAAAGAGTAATCAGCGAAGTGGATAAGCGGGCGAAGGTTGTTCATATCACAGAAGAAGGGAAAAAGATAGAAGCAAAGCTTTGGGAGGAACTTGATCATTTAGAAAACACATTAATGAGAGGGTTTAATTCAGAGGAGAAGGAGCTTCTAATAACCTGGTTAAAAAGAATTGAAAACAATATACAATGCGAGAAGCCGTCTAAATAATAGACAGTATGAAGGGAAGAAGAAAAATGAAACAAAAAATGCAGAGTGATAAGCTAGGAACGGAGTCCATACCTAAGCTTTTAAAAGATTTATCAATCCCAGCTATGATTGGGATGTTCGTTATGGCTTTATACAATGTAGTCGATACGATTTTTATTTCCTACGGTGTAGGAATCGAAGCGGTTGCAGGGGTAACGATTGCATTTCCTGTAATGATGATTATTATGGCAGTTTCAGCTGCGATGGGGATTGGGGGAGCATCTGTTATCTCCAGGAGACTAGGGGAAAAGCGGGGAGACGAAGCAAACCAGGTATTTGGAAATATCATTTCAATTATCTTGCTAATAAGCTTGATTGGGATTATCGCCTCATTTACTTTCTTAGAACCAATGCTTGTCTTATTTGGAGCAAGTCCAGAAATACTTCCTTATGCGGTTGAATATATGTTCCCTATTATGCTTGGTACCTTTTTCTTTTCATTCGCTTTTGCAACCAATAACATTATTCGGTCTGAAGGAAATGCAAAGTTTGCAATGAATACGATGATAATTCCTGCGGTACTAAACATCATCTTAGACCCGATTTTTATTTTCGGTTTAGATATGGGTGTGCAAGGAGCAGCTGTGGCAACAGTTATCTCTCAAGCTGCCGTTACCATCGTTATTTTACGTTATTATTTAACCGGCAACAGTTCACTAACGTTAGCGTGGGAAGACCTGCGTATTAAATGGAATATTGTTAAAGAAGTGGTCTCTGTAGGACTTCCAGCGTTTGTTCAGCAAGCCTCAGGGAGCATTATGATGATTGCCATAAATACCATGCTCATTCAATATGGCAGTGATTTATACGTAGGAATTTTCGGGATCATTCAACGTATTCTAATGTTCGCAGTTATGCCGATTATCGGGGTGATGCAAGGCATGATGCCTATTGTAGGTTATAACTACGGCGCCAAGCAGTTTGAGAGGATGCGAGAAACTATATGGCTAACATTAAAAGTCGTCGTAATCTCATCTGTCGCCATCTTTTTATCAATGATGATTTTC
>NZ_ATAE01000008.1 GCF_000474275.2 Alkalihalophilus marmarensis DSM 21297
AAAATGTTATTGGAATAACAAATTAATATTAGCTTATGTTCTAATGTGCAAGTTCTTTATTGCTAATTTAAAGTGATTGATTGGTGAAGCCGTTGAAAGTCACTTCAACATTCCTGTTAAACTTTATAACGATGCTAATGCTGCGGCTATTGCAGAATATAAATGGGGCTATAAGAGAACTGAACATCTAGCTTATGTGACGGTCGGTACAGGTGTAGGGGCTGGAATTATCTCTCATGGTAAGTTGATCAGGGGTTTTAGTGATAATGCAGGTGAGTTTGGACATACTTCTGTAAATATGTACGGAGAACCTTGCGGTTGTGGCAACCGGGGGTGTCTAGTATTGTATACTTCTGGTCCGGCAATAGAACGTGCTGTCGGAGTAAAACTTAATCTAAGTGAGGCTAACCGAATCTCGATGCGTGAGATCAACGAAAAGGGCTAGGTGTATAAAAGTTATGTTGAAAGGTCTGATAATGATGTCAGGCCTTTTATTAATAAATGTTAAACTATTTTTATATAAACTTTTCACAGTGAACTCGTGATAGAATTAAACAAATTACGCAATGAAATTTTATATAAATACTATGAAATTGGCTAACAGGTATCGTGAAAAAATTGATGAGAATAAAGGGGAGAGATATGAATGGCAGAATTATTGAATTGGAAAAATGGTGCCCGAGGGCAAAAATTTATTACTTCTTTTAGCGGAGGAAAGGATAGTGTCCTAGCTCTATATAAAGCATTGAAGGTTGGAGAAGCTGTGGGGTTGATCGTCATGCTGGAGGAAAAAGGAAAACATTCGAGATCCCACGGCATGCCACCAGAGCTCATACGTGCCCAAGCTAAATCTATAGGTTTGCCCGTATATACTGCCGCTGCAAGTTGGACAAATTATGAAAAAGTATTTATGCACCTTTTAGAAAAAGCTAAAAATCAAGGAGCAGAAGTGTTAGTAACTGGCGACTTAGATATGCCTGCTCATGGCTGTTGGCATGAAAAGGTTACAAAGAATGCTGGACTAAAGCTTGGGATGCCTTTATGGGAAATGAATCATCGTGAAGCTGTCGAAGAGTTCATAGATCTGGGATTTGTAACGATTATTGTAACTGTTAATTTATCAAATGGAATGCGAGAAGACGATTTAGGGCGCACGTTAACCCATGATTACGTGAAGGAGCTTGAAGCTCGTGGCATTGACCCATGCGGTGAAGGTGGAGAGTTCCATACCACAGTAATAGATGGGCCTATTTTTAAAAATACTATTCCAGTGCGTAAATGTGAGATTATTAAGAACGGAGAATATGCTTTTTTACCTTTGGAGCTAGATCAGATGGGGGATATAGATACTTTATAAAGAGGTAGCAACTACTAAAAACCGCTTCTTCTTGTATTTTTTTATTATCCATTCTGTGTGAGCACCACCCTAGTTTGACCTTTCTGCGGGAACATTTTCCCTGAATTGAGGATATTGTTTGGATCCCAGGCTTCTTTTATTTTTTTCATCAAATCCAGTGTCAAACCTAGTTCATTTCTCATGTATGGTGCTTTAAGGATACCAATCTCATGTTCACCTGATAAAGTTCCGCCTAGGGCAATGGCAACTTGAAATATTTCGCCGACAGCCTGTTCTACTTTCTTCATTTCCTCAATATTCCTTTTATCCGTTATGATTTTCGGATGCAAATTTCCATCACCAGCATGTCCAAAAACTACTAAATTCAGATTATATTTTTCACGTATCATGTGGAGTTTTTTAATCATTTCTGGGATCTTACTCCTCGGAACAGTGGCATCTTCAGAGATTTTCGTCGGGCCTAACTGAGTGATTGCTGGGGAAACTATTTTTCTAGCTTTCCAGATATTAATTCGCTCTTCTTCTGTTTTAGCTACTTTTATCTGTACATTAGAAAATGATTTACGTATTTCTGAGCATTTATCAATTTCTTCATTGACTGATGCTTCATGTCCATCTAATTCAATTATGATAAACCTAAACAAAAAAGAAAGGTGAGACTCCGCAAACTATAGTAATGCGGAGTCTCACCAGGCTTAACAAAAGTGTATGTCAGATTCAATATAAACATGAGTTCTTATGTTCAAATAGCTCATTATGAATGACGTTTTTTTGTTATTTTGAAGTTGGCATTTCAAGAGCAATCTTTGCTTTTTCTAAGTCATGACTTACTTGCTCGTCGATATCATAGGCATGATACATTTCCTGCTCGATCATATAGGTTGCCACTTCATGATGTAATTGTATCGTTTCATCTAGTTGTTTCTTTAAAATATTATGGATCTCAGGGCTTGCTGTTTCCGTAATAGCTACTGCATAGCTCCTTACAGCTGCTTTTGCAGTTACTAGAAGATCTGTTGCAATGACCTCATCATTAATTAAATCTTTATTATTGATTTTATCAAGAATACTAGACATATGCTTATTCTCCTTTCTCTACTTTTTCTAAAATAGTACGTAATTCTTTAACAGCTTCTTGAGATGCTGCGGCATCTTTTTGAAGCAATTGTTTTAGTTTCTTGTCAGAAGCTAGACCTTGCATCATTGATGATTTTGCAGCACTAGCTGATTTAATCGTCAGTATTTCATGAACTTCTAACACTTCATGAGCTGCGTAGTTTGTTTTTGCCATCATTGCTGCCTCCTTGTTGTTTTGGAATGTAATGTATGAATTCCACTGTTTTATAAAATAAAACCTATTAATTTTTTATTGATAGACAAAATGTTTAAAAGATAGTGTCGAATCCACCGTATTCATGTATAATAAAGGTACTTATTAACAATCTCATATAGCACATCTAGGTCACTTTCGTTATAGAAGTGATAATAGGGAAGTTGGTGTAAATCCAACGCGGTCCCGCCACTGTAAATGCTTGATTGCCTGCACATCCACTGTCAATTTGATGGGAAGGGTAAGTAATCGGTAAGCATGAGTCAGGAGACCTGCCTAGGTGTTTCGTGTGAAACCTTCGAGGAAAAGGGGAAGCGGTCTAATCTACTCTAATTAATCACATAGAGTAAGGTTAGTACTACTTTATAAAGTAAGCACTCCTCGGTATGATGGAGTGCTTTTTTATGTGTACCTTCTAATTCAACCATTCGTTCCACGCAAGAGCTAGAGAGAGAAATAAGTACATTACATATTTGGGAGAGGATTTTATGTTGAAAAAGTGGTATGCACTTCTTGCTGCACTTATGCTTGCTTTTGTTTTGACTGCTTGTGGAGAGACCACAGATACAGGTGACAGCAGTGAACCTGTCGAGGAGACAGAAGAGTCAGGGAATGTAGAAAATGCGGAAGATGAGAACGAGGAATCTGGAGATTTTCCTAGAACCGTAACGGATGCTATTGGAGAAGAAGTTGTTATTGAAGAAAAGCCTGAGAAAATCGTTTCACTTATTCCGAGTATTACAGAAACATTATTCGAAATCGAGCAAGGAGAATATGTAGTAGGACGTACAGATTGGGATAATTATCCTGAAGAAGTGTTGGATATTGAAAGTGTAGGAGATATGAACTTCGATGTCGAACGTGTCCTTGCGCTTAGTCCAGATCTTGTATTATCCCATGAATCAAGCGCACATAGTTCAACTGAAGGATTGGATCAAATCCGCTCTGCTGGTATTCCGGTTGTTGTCATTAACGATGCAAATTCAATCGATGCTGTGTATGAGGCTATTACTATGATTGGGGAAGCATCTGGTGCTGATGAACAAGCTGCTTCTACCGTAGAAGAGATGAAAGAGCGTTTTGCAGCTGTTGAAGAAAAAGCATCTGAAATTAGTGAAGAAGATCAAGTAAATGTATGGATTGAAGTGTCGGACGATTTATATACAGCTGGCAGCGAAACCTTTATTAATGAAATGCTGACGATGATTCGTGCCAATAATATTGCTGATACAGAACAAGGTTGGCCGCAGTTTACAGAAGAGGAAGTAGTCACGTTAAATCCAGAAGTTATTATTACGACTTATGGATACTATGTTGAGGACGCTGATGAGAAAATTAAAGAACGTGCCGCTTGGCAAGATGTAGATGCGGTTAAGAATGAGCGTATTTACGATGTACAATCTGATGAAGTTACACGATCAGGTCCGCGTCTTGTTAAAGGAGTAGAGGAACTTGCGTCAGTTATTTATCCAGAGGTATTTGGCGAATAATCACTTTATTGCCTATACAGCCGTACTCATATTTTGTTTTTTAGCATTTATCATAAGCATCGGAAAGGGAAGTGTTGAGCTTCCCTTTTCTATCGTTATTCTTATTGTTTTGCAAGAAGGGTTACATATACCGCTTAATGCTGCCCTAGATCCCATGCATGTAAATATTGTGATGGAAATCAGGCTTCCGAGGACGCTGCTTGCTATGATGGTCGGCGCTTGTTTAGCTGTTGCTGGAGCTGCCTTTCAAGGTTTTCTGAAAAATCCACTGGCCGATCCTTATACATTAGGAGTTTCATCGGGTGCTGCAGTTGGCGCGGTTGTTGTGTTATTCTTTGGCATCAGCTTGCCGATCATTGGTCAATTTACTCTACCATTTGTCAGCATCATCTCTGGTTTTTTAACCCTGTTTTTAGTCATTGGATTTGCGAGAGTCGTTCAGCGTTCGATGTCGGCTGAGACGATTATTTTAGCAGGAATTATTTTTAGCTCATTTTTAGGTGCCTTTATCTCTTTAATGATTTCCCTTACTGGTGATGAACTGCGGCAGATTATTAATTGGCTCATGGGTAGTGTCGCTATGCGGGGATGGCCATATGTCTACATGATTGTTCCATGTTTTCTCATTGGATTTACTATGTTGTTTTTTAATCGCCATGAACTAAATGCACTAGCATTTGGAGAAGAAACCGCACGTCAATTAGGAGTTAATTTAAAAGCGCGTAAACTGACCATATTACTTGGTGCCACGGTCGTAACGGGTGGTGCGGTTGCCGTTTCAGGAACGATTGGATTTGTAGGATTAGTTATTCCGCACTTGACAAGACTACTCTGGGGAAGTGACCATAAGCACTTGATTCCGCTTTCGATGTTCGTCGGTGCCGGGTTCTTAGCATTAACCGATTTAACGGCCAGAACGATTTTAGCGCCAACAGAGCTGCCGATTGGGGTTATAACGGCCATTATAGGCGGACCTGTGTTTGCTCTTATTTTATTAAAACAACGGAAAATAGGAAGGTGAGATGCATCGTGATAGAAAGGAGGAACAAAATTGTTAAAGGTAACTAATCTAACACTAAGCTATGGAGAGAAGACTGTCATTAAAGATGTCACTTTTAAAGTGAATAAGGGAGAGATTTTTGGGATAGTCGGTCCTAATGGGAGTGGAAAAACGACCCTTTTAAAGGCAATCAGCGGCAGTCAAGAACCTAAGCAGGGACATATTATGTTAAATGAGAGATCTCTCTTAACCTATCATTCAAAAGAATTAGCAAAATTAATGGCTGTACTGCCTCAGCAATCAGAGACTGCCTTTACATATTCTGTATGGGATGTGGTAGCTCTTGGAAGGTATCCCTATCAAAAAGGGTGGCTTCAAGGGCTTACTAAAGATGATCATCAAGTGATTGAACAAGCGCTCAAACAAACTGGGACAGAGCAATTTAGAGATACACCGCTTCAATCATTAAGCGGAGGAGAGCGCCAGCGTGTGCTGCTAGCAAGAGCCTTAGCTCAGGAACCAGATGTTTTATTACTCGATGAACCAACGAATCATCTTGATATATCCTATCAAATGAGCTTGCTGAACTCGCTGAAGCAATGGTCTAGAGATCGTGACTTAACCGTAATTGCCGTTTTGCATGACTTAAATATGGCAAGCTTATACTGTGATCGAGTCTTGTTGTTAGATGAAGGTCAGACAATCGCATTAAATGAACCGAGAAATGTGATGAAAAAAGAGTCTCTGACTGATGTGTATAAAACAGCGCTTGAGTGCGGAGAACATCCCGCTCATCCTTCACCACTCATTACATTTGTTCCTGAGGCTGCAAATGAAGAAACGCTCTCACCCATTGACTTATTAGAGATAGAGCAGGATCCGCAGTGGATTAAAATAACGAGTCCTAATAGGTGGAAAGCTTTATCATCTGCTGTATTAGGTGCAGGGTTCAGCTGGCATAATACGTTTGTTAATCGTCATGTGCATAAAGATTATCAGTGTGATGATGTCATTTCTGAGTTTAGCCACTACCTTACTGAACGTGAAGTGAGCGGTGAAGATGTGATGGGCATGATGACCGCGGCAATGTTAGAAGATGCAGTTATATTACGTGTGAATGAAAATGGATTAAATATGTTAGTCATGGTGACAGCAGGCACCTCAAATGCGGTTGACGCCTCAAAAGCTTTCTCGCACCCTCAAATGACAAGCAAGATAGGGACGATTAACACATGGGTGTTTATGGAAGGGAAGCTGCCGGAGTCTGCCTATGTTCAAGCATTAATGACAGTAACGGAAGCCAAAAGTAAAGCAATGTTTGATGAAGGGATTAAAGATGAAGTCACTCAAACGATTGCGACCGGAACGTCTACTGACAGTGTAATGATCGCAGCTAGTCAGGAAGGTGAAGAGTTTCCTTATGCCGGAACCATTACATCGATTGGGAAGTTAATGGCTAAATTAGTATATGAAGCGACAAGAGAAGCAATAGTGAAGAACAAAAAGAGGCGGGGAATATGATTTTATATCATTTGATGGCTCTAACTCTTGCTGTGATCATTGATCGTCTGATCGGCGACCCCAAATGGCTGCCGCACCCTGTCGTTGGGATGGGGAAAATCATCTCCTTCTTTGAAAAAAGGTTGAATAAAGGAAGCCATTGTCGTATTAAAGGGTTTATGATGATGCTTTTTTTACTCACTATCAGTGGCGGTGTCCTCTTTATCATCGTTTATACTGCCTATTCCATTCATATCATGTTAGGAATAATGGTAGAGGCATGGTTTATTTCAACGACGATCGCTGCAAAAGGGTTAAAGCAAGCTGCGCTTGATGTGTGGCAGCCACTCGTAAATAAGGATTTAAACGAAGCAAGGAAGTATCTATCATATATCGTAGGCCGTGATACTACGAATTTGAAGGAAGAAGAGATTACAAGAGCAACCATTGAAACGGTATCAGAAAATACGAGTGATGGGATCACAGCTCCATTATTTTATGCCCTGCTTGGAGGCGCGCCCCTTGCTATGATTTACAGAGCCGTTAATACAGGCGATTCAATGGTAGGGTATAAAAATGAGAGATATTCTGAGTTTGGGTATGCAGCGGCGAAATTGGATGATCTTTTTAATTTGATACCAAGCAGAATGACTGGATTGATTATGATTATGTTTAATCGTCCTGCGCTAAAACGCAGCCGAACAGAGTGTTTTAACGTGCTCTTAAGAGATGCGAAGAAGCACCCGAGCCCAAATAGCGGCTGGGGAGAAGCAGCAGCTGCAACACTAATGGGAATCCAGCTCGGCGGGAGAAATGTATATGGCGGACAAGTGTCAGAGCGAGCTAGAATGGGAGACTCATTAATTAAACTTCTTCCAGAACATATACTTGCTGCTAATCGCTTGATGATACGCACAGTTTTCGGATTCACAATTTTATTATGGATGATTGGGGGTATGTGGTATGTCCTTACCTGACCATGGCGCCAACCCTAAGATCTTTACGAAAGCATTAGGAGTGGCTTATGAAGAAGGCTCAATCGATTTTAGTGTAAACACGAACCCTTTAGGTATGAGTAATTATGCGAACTTTACTCAAAGTGATCTTAAAGAGGCAATAAGTGCCTATCCAGAACCGCATGCTGAACAATTAACAGCAGCTCTAGCGAGGTATCTAAAGGTTGATAAGAGCAGGCTGTTAGCAGGAAACGGAGCGGCGGAATTAATCTTTCATTTAGCCCATATATATCAAGGGAAAAAGGTGCTGTTGATAGAACCTGCCTTCAGTGAATATAGAGATGCTTGTGAGGCGAACGGGTGCGAAGTCGAATCACTGGTTCTAGAAGATCCTTGGAAGATCAATATTAAACAATTAGAAGGTCGTCTTGCCGGGGTAGACTTGATGTTTTTATGTGCCCCTAATAATCCAACAGGAACAACGTATTCAATGGAAGAAATGTCAGAGATCCTAAACTGTGCTAAAAACCATAACACAATCGTTGTGATTGATGAAGCATTTTATGATTTTCAAGAGAGTAGACAAACCCTCATAGGGGATATTAATCAATTTCAGCATTTAATTATTTTACGCTCGATGACCAAGATGTACGGAATTGCAGGTGTACGCCTCGGTTATATGATCGCCTCACCTTCACTTATTCAACGTGTAAAAAACATTCAACCGCCTTGGAGTGTGAACGGTCTTGCTCAGAAGATTGGACAAAATCTTTTAGAAGACTCAACCCTAGTAAATGAAACAGCTTCATACATAAAAACAGAAAGGCTTCGGATGAAGACGGAACTTGAAAAGATGGATTTTTCCGTATCTGATTCGGTTGTCAACTTTTACTTATTAAGTGAGAAAGATAAGCGAGATCTAAGACCGCTTATGATTTTTTTAATTGAACATAAAATCATCCCTAGACATACCTACTCATTTAATGGTTTAAATGGGCGTTATTTAAGGCTGGCTGTCAAGACGAAAGATGAAAACAACACTCTTTTATCTGTATTAAAAAAATGGCGGGAACAGCCATGTTAATGTTTATTACAGGCGGAGTAAGGAGTGGAAAAAGTTCTTATGCGGAGAAACGAGCAGTGGAACAGTTTCACAATGAAAAAGGGTCCTTATTTTATCTTGCAACGGGACTAGCAGATGATAATGAAATGAAAGAAAGAGTAAAAAAACATCAGCGGCAGCGAAGTAGGATTTCTTCGCATTGGAACGTCATTGAGCAGAGCATAGATGTTGAAGAACATCTCCCTTCATTTAACCAAAGAGATGTGGTCTTAATTGATTGTTTGACCACTTTATTGACAAACGAATTATTCAAAGATTGGCGGGATGTACCAGATAAATGGAAGGATCCTGCTTACGTGATGGAAATAGAAACAAAGCTTATTTCGTTTATAAATGAATTAGCTAGGGGAGAGTTCACCGCTATTTTAGTGTCAAATGAGGTAAGTCATGAACCTATCTCGGATGAGCTGACGCTTGCGTATGCGAAGCTCTTAGGCACCTTGCATCAGCATGCAGTAAAAGAGTCTGTTGAAGCAATCAAAGTTGAAGCAGGAATACCAATAGTAATGAAAGGCAGGCAGTGAAATGAGAGGAATTATGATTCAAGGTACGTCTTCAGATGTAGGAAAAAGTATCATTTGCACCGCTCTATGCCGTATCCTTTATAATCAAGGGATAAAAGTCGCGCCTTTTAAATCTCAGAATATGTCCAATAACTCCTATGTTACAGCCTCTCAGGAAGAAATCGGACGAGCACAGGGTATACAAGCAGAAGCGGCTAACGTTAAAGCAACCGTTTTTATGAATCCAATCTTATTAAAGCCGTCTAGCGATCAAGAATCTGAAATTGTCCTATTAGGCAGGAGACAACACACATCAACTGGGGCTGATTACCGGCGAGATTTCTATGAAAAAGGGTTAGAAGCGATCTCTTATTCTCTTGCTGAGCTTAAAAAAGAGTTTGAATTTGTCGTAATAGAAGGAGCTGGCAGTCCAGTTGAGATGAACTTGAATGATAAAGAACTCGTAAATATGAAGGTTGCTGAGGTAGCCAATGTCCCCGTTATATTAGTTGCGGATATAGACCGCGGCGGAGTCTTTGCCTCTATTGCAGGTACACTGTCTTTACTAAGTAAAGAAGAGAGAAGCCGGGTAATAGGTGTTGTCATCAATAAGTTCCGAGGAGATCGTGCTTTATTTACGAGCGGGGAAAAATGGATTGAAGAGCATTTGAATATTCCTGTATTAGCTGTGATTCCACATTTGCCGGATCTTCGAATCGAAGCTGAGGATTCACTTGCTCTTGATCACCTGAAAAAACATTCATCGCTCAAAAGAGATAGTTTAGATATCGCCGTGATTAACCTTCCATATGTATCTAACCACACCGACTTAGAACCACTTTTATCTGAAGAAGATGTTTCTTTGCGTTTTGTCCAAAGAGGAGAAGAGTTAGGTTATCCTGATGCGGTGATTTTACCGGGCACTAAAAGCACCATTTCAGCAGTTAACTGGCTTCTTGACACCAAGTTGTTTGAGGCAATTCAAGCTTACGAAAAAGATGGAGGATATGTTGTCGGTATATGCGGCGGGTATCAATTAATAGGTCAATCGATCATTGATACAGCTGGTACGGATACGGGGGCTGCTGGAAAGATGGTCAATGGGCTTGGCTTATGCCCGCTTGAAACCCAATTTATGAAAGATAAAACTACCATTCAATCAACAGGAGAGTTACTGCACTATCCAGAGATAAACAGCCAAACCATTAGTGGATATGAGATTCATTTAGGTAATACCATCTGCTTAACAGATGATGTAGTGCCTTTTCTTAAATTAAACGGGAAACATGAAGGTGTATACGGTGAGGATGGCCGCGTGATCGGGACGTATCTGCATCATCTCTATTTCCATGATGAGTGGCGTAATGCATGGTTAAATCAGTTAAGGGAAAATAAAGGCTTTGATAAAAGAGAGGTTGTTTCCTACGAAGCAATTAGGAGGCAGGCTTATGATCAATTAGCTGAGGCTGTTTCAAAAGAATTAGATATAAATAACCTAATTAATCGGATAGAGATGTGGGAGAAAAATCAGCATGGAAATGATTAAAAATCTAAGTAAAGGTGCTCTTTTAGCTTTTCAATTACTAACTACGATCCCCATTTCCCTGCAGCTGGGATGGAATGAGAGGCTGGCACGACTATCTGTTTGTTTTTATCCTTTAACAGGTCTGCTTTTAGGGTGTTTACTAGGGGGGCAAGCATTTCTTTTACTGAATTACACAAGTCTCTCATCCTTTATCATTACAGCATGGCTGATGACGTTTACATGTATCTATTCCGGTGCCCTGCACCTTGATGGCTGGGCAGATTTTAGTGATGCCGTGTTTTCTAGGCAGTCTATAGAACGTAAGCTTGAAATCATGAAAGATTCAAGAGTCGGAGCATTTGGAGTCATCTCCTTGCTCCTTTTGTTAGGATGGAGATTTTTATTCATTTATGAAATCCTTGAAGCGACATTAAATGTGTATTGGTTGATACTTATTCCATTTTTAACAAGGATCATTATGGGCGGGCAGATATTGATCGGTTCATTTGCAAGAAATGATGGAATGGCAGCTGCCTTAAAGCCTGCTCAAACGCTGGCAGTGAAGTTCGCATTTATCGGCTGGATTGCAGCTGCACTGATTGTTTTTTTAATTCTTGACTTCACCTTGGCTTGGTTATTTTTGTTTGCTTTCCTTTTTATTGTAGTATGGCTGCGATTTTGTTACCGACAAATAAAAGGCATTACCGGTGATACGATTGGCGCAGGAACGGAAGGGAGTGAGACATTTTTGTGGGCCGTTCTATTTGTGTTGTACTCATTCGGCATGGTTTAACTAGTTTCAACAAGGAAAAAAGGTATTTAGGCCACAAGAATCTCTCTCTTCTTGCTGGAGAACAATCAAGCCTAGAACCTCTGAAGGTCATGTGTGCGAAGATGAAAGTAGACCAACTGTACTCAAGTGATTTAAACAGGTGTCTTGAAACGTCTCTTATTCTATATCCTGATCAAAAACCGAAACCTCTTCCAGCTTTAAGAGAGTATGATTTTGGAGATTGGGAAGGAAAACAGTATAACGATTTAGCAGCTTTACCTCATTACCAAGCCTGGATTACTAATCCAAGTGAAGTCGTCCCTCCTAATGGGGAAGCTTTTCATGATTTTACGGACCGAATCGAGCAGGGATTTAAAGAGGTGCTTAACGAAGCGTCTAAGAACGAGTATTCCACTGTCGTATGTGTTACGCATGGAGGTGTCATCAGGTATTTGTTGAGTACATATGCACCTAATACAAAGTCTTTTAATGAGTGGAGTGCTGATATTGGAAAAGCCTATAAGCTCACAGGTGATATCGAAGACGTGAGGAGGGGAGAGCCATTCAGTTTATTACAGGTAGTGCCTTCTGTGGAAAAAACAAATGGGTGAACACACAGATTTCGCAGATCGAACAGAACGAATATTCAGAGATCACATGGTATAATGGGTACACTAGTAATCTAGTGGATGAAGATCTAGTCCGAAGTGAGGGGATAACGATTATCTTCGGAATTGAACAGGTAATTGATAAATTTTTAGAGCAAGATTTGGATCGTGCTAGAGAGTTGTTCAGGCAATGGCTTCAAAGATTGACAGACTGGGAAGAAAGTTCACCTCAACATAAGCTTTTTATTATTGGCTGTGATATTGGGAAAGGAATTGTACCAATCGATGTCAAACATAGAAACTGGAGAGATCTTGTTGGCTGGTGTTATCAAGATATTGTAGAAAAAGCGGAGCGTGTTGATTTGATTTGGTATGGCATCAATCAGCGGATAAAATAAGAGGGGGAAGACAGATGAAACTTTATACGAGAACTGGTGATGAAGGAAAAACGAGTGTAATCGGAGGAAGATTATATAAGGATGATATAAGGGTTGAGGCATATGGTACAACGGATGAATTAAACAGTTTTATCGGCCAGGCTGTTACTCAGCTCAATCAAGAGAAATTTGCTGATATTGTAGGGGAACTTGAGAAAATTCAACATGAGCTATTTGATTGCGGCGGAGATCTTGCGATGGTAAAAGTGAGTGAGGAACGTCCATATAAAGCTAAGCAAGAGATCGTTGATTTTTTAGAAGAAAGAATCGACGAATACATCAAAGAAGCCCCGGAACTTGAGAGGTTTATTTTACCAGGAGGTTCACCTGTTGCAGCGACACTGCATATATGCAGAACAGTCACAAGAAGAGCCGAACGATTAACGACAAGACTGCAGCAAGAATCGCAGACAAACCCGATCGTTTTAAAGTATTTAAATCGCTTGTCTGATTATTTCTTTGCAGTTGCAAGAGTGGTCAATGCACGTCTTAATGTTCGTGATGTAGAGTACGAACGTAGTGCGCTCGTTTTTCGCAACGGAAAACGAAAAGAAGATAAGAAAGATACTAAGTAAGTAGGATAAGACACTAGGCTCAGCAGAGTTCCTAGTGTCTTTTTCTATTTAGCCAGAAAAAAGAAAAGGGTGATCATACCGTGCCATGTTCTTACATAATGTAGCAATGGAATGTATAGAGGAGTGTGAGAAGATGCGCAAAAGGTTATTGATTGCAGGATGTTTTTTGCTGTTAGGGGCATCTCCGGCTGTGGCAGAAACACCATTGACTGCTGGGGATCATATTGGTTATCCAATGAATGCAAAAGAAAGGGTTAAAACACCGCTTATTTGGCAGATTGAGCTTATTGATGAGCGGGATCAGTCCACTGAAGTGATTGAATTAAATGAGTTTGGATATCAACCTGGAAATACGGTTCAGCGCGATGAGCTGGTCGTTTTTGCCAAACAGCTTGCTGAAGCAATTGACACTCCGATGCGAAACCCGACGATAAATAAAGATGGAGTCATTACACCGGGGCAAGCGAGGGTGATTTTGGCGGAGGAAGAGTTAATAGACACCTTGTTACATGCCACATTTTTAGATAGTCAGATCCCGCTTCCTATCTATGTAACGGAGCCAACTGTATCAGAAGAGCAACTTGAGGGAATTGATTTGTATGAGATCGGCGCATTTACTACTTATTTTAACCCGAATGTAGCAGGCCGTTCTGAAAATATTAGATTGTCTGCCGGGTCAATCCAAGATTTTGTCCTTGGTCCTGGAGATCAATTTTCTTTTAATCAAGTCGTTGGAGAGCGAACAATTGAGCGTGGCTATAAGGAAGCGAAAGAAATTGTAAATAAGGAATTTGTGATGGGAGTTGGCGGAGGCATCTGTCAGACATCTTCAACCTTATATAATGCAGTAGAAGAAGCTGGTCTAGAAATGGTTGAGCGGATTACGCATTCTAAAGATATAGGCTACGTTCCGGCCGGGCGTGATGCGACAGTATCTTGGGGAGGGCCTGACTTCAAATTTAAAAACCCGCACTCTCATCCTGTGATCATACGCACGGAAGTTTCTCTTGAGCGAGGAGAGATCACGGTCAGTGTTCATTCAAATCAGCATATTACACCTTGAAGCTAAGCTCTTATGCTTAGCTTTTTTTGGTTCAGCTGGCAGACCATATTTGATTTTCCGCATAATTCACTCCCATCCATTTCATACTAATACATGAATGAGATGAGGAGGTGGAGAAGAGATGCTTGTTAGATGGATGAAACAACGTATGAAAAATCAACATCACCAGGAAACGATTGAAGACGTATATACGATGCTCACTAAATCAAGTGACTTTACTCAGTATGAACGCGAACAAAATCAACGTACATATGAAATTAGTTATTTTCAGACGATGATTGATATTGATCGCTTGCATCGCGATATCTTACTCCACCTAGAAAAAGCAGGATCAGAAGATTTAGCAGCACTCATTGAGCCTGTGCCTATCCAAAATAAACTTATTACAACAAAAGCGCAAGATGTTCGCGATAAAGTCATAGAAGGGTTTATCGCTATTCGTGATAAGAGTGACCCTTTTACTGTAGCTCTCATTGAAGCAGGGCTAGCTAGTGATCGGGAAGTAACAACCCCAGAGGTTGAGTTCAGTGTATCAGGACCCCAAGAAGCATTCATCGAATCAATTGATACAAATATTAACTTAATTCGAAAACGATTACCGCTTCCTCAGCTGCAAGTGAAGGAACTGACATTAGGAAAGCTGACAAAAACGAGAGTAGCGGTTATGTACGTAGAAGGACTAGTTGATGAAGCAAATTTAAATACGATGCTCCAGAGATTAAATGATCTCGAATATGATCAAGTGTTCGACTCAAGCAGTCTTGCTCAAATGATTACCGATAAAACAATGTCGATATTTCCTCAGCTCATTAATACTGAACGTCCTGAGCGAGTTTCTGCTGTGCTTGCTGAGGGTAAAGTAGCATTTCTGTGCGACGGTTCGCCTGAAGGTGTGTTTGGACCAGTAACCTTAGTTGAGTTTTTCTCTTCTTTAGAAGATTATTACCTACCATGGCAGATTGCATCTTCGTTACGTATGTTGCGTTTTATTTCAGTAGCCTTTTCCATTTTAGCCACACCTATTTATGTAGCGGTATTAACATACCATTACGAATTAATTCCTAAAGATCTCTTAGCAACCATTATGGCATCAAGGAGTAATATTCCTTTCCCGCCGTTAATAGAGGCCATCTTTTTAGAATTGACGATCGAGCTATTACGTGAAGCGGGGGCTAGACTCCCAACGAAAGTCGGTCAGACAATTGGTATCGTAGGAGGGATTGTCATCGGACAAGCCTCAGTTGAAGCTGGTTTAACGAGTAATGTTTTATTGATCATTGTTGCACTAGCAGCACTTGCATCATTTACGACACCAGTCTATCAAATGGGTAATACGATTCGTTTGATTCGTTTTCCGTTTATTGTTTCAGCGGCTTTATTAGGAGGAGTGGGTGTCGCTTTTTGCGGGTTATATACATTAGCTCATCTTCTTCATTTAACCTCGTTAGGAAGACCTTATTTATCACCGCTCTTCCCACCGAGAATAAAAGATTGGAAAGACGCATTTATCAGAATGCCATTTAACTATATGTCTGAAAGACCTGTTTACTTAAGGCCGAGAGATAAAGGGAGATTCAACTTTAAAAGAGCCATGGAAAAGCACGATATAGATGAATAACAAAAAATGAATAAAAGGTTATGTTGTAAGGGGGTGGTAGTATGGACAAACCGATTAAAGAACAGTATCTTGTTTCTGGCTTTTTAGTCTTCTTTTTGATTCACGGAATGCAGATTGGAATCGGTATTTTAGGGTTTCAGCGCGGTGTGGTCAAAGAGGCAGGGTATGATGCGTGGATTTCTGTACTAGGTGCAGGCATTTTTGTACACTTGATTATCTTTTGTATTTACTTATTAGCGAAGCGGTCAAATGGAGACCTGATATCGATTCACCAGCATCTATTTGGCAAATGGATTGGAAACACTCTAAGTTTCATTGTATGTGTCTATTTTGTCTGCTTAGCCTCCGTTGTTATGCGCGCTTACATTGAAATTATTCAAGTGTGGATGTTTATTGATCTGCCAACGTGGGTGATGGCCTTGATTGGATTTGGCCTATTCTATTATGTCGTAGCTGGGGGCTTTCGTTCTGTTGTCGGCTTGACATTCTTAGGT
Organism: Alkalihalophilus marmarensis DSM 21297; assembly: GCF_000474275.2. Classification (GTDB taxonomy): domain Bacteria; phylum Bacillota; class Bacilli; order Bacillales; family Bacillaceae_D; genus Alkalihalophilus; species Alkalihalophilus marmarensis. The sequence continues at coordinate 16,352 of NZ_ATAE01000008.1, forward strand.
GTCATTATTCCCATACCTTTATTTTTAATTTTATTAATGCCGCTTGAGTTTGCCCATTTCATTAATTTAGTTCCAGTATTGAAGCATACCATAGTGGAACTTGCTTTAGGTGCAAAAGAAACGACATTAAGTTTTTTAGGCTTTGAGATATTGCTTTTATATTACCCTTTTCTAAAGAACAGGGAATTCACACAAAAGTGGGCACAGCTCGGAGCGTTTGCGACAACTTTTATCTATACCATCATCATGCTGATCAGTTTGGCTTTTTATTCCGAGGAACAATTAAATAAAACGATATGGGCTACACTCAGTCTCTTTAAAGTTGTGCAGCTGCCGTTTCTTGAAAGGTTTGAATACATTGGGGTCGCTCTTTGGGTCTTGTTTATTGCACCTAATATTGCCATTGCATTATGGGCAGCTAGCAGGGGAGCGAAACGAATCTTTCAGATGAATCAACGTATTGCCTTGTTTATTTCATTAGTTCTTGTGACGGTCATTATGATTTCTTTGCCGACTCGTCAAGAAATCGGGCTTTTTGCCGACTGGGTCAGTACGTTTGGTTTCTACTTTATCTTTGCTTATATTCCATTACTAGTGATTATTCAAACGATCGTAATGAAAGTGAAAAAAGGGAGGGGAGATCATGAGAAAACGACTTCTTTGTAACCTGTTTCTCCTGCTCTTCATCCTCTCAGGCTGTATTGAAACGAGAATTATTGATGAAATTGCCGTTATACGTACGGTTGCTTTTGATACGGACGGGGAGCAAAATCTTTCAATGACAATCAGTTTTCCTATATTTCTTGAACAAGGACAGGAAAATATTCAGGAAAGAGATATCATTAAAGCTGACTCTGAAACGGTAAAGGGGGCGAGAATTCTATTAACTGAAAAATCTCAGAAGCCTCTTGAGTTTGGTCAGCTGAATGTGGTGTTAATTGGTGAAGACCTTGCAGCAAGAGGAGTGGAAGAGGCTATTGATTCTCTTTATCGTGATGCTTCAGTAGGTAATCGGATCACGTTAGCTTTAGTAAAGGGCAGGGCACAAGATGTTATAGAAGCAAATTTAGGCGGGGGCGAACAGACCGGGGTTTACTTGTCTGACTTAGTTCAGCAAAATATGGAGACTAACACAGTTCCAGCAACGAACATGCACGAATTTTTGTTTAGTTTATATAATGACGCGAGGGACCCTTTCTTACCCGTTTTAGCCATTGAAGATAACCGGGTTGGAATAACCGGTACAGCTCTTTTTAAAGATGAAAAATACTTACGTACACTTACGTTAGATGATTCATTCATTTTAAAATTAATGACGACACCCACGAAAAGGGTGTCAAGGCAATTTTACGTGCAAACAGGAGATCAACAAGCTGTTGTTGTACTAGAAAAGATTTTCAGCAACCGAAAACGCTCAATTGATAAAACGGGACCTTTTCCAAGATATACAATTGAGATTGACATGCAGGCAGAAATCATTGATTATACGGGAGAAGAGAATTTGGATGAGGATGATTTAATTGCCGATATTGAAGCGCAAATTGAAGAGAAAATATCTACAAGAGGAAAAACATTGCTAGAACAGTTTCGAGACGAAGGGGTGGACCCTGTCGCAGTAGGTGAGAAATATCGAAGTACAACACGTGATTGGAAACCAGAACAGTGGGAAAGCGAAATTTATCAAACAATGGAATTTGAAGTGAAGACCAATGTCGAGATCCTTAGTTCTGGTGCGATTGAATAAGGTAGAAATGATTCAAGGTAGTATATATAAGGTTGGATAAAATACAAGGCATAAAATAATTGACGCTAGCATAAACTAATAAAGGTTTGAACAAAATGAAGGTGTCATACATTCGTTGTAGTGCATGTATGATCCTTTTTCATGAGGTAAGGAGGAAGAAATGGTCGACATTATTAAACGTTTTTGTATTGCAGTAGCATTAGGGTTGTGTATAGGAATTTTATTTTTAGGAACACAGACGGCTAAGGCAGAAGAAAAAAATAATGTATTGCAAGTAGATGAACAATCGCTTATTTGGCCTACGGTAGGTGAAGTTTCAGATACTTTTGGAACACGAGGGGGAAAACATTTCGGTATTGATATTGCTGCGGTAGAAGGGACGCCGGTCGTCTCAGCAGCAGACGGTGTGGTAAGTAAATCGTATTATTCTGATACATACGGAGAAGTCGTATTTATTGAACATGAAAATGGATATGAAACGGTCTATGCTCATTTGCATGACCGGTTTGTTTCAGAGGGACAAGCTATAGAGGGTGGATCACAGCTTGGGACTGTAGGTAATACCGGAAGATCTCAAGGAAATCACTTACATTTTGAAGTGCATGACGGGAGCTGGAATATTGATAAATCAGAAGCGATAGATCCTTTATTCGTCTTATCTGAAAAAGATTCGGACCGGTATGTAGCTTTGTCATTAGATTCTGCCTATGAAAATGATACAGAAGACGCTGAGGCTGTTTATGTTATGAGCAATCTACATGGAATGGGAAATGCGGGTGATCAAGAAAGACATGGTGTAGGACAACCAGTGAAGATGGTTGAGAGCGGGGACACATTATGGTCGATCAGTCAGCTGTATGATACATCTATTGAAGAGTTAATGGAGTGGAACGGGTTATCTGATGAGTCTATTATAGTAGGGGACTTATTGATTGTTGATCAATAAATATATTGAAGTGGCAAGCGTGCTGACGGTAGGCACGCTTATTTTTATGCGAAGAGAAGATTTACTTAACGATTTAATTGAAGATATACTTGAAGATTTACTTGATAATTTACTTTATGAAGAGCTCTGTAAAAAGAGAAAAGCATATGGTAAAATAATGTCTATGAAACTTGGAAAAGGTAGAAGGTTGTGGACATGAAGGAACGAGTCATAGTTAGTACTGAACTTTTTCAGTGGTTAAATCAACAAACGGATCTAACGTCCAATCAAGTGGACCTTGTAGATGGTTTTGTATTCATGCTTCAAAAAATGAATAAACACGGTTCTATTCGCTTAATAGGTGAACGTAAGGTACATCCAAGGTTTTGGAGGACTCATGATAAGACATTTGGATACAGGCTTATGGGAAAAAAGAAAAAAACACAGATTGCTCTTTTATATCAATTTTATGTAGATGTCGCTTTTGCGGAAGGACTGGTCTTTACAGAAAATGAAGCGATACAGCTGACAGACCGCGGAAAGATCTACTTGAGGATGCACCGGGAAGACCAGCTAGAAACTCTATTTCAACATATTTGGTAATGTGTGAAGGTGTCAGAATTTTTGAGAATTTGATACATTATGCTTTGGGGTTTGATACAATAAAAAGGACTATACATAACTTGTCTGGAGGCTGAAAATGAAGACTGATTACCATAATCACCTAGAAAAAGGTGAACTTACACTTGACTATTTGAAGCAGTTTACCGATCAAGCGAAAGCAAAGGACATCGAACATTTTGGTATTTCTGAACATGCTTATCATTTCTACCAAACAAAAGATATTTTAAGTAATCCATGGGTTGATGCTAGAAGATACTATGACATGGAGGACTATGTTTCTCTTTTTCATCAGGCATGGGATGCCAATATTGATGTGAAAATGTCCATTGAGATGGATTACACTCCCGGAAAGCACCAAGAAATGAAACATTTTATTGAGCAATATGATTTTGATTACGTGATTGGAAGTATTCACTGGGTTGGAGACTTTGGCATTGACTTAGCTGAGTTTAGAGCCGAGTGGGATAAACGAGATATATATGATACATATCGAGGGTATTACGACCAAGTTATTACATTAGCTGAGTCAAATTTATTTGATATCGTTGGGCATCTTGATTTGGTGAAGATATTTAAATATGTGCCAGAGGATGAATCGTTCCTGCTTGAGCAGTATGACAGGGCAACGACAGCTTTAGCTAATTCAAAAACATGCGTGGAAATTAGTACTGCGGGGCTTAGAAAGCCGGTAGGAGATCTGTACCCGGACCCGCGTCTATTGAAGATGTGCTATGACAAGAAGATCCCTATTGTACTGAGCTCTGATGCACATGAACCTGATCATGTCGGGGCTGACTTTGACCAAGCCATTGATTTTGCAAAATCAATCGGCTATACCTCACTTATGACATTTGAAAAAGGAAAACGAAAAGAAGTTCCTTTAGGATAAGCAAAACGAGATGGCAAGAAGCCATCTCGTTTTTATTTGTACTTATATTCGTTCGAATCAGATTAGCCTTCGATCTTATCAGCAAACTGAATATCTTCAATTTTGCGTACGGCCTTTAAAACGTCTTCTTCTACTGTTTTATCAACGGTAATCATCATGATGGCTTCGCCGCCTTCTTGCTTACGACCTACTTGCATTGTCGCAATATTTACATCATGTTCGGCTAATAATTGGCCAATGCGCCCGATTACCCCTGGTTTATCATTATGCTGGATATATAAAAGGTGGCCTTGTGGAATAAAATCAACATTAAAGCCATTAATGCTTACGATTCTTGCTCCGTATTCTTTGATATATGTTCCTTTAATGTCAAAATGACGGTCTTCACCGTGTACGACAGCATGAATTAAGTTAGAATAACCGAATGTATTTTCAACATGCTTCTCACCATAGGTAATGCCTCTTTCTTTAGCAATAAGAGCTGCATTGACATCATTTACGGCTGCATCTACGCGAGGCTGAAGGAAGCCTGCGATAAGGCTGCGTGTCGTAATTGATGTTTCAAGATCAGTAATATTTCCGCCGTAATACACTTCGATTTCTTGTACCGGGGTTTTCATAACTTGAGATAATAAGTTACCCATGCGCTTCGTTAAGTCATAATAAGGCTGGATTTTTTCATAAATCTCTTTAGATAAAGTAGGCAGGTTAATTGAATTTGTAGCCGGCTGCCCTTCAAGGAAACGGATCACTTCCTCAGAAACTTGTGATGCTACATTTAACTGCGCTTCTTTTGTAGAAGCTGCAATATGCGGAGTTGCAATGACATTATCAAACTCAAGCAGTTCCTTATCTTGTGCAGGTTCTTCTTCAAATACATCCAGAGCGGCACCAGCAATATGACCGTTGGCTAAATAATGTTTGAGGGCTGATTCATCAATAATTCCGCCTCGCGCACAGTTGATTAAGAAGACACCTTGTTTTGTTTTGGCGATATTCTCCATACCTAGAATACCCTTTGTTTCTTTTGTAAGAGGTGTATGAACAGTGATGATATCTGATTGCGCAAGAACATCATCTAAGCTAGCAGGTGTCACACCGATTTTTTCAGCTCTAGCCTTCGTTAAAAATGGATCAAAAACAAGTAAAGACATTTCAAAAGCGCGAGCTCTCTTAGCAATTTGTGTACCAATACGGCCAAAACCAACGATTCCTAATGTTTTTCCGCGAAGCTCAGAGCCTTGGAATGCTTTGCGATTCCATTCACCCGCTTTAATAGATGCATTAGCTTGAGGAATTTTACGTAATAATGAGCTAATCATGGCAAATGTGTGTTCAGCTGTAGAAATCGTATTTCCATCTGGTGCATTAACGACAACCACCCCGTGTTTCGTAGCAGCGTCTAAATCAATATTATCAACGCCGACTCCCGCACGAGCAACAATCTTTAGATTAGGCATTTTTTGCAGCAGTTCCTCTGTCACTTTCGTAGCGCTTCTCACGAGCAGAGCGTCGAATTGTGTAAGATCTTCTACCTCATCAACATAGGCTTCTACGCAATGTACATTGGCATTTTCGAGCAAAGGAAGCAACCCTTCTTGACTCATCGCATCAGATACTAAAATGTGATACTTAGCTGTTCTCTCTGTAGTTTTTTCTTTTTCAATCACTGCTTGCTTGTTCATTCTCCACCACTCCCTTAAATTATCCTTATCTAAAAATGATTTATTTGAGCAACATGGTTAGACCATGAAAGCGCTACAACAAAAAGAACCTTCTGCCCACACGAATCGAATCGTGAGGGGCGGAAGGTTCTAACCGCGGTGCCACCCTCATTTATGTGTTAGATATAACACATCTCAGGGGAGAATTATCTCCAAAGATAACGGATCATCCGAGCTGATCTACTCCAGTATGTTTCAATCAGCCAACTCAGAAGGGCTATCTGAAATGATCCATGTTAGTTCACACCAGCCACTAACTCTCTGTAAAATGGATTCCATTTCTTCATTCTTCATCAACGTTTTATAATTTATCATTCATTTTTATTAAGTCTAAGAACTCTAATTGTTTGATAATTTATCATATTAACATCTTTCTGTCAAACCTATTTTGAATGCGAGAGTACTTTATGAGAGTGCAATCTCTATTGGACAAAATACGATCAATAGATTCCTCTCCCAAAAGATTCCTCGTCTGCTTCTGATCCATCTAATTATTTCATATGGTAATAACAAGGGGTGATCAGATGGAATACACCGTAAAACAAGGCGATACACTGGCTAAAGTAGCCAATCAATTTGGCATTAGACCATTTGACTTATTGTTATTTAACTCACATCTTACTTCTGAAATCGACTATATTTATCCAGGCCAACTATTACATATTCCAGCCAGGACTGACAACCAAAATGCAGCTGGTAGTAGTTGGGAAGAATACGGACCAAGCGATCTTGAAAAAGATATTCCGCTTTTTCGTTCGATGGGTGCACGTGTGGAAGTAATTGGTTATTCTGTAATGAAAAAACCAATTTATGCGATTGTCATTGGCAGTGGGAAGAAATCCATTTTTTATTCAGCAGGATGGCATGCAAATGAGTGGCATACGACGAAATTTTTAGTGCAATTTTTAAAGGAATGCTTAGCAGCTGTTCATAAGAACAAAAAGATGTATGGGTATGATGTTGCAAAATGGTTAAAAGAGGTAAAGTTATTCGCCGTACCGCTTGTGAATCCTGACGGGGTCGAACTAGTTATGCAAGGGATCTATGATAAGCATCCTCATTATGATAAAGTGTTGCAAATAAACAAGGGGATGACTCGATTTGAGCATTGGTCAAGTAATATTAGAGGGGTGGATCTTAATCACCAGTGGCCTGCGGGGTGGGAGCGAGAAGCAGAGGAGAGTCCGCAAATGCCGTGGAGCAGACATTACAGCGGAACGGCCCCGCTCACTGAACCTGAGGCAAAGGCTGTATACAGATTAACGCTGCGCAATATGTTTAGCTATGTGTTGGCTTTTCACTCACAAGGACAAGTGATTTATTGGGGTTACAGAGGATACGAACCGAAAGAAAGTGAAGACATGGTCAAAAGATTGTCTTTGGCAAGCTCCTATACACCTGTTCATACGGCTGACAGTGACGGAGGGTATAAAGACTGGTTTATACAAGAAACTGGTAGGCCTGGCTTCACGATTGAGGTAGGAGTTGGAGTTAACCCCCTATCAAATCACAGCTATGCTGAAATATGGTCCAATGCCGTTATGCTGGCATTAGAAGGACTCACTCTCCATACTCTTTATAATGAAAAAAGCAGGCTGCCTTAAAAGGCAGTCTGCTTTAAATATAATAATGATCCTATTCAAATTTTAGTGCATCGCCATTAAATGATTCATCAGCGACTTTAATTGAATCTGTCGGACAACCTTCTTGAGCATCGATCATATCTTCTTCTAACTCTTCTGGAATTTCAGCCGTTCCTTGGTTATCATCAAGAATAACAAATGCAATGCCTTCATCGTCATAATCATAAATATCTGGAGCAGCGGCGCCACAAGCCCCACATGCGATACAAGTATCTTTGTCGACAATCGTATATTTAGCCATGATGTTCCCTCCATTTTGTTCTATTTATTAAATCCAACTCTAGAATAAGGTTGCAATAGCCTATGCATCTTCCTGATCTAGGGTGATTTGATTTTTGTACTTACCTATTGTAAAGCCGATTGATAAACTTTTCAACCAAATCATTCCTAAACTTTTTCATTTATAAAGTTTTTATGTTCGAATTTATAGTTTTATGTTCGATTGAGTATGTTAAATGGTCGTGTTCAAATCATGCTCTTATCATTATTCCCGCAGGTGATGCAAATAGCCCCTAAAGAAAGCGGAAATTTGATACAATCATTATATATTAGAAACGTGCAGCTAATTCGTGAGTAAGGCCTGTGATAGGAGATGAAATGAAACCATGATAATAAAGCAACTGATTGTTTTAACAGTGTTAAAAAGGTTCAAAGGAGAACGAACGATATATGGAGCCTATCACCTTCTTCACGGCAAAAAGTCTGCACAAACGATTCAAGATGGACATTATTATACACTGCTTCCGTATTTTGGTCTTTTCCCTAAGATGAAACGTGAAGAAATGGACGCGATAGCAGCTGCTTGTATGGAGAATGGGTATCTTAAGCCTTGTGATAAGGATTGTTATCTCGTTACGGAAAAGGGAGATACCGTGATTCGTGATACACTGGCAGAAACGCCGATGATTAGACACTTAAATGGATTTAAATATGGAAGGACAGGCATACTCTTTTGGCAGAGGTTTACGTTGTTTATTCAATCGTTGACACAGCTCCTATCACAGAGTGGATCTTTTATTCCAATCATTCAAGACCGCGCCATTCAAAAGTGGGTCAAGGCACGAATGCCGAACCAAAAAAACAAAAGGATTGATGTACTTCGACAATTACACATAGAGCTTAAGCATCTATTAGAACGTTTTCCAGATCGTTATGCTCTATTTATAGTTTTGCAACTGACAACAGAAAAGAAAGTTGGATATACCTCAGCCCAAGCTGCTCATACATGTGGGTTTAATGTGGAGGATGCTTGGATCATTCATCAAGCAATGCTTCATGAAATGCTTGAGGAGATGGAGAAGAACGAAAAAAAATTCCCAGTCTTACAAGTCTTTATTGAAAGAGATTCTAAATCAGCTGGTTGGACAAAGTCTGCTGACCAAACGGCTCGGCTCATACAGCAAGGTCATACATTAGACCAAATTGCAACGAAACGCAATTTAAAAAGGAGTACGATAGAAGATCATGTTATAGAAATTGCTCTTCAGCAGCCTGATTTTTCAATCAAGCCTTATGTGACTGAAGAAATTAAACATAAAATTTATGCGTTTATGAAGGAAAAAGGATCATCTGTAAAGTTACGGGATATTAAAGAGGCATTAGGTGATGAAGTATCTTACTTTATGATTCGCTTAGTTCTTGCAAGGAAGGAGGAATAATGATGGATCTAGAAAAGGAGCTATTCAAGTGGTTTGGCTATTCTACATTTAGAAGTGGTCAAAAAGAAATTGTAGCTGCCCTAATGGAAAATGAAGACGTATTAGCAGTTCTTCCCACGGGGATGGGGAAATCCATTTGTTATCAGCTTCCTGCTTTATTGAAGGAGGGGGTGACCATTATTGTATCTCCGCTTCTTTCTCTAATGGAGGATCAAGTCCAGCAGCTGCGCTCCATTGGAATTAAGCAAGTAGTAGCGATCAATAGCTTTATGAATCATCTTGAACGTGAAGAAGTTTTTCGTTCTTTGTCTACCTATAAATTGATTTATACGTCACCTGAAATGCTCCAATCTGATTATGTCTTACATAAATTGAGAAAACTGCAGATCTCATTATTTATTGTTGATGAAGCACACTGTATTTCTCAGTGGGGACATGAATTTAGAAGTGATTATTTACGCTTAGCACAAGTAAGAGAGAAATTATCCAATCCACCTTGCTTAGCAATTACAGCTACAGCTACACCTTATGTACAAAAAGATATTTGCTCGTATTTACAAATGAGTAAACCTAAATCATTTATTCATTCCGTCAACCGGCCGAATATTGCGGTCCAAGTAGAACAATACTTATCAACTGAAGAGAAGATGGAACGGTTACTTGAGCTGACATCAAAACTAGAAGGACCAGGTATGGTTTATTTTTCGAGCAGGCTGTGGAGTGAGGCAGCAGCTAGAAAACTACAAGAACGAGGCATTCAAGGTGTCAATTTTTATCATGGCGGTATGACAAATGATGATCGGCTTTTAATCCAACAGCAATTCATGCAAGGGGAACTTTCAATTATATGCTGTACAAGTGCATTTGGCATGGGAATTAATAAAGATAATATCCGGTACGTCATCCATTTTCACTATCCAACTCAAATGGAATCGTATGTACAAGAAATAGGACGTGCAGGGCGTGATGGGGAGAAAAGTATTGCGATTACACTATTTAGTGAAGAGGACCGCGGGCTTGCAAGACTGCTTTCAAAACGAGAACAATTAGATAACGAGCAACTGGTGCAGCTGCTTCTTGCACTCAGCCAAATGGAGGAAATGGATGAGAAGGCAGAGGCTGAACTTTGTGCCAAGCTTGGGTGCAGCGAAACAGCATGGAAAAATGTAAAAGTTTCATTAGAGGAAATGAACGTTTTAAAGGGTACCATGGTTCAACGGTTCTCAATCGATGCAGTATCGAGCATGTTAGCTGATTCATTTTTAAAATATCAAATCAATAAACAAAAACATTTATCTCAGTTTGAGACCTGGATGCACAGTAAAACGTGCAGGCGAAATGGGGTGTTGGCCTATTTTGAAGAAGAAGAAAAACAGATTCAAACAGAAGATTGCTGTGATGTTTGTGGGTTAACGCTTGAAACGTATTACATAAAAGAACAACTACATCATTATAATCAGCATGATGCGGAAAATTGGCAAGAGGAGCTGTCTATCAGGTTGTTCGGCAAGACAGGGGAATTATATGAATGAGAACGAACGAAAAATAGATCATTTAAGTGATAAAGAAATTTTAGCTAGCTTATATGGTTCACAAGCGGCCATGCTCTTAATTGGTTTGACAGGGGCTTACTTTGTTTTTGATGATTTATCCATGTTCCTGCAGTTACTTTCATTTACTTGGTATGAAACGATCGTAATAGGGGGCAGCTTTGCTCTGATTGTCGTTGGTGTTGATCTTTTAATGTACCGCGTTATTCCTTATCGTCATCTTGATGATGGCGGAATAAATGAACGAGTTTTTAAAGGGCGCAGTGTACTTCATATGATTATTTTATGTATGGTCATTGCTGTAGTAGAAGAGCTTTTATTTAGAGCGGTTTTACAAACAGCCTTCGGTTTAATTGCTGCAAGCATTATTTTTGCCCTTGTTCATGTGCGGTACTTAAAGAAACCAATCTTGTTTTCATTTGTATTGTTAGTTAGTTTTTCTCTGGGTCTTCTATTTGAATATACAAATAACCTTACTGTAACGATTTTTGCTCATTTTTTAATTGATTTTTTATTTGGGTTATTTTTAAGAAAAAAATCAAGAAAATAGGGAAATAAGATTCATTAAAAAAAGCAGTGGATGACCGATACTATAAGTGAGGTGAAACGGTATGAGTGAACCACAGCGGGACTACAAGGACCAAGCAGAGCCTTTGAGAAAACATATGTCAAGAGTTGAGAGTCGAACGGAACGTAAGGAAGGAGATCTTCCTTCTAGAAAAGACATACATCGGCACAGGAAAAAGAAAAAACGCGGCATCCAGATGACATTTCCGCTTGTACGATTATTATTAATGACTTTTATTCTCATTGTTTTACTACTGATTTTTTCACCTTACTGGTTAAATCTTTAAGCAAATCGTTCTAGTTTTCTGCCCTCTTCATATTTTCTAGTAAAGGGGGCCAAGCGTATGACAGGTATGAAACAATGGAATATACATCCTGATGCTCTTACAAATGTTAGTAAGGTGATGCTTGAGGAAATGATTGCACGAAAAGAAAAGTGGGAAAAGCTGAATAAAGCTAAAAATCATTGGAGTTCATTTACGTTATTATCGCTTGGACTTTTTTTACTGTTTGGTGCTCAAGTTTTAAGAGGGAGCAGCGGGCTTCATTTTAGTTCAAACTTTTTATCTATATTAGTAGGCAACACGATTCTCCTTTTGCTTATCCTTTTATTTATAGTAGGGATTGTGCAGGTTAAGTTATTATCGAAAAAAACAACAAAAGCAGAAATCGAATTTGAAGCCTTGCGAGAAGAGTGTATTGAGCGCTCAAGTGAACTTTGGGAGAAAGATCAAAGCTGGCAGCAGAGGGAATCTGTTTTTACTTATATGAAAACGGAACACGATATTAACCTTTATCATAAATAATAAAAACCACTTCGTCATTCAGGGAGCAAGCTGAATGGCGGAGTGGTTTTATCTTTATCCTAGGCAGATAAATGTGGATGGCCAAAAAACATATGGTTCTCACGACAGTAAGATCTGCCGCTTACATAAATAAAATGGTCCGTATACATTTCAATTTTGCCAAAGGCAAGCGTTGTTCCCTGTCTTGAGCAATACACTTCAACTGGAAGGCCGATACGCTGGTTAAAAGCTAAGTCTTGGTTGGTTACGAGTGATTTGTCTGTCAGCTTAGTTAAAAACATACACTCACACCTTTCTTATTTATTAATGTAAGCGCTTTCTACATCTCCGTGTCTTCAGTATAACGTAACTAATCTGAATATTCAATCTGTTGGTGAAGGAATCTCACAAAAGAATTTTGACAGAAAAGCTAATAAATCGACGAAAAAAATTCATTCATTTTACCCATTTTTATTGTATTCAATGTTCGTGAGATTGTCACAAATCGATTCTAGATCAACAAACAAGCTATGTTACGATTAGTTTACAAATTATCAAAAAGAAACATCTTCATATGGGGAGTGTTGACTAATGACATTAGTACAATTAGTAGCTGTTTTAGGTTTCGGAATTATGGCAATGGTTCTTGCTGTAGTAATGGCAATTGGACTTCTTAAAGTTTCCGAGTACTCTGAGTAATTTTTGAGCAACTAAAGTAAGGCAATTTAACATTGAGACCAAACTGGTATCCAATCGGGTATCAGTTTTTTATTTTTCTAAACGGTTATAATTTGAGAATACCTTATAAAAAATCGGAATATTTAGGATAATAGGTTTTCATTTCGCCCTACGAAATGTACAATAGATATGTGCAATGGAAAAGAAAAGGGGTGCTGATAGATGATTGATCAATTACATAAAACACTAGAAACGTACTATCCGGAAATGGTTGAATTAAGAAGAACGCTTCACCAACATCCTGAGCTCTCTTTTGAAGAGGAACAAACGCCAGCTATGATTGCGGATTACCTTGAGAAATTAGGGGTAGAAGTAAAAAGAAATGTAGGCGGACGAGGGGTTGTTGGCTACATTAGAGGGGCAAAGCCTGGAAAAACAGTAGCGTTGCGTGCAGACTTTGATGCTCTTCCTATTCAAGAGGAAACAGGGCTTCCGTTTGCTTCCAAGACTCCTGGTGTGATGCATGCATGCGGTCACGATGGCCACACAGCTACCCTTTTAGTCGTTGCGAAAGTGTTAATGGAAAATCAACAAAACTTAGAAGGTACGGTTGTCCTTATTCATCAATTTGCTGAAGAGCTTGCCCCAGGCGGAGCTATTGCTATGATTAGTGATGGCTGCTTAGAAGGTGTGGATGCCATTTTTGGTACGCACTTATGGTCCACAATGCCGCTCGGAGAAATTGGATATAGAAGAGATGCCATCATGGCAGCAGCTGATCGTTTTGAGATTGATTTTAAAGGAAGAGGGGGACACGGGGCTTCCCCTCATGAAACGGTAGATGCCATTGCAGTTGGTACCTCAGTTGTTCAAAACCTGCAGCATATCGTCAGCAGAAATGTTGACCCATTAAAATCTGCTGTTTTAAGTGTCGGGTCTTTCCATGCTGGCGGAGCATTTAATGTTATAGCTGATAGTGCTAAGATTGTCGGGACAGTTAGAACGTTCGAGACTGATGTACAAGATATGATGATTGAACGTATGGAGCAGGTGACAAAGGGAGTATCTGACGCCATGGGAGCAACATATGATTTCTTGTACAAAAAAGGCTATCCAGCTGTTATTAATGACCCGTTTGAAACAGATCGCTTTGTCGGGACAGCTACGAAATTACAAGGGGAAGACCTTGTCAAAGAGATGGCGCCAGTTATGGGGGGAGAGGATTTTGCTTATTACTTGCAGCATGTTCCTGGTACATTCTTCTTTACTGGGGCAGGCAACGTAGAAAAAGGAATTGTTTATCCGCATCATCATCCAAAATTTGATTTTGATGAATCTGCTATGCTTGTTGCTGCGAAACTTTTATTGAGTGTTGCATTAGATTTCCTTTCTGATAAAAATTCTTCTCTACTAAAAACTCAATCCAAAGAAGCCGATGCAACATCGTAAGATATTGGTCTTTAAATGCGCTTATCCTAGGATGAGCGTGTTTTTTTATGAAACCTTTTAAATGTGACTGTCGTTTTATGTATGTCATGTTAAAAAACCTAACTAACTTAATAGCATTAAATGAAATAAAAACAGTGAGACCAACTTCGGGGGTAGTCGCAATGGAAGAACAATTGATCATGCGTGCAAAGAAAGGGGACGACGAAGCTTTCCAACGATTAATTGAAATGCACATAAAGACCGTTGAGAAGTTCGCGTTCCAGCTTGGAGCAAAGGAATCGAGTGTCGAGGATATCACACAAGAAGTGTTTATTAAAGTCTATCGATTCTTATCTAAGCATACAAGAGGTAAATTTACTACGTGGCTTTATACGATTACATTGAATGTAGTCAGGGACCAATATAGAACAGAGGCAAGGCATTCAAAAAGAGTAAAGGCGATGCAGGATGAGGGGGAGGCATCGGTTTATGTAGAGACCTTTTACGACGATGAAACAAAAGCACTGCATGAACAAATTCAATCCCTAGATGAAAAATATAAAGTTCCTATCATTTTGCATTACTTTCATGACCTGACCTATGCAGAAATTGCAGATGTTTTAAAGGTATCGGAAGGGGCCATAAAAACGAGAATGATGCGAGCTAAAAAGCAATTAAAAGAAAAGCTTGAAAAAGTAGGTGAAAGACAATGAATGATCAACAGTTTGAAAATCAAATGAAAAAATTAAAAAAGCAATATGATCAAATACCGCAAAAGACTTCAAGTGATCAGATCATGTCTCAAATTAAAAAGGGGAATCAGCCTCGCCGGGCTACCTTTTTTTCTCGTTGGCAAGTGGCGGCGTTAATGTTTTTAGCTGCTGGTATAGGTGCGATTCTCCTATCAGGCGGTTTTTTTTCAGACCAGAGTAATCAAATAGCCATTAGTGATGAGGAAATAAACGAGGAAGCCACCCTATATAATAATGGAGACGATAAAGCGAATCTTCTAACCGAGGAAGAAGCTGCTGAAGAGGCTCTTACGGAGGAAGGTGAGGTCACAACCTATGAAGAACCTGCTGATGGAGAAAGTGAGACAGCAGCACCGAGGTCGTCATTTGAACGAATTGATATTGGTGAAACGAGAGAAGAACCAGTTTTGCGAGAAGGACAAGAAGATATTATCGTAGTTAAAGAATTTACAGATACCGAACTTGGTTTTTCCTCCGTTGTAGACGAACAATTTGAAGTGGAAATAAATCCTGACGCAGAAAAAGGAATTCAAATCGCAGCCAATTATGGCAATGGTCGGATAGAACCGGCATTTTTATCGATCACTCCAGTTGACGTGGGCAGTGTAGATGAAATTTTAGAAGAGTGGGATCAAGAAATGAGTAATAACGGTTTTGCTTTAGAAGATAATGAATCAGATTGGGTCAATTCAAGGAACGACCAATTAAATGTAATGGAGGAGCGTTTCTACATTGGTGACTATGAATCTAAGCGGTATGCATTACTATCTAACGATGATAATTACTATACCATCGAGATCTATACGTTTGGAGAATACACCGAAGGCCTTCAAGTACGCGCAGGGCAAGTGATAGAGCACTTTGAGTGGACCCCTTAAACGCTGGGGGAAGAAGAACTAAAAATACTCTTCCTACAATAGTTGTTGATTTTCGCTGCAGGCACACGCTTTCCGCGGGCGATCCGGAAGCCTCCTCGGGCTTTAGCCCTGTGGGGTCTTCCTGGTCCCGCACATCCCGAAGGAGTCGGTGCCTGCAGCGAGGTCAACGGAGGAAGGATTTTGTTAAGCTGCTCTCTCATTAAAAGCAAATTTTCAGGCTTTAGAAAGTGAAGCGGGGATGAAAGCAATAATACTTGGGCCTCAAGTGAACTGAATCATAACAAAAGTATTTTACTTAATAATTATACAAAGCAATAACCTAGCGAATGAATATGCGAGACTTCTGCGGGGCTTAGAGCAGGAGTGAGATCCCACAGGGCATTAGCCCGAGGAAGCTCACTAGCTCCCCGCGAAAAGCGAGTATATTTCATGAGCGGCAATCCTCCTCTTACTTGCGTTTATTTTCCAGAGTAAACTTCAGTTTCTTTTTCCTCATATCTTTATGTAAATCCCATACTATGTTGTTAAAAGAAGTAAAAGACATGAAGGAGAAATATACGTGGATCCTTATTTTATCTTTAAGAAATGTCTACTTTTATTAACCGCATATGGCGGGATTTTTACGTCATTCAAGCTTTTTCCTCATCCTAGAGGGTTTGGGCTAGGGGAGCTGATCGGCGCTGTTCTTTTCTCTCCCTTTCAAATGCTTGCTGCCTCTTTTGCATTTGTTGCGGGATTTTTAGCCTATTCGCTGTTTGTTCAAGATTTACTGAAAACCCTCTTTCAAATGCCACGCTATTCTGTAAATCACAACATACGCATTTTATTTCTTGTTATAGCTTTTTTATCGATTGTACATCTCATGTACATCAGCTGGGTGCCTGCTCTAGGTGCTCTAATTTTGGCAAGCTTATATGGTATAATGGATGTTGATTTGCAAAAAGTTGATTAAGAAACACGAGATGTGAGAAAGTAGGAAAATGCATGTTTTACCTATACTTGGTCATAGCAGCAGGGGTGCTGCTGCTGTTTTATATGTTTATAGAAGCTTTTCGTAATCGATTAATACACCATCCATTAACATTTGAGGAGTTGCCAAACGGACTTAATTCTTTTCGTATCTTTTTTATTTCTGATATCCATAAAAGGCGGGTGTCAGAAAGACTAATAAACAAACTTACAAAGCCGGTTGATATTGTCATTATCGGAGGCGATCTGTTAGAGGCAGGAGTAAAACAAGAAAGACTTGAAGAAAATTTACGCCAGTTAACAAACGTTGCTCCTGTTTATTTTGTTTGGGGAAATAATGACGAGGAAGTAGATAAACCGTGGCTAGAAACGACTCTCCTTCATCATGGAGTGACGATTTTAAGCCAATCAAGCGAAATAATAACTAAATCAGAAACGAGGATCCAATTAATTGGTATTGATGAAGAGTATGAGCAACTAGATGAAAGAGAGATTAATAATGAAATGTTCACTGTGTTAATCAGTCATTACCCAGACATTATAAGAGAAGCATCCTCTATGCTCTCTCCTGAACTTTCTTTAAGTGGACATACCCACGGGGGGCAGATCCGACTATTCAGGTTTGGTATAGCTGAGCTGGGCGGTATGAAAAGAGAAAACGAAGGGTGGCATTTAATTAGTAATGGATACGGAACTACTAAGCTGCCGCTTAGGCTGGGAGCGCCTCAACAGACACATATAATTGAAATAAAGAAATTGGATGAAAGAAAATAAGTAAATGATATAACTTACAACTCAAATGAACCCCGCATATACTTTGAAAATATTTCTTAAACATTATACAAATGATTGTACAAAGTTTACACAGAGGGCTTCATTCGCTATACTAAGCTAAAAAGCACCACTTTAAGGCAAAGGTTGTATCAAAATGTATTCAATGATCGCATGGAAAAGTATGGAGTAAGATACGAAGGCAAGGTTCTCTAAGCAAGTCTTACATCAAAGATCTAAAATACGGAGCTTGTGCAACTTGTATAGGGGGAGAGAATATGGCTTCTAATGAAGGGAAATACAATATAAAAGCAATTTCAACCATGTTAGGGATACAACCAGGAACGTTAAGAGCTTGGGAGCGAAGGTATCAAATTATTGAACCAATACGTAATTCGGCAGGCCATCGTTTATATTCAGATGAACATGTTGCCATCTTGCGGTGGTTAATTGACAAAGTAAATAAAGGTTTTACAATCGGACAAGCTGTCGGGTTATTTGAGAAAGGTAATATTGGGATGCCGCAGCAAGAAAGCAGTGAGTATCAAGACTATTCAATACAATTATCAGATGAAATTCTTCAAGCCTTACTTTCTTTTGAAGAAACAAAGGCACATCAGCTCCTAAATCAAGCGTTCAGCATGTTTAGTATTGATAAGGTGACCATTGATATCCTTGGAACGTTGCTTGTGAAAGTAGGGTATATGTGGGAGAATAATGAAATTTCGACTGCTCACGAGCATTTTGTCACTTCTTTTCTACGAACAAAAATCGGTAATATTTTTCACGGGCTGCCTGTTGATGGATTCTTGCCGAAAGTAGTAGCAGTGTGTGGACCTAATGAAACACATGAACTTGGCTTGTTGATCTTTACTCTTTTCTTAAGACGTAAAGGATTTGAGGTCATTTATTTAGGGGCAGGGATACCAAATGCTGATGTAGAAATGGTGTTGCGTGAAGTGAATGCCAAACTGTTTTTCACCTCTTGTACAATTTCTGCTAATGCTAGAGCGGCAATGGAGTTAATTGAACATCTAAAAGAGGTGTTTCCACATTTAATTATTGGCACGGGCGGTTATGCGTTTGATGAGTTAGAGGATGAAAAACAAGAAGTGTTAGAGCCGCATCTTGTCGGTAAGACGAAGACTGAATGGGAAAACTGGCTAAGGAACAACCTTAAATAAATAATTAGGTTTGTTTCACGGGCGTGTTTGCGAACCTTCTGTAACGTCCTCACATACCGTATAGTAAGACGATGTTTACGGCACGAGTCAGCCTTTTTAGGCTCTCGGAAAAGGGAGGGTTAACAATGCGTCTTGAGCGTTTAAATGTAGATAAATTTAAAGTATTCCTTACATTTGATGATATGCAGGAAAGAGGAATAACGAAAGAAGATTTATGGCAGGATGTTCCAAAAGTACATGATCTATTTAGAGATATGATGCTTGAAGCAGATGATGAATTAGGTTTTAAAGTAGATGGGCCGATTGCTGTAGAAGTATATGCTATGCCGGCGCAAGGAATGGTTATCATTGTGTCAAAAGGGCTTCCAGATGAAGATTTTGATATTGAGGGGTTTGAGGAAGGCTATATTGAAATGCAGGTAACATTAGATGAAAGTGATGAGATATTCTATACATTTAAAGAATTTGAAGATGTCATTGGCCTTTCTTCTAGGCTGTATCCATTTGGTGTGATAGGCGGACAGCTTTATTTCTTTGACGGTCAATACTATATGAAATTTGAAGAGATGGACATTATTGACCAAGACGAAGAAGCTTTTATCGCATTACTATCTGAATTTGGGTATTCCTCGACCGTGTCTATACACAGAGTAAATGAATATGGTAAGACATTAATGGAAAATGAAGCTGTCTATCAACTATATCATACATTTATCAAACGATAGAAAACTGGTGCCAAATGGTCATCGGTTTTCTTTTTTTTGTGCAGTACTGTTTTTTCGTTGAGTTACTTTTTCTTTCACAGTTTTCCTGTGCTTTTAAATGAGCGTGGCCAAGGGTATTATGGTACAATAACCGAGACTAGTTCCGAAAATAAAGTAGGCGAATATACTAGTGGTACATAATGTGTAGTAGGAGTTGAGCCAAATGAAAATTGCTGTATTGTATGGTGGGATTTCAGCAGAGAGAGAAGTATCTTTATCCTCTGGGAAGGGCATTATTAATGCTCTTAAAGCAAATGGACATGAAGTGATTGGGATTGATTTTCACCCTGATAGATTGGAAGATTTATTAAGCTTGGAAGTCGACTTAGTTTATATTGGTTTGCATGGCAGGTACGGGGAAGATGGCAAAGTGCAAGCTTTACTAGATATGCTGAACATTAACTATGTTGGTTCAGGTGTGCAAGGTTCTGCTCTAGCGATGGATAAAGCAAAGTCGAAGCTGTTCTTTGAGAGAGAAGGGACCAGAATAGCCAAACAGCATGTGCTTTATAAGCATTCATACAACCCTGAAACGACGGCAATTGAGATTCCGTTTCCTGTTGTAGTAAAGCCAAACCAAGAAGGCTCTACAATTGGAATTACGTTTGCTGAGAATGAAGAAGAATTAGTAAATGGTATTGAGGAAGCATTTAAACTAGATGAAACGGTTCTGCTTGAAGAATTTATTAAGGGCAGAGAAGTGACGGTCGCTGTAATGGGGAATAAAGGGCGAGAGAAAGCTCTTCCTGTAGTAGAGATTGTACCAAAAAATAAGTATTATGATTACGAGGCAAAATATGCAGTGGGTATGAGCGAGCATATTGTTCCTGCACGTCTTACAAGTGAACAAACAGACTATGTTCAAAAGCATGCTGTATTGGCTCACCAAGCTCTAGGCTGCGACATTTATTCACGCGTTGACTTTATTGTACCCGATGATGGCGGAGCCCCAGTCATTTTAGAAGTAAATACTCTGCCTGGAATGACGCCAACAAGCCTCTATCCGGATGCTGCTCGTGAAATTGGGTTATCCTATGATGAGATGATTGAAACATTCGTCCAACTATCTTTAAATAAATAAACATTATTAAAAGGCAGGCTGATTTTAAATCAGTCTGTTTTAATTGCTTAAGATTTGGGTAAATAGTAGTAAGAATAGTGTGAATAGGACGGAAATATAAGTTATGTTGTTTTTTTTACTGAAAAGGTGGAAATATGACAGCTCTTTCATTATAGTAAGTAGTGATGAATGATAACGCGGTCATATGCGTAAAAATAATACATCGAACACTGGCTAGAGGTGAAACAGATGGAAGGTAATGGTAAGCAAGCTGAAAATTTAGATGTGCTTGTTTCAACGCAGAAGGTAATTAAAAAGGCTTTGGACAAGCTTGGTTATCCTGATGAAATGTTTGAGTTAATGAAAGAACCAATCCGTATGTTAACGGTGCGTATTCCTATTAAAATGGATGATGGTTCGACAAAGATTTTTACAGGTTTCCGAGCTCAGCATAACGATGCAGTTGGACCGACAAAAGGTGGAGTACGTTTCCACCCAAATGTTACTGAAAAAGAAGTGAAAGCGTTATCTATCTGGATGAGTTTGAAAGCTGGAATAGTCGATCTTCCTTATGGCGGAGGAAAGGGTGGAATTATTTGTGACCCCCGTGATATGTCCTTCCGTGAATTAGAAAGGTTAAGCCGCGGATATGTGCGGGCAATTAGTCAATTAGTAGGACCGACTAAGGATATTCCTGCTCCAGACGTATTTACTAATTCGCAGATTATGGCGTGGATGCTTGATGAATACAGCCGTATCCGTGAGTTTGATTCACCTGGATTTATTACAGGAAAACCTCTTGTGTTAGGAGGATCACACGGACGTGAGTCTGCAACGGCTAAAGGTGTAACAATTTGTATCCGTGAGGCTGCCAAGAAGAAAGGGATCGATATTGAAGGAGCAAAAGTAGTAATCCAAGGCTTTGGTAATGCAGGAAGTTTCCTAGCGAAGTTCATGCATGATGCCGGAGCAAAAGTAGTTGGTATTAGTGATGCTTACGGTGCCCTGCATGATCCTGAAGGGTTAGATATTGATTACTTGCTTGATCGTCGTGACAGTTTTGGTACGGTAACCAATCTGTTTAAAGAAACTATTACAAACCAAGAGCTGCTTGAATTAGAATGTGATATTTTAGTTCCAGCTGCTATTGAAAATCAAATCACAGAAGAAAATGCAGAGCGAATTAAAGCTTCAATTGTCGTAGAAGCTGCTAATGGTCCGACAACGATGGAGGCAACACGTATTCTATCTGAACGTGATGTCCTGTTAGTTCCTGATGTATTAGCTAGTGCAGGCGGGGTAACTGTTTCTTACTTTGAGTGGGTTCAAAATAATCAAGGGTATTATTGGACGGAAGAAGAAGTAGAAGGTAAGCTT
The DNA here is from genome assembly GCF_000474275.2 of Alkalihalophilus marmarensis DSM 21297. Lineage (GTDB taxonomy): Bacteria > Bacillota > Bacilli > Bacillales > Bacillaceae_D > Alkalihalophilus > Alkalihalophilus marmarensis. Next base: position 38,322 of record NZ_ATAE01000008.1, read on the forward strand.
GAACATGTTATGGTTGGTTCATTTGAAAACATTTACAACTTATCGAAGAGCCGTAAAGTAGATATGCGTCTTGCTGCATACATGATTGGTGTGCGTAAGATGGCCGAAGCCTCTCGTTTCCGTGGCTGGGTATAATTTGATATACTATAAATAAGATTAACCTTGCCCTTGTGTCTATGATACAAGGGTTTTCGGGTTACATTGTTGTGAGAGGTGAATAGTTTGATCAAAGAAGACATCATTATTATAGGAGCAGGACCATGCGGGCTATCAGCTGCTATTGCATGCCAAGAAGCCGGTTTTTCTCCGCTTGTTATAGAGAAGGGTAACATCGTCCATGCGATCTATCGTTATCCAACACATCAGACATTTTTTAGTACGAGTGAAAAGCTTGAGATCGGAGACGTTGCATTTGTAACTGAAGAGCGGAAACCGAAGCGAAATCAAGCGTTAGTTTATTACCGTGATGTAGTGAAGCGTAAGAAGATCCGTGTCCAATCATATGAAGAGGTAAAATTGGTGACGAAACAAGATGACAGTGAATTTCACGTAAGTACATCAGAAGGGGAATACGTTTGTCAAAAGCTGATTATCGCAACAGGTTATTACGACAGCCCTAATAAAATGAATATTCCTGGTGAGGGTAAGGAGCACGTGCATCATTATTTTAAAGAAGCACATCCTTATTTTGATTTAGATGTGGTCGTAATCGGCGGGAAGAACTCTGCAGTAGATGCAGCTCTTGAACTCGAGAAAGCAGGGGCTAGAGTGTGCGCATTGTATCGTGGGAAGGAGTATTCAAGCAGTGTAAAGCCTTGGATCTTACCAGAATATGAATCACTTGTCCGCAATGAGAAAATAAATCTGCATTTTAATGCAGAAGTTAAAGAGATAACAGATCATGAAGTAATATATACAATCGGTGATGAAGTATATTCAGTGAAGGCAGATGCTGTTTTCGCTATGACTGGTTACCATCCTGATCATTCTTTTCTAAGAAAAATAGGGGTGGAAGTAGAAGCAGGTTCCGGACGTCCTGCTTTTGACCCTGAAACGATGGAAACAAATGTTGAAGGAGTTTATATTGCTGGAGTGATTGCAGCTGGTAATAATGCAAATGAAATCTTTATCGAAAATGGACGTCACCATGGACCGTTGATCGCTGAAGATTTAAAGAAAAAGTTTTCAACATAAAAAAGCCCTTTTAAGGGCTTTTTTATGTTAGGAATATTTGTTGTAATTGTTCATTATCAGTAGTAAGTTCAAGAGCAACCATTAGCTTCAAGCGTGCTTTTTGTCCGTTTAGTCCATTCGTAAAAATAACCCCCAGATCTTTAAGCGTTCTTCCGCCTCCGTCGTAACCATATGTATCCTGTACGACTCCGCTATAACATCTTGATACTAATACAACAGGGATTTGTTTTTTTATTAAACGATCTAATGCAGGCATGATGGCCGGCGGCACGTTCCCTTGTCCGAAAGCTTCAATGACCAGGCCGTTAATTCCTGCATCAGCTACTGCATCAACAATATCAGCTTCCATCCCAGCATACGTTTTAAGCAGTGAGACTTTTTTTGTTAAGGAATCAACTGGGTGGCATTCCCTATGCGATAATGTATGATGGAAGTTTACCCCTCGTTTAGTGACAATCCCAATCGGGCCGTATTGAGGGCTTTGAAAGGTGGCAATGTTAGAACTATGTGTTTTCGTTACGTTTTTAGCAGTATGAATTTCATCATTTAAAACAACGAGCACACCTTTACCGTAGGCTTCGTCACTTGCTGCGGTTTTTACAGCAGAAATGAGGTTGTGAGGACCATCTGATCCAAGTTCATTGCTTGAGCGCATAGCACCGGTTACCACAACTGGATTTTCAATGTTTAAGACAAGATCAAGTAAATAAGCTGTTTCTTCTAGCGTATCCGTACCATGAGTCACCACAATTCCATCGAGCGAATCATTTTGTACTCTTTCTTTTAATCGTTTGGCCAGTTCGACCATTAGAGAAGGAGTCATATGAGGCGACGGAATATTCAAGTAATCATCTACGACAACAGAGGCGATGCTTGAAAGGGATTCAATTGTGGAATATAATGGATTTACTAGATTGGGGGTAACGGCACCATGTTCATCCTCTTGCATAGCAATGGTTCCGCCAGTATGTAACACAAGTATCTTTTTCATCTTTCATGCTCCTTTTTATCGTTAGAGAATGACTCTCTTGATGTTATGTACGTATTTTACCATACTTTTCATACCTCACTCACTAGAATTACCATCTAATTATGTATAAATACTATTTGTATGATTAATAATTGATTGCACAGTATAAGAAAGGTAGGCTCTACATTGTTTGCCCTATTAACAGCTGCTATTGCACCAGGAATGGCGTTACTATCTTATTTTTATTTAAGAAATGAATATGAATCAACTGTCAACGCCTTAGTGTTTAGAACCTTTATTATTGGACTTATCCTTGTTTTCCCTGTTATGGTGTTGCAGTACGCCTTTACAGCTGAGGGTTTATTGCAGGCTGATCTAAGTCAAGCATTTATTTTGTATGGATTTTTTGAGGAGTTTTTCAAATGGTTCATGCTCTATTTTTTTGCATATCAATATGGACAAATGAAACGTCGTTATGATGGAATTGTCTACGGTGTGTCTTTATCATTAGGGTTTGCATCGATGGAAAATGTGTTCTATATGCTAGCTCATGGACTAGAGACTGCGGTAGGTCGTGCGCTGCTTCCTGTATCAAGCCATGCTTTATATGGGGTGATTATGGGTTATTATATAGGCAGAGCTAAGATGGAGAACACAAAAAGAAAGCAGTTTCTGTTACTGTCCTTATTGATCCCGGTCCTGCTTCATGGAGTCTATGATTTCATTTTGCTGACATTTGATATGTACTTTTTAATCGGACTGGTCCCATTTATGGTTGGTCTTTGGATCTTAGCGTTAAATAAGGTAAAATGGGCTAATAAGCTTGATCATTAAAATGTAGAAAGGGGAATGAAAGATGGTAGGAGAACGTTATCGAGTAATCATTCGTTGCCCGAAATGCGGGGAAAAATATATTCTACGTGGCAAAGAAAATGATCACGGGGAATATGAGACGGGTTTCAAACAATGTGTGTGCGGAAATAATGATGACCTTCACGTGGATGCAACACCTGAATCTTAAAAAACTCTTGCAATTACCCGTGAGATAGTGTAACTTAGGTTCAACGTAGTAAGTTTATTTAGAAATTTCATAAAACATGGATTCTTATCAAGAGAGACGGAGGGAATGGCCCGATGAAGTCTCAGCAACCAGCCATTATTGGTCAGGTGCTAATTCCACCAAGCAGAAGCTTGGAAGATAAGAAGAGGCTAGCATTTAACAGACACCTTCTTCTTATTTATTTAAGGAAGGTGTCTTTTTTAGTTATTAGGAGGAATCAGGAGGAGAAATCATGACAAAAGAGAGATATAAAACAGAGGTTGTTCAGATTGGAAATAGAGGACGCGAGCATACTGGAGCTGTTAATACGCCTATTTACTTATCAACAGCCTACAGACATACAGGTATTGGTGAATCAACCGGATATGATTATGCAAGAACAGGCAATCCGACACGTGAAGTGTTAGAAGAAGCAATTGCATCCCTTGAAGAAGGTGATCAAGGATTTGCATGCAGCTCTGGGATGGCTGCAATTCAAACAGTCTTTTCGCTATTTGAGTCGGGGGATGAAATTTTAGCATCTAAAGATTTATATGGCGGTACATACCGACTGTTTGAAGAAGGATGGAGCAGATGGGGCCTCCATTTCTCATATGTAGACCCGAGGGACTTAGCTCAAGTAGAAGCGGCTGTTAATGAAAAGACAAAAGCACTGTTTATAGAAACGCCAACGAACCCTTTGATGCAAGAAGCCTGTATTAAGTCACTTGCAGCTATTTGTCAAAAACATCACTTATTATTGATCGTTGATAACACGTTCTACACTCCTTTATTACAACAGCCCCTTGTAGAAGGCGCTGATATCGTTGTTCATAGTGCCTCGAAATATTTAGGAGGACACAATGATGTAATCGCAGGCCTTGTCGTCTCAAAAGGCAAAGAATTATCTGAGCGAATTGGCTACTACCATAATGGAATTGGCGCAACACTGGGGGCTTTTGACTCATGGCTATTAATTCGCGGGATGAAAACTCTTGCCCTGCGTATGGAAAAGCACGAAGAAAATGCAAAAGCTGTCGTTCAATATTTAGAAGAAAATGAGCATGTTACAGATGTATTATATCCAGGACGCGGCGGAATGGTATCGTTTCGTATTCAAGACGAGGAATGGGTGAATCCGCTCTTGCAACAATTAAAACTGATTTCTTTTGCAGAGAGCCTAGGCGGTGTGGAAAGTTTAATGACCTATCCAGCAACTCAAACACATGCAGATATTCCTGAAGACGTGAGGGTTGAAAATGGGGTTTGTAATCGACTACTTCGTTTTTCAGTAGGGATTGAGAGAGCAGAGGATCTTATAAATGATTTAGAGCAAGCCATTACGTATGCAGCTAAATTGAAGTCAAATGTGTAAGGGGGTGTCCGCATGAATTTTTTAGAAAAAATGAAAAATGAAGTATTAGTTGGGGACGGTGCAATGGGGACTCTCCTTTATGAACAAGGGATTTCCAAATGCTTTGAGGAGCTGAATCTATCAGACCCAAATAGAATTATAGATGCACATAAACAGTATATCGAAGCAGGTGCTGTAATCATTCAAACGAATACGTACGCTGCCAATCGATTGAAACTGGAGAAATATGAACTTGATGAAAAGGTTAAAATCATCAATCAAGAAGCTGTAAAGCTTGCAAGAGAAGCTGGCCCTAATGGCATATTTATTGTCGGAACAGTCGGTGGATTGCAAAACTTCCATCAAGAGGAATGGACGAAAGAAGAAGTTCTAGAGGCATTAGAAGAACAAATTGAGGCCTTGCTTGTGTCAAATGTAGACGGTATATTGTTAGAAACTTTTTATGACTTAGAAGAACTGTTAGGAGCAATTAATATCGTTCGGAAACAATCGGAGCTCCCTATAATTGCTAATGTTTCACTGGGTGAAATCGGGGTGCTTCATGGCGGGGTTTCTCTGAAAGAAGCAATTGGGAAGCTTGAGAATGCAGGAGCAGATGTTGTAGGGATAAACTGCAGAATGGGTCCAAGCCACATGCTTCGTTCATTAGAAGATGTGCCGCTGCCAAAGCGTGCGTATTTGTCCGTTTATCCAAATGCGAGCTTGCCTGAATATCAAGACGGAAGATTATTTTATCATTCAAATCCTGAATATTTCGAGAGTATGGGTGAGCAGTTTGTGAATCAAGGGGTACGCCTTCTTGGCGGCTGCTGTGGTACGACTCCTGAGCACATTAGAGCCTTTAGTCATGTGGCAGAGCGTAGAACACCTGTTGAGGAAAAATGGGTTACCCCTTCTTTAAAAAAAGTTACAAAGAAAATAGAGTTTCCTCGCTCTCTAGAGCCGCTATCTGATATTGCTAAGAAAAGACGCTCAGTAATCGTTGAGCTTGATCCTCCTAAGAAATTAAGTACAGATAAATTTATAAAAGGTGCAAAAGTCTTAAAAGAAGCAGGAGTGGATGCGGTGACTCTGGCGGATAATTCACTTGCTTCTCCTAGGATTGACAATATGGCTCTGGCCGCCCAAATAAAAGAAGATGTAAGGCCGCTTGTACATGTAACTTGCCGAGACCGTAATTTGATTGGGCTGCAGTCACATTTAATGGGGCTGCATGCGCTCGGTATTAATGATGTGCTAGCAGTGACTGGAGATCCGACAAAAGTGGGGGATTTCCCGGGGGCTACTTCTGTGTATGATGTCACCTCTTTTCAACTCATTTCGTTAATGAAACAATTAAATGAAGGTATATCGTTCTCAGGTAAAGATCTTGGTCAGAAAGCTAATTTTTCTATTGCTGCTGCTTGTAACCCTAACGTAAGACACATGGATAAAGCTGTTCAGCGAATGGAGAAGAAGATAGAGAGCGGTGCTGATTTCTTTATGACGCAGCCTATGTACAGCGAGGAACAAATTGAAGCGTTCTATCATGAAACAAAACATTTAGATACACCAGTTTATGTCGGGATCATGCCGTTGACAAGCTCAAGAAACGCGGAATTTCTTCATAATGAGGTGCCTGGCATTAAGCTTACAGATTCAATTCGCAGCTCAATGGCTTCCTGTGAAACGAAAGAAAGTGCTCAGTTAGAAGGAATTAAGATTGCTAAATCATTAATTGATACGGCTACACAGTATTTTAACGGTATTTATTTAATTACACCGTTTCTGCGTTATGAAATTACAGCTGAGTTAACAGCCTATATTGAGCAGAAATCAACCGCGAAACTAACACATTAATATTGTGAAAAGAATTTAAAATGCTTGATAGAAATGTGAATGGACAGGAATTGTATGGATTTTAAAAGGAGAGTTAATCATGCCAAAATCATTATTAGAACAACAACTAAAAGAGAGAATCCTTGTACTAGATGGAGCTATGGGGACAATGCTTCAACAAGCAAACCTTACGGCAGAAGATTTTGGCGGCGAGGAATATGAAGGTTGTAATGAGTACTTAAATGAAACAGCACCTCATGTCATTGAAGGTATTCATCGTGCTTACTTTGAAGCCGGTGCGGACATTGTTGAAACAAATACATTTGGAGCAACAGATATTGTATTAGACGATTATGATTTAGGGTTTAAAGCAGAAGAGCTTAATCGTGTCGCTGTAGAGATTGCAAAGAAAGCAGCTAATGAATTTTCTACTCCTGAAAAACCTAGATTTGTAGCAGGTGCGATGGGTCCGACAACCAAATCATTATCAGTAACAGGAGGTACCACCTTTGACGCGTTAATCAACTCTTATCACGAGCAAGCACGAGGGCTGCTCTCTGGTGGAGCCGATTTATTATTACTTGAAACAAGCCAAGATATGAGGAATGTAAAAGCTGCATATGTCGGTATTGAGCGTGCATTCTCTGAACTTGATGTAAAGGTGCCGATTATGGTATCAGGAACGATTGAGCCAATGGGTACAACACTTGCGGGCCAGACAATTGAAGCCTTCTATTTATCGCTTGAACATATGAAGCCGACTGTCGTTGGCTTAAATTGTGCAACGGGTCCTGAATTTATGCGGGACCATATTCGTTCCTTATCGGAGCTGTCTAATACGTATGTAAGCTGTTACCCGAATGCAGGACTTCCTGATGAAGAAGGACATTATCATGAATCGCCAAGTTCTCTTACGAAAAAACTGATGGGATTTGCTGAAAAAGGCTGGTTAAATATTGTCGGCGGCTGCTGTGGGACGACACCTGAACATATTCGGGCAATGGTCGAGGCTGTAGAAGGATATGCACCGAGAAAACTAGAAGAGAATCGCGGTCATGCTGTGTCGGGTATTGAACCTCTTATTTATGATGACAGTATGCGTCCGTTATTCGTAGGTGAGCGAACGAACGTCATTGGGTCTAGAAAATTTAAAAGGCTTATTGCTGAAGGGAAGTATGAAGAGGCATCAGAAATTGCTCGTGCCCAGGTGAAGCGTGGTGCACATGTAATCGATATTTGTCTAGCTGACCCTGATCGTGAAGAACTTGAGGATATGGAAGCCTTTTTGAGTCATGTTATTAATAAGGTGAAAGTGCCGTTAATGATTGATTCTACCGATGAGGCTGTTATTGAAAAATCTCTGACTTACTCTCAAGGAAAAGCGATTATCAATTCCATTAATTTAGAGGACGGAGAAGAAAGATTTGAAGCCATTGTTCCCTTAATAAAACGATATGGTGCAGCAGTTGTTGTTGGAACGATTGATGAAGAGGGGATGGCTGTATCAGCAAAACGTAAACTTGAAGTGGCCAAGAGGTCTTATGATCTTCTAGTAAATAAGCATGGGCTAAAACCATCTGATATTATCTTTGATCCGCTTGTTTTCCCAGTAGGAACAGGGGATGCCCAATATATCGGCTCTGCAGAAGCAACGGTTGAGGGGATTCGCTTGATAAAAGAGGAATTGCCTGAATGCTTAACGATTCTTGGGGTAAGTAATGTCTCGTTTGGACTGCCCCCTGTAGGCAGAGAAGTTTTAAATGCTGTTTATCTTTATCACTGTACACAGGCCGGACTCGATTATGCGATTGTAAATACCGAAAAATTAGAACGCTATGCCTCGATCCCTGAAGAAGAAAAAGAAATGGCTAAAACGTTATTATTTGAAACAACGGATGAATCCTTAGCTGAATTTACAGCTTTTTATAGAGGGAAGAAACAAGAGAAAAAGGTTGAAGCATCTTCAATGACATTAGAAGAGCGCTTGGCAGCTTACGTAGTAGAGGGAACGAAAGAAGGATTGTATAAAGACCTCGATCAAGCTCTTGAATCTTACCCGGATGCATTAGATATTATAAATGGGCCGTTAATGGACGGAATGGATGAGGTTGGCCGTTTATTTAATAATAACGAGCTGATCGTTGCTGAAGTACTTCAAAGCGCTGAAGTCATGAAAGCATCAGTAGCCTATCTGGAGCCTCATATGGAGAAAAAAGCAGATGATGATGGTAAAGGGAAAATCTTGCTCGCTACTGTAAAAGGCGATGTGCATGACATCGGCAAGAACCTTGTTGAAATTATCCTTGGAAATAATGGCTTCAAAATTGTTAATTTAGGAATTAAAGTAACGTCAAATGAATTAATAGAAGCAATTAAAAAAGAGAATCCAAAAGCAGTAGGATTATCTGGTTTGCTCGTGAAATCCGCACAGCAAATGGTCTTAACTGCGCAGGATCTTCGTCAACAAAATATTTCGATCCCTATTTTAGTGGGCGGGGCTGCCTTGACTCGTAAATTTACAGACACTAAAATTGCTGCTGAATATGACGGGCTTGTCCTCTATGCAAAAGATGCGATGAATGGGCTTGAACTCGCAAATAAATTAGTGAAGCCTGAAGACCAAGAAAAACTCGCGCTTGAAATAAGTGAAAAACGCTCTTTAAAAGAACAAGCAAGACCTCAACGGGAGGCATCAGTTCAAGTATTAGAGAAGCCGGTGCGATCAAAAGTGGCTGCAGATGGTCCGTTATTTATTCCTGAGGATCTTGATGAACACATTTTGCGTAACTATGATTTAAGTCATCTTGAGCCGTATGTGAATTTACAGATGCTTCTTGGAAAGCATTTAGGTCTCCAAGGGAAAGTAAGCCGTTTGCTTGAAGAGGGGGATTCCCGCGCTGTTGAATTAAAAGAGAAAGTTGATGAATTGTTTAAGCGTATTAAAAAAGAAGGTATCATTAAAGCAAACGGAATGTATCGATTCTTCCCTGCACAAGCAGATGGTAATGATGTCATTATTTATGATCCTAACGATAAGAAAACCGAAATTAATCGATTTAGTTTTCCAAGACAAAATCATGAGCCGTTTTTGTGTTTGGCGGATTATCTCCGTCCAAAAGAAAGTGGTGAAATGGATTATGTAGGATTTTTATCAGTAACAGCTGGAAACGGAGTAAGGGATCTAGCTGAGGAAGCAAAAGAGAATGGTGATTATTTATTCAGCCACCTTATTCAAGCAGCTGCTCTAGAAATAGCAGAAGGCTTTGCTGAGCGGGTACACCAGCTGATGCGTGATAAATGGGGTTTCCCTGACTCGACTGATTTTACTATGGCAGAGAGGTTTGCTGCCAAGTATCAAGGGGTTCGTGTCTCGTTTGGGTATCCTGCTTGTCCAAACTTAGAAGACCAAGAAAAGTTATTCGACTTGATCAAGCCTGAAAAAATTGGCGTCCAATTAACAGACGGTTTTATGATGGAACCAGAAGCATCCGTTACAGCAATGGTCTTTGCCCATCCAGAAGGAAGATATTTCAATGTATTAGCATAAAGTGGGTATTCACTTTTATTAAAAAAGCAGCCAGCTATACGTAATCAACGTATGGCTGGTTTTTTGTCGTGGTTTTAACTTAACTCCCACTAAATGTGCGAACCTGCCATTAACGGGGCAAGGGAAGAAAAGTTAGGTTCATTCGTATAAAAAATGGGACTGTACAAACAATACGATTAGAGGAGATGAGAAACTACTACTCATCGAACAAAGAACTTGTAACTTAAGGAGGGTAATAACAGCATGAAGAGTCATCAGTTCTACTCAAGATTTACTCTTGCTCTTTTAACCGTATGTGCAGCGCTTTTAGTAGCAACAAGCACACCAACACATGCATTTACAGATCAAGTCATTCAGCAAGGGGCGACAGGGGACGATGTCGTTGAATTACAGTCGCGTCTTCAGTACATCGGTTTTTATAATGGGAAAATCGATGGTGTATATGGCTGGGGTACGTATTGGGCTGTTAGAAACTATCAATATGAATTTGGACTTGATATTGACGGCTTAGTAGGTCCTGAGATGAAAGAAATGTTAGCGAAATCAACAGAGTATAATGAGCAATTTGTTAAGCGGGCATTAAATGAGGGACGAAAATTTACTCATTACGGCGGAACACCTAAAAAGATTCAAAAAGGTCCAAAAGGAAGCCGTGACAAGCAAATAAAAAAAGGAAGGGGCGGCGAGGCACCAGCACCAGGCGGCGGTCAGACGGGTGAGACTCCAACGCCAGCACCAGGCGGCGGTCAAGCAGGTGAAGCTCCGGCACCAGCACCAGACGGAGGGCAGGCGGGCGAGACTCCAGCACCAGCACCAGGTGAAGCGGCTCCAGGCGGTCAAGCAGGTGAAGCTCCAGCTCCTGAAACACCTGAACAAGCACCTGTTCCTGAGGAAGAAACACCAGAAGATCAAAACAACGATGCAGATATTGAGAAAGCCACAAATGTACCGCCGGGCTATTCTGATAACGATTTGCAGCTAATGGCTCAAGCCGTTTACGGAGAAGCGCGCGGGGAGCCTTATGTAGGGCAGGTAGCGGTAGCGGCAGTTATTATTAACCGAATAAATAGCCCTACATTTCCTAATACTGTATCGGGTGTAATTTTTGAACCGCGTGCTTTTACAGCTGTAGCAGATGGACAGATTTGGATGTCACCTGATGATACAGCAAGACGTGCTGTTTTAGACGCGTTAAATGGGCAAGATCCTTCAGGTAATGCAATGTATTATTTTAATCCAGATACAGCAACATCCGGCTGGATTTGGTCTAGACCGCAAATCAAAAAGATTGGTAAACATATCTTCTGTCATTAATTATTGGAGGTGAAAAAAATGATACGTAATATAATTATTGGGTTGCTTGCAGTGGCAGTGATTGCGTTAGGGTACTGGGGTTTTCAGGAACAAGAACAAAAGCAGGTACTTTCTATTAATGCTGAAAATAACTATCAACGCGCCTTTCATGATCTCACGTTTCATTTAGATCAAATAGAAGATGAGCTTGGAGCGACCCTTGCTATGAATACACGTCGTCAGTTAACTCCTGCACTTGCAGAGGTGTGGCGTGTAACAAGCTTAGCTCAAGCCGAACTAGGTCAGCTTCCATTAAACTCCCTGCAGCTTGGGAAAACGGAAGAGTTCCTTTATAAAATTGGGAAGTTTTCTTATCAAACCTCTATTAGAGATCTTGATAAAGAGCCTTTAACAGATAAAGAATATGAGACGCTTAATAAGTTGTACGACCACTCTCATGAAATTAGAGAAGAAATGCGTGAAGCGCAAGCCTACGTCTTAAAAAACGGTCAAAGATGGCTAGATATTGATAAAGAGCTTCAAGCGGCAACAACTGAGGAACCATCTGATAACCTTGTAGTAAATAATTTTGAAGTAATGAATAAAAACATTGAAGGTTACAGCGAAGTAGAATGGGGCGCCGGGCTAACTTCAATTGAAGATTTAAATGGTGAGTTAAAGCGTGCATTATCTGGAAAGAAAAAAGTGTCTAAAGAGGAAGCACAGGAAATTGCACGTAATTATTTAGATCTAAGTGACCGTGCTGCTGTACATGTAGCGGATACTGGTAAAGGGTTGGTATATCCGGCTTATAGCTTAGTGATAGATGACCCTGATCATGAAACAAATTATTATATGGATATGAGTGTTGAAGGCGGGCATCCTATTTGGTTTTTACAGGAACGCCAAATAGCCGAACCAAAAATCAGCTTAAATGATGCTTCAAATAAGGCACAAGTGTTCTTAAATGAAAATGGAATGGAGAATATGCAATTAATTGACAGCAAGCAATATGATTCTATTGGGATGTTTGAATTTGTCTACCTTGATAATAATGTTCGGGTTTATACAGATGCAGTGATGACTGAAGTGGCGTTAGATGATGGAAGCATTATCAGCTATGAAGCGAAAGACTATTTAATCAATCACAAAGAGCGTGATATTAAAGAGCCTAAACTTACGCTAGAAGAAGCTGAAACAAGTGTGAATCCTAATGTTTCAGTCATGGAGGATCACCTTGCTATTATTGAAAATGACTTAGGTGATGAAGTATTATGCTATGAATTCATTGGAACGATTAAAGACGATACGTATCGAATCTTTATCAATGCTGATGACGGAGAAGAAGAGAAAGTAGACAGATTAGAGCGTGCTGAGCGTGTGTATGATTTCTCTTAATTAAATATCAACTATTTTATTAAAAAGAAGAAGCGGCAAATGCTTCTTCTTTTTTTTATTCCGTGCGATAATGAGTAAAAAGATATAGGACTGTCAGGTCATGGTGTCGGAGGAGGGTTTTGATGATTGAGATCGGAACAACGATTCAATTAGAAACGATAGAGGACTCAAAAGATAAGGAAAGCAAGAAGATGCGCTGCCGCTTAGTTGATAAAAGCAAAGGCTTGTGTATTATTGATTATCCTATAGATCAAAAAACAGAAAAAACCAGCTTCTTAATAGATGGGACAAAGTTAAAGGCTTCTTTTATAACAGAAGCAAATGTGGTGTATGAATTTAATACTGAAGTAATAGGTCGTGAAAAAAGGAATATTCCTGTTTTATTTTTAATGGATCCAGGTAAAGACAAGTATTACCGGATCCAAAGAAGGAACTATGTAAGGGTTGAAGCGGCAAATGATGTAGCCGTTCATTCTATTGATGATGCGTTTAAGCCATTTACTTCAGTAACTGTTGACATTAGCGGGGGAGGATGTGCTGTATTACTGCCTGATGAAGTCGTTCTTTCAGTAGATACTCAAGTAGATATTACAATCGTTCTTCCCATGCAAAAAAGCGAAAACCAGTATGTACGAGCACGTTGCAGGGTCGTACGAAGTTACAAGCCTAGAATTGAAGCGAAGACTCGTGCTTCGTTGCAGTTTATTGACGTTAACCAAAAGGATCAGGATCAAATTGTCAGGTATTGTTTTGAACGACAAGTTGTCCTTAGACGTAGGAACCGGGACTAGCATGCAGAGACTAAATCACTAGCAAAAATATGCCGGCCTCAATTTGTCTATAATTCGAGCAAGCTAGTATTAGACCGAGATATACGAGTGTGATATGATGAAGGTATCTGAAAATTTACCGTTGAATAAAATGGAATAGCCGTTCTGTGCTAGCTGTTTTGGGAAGATTGTATGAGGTGTGGAATAGATGAATAATTTAATGAATATTGCTATTGACGGCCCTGCAGGAGCAGGTAAGAGTACGGTTGCGAAGCTTGTAGCTGAAAGACTCTCTTACTTATATATTGATACAGGTGCCATGTATCGAGCATTAACTTATGCAGCACTTGAAAAAAATGTTAACCTAGAAGATGAGGATGCTCTAGATCAATTACTTGAAGGAATCGATATTGATTTAAAGCATACAAAAAACGGGGTTCTCGTTTACGTAAATAAGGCAGATGTAACAGAATTAATTAGGACCGATGATGTGAATAAACACGTCTCTTTGGTGGCAAGTCATCCTTCTGTTCGAATTGAAATGGTGGAAAGACAGCGTACTCTCGCAAAAGGGACAGATGCGGTATTAGATGGAAGGGATATAGGTACATACGTCCTTCCTGATGCGGAGTTAAAAGTATTCTTGACTGCTTCAGTAGAAGAGCGTGCAAGAAGAAGGCATGAAGAACAAGTGAAAAAAGGACTCCCGTCTAATTTTGAAGAGCTTAAAAAAGATATAGCCAGACGAGACGAATTAGATTCAACTAGAGAGTTTGCTCCATTAAAAAAAGCAAATGATGCGGTTGAAATTGATTCGACCTCTATGTCGATTGAAGAAGTTGCGGCCTCCATTATCAATTTAGCCAAGGAGCGTGCTTCTTAGATGGGTATATATCAAATTGGTCAGCGTATTTGTAGAATGTACCTCTCAAGTAAGTACAAAGTTGAAGTGATTGGTGCTGAAAATCTTCCTGCTGATGGCGGTGTGCTGCTTTGCTGCAATCATATAAGTAATCTAGATCCACCTTTATTAGGCGCGTATATTAGTCGTCCTATCCGTTATATGGCCAAACAAGAGTTATTTGAAAAACCCATTTTAAAGTCGCTTCTGCCAAAACTCGGTGCCTTCCCTGTCAGGAGAGGAATGAGTGATAAGCAAGCGCTGCGTAAAGGGATGGATTTTCTCAAGCAAGGCGAAATGCTTGGCTTATTTCCTGAAGGAACGAGGAGCAAGGATGGCAAACTTGGGAAGGGTCTTGCAGGTGCAGGGTTCTTTGCCCTTAGAACGAATGCGGCGGTTGTCCCTTGTGCCATTGTAGGACCTTACAAAAAAGGACAGCCATTAAAATTAATATATGGAAAGCCGATGGACTTTGAACAAATTCGGTTAGAAAAGCGTTCTGCTGATGATGCGACAGCGATCATCATGGATGAGATTGGTCAGCTGATTGAGCTGCATTCTACGGAAGTTAAGTCTACTACGTAGTTCAATACTTTCTCGCTTTATGTGAGAGTTCAATTTATATAATACGTATACATACCGCTTTAGCGGAGATTGAAGGAGGCAAAAGTCATGGGTGAAGAAATGAACAATGAACAATTAGCAGAAATGAAGTCATTAGCTGTAGGGGATGTTGTTACCGGAAAGGTAACAAGAGTGGAAGACAAACAAGCATTGGTTGATGTTGGTTTTAAAGTGGAAGGCATTGTACCAATCAGCGAGCTTTCTAGTTTGCATGTCGAAAAAGTAAGTGATGTTCTTTCTGTTGATGATGAATTGGAAATGAAAATTCTTAAACTAGAAGACGATGAGCTGATTCTTTCAAAGCGTGCTGTACAAGCTGAAAAAGCATGGGATCAATTACGTAAGCAACAAGAAAATGGCGAAATTATTACTGCTGAAGTAGCTGAGGTAGTAAAAGGCGGTTTAGTGGTAGATGTAGGTGTAAGAGGTTTCATTCCGGCTTCTTTAGTTGAACGTCATTTTGTAGAAGATTTTTCGGATTATAAAGGGCGCGAACTTCGTCTGAAAGTAGAAGAGCTGGATCAAGAAAATAATAAACTGATCTTATCGCAGCGTGCTGTACTAGATGCAGAGCTTGAAGAAAAGAAGAAAAATGTCCTTCAATCACTTAAATCAGGAGATACAGTTGAGGGAACTGTACAGCGTCTGACAAGCTTTGGTGCATTTGTAGATGTTGGCGGTGTAGATGGACTTGTGCATATTTCTCAGCTTGCGCACCACCGTGTTGAAACGCCTTCTGATATTGTAAATGAAGGGGATAAGGTTAAGGTGAAAGTCTTATCTGTGGACCCAGACAGCGAGCGTGTATCACTTTCTATTAAAGATACACAGCCAGGACCGTGGGAAGAAGTAGCGGGGCAAATTTCAACTGGTGATGTCATTGAAGGTACAGTAAAACGTTTAGTGTCATTTGGTGCATTTGTTGAGGTAGCACCAGGAGTCGAAGGTCTGGTCCACATTTCTCAAATCGCCAACCGCCATATCGGCACCCCGTCAGAAGTTTTAACTGAAGGCGAAAAGGTTGAAGTGAAAGTGTTAGATGTAAATCTTGGTGATAAGCGTATTTCTTTAAGTATTCGTGAGCTTTTAAAAGACGATACGAATGATGGAGATTATGCCGCGTATGAGGCGAATAAAGAAGAAGAACCAAGCGGGTTTTCTCTTGGCGACATGATAGGAGATCAATTGAAAAAATATAAATCTTAATTGATTAGGTGATGTACATGAGTCGTGCAAAAAGAAAATTAGATCATATCGAACATGCTCTTTCTACAGGGCAAGAGCGCACTCATGGCTTTGAACATATTCGTTTTGTCCATAATAGTATTCCTGATGCTTTTGTTGATGAAGTGGATTATTCCTCTGAAATCGGCGGACTTTCATTAAGTTCGCCGATTTTTATCAATGCCATGACCGGCGGCGGCGGCGAACGGACGAAAATGATTAACCAGCAATTAGCCGAAGTCGCCTCTGAATGCAGGATTGGAATAGCTGTAGGGTCGCAAATGGCAGCCATACGAGATCCGGAAGAGAGAAAAAGCTATGAAATTGTCAGACAGACTCTCCCGAATGGAGTCGTATTCGCTAATTTAGGAAGTGAAGCAACAGTAGACCAAGCCAAAAGGGCTGTCGATATGCTTCGGGCTTCTGCTCTGCAAATTCATCTTAATGTCATTCAAGAACTTGTGATGCCAGAAGGAGACAGAGACTTTAGACATACGTTGTCTCGTATTGAAAAAATAAAAGATGCGATTGATGTCCCGTTAATCATTAAAGAAGTAGGATACGGTATGAGCAGGGAAACGGCTGAAACATTAGCATCAATTGGAGTTCAAATGATTGATGTCGGCGGGTTCGGCGGAACAAATTTCTCTCGAATTGAAAATGCAAGAAGAGAACGTAAGCTAAGCTATTTTGATGATTGGGGCATAAATACCACTAGTTCTATTATCGAAGTGACAGAAGCTGCTAAGGGGATATCAGTGATTTCATCGGGAGGTCTTCAGTCTGCATTAGATGTAGTTAAATCGATTGCACTAGGAGCCGATGCGACAGGCTTTGCAGGCTACTTCCTTAAAATATTAATGGAAGAAGGCCAAACTGCCCTTATCGAAGAGATCAATTTTATCCATAAAGATATTAAAATGTTGATGACTGCATTAGGAGCATCTTCACTAAGTGAACTGAAAGAAATCCCTTTAGTCATAGGTGGGAGCACAAAAGAATGGTGTGAGCAGCGGGGGATTCCCCTCGATCGATATCTTAAACGCTAAAAGGTTGAATGAGGAGAAAATCCTTATTCAACCTTTTTTCTTATGGCCGTTGATTTTCTCTAGCTTCTTCAGGGCTCTGGAGCTTGCTTGCTCCTTTATTGGATAAACTTTGATCACGATCTGATTCGACACGGTGAGAAGCTTTTAATTTGCGCTCTTGGCGATCACGTCCCATATACTCCCCTCCCTTCATATTGCAATTTTTAGTATGTCCACTTTCGTTTGTTTCATGTAGAACCTAGTTCTTTTCACGTTTAGCTTTTTTGGAATTGTCGATACTAAAGCAAGGGAGGTGGGTTTAATGGAAGGTGTATATTTTTATTGGATAGGTTGGATCTATATTTGTATTGTTACATTCTTTTGGAACAAAACGTCTTTAAGAACGACTTCTGCTATATTTTTATTTATTACATTAATAGTAAGTCCGATTTACATCCCAGTCTTTTCTAGTGAGGTCAGTTTAGGCTTTATATTTTTAATCGGTGTTTTTTATGGTTTTATTTCTCAAGTGAAAGTCATGAGGTTGTTGCATGTAATGATTGCCGTACTAGCTGTAGCCGCGGCT
Organism: Alkalihalophilus marmarensis DSM 21297; assembly: GCF_000474275.2. GTDB lineage: Bacteria > Bacillota > Bacilli > Bacillales > Bacillaceae_D > Alkalihalophilus > Alkalihalophilus marmarensis. Next base: position 56,089 of record NZ_ATAE01000008.1, read on the forward strand.
TATGCCACATTTCAATTAGTAGCCATTTACGACCCGGTTGTTCATTTAATTGATGGGAGGCTTATGTCAATGGCCATTGTGGTGTGTCTGGCTTGTATGCTGGCTGGGAAATGGAGCTTGAGAATACTCATTGCGGTAGTAGGGTTGCTGCACGGGGAACTTTTATATGGACTTGCTGCCATTCAGACGTTTACTTCCCACGCATTTGGCTCTTTTTATGTTTTAGATGTGCTGGCGCTCTCAACCGCTGTTATCGGGGGAGGATGGTTATTGCATATGCTTTCTGAACATGTAGGGGAATGGATTAAGCAGCGAAAACAACAACCAGTTCGGAATATGATTCCGCAAGAAGATCACCTTGAATAATTAATCGTTGTGATTTATTTCGCTATTAATATAAACAAAAAATGAAAATAGCGAGCAAAAAGGTTGATTGAAACGAGTGATTGAAACGATTGTTTTCAACCAAGGTCTCGACAATCTCATTGAGGTTTAGTAGAATGAACAGGTTACAGGCGGAGTCTATCTCCATCAATTAATCATTTTAACTAATACAAAAAACGATGTATTTTACATAAGAAAGGTCGGGGGACAATTATGACGAAACCAGTCGTTGCCATAGTAGGGCGTCCTAATGTTGGAAAATCAACCATTTTTAACAGAATAGTAGGAGAAAGAGTAGCCATTGTCGAAGATATGCCAGGAGTAACTCGTGACCGCTTGTACAGTCACGGAGAATGGTTAGATCGTGAATTTAATCTGATTGATACAGGCGGGATTGAGCTTGCGGATGAACCATTATTGAATCAAATGCGCGAACAGGCAGAGCTTGCGATTGAAGAAGCAGATGTCATTGTTTTCATCGTAAATGGACGAGAAGGAATTACGAGTGCTGACCAAGAAGTTGCGAAGATCTTATTTAGATCTAAAAAGCCGGTTGTTTTAGGGGTTAATAAGGTCGATAACCCTGATATGCATGATTTATTATATGAGTTTTATTCTCTTGGTATCGGTAATCCGTTCCCGATTTCAGGGTCGCACGGTCTAGGGCTTGGTGATCTTCTCGATGAGGTATTAAAGCACTTCCCTGAAAAAGTAGAAGATGATTATGATGCTGATACGATTCGTATATCACTTATCGGACGTCCAAATGTCGGTAAATCCTCGTTAGTAAATGCGATGCTCGGTGAGGAACGAGTGATAGTCAGTAACATTCCTGGTACCACTAGAGATGCTATTGATACATCTTTTACAAGAGATGATCAAGATTACGTCTTAATTGATACTGCAGGGATGCGGAAACGTGGAAAGGTATATGAGAGTACAGAGAAATACAGCGTGCTGCGCTCATTAAAAGCTATTGAACGTTCTAACGTCGTTTTAGTTGTTATTAATGCTGAGGAAGGCATTATTGAACAAGATAAAAAAATTGCAGGCTATGCACATGAGGCCGGACGAGCTGTAATTATCGTAGTCAATAAGTGGGATGCGATTGAGCGCGATGATAAAACAATGCAGAAATTTGAACAGAAAATTCGAGATGAATTTTTATTCTTATCTTATGCACCAATTTTATTTACATCAGCTAAAACAAAACAGCGTCTGCAACATGTGCTGCCTATGGTAAAGAAAGTTTCTCAAAATCATAACTTACGTGTACCGACGAATATTTTAAATGATCTAATTATGGATGCTGTAGCGATGAATCCTACTCCAACTGACAAAGGAAAGAGACTTCGTATTAATTATGTGACTCAAGTAGCAGTAGAGCCGCCAACTTTTGTCTTCTTTGTCAATGAGCCGGAGCTTCTTCACTTTTCTTATGAACGTTTCTTAGAAAATCGTCTGCGTGCGACATTTGAATTCGAGGGAACTCCTATTAAAATTATTGCTAGAAAGAAAAATGACTAACTGGAAATGACTTATCATAGTTAGAACTGGGGGAGACTATGACTATTTTGTTACTGCTCGTTGTTATTTTAATTGGTTACTTACTTGGTTCAATCAGTTTTAGTTATTTAATTGCAAAGAAGATTAAGAAAGTTGATATTAGACAGCATGGCAGCGGGAATGCCGGAGCAACGAACACTTTGCGTGTTTTAGGAATCGGTCCTGCCATTTCTGTGCTTGCTTTGGATATTGTCAAAGGGATTATTGCTGTATGGATTGGGATTTTGCTTGCCCCAGACCAAAGCGGCGTGTTTCCAGCTCTTGCAGGGTTAGCAGCTATTTTAGGGCATAACTGGCCTGTTTATTATGGCTTCAGAGGGGGAAAAGGGGTCGCTACGACCATCGGGGTTATTGCGACGCTTGTTTTCTTCCCTGCTTTATTTGCCGGAATTATTGCTATTATTAGTATTGTCTTAACGCGTTATGTTTCGCTAGGTTCGCTGTTATTTGCTCTTTTAACACCTGCTTTTGCCTACTTGCTGATGGAAACGTACCAAATTCCTCAGATGTACATTATCTTATCTATTCTAGTAGCGGCTCTTTCATTTTGGAGACATCGTACCAATATTCAGCGCTTGCTGACAGGAACTGAGAGCAAGATTGGAAAGAAAAAAGAAGCTTCCTAGGAAGTAGAAATGGTCCAAAGGAGTTGATTATGTGGCAAATATCGCAGTAATGGGTGCAGGGAGCTGGGGAACGGCATTAAGTATGGTGTTAGCTGATAATCATCATGACGTTCGTTTGTGGGCAAGGAGAGAAGAACAAATTGCTGAAATTAATAACAATCATACAAATGAAGCTTATCTTCCAGGCATTCAGTTACCTAAACAAATTAAAGGATACTCTGACCTTTCTGAAACTGTAAAGGACGTAGAGGTGCTATTGCTTGTCGTACCCACAAAAGCTGTACGTGACGCGATTCAAAGCCTTCGTAAAGTCCTGACATCACCTGTTGTGATTGTTCATGCAAGTAAAGGGATTGAACCGGGCACCCATAAACGTATATCAGAAATGATTGAAGAAGAATTTGAGGGCTCAGATCTATTAAAAGATGTTGCTGTCTTATCAGGGCCGAGTCATGCAGAGGAAGTCAGTCTTCGCCAGCCAACAACGGTGACTGTATCTTCAAGTAATAACGATGCTTCGCTTCTTATTCAAGATTTATTTATGAATCAGCATTTCAGAGTCTATACGAATCCTGATCTAATCGGGGTTGAAATCGGAGGAGCGTTAAAAAATATTATTGCGCTTGTATGCGGTTTAACAAATGGTCTTGGGATGGGTGATAATACTAAAGCCGCCATCATGACAAGAGGGTTAGCAGAAATTACTCGACTTGGTGTGAAGCAGGGAGCTAACCCTTTAACGTTTGCGGGCCTCTCTGGACTCGGTGATTTAATCGTAACGTGTACGAGTGTTCACTCAAGAAACTGGAGAGCAGGTCAAATGATCGGGCAAGGGAAGTCGCTTGATGAAGTGTTAAGCAGTATGGGGATGGTAGTGGAAGGAATCAGAACCACACAGGCAGCCTTTGAATTAGCTAATGAATTAAAAGTAGAAATGCCGATTACCTCAGCATTATATGAGGTGTTATTTGAAGGTCTTCATCCGAAAGAAGCAACCGAGAAATTAATGGGTAGAATTAAAAAACACGAAGTTGAACAAATTTCAGATTTTTTAAATCAAGATGAGCTTTAAGGCGTAAGCTCGCACTACCTACCCAAAGGTCATGCACCAACCCTTCGTTCATGCATAGTATATGTCTATATTAAGAACGAAGGAGGACGTATGATGTTTCAAAAAAATGACCCTTCATTTATGGATCAGCTTCAAAAGAAAACGAATGTAAGACCAGATGAATTAATGAAACTGGCAAACTCGGTCAGTCAAGCAAATTTACAAGATGAGAAAACGGTTCGTCAATTAATTTCGCAAGTATCAAAGCTTGCTAATACTCCAGTATCGAAAGAAAAGGAAGATCAGATTGTTCAGGCTATTGTGAAAAATAATATGCCTACTGATTTCGCTTCTCTTGCTAAAATGTTCAATAAAAAATAATGCAGTGTAAAAATAGGTGCAACAATAGGCGGATGCCAAACGCAAAAGCACTTATTCTGCATATAATTTATGGAACGAACATTAAAATAGGGCTGTTCAATAAGAAGGCTTTAGTTGAGTTAGAGAAGTGCGCCCCGCTTCTCTAACTTTTTTAATGGATTCAAATGAAGGGGAGTGAATTTATAAGTTGGAAAATGATGCATTCTGTCTGTAACCGAATGGACAAGCATTATAAGAAATATGGGCTTGTATGATATGGTATAATAAATCGTGGAATTTTTAAAAGTGTAATTTTTAAAAAAGGATGATGGTAATGTCTGATGCAATGATGAATATGTGGATCTCGTTTTTTGCTCTCGCTTTAATGTTTATTTCTGCAGGGGCAGCGATCTTCAGTCGTGAAAAACTTAGAGGGGTTATTCAAAAAATAGTTCTTGCCTTCTCGTTTATTTGTTTATTAGTGTCTGGTTTGATTGTATTTCTAATCGTAATTGGCGGGCCGACTGCCACCTTATAAGCTAAGTTTCAAAGAATGAAAAGATTAGGAGATTGATTGGATGAAATGCACGATAGTATCAATCCTGATGATAAGCATGTTTCTAACGGGATGTATGCTTCCAGATGAACAGAGAAGTGAAAATCAGCTGGCTTATCCAGATCAGCTGCAAGCTGTTGAACAAGCTGCAAAGCAATTTCAACAAGATACAGGGGTCCTTCCTATTCGAAACTTCGATGAAACGACTCCCCTCTATCAACGTTATGTAGTTGATTTTAACCAGCTTGTACCAAGATATTTGCAGCAGCCTCCAGGAACGGCTTTTGAAAATGGCGGAGTCTTTCAATATGTTCTTGTTAATGTCGAAGAAGAGCCAGAAGCAAAAGTCATTGATTTAAGAAGTCAACGTGAAATCCAGCAATTTCAACAGCGTATTAATGAATATATGCGGAAACATACGTATGCACCCGTATTAGAAATGGTGGATGTAGGGCTCTTTAAATTGGATCATGAAGCGTTAAATTACAGCGAAGCCCCTCATGTGAGAAGCCCTTATTACGATACGTATCTGCCTCTGTTATATACGAACGATGGAGAAATTGTGATTGATTATCGAATTGATCTTAATATGGCACTCAACGAATTCGAGCATGACTTTAAAGAAAACGAAGACATTCGCTCCATTTTAGTAGATAACTTTCCGATTGTGCCTGTAAGGTCCGTTCCATATACACTTGATGAAAACGGAGAGCCTGCCTACAATATCCGGCAAGAATAAGGTAAATAAGTAAGTGCAATAAAAGCAAGGTCACACAAATCAATAAAAAGTTGGTCTAAAGCCCCTTATCCATTGATATACATGTCAAAGGAAGGGGCATTTTTTCTTTCTACCCCTTCTCGGTATATCTATCGAGACATCTTACTTCCTAGATCTATACTTCATTAAAGGTTGTGTATGGCAGCTTCCATTGAAATCATTCCTATTTTATTAAATCTTTCTAAGAAGGCTGATTTAGAAAATAAAATGCTTCTTTCCTGGTAGTTGTCATAAATAATGGACAACATCATACACATGATAGTGTCTAAGATTTACGGAAGTTTATGATGAATCTCAAATCTTTACTCGATCGGGAGGGGATCACGTGGAAAAGGTTGATATTTTTAAAGATATCGCAGAACGCACGGGCGGCGATATTTATCTAGGGGTCGTTGGTGCGGTTCGGACAGGGAAATCGACATTCATTAAGAAATTTATGGAGCTTGTCGTACTCCCGAATATCGAAAATGAATCAGAAAAGGCTCGTGCTCAAGATGAACTGCCGCAAAGTGCAGCAGGTAAAACAATCATGACGACAGAGCCGAAGTTTGTACCCAACCAAGCGATTTCGATTCATGTAGATGAAGGGTTAGATGTTAACGTCCGACTGGTGGACTGCGTTGGCTATGCTGTTCCTGGTGCTAAAGGATATGAGGATGAAAATGGTCCGAGAATGATCAATACTCCTTGGTATGAGGAGCCGATTCCATTTCAGGAAGCAGCTGAAATTGGAACAAGAAAAGTTATTCAAGAGCATTCTACTTTAGGAGTGGTGGTTACAACCGATGGTTCAATCGGAGAAATTCCTCGCTATGATTATATTGAATCAGAAACACGAGTCATTGAGGAATTAAAAGAAGTCGGAAAGCCATTTATCATGATTGTCAACAGTGTAAGACCGCATCATCCTGACACAGAAAATCTGCGTCGTCAGCTTTCAGAAGAACATGATATTCCAGTGCTTGCGATGAGTATTGAAAGCATGACAGATCATGACATTAACAATGTCTTAAGGGAAGTATTATTTGAATTCCCAGTACATGAAGTAAATGTTAATCTGCCGAGCTGGGTCATGGTATTAAAGGATGATCACTGGTTAAGACAAAGTTATGAAGAATCTGTTCAGGAAACAGTAAAAGATATTAGACGATTGCGGGATGTCGATCGTGTCGTCGGACAATTTACAGAATATGAATTTATTGATGATGCAAGGCTTGCAGGCATTGAGATGGGTCATGGAATTGCTGAGATTGATCTATATGCACCAGATGACTTATATGACCAAGTGTTAAAAGAGGTCGTTGGTGTTGAAATAAGAGGGAAAGATCATTTGCTCCAGCTCATGCAGGATTTTGCTCATGCTAAAGCTGAATATGATCAAGTAGCAGAGGCTCTTAGAATGGTGAAGCAGACAGGTTACGGCATTGCAGCCCCAGCCCTTTCTGATATGAGCTTAGATGAGCCTGAGATCATTCGTCAAGGGTCAAGATTCGGGGTGCGTTTGAAAGCTGTCGCTCCTTCTATTCATATGATTAAAGTAGATGTAGAGAGTGAGTTTGCCCCAATTATCGGAACTGAAAAGCAAAGTGAGGAGCTCGTCCGCTATTTAATGCAGGACTTTGAAGAGAACCCGCTTTCTATCTGGAATTCTGATATCTTTGGTCGTTCTCTTAACTCTATTGTACGAGAAGGAATCTCAGCTAAGCTTTCCTTAATGCCTGAGAACGCCCGCTATAAATTGAAAGAAACACTGGAGCGTATTATTAATGAAGGCTCAGGCGGATTGATTGCCATTATCTTGTAATTATATCCTGCCAAAAAAGCAAAAGGTTCCTCACTGCCTGAGGTTCCTTTTGCTTTTTCTTTTCTTAATGTGCTAAGCTTTATATAATAAGCTATACGTACATAACGGTTATCATCAAATCGTTTGTTTATTGAAATTATGAATAAAAGATTGAAATAAAAATTAACTTAAAGGTTTCTATGGACCAAATAAAGATACGGCAAGGGTTTAAGGAGAGATACGGATGAGCAATGAAAATCAATTTTTTGTGATAAAAGCAAAGGAAAATGGTGTAAACGTAATAGGGCTTACAAGAGGGTCAGATACACGCTTTCATCATTCGGAGAAACTTGATAAGGGAGAGGTTATGATTGCTCAGTTTACTGAACATACTTCTGCCGTCAAAGTGCGTGGAAAAGCAGTGATTCAGACAAGCCACGGCACAATGGATACGGAAGAATAAAAGCAGGGAACCCTGCTTTTATTTACTATTTATAAAGTTTTTCCTTCGTAGGATTATGTAAATTATGCTATAATAGATACCGGTTTAAGTCAGATAAATGCAAGTATTTTAGTCGTTTGTTGTGATTTTATGATGGATGCGATTTGGAGGAAGTAAAATGGTGAGGATCAGTCAGTTTAATGACAAAGTAAGAGAACTAAAAAAAAGCTTTAACAGTTTAACGAAGCATTCTTATTTAGAGCGCTATGTTGAAGTGCCCGCTATTGATGAGGACAAGGTGCGTTTTTTATATGCGATGCTAAGTGAACATGCATCAAAAAAAGAAGCAAAAGCATATACATTGGCAGCTGTGCTGGCTCAAGCTGCACTTGATGTACATGAAGCGATCTCCCTCCATAAACTCCAAACAGATTCCGTACGAAAAAATCGTCAGCTTACAGTGCTCGCTGGTGATTATTACAGCAGTCTTTATTATTATTTACTAGCAGAAGAAAAGCAAATTCCTATGATTCGCATCTTCAGTCATTCGATTCAGGAAATTAATGAACATAAGATGAATATATATGAGGCAGATGAGCTTACATACACTGATGCAAAAAGAAATGTAGAAAAAGCAGAATCAATTCTTTTGCAAAATATAGCAAATCATTATAATCAAAATTACTGGAAGGAAATCTTTAATGATTTCTTCTTTTTAAAACGATTGGTCTTTGAACGCAATGAGTTTATAAAAGGTAAGAACTTGCCTATTATGGAGACTTTATTTCAAGAAGCAAGGCACCCAGATTCAGTGCTTGCGTTATGTGAACAAAAAATAGAAGACTTAAAAGACAAGCTTTTAAATACAAGCAAGCGTCTTCAAAAATATGAGGGCTTTATTATTGAACATATTGATCAGTTAATCAATACAACGGACTACGATGAGTACGTAGCAGAAAAAGGGTGAGGGAAAATGACTCAAACGAAAGAAGAACGTGTTCACCAAGTGTTTGAATCGATCTACAAGCGATACGATATGATGAACTCAGTTATATCTTTTCAACGTCATAAGGCTTGGCGGAAAGATACGATGAAAAGAATGAATGTACAGCCAGGTGATCATGCTCTTGATGTTTGCTGCGGGACAGCAGATTGGACGATTGCCCTTGGGGAAGCTGTAGGTCCTAACGGTAAAGTCGAAGGACTTGATTTTAGCAAGAATATGTTATTAATCGGGGAAGAAAAGGTTAAGGAACATAAAATGAAGCACGTTTCCTTGCGTCATGGTAATGCAATGGAGCTGCCTTATGCTGATGAAACCTTTGATGTTGTCACAATTGGCTTTGGGTTAAGAAATGTGCCCGACTACATGCAAGTATTAAAAGAGATGTACAGGGTCGTAAAAAAAGGAGGAAAAGTGGTTTGTTTAGAAACATCACAGCCTACCATTCCTGTTTTTAAAAACCTCTATTTCTTTTATTTCCGCAGGGTCATGCCTGTTTTTGGTAAAGTGTTTGCTAAAAGTTATGACGAATATTCATGGTTACAAGAGTCAACGATGTCGTTTCCAAGTCGAGAGAAGCTGGCTGAGATGTTCCGTGAAGCTGGATTTGAACGTGTTGACGTGAAGCCTTACTCTGGAGGGGTAGCTTGTATGCACCTTGGGGTAAAGGGTAAAAATTAGTCAATTAGAATTGGAGCAGATATCGTGGTTAGAAAGTTGAAAATCATCTTAGAAATGATTAAGTTTGAACATACTGTGTTTGCATTGCCTTTTGCCTATTTTGGGGCAATACTCGGAAGTTTTATTGTAAATGAAACATGGCCCACTCTTATGCAATGGGTCTGGATTACTGTTGCGATGGTTGGAGCAAGAAGTGCAGCGATGTCTCTTAACCGAGTGATCGACGAAAAGATTGACAAATACAATCCTAGAACAGCTGACCGTGCTATACCAGCTGGTCTGATTTCAAAAATTGAAGTCATGTTCTTCATTATAATTTCATTTGCCATGTTGATTTACGCTGCCTTTCAATTAAATCAATTAGCCGTTTATTTATTACCTTTAGCGGTATTTTTCCTTGTTATTTATTCCTATACAAAGCGATTTACATGGGCTTGTCACCTTATATTAGGTATTACAATCGCGCTCGCACCATTAGGTGGATGGGTCGCTGTAACCGGATCGGTTTCTTTTGAAGCATTTGTTCTATTTACTGCAGTAGCCCTGTGGACAGCAGGATTTGATGTCATTTATGCGACCCAAGATGCTGATTATGATCGTGAGCGAGGACTATATTCCATTCCTAGCCGTTTTGGTATTAGAAAAGCACTTATTCTTGCAAAACTTTTCCACGTCATTAGTTTTGCAGCCTTTTTCCTTTTATTCCTTATTACTCCTCTAAGCTGGCTTTATTTAATTGGGGTGATTATTGCTGGATTGATTATGATTTATGAGCATTCCTTAGTATCTGCAGATGATCTCTCAAAAGTCGGGGTAGCCTTTTTTACGATGAACGGGATTCTTAGCTTAGTCATGTTTATCTTTACAGTAGGAGATGTTTGGTTATGAGTGAGCGTATAGAAAAGATCATGACAGTAGGAATAACTGGAGCGAGCGGCGGTATGTACGGTGTTCGTCTAACACAGGAGCTGCTCCGTCAAGAATATAAGGTTCACCTCGTTTTAACAGAAGCCGCTTGGCAAGTGTTTAAAGAGGAATTACTTTTAGATACAACCGATCGCGAAAAAGTAATTCATGAACTATTTGGTGATTTGCCTGGTGAGCTGCATACTCATGATCTTCATGACTATGCAGCTCCTATTGCAAGCGGTTCCTATCGAAGTGCCGGCATGGTTATTATTCCTTGTTCAATGGGGACTTTATCTGGTATGGCGCACGGGGCTTCCGGAAATCTGCTTGAACGTACGGCAGATGTTATGCTTAAAGAAAAAAGAAAACTGGTTATTGTACCTAGAGAAACACCGTTGCATGACATTCACTTAGAGAATATGCTTAAACTTTCAAAGATGGGGGCTACGATCCTGCCGGCTATGCCCGGTTATTATCATCTACCTAAAACAATAGATGATTTGGTTAATTTTCTTGTTGGAAAGGCATTAGATAGTCTCGGAGTGGAGCATACATTATTTACCCGCTGGGGGGAATAACATGTCTTTAGTTATCGGTGAAATTTCTTATACTAATATATTGCCTCTTTATTATGATTTAGACAGAGAGTATTTAGAGAGCCAAGGTTGTATTATCAAACCACAAGTGCCTTCAGAATTAAACAGAGAAATGTCTGCTGGGCGAGTCGATGTTGGAGGAATTTCTTCTTTTGCCTATGCTGAAAATAAAGATCACTTCACTTTGTTTCCTAATCTGTCTGTATCAGCTCTAGGGAAGGTCGGGTCGATTTTTTTATTTTCAAAAGTGCCTATTCATCAGTTAACAGCAAAAAAGGTTGCTCTGACTTCCACGTCGGCAACCTCTACCCATTTGCTTAAAATCATACTTGAACGGTTTTATGAACAGTCCCCTACATATACAACGATGAAGCCGAATATACATAAGATGCTCTCAGATCACGATGCTTGCTTGTTAATTGGTGATGAAGCGATAGTGGCTTCATTTAATAAAAGAGAAGAACTTTATCAATATGACCTTGGAGAGCTTTGGTATAAGCACACAGGGATGCCGATGACATTTGCAGTATTAGCGATAAGAAACGTAGCCATTGATCATAACAGCCACTTAGCTGGTACATTGTATAGATCATTTCTCGAAAGTAAAAAGCGAAGTAAAAAGAGTCATTATCAGCCTATGATCCAAGATATTTTAAAGACCTATGGCGGCGATAAATCTTTTTGGGAAGACTACTTTAATAATTTAATATATGATTTTAGTAATAGAGAACAGCGAGGGTTAATGCTTTATTATCAGCTTGCTTATGATTTAGGATATTTAAGTGAGCCTGTTGAATCAATTCATGTTTGGAAAGCTGTAGGAAGCTGACCTTGCGTAGTAAGGTGGATAAGATGAAACTAGCCGATATTTATATGCAATTTCAATCAGATATAACAATTATCGAACAAGAGCTAGAAGCTTCTGTTCAAGCACGCCATGATGTCCTGAAAAACGCTTCAACCCATCTTTTAAAGGCAGGGGGCAAACGGATTCGTCCGGTTTTTGTGTTGCTTGCTGCTAAATTTGGTACATACGATATACATGTGTTGAAAAATATTGCTGTTCCCTTAGAACTTGTACATATGGCGTCTTTGGTTCATGATGATGTCATTGACGATGCTGAACTTAGACGGGGCAAACGGACGGTGAAATCTCAATGGGATAACAAAGTAGCGATGTATACTGGTAACTATATTTTTGCCAAGGCAGTCGAAGCATCTGCTTATTTTGATCACCCACGCGTTCATCAAGTGTTGTCTAATACGCTTGTTGAGATGTGTATTGGAGAAGTAGAACAGATCCGTGATCAATATAACTGGGGGCAGAACTTAAGAGTCTATTTAAGAAGAATTAAACGTAAGACTGCTTTGTTAATTGCCGTAAGCTGTGAGCTGGGTGCATTAGCTGCAGATGCAGACCCAGCCATTCAAAAGCATTTATATAACTTTGGATACAATGTGGGGATGTCTTTTCAAATTACAGATGATATCTTAGACTTTGTTGGTACAGAAAAGCAGTTAGGCAAACCTGCAGGTGGTGATTTAAGGCAGGGGAATGTCACGCTTCCTGCACTCTATGCCATGCATCATGATGAAGAGATTTCCCATTTAATTAAAAACATGCTTAAAAACGAATTTCCTGAAAATATTGATATGCAGCCCATCTTAAAAGCTGTTAAAGAATCAGGGGGGATCGATTATTCGATTGAGATGAGTGATCGCTTCCTCCATAGAGCCTATGATTCATTAGAAAGACTGCCTGATTGTGAAGCAAAGAATTATTTAAAAGAGATTGCGGCCTATATCGGAAAACGGAAATTTTAAAATAGAGAGCCTGAGTGCTCTCTTTATTTGTATATACAACTGGAAATGAATACGGTTTATTGAATATTTCTGTAAAATAATGATTGAGAGTGTTTAGAATGTTTGCTATAATAAACAAGGTTAGTCGATTAGTTAATTAATACATAGTTTATGATTATGAGAGCGAGGGTGTTTTAAATGGAACGTACATATTTAATGATTAAGCCTGATGGAGTACAACGTAATTTAATCGGAGAAGTTGTTTCGCGCTTTGAAAAGAAAGGGTTTACATTAGTGGGCGCTAAATTGATGACGGTTACAAAAGATCTTGCAGAGACTCATTATGCAGAACATAAAGAACGTCCTTTCTTCGGAGAGCTAGTTGATTTCATTACTTCAGGTCCAGTTTTCGCAATGGTTTGGGAAGGTGAAAATGTGATCTCGACTGCTCGTACAATGATGGGAGCAACAAACCCAGCTGAAGCTGCACCAGGAACAATCCGCGGTGATTATGGTGTACAAGTAGCTATGAATGTTATTCACGGTTCTGACTCTCCTGAGAGCGCGAAGCGTGAAATCGGAATCTTCTTTGAAGATGCAGAGTTAAACAACTATGAAAAAGTTGTAAATAAGTGGGTTTAAGGATGATGAATACCTGTTCAGCTGAGCAGGTATTTTTTTGTGTGTAAACGATCGGTTTAAATCAGCCGATATACCTAATGTGGAAAAAATGAAACCGATTGTTTAAGGTAAGGGGACCTGACAGATGACTGCAGACTATCAACAATTCATCATGCAAATTAAGAGAAAAACCGGTATAGATCTAGCACTTTACAAAGAAGCACAGATGAAAAGAAGGTTAGAATCCCTTCGAGATAAAAGAGGGTACGCTACCTTTTTGAGCTACTACCAAGCTCTTGCTGCTGATTCATCGTTATTTCATGAGTTTTTAGAGCGTATGACGATAAATGTCTCGGAATTTTACCGTAATAAAAAGAGATGGGAGGTGTTAGAAGAAAAGATTTTGCCAAGGCTGCTAGCTGAAAATAGTAAGCCGAAGCTATGGAGTGCAGCTTGTTCAACAGGTGAAGAACCATATACTTTAGCGATGATTATGGCCTCTTTTATGCCTTTGTCTGAGGTGTCCATACTAGCAACGGATTTAGATAAAGAAATTCTAAAAAGAGCTCAAGTTGGTTTCTACACGGATCGCTCATTAAAAGAAGTTCCTCCCGGGGTGCTTTCACGCTATTTTACGAAGGAGCTTATGGGCTACAAAGTTAGTGAACAAGTAAAAAGATCGGTAACATTTAAACAACAGAATCTTTTATCTGATTCATTTGGAACTCAGTATGATCTGATTATTTGCCGAAATGTCATGATTTATTTCACTGAAGAAGCAAAACATGAATTATATCAAAAATTCAGCCAAGCTTTGCGTCCTGGCGGGGTATTATTTGTAGGAAGCACTGAGCAGATTTTTCATGCTGATCAATATCATTTTGAAACAGAAGACACGTTTTTTTATAAGAAAAAAGGATAAATCGCTGTAATGGCTGGTTTATCCTTTTTGTATTTGGATCATGATTGATCTTCGCTCAATTGTTTCTTGATATAAGCATTTAACACCTTATCCTTCACTTCATTATAAGTAAGTCCTGATTTTGCGTTTAACTCTTTCACTTCATCAATATTTGTGCCGCTTTTTGTCGTTGACTTCTTCAATGGCGAGCGCCCCTTTTACTAAGAAATTCCTATTTTAGTATAACCATTATCTGCATTTATTTATTCGGTATCTCTAAACTTGCTGTTTTTGAAGGAGTAAAACGTTAAAATTCCTTAGACGCAAGCAGGTCTTTTTGGTACAATGACTAATTAATAACGAAATGTTCCGATTTTATCGAGACATAAAAGGAAAGTCATGTTATAATTTAACGCATAAAAGCGATAAAGAGAGTGGATTTGGAGGAGGAGACGAGATGAGATATATAACAGCAGGAGAGTCACATGGACCGCAGTTAACTACAATTATTGAAGGGGTGCCTGCTCAGCTTGAATTAGTAGCAGAAGACATTAATGTTGACTTGAAAAGGCGTCAAGGCGGTTATGGAAGAGGGCGCAGAATGCAGATTGAGAAAGACCAAGTTCAAATCCTAAGCGGAGTTCGACATGGAAAAACAACAGGTGCACCAATCGCACTAGTTGTAGAAAATAAGGATTGGACTCATTGGACAAAGGTGATGGGGGCAGAGCCTTTATCTGAAGAAGAAGAAAAAGAAGTGAAAAGACAGGTAAGCCGTCCGCGTCCAGGCCATGCAGACCTTAACGGTGCAATTAAGTACGGACATCGTGATATGAGAAATGTTTTAGAACGTTCTTCAGCTCGTGAGACGACTGTGCGCGTAGCTGCTGGGGCTGTTGCCAAGAAAATTTTACATACATTTGGTATTCAAGTAGGCGGCCATGTTCTTGAAATTGGCGGTGTGAAGGCAACTGCTATTCAATATGATACGATTGAGGATCTTAGGGAACGCTCAGAGGCTTCTCCTGTTAGATGTTTAGATAAAGAAGCAGAAGCGAAAATGATTGAAGCCATTGATCAAGCGAAACAAGAAGGGGATTCCATTGGCGGAATTGTAGAAGTAGTGATTGAAGGAGTTCCGATCGGTTTAGGCAGCCATGTTCATTATGATCGCAAGTTGGATGCGAAATTAGCAGCAGCTATGATGAGCATTAATGCGTTTAAAGGGGTTGAGATCGGAATTGGTTTTGAAGCGGCCAGAAGACCAGGAAGCCAAGTGCATGATGAAATCACATGGAATGAAGAAGACGGCTATTCAAGACAAACAAATAACCTTGGCGGTTTTGAAGGCGGGATGACTACCGGCATGCCGATTGTGATTCGTGGAGTTATGAAGCCGATTCCGACGTTATATAAACCTCTGCAAAGTGTAGACATTGATACAAAAGAGCCTTTTGCAGCTAGTATTGAACGTTCTGACAGCTGTGCTGTCCCTGCTGCAAGTGTAGTGGCTGAATCGGTCATTGCTTGGGAAGTAGCGAATGCTTTGCTTGAAACATTTGGTGCTGATCGTGTGGAAGCGATTTCTGAAAATATTGAGCGTCACAACGAGCATGCGAGGAAGTTTTAACAATGTCTGTTGTTCACATTTCTACTAAAAGCAAATCATATGAGGTGAGAATTGAACCTGGTCTGAGGCATACCTTATATAATCTCATGCATGCTCATAAGATGAGTGATGCTTCCTCATTCTTAATTATTACAGATGAGCATGTACATGATCTTTATATAGATGATGTTTTAGCTGGTTTCCCTAAGCAGGATCATGTTTATGTTGAGAAAGTAGCGAGCGGCGAATCATCTAAATCATTTGAGGTCTATCAAAAGCTGCAGGAACGAGCATTAGAGATCGGTCTTGATCGTAAGTCGGTGATTATTGCTTTAGGCGGCGGAGTGATAGGCGACCTTGCTGGATTTGTTGCTGCGACATATATGAGAGGGGTTCGATTTGTACAAGTGCCGACCACCTTGCTTGCTCATGACAGTAGTGTAGGCGGAAAAGTTGCGATTAACTTGCCTGGTGCAAAAAATATCGTTGGAGCTTTCTTTCAGCCAGAGCTGGTCATTTATGACACTGAAATGCTTCACAGTCTGCCAGAGCGTGAATGGCGTTCTGGATTTGCTGAAGTAGTGAAACATGGGTTTATCAGGGACCGAGAATTTTTAGATTGGCTGAAGGGTCAGGTAACCTCTTTTGAACAATTTAACGATGAATTTCTAAAAGAAATGCTTGTGCAATCAATCGGAGTAAAAGCTGATGTTGTCTCAGCGGATGAAACAGAACAAGGCATCCGAGCTTATTTAAACTTCGGACATACGTTAGGTCACGCGATAGAAGCGGAGCTTGGCTACGGGGAATTATCTCATGGTGAAGCTGTGGCAGTTGGAATGATATTTGCCCTGCGTTTATCTGAGCGCGTCTTTCAAATTGAGCTTCCTGTTAAAGAGACGATTACCTGGCTTGAAACATTAGGCTACAGTACAAATGTGCCTAAGGGGCTATCGGCTGAACAGCTGCTTGCTTCGATGAAAAAAGATAAGAAAACGACAGGCGGACTGATCCGAATGGTCCTTGTTGAAGAATGCGGCAAAGCCGTATTAAAGGACGTAGCGGATGAACCATTGCTTGATTTACTACATAAAGCTATAGAGGAGGGGTTTGATGATTCGTGGAATTAGAGGCGCAACTACTGTTGTTCGGGATGAAGAAGAAGAAATATTAGATGTGACAGAAGAATTGCTGCATGAAATGATTGCCCAAAACTCCTTTCAAGCAGAGGATGTGGCGCAGGTACTTATTACAGTAACGGAGGATTTATCAGCCGCCTTCCCTGCTAAGGCGCTACGCCGGTTTTCTGATTGGACGTATGTACCGGTTGTTTGTGCAAGAGAAATTCCTGTTCCGGGAAGCTTAGAAAAATGTATTCGCCTGCTTGTGACGGTAAATACCTCTCTTACTCAAGATAAAATAAATCATGTCTATCTTAGAGAAGCGAAGAAGCTTCGCCCTGATCTGGCGAATGGGAACAAGCTAGCTAACTAATAAGTTAGTTATGGCGATATTCTCATAATACCCTGGTAAACTATACTCTTTTCCTTGACTAGAGGATAGCTACACGTTACACTTAAAAAAATTGCGCATCTCATAGGAGTATGAGATGGCATAAGAGCTGAGAGGAGTCCGAATGTCGGGCTCATTTAGATGATGTATATTTAATTATTTGTTTTAGAGTTTAATAGTTGAGCAGAGAATGAGTTGAGCAGAGAAGAGCTGAGTTGAGTTTATATAGGGATTAGTCTAACACCCTTTGACTCATCGGTCTTAGGGTGTTTTTGTTATACCCCAAAATCAGTGTATCCTCTTTTTTTACCTCTTCTCATTCATTCCATTACCTAGGAGTGAGTGAATATGACCCACACAGATTTCACATCTTTTAAGCAAGCTGCAAAAACCTATGATACCGTACCTGTTGTGAAAAGGTACTTTGCAGATGGGCTGACGCCTATACAAATCGCCTATCAATTGCAAGATCAATTAACGTTTCTTCTAGAAAGTAAGGACGCGGCCTCGCCTTGGTCTAGATATTCCTTCATCGGTTTAAATCCGATGTATCAACTAGTAGAAGAAAACGGGATCTTCCATACGTACTCTGAGGATGGAAGCCAAATCGCCCGAAGTCAAACCTTTGAAGATGCTTTTGATCAAACGCTTCAACATTTAAATGTTAAGCCGCTTGATCTGCCCATTCCATTTAAAGGAGGAGCAGTAGGTTATATGAGTTTTGAGGCGATTCAATCGATTGAGCCTTCTTTGAAAAAAGCACCTTTATCTAAACAAGATCACGACAACGAGCAGCCAGCCTTTCATTACCTATTTTGTGAAACGTTAATTGCCTATGATCATATAAAAAAAGAATTAATGATCATCATTCATGTACCGACCAAACAGTCTACCTTTTTAAAGGAACATTATGATGCAGCATTTTCACAGATTGATGAATTATTTACCACATTAGAGCGATCTACTTCTGGTTTAATGGTTCCTGCAGCAATTGAGAATAACGAGGAAGTCTCCTTTGACGGTGTCCTGTCTTCTTACACAAAGTCTGATTTCATGAAAGATGTAGAGACGATCCAAGAATACATTAGGGCAGGCGATATTTTTCAAGCCGTCTTGTCCCAACGTTTTGAGATGCCTGTCACATCAAGTGCGTTTGATATTTATAGAGTGCTGCGAATGGTTAATCCCTCGCCTTACTTATTCTATTTGAAAATTGGAGACGTTGAGGTAGTAGGCAGTTCCCCTGAGCGGCTTGTCCAAGTAGCCGATAAGCACGTTGAGATCCACCCTATAGCAGGAACCAGGCCAAGAGGCGCTGATGAAGAGTTAGACAATCAGCTGGCCAAAGAGCTGCTAGCAGATGAAAAAGAACGGGCTGAGCATTATATGCTCGTAGATCTCGCAAGAAATGATGTCGGAAGAGTTGCGGAGTACGGTTCAGTAAAAACACCAACGTTACTCGAGATCGGCCGCTTCTCTCATGTGATGCACATTATTTCAAAAGTAACAGGAGAGTTAAGAGAAGGGATCACGCCATTAAACGCGTTAATGTCAGCTTTTCCTGCTGGGACAGTTTCAGGAGCACCTAAAATTCGTGCCATTGAAATATTAAATGAGCTCGAACCGGTTAAAAGAGGAATTTATTCTGGAGCAATCGGCTATTTAAGCTATGACGGAAATATTGACTCTTGTATCGCGATCAGAACGATGATCATTAAAGATCAAAAAGCATATATTCAAGCCGGTGCAGGGGTCGTAGCGGATTCTATACCTGAAAAAGAATTTGAAGAAACGCAAAATAAAGCAAAGGCATTGCTTCGTGCGGTGCAGCTTGCTGAGAAGATGTTTGGAGAAGGGGCGGTGGTGAACCATGTTTAAGCAGCTATTACGTAAATGTATGGAAGGTGTCACTTTATCCGAGACGGAAGCGCAATTTGTAATGGATGAGATCATGGGTGGAAAAGCGACTCCAAGCCAAATCGCAAGCCTCTTAACGGTCCTTAGATTTAGAGGGGAAACGGTAGAGGAAATGATCGGTTTCGCAAAATCGATGCGATCTCATTCCGTTACTATTCCACATACTCAACCAGGTGTTGTAGATACATGTGGAACAGGCGGAGATGACTTGTCTACATTTAATATTTCAACAGCTGTAGCTCTAGTTTTATCAGCTATGGGCGTACCTGTTGCTAAACATGGGAACCGAGCGGTATCTTCAAAAAGCGGCAGTGCTGATGTACTAGAGGAGCTCGGAATTGAGATTCAAAGTACACCAGAACTTGCAGCAGAATCATTGAAAAACAATCAACTATGTTTTCTATTTGCCCCTCTTTACCATCAATCGATGAAGCATGCGGTGGCCCCTAGAAAAGAAATCGGATTCCGGACGATTTTTAATTTGCTCGGACCTATTACAAATCCTGCCCGGGCAGAGCATCAGCTGGTTGGGGTTTATAACGAAGATTTCGCTTATAAAATGGCCCAAACGTTAAAGGAGTTAGGAACGACACATACTGTTTTTGCTACAGGTGGAGAAGGGTTAGACGAGTGCTCTATCACTAGAGAGACCACGCTTTATGATGTGATCGGTAAAACGATTACAAAAATGACCATCACCCCTGAGGATATAGGCTTAACTAGAGGCAAGATGGAAGATATTCAAGTCAATAATGCACAAGAGAGTGCTAAAGTGATAAACCAAGTTGTACGCGGAACGGCGAACCAATCTGCACAAGACATTGTGACTCTTAATGCAGCGGTCGCCCTATATGCCGCAGACCGATGCAAGTCAATTTGTGACGGGGTAGATGAAGTCAAAAAAGCGATTCAATCAGGTATCGTTTATAAACATGTCACATCACTACAAACGGAACGGAGGCAATCACAGCATGCTTAATCAAATTATTGAAACAAAACGAACAGAAATAAAAAGCCTAGTACAGCCTTCTTTGGTAAATGTTCAAAAGAAATCACTGTATCAAGCATTATCAAAACCAAATCGTTCGATTGGGCTAATTGCTGAAGTGAAAAAAGCTTCTCCTTCTAAAGGCATCATAAAGGAAGATTTCAACCCTTTAGAAATTGCTCTGGGGTATGAAATCGGAGGGGCAGATGCTCTTTCTGTGTTAACGGATCGACCCTATTTTAAAGGACACAGAGACTATCTATCTGCCATTAAGCAGCAAGTAAATCTGCCTGTTTTGCGTAAAGACTTTATTATCGATCGAGTGCAAATAGAAGAAAGTGTACGAATGGGTGCAGACGCGATTTTGCTGATTGCAGGTGTAGTGCCAAACATTGAGTTGAAACGGTTATACGAGGAGGCAGCTGGTGCCGGTCTTGAATGTTTAGTTGAGGTGCATGCAAAAGAAGAGCTTGAGTCATTGCTTCACGAATTTACCCCTTCAATCATAGGGGTGAACAATCGAAATTTAAAAACATTTACAACCGACCTTTCTCAAACAGAAACGATTGGGAGCCTCGTTCCGCGTAACAGTTTATTTGTAAGCGAAAGCGGAATTCATGTAACCGAAGATTTAGAAAGAGTGAAAAGAGCAGGAGCACATGCCGTTTTAGTAGGAGAATCTCTGATGAGAGCAGAATCTCCTGCCGAGGGAATTGATTCTTTATATGGCGGTGAGCACATTGCGGCCACTCGTTAAAATCTGCGGAAATTATCATCAAGTAGATGTCGCTTCGGTAACAGCAACTGATGTTGATTATATGGGATTTGTATTTGTACCGAGCAAAAGGCAAGTGACGATCAATCAAGTGAAAAGCTGGCTTGATGTACATCCCGGACTGAATCAAAAAATCGTTGCGCTGTTTGTGAATGAATCCATCTCATTCATCAAAGAAGTGTACAATGCACTGCCGGTTGAAGTGATTCAATGCCACGGGACAGAATCGATTGAATATATAAAAGAGCTGCGAGAAGAACTTGATTGTGAAATATGGAAAGTGATTCATGCTGAGGATCAAGCTCTTGCAGTGATGAGCAGCTTTGAAGGACTGGTAGATGGCTATGTGGTTGATTGTAAAGTGAGCGGACAATGGGGAGGGACAGGACAGTCTTTTAACTGGGACCTTATTCCAAGCTTCTTAGAAGAAGGGGAACGACAGAGTGTGAAGGTGTTGATAGCTGGTGGAGTCGCCCCTCATAACATTGAAAAACTAGTAAGCTACCAGCCTGACGGGATTGATATTTCAAGCGGAGTAGAAACGAACGGACATAAAGATCAAAATAAGATTGAATACATCATAGAAAGGGTGTCACATCTTGCAAACAACAACGAGCGTGTATCCAGATAAAAGAGGACGTTTTGGAGAGTTTGGCGGGAAGTACGTTCCGGAAACATTAATGAGTGCAATTGAGGAATTAGAACAAGCTCTTGATGAGGCAATGGCCAGTGATGAGTTTGAAAAAGAATATGTAGATCATCTGCGTGAGTTTGCTGGCAGACCAACTGCATTAACCTATGCTGAAAATATTTCTGAAAAACTAGGCGGTGCGAAAATCTATCTAAAAAGAGAAGATTTAGTACATACCGGCGCTCATAAGTTAAATAATGCGATTGGTCAAGCGCTGCTTGCAAAACGAATGGGGAAAACAAAGATTGTAGCAGAAACGGGAGCAGGCCAGCATGGCGTTGCCACAGCTACGATTGCTGCAAGATTTGGATTATCCTGTAAAGTTTTTATGGGAGCAGAGGATATGGAACGTCAAGCATTAAATGTATTCCGCATGGAACTGCTTGGAGCAGAAGTCATTCCTGCTACATCCGGAAGCCAAACGTTAAAAGATGCGACAAATGAAGCAATCAGGTACTGGGTCACACATGCAGAAGATACCTTTTATTTGATTGGCTCGGTTGTTGGTCCGCATCCATATCCGAAGATGGTAAGAGATTTTCAGCGGATTATTGGAGACGAAGCGAAAGAGCAGTTTACCGCACGTGAGTCGAGACTTCCTGATGAGATTATTGCCTGTGTCGGCGGAGGGAGTAATGCGATTGGCACATTTTATCCTTTTATTGAAGATGATGTGCGATTAATCGGGGTTGAAGCTGCTGGAAAAGGAGTGGACACCGATCAACATGCAGCCACGATTACACACGGGAAAAAAGGGGTTATTCACGGTTCACTAACGTATCTGCTTCAAGATGAAGCAGGGCAGATCACCGAGCCTTATTCGATTTCTGCAGGACTCGATTATCCTGGTGTAGGTCCTGAGCATGCGCATTTAGCAAGCACTGGCCGTGTTCAGTACGAAGCTGTAACTGATCAACAAGCGCTCGATGCCCTTAAGCTTTTATCTGTTGAGGAAGGGATTATACCGGCTGTTGAATCAGCACATGCCCTGGCAAAAGCGTTTGAGCGTGCGGAACAATTAACACCAAATGATACGATTTTAGTATGTTTATCAGGCAGAGGAGATAAAGATGTTCATACATTAATGAAGCATTTTAAAGGAGGGGATGAGTCATGAACCAGCGGATGAATCAACTAAAAGAAAAAAATGACGGTCTCTTTATTCCCTTTATTACAGCAGGGGACCCAACTCCTGAAGCAACAATTGATATCGCGTTGATGTTAGAAGAAGCAGGAGCTGACTTACTGGAACTCGGGATTCCTTACTCGGACCCTCTAGCAGATGGTCCGACAATCCAAGAAGCATCAAAGCGAGCATTAGCTGGCGGAATGACACTTGAAGGGGCGATGAAGCTTGTTCCTCTTATGAGAGAGCGAGGGCTGACGATTCCTGTTGTTGTTTTTACGTACTTTAACCCGCTTCTGCAGTTTGGGGAAAAGCGCTTTACGGAGTTGGCAGGGGATATGGGGATTGATGGCATTTTGGTTCCGGATCTGCCTTATGAAGAAAGTGACTATTTGAATACTCTTTGCAATAAGCAGGGTTTATCAATGATCTCGCTTGTAGCACCTACATCCAATGCCAGAATTAAAAAAATTGCGAGCCGTGCAGAAGGGTTTTTATACTGTGTTTCTTCACTAGGCGTGACAGGTGAGAGAAAGAAAATCGATGATAGAGTATATGACTTTTTGGAAACAGTAAAACAAGCGAGCCCGGTTCCGGTAGCCGTAGGTTTTGGAATTTCATCTAATGAACAAGTCAAAGAAATGCAGCAGCATGCTGATGGTGTCATTGTCGGGAGTGCTCTTGTACGCGAGATCGCGAAGCATGAAGACTTACTGAAAGATAAAAAAAACAGAAAAGATGGACTATTTCAATTAAAAACGTTTGTCACCTCGCTCATTTCATCGTAACATAGAGAGATAAATACTTTCACAAGGTGGGGTGCTAAAGATGCAACCTAAAGCTCAGTTATTAGGCCTGCCATCGTATCAGCCAGGTAAGCCGATAGAAGAAGTAAAAAAAGAATTAGGTCTGACAAAGATTGTTAAATTAGCTTCAAATGAAAATCCGTTCGGGGCGTCACCGAAAGCTAGTAAAGCGATCAAGAAAGCTGCTGGCGAAACGTCTGTTTACCCAGACGGTTATGCAAGGCAATTACGTGAATCTGTAGCTAAGCAGCTGCAAGTTGATGAAAAACAGCTCATCTTTGGCAATGGCTCAGATGAAGTGATTCAATTTTTATGCCGCACGTTTCTAGAAAAAGGGACAAACACAGTAACCGCTCATCCAACATTCTCTCAATATAAGCTGAATGCAACGATTGAAGGAGCAGAAATCCGTGAAGTACCATTAAAGGACGGAGTGCATGATCTTGATGCCATGCTTGATGCCATTGATGAAAACACTAAAATTGTCTGGGTATGTAATCCGAACAACCCAACAGGTACGTATGTAAGTGAGGATTCTTTTTTTCGTTTTCTTGATCAAGTTCCTCCGCATGTGATCGTCGTTTCTGATGAAGCGTATTATGAGTATGTAACGGCCGCGGACTACCCAAAAACTGTACCTCTTTTAGAACGTTATAAGCAGCTAGTTGTTCTTAGAACATTTTCGAAAGCCTACGGTCTTGCTGCATTGAGAGTTGGTTTTGGTGTAGCAAGCAAAGAATTGATTTCGTATTTAGAGCCGGTAAGACCGCCGTTTAATAATGTGACGTTTGGTCAAATAGCTGCTGCTAGTGCGATAGAGGACCAAGCATTTATTGCCGAATGTGTAGAGAAAAACAATGAAGGCATGAAGCAGTTTGAAGAGTTTTGCCAGAAGCATCAACTGCGCTATTTCCCCTCACAGGCAAATTTTTTGCTTATTGAAGTAGGGCTGGATGGAGATGAAGTATTCCAAGCACTTCTTCGTGAAGGGTTTATTGTCCGGTCTGGTAACCCATTAGGCTATCCGAATTCAATCCGTATTACAATTGGCAAGAAAGAAGATAACGCGGCATTATTTGAGGCGTTAGAACGTGTTCTAGCACAAACATCACTGCCGCAGCATTCATAGTCAATGATCGTCTTTCCCGTTGCATGGTTGATGTGCTTTTGTGCATTCATGCAACGGAAAGGCGGTTTTTGCTTATTTTTTTATAGGGATAGAGAACAGGAATACGGCTATTCTAGGCTGTGCTTTTTAAATAAGGAGAGAGAACTATGAAGCGAACCGCATTTATTATTGGATTAGGTTTAATCGGGGGGTCGATTGCATTAGCGATTAGAAAAGAACATGACGTTCGAATCCTTGGGTATGACATACATGAAGAACAGCTGAAAATGGCTCAGTCATTAAAAGTCGTTGATGAGGCTTGTCATTCGATTGAAGAAGGCGTAAAGCAAGCTGACTTGATTGTTTTTGCTACCCCTGTTTCAATAACGACGGAGCTTTTAGCGGATTTAGTTCATTTTGAAATGAAATCCGGTGCGATTATTACCGATGTAGGCAGCACGAAACGAAAAATCTATAAACAAGCTGAATGCTTAAGTGAAAAAGGGATTACCTTTATTGGAGGTCATCCGATGGCAGGCTCTCATAAAAGCGGTGTAGAGGCTGCTAGAGCTCATCTTTTTGAAAATGCTTATTATATTATTACGCCTAGTCCAGATGCCGATGCGAGAGCTGTAATACAGCTGCAAAATTGGCTGAAAGGAACGAAGGCGACATTTATTGAAATGTCAGCCGATCAGCATGACCATCTTGCAGGAGCGATCAGTCATTTTCCTCATATCGTCGCGGCCAGCCTTGTTCATCAAGTCGCTAAGTTAGAAGAAAAAGACCCGCTCGTCTCAAAGCTTGCAGCAGGGGGATTTAGAGATATTACTCGTATTGCCTCAGCAAGCCCTGTCATGTGGCGTGACATTTTACTGCAAAATAAAGATAGCCTTCTACACCTCCTGGAAGCGTGGATGGAGGAGATGGGAGAAGTTAAATCACTAATAGAAGAAGAAAATGAAGTCGATATTTTTACATATTTTGAAGAGGCCAAAGCTTTTCGTGACGGACTGCCGGTCAAGAAAAAAGGCGCAATCCCGTCTTTTTATGACTTATATGTTGATATCCCTGACCACCCCGGTGTGATTTCAGATGTGACAGGTATCCTGGCACAGCATAAAATCAGTATTACAAATATCCGTATTCTAGAAACAAGGGAAGACATCATGGGTGTTTTGAGGCTGACTTTCCGTTCAGAAGATGACTTAGAAGAAGCAAAGGTGCATTTAGGGCATCATATGTACGATACATACCGGATATAAGGAGGAGCATGCATATGACAACAAATACGATTACTGCAGTAAAACAAGGTCTAAATGGAACGATACGTGTACCAGGTGATAAGTCGATCTCTCACCGTGCGGTCATGTTTGGTGCGATCGCTGATGGGGTGACAACGGTAGAAGGTTTCTTAAATGGGGAAGATTGTTTAAGTACGATTGCTTGCTTTAAAAAGCTTGGAGTAAACATTACACAAGACGAGGAACATGTGAAGATTGAAGGAAAGGGCTGGGATGGTTTAGTTGAACCATCAAACATTTTGGATGTAGGAAATTCCGGAACGACTACACGCTTAATGTTAGGAATTCTGGCAACAAGACCGTTTCATTCCGTAATGATTGGTGATGACTCGATTGCTAAGCGTCCGATGTCAAGAGTGGTAGATCCCCTTCGTGAAATGGGAGCAGAAATCGATGGACGTGCAAATGGTAATTTCACTCCTTTATCTGTCCGCGGCGGCAATACAAAAGGAATTGATTTCACTTCAAAAGTAGCAAGTGCACAGGTGAAGTCGGCTATTCTTTTAGCTGGTCTGCAAAGTGCGGGAACAACTTCTGTCACAGAGCCGGCCCTCTCCCGGGATCATACAGAAAGAATGCTTGAAGCGTATGGCGTTGAGGTTAAAAGGGAAGGTCTCAAAGTGAGTGTTAAAGGGGGACAATCTCTAAAGGCAAGCCACATTGTCGTTCCAGGAGACATCTCATCAGCAGCCTTTTTCCTTGTTGCAGGGTCCATTGTGCCAAATAGTCAGATCACATTGACTGGTGTAGGGCTCAATCCTACCCGCTCAGGCATCATTGATGTTCTTAAAAAAATGGGAGCTTCCCTTACCGTTTCAAATGAAAAGGTCGTAAGCGGTGAGCCGATAGCTGATTTAACAATTGAGACATCAAGTTTGAAGGGAATTGAGATTGGCGGAGACTTAATTCCGAGACTGATTGATGAAATTCCAGTCATCGCTGTTCTAGCTTCTCAAGCAGAAGGCAAAACGGTGATAAAAGATGCCGAAGAATTAAAAGTCAAAGAAACAAACCGAATCGATACAGTTGTCAGTGAACTGAAGAAGTTAGGAGCGTCGATTGAAGCAACGGAAGATGGAATGATTATTGAAGGCAGCCGTGGCCTTAAAGGTGCAACAGTTAACAGCTACGGAGATCATCGAATCGGAATGGCTATGGCGATTGCTGGTCTTATAACAGAAGGTCAAGTTGATATTGAAAGAAGTGAAGCGATTGCTGTTTCCTATCCTTCATTTTTTGAACATATCGACAGGTTAACAAAATAGAAGTGAGAACCTTGTGATGAGAGATCACAAGGTTTTTATTTTAAACAAAAAAAGTCCCTAACTCGAAAATGTAAGCGTTTTCGAGTTAGGGTTTAGCAAAAGCTACATATAGTATGGATAGGAGTGGAGAGAAACCATACGCTACTTTTATTATAACTATTTGACCTATGAAGTCAACAGATAAATGAAAAAATTCTAAAAACTTTTTCGGGTTTTAAGTTCAGGTTCTCATCTTTCCTTTCTTTTCATAGCTTGTCTATAAGGATAGGGAGGGATCATGTTGTATTTACTCAATCATATTCACATACATGATTGTCTAGAGAGGCCAGCTCGTTCGTATTTAATTAAAGAAGGAAAGATTACGTATATTAATACTTCAATGCCACGGTGGATCGGAAAAACATCAAATGGTACAGGGCTTACAATAGCCGAAGGAGCCATCTATACGATGACAAGCCCCTGTTCCTCAAAACAGTCTTTTTCAGCATTTAAAAAGCAACAGGTGAACCTTATTAAAAAAGGAGGCACAAGCTGCATTTCTTTTGCTCAAGCAGAATATGAAAGAGAAATTGAGGCCGCAATGAAAAGGCAGAAGCATGCGATGGTAAATAGCACCCTTGACTATGTTCTTGGACTAGAGCTGCCGATCCATCTGCTTAGACCGACCGTGGTTTCAGCATGCAAGCGATTGCTTATTCCCGTTATAAAGGTCCATATTAATTCCGTTGAACAGTTGTATCAGGTCCAATGGGAGCATATTTCTTATTTACAGCTCACTTATCCGCTTGTACTTATTCCTGTTTTTAAAACGACGGCTAAAGGAGAGCGCTCTCAAATGAAAGAGATCTGGGATCAGTATTGTACATATTACCGATTGCAGACAGAAGATGATCCAGTGAATGAGAAGTGGAGCAAGAAAGCTTTGCAAAAAATGGGTCTCTTTCCCGTCAAAGGGGAGCTGCTTGTGTCTAGTGATTTTGATTATCAGCTATTTAATAACTACCAGAGAGAGTGTAATCAACCTCCGAAAAAGCAAGGTTTTTTTCTTGATGGAAAGACAGATCTTGATTATGATAAAAGAGAGCCGGCAATAGTGGCTCTACGTGATCGTGCATTAAAAGTAAATCTAGACACTTGTTTTTACCCGGGATATGGCAGGCAGATAGAAGTGACTACACCTAGGCGTTTTCTAACCATTCATGCTGCTGCCCCGGTATCATCTGCTATGCTCTAACAATATTGGATGCCGTCATTCATGTGGTGAGTCATATGGTCATTTTTTGATCATGAATTTTATCATATACAGGAGTGATGGCATTATTCACTTATTCGGTCGTTAAGGAAGGTTTTTATACCGTAGAACCCGAATGAAGTAGCAAGGTATAAGAATCAGGAGGAATCAACGATGGAATGGATAAAAAAAGCGCTCGAGCTAATTGAATCAGGTCAAATAGAGGAAGGCCTCGCAGCACTTAGTAAAGCTGAAAAATCAGCGGATCATGATCAAAAATTTGCAATAGCAGAGGTTTATTATGAACTTGGTCATTTAAAAGAGACAGAACGGATCGTTAACGAGTTATTAGTACTTTACCCCGATGAAGGCAGTCTGATTATCTTCGCAGCTGAAGTAATGATTGATGGGGATAAGGAAGATGAAGCTATTGAATGGCTGCTTGAGATCAAAGAAGATGATCCGACTTATCTTCAAGCACAATTATTGCTTGCTGATCTTTATCAGATGCAATCTTTAGATGAAGTAGCCGAACAAAAGCTTCTTCAAGCAGCTAAAGCAGCACCAGATGAAGTGATTATCTCTTATGGACTTGGGGAATTTTATTTAGAGCGTGGGGATTATAATAAAAGTATTCCTCATCTGAAAAAAGCTGTACACCGAGCTGAGGAGCTTCCAAATATCGAAGTGGATTTAAAAATGGCAGAAGCGTATAGTGCTAGCGGACAATTTGAAGAAGCTTTGGTTTATTATGAGAAAGGGTTAAAGGATCACCTTGAACCGCATGCCTTGTTCGGATACGGCTTTACCGCTTATCAAGTGGGAGATATGACTCTTGCGATCGAGCAATTAGAGGCATTAAAAGCACTTGATCCTGACTTCTCAAGTTTATATCCATATTTAGCAAAAGCGCTCGAGGCTGAAAACCGGCTTGAAGAGGCAATGGATATTATAAAAGATGGAATGTCTGTTGATGAGTACAACGAGGAACTTTATATTATGGCTGGAAAGCTTTCGTTTAAACGTCAGCGTCCAGATGAAGGGGAATTGTATTTACGCAAAGTCATTGCTCTGAACCCTTCTAATTTAGATGCTGTTCAAACGCTTGCAGCTTACTTAAAGCATACCGAACAATTTGATCAGCTTGTTGAGTTAATGACTCACACTAAATCTTACGGTGAAGTCGATCCTCTTCTCACATGGTATGAAGGAGCAGCTTTAAGAGAGCTTGAAGAATATGATGAGGCACTTCGCTGCTATCAGGAAGTGAGTGATCATTTTAATGAAGATGAAGATTTCTTATTTGAATACGCAAGCTTCCTCCTCGAAGAAGGACAACGCGAAAAAGCAGCGGCAGCTTTTAAGCAGTTACTTCACATTAATCCAGATCGATCTGATGTGTCGGAAATGGTCAATCAATTAGAATTAGATTAATTTAGGATGAAACAAGGATTTAACGACTCAAACAGCGAATGATTAGTTATAAAGATGAACCTTTTGTAGGTGAACCTTAGATTAAAGGTTAAAAATAATATGAAGTGTTTTCATACAAATGGTTTGTACCAATATAACTGCTTATAAATCACGAAGGAGGATGGAGCATGGGCAGCATCATTCCAGTAGTGGAGAAAAAAGAGTTTCTTCGAGGCTTTTTGCAGCATTATGAGCTTAAGAGGCGTGAGTGTGCGTGGTTGTTAAATTACTTAATGAGTGATGATGAATTAATGGAGCGGGTTCACTTTGTAGAGCGAGCAGCATCTACACCGAAAGCTTTAGTGATCTCAGCAACGGGTGTCGATACTGTCCCGTTTTCATTTCACAAATTTAAACATATCACCACAGATGCTGAAAAAGCATTTCATGATATTCGTCTTAATCAAACAGAGGATATTTATATCGAACTCCATTTTGCCAACCCGAAGATGTACCCGCCCTATTTAGCGGTGCTTGAGGATAATCCATACTTGCCAGAGAATGAAGAAATTGCTCAGGTCCACCAACGTTTAGCAGAAGATTTGCTTGATGCATCTATTAAAACTTTCCGCAAAAAGGATCTGCAAACGAAAATTGACGAGGCATTAGATAATAAGGATTACGAACGTTTTATCGAATTGTCTACAGAGCTAAAACAATTAGAGACCCATTAAAAAGCTTCTTTATCAAAGAGGCTTGGACATAATGCAAGTGTATTAACGAGAAGAGAATAATATGCAGGCTAATGTAGAGATTTTGACGTTCTAGGATTTCCACGGTGCCTTAAGCCAACAAGGAATATCAAGGCGGCTCATTCATTGTGAAATGAAGAGGCGTCTTTTTTTGTGTTAAGTTAAAGCTCAACCTTGTTTCATCCTCGGTTGATTCGTGCAGACAGAAATTAAAACATGTGTTGGAGGAGAGACCGCCGCTCCTGAAATATACTACGCTTTCCGTGGTGAGCTAGTGAGCTTCCTCAGGCTAAAGCCCTGCGGGATCTCACTCCTGCTCTAGTCACCACTGGAGTCTCCGTATATTTCATCCGCTAGGTTAGTACGTTTTCTAATTATTATGTGGAGCAATTTAGTTGCGGTTCAGTTCTTTAAAAATGCAGACTTTCTTGGGTTCATCTGCTGAGCTCCGTGTTCTGTTTATAAAAATGGGAGCAGCTTAACAGTATCCTCTCTCCGTTGATGGGAGTGGAAGGTACTCGACTCCTGCGGGATGTGCGTGACCAGGAAGACCCCAAAGGGCGAAAGGCCGAGGAGGCTCCCGGACCGCCCGCGGAAAGCGAGTGCCTTAGTGGAAATTAACTACTCTGGCAGGGGGCTTTTTCAGTATGTTGTGCTATTTTATTTACAGCTTTATAAATAGTGATTGATTGTCTTATGACGTAGAAAAAGGTAGAATGACTAGGTAAACGAATTGGAAATAGAGGTGATTTTATGAAGTGGCAATCGAGTGAAATGGATAAGTACTTGCAATCAAAAGAATATGTTGATACGGCAATTGTGCCGCTTATCCCAATCTCTTGGCAGAAGGAAATCAAATCGACAGTGGCAATGGGAGAATTTATTTCTATCATCACCCAAGAGCTTGAAAGACAGTTCCAAGGGCGCGTCGTGTTATTCCCGGCTTTTACATACTTAGAAAAAGAAAATGCCGAAGAGCGGACGCTGCGGCTTAAGCGCTGGTCAGAAGAGCTGAAGCTTGGCGGGATGGAGCATATTGTCTATGCAACGTCAGACGGCTTTTGGAAAACGGTAGAAGAGGAACTGGGAGAATGGCTGATATGGCTGCCATCCATACCGCTTGAACATCTATCATCAGAAAATAGACGTGAAGTGATTGGCGGGCAAATTAAACAGTTAGTCCCGATTATGACAAACAAGTGGCAAAATCGATAATCATGGCAAAATCGTGTCGTTTTACTTCTTGAAACAATTGACACCGCTAGGTCATTAAGCTATCATGGGTATGTCCTAGTATTATATGTGTTTAACTGTACCCGTTAAGGGTCTTATTTTATAGTGTAGGGGGGGAAAACTAGTGAGCGAAAAAGAGCACAAAGTTTCACGACGACAATTTTTAACGTACACGCTTACAGGTGTTGGTGGCTTCATGGCTGCGGGAATGCTGATGCCAATGGCACGCTTTGCCCTTGATCCTGCTTTGAAAGCTGGAACTGAATCTGAATATGAGCCTGTATGTTATCTTGAAGAATTGACAGAGGAACCACAAAAGTTTGCTTTCAGCTTTGAGCAGCAAGATGCGTGGTACGAATCGGAAGTAACACGTGAAGCGTATATCTTTATCCGTGGGGATGAGGTAACAGCGCTTTCACCAACATGTACGCACCTAGGCTGTACGGTATCATACGGTTCGAATGATGATCATCCGGAGCGTTTCTATTGCCCATGTCACTTTGGTATGTTTGAAAAAGACGGTATCAACGTACCAGGTACACCGCCTCAGCGTCCACTTGATGTGTATGATGTGATGGTTCAAGATGGAAAAGTATACTTAGGTCAAATTAATCAGCGAACATAAGGAGGGGCGTAATCGATGCTTCAAAAAATTTACGACTATGTTGATGAGCGTCTTGATATTACGCCTATGTGGCGCGATATTGCTGACCACGAAGTGCCTGAGCACGTTAACCCTGCTCACCATTTCTCTGCGTTCGTATACTGTTTTGGTGGATTAACTTTCTTCGTTACAGTCATTCAGATTTTATCAGGTATGTTCCTAACGATGTATTATGTACCGGATATTATCAACGCTTATCAATCAGTAGCTTACTTACAAAACGAAGTAGCTTTCGGTGTGATCGTACGTGGGATGCACCACTGGGGAGCTAGTTTGGTTATTGTTATGATGTTTTTACACACGTTGCGGGTATTCTTTACCGGTTCATATAAGAAGCCTCGTGAATTAAACTGGGTTGTCGGTGTACTTATTTTCTTCGTTATGCTTGGTTTAGGTTTCACAGGTTACTTATTACCATGGGATATGAAAGCATACTTTGCGACTGTTGTAGGTCTGCAAATTGCTGAGAGTGTTCCACTCATTGGTGGATTTGCGAAAACATTGCTTGCCGGCGGGGAAGTAATCGGGGCTGCTACACTAGCACGTTTCTTCGCGATTCACGTATTCTTCTTACCAGGTGCCTTACTTGGTTTATTAGCGGCTCACTTCTACATGATCCGTAAACAAGGTATTTCTGGTCCATTGTAAGATTTAATGGCGTGTTTGAAAGCTTAATAATGATTGATCTTTTAGACACCCTCTAACTGAAAAATAAAAAGGAGGGAACGAGATGGAACGTGGTAAAGGAATGCAGTTTGTCGGCGACTCTCGTGTCAAGGCAAACAACCGCAAACCGAATATTCCAAAAGACTACTCAGAGTATCCAGGTAAAACAGAAGCGTTCTGGCCGAACTTCCTCTTAAAAGAGTGGATGGTTGGTGCGGTCTTCTTAATGGGTTATCTTTGTTTAACTGTTGCTCACCCGGCTCCTCTAGAGCGTATGGCTGACCCAACAGATGCTGGATATATTCCATTACCTGACTGGTATTTCTTGTTCATGTATCAATTACTTAAATACCAATATGCTTCCGGGGACTTTAACGTAATCGGAGCTGTAGTAATTCCAGGTCTAGCGTTCGGTGCGTTATTAATCGCTCCGTGGTTAGATACTGGTAAAGAGCGTCGTCCATTAAAGCGTCCGATTGCTTCAGGTATGATGATGCTTGCAATTATCGCAACAATCTACTTAACTTGGGAGTCTGTTGACCAGCATGACTGGGAAGCAGCAGCTGAGCAAGGTGCGATTGCTGAAGAAGGCGATATAGATACCGAGGCCGAAGGCTATGCTATCTATACTGGCAACCAATCTTGTATCGGTTGTCATGGTGACACAATGGCCGGAGGATCAGGCGGTCCTTCTCTTCTAGAGACAGAGAAATCTGCTGAAGAAGTTATGGATGTTATCATCAACGGTCAAGGTGCAATGCCTGGCGGACTATTCGAAGGGACGGATGAGGAGCTAGAAATTCTTGCTGAATACATAGCTGCTCACGGAAACCCAGAAGAATAAAACATACATTTTTAGGAAAGCTGACTGTTACAGTCAGCTTTTTTCTTACATATGATCTTGACTTAGAGATTTTTTGATTTTTTAAAAATAGAGAAAGGACTATTAAAAGTGAAAACTCAAATCCTTACTTTATTCGGTCACAGACTTACAATCATTTTAATGTTAATTATCAATATACCAGGCACGATTTATGGGTATATGTGGTATGCCAATCAGCTTGAACGTACGCCTGCTCATTTTTTGCTGTTCGTACCTGACAGTCCAACGGCGAGTCTATTTTTTGTAATTGTCTTGATTGCTTTTCTATTGAAGAAGAACCTTCCTTTGATAGAGGCGTTAGCAGCGGTGACGTTAATTAAATACGGGATCTGGGCAGTTGTGATGAATCTTGCCTCGTTTGCTGTGGGAGCGACTCCTCATTGGACAAATTATATGCTGATTGCTTCACACGCTGGGATGGCTCTTCAAGCAGTTATCTATGCACCTTATTTTAGAATCAAGCCATGGCATTTAATTGTCGTTGCTCTCTGGACGCTTCACAATGATGTGATTGATTATGTGTATATGATGCATCCAGGTCTGCATCCTTATTTAATGCCATATATTACGGAAGTCGGCTACTTTACGTTCTGGCTGAGCGTGTTTTCCCTCTTTATGGTGTATGTGCTCTGTATTAGAAACAAGACGTATAAGCTGAGTATCCTTTAGAGAGACAATGAGTCTCTCTTTTTTTGTGGTCTACTCTTGTCCTAGCCTTCATAAGATGAAAAAAGAAGGAGGGACAAACATGCGTCAGGTCTTTATATTTATTTTTTGTATTTGTTTATATATGTCAACGGCAGGATATGGGTATGCAACGGAAGTGAATGGACAACATACATGGAAAGAGCTCAATCAAACGACAGATCACGTTTTGCAGCTAGTGAAGCAGGAGAAATTTGAAGAAGCGAAGCAGCTGCTTGATTACTTTTCCGACGGATTCATTCAGCTTGATTTTAAAGCAGAAGGATTTACGATGAATGAAATGCGTACGATCACGATGACGTTTGAACAATCGGTTGAAGCGGTAACTGCGGCAGAAAAGTCCCTTGATGAGAGAATTTATACGGTTACGACATTCAGGCTTGCAGTAGATGCTCTCTCAAGTGAGCATCATCCTTTATGGCTTCAGTCTGAAGGAACGCTTCTAAATCAATTAGCTCTCATTAAACAAGAGCACCAAAATGGACAGCCAGAGGCGATGCAGCATCGAATGAACACGTTCTTAAGGCATTATCAAATGATTCGTCCGGCATTAACGATTGATCTTGAACCGCATTTGCTGCAGCAAGTTGAATCACAGGTTACGTATCTTGATAATCTTCGAGTTGATGGCATAAACAGTGATAAGTTAACGGCACATATTGAAATGATGGAAGCGGATTTTGCTAAAGTATTTGAACGGGTAAAAGAAGACAGTGCCGATCCTTCCTTGCTATGGGTCATGATCACCATCGGCGGCATGATTGTGTTGTCCCTTTCGTATGTTGGAGTAAAGAAATACCGTGCTGAGAAGGGCAAAGTAAGAATGAAAGAATAATGTGACAAAGCTGTGAAAATACGTTGAATTCGTTTCCCGCAAGCGGTGCGGATAGGTATTTTGTTTGACTTTGTTTGATGTTTTACTTAGACTTAATGGTAACTAGACTAACGCAGAGGTGAGACATACGAATGGGTTTTCTGATTTATTTTATTTTACTTCTGATCATTCCAATTTGGGCGCAGATGAAAGTAAAGAGTGCTTACAAAAAGTACTCTAAAGTTCAATCGTCTTCTGGAATGACCGGAGCACAAGTAGCAAGAAAAATTTTAGACGATAATGGTTTGTATGATGTCCGTATCGAAGAAGTACGTGGTCAGCTGACAGACCATTACGATCCTCGTTCAAAGGTCGTACGCTTATCTAGCGAGAACTATCATGGTAATTCCGTTGCAGGAGCTGCCGTCGCTGCCCATGAGGTAGGTCATGCGATGCAGGATGCAGAGGATTATGCTTTCTTGCGTTTCCGTCATGCATTAGTTCCGATTGCTGGATTTGGATCAAACATTTCATTTTTCTTAATCCTAGCAGGTATCCTAATGGGTGCATCTAACCTGCTGCTGCTCGGGATCATCTTCATGGCTGCTGCTGTTTTATTCCAAGTGGTGACATTGCCAGTGGAATTTAACGCCTCAAGCCGTGCGATGGAGCAAGTGGTATCAGTTGGCGTGATTCGTAATGACGAAGAGCGCGAAACACGTAAAGTGTTAAATGCTGCTGCATTAACGTATGTAGCTGGTGCGCTAGTTGCCCTTCTTGAGCTTGCTCGTTTTATTTTAATGTACATTGGAATGAACAACGACGATTAATACAGGAAACCTCCGGGATCTTAAGATCCCGGAGGTTTTTTATATACCGATTGGTTTTTTATTCTCATCTAAGGTGAAGCCTTCACCAATCACATCTTGAACATCATTTACTGTCACAAAGGCATGCGGATCAATTTTCTCTACTAAAGTTTTAAGCCGAATTAATTCATTTCGTCCGACAACGCAGTAGAGTACTTCGCGCTCCGTTCTAGTAAAACTTCCCTGTCCTTTTAGTAATGTTGCCCCGCGGTCCATTTCCTTCATAATGGCATCCGCAATCTCGCTTGTTGAATCAGAAATAATAAAGCATGCTTTAGCAGAATATGCCCCTTGCTGGATGAAATCAATCACTTTCGCTGCCACAAATACAGCAAGCAGTGTGTACATAGCTTCTCGGTAATTTAAATAAATGAGAGAAGAGGCAATAACAACAGCATCGAACATAAACATTGTTTTCCCCATACTCCAGCCTAAATACTTAAACCCGAGCTTTGCAATAATATCAACTCCGCCTGTAGTCCCGCCGTATCTGAACACAATTCCAAGTCCGACTCCAATAAAAACACCTGCAAATAAAGCAGCGAGTGTCATATCATCATGCAGGGGAATATAAACAACAGTATATCGTTGAAAAATCTCTAAAAAGATCGAGACCCCGACGGTTCCGATGATTGTATAAATGAACGTCGTCTTACCTAGAATCTTCCACCCGATAAAAAAGAGCGGAATATTGAGCAGCAAGTTAGAGATCGCCGGATTGAAAGCAAAAATAAAGTACAAAATTAAGGTGATCCCCGTAAATCCGCCATCTGCCAAGTTATTTTCCATATTAAAATAAACAAGTCCAAAAGATAAGATCGCACTTCCAAGTAAAATAAGGAGCACGTTTTTTAATTTAACACGATAAGGCAATTAAAATCCTCCCTTCAGCTTTCTTCCTATATTTTGATGAAATCAATGCATGATTATTATATATAAGCGAACAAAGAAGAGCAATGAAGCGAATAAGATTTGTCAAATCGTCCTAGATTCGCTAACATGGATAGTGGAAGACTGTGAGGTGGGAAAAATGGACAGAGAACAACGCCTGGAGGCTGGTCAAACAGACCGTAACTCTCATAAATCGATGAAAGACATGCAAGAAGAAGTTGATCAATTTATCGGACAGTTTAAAGAAGGCTACTTCAGCCCCCTTGCCATGCTTGCACGGATGACAGAAGAAGTAGGTGAGCTCTCCCGTGAGGTCAATCATTATTACGGTGAGAAACCAAAAAAATCAGATGAAGAAGAAAAAACAATGGAACAAGAAATGGGTGACATTTTATTTGTGCTCATTTGTTTTGCAAATTCCTTACATATTGATTTAGAAGAAGCGTTTGATATAGTGATGGATAAGTTCGAAAGCCGGGATAAAGACCGCTGGACAAAGATTGACGATTAAAGCTCATACCAAAACCAGCAAAATGACTACATATTTAATAGAAAAAACGGAGTGGATAAAAAGATGAATAACACAAACGAAAATGTAAATATTGTGATTGCAGGACCGAGAGGAAACATGGGACGTGAAGCCGTTCGCATGGTGACTGATACAGATCATTTTACGTTAAAGGCCGTTGTCGATTCTAAGCATGACGGGATGAAAGTGGCTGATCTAGATGGGATGCCGGCCTTAGATATTCCGGTTTATACAGATATGGACCGCTGTTTTAGCGAGCATGAGGTGGATGTGTTAATTGATTTAACATCACCGGCATTTGGCCGTAAGCATATGGAAATCGCTTTTAATCACGGTGTTAGACCAGTTGTTGGGACAACAGGATTTTCTGATGAGGATATTGAAACACTTAGAACCATCGCAGAGAACAAAAACTTAGGTGGGATCATTGCTCCTAATTTTGCAATTGGTGCAATTTTAATGATGAAATTTTCACAAATGGCAGCTAAATTCCTTCCTGATGTTGAAATTATCGAACGTCACCACGACCGTAAATTAGATGCGCCGTCTGGTACAGCGATTAAAACAGCACAATTGATTTCTGAGGTGCGAGAAGCAAAAGTACAAGGGCACCCTGATGAACACGAGGAACTAAAAGGCGCACGCGGGGCTGATTTTGAAGGCATGAAAATTCATAGTGTCCGCCTTCCTGGCCTAGTTGCCCACCAAGAGGTGATTTTTGGAGGGGAAGGGCAGACCTTAACCATTCGTCATGACTCTATGAACAGAGCATCCTTTATGCCAGGTGTCAGACTAGCAGTTGAAACCGTTCTATCCATTGATACGCTAGTGTATGGTCTTGAAAACATTATCGAATAAGGAGTGAGGAAGATGAGGATTGCTTTAATTGCCCATGATAAAAAGAAAGATCAAATGGTACAGTTTGCGATTGCTTTTGAACAAATTTTATCTAAGCATGAACTTTACGGGACAGGTACAACTGGCACACGAATTATGGAAGCAACAGACTTATCTGTCACTCGTTTTAAATCTGGACCGCTTGGCGGCGATCAACAGATTGGTGCTCTTGTCGCTGAGAATAAATTTGATTTAATCGTCTTCTTCCGTGATCCTTTGACTGCACAGCCTCACGAACCAGATGTTTCTGCACTAGTGCGGTTATGTGATGTACAAAATGTTCCCTTGGCAACGAATCTTGGTACGGCAGAAGTGTTGATAAAAGGATTAGAGCGTGGGGACCTAAAGTGGAGAGAAGTGTTCCACCAAAAGGGATCAGATCATGAGTAAGTTAGATCTATTAGCATTCGGAGCGCATCCTGATGACGTTGAAATCGGGATGGCCGGCACCATCGCTCTATATGCAAAACAAGGCTTTAAAATCGGGATCTGCAATTTGACAAGAGCGGAACTATCATCAAATGGCACTCCCGCCATTAGGCAAGAGGAAGCAGAGAGAGCGGCAGCTATTCTTGGTGTTTCAGAACGTTATCAGCTTGATTTGCCAGATAGAGGGCTTTCTTTTTATACGAGCGATCAGCTTAGGGAAGTGGTATCACTTATAAGAAAAACCAAGCCAAGACTTGTCTTTGCCCCTTATCCTATCGATCGGCACCCTGATCACGGCATGGCGAAAACGTTGATCCAAGAAGCGTTATTTAACAGCGGAATCAGAAACTATGAGTGTGCAGAAGGTCACCTGGCACATAAGGTAGAAGAGTTTCATCTCTATATGATTAATGCGTACGTGAAACCGGATTTTATTATTGATATATCCTCTGTCATAAAAGAAAAGCAAGATGCGTTATCAGCTTATAAAAGTCAGTTTGAAAAAGGTACTGATTCAGTTGATACTCCTTTAACAAATGGATACATAACAAGAGTAGCTGCACGTGAACAATTATATGGCAGTGAAGCCGGTGTGGAGTATGCAGAAGGCTTTAAAACAACGAAACCTCTGCTTGTCAAACAATTACTTGATTAATAATGAGTAAACTAGATTGAGTAAACAGAGATTGAGTAAACAGAGATTGAGTAAACAGAGATTGAGTAAACAGAGATTGAGTAAACAGAGATTAAACAAACGGAGATTAAACAAACGGAGATTAAACAATATGAAACTAAAAATAGGAATCAGCTGTTACCCTACTGTAGGGGGGTCAGGCGTCATTGCGACTGAGCTTGGCAAATTGCTTGCCGAAAGAGGACATGAAGTTCATTTTATTACATCTAGTGTTCCATTTCGCTTAGATCGGGTGTATCCGAATATTTACTATCATGAAGTCGAAGTGAACCAGTATTCTGTTTTTCAATACCCCCCTTACGACCTTACTCTAGCAAGTAAGATGGCTGAAGTAGCTAAACGACAAAAACTTGATTTGATTCATGTTCATTATGCGGTTCCCCACGCGATCTGCGCGATTTTAGCAAGACAAATGAGCGACCATGATTTTAAGATTGTGACGACACTTCATGGTACGGATATAACCGTCTTAGGGTACGATCCATCCCTGCGTGAATTGATTCGTTTTGGAATTGAACAATCAGATCGAGTAACAGCAGTATCAAATGATTTAGCCAGACAAACACATGAATTGGTCCATACGTCTAAACCGATTGCCACCGTTTATAATTTTATTGATGAAAGAGTATACAGAAAATCAGATGTCAGCGGGCTTCGTTCTCATTATGGAATAACGGATGAGGAGAAAGTATTAATCCATATTTCTAATTTTCGCGGAGTGAAGCGCGTTTGTGATGTAGTGAGAAGCTTTTCTCTCATTCAAAAAGAGGTAGCTTCAAAGCTGATGCTGATCGGAAATGGTCCCGAACTAACGGTTGCGCGTGAACTTGTTAGAGATCTTGATTTAGAAGATCGTGTGTTGTTTTTAGGGAATCAAAAGCATATCGCCGAATTATTATCGATGAGTGATCTGAAATTATTACTAAGTGAAAAAGAAAGCTTCGGATTAGTCGCACTTGAGGCAATGGCCTGCGGTGTACCTGTC
The DNA here is from genome assembly GCF_000474275.2 of Alkalihalophilus marmarensis DSM 21297. Classification (GTDB taxonomy): domain Bacteria; phylum Bacillota; class Bacilli; order Bacillales; family Bacillaceae_D; genus Alkalihalophilus; species Alkalihalophilus marmarensis. Next base: position 96,905 of record NZ_ATAE01000008.1, read on the forward strand.
ATCGGTACAAACATTGGCGGTATTCCTGAAGTGATCACAGACGGGGAGAACGGCTATCTATGTGAAGTTGGAAATGTTGAGTGCGTTGCGCAGGCAGCCATTTATCTATTAAAAGATGATAAGCTCCATGCACGATTAGCTAGAGGTGCCGAAGAGACTGTACGTACAACATTTCACTCACACGGTATTGTCGAGCAGTATGAGGCGATTTATCGTGATGTATTGGAGCAGGATATTGATGAAGACAGTTGAAGTAGAACGCCATAATCAGAAAATGATTGATACGGCGGGGCCTATCCTCTCTCAATTACACGAGCGGGGGTTTCTGGCTTATATAGTTGGAGGAGCCGTTCGTGATTTGTTATGCAAAAGGCCGATAACGGATATTGATATTGTCACCGAAGCTACTCCAGAAGAAATAAGTACGGTATTTGCCAAGACATTTTCAATGAACAATCAGCACCAAACCGTGATTGTTCGCCACTCAGGCTGCTTGTTTGAAGTGACTACCCAAAGAGGAAAAAGCATAGATGAGGATCTCTTAATGAGGGATTTTACAATCAATAGTATGGCACTTGATCAGAAAGGGCAGTTATTCGATCCATTAGATGGACAAGCTGATATTAAAAATCAGGTTATTCGCTCCCATGAGCCTGCAGCAAGAATGTCTGAGGATCCTCTTCGGATGTTAAGAGCTTATCGTTTTTCAAGTGATTTAGGGTTTAAGGTTTCAGAGAATCTTGGTGAGATCATTAGGAATCAAGCAGAAACGTTAAGCCGAGTAGCAATGGAGCGAATTTCTAAAGAATTTTATAAGCTCGTTTCTGGTCGATTTAAACAAACAGCACTTAAAGAACTTGCATCGTCAGGACTTTACAAACATTGCGGTCTTCCTCAATTAGATAAAAAGGCGATCAGTTTTTTGAGAGAACTTCCTGTCTTAAGGAATGAAAAAGAAGAAGTAATCTGGACCTTCATTTGCCTAAGCATGAATCTAACGAGTGAAAGTCATTTGAAGGGGTTCTTATTCTCCAATCAATTAACAAAAGATGTGCGAAACCGTCTGGCTGCTTTTACTTATAGAAAGAATCATACATGGGAAGTTCTGTCCCTCTATCGTACTTCGATTGAAGTTGCATTAGATGTGGAGCGAGTGAGGGAGCTTACTGATAAGTCATATATGTCTAATGAAGAGCTTTTAACAATGTGGGAGCAGCTTCCTATTCAATCGAAAAATGATTTAGCGGTTACAGGTACTGATCTGCTTCGACACTTTAAGCGTGAAGCAGGTCCATGGCTAGGCGAAGCTATTTTGTGGGTAGAAGAACAGGTCGTAACAGGAAACCTTCCTAACGAAAAAGATACGTTGTTACAAGCAATTGTTACAAGTAATACAGGAGAGGGGTGAGCAAATATGAAAGAACAATTATTGAAAATATTTCAAGATCACCAAGGCGAATATATTTCGGGCGAGAAAATTAGTCAAGAGCTTGGTTGTTCACGTACAGCGGTTTGGAAGCATATCGAAGAACTTAGAAGAAATGGCTATCAGCTTGATTCGGCACCACGAAAAGGGTACCGGATGGTGATGAGGGCAAATGGCATTCATACTCATGAAATTAAGCAGTATTTAACGACCAAGTTTTTAGGCCGTGAGCTCACTTATTTTGATGCCACAGAGTCAACTCAGCAAATTGCACATAAGTTAGCTCAAGAAGGGGCCGAAGAAGGACATGTTGTTGTAGCGAATGAGCAGACAAAAGGAAAAGGTCGGTTAGGAAGGGTTTGGCATTCAAGAAGCAACACAAGCATTTCAATGAGTATGATTTTAAGGCCGCCCCTACCGCCTCAAAAAACTCCACAGTTAACATTGCTTGCCGCTGTCGCAGTTGTACAGGCAATCAAGAAAAATACAGGTCTGCAATGCGAAATCAAATGGCCGAATGATATTTTATTAAAAGGAAAAAAACTTGTAGGAATTTTAACAGAAATGCAAGCCGATCCTGATCTTGTTCATTCAGTTATTATCGGCATTGGTCTTAATGTCAACCAAACGTCAGAAGATTTCGGGGAGGACATTGCTCATCTTGCTACTTCATTGTACCTTGAAAAAGACGGTGCATCCGGGCAGCCTGTTGATCGAGCTCGTTTAATTGCAGATATCCTCTTGGAATTTGAAGAGCTGTACGAAGAATATTTAGAAAATGGATTTCAATCGATTCGTCCGTTATGGGAATCTTACTCCATTAGTGTAGGCACATATATTTATGCCAGGATGATAAAAGAGGTCATTTACGGCTATGCGAAAGGCATTACAGATGACGGTGTACTGCTTGTGGAGGATGAATCCGGCAAAACTCATCATATCTATTCAGCTGATATTGAAATTGATCCCTCTAAGTAACAAATTTCTGCTATACTCAACATATGGGCTGTATCTTAGGAACAGCACCACAAGAAGTGAAAGTAGAAAAAATTAGTTCTGCCTTGATCCCCAAAGGACTAGGACAGAGGGATTGATATGCAATATGTGTACATTGCTTGTTTTTCACAGCTTTGTGTGCATTATTTTCTGTGAGCAAAATCCTTCTTCCATAAATGGGAGAAGGTTTTTTTGTGGAAATCCATTGCTAAAATCCCTCCTCTATAAAAAGGAGGAAGATGATGAAAACGACAGCAACATTTAAGGAAATGAAGCGGGAAAAAGAAAAAATTACGATGATGACGGCTTACGATGCTCCTTCTGCTAAGCATCTAGAACAAGCGGAAGTGGACATGATTTTAGTCGGAGACTCACTTGGAATGGTGGTTCTAGGTTATGATTCAACGATTCCTGTCACTGTAGATGATATGGTTCTGCATACAAAAGCCGTAAAGCGCGGGGCAAGAAATACGTTTGTCGTCACTGATCTTCCGTATTTATCCTATCATGCAGATCTCACTGAAACGTTTGTTAATGCAAAGCGCCTAATGCAGGAAGCTGGGGCAAATGCAATTAAGCTTGAAGGGGCAGGAGAAGTGATTGAGACGATCTCTAAATTAACGACCGCTGGAGTCCCGGTTGTGGGTCATTTAGGCTTAACACCTCAATCGGTGGCTGTGATGGGTGGATACAAGGTGCAAGGAAAAGAGCTAGAAGATGCCCGTGCTCTTAGAGAGGATGCTCATGCGCTAGAAGCTGCTGGTGCGTTTGCTTTGGTCCTTGAGTGTGTACCAGATTCACTTGCAGCCCTTATTTCAGAAGAACTATCGATTCCTGTGATTGGCATAGGTGCCGGTGCGGATACAGACGGACAGGTTCTTGTGTATCATGATGTAATTGGCTATGGTTCGGCTCATGTACCAAAATTTGTGAAAACGTATGCAAATGTATCTGACGTCATTCAAGAAGCAGTGGACCAGTATGTGCATGATGTGAAGTCGAGACAGTTCCCTGAAGATAAACATCGATTTACAATGAATGAAGAAGTGCTGGCAGGATTGTATGGTGGCAGAGAATGAGAGTTGTTAAGACCATTCATGCGTTAAGAGAAGAAATAACAGCTGTCAAACGTAAGCAGCAGTCGATTGGATTTGTTCCAACGATGGGTTACTTACATGAAGGACATATGAGTTTGATCGAAGAAGCTAGACGTCAACATGATATTGTCGTGCTGAGTATCTTTGTCAATCCGCTGCAGTTTGGACCGAATGAGGACTTAGAGCGTTACCCTAGAGATTTTGTCCGTGATGAAAACATAGCAAAAGAGCTCGGTGTGGATCTTTTATTTTATCCTGACACAAAGGAAATGTACCCGGCAGCTCCATCAATGACCATTCACGTGACAGAAGGAGTGAATGTGTTATGCGGTAAAAGCCGTCCGGGTCATTTTGACGGGGTGACCACTGTTGTGATGAAGCTATTCATGCTTGTTCAGCCTGATCAAGCTTATTTCGGGCAAAAGGATGCTCAGCAAGTCGCGATTATCACTAATATGGTGGATATGTTTAATATTCCTGTTGAAGTGATTCCATGTCCTACTGTTAGAGAAAAAGACGGCCTTGCTAAAAGTTCTCGAAATGTTTATTTAACAGACGAAGAGAGGCAAGAAGCACCTCTTATCTATCAGGTGCTTACACAGGCGCGCAGTCTCATAAAAGAAGGCGAGCTGAGTACTAGCAAGATCGTTCAATTTGTAAAAAATGAATTAAACTCCTTACAGCATGCGGAAATGGACTATGTTGAATTGCTGACGTATCCGAAACTTACGCCTGTTACCGAAAAAGATAAGACGGTCCTATTGGCCGTCGCCTATAGATTTAAACATGCACGTTTAATCGATAATATTATTGTATCAAAAGGAGAATAAACCATGTACCGTACGATGATGAAAGCAAAAATTCACCGAGCTCGTGTGACAGAATCTAATTTGAATTATGTAGGAAGCATTACCATTGATGAGGATATTATGGATGCTGTAGATATTCTTGAAAATGAAAAAGTACAAATTGTTAATAATAACAATGGAGCCAGATTTGAAACTTATGTCATTAAAGGCCCTCGCGGCAGTAAAGTCATTTGCTTGAACGGTGCCGCAGCTAGACTCGTTCAACAAGATGATGTCGTTATTATTTTATCTTATGTAATGGTGGAAGAATCAAAAGCTGCTACACATACGCCAAGAGTGGCGATAATGGATGAGACTAATCAAATTGTTGAAATGTTAGGGACAGAACCAGCTTCTACCGTTATGTAGACCGCATATTCCCCTCCTATTCGTTGAACACTGAGCAAGAGGAGTGACAACGAGAGGAGGGTTTTTTTATGAGTGAATTTATGAACCAGTGGGATCAGCTGTATTCGACAGCCCATAAAAACTGGCATTTATTTTCAACTAAAGAAAAAGAAGAGCAGCTGCATTTTTTAGAAGAAGCAGCGCAATCATTATTAGAATCATGGAGTGACATGGAGGAAAAATTAATTGACCTCAAACAAAAAAAAGAGAGGGCAGCAGAAGTTCCAAGCTATGAAAGCCGAGGAACCAGCTTTTTCACACTAGAAATGTTTAAACAAGCAAGCGAGGCGCTTTCAAATGAAGAGGCAAGCGGTGAAGCGAATGACGTGCGAATGCTTTATTTAGGCTACGCTCTTTTATATACAGAGGCTCACACAAAGGCGATTGAAACGTTTTTGTATTTGATTCAATCAAAAGCATCTCCTGTCATTTCACATTTTGCGTATGTAGGTTTAGGGTGTCTGTACACTCAGCTTGAGGATTTCGACCAAGCTATTTACTCCTTTGAAAAAGCGAATGAACTTACAACGAGTATGGATGTTGTGTATAATTTAGGAGTATGTCATTATGTGAAGAAAGAGTATAGTCAGGCCGCTCATTATTTTAAAGAAACGATAAAAGAATTAGAAGAAGACGGCGAAGCGTATTTCTTTTTAGGATGCTGTTTGATTGAATCGGGCTATATAAAAGAAGCTTGGAACTGTTTATTAAGTGCCTTAAGCTTGCTTTACACAGATGAGGCTCTGCTTGCTTTTGCTAAAGTGAGTGAGTGGCATGGTCATCATCAAATGGCGATTCACTGTTATAAGCGTCTCGAATCGTTAGGCAGACGAACAATTGAAACAAAGCATGGGTTAGCGTGGAATTATGCTCTTATTGAAGAGTATGAATATGCGATTGAATTATTTACAGAACTTAGCCAGGCGGAAAATAATGAGTCGATCGCTCAGTCAGTTCGCTGGCTGATTGCACACTGGCCGCATGCACAATCAGAGGAACTATCAACTCACTTTCAACTTAATTGAATAAAATGATTGAATCGCTTAATGGAATAAAACAAAATGAATAAACCAAAATGAAAAAAATTAGAGATGTGAGATGTTAGGTAAGGTTAGAGGTGAAACATGAACGATCGCTTTATAGTCGTAGATGTAGAAACAACAGGTCATTCAGTAGCAAAGGGTGATCGAATCATTCAAATAGGAGCAGTGGTCATCGAAAACGGGGAAATCATTGAACGTTTTGCATCTTTTGTTAATCCAGAAGTTGAGATTCCTCCTTTTATCGAGGAGTTAACAGGTATTAATCAAGCGATGGTTGAACATGCACCAACGTTTAAGGAATTGGCTATAGAGCTGCTTCCTTTATTTGAAAATGTTGGATTTGTGGCGCATAATGTTCCGTTTGATTTATCATTTTTAAAAAATCAATTTGAATTAATTGGTGAGAAGCTTCCAAAAATGAAATGCTATGACACAGTGGAACTGTCTCGAATGTTATTGCCTAAAGAAGATAGTTATAAGCTCGGACATTTAGCGTTCAGCCTAGGGCTTTCGCATGATCGTCCTCATCAAGCCGATAGTGATGCGGAAGTAACAGCAGAAATTTTTCTATATTTATTAAATAAACTAAAAGGTCTTCCTCTCTTAACCCTTGAGCAGCTGATTCCTATTGTCAGGTATTTTAGAAGCAGCTTAGAGCCGATGATTTCAGCTTTTATTCAAGAGAAGGTCATGTTTGGCGTGAATGATGCGCAGGAGTTTGACTGCTATCGTCAGCTTGCACTAAAAAAGCAGCCTGAGCATGACAATGAACCAGCACCTGAATCATTCAAAGGGACGTTTAGTGAATTTAGGTCTGAACTTTTTTCTGCGGATAAAGGGCTTAAAGAAGCTTTTACAAAATATGAAACAAGAGAAGGTCAAGTAAGGATGATGGACAAGGTTGACCATGCGTTTCATCATAATGAGCATGTGTTAATTGAAGCAGGAACGGGAACAGGAAAATCCCTTGCTTATTTACTGCCGGCTGTATTGTATGCACATGAGACAGATCAGGCGGTCGTCATCTCGACCCAGACCATCCCGCTTCAAGATCAGCTGCTCATGCGTGATTTGCCGCTGCTCGAACGCCTTCTTCCATTTCCAGTAGACGTAGCTTTACTAAAAGGGCGCAGTCACTACCTTTGTTTACGTAAGTTTGAGCAGTCTCTTAGAACGATCTCTGATGATACGTATGATGTCAGGCTGATGAAGGCTCAAATTCTTGTTTGGCTGACTGAGACGGACTACGGGGATGTAGAGGAGCTTAACTTATCATCTGGCGGCAGAGGATTTTGGTTTGAAGTGCAAAGCGATGCGAAGTCTGACTTAGGAAAGTTCAGTCCGTGGTTTTCTCGATGCTTCTACCACAGGGCTAGAAGAAGAGCGAGAGAGGCACACCTTGTTATTACCAATCATGCACTGCTCTTAACTGACCTTGTTCATGACCAAGCTTTACTGCCAAGTTATTCCCATGCGGTTATAGATGAAGCCCATCATTTAGTAGAAGCTGCCAGCGAACATTTAGGGATGAAAGCAGATTATGTGACCTTTTCTTATTTACTTCAGCGAATAGGACTCGATCACGACCATGGCATTCAACCGCATCTAAGCCGAATTTTAGAGGAATACGGAATAAGCAGCAAACAACTTCATGACGAATTAATAATTTCACTTACCGCAATTAAAGATGAATTAGATGAATTGTTCCGAATGCTGAATGACTATGTAACATATAAAAGAAAGACTGGCGCCTCAGATATTGGGCGTATAAGTTACAGATATAGGAGCTTTGATGAATCGGGAAGCTCATGGAATGCCATTTTAGAATGTACGATGCGAGTTCATATGTTCGCTAAAGACATCCGAATTCGTTTTGATACATTAATAAAGAAATTTCTTGAGATAAAGGATCAGATAAGCTATGTTGACCATGGGTTAGTGACCGATTCGGAACGACTAGTAGATGCATTAATGGAAGAAGAGCAGTACTTGTACGAGTTATTACTCGAAGCAGATCCGGAATTTGTTTATTGGATTGAAATTGAACCTAGAGGAGCTAGGAATGCTACCTTTATTTACAGCAAACCGATCCAAGTAGCCGACAGACTGGCAGATCAGTTTTTTGCAAAGAAAAAAAGCGTTGTATTAACATCGGCTACCTTATCAATAAACGGATCGTTTGATTATCAGCTCGAACAGCTTGGATTAGAAGATTTCGGTGCGAAAGTGTATACGATTGAGTCGCCTTTTTCTTATAAAGATCAGGCGAGACTGTTGATTCCAAAAGATATGCCTGCAATTAAAGAGGTAGGAGAAAAGCAATTTGCAATGGATGCAGCAATCAAAGTATGGCGTATTGCTGAGAGGAAGCGGGGTAAAATGCTTGTTTTATTTACCTCCTATGAGATGTTAAAGATGGTGTATGACTATATTAAAGATTTAAGTGAATATGAACCGATGCCTTTAATTGGTCAGGGGATCACCAGCGGATCTCGCGCTAAACTGATTAAAAGCTTCAAACAGGCTGAGGAAGCCATTCTTTTTGGGACGAGCAGTTTCTGGGAAGGGATTGACTTACCGGGAGATGAACTAACAAGTCTTGTGATTGTTCGTCTGCCGTTCTCGCCACCTGATCAACCTTTGCTGCAAGCACAGCTTGAACAGGCAAAAGAAGCGGGGAAAAGCCCTTTTATGGATGTATCTTTGCCGCAAGCTATTATTCGATTTAAACAAGGGTTCGGACGTTTAATTCGTACGAAAGAAGATAAAGGTTGCGTATTTGTACTGGACCGCCGAATTTCAACGACAAGATATGGAAGTCAATTTATTAAATCACTGCCTGATGTTCCAGTAGACGAGCATAAACTCGAAGTGTTACTCGATCGTTATGAAGATTTCTTGTAACGCGTACACTCAAGTAATACTTCAGCTTTGAGATTTTACACATTTTACGTCAATTGAACAAGCACCTTATATCTTTTCCCTGACCTTCGCATACTATTCAGGCGGAGTTTAGTTACAGCCATTTAATTTTGTCGTTTTTAATATTTTAATGGTGGAGGTAGATCAAGGTGCATAAATGGAAAGTGCTTATAGCTGCAATAATCTTGGTAGTGGTTTTTACGTCAAATCCGTTGTTCATTAGGGCTTCTTCTGATATAGATATTCGAACCATTCTAAAGGATGAAGAAGATGACGTATCGATTTTATTCTTTGATCTTCCGGAGGGGGAATCGGCGCTTATTCATACGAAAGATGAATTTACTGTGTTAATAGGGACGGGAAGTGAAGCATCATTTGATGAACTGTCCGAGAGATTAACGCGTTTAGGCATTACAGTCATTAACCAGCTTATATTGCCCAAGTTAGAGGATACATATATGGGCGGAGTGAGCAGGCTGCTTGATGAGAGGAAGGTAGAACAAATCATCGTTCCTGATCAAGGGTTAAAATGGTTCTCTGAGTCTTATCAAGAGTATAAAATTGATATCATCAGCTGGGAGGAAGAAGGACTATATCAGCCTCATCCAGCCTTACAATTTTCTGTCATGGAAAGTACGAGCTCTATGATGCCTGCTTTAAACTTAGATGTAGATATTGGCTGCGGGCACCGATTATTTTTAGCGAATGAAGCCTCCCTTGAATTAGAAAAAGAATGGATGACTAAAGACTTATCAACGGTGAATGTGTTAAAGGTAGCCGAGTATGGGACGGAGAAAGGGACGGGTGAAGATTTCCTTGTCTCATCAGATCCTGAGGTAGCGGTTATTTTTAATTTGCATGATCATACCGTTAGTGCGAGTGTTCGTGAGAGACTGCAGGAAACATGGATCGACACATACGAGACAAAACAGCATGGTACAATTTTAATCAAAGTAAATGAAACTGATTATGAGCTGTTAACAATACGCTTTTAAAAAATTAATCGTAAGACATTTCCAGTGAAAAGGAAGGTGGGTGAGATCATGTCGATTTTAATACATACTGTTTCGATTAGAACCGATGAGAAAAGTTTTAATTGGATTGAAGATGGCTACGTCATCATAAATGAAGGTGTATTTAAAAAGATTGCAGACGGTAAACCGAGTGAAGAAGAATTAACTGAGGCAGATGAAGTGATTAACGGCTGCGGTAAGTGGGTGTGTCCGGGATTAGTCAATACCCACGGGCATGCTGGAATGTCCCTTTTGCGGGGATATTCAGATGACCTGCCGCTTGATCAGTGGCTAAAAGAAAAAATGTGGCCTTTTGAGGGGAAGCTGGACCTGGAGGCAACAAAAGCAGCACGTGGCTTAGCAATGGTTGAGATGATTCGCTCAGGAACAACGACATTTCTTGAGATGTATCACTTATTTATGCATGAATTTGCACAAGATATAACGGATGCAGGCATGCGCGCAACATTAATGCGCTCAATGATTGGTTTGTGTTCTAAAGAGGAACAGAAAGAAAAGCTTTTAGAGGCAGTTGAATTTGCAAAGACGTGGCACAAAGCAGCAGATTCTCGCATCCAAACGATGCTTGCTCCTCACGCTCCCTACACCTGCCCGCCGGAATTTATCGAAATGATTGTTGAAGAAGCTATAAAGCTGGATCTCCCAATACATATGCATTTGGCAGAAACGAGAAAAGAGGTCCGAGAACATATTCAACAGTATCATCATCACCCGCTTGAACACTTAGAGAAGCTAGGCTTCTTAAGTGAGGCTAGATGGTTATTTGCCCATGGCGTACATTTAAACGAGGAACATATCGATCTATTAGCCGAATATAAAGCCGGTATCAGCCACAACCCGATTTCTAATTTGAAGCTGGGGTCCGGTGTAGCACCTATTGCAGAAATGCTGCAAAAAGGGGTGAAAATAGGGCTTGGCACTGATAGTGTTGCTTCAAATAACACACTTGATATGATCGAAGAAATGAGAATGGCTGCATTTATTCATAAAGGAATTGCCGAGGATCCAATTTTAATACCTGCTGAGGTGGCGATTAAGATGGCGACTAAAAACGGGGCAGAATTATTGGAGCATGAAAAGACAGGTGAAATTAAAACAGGATATAAAGCTGATTTTATGATCATCGATTCACATGCAGCCCACATGCAGCCTGCGTCTAACCGTGATTCACATATCGTGTATGCAGCAAAAAGCTCAGATGTCACGGATGTATACGTGGAGGGCTTACCTTTAATGAGAAACAAAGAGCTGCTAACGTTAGATGAAGAAAAGATTAAATTTGAAGCGAATGAGCATTATCAAAGGGTTAGATCATACATTTAAAATCCTGCACTATTTGAGCGCAGGATCATGAGGTGTGAACTAGATAAAATTGTATTTTTGTTTTCTAGCTTTCGTGTTATTCTTGGGTTGTCTGCTTTTTTTCGAAAAAGGCAGGGAAATCAGTTTGACGAATCGAAATGGGAAACAGCTGATGCCAATCAAGTCCGCTGCGTCCAACAAAAGAAATGCTTTCCTTTTGCTTTTGAAATGAAGAGGCGGTTTTTGATGGTTGGTGCATCATCTATGCGCCCCCTTTCTTTGGCTTACTTTTAGTATGGCAGAACAGAACTTCCTTATGACTAGTAAAAGTTGAGCAAAAAGGATGTCATTTGAGAAAAAGGATTTAAAAATTGGAGGAGAAAGAATGGATAAAAAAATGGAAGTATTATCCACGGTCAGAGTGCAAAAAGCGAGTGATTTATACAAAATTGTCGATTCTCTCAATCGCACGCTGAAAGAACAGGATTTAATGTTTGGTTTATCATTAGATGAAAAAAATGAAGAGCAAATGGTGTTCACAATTTATAGAACGTAGGCAAGCTTAATGAAATAGGTGAATTTTAATGAAAAAGATTATAATTACGGGACTGATTGTAGGCTTTTTGGCTCTTGTTGGTACAAGTGCATATGCCTATCACATCATCCGCGCACCGCTCGTTGAAAGCTACAATGAAGCGAAAGATTTGGCGCTTTCTAATCAGCATCTTCAAACAGTTGAAGGAGCCCACTACTATCATGGTACAGAAGCATATTATGTTTTGACTGGTACTAATGATGACAATGACGAAATGATCGTTTTTGTTGGTGATGACCTAGAAACTGTTCATGAGCTGAAACGAGCGGATGGAATTTCTTATGATCAAGCGATGGAGATTGCCCAACGCGAATTACCAGATAGGAAAATTGAGAAAATTCGTCTCGGCTATACACGAGGGGTTCCTGTGTATGAAGTGATGTACAATGACCAAAATTCTCGAACAGGGTATTATTATCTAACGTTTGAAGACGGGTCCTTTCTAAAAAGATACAGCATTCGAAATATAAATAGATAATATATTAAAGATAAATAAATTTCTTTAATCGTTTGTCTTTTCTGAATCTACACTTGATTCAACTGAGTGTACACACTATAGTTATATATAGTCATGATAAGGGAGTTGACATTAAGAACATGAAATTAGCACAAAGAGTTTCTGCATTAACACCATCGACAACACTAGCCATTACTGCAAAAGCAAAAGAACTAAAAGAACAAGGACATGATGTCATTGGTCTAGGAGCGGGTGAGCCTGACTTTAATACGCCACAGTACATAATTGATGCAGCGGTTCGCTCCATGGAAGAAGGGCACACAAAATATACGCCATCAGGCGGTCTGCCTGCTTTAAAAAAAGCTGTTATTGAAAAGTTTAAAGAAGACCAAGGCTTAGACTATGCACCGAGTGAAATTATTGTAGGAACTGGTGCTAAACATATTCTTTACACGTTATTCCAGGCACTTTTAGACGAAGCTGATGAAGTCATTATTCCTACACCTTACTGGGTGAGCTATCCTGAACAAGTGAAACTTGCAGGCGGTGAACCAGTCTATGTAGAGGGACTTGAAAGTAATGATTTTAAAATAACAGCAGAGCAGTTAGAAGCGGTTATTACACCGAAAACAAAAGCGGTTATTATTAACTCTCCATCAAACCCAACAGGCTCTCTTTATTCAAAAGAGGAATTAAAGCAGCTTGGAGATGTTTGCTTAAAGCATGACATTTTAATTGTATCTGATGAGATTTATGAGAAGCTTGTTTATGGTGAAGTCACTCATACATCGATTGCTGAAGTTTCTGACGAATTCAAGAGACAAACGGTTGTTGTAAATGGGGTTTCTAAATCACATTCTATGACAGGGTGGAGAATTGGCTATGCTGCAGGTCCTGCAGAACTTATTAAAGCGATGACGAACCTAGCAAGCCATAGTACTTCAAACCCTACAACAAGTGCACAGTACGGTGCGATTGCGGCTTACACAGAGGATGATGGATCTGTAGAAGTGATGCGTTCTGCTTTTGAAGACCGTTTAAACAAAGTGTATGTAAAGCTTGTTGCGATCCCTGGAGTGTCTTGTGTGAAACCTAAAGGAGCATTTTACCTGTTTCCAAATGTAAGCGAGGCGGCTAAGTTAAATGGATATGACGATGTCGATAAGTGGGTAGAAGCCTTATTAGCAGAAGAAAAAGTAGCATTAGTTCCTGGTTCTGGCTTTGGGGCACCACATAATGTCCGCTTATCGTATGCGACCTCACTTGAAGCTTTAGAAGAAGCATTAATTCGTATTGAGCGATTTGTTCGTGCAAAAACAAAATAAACGCAGTTCTTCATTCGGCCCTCTTGTATTCAAAGCAAGGGGGCTTAACTTTTACATATGATGTACAGCTTAAGGTCGCTTAGTCGTTGACTTCAAATTTCCAAGAAGGGTATAATGAGGATTGATGTCTCAATAGCATTTGTTAGTGATGGAGGGAATAATGTGAAAACAACAATCGCCAAGGTTGGAAATTATGTCGAGCAAGAAGTAACAATCGGTGCTTGGCTTGCTAATAAACGTTCAAGCGGTAAGATTGCTTTTTTACAACTGCGTGATGGAACTGGTTTTATTCAAGGTGTTGTCGTCAAAGCGGAAGTAGGAGAAGAAGCATTTCAAGCTGCTAAGAACTTAACGCAGGAAAGCTCATTATATGTAACGGGAACGGTACGTGCTGATGATCGTGCTCCGTCTGGTTATGAATTAACAGTAACGAAAGTAGAAGTGATTCATGAAGCTACTGATTACCCAATTACACCAAAAGAGCATGGCACAGAATTTTTAATGGACCACCGCCATCTATGGCTTCGTTCAAAGCGCCAGCATGCAGTAATGAAGGTGCGTAATGAAATTATTCGTGCTACATATGAATTCTTCAATCAAAATGATTTTTCAAAAGTCGATCCTCCGATTTTAACAGGAAGCGCTCCTGAGGGTACAACGGAATTGTTTGCAACGAAATATTTTGATGAAGATGCTTATTTATCTCAAAGCGGTCAATTATATATGGAAGCTGCCGCTATGGCACTTGGACGTGTATTTTCATTTGGCCCGACATTCCGAGCTGAAAAATCAAAAACACGTCGTCATCTGATTGAATTTTGGATGATTGAGCCTGAGATGGCATTTGTTGAATTTGATGAAAGTCTTGAAATTCAAGAACAATATGTTTCATACCTAGCTAAGTCAGTACTGGAAAATTGCCAGCTTGAGCTTAAGACATTAGGACGAGATACAGAAAAACTTGAAAAAGTACAAGCTCCTTTCCCGCGTATCTCTTATGATGATGCGATTACGTTCTTACATGAAAAAGGATTTGATGATATTAAATGGGGAGATGACTTTGGCGCACCGCATGAAACGGCCATTGCAGAACATTATGATAAGCCAGTGTTCATTACGCATTACCCGACATCGTTGAAACCTTTCTACATGCAGCCAGATGCGAATCGCGAGGATGTCGTTTTATGTGCAGACTTGATCGCTCCTGAAGGATACGGTGAGATTATCGGAGGATCAGAGCGTATTCACTCATATGAATTACTAGAACAGCGTATTAACGAGCACAACTTGTCACTTGATACGTATCAATGGTATTTAGATTTACGTAAATACGGTTCCGTTCCACATTCAGGATTTGGTCTTGGATTAGAGCGTACGGTAGCGTGGCTCTCTGGAGTAGAACATGTTCGTGAGTCAATTCCATTCCCGCGTTTGTTAAATCGTTTGTATCCTTAATGGGCAAAACCCAAAAAAGTCTCTTTAGGTGGTTACCTAAATAGAGGCTTTTTTGGGTTTTATGCGCTTAACTATTTTCCATGACGAGTTCTTAGCTCTCTAGAAGATCAGGAATGATTAGGCAACGACGGAGCAGGTAATGCGTGTTATAATAATGGGCAGAGGTGTTTTTATGAATCAGAATTTTTTACTTCAATGGATGAAGCAAAAGCAGGTCATTATTCCTGCCTTGCTTATTGAGCATTATTCAAAGCTTGGTCTAAGTGAGCAAGAATTTGCTGGAATTATTCACGTGCAGGCTTTTATTGAACAAGGAGAACCTTTTCCAACTCCCGATCGACTAAGCGAGCGTATGAGTCTGACAACGGCTGAATGTGCCAAGCTGATGGGCGGACTTGTTAAGAAAGGGTTTTTATCATTAGATAAGCATTGGGATAACGAAGGGATCTTATTTGAATTTTATTCATTAGAGCCTTTATACGAAAAGTTATGCACATTCCTTCAATCAAAAGAAATTGAGGGTCAAGAAAAAAGAGAAGAAGAAACAGCAGGTAACCTTTATCAAGTTTTTGAAAAAGAATTCTGCAGGCCATTATCACCTATTGAAGCGGAAACGTTATCGATGTGGATTGACCAAGACCAGCATTCCTCAGAACTAATTATCGGGGCTCTCAGAGAAGCGGTCATATCAGGGAAGCTGAATTTTAGGTATATTGATCGGATTTTATTTGAATGGAAACGAAATGGAGTCAAAACGGTGGCTCAAGCAAGAGCTCACGGAGAAAAGTTCAGAGCGCACCAAAAACCGAAGAAAACGGAAAAAGAACGTGTAAGAGCGGACGCGTACCCAAGCTTTAATTGGCTTGAAAAATAGATCTAAATAACAAATAAGGTAGGAACAGAATCGTGTTATCAAAAAAACAGACAATAGAAGTGCTAGATATTATTGCAGAAATGTATCCAGATGCAGAATGTGAATTAACCCATTCTAATCCGTTTGAATTGTTAATTGCGGTTGTACTATCAGCTCAATGTACAGATGCTCTTGTTAATAAAGTGACACCAGATTTATTTGCTAAATACAAGCAGCCTGAAGATTATATTGCTGCTCCTCTTGAAGAACTTGAGGAAGATATTCGCAGAATCGGTTTATTTAGAAGTAAAGCGAAAAATATAAAAAAATTATCACAATCACTAGTTGAACAATATAATGGAGAAGTACCAAAAGAAAGAGATGAACTAGTGAAGCTGGCAGGCGTGGGCCGTAAAACTGCGAATGTTGTTACATCTGTCGCATTTGGAGTTCCTGCTATTGCAGTAGATACTCATGTAGAAAGAGTATCAAAACGGCTAGGAATATGCAGATGGAAAGATAATGTCAACATAGTAGAACAGACGTTAATGAAGAAAATCCCTATCGAATTATGGTCTGATTCACATCACAGACTTATTTTCTTTGGTCGTTATCATTGTAAGGCTCAATCACCTAAATGTGAAACCTGTCCGTTACTAGACAGGTGCCGAGAAGGGAAAAAGAGAATGAAAGCAAAGGGACTGCTCTAATGAAGTACTTTCTTCCTGCCGCTTTTAGGGGTGAGCCGTTTTATAATAGTTCTCAAAGTACAGTCATCTTTTCGGATGATAAACCATTTGAGCGAAAGCTCTTAACGAGTTATTTTTACTTTGACATTACAGAAGAAGAGAGACCGTGGGAAAATCCTGCTTCCTTTTTACCCCAGATGTTTGTATTATGGAGAGAAAGAGAAGCAGAGTTACGATCTTTCTTTCAAAAGAGAGACGGAAAAAACGGCAGAACGCTAATGGTCGCGATGACTGCAGTGTTTATAGATGCCTTATTTTGGCTCAACAAAAAGAAGGTTAGTCAGCTTCAGAACATTGAAGCTGCAGCAGCTCGGTTAAAGCATAAACCCGTTAATATTGAAGAAAGGCTTCGCTTTATATTAACCAAACCAGAGAGTTATCACAGCTTTACTCAACTGCGAGCATTAATGAATGAGCTTGAAAAACTAACTGCACGAACTAAAGCCATGGGGGAATGGTAACCCCGTGGCCATGTGTGCAACAAACCTTCAGAATACATAAAAAAGTAAGGGATTACATGGAGTGGGGGAGAAATGGATGAGAGTAGATGTCAGCCAACGCGTATTAACGGAGCCTGAAATTCAACGACAAGCAATGATCAAAGATAAAGAGGTTGATGAACGATTTGAGGTCGCATTTTGCGGGCATTTTTCTGCCGGAAAATCAACAATTTTAAATCAACTATTAGGTGCTGAAGTGCTGCCTACAAGTCCAATCCCAACCAGTGCTAATATTATCGGTATTAAAAACGGGGAGCTTGGACTTTTAGTTGAACGAATGGATGATACCGAAAAAGAGTGGACGGGCGAAATTCCATGGGAAAGTGTCAGAGAATGGGGGATGAATGGATCTGATATCCGCCATATGACTATTTTTGCACCGCTTCCTTTTATGCACCCTCAAAGTGTCGTTTATGATACGCCGGGGGTAGATTCTACAGATCCAACCCATCAAGCCGTTACAATGGAAGCCCTGTACACAACAGACTTGATCGTCTATGTGATGGACTACAATCATATTCAATCCGAAACCAACTTATATTTTTTAAAGCAGTTAACAGATGAAAACAAACCGCTTTACATTGTGATCAATCAAGTGGATAAACATGATGAGTCAGAGTTGTCTTTCGATTCGTTTAAGCAATCGGTGTTAGACGGGTTTAAAGAATGGGGCATCGAGCCTCTCGATTTATATTTTACGAGCATGAAAGTACATGATCATCCATTAAATCAATTCACTGAATTTAAACAAAAAATTAAAGCAATCTTGCACTACAGTCATGAGTTAATTCCAGCTTCAAAAAAGCGATTAAACGAAAGCTTTTATTTGAGTGTAGCTTCTAGAATAGAAGATGAGAAGCAAGAAAAAATGGAAGAGGTTATTGAGGAGCTTTCTGAAAATGGCTTCGATAAAGAAGATTTAGGGCGGAAGCAATCTATTCAAGAAGAATTAAAAGAAAATGCCCAAGCCGAAAAAATGATCCGTGAAACGTTTGAAAGCGAGTGGGCAAAACTGACAAAAGATGTTACCTTGTTTCCTTACGAAACAACTGAGCTATGCCGGGAATGGATTGAGTCGATGCAGCCTCAATTTAAAGTTGGCTTGTTTTTCGCTAAGAAGAAAACAGAAGAAGAAAGAGAGCTTCGTTTAAAGAAATTAATTGATAGCACGCAAGATAAGGTAAAAGGTCAGCTCGAGTTTCATGTGCACCGGCTTTTCGAAAACTATGACCGTACTCATTTATCAAATAGAGAAGCGTTTGAAGATGCCATTCGTCAGGTGCATGTAAACGTGGAGCCAGAGCACTTTGAAAAATCTCTTAAAACGGGTCCTCATGACCGTGAGTATGTGTTTACGTTTACCAAAGATCGTACCGCTTATTTTGTAAAGGAGTTAAAAAGACTTGCTGAAGCAGTGATTGAAACCTATATCTCGGGGCTAAGAAGTCATTGGGAAGGTGAAAGGCTGCAATTAGAAGCAGAGTTAACTCGCTTTAAAGAAATTGAAACATATACAATCAAACTAGACGATATTGAAGCAGAGTTTAACATGGAAAAAGAAGAGTACTTTGAGCTTGCAGCCTCATACTCTGATCAAGGTCACTATGAAAGTCAGCTTGAGGCAATGAGTGAACGTGAGGTTCCGCAAGATGTAGACCAATCAGTCTTTCACCATGTTTCCTTACCTGAAGAAAGTGTGATTGAAACAAACTGGGATGAGGATGCTAGTGAGAAAAGAGCTCGTTTTGATGAGGAAGAAGCGAACAGCTGGTTAACAAAGCTTACTACGATTACACAATCGCATGTAGCACCTGAAATAGTGGATCGTGAAAAGAGAAAGCTCTTAGATCGAGTGAAAAGATATTATAACCGTTCTTTTATCATTTCATTATTTGGAGCATTTAGTGCGGGTAAATCAAGCTTTGCTAATGCCTTATTAGGCGATGCCATCTTACCGGTTTCCCCGCATCCTACGACAGCTACTGTTACCACCGTTAAGCAGTCAAACAGCGAGCATCAAAATTTGAGTGCAAGCGTCGAGATAAAAACGCCCGAACAGCTGAATCAAGAGATTAAATCGGTAGCGAAGCAGTTAGATGAATCACTGACGCTTGACAGCTTAGGAAAATGGCGTCCTAAAGATACACAACAAACAACAAGCTGGCAAAGAACATATGTCTCTTATTTATTAACATTAAAAGAAAGCCTAAAAAAGACTGAGTGGACGCTAGGAGAGACGTTATCTGTTTCCCATGAACAGCTCACGCAATACGTGGCAGATGAAAAGTATGCCTGTTTGATTCACCATGTGACGATCTACTATGACTGCCCGTTGACAAAAGAGGGGATCGTTTTAGTCGATACGCCTGGAGTAAACTCCATTCACGGTCGGCATACAAATGTAGCTTTTACTCAATTAAGAGAGTCTGATGCGATTTTTTATGTAACGTATTATAATCATGCGTTCTCGAAGTCAGATCAGCATTTTCTTACACAAATGGCTAAAGTCAATGATCGCTTCAGTACGGATAAATTGTATTTTATTTTAAATGCAGCAGACCTTGCGAGCAGTCCAGCAGAGTTAAACGGAGTTAGAAAGCACATTCATGATCAGCTTGTAAATATTGGTATCGATAAGCCTCGACTATATCCTTTATCAAGTAAAAAAGGGTTAGAGGCGAAACGCAGCAACTCTTCTCATGATGAAATGTTTGAACGGTTTGAGAAGGCATTTTATACAGAGACGATTCAAGAATTAAAACAGTTAAGCTTCTCATTAATTCAAGAAGAAACAAGAACATATACAGAACAGTTAAATGAAACGCTGAATTATATGAATGCGAGCAAGGAAGAGCGTCTAGCTAAACAAGAAAATAAAAAAGTGCAAGTCACTAAGTGGAAAAAACATGTGGAGGACGTTGAACCGATCTCAGCAAAAAGAAGAACGATCCAAGAAATTAACGAGCTATTTCTATATCTGCGTGAACGCGTTCAATATGTATTAAATGATCAATACACAGATGCAGTTAATGTAGTTACTGTTACTGGAAAATCCAAAAAGGCTCAACACCAAAGTCTTACTGCTGCTATCAAAGAGTGGAGAAACTCAGGTGAATACTTCTTAGTACAAGAATTAGGAGCAACGATATTGCGAGTAGAAACCTCTATGAAGCAGGCTCTAATGACATGGATGAGAGAGACTGAGGAGTCCATTAGAAATGAATTTACGCATTTTATGTTAGATGCTGAAGAGTTGAACGTACAATTTGATCATCAAAGAGAACATCATATTTTCACTATAAATCCTAATGACTATCTTTCATTTTTATCTTCGTTAAAGAGCTTTTTTGAAGAAGGGGGAAGTCGTAAGCTAAAAGACCAGCTCGTATCTGACGGTACAGAAATGGCTAAAGCGTATTTGAGTCAGCTAGAAAAAGAAGTAGACAGTGAAGCAGTAGATCTTTTTGATACTCTTGAAGCAGAGATGAAAAACCAAATTTTAGACAGTCTTGACCGTGAGTATGAACGGTTAACTGTTGATATGTCAGAGCAAGAAAAGCAAGTGATTGAGACAGAGTGGAAAGAGCTGGAGGCTATCGTTTGATTGTGAATAGCTATTCGTTACCATTATCTCAAGAGAGTAATCTTGTAAAGGTACGTTAAATCGATCGGCATAAGTAGGATGTTTGCCGCTCCTGAAATATACTTCGCTTTCCGCAGGAAGCTGCTGAGCCTCCTCGTGCTCTTGCACTGTGGGGTCTCAGCCCTGCTTTACATCCTGCAGGAGTCTACGTATATTTCATCCGCTAGTTATTGCTTTGGCTTTCTTTTTGTGGAGTGTTTTAGTAATGATTCACCTCATTTAAAGAACAATAAAAATTTTACCCCTGAGCAGCACCGCACACTCTTGTGTGGTGCTGTTCTTTTGTATCCGTATATCTGTAATAACTCATTAAAGAAGGGATCTAACCATAAGAAAGAACACCCAACCATTGATTGGTGGGTGTCCTTTTCTGCTGCTTATTCGTCTTCTTCTTCTCTTATGGAACTGCTGTTTGTTTCAACTTCTTCATCATCACCTGGTTCTTCAGGAGCAGGTGGAGTTTCTTCGTTCCCGGAACCATCGTTGTTATTCCCATTTCCATTTCCATTGCCGTTTCCGTTCCCGTTATTGCCATTGTTTCCGTTGTTATTTCCGTTATTGTTTCCTTCGTCTTCCTGATTGTTATCTTCTTCGTTTTCACCATCAGGATTTTGAGGCTCTTCTGTTTCTTCTTCCTCAATAGGTTCTTCCTCTAATTCTTCTTCCTCTTCAGCACCGTTAATTGTCACTTCAGCACTTGCAGGATCACTGCGTAAGCTTGAATTATCGTTTGACACGGCAGTTACTGTGAATCGGTACGTAGCACCTGGTTCGACATCTGATAAAATGAATTGCATATCAGATCCTTGTGCGACCGTTTGCGGGCTTGAACCGTTCACACTGAGCTGCAGATCAAATGTAACTGCATCACGTTGATTGCTCGGATAATCCCAGCTGACAATGACTTGATTTGAGCCTTCATCATAGCCTGCAGTCATATTTGATGGTGCTTGCAAACGAATGAACTCTTCCGATACTCGAGTCGGCTCATTTCCTCGAACAAATAGTTCTTCTACAATTTCACTCCGTGGAGTAAATTCACTAGGCAGAAGTCCTGTTGAACGCTCAACTCCAATCCGTACCACTGAGTTAGGCTGTGTGAAGTCTGGAGTTTCTATGTTACTAGAAACCTCTTCCATTACCGCTTTAAAAATACGCTGAGCTAAGCGGCGGTCTTCTTGGGATTGAAGGTAATTGCCCTCATCATACTTTGTAAAACCAGCCCATACAGCTGCGGTATAGTTCGTTGTGTAGCCTGAGAACCATACATCAGGTACCCCGTCACGCGGGATGTTGTACTTAGTACGTGTGTCTTGTGCAAAGTTTGTTGTTCCTGTTTTACCTGCCATTGGGAGGCCTGGTATGTTGGCTATTGTGCCAGTACCGTCCGTTACAGCTGTTTTCAGCATATCTGTTACCATATACGCTGTGTAATCACTCATTGCTGCAGTCGGCTCAGGAGATGTATTGATCTCTCGACCGTCCGGGAAGACAATTTTACGCACTGTATGCGGCTTATTGTACGTCCCATTATTACCGAACGCTGCATAAGCTCCTGCAAGATCCATTGTAGAAAATCCAGTATTAAAACCGCCTAATCCATATGACTCCGGCATTGGGTCTTGATCAATTGGAATTCCTAAGCCTTGAGCAAAGTTAGCCGCACGATCCACTCCAACTTCCTGCAACGCTTTAACTGCTGGAACGTTTCGTGAGCGAGCCAGCGCACGGCGCATAGACATGGCACCTTCGTATGTACCGCCGAAATTGCCAAATTCTGTTCCATTACTGTACGTGTGCGCCTCATCTACTAGAACTTTTGCGGTTGACCATTGCAGGTATTCAATAGCCGGGCCGTAATCTAGGATCGGTTTAATTGTAGAGCCGGGCTGTCTTTCAATTTCAGTAGCATAGTTTAAGCCGCGCTGAATGCCTGTATCTTCTAATCCGCTTCCTATAGCTCGAATTTCACCAGTTTTTGTATCAAGCAGGGTAATCCCTGCTTGGAAAAATTCATTATCAGGAAAGTTTGAAATAAATTCATCCGTTTGAAGCACTCGTTCAACATGCTCTTGTGCTTCAACATCTAAGGTTGTGTATACTCGTAATCCTGAATGGTATAAATCGTGAATCGAAATCCCATCCATAGCTTCAATTTCAGAAACGATCTGATTGTAGAAGGCTTCATATGGATAGGCTTCACGCTTTCCCGAAGGATTTAATTGGTCTTCAATTGGAATAGCTTTAGCTTGAGCTGCTTCCTCACTTGTTACTTTGCCGTGCTGCTCCATTAAAGAAATAACTAAATTTCTGCGGCTTTCTGCAGCTTCAGGGTTTTGAGTGGGATCATAGAAGCTTGGACGTCTTGGGATCCCTGCTAATAATGCCGCATCTGCTAAAGTTAAATCTTGAATCGATTTATTGAAGTAGCTTTGAGATGCAGCTTCAACACCCCAGCCTCCAGAGCCGAGATAGATTTGGTTCATGTACATTTCAAGAATTTGATCTTTTGAATATTTTTGTTCAAGTTTAACAGCTAAATACTGTTCTTGGACTTTTCGTGTTAATTGCTTCTGCTCATTTAAGAATAAATTCTTAACAAGCTGCTGTGTAATTGTACTAGCTCCCTCAGCTCCGAAACCATCTGTTACGTTGGCGGCTAAGGCTCCAAACATACGTCGGACATCAATACCAAAATGATCATAGAAGCGAATATCTTCAACGGCGATAAAGGCATCTTCTAGTACTTGTGGTGCATCTTGAATACTAATATTGATTCTTCGTTCTGAGGAATCAAGCTGGGAAACAAATTCATCATTTTTATCATGGATGATTAATGCTTGAGATAACTGCAAACGTTCTTCATCAAGCGGCGGTGCTCCTTGAATCATCACAAATGCTGTAATTCCTCCGCCAAGAATCGCTAGAATCCCTAGCGTCATAATCGCAATTGCAATTTTTTTAAACAAACCTTTTCTAGGCTTTTTATCTTTTTTCTTTGTTTGACGTGCTTGACGACGGCCAGCTCGTGTGTTTTGTTCTTCTGACATCGCAATCTTCCTTTCTATGCATGTTTAACCTTATTCATGCTAACCTTATGCAACTTAACTCTTTTCACTTAAATCAGTATTGCACTCGCTGCTTTTTACGAGAAGTAAACTTCATCAACGATTGGCAGGTAATCAATGCGTGGATGATATCCTATTTTAATCAAATGTCCATATCTTTCAACATCGGACTTTCGTATTGATTTTCTTGAATCAGCCATTTGTTCATAAAATTGAATTAAATGCGTGGCATCTAATAAATACACTTCGTCTGTAGTTGAAAAGCGTAATAGTATGAAACAGATGCCTTGTTGTGATAATACTTCTTTCATATGTTTCACTTGGTGATCGTGAAAATTTTTCAAAGGAAAAGACGTTTTGTTTTTTGTTTCCTTTGCTTCAAAATCAATATATCTACCTTTGTATACGCCGTTATAGTCAGTAGTAGAGGCTTGCTTAAAATATGCTTCCTTTATGACAGCAGCACTTCTTTTTGGATAATCTACTTTTACGATCTGAACGGGAGTAGGTTTCTTATGAATGACAGCTTTACCTGTCTCTAGATACCATTCATTTGTTGTATTTATATCCTCCTCTAAAGTCATCCCTCGATTACTGTAGGTTATTTCGTTTGTTTTCTTTGGCAGCTTCCTGCTCTTTGGCGAAGTCTCAAATCGTTTTCCATTTGGATACCGGATTGTCATCTTCATCACAACCTTTGTTCATCATCATGTAAGAACATGCATGGAATCAAAAATATGGTAAAAGCTAGTAGGGAGATTCCATCACACAATCTTACCATATCTTATAATGAACTGGGTAGATAGTAATTTTGGATGTTATGTGACAAATAAAACGTATGATACCAAGATGAAAAGATCCTATGAAATCGAAAGCAGGATAAAATTTATGACTATTTCTACGAATGAACTTCAATTAATAAAGAAGACTGTTGAGAAATATAACAAAGATAATATTAGTCGAACAAAAGCATATGAACGCTTTTATGAGAGAAACCCAGAGATTAGATGGGCAATGCTTGCGGGAATTGTTTCTAGAAATGCAGGCTGGAATATGACGGATTTATCGAGTAAATGGTTTCAAGGTATTCTTGACAAAAACTCTCGTGCTACTATTTTTGCCATGTACGAGCGAGCAAATTGGATCATTTTTCAAGACGCTTACCCACAACTTCTACTATATGAATGGGCGAAGAAAAAACAACTACCCGTTTTTGAACAATTAAAGACATTTCACGTCTCCGAATTTATGAGACAGGAATGGAAAATATTTTGGGAAGCAAGGGATGAAGTGAGATTATGTACTTCCTTAATTATTAATGAACAACAATTGTTAGAGTTAGAAGTAATGAGCAGCGGTCTTTTTCAAAAAAATGTGTTCCATACATTGCGCTATCAATTGGAGGAATATGCGCATTTCAGCTATGTTCTTCTACCCACGTTGAACGGATCCATTTATGGTCAGTATGTCCGAAATTTTACTCATGTTAATCAACGAATTGAACTGGGAAAAAGGTTGGCGATGATTTTATTTCACCCTGTAGTTCATCAAGATATCTTACAATTCACGCGAAAAGTTGAACATACTGGTTCAAGAAGAGACTATGAGCGAATATGTGATATCACATCCCCTAATACAAGCCCTATGCTGCGCGTTTTACATCCGGTCTATCATCATAAGCCATCTAAAGGACTAGATTGGTTTTACTCGAGGAAGCCGCTAACTCCTCTATTTAAGCGGGTAAAAGAAACAAGACCTGAGGAAATCAGGGAATGGGTCCATACGAAGAGGGTAGAACTTTATTGGATTTATAAGTGGGGGCAAAAATTTATGCATAAATAAAAGCCAAGTTCGCTTATGGGAACTCGGCTTTTGCTTTTATCTTGCTTACTCGGCAGGACGATTAGGTCCTCCTAATTTTTTATCTCCAGTATAACCAGAATCTTTTTGGTGTTCTCTTTTTGGTGCTTGGTCTTTTTGGTTCAGTTTTTTATTCGTGTTATTTTGGTGCATGCTAATCCCTCCTTAAAAATAGTATGCCTATGATCAATAATTAGATGTACAACCCGCATAAAGTTTTACACGTATCGTCAAAATTAGACGACTATAATCTCTGCGTGTATTTTTTTAACCTTCTTTGCCGAAAGGATTCTAGTTTTGTCATCATGCAGGTTTAGAGAAGATAAAGAACGAATTTTCAACTTAGAACTTTAAACGGGAGGGGACGTCTTATGGAAATGACGATGAAAACAAAAGAGGTTTCAGAGCAGTTAGGGGTAAATCCGACAACCATTCAACGCTGGATGAAGTTCTTTAATATTCACTGTGAGACAAATGAACATGGTCACTACTTTTTTACCGATGAACAGCTTGTTGTATTAAAAACAATCCAAGCGCAGCTTCAAGAAGGCAAAAAAATGAAAGAAGTGGACTTAAGTGAATACTCATCGCTCATTTCTAAGAGTCCATCAACGGATACAAAGATCCAAAAGCAAACTAAAGCAGTAAACGTCCATGCTGGGGTATATGAAGAAAAGCTTGAAAATGTGCTGAAACGAGTAGAGGACCTTGAGGCTGAACTTTCTAAAAAAGCAGATGAAGTGGTAAGTTATCAATTATTAAAGCACCGTTCGGAAATTGAGAATATGATGAAAATGCTTCAAAAGCTAGAGGCTAGGATTGATAAAATGGAGGAAAAAGTAACACCAGACGAGGAAGTGGAATTGCCGGTTGCAGCTGGCGCAGAACCGAAAAGAAAGTGGAGGTCGTTTAAGCAGATGTTTTCCTTTTAACCCTTATCGTCATTTGCTATGATAAGGGAGAGGTGAGGAAGAATGCTTTCCAAAGAAGAATTAGATTTAAAAACATACAACCAAGACCTTCTTCGTCTAAATGAAGAAGCAGAATCTTATTATATAAATCAGGTTCGAAAAGAAGGATATGAACCTGATTTTTTTGGTGTGGTAAAACCATTTGCTGATCGCGTGAAAGAAACAAGCGAAAATTGGAAGCCGCTTGCAGAAGCGTTTGTGTTGAAAACAAAGCCTAAGCATTTATATCCGATCCAAATCACTCACACGTTTGATAACTTAGAAGTGGTGGCGATTAAATCCTTTTATCCAAAAACAGGGTTGAAAAAGCAAATTGAAACCTTTAAATCGGTTGCGTTTGTCCTCAATCAGTTAAATCAATTGCTCGATGAACAACAGGATACAACCCATCATTAAAAAGACGGTAAGGAGCTGGATACAGATGAATCAAAACCTGCCATTTATTAAAACAGCTAAAGAGGTCAAAAGCTTAATAGAGGATGGGGCTTCGCTCCGTTTAATTGATTGCAGAACAAAGCTTGGTGACCCAAGTGATGGTCTCAGAAGGTATGAAGAAAGTCATCTTCCTAATGCGGCTTACTTGGATCTTGAAGGGGATCTGACTGGCGAGAAAGGAGAGCATGGCGGCAGACATCCATTGCCAACGCCTGAAGCACTAGGGGAGATGTTCAGCCGCTTAGGAATTGACCAAGAAACAATGGTCGTTGCGTATGATGATGAGGGCGGTGCATTTGCTTCTAGACTGTGGTGGATGTTATCTTATGTCGGCCATGAAAACGTCTATATATTAAATGGCGGATTTAAAGAGTGGATGGAGAACGGCTTTCCTGTTACAAAAGAAATACCTGTTTTCACAAGGAAGGACTTTTCTGTAAATGTACAGCCGCATATGACGATTTCAAAAGAAGAAGTAGTAGCCGCATCGCTTAATGATGCTATTTTGATTGACTCTAGGGAGCTTGCAAGGTATCAAGGGATTTCAGAGCCTGTTGATAAGAAAGCGGGCCGGATTCCAGGGGCGGTTCATGGCTTCTGGAAGGAAAACTTAGATGAATCTGGAATGTGGAAAGATGAACATCGTTTAAGAGAACGTTTTGCTGATCTGCATTTTGATGAAGAAATTATCGTCTACTGTGGTTCTGGCGTCACGGCTTGCCCGAATATTCTAGCTCTAAAGGGCTTAGGGTATCAAAATGTAAAACTCTACCCAGGCAGCTGGAGTGATTGGATCACCTATCCGGATGCCCCGATAGAAAAAGAACCGCAATCATAAAATTGCGGTTCTTTTTTTTAGTTTGCTGGCTGTTCAATTTTGCGGTGTGGAAGCTGCCACTGATAATGGACGGATAACATTCTAAGTACAACCATTACAATAAATACCAGCCACAGCCCGATTGTTCCGGTTACTAAATTAAGACCGATCGCGAGACCTGCAATCAATGTCCAGCCAATATAAATTTCTTTTCGCAAGAATAATGGTTTTCTGCCTGCTAATACATCTCTAATCATGCCGCCCCCTGTTCCTGTGAGCGCTGCAGCGACAAGAACGGCACTTAGCGGATGACCCATTTCTGTGGCATACATGGCCCCTTGAATGGCAAAAGCAGCAAGGCCCATCGCATCAAACAGGATACCGAATTTCAGCCATCTGTTAATCCAAAGGGAAGGGAAAATAAAGGCAACAGTCATAACAATAATAGCAATTGTGAATAAAGTCCCTTGATCCCAAAGTGCTGACACAGGCACCCCGATAAGCAGGTTACGAATTGCTCCGCCGCCAAAAGCGGTGACAAGGCCGAGGATATATACTCCCATTAAGTCGTAATCTTCCTCCATTGCGACAATGACGCCACTCAGTGCAAAGGCGACGGTCCCAATAACATTTAACACATCAAACGTCATAGTAATGCCCCCATAGTAAAGCTCCTTTGTGTGAATTCTCGGTGCAGTATGCATCTCTTTATTGCATCACATAAATCAAGGGTTTGGTTCAAACTGAACCAAACCCTTAAATCAAACTTTCGTGCGTTCTTATTAGCCGTTATCACGGAATGATAGAAAGATCATAAAAGCAAGAGTTACAATTGAAAGTGCAGTTAGCGCCCCAGTGATTAAACCAGATGGTTCAGCATGTGCAGCATCTTCTGCAGCACCGCCGCCTGCTGCTAAAATAGCTTGCGCTCCCATGAATAATGATGTTAATAAGATCGTTGTCATTAATGCTAGTTTTTTAAACATATTCGACCCTCCTCTAATAGATAAACCATAGTAGAAACACATATATCGATCTATGTATGACGAATAGGTCATACTCGTTCGTCCACTTTATTATAGTGGCGCTCTAAAAAATAATCAACAAGCAATCGCTTACCAAAGCTGTATGCAACGGATGAATGTTACTGAGGATGCTGAAAGAAAGAGAAAGATGATTGTTCGCTACATATAGGGGTTCGCAAAAATAAGAGCATATGGTAAGATGATGAAGATATTAATGTATGTATGTGCGTTTTAAAGAGTTGTTAAAAATGTTATTGAATGTGTTATATTAACACAATCTTTTAGAGGAATTAGGCTATACCTTAGCAAAACGAAAGCAAACGAGGGGATTACACACATGGGAACCTTACACATTGAAGATATCATCATTGCCAATCAACGATTAAAGGATGTCGTTACACACACGCCGCTTCAAAAAAATCAAGTGTTATCTGAACGCTATCAATGTAATGTCTATTTGAAACGTGAAGACTTGCAAGTTGTTCGTTCATTTAAAATCCGCGGTGCTTTCCACCAAATATCAAGCTTGCCTGTAGAAGAATTAAACAATGGGGTCGTATGTGCGAGTGCTGGCAATCATGCTCAAGGTGTTGCTTATTCTTGCCATACCCTAAAGATCACAGGCAAGATCTTTATGCCTTCAACTACACCTAGGCAGAAAGTAGATCAAGTGAAATTCTTTGGTAAGGAATATGTGGAAGTCATTTTAATTGGTGATACATTTGATGATTCTTTTAATGAAGCAATGAAATATTGCGAAGAGCATCAAATGGCATTTATTCACCCCTTTGACCAAGAAAAAATTGTAGCCGGTCAAGGTACAGTGGGTATGGAAATTATGAATGATATTGAAGAAAATATAGACTACTTATTTTCATCCATCGGCGGCGGCGGATTAATCAGCGGAACTGGAACATATATTAAGAGTATTTCACCACGCACAAAGATCATCGGATGTGAGCCTTCAGGCGCACCGGCGATGAAAGAATCGATCGAACAAGGAAAAGTCATTGAACTTGAAAAGATTGATAAATTTGTGGACGGTGCCGCTGTAAAAAAAGTAGGAGATCTTCCATTTGAGATTTGTCAAAAGATCCTTGATGATATCGTGTTAGTACCTGAAGGGAAAATTTGTACAACCATCCTTGAGTTGTACAACCAGAATGCGATTGTCGCAGAACCTGCAGGGGCTATGCCGATCTCTGCCCTCGACTTCTATAAAGATGAAATTAAAGGAAAAACGGTTGTTTGTGTAGTAAGTGGAGGTAACAACGATATTGGACGTATGCAGGAAATGAGGGAACGTTCGTTGATCTATGAAGGGCTGCAACATTATTTTATTGTTCAATTCCCGCAGCGTGCAGGGGCATTAAGAGAATTTATCTCAGATGTCCTTGGGCCGGATGATGATATTACACGTTTTGAGTATACAAAGAAAAATAATAAGGCAAATGGACCTGTCCTGATTGGAATCGAACTTAAATGTGATGAAGATTACGATCACTTAATAGATCGATTGGAGAAAAAAGGATTCGGTTATCATGAAATCAACAAAAATGAAAGTTTATTCAACTTATTAATTTGATGTCTTTTTATAAATAGCTCGTTCTCATTGCGAACGAGCTTTCTTTTAATCTAAAACTAGTTCAAAAGGTGTGAGTATAATGGCGTTAAATCAAGAGGGGATTTTGCTTGATTCTGGAACAAATGAGCTTGAAGTCATAGTGTTTAATGTTGGCAATGGTACGTATGGGATAAATGTGATGAAAGTTCGTGAAATTGTTCAGACGCAAACCGTAACCCATATTCCTAATAGTCATCCGCACATTGAAGGAATGATTCGTCTGCGTGATGAGGTGTTAACAGTTGTTAACTTAAAAGAAGTATTAGGGTGTGTGAGCGAGGGTGACGACACTCAAGATAAATTTATCGTTTCCGAGTTAAATAAAATGAAAGTTGCTTTTCGTGTCAGCGGCGTTTCGAGAATTCATCGTATTTCTTGGGAACAAATTGAAAAGCCGACTGAATTATCTCAAGGGCTCCAAAGTGCTACAACAGGTGTCATTAAACTTGACGGACAAATGATTCTCCTTCTTGACTTTGAGAAAATTGTAGTAGATATTAACCCATCAAAAGGAATCAATGTGGAACAAGTTAGAAAGCTCGGGAGAAGAGAGCGCAGTCATAAAAAGATTGTCGTAGCGGAAGATTCAGCTATGTTGCGTAAGCTGCTTCATCAGACCTTAGCTGAGGCGGGGTATGAACAAGTAACCTTCTTTGAAAATGGGAAAGAGGCGCTTGATTATCTTGAATATCTTCAAACGTCTGATGAGCATACGGTTGAAGAAGAGATACAGCTTGTTATAACAGATCTTGAGATGCCGAAAATGGATGGACTCCATTTAACCAGACGGATAAAAGAAGATGATGATTTTAAACGAATCCCTGTTATTATCTTTTCCTCTTTAATTACGGATGACTTATATCATAAGGGGATTGCAGTTGGTGCAGACAGGCAGGTTAGTAAACCTGAAATCGTAAAATTAATAGAAGAGATTGATCTTTTAGTATAGAACAAAACCTCCCCTAATGTAGTGGGAGGTTTCTTCGTGTACCTATAAAAATGTATAAAAAAATGTATAGAAAAATAGACAAAGACGTATGTACAACTAATAAATAAGGTTATCTGATAATTCTGATGAATAAAAATTCAATGAGATACATTGACGGTTTCCTCAAATTGGATTAAGGTAAAATAAGATAATAGAGATGATTACAACATTATACATAATGATGGATTTGATGATAAGAAGAATAGAGAGAAATAAAATCCATTTTAGAAAAGAGAGAAAGTGTGGATAGGAGAGTGTTTGGTAGTGGAGAGGTATAAAGGCATAGGCCTTGTTTTGGCAGGGCTGTTATTGACTTCTTTTGGGCTGCGCTTTTTAGCAATGCATGATTTGACGTTTGGCGGTACGGCAGGACTTGCTACAGTGTTAACATATATGAGCCCGTGGAGCTGGGGTTTATTATTTTTCTTAGTGAATTTACCTTTCTTTATCATTTCATGGACGAAGCTAGGTAAATGGTTTACTTTATCAAGTTTACTTTCCATCACTGCTATTTCAGTGATCAGAGATCTCCTTGATGTGATGCCTTTTTTCAATGTTCCTTTATGGCTTGCAACGGCATTAGCTGGGATTTTCATCGGGATAGGTGTAACACTTGTCTTGAATAATGGTTCATCTCTTGGGGGTATTCATATTTTAGCTCTGTATATGGATCAAAAATGGGGAATTAATCGAGGGGTTACAATTTTTGTTAGTGATTTCTTAATTATTTTATTTGCTGCCATGTTAGTAGGCTTCCAACAAGCCTTGTTATCTGTTCTTGTAATTTTTGTGGCAAGTACCATTATCGGGCGTTACAAGAAGTCCCCGATTCCAAAAGAAGCAGAAAATGGCGAAGACGCTTATGTATCTATGCCTGCTAAAAGCATTCATGAATAATCAGGTAACGAACGAACAATCCTTCAGGGTTGTTCGTTTTTTAGTGAATTAGTTAAAGATAAAATGCTATACTTCAACTAATACATACTGGCGGAGGGGTACCATGGAATTTCATTTTTTAGGAACTGGTTCAGGAGTTCCAGCTATTGAGAGAAATGTAAGTGCGATGGCGATACGTTTTTTGCAGCAAAAAGGCACTCAATGGTTGTTTGACTGCGGAGAAGCAACTCAGCATCAATTATTGCATTCACCCATCACTTTAACAAAAATTGACCGGATTTTTATCACACATTTACACGGCGATCATATTTTTGGCCTGCCTGGATTAATGGGTTCAAGGTCTTTTCAGGGAGCGCTGAGTCCTCTTGTCATTTATGGACCCAAAGGCTTAGCTGAGTTTATCGAGGCGTCTCTAGCTGTATCAAAGACTCATCTCAGGTATCCATATGAAGTGATTGAGCTTGAAGAAGGCTTCATGTTTGAAACGGAACATCTTTCAGTGGAAGCATTGGCACTAAATCATGTGACGCCAAGTTTTGCATTTAAGCTGACCGAAAAAGATAAGCCAGGTACATTGGATATTAAGAAACTAGAAGCGTACAATATCCCAAAAGGTCCGCATTATCAATCGTTAAAAGAGGGAAAAACAATCACTTTAGAAGATGGTCGCACGATCAATGGACATGAATTTGTCGGTCCCAAAAAAAATGGCCGGGTTGTGGTGATTGCAGGAGATACAAGGCCTACTAAAGAAATGATTAAATTCAGCAGGGAAGCAGATATTTTGATTCATGAGGCCACATTTAGATCGGATAAAGCGGATCATGCTGTTCAATTTGGTCACAGCACAACACTAGAAGCAGCTTCCCTTGCAAAAGAAGCAAAAGTTAAGACTCTGCTGCTCACTCATATCAGCTCAAGGTATACAGGTGAGGAAGAGGCGTTTCTCAATGAGGCTAAAACGATTTTTGAAAACACGCATCTTGCTCATGATTTGATGGTGTATACGCTGAGTTCATGAATAAATTCGTAAACAAAAAGGCATAGTAACATCATTCGCTAAACCAATTTACAGGGGGAGTTAATGATGGCTAACCGTGACCAAATGGAATCATGTATGGAGAAAGCAGAATCAGTGATTGAACAAGTTCAAAAAGTGTATGATGATGCTAGACGCGTTCAACCCGGAACAGATGAAGAGTATACAAATGCTCAAATGATGTTAGAGGAAATGAGCGGGGAGCTTGATGATGTGCTAAGAGCGGCGACTCCAGAACAGCGTGAGGCACTTAATCGTAAACAGCAGCAGATCAGACAGCTGCAAAATAATATGATCCTAAAACGTTAAAAGCTTACATGCTTTTTTGGTGCCTGCTAACTATAAGCAAGAAAGGGCTGTCTTTGAAGATTCTTAACGATCTTCAAGGGCAGCTTTTTTGCTTTTTGAAGCAATTCTCTTTTTCGTGCGTAAGCTAACATTATTTGCTACAATAGAAGTGTCAGGAGTGAGCATGATGGAGAGTATTACGGAACAAGAATTAAATGAACGTCTCAAAAGTAAGGAAGAATTACAATTTGTGTTTGTGACAACCCCTCTTTGTGGAACGTGTAAATTAGCTAGGAGAATGCTTATGATCCTTGAGGAATCTGCACCTGCATTTAATCCGCTAGAATTGAATGTCAATACCGCGGCAGGCTTTGCAAACAGGTGGAAAATTAAAAGTGTTCCCGTACTGCTCGTTTTTAAAAAAGGCTTAGGTGTAGAGAGAATCTATGCTTTTCACTCCATCGCTCATTTGTACGAAATGTTAAAACCATATGTAGGCAAAGAGGGCATACATAATCTAGGTGAAGATAAAAAGGGGAGATAGTAGTTATGTCAATGCATTATGAAGAATATATGAAGCAGGTAGTACTGCCAATGAGAAAAGAGCTGACGGATGCCGGATTCCGTGAATTAACAACAGCTGAGGAAGTAGATCAATATATGCAGGGTGCTACAGGGACAACGCTTGTTGTCATTAACTCTGTGTGCGGGTGTGCAGCAGGGCTTGCAAGACCTGCTGCGATTACATCGTTATCACATGATCACACACCAGATCATTTAGTGACAGTGTTTGCAGGACAAGATAAGGAAGCAACTGCTGTTATGCGTTCTTATTTCAGTGATATTCCGCCATCTTCTCCATCAATGGCAATCTTGAAAGGATCTGAGGTCGTTCACTTTATCCCTCGTGAGCAAATTGAAGGAGCAGCCCCTGAATCGATTATTCGAAATTTAGCTCTTGCATACAACGAACATTGCCAGTCATAAATGACCATTGTTTGTTTAGGTTAACCTAGATAAAGGTTATCCAAGTAAAAAGAAGCCTCCTCACCTTAGTATAAGGCGAAGAGGCTTTCCTCGTTTTAGTAACAATCAATTTTGGACAAATCGAAAGGAGCATCTATTATGAACTCAACAGCCCCTGATTTTACACTGCCAGCATTAAACGGTACAGAGTCTCTTACATTAGGCTCATTAAAGGGAAAAGTTGTCCTACTAACTTTCTTTACAACGTGGTGCCCTGATTCGAAAAGAGACATTTTAGAAAAACAGGCGCTTTTTCAATCGATGAATCGAGACGATGTCAAAATGATTTTTGTTCATGTAACAGGACGAGATTCATCTGTTGATCTAAGTAAGTGGCAAGAAGAGATGCAGCTTACTCTGCCTGTTTATATGGATCTTGGTACAAAAACGTATGATGCCTACCGTTGTATGGGGGTTCCAACGACGGTGTTGATTGATAAAGACCAGTCCATTAAAGGCCTCTACAATGATAAAGCTCGTATGATAGACATTATAAAAGGCCTTGGCGGCCTTTTATAATGTGGGGCTAATTACGGTTTCACCCCGTAAAAGACTACCCGGCCCATCGTTTCAATATTAGGATAACCGCCTTGATGATAAAGCTCTACGACATGCTCTCTGTTATAAGGAACTCTGTGAATCTGCATCGTGTGACGTCCTTCTTCAAGGTCGGCAATGATATAAGATGCGAGAGGGTGGCCGTCAAATGGCAATCCGACACTCCCTGGGTTAATAACATTTTTGCCGTGGAAAGAACGAACAAACGGTAAATGGATATGACCATATGCATAGACGTCTGCTTCATCCTTTTGCATTAATTGGTGCTCAATTTTAGTTGTTTCATCCGGATATACATTTTCAAATAAGCTAGTAGGTGTAGCATGAAACGCATGAATTAATTGATCTTGACCGCGGTCTACAATCATCTCACTAGGAAGTTCGCTTAGATACGTTAGGTCCTCATCATTTAATCGTTTCAATGTCCAGTCGCGTTCTTTATTTAGGCCATCAAGTGCTTCTTTTGGCACTTCACCTTCATTAAAGCCGCGCACAAGCCACTCATCTGCATTTCCTTTTACAACGGATGCATCAAGTGAACGAATTAAATTAAGGCATCTTTTAGGTTCAGGTCCTCTAAAAGAGAGGTCTCCTAAAACAACAATGTGATCGACATCTTTTTTGTTTAAATCGGTAATAACTGCTTCTAGTGCTGTTGCATTGCCATGAATATCTGAAAGAAAAGCAAATCGCATGATGAAACCTCCTTTTTATAGTAGTATAACAGAGGTTTGTTCCTATTTAACATAACAATTTGGTAAATCTGAAGATTCATTCAGTAAATTGAGACAAAGGGTCTATCGGTGGAATCCCTTATCAAGCTGTGATAAGATCAAAAAAAAGGTACACAGGAGGTATGAGCATGCATATTTTATCAATTGAACCAACTCCGAGTCCTAATACGATGAAATTAACATTAAGCGAAAGCTTAGGACAAGGGTCACGTAATAGTTATAACGAAAAAAACAAGGGCGAGGCACCTGAATACATACAAGAATTATTTAACATAGAAGGAGTTAAAAGTGTGTATCATGTAGCTGATTTCTTAGCCATTGACCGCCATCCTAAGGTGGATTGGAAAGTCATTCTTCCAAAGGTTCGCGAAGTGTTTGGGGAAGATGCAGATGAGGCACGTCAAGAGGAGAACAAAGCGCAAGATACATTTGGTGAAGTGTATGTAAGTCTTCAAGTATTCAAAGGCATTCCGATGCAGGTGAAACTAACTAACGGAGAAGAAGAAAAGCGTGCAGGACTGCCCGATCGTTTTAATGAAGCAATCAGCAAAGCTCAAAAACCTGAGGACAATGTAGTGATGGAGCGGAAATGGGTGGATCAAGGGATCCGCTACGGTGAACTGGATGATGTAGCTAAAGAGGTAGTAGATGAGGTTTCCGCGGCTTACTCAGACTCTCGCTTAAACGAGCTGGTGCTTATTGCAAATGGTGAGGCAGGAAAGAATACAGAGCAGGCTGAAAGCCGATTTATTAAAATGACAAAAGAAATGCTTGAAGCTTCAGATTGGCGAGATCGTTATGCAGCTCTTGAGAGAATGGACCCAAAAGAGGAAGATCTTCCTGTATTAGAGCTTGCCTTGCAAGATGAAAAAGCATCGATCAGACGATTGGCTACTGTTTATTTAGGAATGATTGAAAAGCCGGTTGTCCTTCCGTTATTGTATCAAGCATTAGAGGATTCTTCAGTCACAGTTCGTCGTACAGCTGGAGATTGTTTGAGTGATATTGGTGATGCTGATGCAGCTGGGGCGATGGAGAAAGCTTTGAAAGATAAAAATAAGTTAGTCCGCTGGCGTGCTGCGATGTTTTTATATGAAGTGGGTGACGAGTCCAGCCTACCTGCATTAAAAGAAGCTGCTGATGATCCTGAATTTGAAGTGGCGATGCAGGTGAAAATGGCAATTGAACGAATTGAAGGCGGAGAAGAAGCAAAAGGATCTGTATGGAAGCAGATGACTGATTCAATTTCTAATGAAAGGGAGTAGCGGCTGATGAATAAAGAAGAGATCATACAGGAACTTGAAAAAAGAGAAATGGAAGATATTCTTGAACTGATTGAAGATGCAGAAAAGGGTTATTTAGAGGAGCTTGAGATTGTTCCTTCTGTTGGACTTCTTTATGATAGAGAGTTAAACGAGGCCATTATCTCTTTATTGAAAGAGCAAGGGGTAGAGATTATTTACGTCACTGAAGAAGAGTAAGCATAAAGAGTTAAAAAAGGTACTAGGAGTAACCTTTTTAAGGAGGAGTGAACGTGCGCGCTGCACCATCAACCTTTTTACCTGAAAAAGCACGTTCTGTATGGAGGCTGCAAGCATTCTTTGAAAGTCTGCTTGTAGCTTTATTTCCGATTGCATATGGTGTGCTTATTTATTTTTTTGATTTTCCACTATGGATTTTATACAGCTTAATCGGAATCTATCTTATCTTTGTCCTAATCACTGTAATTATTATCCCTCCTATTCGTTGGAGGCGCTTTACGTATGATGTATTAGAGGGTGAGGTAGATATACAATTTGGAGTATTAATTGTTAGGAGACAGTTAATCCCAATGACACGAGTTCAGCATGTTGATACCGAGCAAGGTCCTCTGCTTAGAAGATATAAAATGGCGGATGTTACGATTACAACTGCAGCAACAAGTCATCGAATTCCTACTCTTTCAGTTGAAGTGGCAGATGAATTAAGAGACAAAATCGCTAGACTTGCGGCGGTGGCTTATGATGAGTGAATTTAAACGGCTTCATCCAGCGAGTATCATTTTGATGTTCTTACAAGGGTTAAAGGGCATTATTTTACCAGTTATTATTACGTTATTCTTTAGCAACTCACAAGGGGAGTCTTTTATACGGTTTGAATATATCTGGCTTGTTTTCATTGTCATTTTATTCATATCTAGCATCCTTTCTTATATCAGCTTTAAATATAAGCTTGAAGATGGAGAGTTATTTGTGCAAAAAGGCATCTTTATTAAGAAAAAGAGATACATACAACAAAAAAGAGTTCAAAGTATCGATATCACAGCGGGACTGCTTCAGCGGATGTTTGGGCTGGTTAAAGTAAGTGTAGAAACAGCAGGGAGCGGCGGTGAACCTGAAGTTCAATTAAATGCCATTAAAAAACAGGAAGCGTCGTTAATTAGTGAAGCATTAAAAGCTGGTAAGCAGAATTTGAAACCATCTGATGCAGGTATAGGAGACCATGATTCAAACGATCGTCATGAGCCCGATGCATTAAATGACAGTGAGTTTAACCCAGACGGTAATGAGCAGTTACAAGAGTCATCGCAAGAGCTAGAACCTTCTGTTAAATGGAATTTATCAACTCAGCACCTGCTTATTGCAGCTCTTACTTCTAGCGGGATCGGTTTAACGATCTCAGCTGTAGGGGCGTTATTCAGTCAGGTAGAGCAAGTTATCCCTTCAACCCTCTATGAACGGACATTTGGATTTTTAGTTGGGTCTGGTATATGGTTTATAGCAGCCATTATCTTTTTCATTGTGTTTATTTCATGGATAATATCTTTTATCAATACTTTTTTAAAGTACGGTAATTTTTCGGTTGTCAAACAAAACGAAGACTTAATCATTAAACGCGGCCTGATTGAAACACGGCAATTAACGATTAATACAGATCGTGTAACTGCTGTAAGGTATGTGGCAAATATCTTCCGCCAGCCGTTTGGCTATACAGCAGTTTATGTTGAAAGTGCAGGCGGAGGGACAGGAGAGGAGCAAGGCTCAACTGTTCTTTTGCCCCTACTAAAGAAAAAAGATGCACACAAAGTTTTAGAAGAACTGCTGCCTGAATATGCAGCAGAGCCAATATTTAAGCGGGTGCCGCAAAGAGCCTTAATTAGATATTTAGTGCAGAACACGTTTATTCCGATTGCAGCGACAGCGGCACTTTTTTACTTCTATCCCGAATTTGCCTATTACGGCCTGATAGCTGTAGCACTCATGAGTTTGATAGGGTATGCCCAGTATCGTGATGCAGCGGCTGGTTCACTTCGTGGACAATTATATATTCGCTATAGAAAACTAAGTCAAGTGATTGTGATATCGAAGCATAGGAAAATTCAATCATTAGAACGTCATGTGTCATTGCTTCAAGGAAGAAGAGATTTAGCTACAATTAAGTTAGCTGTACAGTCTAGTTTTAGCTGGAAGTTATTCCGTGTGGAACATGTAGATGTAGGAGATGCGGATCAGCTGCTTTATTGGTATTCAAATAAAAACCAACGTGGGCGCTCTGATTGAGCGCTTACGTTGGTTTATTTGATATATTTGATACATACGTCACAACGGAGCGTTTTCCGTTATCAGAAGTAAATTCATACCGGTCAAACACATGGTCACTCGCATCTTCATTAAGTGTACGTTCGTAATGATGCTGGACAATAGTTTG
This sequence comes from Alkalihalophilus marmarensis DSM 21297, assembly GCF_000474275.2. Classification (GTDB taxonomy): domain Bacteria; phylum Bacillota; class Bacilli; order Bacillales; family Bacillaceae_D; genus Alkalihalophilus; species Alkalihalophilus marmarensis. Next base: position 136,575 of record NZ_ATAE01000008.1, read on the forward strand.
CCCTGTGTGTGTTCGATAGGTTAAAAAGTTTACACCCTTAAATGATTTTTGACCGTTAGATTGCAGCAGCTGAAGCAATAAGCTATTATGGCAATCGATTAGATCCTTGTGATCTATTTGATAATCTTTTAATGTCACTTCAAATAGTTCAAGTGATGAAGGATCTAATTCGTTCTGTAAAATAAAATAAGGATCAAATTGCATTTTGTCGATATAAATTATTTCCCCTTCTGATGGACGGTATTCCTCACCGTCATGACTCCTGAAAATCCCTTCACCTACGTAATAGCCGAGCATATCTTTTTTCTTCCCTCTCCATTTAAATTCAAATGGACAGTCGGCTAAATCAAGTGTTGTCTCGTGCTCGTCAATTAATAAAAACCTTGAGCCGCTCTCATAGAAAACATAGGGGATGTGCTCGTGATTCTCATTGGCTGCAGTGTGCAGAAGCCTGTCGAGATTCTCATTTTTTAAGTAAACTAAAAGTTGATTTTCTTCTATCTGCAGCTCTTTTTGTTCTTTGAAAATGGCAGCTAGACGATCGGCTATGACATTTGCATGAGAATGATCATATGACTCCGGAAGTTTAGCTAAAGAGAGAGGAGCTAATTTATTCCCTGCAAATTCTACGATTTCATTTTCTTTATAATTAGGTGTAGAAATAACCTCAGAAGCTGTTGGGTCTCCTAGCTTAACGATATACTTTATTTTCAGTTTTCCCCGCCAAGGCTTTTTCGGCTCTGTTATTATTTCAAGTAATTTACCAATAAAGTGACCGTGCGGGTCGTCTTTTATAAGCAGGAGTTGATTCATATAACGTTTGGCTTGTATTCTATCCATGGTAAAAACCTCGCTTTGCAATAAACCTTATCGTATATGGAATCAGGTTTGCTTTGATAAATAATCGATGATCCCCATTGAACATACTTTCAGGTCTAGGCGGATGTGTTCATAAGCTGGGTGGTCACGTTCTACGCCCTTTTTGTCTAAGTCATGTTGAACGGCTTCTAAAATGGATGCAGCTAATTCATTTACGCCTAACCCATCTTTAACAGCTTCTTTTCCTTTTTGTACAAAGACGGGGAGCCATTTTTCAATATGTGTATAGACCAGCTCAGGGTGTGAAGCCATGCTGTAATGACCAAAGTAAATCTGTTCAACATCGAACGTTTGAATTCTCTTCATTGATTGTATCGTCGCTTCTGGGTCAAATTGATTAGGGGATGTAGAAGGAAGAATCAGTTCCACACCGTCCTTTGATAAAGGCTCATATCTAACACCGAGCGTATCACCCGTAAATATGCCTTTTGTTTTTGATTCATAAATACTAATATGATGAGCTGCATGTCCTGGGGTATGTAAAAAAGTTAATGTACACGTATCGCTTAAAGTGAGAGTATCACCATCTTCAACAGGAAGCAGCTTCTCCTCTGCAATAGGAAGAATCGGATCAAATAATCGGTCAAAATCTTCTTTATACACAGCTTTAGCGCCCATGATTAAACGAGAAGGGTCATGAAGGTGTCTTTTTCCTTTTGGATGCACAATCACTTTCGCATTAGGACAATGTTGAATGAGCAGGCCAGCTCCACCTGCGTGATCAAGGTGAATATGTGTAAGAATAATATATTCAACATCTTCTAGTTTTAAATCTAGCGCCTTAAATCCATCAATAATATGTTTAACTGATGGGCTTGGTCCTGTTTCAATAATAGTCAGCTTCTCCTCGTTAAGTATGTAGCTTCCAGTCCTTTCTGGCATACCCATATCAAAGCCGTCAATAATTGAAATAGAAGGTGTTAAGGATACTGGTGCATTCATTTCATTTCCCCCTTTTTATTGAAATTAACTACTGAATTTAGCTTTACATTACATATAAGACCCTTACTAGTAGTGTAAGGGTCTTATATCAATTTAACAAGTATTAAAGCAAGGTGATACGAAGGTCTGTTTGTTCTAAGATTTACGATCTTGCTCATAGCGGAGCTTTTGAAGTCTTAGCAGGTGGTTCATATGTTCCCTTCGTTTTTCTTCAAGCTGCTCATAAAAAGTAATAAGAGTTAATTCCATTTGTGATAAAGAAACAAAGACATCTTCTTTATGGTCTAGCTGATTTTTCATTGATAGAGACAAAAAGGTATTCAAGAGGTTAGGAATATCTTCCTTGAGCATTCTTCGTACTGTATGCTTTTCTTCATAATCCAAGAGATCAAAATCTTCCTGTAATTTTTCAACTTGCTTAATAATGCGGGTTAATCGGTTTTCAATTAACGGGTCTACGGAAAATTTTTTTACTGTATCTAAATATCGAATGGCTTCTTGTCTTATAAGGCCGATATCCTGCTGTTTATTTAGTGCAGGAGCTTTTAATGAATTCACTTCAGCTAATGTTAAAGCAGATGACGTCCCATTTGTATATGCCTCGTCTAATCGGTGAATCCGATAGAATAACCCATTAAATAGAGTGGATTCCGCAACTTGTCTGACATGTGCCCGTCCATTTTTTAAATAATGAATACTCGCTTCTCGAATGACACCGACTCCATTTTTAGCCTTCATATATTTTCGGTAGCATGTGATCGTGATCCGTTTATGAATCGCAGAATTGGTATATTTAGTATCGTTCATTTTCAAAGTGATCTGCTTGTGAGTCAATTTGATTTTAATGACAAACTCTTTATGCTTACGTTTAATGACGCGCTGCTTATTTTGACCATCTGCTTTCTCAATCATTCTCTCAATAAGTGATTCAGCTTCATGAATCAGCTTTTGACTGGCTGCATCTTTTAGCAGATGTTCCTCAACAGGACGTTTATGAGCGGGGGTCAAAAAACGAAAGAAAGGGGATTGCAGCAATGTACGACTCAATACGATCACCTCCAGAAAAAAAGATCTTTTTATTCATTATTTATCTAATAATTTTGTCTGCATTTCTTTATTAAGAGTATCCATTTCTTCAATGAATTGTTTACCGCTCGTAACAATTCGTTCATTGGATTGTTCTGTTAATTCAATCGCTTCAAACACATTGTTATATGCTTTTTTAAACGCTTCGATAGCAATAGCAGGTTCCTCTAGTGTCTTCAATGTAGCTTCTGTATTTTGTTTTAACATTTCTGCATTAGACAAAAGCATCGATTCAGTTGCTTCATTCACGTTACGAACAGCACTAATGACTTTTTGTTGATTATTTAAGGCAAGCTGAATGGAAGCCGTGACGGTAATAATATTTTTGGTCATGGTAATGGCATTGAAAATAGCTTCTTCAAGCTTATCATTATTTTCAATAATCAAATCGACAGAGGCAAGCGATTGCTGTAATACCATAACAGCTTGGGACATGTTTTTTACTCGAGAAACCACTTTAAGCTGTCCTTTTTTCAATGCATTTGGATTGTCTTTCCACTTCTCAGAAGTCATTTCTTCTTCAAGCATAGCGTGCAGTCTGTTACCCGCATCAATTTGTTGATTTAGGTTTGTAATTCGCTGTTTAGCTACATCTTTTAATTGCTGCAGCATTAATGTATCTTCTTGCAGTTTGTCCTTTCCGCTAAGCAGCCCTTCAATGACTTGTTCGACTTGAGCTTCAACCGTTTGATATTTTCTAGCATATTGTTCGATCGGACTTCTTCTTAACAGTTTATTCGTCCATTTTTTTAGCGGACTGTCTTTTAAGTAATCAGGCTCAAGCTGGCTGACCATTTCTTTTAATTGATGCAGTTGGTTAGGCAGCTGATTTGATTGATCGTTCATCATTTCTTTAACAGGACGCTTCAGTGCTTCAAGTGATTCTCCTGCCTCTTTTTGTTCTTCCTCACCTAAAGTATTTAATGAAGCAAGCAGTGAATCGATATCTTCTGATTGTCTATATTTATTAATCAGTTCCACTTCTTTATGTTGTTGTTCCTGTTTATTATCTTGAGTCATTATTGATCTCCTCCGTCGTGTGAAAAATAGAGTTTATTTATAGTACATACGATTATCGGCATCGTTAGGTTTCGGTTGATTATCCTTCTATTATGTATCAAATAATTTTGAAAGACAATGAATGTGATATGGATTATAATAAGTGCTTTAGGATGTTAAAGAAATTAAGGTTGCGGAGCGTTGTCAGTTTTATAGTAGCAATTTGTCTAGCTCGAGATACACTTGAACATTTCGAAAGGTGGAATATATTAATGTGTTTAGTCGCGATCTCATATAAGCAAAATAAAGAGTTTCCATTAATAATGCTTGCAAACCGTGATGAGTTTTATGAACGACCGAGCAAACGCGTTCATTTTTGGGAAGATCATCCTGACATTTATGCAGGGAGAGATGTTGAGCGCGGGGGAACTTGGCTTGGCGTAACAAAGAGCGGTCGATTTGCCTGCGTAACTAATATTAGAGAACCTCTAAAAGAAACGGAGGACCATAAATTTATTTCTAGGGGAGAACTAGTAAAGGGATTTCTATCATCCACGACACCGGCTAAAGAATATGTTGAGAGCATTCGACAACAAAAAGATGATTTTCAAGGCTTTAATTTGATTGCAGGTACAATTGATGATGTATATTACTACTCAAATCGCTTACATGCCGTACAAAAACTTACTCCAGGAAACTATTATGTAAGCAACAGCACATTAAATGTCACCTGGCCAAAAATAGATACCTTAAAAACAGCCGTTGAAACCGAAATCATGAATGAAACTACCTATTCTGCTTTAATAGATAAGGGTTTTCACATTTTGCAATCAACAACTACCTACCCTGATCATGTGCTGCCTGACACAGGGGTAGGTCTAGAGTTAGAACGGTTACTGTCGCCTTTATTTATACAAAGCGAAACGTATGGGACAAGAGTATCGACCATCGTTCTATCTGATAAAGACGGCAAACTTTTAATAGCTGAACAAGGTTATGGGGAAAATGGGGTTCAAGAAAAAAGAATCGAAAAAATTATACACACAAACGCTTGAAAACACGTCACGACGTGTTTTCTTTTTTGTAGAACGGGAAAAGGGTTTTTATACTTTTATAGTAAAGTGATACGTAGTAAAGGGCAGTTGTATATTTATTCATTGAATGAACTTTATATTCATTGTGGTCGAAAAAATATTTGAACATTTTTTGAAAAAGAGTGAGAAAAACCTTTAAAGTAAGCGTTTTCATTAAAAGATCTACCTATTTATAATTTGCCGAAATGTCAGAAAAATGATATGATCCTGTATATTAGCTCAAATGGTTTATGGGGAGAGTTGATTGAATTTACTTTTTGGAGAAAGGTTGGGTGCTAATGCAGAACGCTAGATATCCTAAAAAACAAGGCCTATATGATCCTCAATTTGAACGTGATAATTGTGGGATTGGCTTTTTAGCACATATGAAAGGTCAAAAATCTCATCAAGTTGTAGAAGATGCCCTTCATATTCTCAGAAATTTAGAGCATCGCGGTGGTCAAGGCGATGAGGTCAATACTGGAGACGGTGCAGGAATATTGCTTCAAATTCCACATCGCTTCTTTCAAAAAGTCTGTTTAGCTGAAGGGATGACTCTTCCTAATGAAGGGTACTACGGAGTTGGGATGTTGTTTTTGCCACAAGATGAACAATTACGTGAGCAGTGTGAAAGAAACGTTGAAGAAAAGGTTCAAGAAGAGGGATTAACGTTTCTAGGCTGGCGTACAGTTCCTGTTGATGACACCATGCTTGGCAATGCGGCAAAAACAGCCATGCCATATATTCGTCAATTATTTATAAAAAGAGAAGAAAATTGTACGGATAACCTTCAATTTGAACGCAAATTATATGTAGTTAGAAAGCGCGCTGAAAAAGAACTTGCCAAGCAAATCCCAATTGATCAATCGTTCTATTTTGCAAGTCTTTCAAGTCGTACAATCGTTTACAAAGGAATGCTTACAACAGAGCAGGTAAATCAATTTTATTTAGATCTTTGTGATCATGATTTTGAAACCGCCATTGCTCTTGTTCATTCTCGTTTCTCAACAAATACATTCCCAAGCTGGGAGCGTGCCCATCCTAACCGTTATATGATTCATAATGGGGAAATCAATACTTTAAAGGGTAATGTAAACTGGATGCATGCTAGAGAGGCTATGTTTGAGTCGGATGTATTTGGAGCGGACATCAATAAGATCCGTCCAATTGTCGACCAAAGCGGAAGTGATTCTTCCATGTTCGATAACACATTGGAGTTTTTATCTCTATCTGGAAGAAGAATGGCTCATGCTGCGATGATGATGATTCCTGAACCATGGCAGAATGATCCGCATATGTCTCCTGAGAAGAAGGCATTTTATCAATTCCACAGCACATTAATGGAGCCATGGGATGGACCTACTGCGATCTCGTTTACAGACGGTACGCAGATTGGCGCATGTCTTGATCGTAACGGGCTTCGTCCTGCTCGTTATTATGTAACCAAAGATGATTATGTGTTAATGTCCTCTGAGGTCGGGGTGTTAGATATCGATCCAGAGAATGTATTGTACAAAGAGCGTCTTCACCCAGGTCAAATGCTCTTAGTCGATACGAAAGAAGGGCGCATTATTCCTGATGAAGAAATTAAACATGAAATTGCTGCTGAATTCCCGTACAGCGATTGGGTGAGTGAAAATTACATCCAACTAGAGGATGTGTTGGAAACTTCTCATGTACAAGGTTCGCAATTTTCCAATTTATTAGAGCGTCAGCTTGCTTTTGGCTACACGTATGAAGAATTATCTAAAGTGATTTCTCCTATGGTAACAGAGGGTGTTGATCCGGTTGGTTCTATGGGATACGATTCGCCTCTCGCTGTATTATCGAAGAAATCGCAGCTTCTATATAACTATTTTAAGCAGCTGTTCGCACAAGTTACGAATCCCGCTATTGATGCAATCCGTGAAGAAATTGTGACTTCATATGGTACGACCATAGGTGCAGAGCGTAACTTATTAAATCCAGAGCCAAAAAGCAGCAGACATATTCATCTGCCGTATCCAATTTTAAATAATGAAGAACTTGCTAAGCTGCGTCATAACAAATTAGAAGGGTTCAAAGCTTGTACACTGCCGATATTATTTAAAGCAGATCATGCGTCAAATCGCTTAGAAGAAGCGCTTAATGCTTTATTTGCCCAAGCTGACCAAGCGATTGAAGATGGACACACCCTTCTTATATTAAGTGACCGCAATATGGACACAGAACATGCAGCTATACCGGCATTACTTGCTGTGTCTGGTTTGCATCATCATTTAATCCGTCAAGGAACTCGTACAAAAGTGAGTATTTTGCTTGAATCTGGTGAACCACGTGAAGTTCATCATCACGCAGTGTTACTTGGGTACGGAGCAGAAGCCATTAACCCGTATCTTGTCTTTGATTCGATTGATGAGCGTATTCAAGAAGGGCTGCTTGAAGGATATTCATATGTTGAAGCTGTAAACCGTTATGTTTTGGCAGCAACAAAAGGGATTATGAAGGTGCTCTCAAAAATGGGGATTTCTACGATCCAAAGTTACCGAGGGGCGCAAATCTTTGAAGCTGTTGGGATTGATTCAAGCGTTATTGACCGCTACTTCACATGGACAACATCAAGAATTGGCGGGATTACACTTGAAGTGATTGCAAAAGAAGTATTAATGAGGCATGACCGTGCGTATTCCACTCAAGAAGGCGTCGATCGTACGCTTGATGCGGGTGATGATTTGCAATGGAGAAGAAATGGGGAGCCTCATCAATACAATCCTCATACAATTCATATGCTCCAGCACGCATGCCGTAACGGTAACTATGATTTATTTAAAAAGTACTCTGCAGCCATTAATGAGCAGACAAAAGAGCAAACAACACTCCGTGGATTGCTTAGATTTAAAGCTGCGACACCTATTCCGCTTGATGAAGTGGAGCCGGCAGAAGAGATTGTTAAACGTTTCAGAACGGGTGCTATGTCATTTGGATCGATCTCTAAAGAGGCACATGAAACACTTGCTATTGCGATGAACCGCATTGGTGCAAAAAGTAATACAGGTGAAGGCGGAGAAGATCCGAAGAGATTTACAGAAGATGAAAATGGCGATCTGAAAAGAAGTGCTATTAAGCAGGTGGCCTCAGGCCGTTTTGGTGTAACGAGCCATTATTTAGTAAATGCTGATGAGATCCAAATCAAGGTTGCACAGGGAGCGAAACCTGGTGAAGGCGGCCAGCTTCCAGGAAACAAAGTGTATCCTTGGGTGGCAGAAGTCCGTGGTTCAACTCCTGGGGTTGGATTAATTTCACCGCCGCCGCATCATGATATTTATTCAATTGAAGATTTGGCTGAGTTAATTCATGATTTGAAAAATGCGAATCCTCAGGCAAAAATCAGCGTTAAGCTTGTAGCAGGTACTGGTGTTGGTACGATTGCAGCCGGTGTTGCTAAAGGACGTGCTGATGGGATTGTCATCAGTGGATATGACGGTGGTACAGGTGCTGCGGCTAGAACAAGTATTAAACATACTGGTCTTCCTTGGGAGATCGGTTTGGCAGAAACTCATCAGACACTCGTATTAAATAATTTACGTGACCGTGTAACGCTTGAGACAGACGGAAAATTAATGACTGGTAAGGACGTTGTCGTTGCAGCGCTTCTTGGTGCAGAAGAGTTTGCATTCTCTACAGCTCCATTAGTGGTACTAGGCTGTATCGTGATGCGCGTCTGCCACCTTGATACTTGCCCAGTCGGGATTGCCACGCAAAATCCTGAGCTTAGAAAGAAATACATGGGCGAACCTGAACATGTCGTTCACTTCATGAAATTTATCGCAGAAGAAATTCGTGAATTAATGGCAGAGCTTGGAGTCAAGAAGATTGATGAGCTGATCGGCCGTACAGATTTACTTGAAATGAATGAAGAAGTGGATAACTGGAAAGCAAAACATATCGATTTAACTGGGCTGTTGTTCCAACCTCGTTCAGGTGATCCATCACGTCATTATTGTACGAAAGCTCAAGATCATCAGTTAGAGCTTTCTCTTGATGCCCGTGAATTGCTTAAAGCAAGTGAGCCTGCTTTATACGAGGGCAAACCAGTACGCGGGTCTTACCCAATTAAAAATGTGGACCGTGTTGTTGGTACAATTGTCGGTAGTGAGATCAGTAAACGTTACGGAGCTGAAGGTTTGCCGGAAGATACGATTCAACTTGACTTTACTGGCTCAGCTGGTCAAAGTTTTGGGGCCTTCGTACCAAAAGGCATGACCTTGACGCTTGAAGGAGATGCCAATGATTATATTGGAAAAGGTCTCTCAGGCGGAAAGCTTGTTGTGTACCCACCCAAAGTAGCATCTTACAAAGCAGAAGAAAATATTATCGTTGGTAATACCGCTTTTTACGGTGCGACATCTGGTGAAGCGTTCATTCGTGGTATTGCGGGAGAACGATTTGCTGTACGTAACTCTGGTGTAAACGTAGTCGTTGAAGGTGTAGGTGACCATGGACTTGAATATATGACCGGCGGTATGGTCATCAACCTAGGTACAGTTGGCAAAAACTTTGCTGCTGGTATGTCTGGAGGAGTCGCTTTTGTTCTTGATGAAGAAGGTACGTTCCCGACAAACTGCAACCTAGAAATGGTTCATCTGGAGACTCTTGCTTCTGTTGAAGATGTAGTACTCGTTAAATCGATGCTTGAGAAACATCTAGCTTATACAGGGAGTACTCAAGCTGAGAAAGTTTTAGCTAATTGGGATCAATATGCGGCAAACTTTGTAAAAGTCATACCAAAAGATTATAAACGAATGCTTGAAGCAATAGAGCGGGTGAAGCAAGAAGGGTTGTCACACCGCGATGCGATTATGGTTGCATTCGATGAGAACAAACGTGATAAATCAAGAGTAAGTGGAAAATAAGCAATTCTAAATTGAAAGGGAGCGAAAGAATAGAGCGTTAGACAACGCTCTATTTCCTCCTATCCTTTCATTAAACTGAAATGTAATAGATGGTGAGATGATTTATAAATAGACATTGAGCGTAGTTTGGAGTGATTTTTATGGGGAAGCCAACAGGTTTTATTGAGTATAAGAGAGAGAATCCAGTAAAAAAAGATCCTTTTGAACGAACAAAGAACTGGCAGGAATTTCAACTGCTTATGCCCGAAGCTAAATTAAGACAGCAAGGTGCACGCTGTATGGACTGTGGAGTGCCTTTTTGTCAAGCTGGTACCTCTGTTCCTGGCTCAGCTGATATCGGCTGTCCGGTTTATAATTTAATTCCTGAATGGAATGACTTAGTTTATCGCGGTAAATGGCGTGAAGCGCTGGATCGCCTGCATAAAACGAATAACTTTCCTGAGTTCACTGGACGAGTGTGTCCTGCTCCGTGTGAAGGTTCTTGTACAGTAGCCATTTCTGATGACCCTGTAACAATTAAGAGCATAGAATACCATATTGTTGAACGAGGCTTCCAAGAAGGCTGGATTACAGCGAACCCTCCAAAAACAAGAACAGGTAAAAAAGTGGCTGTTGTAGGTTCTGGGCCTGCTGGTTTAGCGGCTGCTGCTCAGTTAAATAAAGCAGGGCACTTGGTTACAGTATTTGAGAGAGAAGACCGTATTGGCGGACTTTTGACATATGGAATTCCTGATGTGAAACTTGCATACCAAATTGTAGACCGACGCGTGAGAATTCTTGAAGAAGAAGGAATTGAGTTTAAGCCTAACACAACGGTTGGTCAAGATATCACCTCAGAACAGCTTGAGAGTGAGTTTGACGCAGTAATTTTATGTACTGGAGCTACAAAACCGCGTGAGGTAGAAGTCGAGGGCCGTGATTTAAAAGGGATTCATTTTGCAATGGATTTTCTCACAGCTAATACAAAAAGCTTATTAAACTCTGATCATAAAGACGGAGAATTTATTTCTGCAAAAGATCAGCATGTGATTGTTATTGGCGGCGGTGATACGGGCGCAGACTGTATTACTACATCAGTCAGACATGGTGCAGCATCCATTACGCAGTTTGATATTAACCGTCAAAAGGGTGCAGATCGTACAGCTGATAATCCTTGGCCGCTGTTTCCATATGTACATCAAATTGAGGACGGGCATAAGGAAGCATTTGCCGTTTACGGGGAAGATCCGCGTGCTTATCAGCTTATGACCACAAAATTTGTTGGTGATGAAGAAGGAAATGTACGTGAACTTCATACGATTGCCGTGGAAACGACAATTAGTGAAGATGGGGTGAAAGTGCGTACACCGATTGAAGGCTCTGAGAAGGTTTGGAAGGCAGATTTAGTGTTATTAGCTGTCGGATTTACAGGACCTGAACAAGAGCTCATTGATCAAATGAAACTTGAGACAACTAAAAGGCAGACTTTAAAAGCTGAGTACGGAAAATACGCGACGAATAAAGAGGGCGTATTTGCAGCTGGAGATAATCGCCGAGGTCAAAGTCTTGTTGTATGGGCGATTCATGAAGGCCGTGAAGCTGCAAGAGAGTGTGATCGTTTCTTAATGGGGAGCTCAAACTTGCCATAAGAGTGAATCGTTAACGATATGTGTCAGGGCGGCCGTTAAGGTCTCCCATAATGACACATATTTTTTATGGAGAATATCGTAGCGTTTTCATAGATTTCATGAGAAAATAAAGTAGAGTGAAAATTATAATTATAAATTGAAATCTATGAAAGGGCGTGTGTACGATGATGCCATGGATGAAAAGGGGTCTCGTTATTTCATCTGCCCTCCTGACCTTAGGTATATTTGTTCCACCAAATGAATATGTCAAAGAAGTGCAAGCACAAGCACCCGCAAAGTCTATAGGAGAGAGTAGTGAGAAACCACTCGTTTATAAAGTTAATGAGACAAGCTATGAGCTGTATCATGACGTCTTACCATTAAGTACCGATCATTATATTCACAGAGATTCCTCCTCACAAGAAGTATTTACTGAATATGTTATGAATTATATGTACGATCAAAGCATGATGAAGTTTGGGTCTGCGATAGCAGGGAAGATCGAAGAACCTTTTAAGCAAGAAATCCTCCCAAAATTAAAAGATATTCTGATTGAGACAACAAGCGATTTAACAAAAGAAGGGTGGGAACAAGTCACACTCTCTAAACATCCTGCAGCAGGGCTCGGGGAGAAAATCGTCCATTTGTACAATCAAGAGAGCGGAGAAGATCTGCTTCGTTTTCATGTAAGAAGAGATCATCCGCCTAAACAAGGTTACTTATTTAATTTTCATTACCATACCTACCTAGATCAATTTGAGAAACACCATGACCTGGGTAGCATTTATTGGGGAAAAGACAGTCCGCCTCAATGGATGTCTGTAAACCGTGTCTAATTAGATGCGGTTTTTTTGTATTTTGTGTGACGACCCACTGACATCTATCTAAATTAATGATAGTATAGACCTACGGATATATAAGTGCAATTGTAGGTGTTAACTAATATTGTTGATTAAAAATGAGTATAAAGATAGAAAAGAGTGGTGTTATGAGTAAGCAGATTGTAATGGTTGTCATGTCCGCTGTTATGTTTATAACAGTCTGGGCAATCGTTATTTTTCAATTTAATGCAAAGACGAGTGAACCTATTGAATTAAAAGAACCGTTAGACCTCGCGGTGATGGATAGTGAAACAACTTCTGATCGATTGATTCCGCTGCCTGATTCTATTACAGATGAAAGTCTTTCCTTGTTAGAAGAAAGTACAGACACATCATTAGAAGTGATAGAAGAGGGGTCATCAGAAGAATTTGTTCAAGAAAATCAGGGGTTAGTAACAGAGTCTGGTGTGCTGATCGATTTAAGATTATATGATTTTAGTGATATAACTACTGCTGATGGCATACCTATTGAAGGTATTTTATCAAAATTAAACTTAGAATAACGTTCGATTAACATTGGAAATTTGTTTAAAAAGCTGTGTTTTACATGAATTCATTAGATTTTCAAGAATTCCCTCTCAACTTTCACATAGTTTTGGTACGATAGTATGGTAGCCAACGTGTGAAACTTGGGGGGATTTTTTATGGAAGTGATACCATGGAAATGAAGAAAGAAACAAAATCTAGTCCTTTATGGTTTAAATGGGCGCTCAGAGTGTTGCTAGGATATGCCGCTTTGCTTGCTCTTATTTTAGCGATAACGATTATTGTAATTCTTGTGACGTTTACTTTAATTGTTATTGATGGGGTAACGGAATCGAGCCAATTAGGTCAATTCTCTGAACAATATTTAGTCCCAGTATCAGAGTTCATGTGGAACCTCTTTACATGGTTAGTTCCTGGGCTTTAGGTGGTGATATAATGGAAGAAGGCCTTATCTTAGTCCTTTTTGCCATGCTGTTTTTTCTTCTGACTGGTGTTTTCGGCGGGATTGGCATTTATCAAGCTCTTCATAATCAAAAGAAAAAAGCAACGTGGTTTTTAATTATTGGATTTATTTGTATTATTACGTTTATTATTTTTACCTTTTTAGGAGCCATGCATTAAGCAGGAGGTGTGTTCTGTTGTCTATTGTTCAAGCAAAGTATAAAACAGGTGTTTATATCGGAGAAGTAGTAGAGATGCGAGAATCAGAACAAAGAGGGCTTATTAAAGTGCTGGCTGTTTTGAAGCACCCTACTCAAGGCGATCTGCATAATCCTAAACAGACAGAAGGGGTCTTCTTTCATCAACGTAAGGCTTTAGCCGAGTTTGAGAAGACGTGGGTGCCGCTAGCAACAATTAAACCATATGAAGGGGATGTCCCTTCATATTCAGATTCTCTTCGCAGTGCGCTAGAGGAGAAAATCGATGAACTTATGCATAAACAGTCAGAGTTTAGTAATCAATCTTTAAAACATCTTCAAGAACTAAAAGACGAGTATGGGTTATAATACTCGTCTTTTATTGTTCTTCTTGGCCTGCACTCCATAACCTAGTGCTTAAATCTAGAAGAAATAAATCATCGGCATTATCAAGCGAGCAGCCTGTTAGTGCTTCAATTTTTCTTAAACGGTATAAGAGAGACTGCCGATGGAGGTTAAGTGCTCTTGCGGTCTGGCTGACATTCCCTTTATGAGAATGATAAGTCATAAACGTATGCAAAAGATCGATATTACGCTCTTTAGAATAGTGAATCAATGAATCGAGTAAATGACTCGTGAACTCCGTAAGAACCGATACCTCACTCATGGCTTCAATTAACCGGTCAATTTTAGTATCTGTAAACAGATTTCTGCTTCCTCGCCCATTTCGTTTTTTTCCTAAAGTCAGGGCTTTCTTTGCTTCTTGATAACACTCTTGAAATAAATGATAGCCGTACTGCTTACTGATTCCCCAGCTGAACTGAATAGATGGATAGAGAAAAGAAAGACGCTCTTCAAATTCATTAATAAATCGCATGGCGCACTCTGCTGCTTGATCAAAAATGACTTCTAAAAAAATAATTAATTCATCTTGCTGATAAGTAATCATCGCTTTTAAAGCTTGTTTTTTGGCGATTTTCTCAGCCTCTTCTTCAATTTGCCGGATTTGGTAATGAAGCCAATGATCATACGACATTTGAAGTCTATCCTCTTGTTCAAAACGTTGTTTGAAATATTCAGGTGTGGCAACAAGAGAGACATATGGCAAGTTCAGTCTGTAACCTAATGATTTAGCGCGTGATGATAAGGTGTCACTAGAATGAACCCCGCCGCTAGCAAGCTCCCAAACAAAATCATCCCGAAGCAGCCATTCGGTTTCTTTGACAGCCGTCTCATGCAGAAAGAAGAGGGCAATCGCTGTAGATACATGCTTAAGAAGCTTGCCCCATTCCTCATATTCAGTGCTGGCAAAAGGTTTTGGTCCAAAACCCCCTACAATGATATAGCCCTTCAACTGATTTGCTGATTCAACTCCGAGGACTAGGGCATAGTCTTCCTCGTATTGAAACCATTCTATCGTGCTTGAATGATTGAATATGATTCCATTCTCCGTAAGCTGTTTATGAAGATATTGATTAAAGTGGGTTATTAAAGACGAAGTGACTTGTTTGCTTGATCCATATAGACTCCCTCGGTTATCTGTGATAAGAACAGGTGCTTTTAGCGTATCCGCAACATATTCACAAACATCTTGCAGCTTTTTTCCTTTTAAAATAAAGTCTAGTAAGGTTTCTTGTAAGGATTCTATTTGATGATAATGCTGCCTCTTTTTCGTATCAAGTAAATGGAGTGCTTCTTTAATTACATCTGAGAATCTAATATCCCATTCCATTTCAAGCAGAATAAAATCTTCTTTATTTGCTTTTTTAATGATCTTCTCTGGAATCTGTTTAACGAACTTTCCAACAGCGATAGCCAGCCCGCTCGCTTTAGAGTCAATAATGTCACAGACGAAATCAAATAGTTGCTCATCATCCAAGCAGCCTACTGCTGTAGTGAGGATTAATTCATTTGGACGTACAAACTGCTCTACAGGGGCCTCAAGTGCTTGGATCCATTCCACTTTTTTTGTCTGTAAGTCAACGGACGTATGATGAACAACATCTTTTAAAAGTGGTAATGATAACACTTCATCCATCGTGAGCTTCATCTAATCCCCCCTTTCTTCTTATTGTAAAAGAAAGGAATTCAACGCCGCAATCATTTTCAGAACATTTGTATAATTTATCTAAGGATGCTGGTGTTTTTTCATACAGTTTTGCGAATGATTTTATTTGGCTTTCTGGCGTAGGATGGATGTATAGATGAAAGGGGCTGATCGTCAATGAAACAACATACTCCAAAGGATGGAACAAAAAGCGTCTGGTCAGGTGAAAAAGCCGCTCTAGTGCACGGGGCATCTCAAGTACCTGTTGTAAACAGTGTAGCCTTTACGTATGACGATATAGATGAGTGGTATGAAGTCGCAATAGGAAAAAGGGCTGGCCACATATATGGTCGAAACACAAATCCTACCGTTCAAGCGTTTGAGGAAAAACTTCGCATATTAGAAAATGCAGAAGCTTGCACTAGTTTTTCAACTGGAATGGCTGCCATCTCTAATTCCCTTTTAACCTTTCTCAAACCTGGTGACCGCATTGTCTCTTTGAAAGACACATACGGCGGAACAAATAAAATCTTTAGTGAATTCCTTCCTCGGTTAAATATTGAGGTGACGTTAGTGAATACTGGTGATCACGATGAAATGGAAGAAGAGATTGCTAAGGAATGCACACTCGTCTATTTAGAAACCCCGACCAACCCAACGGTTAAGATTACTGATCTTGCGCGTATTATCAAGGCTGCAAAAAAAGTAGGAGCCTTGACGTTTGTTGATAATACATTTGCAACGCCTATTAACCAGCAGCCGCTTGCTCTTGGTGCTGATCTAGTTTTACACAGTGCTACTAAATTTTTAGGAGGGCATGCTGATGCGCTAGGAGGGGCGGCACTTGGCAGCAAGCATCTAGTTGAACAAATTTATCATTATCGTGAAATTAACGGGGCGACTATGGACCCGAATGCTGCCTATCTTTTGCTGCGAGGGATGAAAACCTTAAAGCTAAGGGTAGAACAGCAACAAAAAAATGCCCAGCAAGTAGCTGAGTTTTTGAAGACTCATGATAAAGTGCAAGAGGTTTATTACCCGGGTTTAGAGGATCATCGTCATCATGAGATTGCTAAACAACAGATGACCGGGTTTGGCGGGATGCTAAGCTTTGCTCTAAAAGGTGAACTAGATGCTGTAAGAGCGTTTCTGCCGAAGCTGAAATTTGCCAATAAAGCAGCTAATCTTGGGGCCGTTGAAACAACTGTAGGACCTGCTAGAACAACAAGCCATGTTGAAAACACTCCGGAAGAGAGAGCGGCATTAGGTATTCCTGAAGGGCTCGTAAGATATTCTGCAGGGATTGAGGATATTTCTGATTTAATAGAGGATCTCAAAGGAGCACTTGATGCCATTGAATAGCAGGAAAGTATTCCATAAAGGCAGGTGATTTTAGGTGATCCAAAAAATAGCTCTTATTGGTTTTGGAGGCGTCGGGCAGGGAGTTGTTAAGCTCCTTCAAGAGAAAGAGTCCTCCCTTTTGAAAAAGTATGATCGTCAATTTAAAGTTGTCTCGATTGCTGATTTGTATAAAGGGGCTATCCATCATGATGAGGGTCTTGACCTCGATTGTGTGATGAAGTCCATTGAAAAAGACGGTACTCTTGATCATTATCCAGATCAAAGAGGCTTAGTGAGAGGCCTCTCAAGTGAAGAGACAATTAAGCAAACAAATGCGGACACGATTGTAGAGATGACATTTACCAATATTGAAACAGGAGAGCCGGCGATTGCCCATTGCGAACTTGCCTTTACCCACAATAAAAATGTGGTGATGACTAATAAAGGGCCAGTCGCTTTAAAGAAAAAAGAATTAGAAGTGATGGCTCGGGAAAACGGCGTTAAGTTTTTCTATGAAGGTTCTGTCATGAGCGGTACACCGGCGATCAGGATGCCTAAGCTGACTCTTATGGGAAATGACTTTATCCGTGTCCGTGGAATTTTAAACGGAACAACCAACTATATGCTGACCCAAATGGAGGGCGGGATGAGTTATAAGGAGGCATTAGAGAAAGCTAAAGCTCTTGGATATGCTGAGGCAGATCCTACTAGCGATGTGAGAGGATATGATGTGCTTTATAAAGTAATGATCTTAGCATCGGAGTTATTTGACCAAACCGTAACAAAAGATGAGGTGCCTTGCATCGGCATTACTGAACTAACAGAGGAAGATATTAAGTTGGCCAAAAAAGAGGGGAAGCGTTGGAAATTAATTGGTACGGTAGAAAGGACAGATGAGGGAGTTGAAGCATCCGTAAAGCCTATCAAGCTTGATTTGACAGACCCGCTCGCATCGATTGAAGGGGCATTGAATGCCATTACTTATGAGTGTGATATTTCCGGTGATATTACGCTGGTAGGTGCAGGAGCTGGTATTCGGGAAACCGCATTTGCTGTGTTAGTTGATTTGCTCCATATTGAATGAATATATTGAATGAATATATTGAATGAATATGAATGATTTCATTTAAAGTCTATTAACACAAACATCAACAAAGCTATCTTTATTCGTTTAGAAGGAGGGGGATGTGATGAGGGAACAAATGGTTATTGAAAGAATGCTGCTTGGGGGCAGGTGGGTAGAACGACAAGACTATTTGGAAGTCGTGGACCCAGGCTCTAATACTTGTATTGCTACCGTTCCAAAAGCGACGAAAAAAGATGTCAAACGAGCGATCGAGCTTGCAAAAAAAGGGGCCGACATTTCAAAAAACTTACCTGTTTATAAAAGACAATCTATCTTAATGGGTGCTGCAGAATATATTAATGAACATCAAGACCAGTTTGTTAGAACGATTGTTTTAGAGAGTAGTAAAACGATGAAAGAAGCAGAGAAAGAAGTTAGAAGGTGTATAGAGACCATACGGCTGAGTGCTGAAGAGGCCCGTCGTTTAAATGGTGAGACGATCCCCTTTTCTCAAATGATAGGCCATGAATCACGTATCGGTTATATTACGCATCAGCCAGTAGGGATTGTAGCGGCCATCACACCGTTTAATGATCCGCTCAATTTGGTAGCACATAAAGTCGGGCCTGCGATTGCTTGTGGGAATGCAGTGATTTTAAAACCATCAAGTGAAACGCCTTTAAGTGCATTGCGTCTTGCTGAAGCCTTTCTAGCAGCTGGGTTACCTGATGGCATCCTTTCAGTCCTGACGGGCAGCGGCAAGGAGTTAGGTGATGAACTAGTATCCAATGAAGATGTAAGATTTGTATCATTTACAGGCGGCTATGAAACAGGGGTGGGGATCACTCAAAAAGCTGGCGTGAAAAAAATGGCAATGGAGCTTGGTTCAAATGCTCCAACCATCGTTCTTCAAGATGCGGATCTAAAGGAAGCTGTAGAGGCGTGTGTCGATGGAGCTTTTGGTGTGGCTGGTCAGAACTGTATCGGTGTACAGAGGGTCTATGTAGAGAACATGGTGTATGAACAATTTATAAGTCAGTTTGTAGAAAAAGCGAAGCAGTTAAAAGTTGGTGAAAAGAAGGATCCTGCAACCGATATCGGTCCTATGATCTCTGAGAAAGAAGCAAGGCGCGTTGAAGCGTGGATTAAAGAAGCTGTAGCTAATGGTGCCAATCTGCTTTGCGGAGGAGAGCGTTACGGAGCGTATGTAACACCTGCTGTTCTCGTTAATGTTGGCAAAGAGGAGAGAATCATTCAAGAAGAAGTGTTTGGTCCAGTTGTGTCCATCCTGCCGGTATCATCTCTTGAAGAAGCAGTAAATTTAGCAAATGACAGTTGTTATGGACTTCAGGCTGGTTTATTTACATCCAATATTGATGCTGCCTTTTATGCGATCCAAGAGCTAGAAGTAGGCGGTGTGATGATTAACGATAGCAGTGATGTACGAATTGATGGGATGCCTTTTGGAGGTGTAAAACGCTCAGGACTGGGGCGAGAAGGAATTAAATATGCGATGGAAGCAATGACAGAGGAGAAAGTGGTAGCCTTTCGAATGAACAATCCTATGAAAAAAACAGATTAAAATCAATGGATCACTGAAAAAAGCATCATTATTTATGTGAAATGAAGCTTGTAATAGGATAGGGGTGGGGATATGTTTTCTGTGAAAGAATATGAAGAACGTTTGAAGAAAACGAAGATGAAAATGGTAGAGTCTGGGATCGATGTTTTATTAATCTCAAACCCCTCTAATATGTATTATTTAACCAATTACAATGCGTGGAGCTTCTATGTTCATCAAATGATGATCGTTACTCTTGAAGACTCTCAGCCCATTTGGATAGGTAGACATATGGACGCTACAAGTGTAGCAAAAACAACGTGGCTAGATGAAAACCATATTATTTCGTACCCAGATTATTATGTCCAGTCTTCAGAGAGACACCCAATGGACTTTGTAGTGAAGATTATTGATGAAATCGGCCATAGCAAACGAAAAATTGGACTTGAAATGGATGCACATTACTTTACAGCTCTATGTTTTCAACGTTTACTAAATGGACTTCCTAATGCGGAGTTTAAGGATGCTACAGTTCTTGTAAACCGGGTGAGATTAATTAAGTCTGACCAAGAAATATCTTACATGAGAAAGGCAGCGAGCATTGTAGAGAGGGCGATGCAGGCTGCTTATGACACTCTCGGTACAGGGGTTAGAGAGTGTGATGTGGCAGCAGCAATCTATCAAGCGCAGATCAGCGGGCTTGATGAATGCGGGGGAGATTATCCTTCGATTGTTCCGATGCTGCCGACTAACGATAACACATCCTGTCCGCATTTAACATTTAGTGAACGCAGATACAAGAAAGGTGATTTTTTAACGATAGAAATTGCTGGTGTGTATAAACGATATCATGCACCCCTTGCAAGAACCCTTGCGCTGGGGGAAGCTCCTCATCATGTAAAGGAACTCTCAAAAGTGGTGCAGGAAGGAATTGAAAAAACGCTTGAGGTGATTGTACCTGGAATTACCGCTGAAGAAGTGGAGAGGACCTGGAGTGAGGCTATTGCTAAGTATGGTTATCAAAAGAGCTCACGCCTTGGCTATTCAATTGGAGCAAGTTTTCCTCCGGACTGGGGAGAGCATACTGTCAGTTTCCGGACAGGGGATAAATCGATTTTGAAACCGAATATGACGTTCCACTTAATGCCTGGTATTTGGTATGAATCCTACGGGGTAGAGATTACAGAATCAATCTTAATTACTAAAAAAGGTGTGGAACCACTGACACAGTTTTCGCGTGATTTATATGAAAAGCCAATTATTGAAACAGCATTATAAATAGTGTCAAGATTATTAAAGTTAAATTGAAGCACTAGGTGTTCCTAGTGCTTCTTTCGTAATGCGAAAAAAATCAATGACGTTTTGATTGTCAGATGGTAAGATACAATAATACAGAAATAGAAAAAGCTAAAATAGAAAAAGCTAAAATAGAAAAAGCTAAAATAGAAAAAGCTAAAATAGAAAAAGCTAAAATAGAAAAAAGCTTTAATAGAAAATGAAGGGTAGGCGTGTTAAGTGGAGAGGCGAGCCTTGTTCCTTACATATGGATTAATGTTTTTAGTTATGGTGTCATGGGGATTAAATGTAGTCATGTTAAAGGTGTTAGTAGAAGCGTTTCCGCCGCAGACGATGACAGCGTTTAGGATAATGACCGCAGGAGTGGTAACAGTTTTAATTGTACTTTTTGGACGCTCATTCAGGACACTTACAAAAAGTGAATGGATGTATATGCTGCTTGGCATGTTGTTTGGAGTTATTTTACACCATACGTTCCTTGCACAAGGATTAACGATGATTCATGCGTCTAATGCTGTCTTAATTTTAGCTTTGCTTCCTCTTACTACAGCGCTTTTTGCTGTATGGTTTCTAGGAGAGAAATTAACAAAGTGGCGACTTTTGGGAATTGCCCTTGCGTTAATCGGTGTGTTGTTTATTCAGGGCGGAGCAGGGGCATTATCGGTTTCACTTGGTGAAATTTATTTATTTATTGCTATGGTCGTTCAAGCAATCAGTTTTATCTTTATTAAAAAAGCTACAGCTACACTAGACTCTAAGCAAGTAACCGGTATGATGCTGATCATTGGTTCTGCCGGCCTGTTTATCGTAAGCTTGGTTGTAGAACCGCAAGGGGTAGCATCAATGGCAGGGGCACAGCCCTTTGTGTATGGAGTGTTTTTCTTTTCTGCCGTTGTAGCAACAGCCATCGGTCATTTTGTTTTTAATGCAGCCATCCAAAAAATCGGCGCTGGTCAGACAGCGATATTTAATAATTTTGTCCCGTTTTTTGGGCTTGTCTTTTCAGCCATCTTTCTCCAGGAAACGATCCATATGTATCAATTAATTGGTTTTCTCTTTATTGTAGCCGGTGTGTTATTTGGTACTGGATATGCTGAGAGATATTGGGTCAGAAAAGTTCCTATTCATGAAAAAAGCATGTAGCCTTTAGGCTGCATGCTTTTTATTATTTATATCGTTGGCAGTACAATTAGCTCACAAAAAAGTTCATAGTAGGTTTAATGATACGTACAAGCTCTTGTTTTTGTTCAGCTGTAAGTGGAATAAGAGGCAATCTGACAGATCCTGTTTGAACGCCGTTTAATTCAAGAGCTGCTTTCACAGCTGTTGGATTAGGTGCCATAAACAATGTGTTCATAACAGGTAGAAGCTGGCGGTGCTGCATTGCTGCTGCTTGAACTTGTCCAGCTAAATAATTCTTAACCATTTGCTGCATTTGGCCTCCGACAATATGCGAAGCCACTGAGACGACACCTGTTCCACCGATTGCAAGAATTGGAAGTGTCAGGCTGTCATCACCGCTGTATACAGAGAACCCTTCAGGTGCATGCTCAATAATTTCAGCAATAGCATCTAAGTCTCCGCTTGCTTCTTTAGTTGAGACAATATTTGGAACCTCCGCAAGGCGAAGAGTTGTTTCGACACTAAGCGTAACTGCACTGCGACCAGGAATATTGTAGAGCATAACCGGCAGCTTTGTTGCATCTGCAATCACTTTAAAATGTTGGTACAAGCCTTCTTGAGAAGGTTTATTATAATATGGTGCAACGAGCATAATTCCATTTACACCAATTTCTTCTGCTTGTTTTGTTAATTCAATCGAAGCTTTCGTATTATTCGAACCTGTTCCAGCAATCACTGGAACTTGCCCGCCAGCTTCATCTACCACCGTTTTAAATAATACTAGTTTCTCTTCTGTTGACAGGGTAGGTGATTCACCTGTTGTTCCCCCGACAACCAATGCATCGGAACCATTTTCAATGAGATATCTCACTAGTTTCTTTGTAGATTCAACGCAAAATTCCCCTTGTTGATTAAATGGCGTTACCATTGCAGTAAGTATTCGTCCAAAATTCATCCTATTCACCCTCAATTCGTAATAATATCATTCAAGTATGAGCGGGCTATGTGCCAAGGCACAAAAAAACAACAATGAGGGAGTCTCATTGTTGCATGGACATGTTGTGGCTGCACAATCATTCCAATGCGTGAGATAGCCCTCCATGCAGACAGTGCTGCATGACAGTCCTGTATTTGTTAAATACAGTCCCAGCGTAGAAAGAATGAGCATTTGTACGCTTCGGCAAATCCCCCTTTTAAAATGCATCAATGGAGCTCATTCTCCTCCGCATCTTTACTCATGACATTTGCGCCTCTACCCTCACTTCAGTATGTGAAGTAAAGATTATTGATTTTGTGAGTTAACCTTATCAAAACTTAAGGGGGATTGCAATGGATTTAATGAAAAATTTTCACTTTAGACACCTTTCATATCTGTCTCCGCATTTTGTTTAAATTGTACTTGGTTTAAAAGGTCATCAAGTTCTTGGCTGCATTTAACTGTTTGTGGAGACGTGAATCCGTATTTTTTGGCTAGCTTAAACATTTGTCTGCGCTTTAATTCAATTTTTATAGATAGCATACCCTTCAACTCCAATTTTAAACTTTCGAAAGAAGACGGACTATTTTATTTTTTTCTGAAGGGTCTTGTTGAAGTCATGTCTTTTTTCACACAAAGATTATTATACCCATTGCAGGAAAGTTGAAAAGTCATTCTTGTAAAGTAGTCATAATAAGTCGTTATTAGAAAATGTTCGACAAACATCGCAACCAGAAAAATGGGATTTATAGGATAACAAATGGATTGTTGTCTCATTTGGTAACAACAATTGAACTGATTTGGTTGTTTTTTTGTTTCTTCAGTGAAAATTCGCAAACACTAAGGCAAAGGAGGGGAAAGAATGAAAAGGATTGTTGTAACGATGCTCTTGTTAATTATCATGAGTGGATGCTCTATAGAACAAAAAGCTACACTAGGAGCGAACTCACATCGTGATCAGGGATACAGCGGGTATGGTGTAGAGCGGGCGAGAAGTTTCGAAGGGCCTTTAATGGATATGATGGTTCCGGATGCTGCCCCAAAAGGCTTAACCGATTCAACAGCCAGGCTCACTACCCATTATGACTATGTTTCAAACAACCGGGATTTAGGGATGAAGCATGAGGGTGTTAATCATATGGGCCGTAGAATTGAAAACAGCAGGCCTGGGATTTTAAGGGATAAGGTGAGATATTCTAATCGTACAAAACGGGATATGATTAGCGGTCAATCGATTTTAACTAAACAGCAAGGCCAAGATGATTTAAAGCAGACACTTGAAAACCTTGAAGAGGTAAATAAAGTATATATGCTATCAGATGATCAAACATTGGTCATAGGTGTTGCAGCAGATAACCAAAATCTTAAATCCCTGCAAGATATGATTGAAGGGATGGCAGAAAGCTATTACCCTAAACGCGAAATTATAGTGACAAGCGATCGCCAGTTTCTAAGAAGAATGGAGCGATTGTCTCATCAATAAGGCATGCATCCGCATGCCTTATCTTTTTGTTCATCACTGGTTCCAAGAGAACTTAATGAAACCCGTGGTCTTCTGATAAAGACATAAATTCACGTTCCATTGACTTATGGGAAATCATAATATTTTCATAATGGACACGGGCATTCAAGGCTTGTCTTGGGTCGACTGGTTCTCTCATGTCATCAATAACCCGCTCAAGGTCTGTTAATTCAGTGATAAACCCTATATGAATTTGGTGAAAGCCTTCAAATTCATGAGGGATACGTATGTTATGGAAGCGTTCACTGTTCTGTTTGATCGCATGGATCGTTGATAAAACGGAATGAAGTGAGTCTGCTTGAAATGAATCCTCTTGGAAAGTCGGAGCCAGGTCTTCTAATTGATTGATCGTTTGCTCTAGGTATACGCCTGCTTCTTTTGCATAAGTAAGGAGTTCCGTGTCAGCACGGCGGATAGCGTGATTCTGGTCTGTATTATTTGAAAAACGTTGAGCGCCAAACGATCCTTCTGTCTGAGATTGTTTAATATCCTCCATCAGATCAGCGCTGTTATCTTGCATACACCCTGCAAAAAGAATACTCATACTAGCTAGTATTAAAAACATTTGTTTTTTCATAGTCATCACCCCATATCGTCTAATGCTATTAGTATTTAGGGAAACAGGAAAAATTATGCATGAGGACATCTCCTATCCACATACGGTAGACAAAAGAGCAAAACTCGAACTTTGACTACCGGGAGGGATGTGTAGTGGTTGTCTTTTTAGTTGTCTTCTTTTTTACCATTTTCTTTTGGGTCATGATGCTTGGAAATCATATGTCTCATTTAATTGAGCGAATTACTTCAGAAAACGCAGATCAGATGCTTTATGATCTTAATCAAGAACTTGATGACCAGCTAAAATCTTAAAAATCATGCAGAGGAACTCAAGTTCTTCTGTTTTTTTATTTATATATACTTTTGTAACCGCTCACAAAAGATTCTAAATTTGCGGCTCGTCCTTCACTTGATTAAAATAAGAAGAAAAGGGTAACAGAATAGAAATTGGAGTGGTAAAAATGAAAATGATCGCAATTGATATGGATGGAACATTATTAGATGATGAACGCAAGGTGACAGTTGAGAATGTTAAGGCGATAAAAGAGGCACAAAAACGCGGAATTGAAGTAGTGATTGCCACAGGCCGAGATGATAAAGAAGCAAGAATCCCTTTAAATGAAGCAAAACTTACCTGTCCGGTTATCAGTGTAAACGGAGCAGAAGTTCAATCTGCTGATGGGAAAGTTCTAGACGTTCATTCCCTTGATAATGAAACCGTAAAAAAGGCTTCAAAAATTTTACATAGACATGAAGTGTATTTCGAATTATATACAAATAAAGGTGCTTTTACAGATGATTATGAAAAAGGAATTGAAACAGTTATCGATGTATTACTGTCTTCTGGGTCTACAGACAGCTTAGATCATATGAGAGCAATTGCGGAAGAAAGATATGATACAGGAGCTGTTTCGCATATTGAGAATTATCAAGCATTATTCGATGATCCAACGATCTCATTTTATAAGCTGCTGGCTTTTACGAAAGATGACCAAAAGCGAACTAAGGCTAAACAAGAATTAGAGGAGATGGATCATTTAGCCATCAGCTCTTCAGCTTCTGATAACCTTGAAATTACTCATTGTGAGGCACAAAAAGGCAGAGCAGTTAAACGATATGCGTCTGGTCTCAATATTCCAATGGAGGAAGTTATGGTGATTGGTGACAACGGTAATGACCTTTCTATGTTTAAAGTAGCTGGCCATGCAGTAGCTATGGGCAATGCGATTGAAGAAGTAAAGAGCCTTGCTCAAGAAGTGACAGACACGAATGATAATAGTGGCGTAGCTAAAGCCATTTATAACATTTTATCTTAATCGTTTTAAAAGTAGAGATAGGAGTGAGCCTATGCGTTCGTTCGCTAAGCCAAGAGTGGTGGTTAGTAAATGTCTTGAGTTTGAGGCATGCCGGTATAACGGGGAAAGAATCCCGGATAAGTTAATTGAGAAATTATCTCCATATGTTGAATTTATTCCTGTTTGTCCGGAAGTTGAAATTGGACTAGGTACTCCAAGAGAAGTCATTCGCCTTGTAGCAAGCGGAGATGAAACAAGACTTAAACAACCTGAAACAGGTCGTGACCTTACCGAACAAATGGAGGAGTATTCAAATGACTTTTTGAGTGAACTGGAAGAGGTTGATGGATTTATACTCAAAACAAGAAGCCCTAGCTGCGGTTTATATGATGCGAAAGTATACAGCGGCCTTGAAAAATCTCCTGTAGTAAGAACAGAAGCCGGCTTGTTTGCTAACAAAGTAAAAGAGCATTTTCCAAAGGCAGCTAAAGAAGATGAAGGAAGGTTAAAGAATTTTATTGTGCGTGAACACTTTTTAACAAGATTGTTTACAGTTGCTGCATTCAAAGAAGTGAAAAAGAGTCATTCGATTTCAAAACTGATGCAGTTTCAAGCGAAAAATAAATATTTGTTTATGGCTTGTAATCAAGACTCTATGAGGAGACTCGGGAGGATTGTAGCGAACCATGAAAAACTAGAAGATGGAGAAGTATTTGATCTCTATGAAGAAGAGCTTGATGAGTTATTTAACCGTATACCAAAACCAAGTGACCACATTAATGTATGTCAACATGTTTTCGGCTATTTTTCTAAGCATTTAACAAAAGCTGAAAAAGACCATTTTCTGCAAGCTCTTGATCAGTTTGAAGACCAAAAAATTCCTCTCAGCAGTCTATTAACTATGCTCCGTTCTTGGAGTTATCGATTTGAAAATGAATATTTACTTTCCCAAAACTATTTTACCCCATATCCTGAGGCTCTTGTGGCGATTTCTGATTCAGGAAAGGGAAGAAGTTTATCGTGAGTATGCAACTTATTAAAGGCATTCGGCTATTGCAGTCGGATGCTTTTTTGCTTTAGGTCTATATTAATGACAGCTGTCATACATTTGTAATAATACAACATAAAAAAAGTTGTTGACTATTATAGTACAGTTGCATATACTATGAGTAAGATAAAAAGATTGAACATTCGAACAAAACATAGAAAGGGTGTTGAAAATGGAAAAAATCAAAACGAACTCGGAGCGTAAACCAGTTGAGGTAAAAGAAGAACCGACAATTCTTGAAATGATCAATGACTATTACAGTCGTAACTAGTTATTAAACAAAACATAACAAAACCACTTATTTAAATTAAGTGGTTTTGTTATGTAACAGACAAAGGACAAATTCATAAATATAGGTAAATACTAAGCTGCATCTTTCGCGTTCAGGAACAGTAGACTTGCAAAAAAGAATAAAATCAGGTATAGTCTAGTTAACAGTTTAATTCTTCATCAATATCAAGCGCATTTCAATCTGCTGGCGCGGTCATCGGAGCCGCAAGGATGAAAGAGAGGCAGGGCTTTTATTGTTTGGAAGAATAGAACGGGATCTTTTATACCTTCTATATTATTAATGGTAAATCATGAGTAACACAAGCAGAGGTTTAGTATTCACATGTTATAAGGGATATTCACTCGGTTTAGTGACTGATGTTCCTTATAATATGTGAATTTTCATTTACCAAGGATTGTAAATACGATTGGCATATTAAGAAATTATTAAGAATGGGGTTTTAAGCATGACACAAACTGGTACAGTAAAATGGTTTAATGCAGAAAAAGGATTCGGTTTTATCGAAGTTGAAGGCGGAAACGATGTATTCGTACACTTCAGCGCTATCACTGGTGAAGGATTTAAATCTCTTGACGAAGGTCAAGCTGTTGAGTTCGAAATCGTTGAAGGCGATCGCGGACCTCAAGCTGCTAACGTTGTAAAACGCTAAGCTGCACATATACAGGTACTGCCCTTATGGGTAGTGCCTTTTTTGTTTTTATACTGAATTTTTAATTCTTCCTTCTTAGTCTAATAGCTTACAGGTTTAAATGCAGTGCTCTTGTGGAATAGTTACATTAAGATTATTTCTAAAATGAAGGTATAAATGGAGGAGATAAGATGAAACAAGAGGTTGAACCAAACTTATTAGAAATGAGAAAGAAAATTAATATGATGAAAGATGACAGGCATCAATATAAAAGAGAAGCTTTTATTGAGGTGTATGAAGAATACATTGAAATGCTAGAAGCTCAAATTGAAAAAATGAACCGCTTATAATACACATACCCCTGATCAGTCAGATGAACATCAGGGGTGCTTTTTATTTTTACATATTAAAAACATCATAGTTAAATTGGTATTGGTAAAAAAGAACTAGAATATAACATAATATTCCTTTATACTTATTTTAATAAGAACATAAAGGGGGAGTTTATGTGATGAAAGACTTAATTAAACAAGTGCAAAAAGAGCTGAGCCAAGAAGGTAGAAAAGACGCTTTGTTATCTGTGGAAGTGTGTGACAAGATGAATGAGGCTGGTATTCCGTTTATTGGATATCTCGGAGATCAATAAAAAACATGGACCGAAACCGGTCCATGTTTTTTGCTTCTTATGGGTAGTGAATTGGTGAAGCTGGTCCAAGGTCAATCCCTAGAAGCATCCATACAATTAACATAAGAGCCCATACGATTGAGAAGACAATTGAGTAAGGCAGCATTACTGAAATCAACGTACCAATTCCCATTTTTTTATCATACTTTTGAGCGAAGGCAATAATAATTGCAAAGTATGTCATAAGAGGAGAAATGATATTTGTTGTTGAATCGGCAATACGATATGCCATTTGAGTTAATTCTGGTGAATACCCAAGCTGCATCATGATTGGTATGAATACCGGAGCCATGATTGCCCACTTTGCCGATGCACTTCCGATAAACAGGTTGATAAAACCAGCTACGATCATAAAAGCAATGACAAGCGGAATACCGGTGAATTGAACACTTTGTAAGAATTCAGCACCATATACACCAAGTACAAGGCCCATGTTTGTTTCGTTAAAGAAAGCAACAAATTGACCTGCAGTAAATGCGAGTACAATAAACATCCCCATTGAAGCCATTGTATCTGACATTTGGTTGGCCACATCTTTATCGTTTTTAATCGTTTTCGTCATAACTCCGTAAACAATACCTGGAATTAAGAACACAAATAAGATGACAGGACCTAATGAACGCATAAATGGCGAGTTTACAACTGGGTTAGGACCATCTCCGCGAAGCGGGCCCCATTCTGGCACAATTAATAAAGCCATTACAGCGATTGTTGCCAGCATAGAAATACCAGACCATAGTAATGCTTTTTTCTCATTAGAGCTTAAATAGTCAATCTTTTCAGCTTCGTCAGATTCTGTCTTTTTATATGACCCTAAGCGCGGTTCAACTAGCTTCTCTGTAACGAATGTACCAGCGATTGTTAATACAAATACTGAAACCATAATGAAGTAATAGTTCATGGCAATATTAATCGTTTCAGCGTAAGCTGGATCAAATGTTGCAGCGGCTTGTCTTGTTAATTCCCCAAGCATTGGATCTGTTGCCGATAAGAATAAGTTAGCACTGAATCCAGCAGAAACCCCAGCAAAAGCAGCTGCAAGACCCGCTAGCGGGTGTCTTCCTAAAGCGATAAATAATAATGCACCAAGCGGCGGTAAGACAACATAACCTGCATCAGATGCCACACTTGACATAATTCCAGCAAATACAAGTGCTGCTGTAATTAAACGCTTTGGCACGGATGTTACAAGCCCTCTTAGAGCTGCACTGATTAATCCGCTGCGCTCAGCGACCCCGATCCCGATCATCGTCGCAAGTACGACTCCGAGTGGAGCGAAATTGATAAAGTTACTTACCATATTAGTGACAATATAATGTATGCCCTCTGATGAAAGTAAGTTTGTAATAGTTACTTCTACACCAGGTTCAGCTGGACTCTCTACGCTTATATTTAAGCTTGAGAGAATAGCAGAAGCGAAAACAACCAGCACCGCAAGGATTGCAAACAGCGTAATTGGGTGAGGCAGTTTGTTACCGGTGACTTCAATAAAAGTTAAAAATTTATTAAAGGCACCTTGCTTTTTACCTTTTTCCATGAGTTAGAAAAGCTCCCCTCTAATATGTAATTTTCTGACGATTAGCATCTTAGATTAGACACGTCATTCATTCTACATCACAAATAAGAGGAGATGAAACAAGAATTCTAAAATGATCGAAAAAATGAATCTTAAGTCCTATAAATATTCTAAAATAGTATTTGAATAATCTGATAAAGGTGATTTTATCGGAATACTCATAAAAATCTAACGCATAAACGCTTTAAATAGCTGAAGTAACCGACGTCCGTGTTAATTTCAAGAGACTGGTTGTATACCGTCATTATTATTTTTAAAAAGTATTTTGGATAAAATAAAAACCCCACCGAAGTGGGGTTGTATCTAGGCTATACTAGATTATGCTTTTTGAACGTTAGCAGCTTGCTCGCCACGGTTACCTTCAACGATTTCAAATGTTACTGCTTGACCTTCTTCAAGAGTTTTGAAACCATCAATTTGGATCGCTGAGAAGTGAACGAATACATCGTCTCCACCTTCGCGCTCGATGAAACCGAAACCTTTTTCTGCGTTAAACCATTTTACTGTACCTTCTAACATTGTATTTCCTCCTAGAAGTGCCATACGCACTAATTGTATTACTATTCTCGTCATTAATAATGTTCAAGAGGAAATCAACATCAGTTTCTTTCTTCTAGCACCTTAAGAACGATCAAAAATAAGTATCTTAACTTTACCATAAGAAGGGTTTTTCAATCAAGGTCTTTTTAGCAGAAAGCTGGAAAATGTCAATTGAAAAAGGAATTTTATGATTTTTCTTGAAGTTAACGTTAACGTAAATGATAAGGTCAAAGTAGAGATTCGAAGGGTTGTGCCGTGCATGTACAAGATAAGGGAGCTCGCAGAAGAGTTTCAGGTGACGACAAGGACAATCAGGTATTATGAAGAGCTGAATTTACTAACCCCTAAACGATCTAGCGGGAATCAGCGTATCTATACAAAAAGAGATCATGTACGTCTGAAGTTAATTCTTAGAGGAAAAAGATATGGATTTACATTAGAGGAAATTAAAGAAATGATCGGGTTATTTGAAGAGGATTCAACCGGGACAAAGCAATTGTCACGAACTATTTTATATGGAGAAAAAAAGATTGAAGAAATTGAGTGCAGGATGAGTGAGCTTGAACAATTAAAAAGTGAAATGACAGATATGTTAACAGATCTAAAAGCTAGGTTGTGCCAAAAAAGTTTATCTCAAAAATGAAACGTCCAGGGGGAGCGAACATGAACTTTTATCAGAATGACCCGGTACTAAAAAAAATTTTAGAAACACATTTGGATTCACGAATGTTTAATTGGGCTGATAAGCAGCTTGTATCATTTGGTGAAAGGTGCGGGACCGTGATCGATGAACGAGCAAAGCATACAGACCGGGAAGGGCAGCCGAAACTTGTGAAATACAATCAGTTTGGGGAAGATATATCTCATATTTGGGTGAACGAAGGCTATAAACAAACGGTAAGAGAGACCTATCAAACTGGAATTGTCGGGTATGTCTATAAAGAAATCCCTGAGCTGAATACAAAAGGAAATTACATGTATTCATATGCACAAGGCTATCTCCTCTCACAATCTGAGCCTGGTTTCTACTGTCCTGTGACCCTCTCAATGGCGACTGCTCTTCTGTTAGACAAGTATGCAAACGATCAGGTGAAGGATCGTTTTTTACCACATGTATTATCAACGGGTGAAACAGAATTGTATGAAGGGGCGACGTTTCTTACTGAAAGACAAGGGGGCTCTGATGTAGGAGCTAATGAAGTGGCTGCAGTAAAGAACGGGGACCATTATTTGATCAGCGGGGAAAAATATTTTGCTTCAAATGCGGGGATGTGCGGTGTTGCCATGGTGCTTGCAAGAGTTGATGGCAGCCCATCAGGTACAAAAGGGTTAAGCTTATTTGCTGTACCTTGGAGATTAGAGGATGGGCAATTAAATGGAATAAGCATCCGTCGTTTAAAAGATAAGCTTGGAGTAAGGGCTGTTCCGTCGGCGGAAGTGGAATTTACCAATGCTAAGGCTTATTTAGTAGGAGAAGAATCAAAGGGTATTTATTATATGATGGAAGCGCTTAATTTATCTCGTATTTGTAATGCGGTCGCTTCAATTGGCATTATGAGACGGGCGTATCAAGAGGCCCTTGATTATGCTTTTAACCGTGAAGCATTTAAGAAAAAGTTAATTGATTACCCAATGGTGCAGGAAAGTCTGCTTGCCTTATGTGTTAAACATGAAGTGGAAACTGTCGCTATCTTTGATTTAATTAAGGAATATGACCTGCTTATGAATGAAGGTCAAAAGGATCAAGAACAGGCAGCGTATGTGCGGCTGTTGATTGCCATCTTGAAGAAAGAAACAGCTGAACAAGCAATCCATTTTTCACACGAGGCGATAGAACTGCTTGGTGGAAATGGGTATATAGAAGATTTTGTGACACCAAGGCTGTTAAGGGATGCACAGGTCCTGACGGTATGGGAGGGAACGGCTAATATATTGGGACTTGAGTTGTTACGTCTCATGCAGAAAACACATGTCCATAAACATTTCTGTAAACGTATAAAAGCGTTTTTGGAAAATGATTTGAAGCAGTTTGAACAGGAGAAAGAGATCTTGTCTAAAGAACTGCATGCACTAAATCGCATGACCACATATATTGAGCGAGCGGATGAAGAGACTCAAACGTATTATGCTAAAAAAATCGCTGTGAAGATGGTTGGGATTTTTGAAGCGAAAACGGCCATCCAGTGGGCAATTGATGGTTCAGAGCGTGAAAGAGTTTTATTAAAACGCTATATGCAGCAAACATTTCATCATGATTGTTCATTTGAAGATGCAGCAAGCTTAAAAAAGGATTTCGATAAAGTGGTCCTGCAGTAAGCTTATTAGCCAAGACCGCTCCAATGGATGCAGCTATCGATTGGAGCGGTCTTATTTCTATTTCCTTATATTCAACTACAACCATTGATTTATTAGGCATTTTTCGTCTATTATTAAAGGTGCGTTGTTTTTACGTTAAGAAATAAAAACAGAAATTGTTCGGATGAAGTAGGAGAGACGGCTAATGACAATTAAACGAAATGACCCATGTGCATGCGGCAGCGGCAAGAAGTATAAGAAATGCTGTATGAATAAAGAAACGGTAAAGGTAGTCGCTGAACAACAGCGTGAGCACTATATTGCGAAACGTAAACAAGTGATTGAAAAATTACGTATGTATGTAAAAGAAACATTTACGGTAAAAGAACGTTTTATGCTTGAAAAAGAATTCGATGAACGCTCAAACCATGCTGTTCCAAAGGAATTAAAAGCATCATTTACAGAGCTGTGGCTGTTATTTTTCAACAAAAGTTCAAAAGGCCGGTTAATCACGGCATTTTTAGAAGAGCGCAAGGATTTTCTTACTGCTGAAGAATATGAGATGATCCAAAAATGGAGCACGTTAACACCGCGTCTTGTGCAAGCAATCGATCGTAAAGAAAGCAAAGTCACGTTTAAAGATCGTTTAAATGACGATGTATATACAATGACACTGACAGATGAGGGTGAGCGTTCTTTTGCCCCTTGGTATGGAACATTTAGTCTAATTGAAGATCTGAATCAAGAATCTATTTTTTACGGTGTGAGAATGTTTGAAGGACCATTAAATCTTGAAGAAGCAGCTACTTATGTAAAAGAGAGAACAAAACAGACAAAAGAAACAGTTGATACGCTGTTAGTGAATGAATTTCCAGAAATATTGTCTGCTTTCATTAAAGGTCAGCAAAGTGAAGACTCTAATAAAATGAAAATTGTCAAACAATTTAAGACGCAATGGAAAGTCGAAAATGAGACTGAACTTATAACATATCTAGAAAAACAGCCTTCTATTTATTTAGAGAACTGGTCAGAGAAGGAAAAAATGGCTAGTTTTATTCTTGACTGGTATCGTTATACAGACTCAGAAATGTCTGGTGATGTTCTGACGACTGAAGTAAAAAGCACGCTTAAAATTCAGGATAACATCGTAGAAGTGGAAGCATTCGATTCTGATTCGATGAACGAGGTCAAAAATAGCTTAAGTGGACTTACTTCTGTCTCGTTTATGAATGAGGGCACGAAAGAATGGGAGATTCCATATCATGCCGAAATGAAAAATATGCTTGTGCAAATGAATCCAGAACTTCCAAAGCATTTTTCGCTTTTTGCTCAAAATAATATTGAAGCTCAGCTTGATAAGCCATATTCAACTGAAGAAAAACGTACGATAAAAGAACTTGTTCGTGCTGATGAAATTGAAAAAGTAGAAGGATGGCTGCGTCAATCTGAATACAATGTATACGTCGCTCAAAAAAATAAACTTGGACAAGTAGAAGTAACAGCAGACTATAACACGCTTAGAGAAGAGCTGAACCTGCCTATGTCCCCATTTGTAACGGGTGGTAGTAAGAGAGTTACGAAGCATGAGCGCATCCCAACAGATTTGGAGCAGTCTGAAGTGACGGACGGGGCAGAGGCCAAAAATGAAGATAAAGGCTTGAATGAGACTTTAGAGGAGAAAACCATTGCTCCTAAAACAGTAGTTGACCTCGATTTGGAGCTAGAAACGTTCAAAGAAGAAAAGACGAACGGTAAGTCAGATGCGACAATACGAAAGTATTCAAATAGTGTTGAGATCTTTGCTGGCTTATTAAATGCAATGGATGTAAAAACATGGAGTGAGCTTACTGAAGAAAAATGGGAAGCTCTATTATACTCTCAATTAAAAGAAACCTATTCTACTATGAGCAAAACGCAGAGTAAGGACTTTGTCAGCGTCCTAAGAGCGTTTGTTAAATGGCAGGATAAAAAAGAGGGCACGTCTGTTATTGAATGGGTAACACCTTTATTAAAAGAAGTCGAATCCATGTATGTGAAACAGCCGGCAGCAGCTCGCTAATCGTCAGCCGTACATCAAAGGGTGTACGGCTATTTAATGTATTTATCATAATATTATTATGTAAACTTAAAAGAAAGCTTTTAAAATATCGCTTTCTAAATCAATTAAATCCCCATACGTTTTCTTTGATTATTAGGCTTTTTCGTCAGCTGACTTGTAAGCGGCTTTGTTTGGTGTGAATTCAGCTGGCGGCTGGCTCCTTGAGCTGATTGCTGCTTTTTACGTGCTAGCTGCTGTTTCATCGCTTCTTGTAAATTAATCTTCTTCTTCTCGCTCATTCTTTACGTGCCTCCTGTCGTACTCTAAATGGAATATCTTTATCATTATATAGCAAGCCGCATAGCTTGTCATATGTTTTTTGCTAGATTGAAAGAAGGAATTTACAGGTTTTGTCTCTTCTTTTAAAGGTAATAGGTACTCATGCAGATCAAATCTGATAAGCAGGGTACATATATCATGAGTCTATCCGAGGAGGAGTGTTAGATGGAGCAGTTTATGGAAACGGTCAAAGAAGTCGTCTTTGCTGTGCTTCCGATTACCTTAGTTATTGTCATTTTGCAGTTTACTCTTATATGGCTGCCGACTGAGGTTTTTATACAGTTTCTTATCGGCGTAGTGATGGTCAGTGTCGGTTTGATTCTTTTTTTAGTTGGAGTGCATGTAGGACTTCTTCCGGTAGGAGAAATGATCGGGTCCACTTTGCCTAAATCAAAAAAGATATGGCTGATTATTGCAGTCGGCTTTATTTTGGGGTTTGTCGTCACAGTGGCAGAACCTGATGTTCGTGTTCTTGCGCAGCAAATAGATGATGTATCAGGAGGGGAGATCTCTCAGATGGTGCTGATTTATTCGGTTGCCTTAGGGGTAGGCATATTTGTTGCTCTTGCTATGGCAAGAATTATTTTTAAGATTCAGTTGAAGTGGCTGTTATTAGGCGGATACAGTGTCGTTTTTCTCCTAGCAGCAATAACCCCTAATACATTTATCCCCATCTCTTTTGATGCTGGCGGGGTGACGACAGGGCCAATGACGGTTCCATTCATCTTAGCCCTTGGAGTAGGTGTTGCTTCTGTTCTTAGAAGCAAGTCTTCATCAAGCGACAGTTTTGGTCTTGTTGCTCTGGCATCAATTGGTCCAATTATTTCGGTGCAGATCTTAGGGGTGATTTACGGGTGAATATTACAATCTTTGAAGGTTTTACAGAGGTGTTGGTAGAAGTATTTTTCGCCCTATTGCCGCTGCTCGTATTCTTTTTAGTTTTTCAGTTTTTCTTTTTAAAACTTGAAAAAGAAAAGATCATCAATATTGGAAAGGGAATGGTTTTATCCTTTTTTGGTTTAGCCTTATTCTTGCAAGGAGTTCATGTTGGCTTTTTTCCTGCAGGAGAATTGATGGGAGAAGTGCTTGGCGGCCTTTCTTACAGCTGGATTTTAATTCCTATCGGGTTTGTTTTAGGGTTCGTAGCAACCTTTGCTGAACCTGCTGTACGAATTTTAAATGAGCAAGTAGAAAAGGTTTCGGGCGGTTATATCTCAGAACGTGTGATGCTCTACACCCTATCTATTGGTGTCGGGGTGTCGATTGCTTTATCAATGCTTAGAATTCTTGTAGGTTTCTCGTTATGGTATTATATCATTCCAGGCTATATCTTGGCCGTTATTTTATTGTTTTTATCAAGCAATACGTTCACAGCCATCGCCTTTGATTCAGGTGGAGTTGCAACGGGTCCGATGACGGTTACTTTTATTTTAGCGATTGCTGTAGGTGTTGCGACGGTCACAGAAGGCCGAGACCCGCTCATGGTCGGCTTTGGGATGATTGCTTTAGTTGCCCTAGCCCCTATTCTATCCGTTCTAATACTAGGAGTATTATTTGAGAGGAAGGGGAGGGAGTCGAATGGAACTTAGACGTGAGCATCAGCTATTTGTAAGTATTGTAAAGAAAAATCAGGCAAAAAAACTGGTGTTGGCAGCAAAAAAAGCAGGAGCAGAAGGGGCAACGATCCTATATGCCAAAGGCAGCGGAATACGTGAGAAAAAAACGTTTTTAGGTATACCTGTTCACTATGAAAAAGAGGTCATTCTAACACTAGCGAAAAAAAATGTCATGGAGCAAATTATTTACCATGTAACGTTGGCAGGTAACCTGAATCAAAGCGGAAAGGGTATTGGATTTGTTTTGGATTTAAAACAATTAACCGGGATTGCCCATTTATTAGAAGATCCAGCAGATGCAGAAGATACTTTAATAGAGGAGGATGAGGGTGTAATGCCAAAAGAAGACATTCCTTTTGATTTGATTGTAACAATTGTGAAAAAAGGAGATGCGGGTAAAGTTATTGACTCCTCATTAGAAGCTGGAGCAGAAGGGGGCACAGTACTCGGAGGTCGTGGTTCAGGTATACATGAAAAAGCATCATTTCTTAATATACCGATCGAACCAGAAAAGGAAGTGGTTCTGACGTTAATACACAGAAAGAAAACAAAAGAAGTACTTCATGCCATTGAATCGGGAGTTGGGCTTAATGAATCTGGTAAGGGGATTGCTTTTGTACTAGATGTTGACCGTGTTGTAGGAATTAACCATGTCATAGACGAATTGAAACAAATAAATGAATAAAAAGAGGAATCGATTTGATAGAAACGAGAGCAGGAGACCTTCTCTCGTTTCTTTTGTGGTGTTGTATATGTGGAAAGTGCTATTGCTCTATTAATTTAGTTGAACCCCATTAATTAACAAATTCTTCAAAATTGCTTTCGTTTCATTAACTTTCGATCTATCCCCTTGCACTAGATATTCATGAAGCTCGGATAAGTAATAGTCAATTTCATGATATTGAACGACTTTCTTTGTCCTTACTTCTCGTTCTTTCAGTTCTTTGACCTGTTTCGTATAATCAATGACCCTGTCTAAAATATCAAGCACTTCAACTGAGAGAATGTCTACACTGATTAATTCCATATACCGTTTATGACGCACGAATGTTAATTTGTTTTTTAAGTCGGTATTATGGATGGTTAAAATCATCTTCCCGCGGTCAAATCCCCAAAAAACCCCGTAACTACGTTCATTCACTTCTTGAACAATGTCATTTAATTGACTTTTCTTCACTTGGATCGATAAATTGTTAAACTGCTCTCTTGGAAATTGTGACATCTCTCTCACCTCGTTTAGCTAAAAGGTAATGTATAAGCTCAGGTCATATTACAACCATGATCCGCTCTTACCTGGCGGGTTGTTTTTCGAAATTAATTCATCTTATGCACGCTGCGGATAAATTATTAAAGGAATCTAAAAGCGATCTTAAGAATTATAGATAGATACGCAGGTGACTGTTTGAAGAAAAGTTTATAGAAGAGATATAACTACTAAAATATTCTGACAAGTTGTATACTATTAGACAAGACTAGCTGAAGGAGTGAAGAGAGTTTATGAAATTTCTAGTTGTCGGTGCGGGTGCTGTCGGTGGTTATTTTGGAGGGCGACTGTTAGAAAAAGGAGAAGATGTCACCTTTTTAGTCCGCTATAAAAGGCAAGAGCAGCTCTTAGATCATGGATTAATGTTAGAAAGCGTGAACGGAAATTTTAAAACTCAGCCAAAAACGGTTGTGGAAGGTGAGGAAGGCGAGTTTGACGTCGTATTGATTGGAACTAAGGCCTATCATCTTGAGCAGGCAGTAGAGGCAGTTAAACCATTAGTACATAAGAACACAGTAATCATTCCGATGCTTAATGGAATTTCCCATGTAGATAAGCTTAAAAAGGCGTTCAGCGAGGAGCAGGTAATCGGCGGCTTATGTTTTATTGAGTCTACGGTGACTGAAGATGGAATCATTAAGCAGACGAGCAGTGCTCATCACTTCACGTTTGGAGAATTAAACGGTGAATATACCGAACGGGTTAAAAGCATTGAAGACGCCTTTCAAGGGGCAAATGCCAAGGTGAAAGTGAGTGATAACATCCTCCAAGAAATGTGGCATAAATACTTATTTATTACGACAATGTCAGGAGTCACGACACTTTACGGGCAACCGGTCGGACCGATTCGTGAGCTTAAAGAAGGCAGTGAGATCGTTAAGGGCTTATTTAATGAAATTGCAGCCATCATGCGAGCAGAAGGTGCACCAATTGCTGATAGTATTGAGGATGTTCAATATGAAAGATTTATGGAGATAGAAGGAGCGATGAAATCTTCCATGCAGCGTGATATGGAAAAGCATGCAGCCGTAGAAGCAGATCACCTTCAAGGCTACCTTCTAACAAAAGCTTGCCACCATCAATTAGAAACTCCTATCTTAAAGAGCATTTATGTTAATTTGAAACTATATGAAAACGACCTTTAAATACAAGGCTGATCTTCTCTTTTGGGGATCAGCTTTTTTCGTTGATAAATGTAGAAAAACAAACAAACATTCGCTACAATGTAACTAACAGAAATCGAGGTGGACCGGATGTTTAAACAATCTTTGCAAGACCTATTACATGATTTAAAACATAGTGAGGAATTTAGGGAGCGAATTCTTCATTGGGAAGAAATTGAAGCTGTTGAGGCGGTAACGAAGCCTTTTCCTTCGTTTATAGATGAGAGGATTCAAATGTCTCTTCGTAAACGGGGGATCGGCGAGTTATATTCTCACCAGTATGAGGCGATCAACCTCGCGCATCAAGGTGAGAATATTACAGCAGTCACACCAACTGCTTCAGGTAAAACACTTTGTTACAACATTCCTGTTTTGCAAGAAATCATCAACGATAATGAGAGTCGTGCGCTCTATATCTTTCCAACGAAAGCATTGGCACAGGATCAGAAAAGTGAAATGAATGAACTGATTGAAGAAATGGGCGTAGATGTAAAGTGTTTCACGTATGATGGGGATACAGCCCCAACCATTCGTCAGGCTGTGCGCAAGGCCGGTCATGTTGTCATTACAAACCCAGATATGCTTCATTCGGCTATTTTGCCTCACCATACAAAATGGGTCGCATTTTTTGAAAACTTAAAGTATGTCATTATTGATGAGCTGCATACATATCGCGGCGTCTTTGGAAGTCATGTAGCAAACGTCATTAGAAGACTTAAACGAATTGCTGCTTATTATGGGTGCTACCCTACCTTTATTTGTACCTCAGCAACCATTGCCAATCCAAAAGAGCTTGCTGAAGAACTTACAGGTGTACCGATGCGGTTAGTGGATAAGAACGGAGCACCTAGGGGTAAGAAGCATTTTATTTTTTATAACCCTCCGATTGTAAACGAAGCGTTAAATATTAGAAAAAGTGCTACAGCAGAAGTAAATGATTTAGCAGCGAAGTTTTTGAAAAATAAGATCCAAACGATCGTATTCGCTAAGAGCCGTGTCCGAGTTGAGATTATTTTAAGCCATTTACAAGAGCTGATAAAAAAGAATTTAGGGCCAGATACCATTAGAGGCTACCGCGGCGGCTATCTTCCTAAGCAGCGTCGTGAAATAGAGCGTGGACTGCGCCAAGGAGATGTGATTGGAGTTGTCAGTACGAATGCCTTAGAGCTTGGTGTAGATATAGGCCAGCTTCAGGTGTGTATTATGACAGGATATCCCGGCTCAATTGCGAGTGCTTGGCAGCAAGCGGGCAGAGCAGGCCGCAGACAAAATGAATCAGTGATTATCATGGTGGCAGGTTCCACCCCTATAGATCAATATGTGATTCAACACCCGGATTACTTTTTTGAGCGTTCACCCGAATCGGCTAGAATTAACCCTGATAATTTAGTGATCTTAGTTGATCACTTAAAGTGTGCCTCATACGAACTTCCATTTAAAAAAGGAGAGACGTTTGACGGAGTTGAGATTGAGGAAGTATTAGAATTTCTTACTGAAGAGCAGGTTCTTCACCACCGTGCGGACAAATGGTATTGGATGAATGATGCCTTCCCTGCACATGGGATAAGCCTGCGTTCTGCCTCACAAGAAAATGTCATCATTATTGACCAGTCAGATGTCGCACATCCGACAGTCATTGGAGAAATGGACCGCTTTAGTGCCATGACTTTATTACATGATGAGGCCATTTACCTTCATCAAGGAATCCAGTATCAAGTGGAGTATTTGGATTGGGATGAAAAGAAAGCATTCGTCCGTGAAGTGGCGGTTGAATACTTTACAGATGCCAATCTTGCGGTGCAGTTAAAAGTTCTTGAAGAAGATGAAAAGAAGAGAAAAGAATATGCAGAGGTATCTTTT
Organism: Alkalihalophilus marmarensis DSM 21297; assembly: GCF_000474275.2. Classification (GTDB taxonomy): domain Bacteria; phylum Bacillota; class Bacilli; order Bacillales; family Bacillaceae_D; genus Alkalihalophilus; species Alkalihalophilus marmarensis. The sequence continues at coordinate 178,186 of NZ_ATAE01000008.1, forward strand.
GGAGATGTGATGGTGAATGCAAAAGCGACTATCTTCAAAAAGATTAAACTTTCAACCTTTGAAAACATTGGCTCCGGTCCGATTCATCTTCCTGAAGAAGAGCTCCATACAAATGCGATGTGGTTAAGTTTCTCTAACGAGTTAGTCGAAGAATACAGTGAAGGTGCTTTTGATCAAGCTTTAATTGGTCTTGCGCACCTGTTTCAACATGTCGCGCCGGTATTTGTCATGTGTGATCGCAGCGATTTACATGTCATTCCACAGATGAAGGCTGATCATTCAGAGGCTCCGACTATATTTATATATGACCGTTACCCTGGGGGGATTGGACTTGCAAAGGAAGTCTATAAAAATATTGATGTTATTTTAGAACAAGTGGTCGACCTTGTACGGTCATGTTCATGTGAAAATGGCTGTCCTGCATGTGTCGGAGCCGAGGGTGAAGCTGGAACTAATGTAAAATCAACGGTACTAAGACTTGTTTCGATCCTGCGGCAGCTAAAGGAGAGGGGGGAATTTTAATGGCATTAAAAAGTAAATTGGGTCGTCTTAAAAAACATATGAAGATCGAGCCTGAGCGTTCTTCCTCTTTTGAACAAGCTGATCAGGATTGTAATGAACATCCTAGCAAAACAGAAGACATGCATAAAGAGATTCCTTTTTTGAACAAGTGGACTGATCAGCAAACTGCGCCTAAATGGTTTGAAGAGCATTATACGATGGTTAGAGAAGTCCGTTATCCTATCGATACAAAACACGGACATTATCTCTTTGCCGAGCTTTCGTCCATCATTGATCAATGGCAATCCTATGACGCCGCACACCCTTTATCTTCTCATCCACTTTCTGCAAAAGGAAAACGGATGGATGAACTGTTATTTTTTGATACAGAGACAACGGGACTTTCAAGCGGGGCAGGCAATCGAATATTTCTGCTTGGTTTTGGTCAAGTAACTGATAAAGAAGTCATTATTAAGCAATATTTTCTCCCGGGTCCAGAAGCAGAAGTAAGTTTTTATCATCACTTCTTAACAGATGTAAGCAACATGAAAAATCTAGTTACGTATAATGGAAAAGCTTTTGATTGGCCGCAAGTGAAAACACGCCATACGTTTGTCAGAGATCAGGTTCCTAAATTGCCGAAATTCGGGCACTATGATCTGCTACATGCGTCAAGGCGTCTTTGGAAAGAGATTCTGCCCTCTTGTAAACTTTCAGTCGTTGAAAATGAGATCCTTGGGTTTACTAGAGTAGAAGATACTCCAGGATACCTGGCTCCAATGCTTTATTTTGACTTTTTACAAGAGCAGGATCCAGATTTTGTAACAGGCATTATTAAGCATCACGAATGGGATATGCTTTCGCTGATTACACTCTACATTCATCTCTCCAAAAGTCTATTTAAAGCTGAGGGAAAGGAAGAACGGCTGCATTTAATTGAAAAATATGAGATCGCCCGTTGGTTTGACTATATCGGTGAAAAAGAAAAGGCGCTAGAGTTATACGAAGACATCTTATCAAGCGATAGACCTGCTGAGAAAGACATATTATTCAAAACGATGCATCAAGCGGCAAAACTTCTGAAACAGAATAAAGACTTTGAAAGCGCGAAATTGTATTTCTATCGGCTCCTTGAACATCAAGCATATGCCATTGATAGTTCAATTGAGCTCTCAAAGATCTTAGAGCATAAGGATAGGAACATTTACAAAGCATTCGAACTTGCTGAAAATGGGTATGAGCATTTCCACGCTACGCTACATCAACGAACGACTAAGGAAAATAAGCGGTTAGAGGCAGAGCTGTTAAAGCGCATTGAACGTCTGCAAAAGAAATTAGTAATCTAAACTGCACATTTCCTGGGCAAGCGCATAAACTCTTATCAATCAACAAAATGTGACAAAAATGTGAACCTAGTCATTTATTCTTAATTCTTCAGAAAAATCAATTGTCAGACTATCTAAAAGGAAGTAAAATATGTACTGGAATTGAAATGTACTGCATTTGAATATGGTAGTTCTGGATTTGATTTGAAGAAAAGAGTGATAAAAGAATGAGTAAGGCGTTGTTAATTTTATTTTTTTTAATGATTGGTGTAACAGTGTTTGTAATGAGTGAGATTCGTGATGAGACATCAAGTTCTCTCTATAGTGCGGAGTTAATCAGCACCAGCCCAATCACGCCCAATGTCGAGATAAGTGCGTATAATTAGGTGAAACAACTAGTACACCTGCATACGTTTTTACATAGGTTAATATTGACTCACCATTAAAAGGAGGAAGTTAACCTATGAAAAAACATTATAATCATTGTCAGCCGACTTGCACGAAAGTGATGCCTGCGGTTGTACACCCGACAAAGTGTAATATGACTCAAAAGACTTGTGAATATATCGTACCGGAAGTTCACCCAAGTCATACAACGCATGTGACTAATCATGTATATAAGCATGTTCACAGCTTCCCGCACACGGATTCTTTCCAGGAAACGATCTCTAACCAGCAGTTCGTTGCAAATGGTCCTGGACCGCAAGTAGCAGGTGCAATGATGCCGCCTCGTCCGCCAATGGGAACACAAGGTTTTGGACCAATGGCAGGAGCGAACATGGCGCCAATGGCAGGAGCGAACATGGCGCCAATGGCAGGAGCGAACATGGCGCCGATGGCAGGAGCGAACATGGGGCCGATGGCAGGAGCAAACATGGGGCCGATGGCAGGAGCAAACATGGGGCCGATGGCAGGAGCAAACATGGGGCCACAAGCAGGAGCTAATATGGCTCCAATGGGATTTGGACCAATGAGCGGCGGAAAAGGTAAAGGAAATTGCGGTTGTAGCTACCGTTAATCTTCACATGTTATAGTAGGGTCTAAGCCATCTTTTGGCTTGGCCCTTATTTCTTTGGTAAGAGGTGAAAACGGTGAAAGTATTGGCTGTATCTGGTTATAAAGGACATGAGCTCGGGATTTTTGATCAAAAGCATCAAGGAATTACATATATAAAAAAAGCATTAGAACAAAAACTTCGCTCGTTTATAGATGAAGGGCTAGAATGGGTGGTGATCAGCGGCCAGCTTGGTGTCGAGCTTTGGGCTGCTGAAGTAGTTTTAGCATTAAAGAGCGAGTTTTCGGACTTGAAGTTATCGGTGTTGACTCCATTTTATAATCAAGAAGAACGATGGAGTGAAGAAACTCAAAACTACTATAAAAACATTGTAAATCAAGCGGATTTTGTTGACAGTATTACGAAACGGCCTTATGATAATCCCGCGCAGCTTCGCTTGAAAAATGAGTTTATTATAGAAAAATCGAATGCGCTCTTATTATTAGTAGATGAAGAAAAGCCAGGTTCGCCTATGTATTATTTAGAGCCAGCTAAACAAAAAGCATTAACTACTCATTATCCAATCCACTATATTACTCCCATGGATCTTGATTTTCTTATTCAAGATGAACAAATGAATAACGCAGATTATTGGTAGGGGATGGATGAGTGCAATAATTCAAATTGACAAGATAGAGAACTTTTGAAAAAATAGAAAGAAATAACCTAAGTTGGTTTATAAGTGTAGGGGTGATTTGTGATGAATAATCCAGAGGTTCGTTTGTCAGCTAAAGAGATTTTAGATAAAGAATTTAAAACGAGTATGCGCGGCTACAATCCTGATGAGGTAGACAAGTTTCTTGATTCAGTTATACAAGATTATGAAGCGTTTCAAAAGAAAGTAGCAGCTCTTGAACAAGAGAATCAAAAATTGCGCCGTGAGATGAAACAGCTTCAGGAAAGACCACAGCGTCAAACGGCAGCTCCGACTGCAGGAAGTACGAACTATGATATTCTGCAGCGCCTTTCAAACCTAGAGAAAAAAGTATTCGGCAGCAAGCTGTACGAATAGAGAGTAGTAACTACAATAAGGGGAGAGGTCATTGATTGACGTCTATATTGATGGTGCAAGTGCAGGGGATCCTGGTCCATCGGGGGCAGGAATTTTTATAAATTACAAAGACGGCAGTGTCGGACACTATTCAATTCCACTTGGCCATATGTCAAACCATGAAGCGGAATATGAGGCATTGCTGCACGCCCTTAAAATTTGCAATGAAAAAGGGTTTAAGCAAGTATCTTTTCGTACTGATTCACAGTTGATTGATCAAGCTGTTGAGAAGCGTTATGTTAAAAATAAGCGCTATAATCGGTATTTAGAAGAAGCACTTGTCTATATTGATGAATTTGATTTGTTTTTTATGAAATGGGTACCAAGTAAACAGAATAAAGATGCAGATCAATTAGCAAGAAGAGCGATTCAACAGGCAAAGTAAAATTTACCATTGATTTCACTCAACATAAAACGTATAATTAGATTTGTCGCTTATGACGGAATTAACTGTTCAGGTGATCGCTGCACGTTTACGTGTAGAGGAAAGTCCATGCTCGCACTGGCTGAGATGCTAGTAGTGTTCGTGCCTAGCCAATTCATAAGCTAGGGTAGTCTGGCATTAAGCTGGGCTAACGGCAGGTGACGCACCTAAGTCTTTGGATATGGTGTGATAGCCTTGAAAGTGCCACAGTGACGGAGTCCATGTGGAAACATATGGAGTGGAACGAGGTAAACCCCGCGAGCGAGAAACCCAAAATATGGTAGGGGCATTTTCTGAACCGGAAATGAACGGGTCAGATGAACAAGATCTTAGGTCTTGTAGATAGATGATTACCACCGGAGTACGAGGTTCATCACCGCTTGTAGTACTAAGGTACAGAACATGGCTTATCGAACAGTTAATAGATGACTTGAATAAGCGCGTTGAGAAATCCCCTCTACAGGGGTTTTTTTCATTTACATAAGTTTTTCAGGTATTTGTCAGCTTGATCATAAAGTGTTTATAATAAGGTAACTGTATACATAAGGAGATACGTACAATGAGTAAAGTGACATTAATTGCAACAGCAACGATGGGTCTTGAAGCACTTGTTGCTAGAGAAGTAAAAGACCTCGGTTATACTGATGTGAAAGTAGAAAATGGAAGAGTAGAATTTACCGCTGATATTTCTGCGATTCCACGTGCTAATTTATGGCTGCGTACAGCAGATCGTGTGAAATTAAAAGTCGGTGAATTTAAAGCGTTCACTTTTGATGAGCTGTTTGAAAAGACAAAGGCATTGCCATGGGCAGATCTTATTCCTGTTCATGCAGAGTTCCCTGTTATCGGGAAATCTGTGAAATCAAAATTATTTAGTGTATCTGATTGTCAGGCTATTGTTAAAAAAGCAGTCGTTGAAAGCATGAAAAAAAGATACAAGCGCGGCTGGTTTGATGAGGACGGTCCATTTTACCGAATCGAAGTCGCCTTATTAAAAGATGTCGTGACTTTAACGATCGATACGAGCGGCACTGGTCTTCACAAAAGAGGCTATCGTTACTTGCATAACCAAGCACCTCTTAAAGAGACATTAGCAGCAGCTATGGTTATGTTAACGACATGGAGACCTGATCGTCCTTTTGCTGATCCTTTTTGCGGGTCCGGAACACTTCCGATTGAGGCCGCTATGATTGGTCAAAATATTGCACCGGGCTTTAACCGTGATTTCGTTTCAGAAGATTGGCATTGGATCGGTAAAGAGATATGGAATACCGCTAGACAAGAGGTAGAAGATTCGGCTAATTATGATCAGCCGTTAGATATTATGGGATCAGATATCGACCATCGCAGTGTGGAGTTAGCCCAAAATAATGCGATGGAAGCAGGTTTTGGTGAGTTGATTTCATTTAAGCAGATGCAAGTGAGCGATTTCCGTCATAGAGGAGAATACGGAATTTTAGTAGGTAACCCTCCATACGGTGAGCGTTTAGGAGAGCGGGCAGAAGTGGAAGAGATGTACCGTTCAATGGGGAAAGCTTTCGAGCTTTTAGATACATGGTCTGTTTACATGCTTACGTCCCATGAAGAGTTTGAAACGTTTTATGGTAAAAAGGCAAATAAAAAACGTAAGCTTTATAACGGGAATATTAAAACGGATTATTATCAATTTTTTGGGCCTCGTCCACCGAAGAATGTTGATGTACCAAGGGTTTGAACCGTTTTTAGTTTTTAGTACTGACTGAAAATGTGTATTGCTATGTAAGACCATATTCTTTTTCTCAGGTTATGAGAGGGAGGGTGTGGTCTTTTTTGTTGCTCAAATTCGCTGTAGAAGAATTTATAAAGGATCGTAAATTCAAAAATCTCACTAAATATTCCATCAAAATGTACACGCAGAATCTCAACCAGTTTTATGACCACTGTCTCTCCACTAATCGGATTGATGTGACGAAAATTAAACCGCTAGACGTGAAGGGCTACTTATACAAATGCCAAGCTGTAGGTAACAAAGTAACGACCATCAACAATAAGACAAGAACTTTACGAGCTTTCTTTAATTTTTTAGAAGAAGAAGAGATTGTTTTTAATAATCCAATGAAGAAAATTAAAACAGGTAAAGAGATAACACGGATCACTGTTCCCTCGGACGATGAAATTAGGCAGATTATTCGATATTACGAAGATACTGGCTACAGAGTTGGTGATTTTTTACCTACACGTAATCGTTTTATAATGGTAGTTCTCATTTCCACTGGTTTGCGTAGGAGAGAGTTGGTAGAAATCAAGTGGTCTGATATTGATCTTGCAGGTAAATCAATCCAAATATTTGGAAAGAAGCAGCAAATTGAAACAGTCCCAATTTCAAATAAACTTTCTAAGGAAATAGCTGAGTATAAGCTTTACTTAGATTTCAAGGGGATCGAATCAGATTATTTGATCTGTAACAGCAAAGGAGAAGCGCTGCAAGACGAAGCTATCTCAGGATTGTTTAAAAAGCTTAGTAAGAAGATGGACTTTGATTATAGTCTATCTTGCCATAAGCTCAGGCACTATTTTTGCAAGCGGCTTATTACATCAGGTATGACTACTTTTACAGTTCAAAAGCTCATGAGGCATGAAAGCATCTCGATTACTGAAAAATATGGTCGAATGTGGGGGAATGATTTAGCTGAAGAGAACAACAAATACAATCCATTAAACACATTGGACATATAGGCGTTTAGACAAATAAAAAACTGCAGGTGCTGGAACACCCACAGTCTCTTGTCTATCGCTACTTTAAAAGCAGGACAAACACTACTACAACCTATATGTCATTTTAATTGATTTTAAATGATATATCAAGTATGTGTTTATGTCCTGCCGAAAATTAGGAGGACTATTAACTATGCAATCAACCAATAAATCATCCATTCAATTTATCTCATCAACAGATCGTCACTTACTAACTACATTCGATAATGTAAAAGCTCTAAATGACGCTGTATCGACTCATATGACAACATTAAAAGCTAACTCATGTCGTGAGCAGATCATGCAATTACTCTCTCTAATTAGCAAGCACAGCGTCAAAATGCTAGGTGTGAGTTGGATGTCTAATCAGACAATGGCTACTCATTTAAACGTTAGTACTCGTACCGTCCAACGCTACATCAAAGAGCTAATCGAATTAGATATTATCGCAGTTTATCAAACAAAAGACATCAAACGCAAAGGTCAAACTTCCAATACCCTTGTCATCAAAAACGTTGAAAATGCTAATGTGGAGCCAGTTAAAGCTGATTGTCGTACCGCTTGTCACACTAAACAATCTCTTAAAAAGCATAATAAATCAAATACACGTATTAGAAACGCGCATGAGTCACCGAATACTATCAATCTCGACTCAGATTCATCTTTCCTAAAGGATTCACTCCCAGCTGCTCTATATAACACTCTGAAAATCTTTAACGCAGAAGAAATTTACAATCTAACCGGCATCATATACAGAGCGAAAGCATTAATCGACAGGTCTATCCAAATTGAGGATCATTCAAAAGACTTCACCGGCACAATTAAAGCAGTAATCTTAAAAGCGAAAACAAGCAAGATTAAGAACTTTAACAACTACTTATATCGCTCAATCCAAGCCACCACAGCAGCAATCTCAAGACGTTCAGCACCATCACAACCTAATATGTCTTGGTTAGCTGGAGGTGCGTCATGAAGCACTTAAGAGGCTTAGATAGCACAGAAAGATTCGTTGTAGCAAGCAGCTTTATTAGTTTAGCTTTTGCATATATTACGCTTTTAATCTAATTAAAATGGAGGGGTTACTATGCATTCGACAAGCGTATTAACATTCAATTACGACGAAATCATCACACGATACAACGAGTTTATAACAGGCTTTTTATGCGATGAGATCAACGTAGTAAAAGAAGAACTGCTGCCTAGATTCTGGACAATTGCGGTACCATCTAAAGGTTTTTACGTAACAATTGAGCTAAGAAACATAGGAAATGAGCATGGTGTAGAACAATGGTGTGCGATTGTAAAGGAATCAGATGGTGAAGAGACCAACTATCTCCTTTTCGCTGAAGAGATTGAACAATGGGGCAGTGGAGCAACGTAAAAATTTATTTTAAGCTTTGAGCATATAGGAAGATATGATAAATTTTAATGATTAACTCAGGATCAGTACAAACACACTTTAATAGAGAGTATGTCGTTCGTTAGTCGAACAACTCAAATGACATATGGAAAATTGCGCCTGAGCACATAAAAGTACATGATGATTTTTCTGAAAATTTGTCTAGTCGACTAGACAGTAGATGAAATGTAGAAGGTGAACATTTAAAAAAAGATCTCTGCTAGCGTACGGGAATGAATGTGCTTTTTCTAACATATTAGAAAAAATACGAACATTTATTATAAATTAACCTTATATAAATCATTATTACCCTTTAAATACGAACAATCAGATAAGGTCAAACTAATATTTTGAGCGTATTGTGTTGACGACCAAAAAATGGCATGATATATTACTTGTACAGACATTGAATGTATTGTCTTATTATTTGTCTGTATAGTAGTTACATAGGTTTCTGAATTGTATATACAAAAAGGAGGATGGTTAATGAGTGTAATAGAAAAAGAGGTTGTTAGATTGTTTCTTAATGGCTCGGGTAGAGTTGCGATTCAACGCAAACTGAAGCTTAAAGACGAGGAAAGAGATGTTATTCATCAGATATTGTTCAGTAATCCAGCAACTAGAGGTGAATTTGAAGAAATGGCTCATCGCTATAACAATGGTAATTATGTTTCATTCTTCGCGGATATCTCAAACGGCAGACCAAAAAAAGATAAAGCTGATATACGTAAGATTCGCCAAATTAGAATGTCTGATAATGAGCTTGAGGAGCTAGACAATCCTACTTCAACTCAAATGAGAAATGATTTATTAGCTTATAAGAAGATCAAGGAGTTCTGCGAGATGATGGATGGGCAGGGTATTTACTTTATCCCTGACGACTGGTTGGGGGTTTCTTATGATAAATCTGCTGCATTTTGGCAACAAAACTTGTACTCTAGTAATATTGAAAGATTAAAGGCTGTATCATCGGATGAAAAGTGCCTTGGAGTGTTGAAAAGTATATGAGGGTTCTGACAGGTTCATAAAGAGGATTTGATAATAAGTATACATAATGTACATAAAGCATTCAAAAGTTGCTGTGTGGCTTAATATGAGAGCCGATGCAGCTAATATTTATATATTGAATTATTTTATTATTAAACGACAAATAAACCTATTTACTTATCTATAAAAATAGGTTATAACTAATCCATCTCTCTACAATATTTTGGTAGGAGTAGCCCTTATTAATTTGTTAATAAAATAATAACATGCTCAATTTTAAGAGTCAATGAAAACATGGCAATATAATAAATAATTATATAGTCATCGATAAACTAGAGGTGGTGATTCCAATGTGGACATAAGCAGCTTTATATAGAGGGTATTCTGAATGTTGGCAATAAAATAAAATTAATATATTTAAAGGAGACGATACAAAATGACAAACTACAAGATTTATAACGCAGATGCAGCAACAATGGAAGAAGTGGAAAGAGTAATGACAATTGAGGATCAGCTATTAGAGATGGTAGCACAACAACAAAAATTTATTACAATGCAAAATGGATTAATAAAGCTACTTAAGGAAAATAAGAAAGACATGAGCACCAGCTATTCTCTAGCAGCAGATTTCATCTTTAATAATGAAGATTTGCACGATGACTATGTTTCTCATCTTAAAAGCTGCAAAGCTGCTACTAAAATAGATGAAGAAAGAGAATGTATTGAATATATATTAACTGAGTATGGCGCTGATGAGAAAACAGAGAAATGGTTACAAGAAGAAATGAAAATGATGGATGGAGGAATTAACTAATGGAAAATAACCAAATTATTAATAAAGAAGCTCCAACTGAATATGGAACAAACACTAGTGACTGGAAGTTGATAATTGCTACAAGGATTAAGAAGATAAAAGATATTAATACGGCACTCGGTAAAATAATGAAGGAGCTGAAGATTGATGAGAATCTTGAAACTGCAGTTAGAGAAAATCATAAAGATAGCCAAGTTTCGTGGATAATCAGTATAGATAATATTGAAATGACACTAAAGTATTCTGATTTTGATTTTGACTTAAAACATATAGTAAAGCAAATTGATGCAGATCGATTTGGGAGACCTATCAATGAAATGAGACAAGCAACTTTAAAAGAAGTAATAGAAAAAGCGTTGCTAGAGAAATTCAATCAAATATTGAAATAATACATAACTGAGGGGTCTAACCGCCCCTCCCCATTACTCAATAGGAGGTCTATCTTGTTCAATCAAAAACTGAAAACTAACTACTTTACATACATACATAACGGTCACGAGTTTGAAGTAAAACATATGCACTTTGGCTATGCACGACACGATCAAGATCAAATAGATTTTACATATAAAGATATACCGTTTTATTTTAGATATTATCCAATAGGAAGTACACCCGAGCAAATGGTCTCTAATTTATGCAAAGCCGTTGATCATGGTGGTAAAGATTCTGTTTATAAATTTAATAAATTGTACTCAGATTTAAGATGGATTAAATACCGCTATATCATACTAGATGGAAAAGTCTACGATCATGAAAATATGCTGCCTAATGCTCGCAAAAAGCACATATACAAGGTGGAGTTTAAAAATGGAAAAATTGTTCGCAATATATCTGGAACTAAAATGAACAGCATTTTAACGCTAGATGACCCAGACATTTTCCGGTCATCATGGAAAAGTCTATTAGCAATAGAACTTAATGCTAAAGCGTGGCACAAAAAGACAAGTAGTTTACCAAAAGATAAGCATTTTAATCAAGAGCACACGGATCAATTAGATGAGATTATGCAGTTTTTTGATGAGTGTGGAATTTAGGAAGTGATTGAATGAAATTAAATAACATTAGCGAAGGTCAAATATTAAAGAATTACAAAGCATTGTGTGCTGAGTTAGAAATAGAAATTAAGAAAAATACGAATAGCAAAAAAGCACAGCTCAAAGAATTATCTCGATATTGCGATTACAGTAAAATGGGTCATCAATTTATTATTAAACAGATATACAATGAGCCATTACCTAAAGCTGAAAATAGAGGCAAGAGTAAAGGAAGCCGCAATAACAATAATACATACGGTAACATGATTCAATTATTGATCTTAGATTTGCTGGTACAGGGTAAAAACAGAGGACAAGTCACAATAAGTAGAAGTAAACTATTACGAACGATTGAAATGGTTAATCCAAATTACAGTTATTGCGGTGAACATGTTAAGGGTTTAGCCAAGTATGCTGAAACAGAAGAAGCTATTGTTTATGATTTTTACAATACTAGTAACAGTAATTTTAAGAGTGCGATTGAAACGGCTTTAAAACAATTAGTTGACAAAAGGATTATATTCTACGAATCGGTCACAAAAGTCTGTGAGAAAGTGACTAATCAATATAGATTAGCAACAGAAGAAGAGAAAGAACTTATACTCCAATGTGAAAAATCTGTTCTTGAAGAGTTTGGTTACAAAAGAATATCTCAGGTGAGGTCATCACGACACTGGAAACGGTACAGAGACAAAGTTCAAAAGGTAATAAGTATCAAGAGTGATATTAATTTTCACTTTATCGCTTACAACATTACTGTAAATGAAAAATACATAAAAGGTGAATATCTAGAACTATTTGACTTATTGCTTGAAGACATAAAAAGAACTAAATACAAAGATGAGCTTAATGCAACTGTTTATCTTAATTTAATACATAATGCACAAAAGAGACATGAGAAAGCATCTATCACACAGAAAATGGGTGTTCATAGAGCCAAAAATAATTACATAGAAGATATCAGTAAACTTGTTAGATTGCTTATAGATAAAGAGAATGGAAGCATAGTTAAACAGATACAAAAAATTGAATCAGAAGAGCGATCTAAAGAAGAATGTGCATTTGGATAAATGAAAAAACGCTCATTTTCAAACTACCTATAATGAAACAACTTAATACTATAGGCATTCTGAAAATGAGCAAATTTTTCTAAATCAATGAAACAAAACGAACATTGTCCAGCGGGGTGAATTGGCGACAGCCAAGAGGGGCGGCTGAGGTAGGTACTTTTGGAGCGCAGCGGAAAAAGTGGCTAGATGGTGGAGCCCCTGATGTCTTAAGGTCTTAATCTTTTTATTAAACAATCAAAATCAAAGGGAGTTGTTGTTATTGACTGAAACGAACAATCTAAACAAACAAATTCAAATTTATAGTTTAACGACTGAATGTTTTCTGAATGATGTGGAGTACGAGATCTTCTCAGCAAAACGTAATTTGCAATTTTCTCTTAGTCACTTTAAGGAAGGCTTTAAAGAGCTTGAGAGTGAAGTAAGTGAGCTTAATGACGTAGACAAGCTCAATCAATTTGCTGAAGATTTTGTATCTGAATACTCAATTGCTGGCTTACATAATAAGCTCTGCATTGAACAACAGAAAGAGAAGCCGAGTAAATCGAACATTAGCAAATATCATCAGTTAATTACCTTTGCTAATGAATACATAGATCAAGGAGAGTTTATGGAAGTTGTAGATATTATTAAACTTCAGCAAAACGAAAAGTTACGGAACGCAAAGATTAAACTGTTTAAAGCTGCAAATAAGAAGATTGCTGGATTAAAGAAACAATTAGATGCTGAAGCGGATAAAGTTTCTAGTGTGAGAGAACTTCGAGAAAGCGAGATCAAAAAGAGTAATCTAATCTCTCAATTTGAGTCAGCTTTGACTAGGCAGTTAAACATCAAACAGAACACTATCTCAACTGATATCATTATGATTAGAGCTTTCAGATACAAAGTGTTTGAGAGTCTAGTTCTCAACGGATTTACGTATCTAGGAGAACACTATAAGTACTATACTTCATCAGCCGGAAACATTCGAAATAAGAAGTCAATATTCATTAGAAGTAGTATTCCAGATGCTGTGATAAACTCTATTACTGCTGGCCTGACGGTAGATGAGATTAACAGCAAGGGTGGTATGAACGTAAATAAATACAATGCTTATATGGCTCTTAGTATGACGGCATCCAAGCGGTGGGATAAGTTTCATGATGAGTTGCTAATTGATAAAACAATTGTAGTAGATGACTTTGAAACTTTGGTGACTGGTGAAGTGGATGTGATTGATTCAGATACATATGATATTAAACGTCAATCTAAAGCTGTATCTATCCCACATACAGACGGTGCAGGCATATGTTTGCCGTGTGTTAGTGATAAAGCCACACAGATAAGGCTGCCATTTCTGAAGGGTTTGCTTGTGCCATTTGACTACACTGAATTTATTCAATTACATAAGGGTGCAACTCCAACTGTAAAGGATATATGGGGAGATACTTACGATGTCATCAAAGATGATATACAAATCATACTGACTAAAAGCCAACTGAAAATGTGGAGATTCTTTGACTCATGGAAAGATTACAAGCAAGCATTCAAGCAATATGGCTGTGAAGCTTCAATAGCTGCAGAAGAGCCATATACATATAGAAATCAAACAACGTCTTATCAGGTGCTACAGACACTCACAAGCACCACTGACAGTGAGCTAAAACAACTAGCAAGCTACACAGTGGATTCAATCAAAAAGATAGGTCAAGACTCCGAGACAATGCTGAGAATACTTGGAGCTACACAAGAGAATAAAGATAAAAATGGACTTCAGGAAGCGTTGTTTTTATATCCTAATTTGCTTAATGATTCGCATGCAAAAGCAACAATCAAAGAAGTGAAAAGATCCATGATCACACGTGCTAAAGCTGGTAAGTTAACAATGCCAGGTGCAAAGAGGACATATATTGCACCAGATGTTTATGCATTTGCTGAGTGGCTGTTTATTAAAAATAAGGAGCCAAAAGGACTGTTAAAAAAAGATGAAGTGAGCTGTAAGCTGTATAAGAACAATGAAAAGCTAGATGTGCTACGCAGCCCCCACTTATACAGAGAGCATAGCGTCAGGAAGAATACCATTGATAAGAAATCTAAAGAGTGGTTCGTTTCTAATTGCATTTACACCAGTATTCATGATCATATTTCATTACTCTTGATGTTTGACGTAGATGGTGACGATGCGCTTATCATTAATGATCCGTTATTTGTGAGCATCGCTGAAAGAGAAATGAAAGATATTGTGCCTTTACAATATGAGCTGAAAGCGGCAAAAGAAGAGCGGATCACGAATGAGAATATCTATAAAAATCTAATTTCAGCGTACTCGAAAAATATTGGGGAGTATTCCAATAACATCAGCAAAGTTTGGAATAGTAAAGTCTGGAAGCATGGAACAGATGAAGAGAAAGAAAAAGCGATGGATATAATCAAATGGCTCACATTTGAGAATAACGCTACGATTGATTATGCCAAAAGTTTGTGGATGCCAGTTAGACCCCAAAATATTGCTTATGAAATTAAAAGATATACTTCTGAAAAGTTAGCGCACTTTTTTATTCACGCTAAAGATAAGGAAGTGAAACAGGTTGAAGCACTGAATGACAGTGTGGTTAACCGCTTGGAAGATATTATTCCTAGCACTAAAGATAGAATCCATTTTAATAAAGTCGTAGATGATTTTGAGATTAATAAGGTCATGTTTAATCAGTCATTTGAGTTGAGTGGAACAGAGGACATGATTACAGAGTTATATAACGAGATAAACAAGAAGAAGAGTAATGAGCTAAGGAAGTTAGCTGATAACGCTAAAAAGACTCAAAAAGCAATGCTTGCAACATTACATAATGATATTAAAGAGCAATTTAAGCAGATTGATGAGCGAGAAGAGTACATAACGGATGTTTTGATTTCCTATTTATATAAGGTGAACAAAAGTATAAGTAGAAGTCTCCTCTGGGATTGCTACGGACGTGTGATTGTTAATAATCTTGAGCGGAATCTAGATAATTTAATAGTGTGTGAGGACTGTCAAACTACTGTTCCAAAAACAAAACAGCGACAAATTAGATGTGATAATTGCCAAGGAGAGAGGCAAAAAGAGAAGGACAGAAAGAGGAAAAAGCTATATAGAAAAAGTGAAAAAATGTCCGCATGAGTTATTCAGGGGAATATCTTTAATATTCTAGGGATTTACTTGACTTTTTGTGTGATTTGTATTAAGAGAGATAATCTACACTAAAGGAAACAGCCAAAGCGATCAGCAAGGGTTGCTTTCCTATATGTTCAATCGCCATTTGAACTAAGTAAAAGATGAGAGATCCGATACTCTCATCTTTTTTGAATTTAAAAACTAAACTTATAAAATAAATTGAAAACTAATAATGAGGGGAGTAAGGAATATGAAAATGTCAAACGATGAAATTGACCAGCTAAGATTTAAAGCAATGAAGAAAGCGATTACCGCAACCTCTATTGCTAATGAACTTGGTGTTTCACCTGCAGCAGTCTCACAATTTTTAAGGCTTAAATCTGGTCTATCATACGAGAACGAGCAAAAATTAAAAAAGATTATTGAAGATAAATAGATTGATCTGACCGTATCGGCTAACTGCTCTTAGCCATGGAGCAGCAGTCGCCCCAGCTAATCTCGGTCATTATTAAATATAAGGTTAGATATTTATAACGACATGCATAAAAGCTTGTCGCCTCCTTTTAATATTTTATTTTTTAAATCGCATGAGAGACAGTGGGTTAGACAGGAGTCTAGCCCTGTTCGTGTGACCTCGCAACACCACCCTCACAAAATTTAAAAAGATAGGATGTTGATTATAGATGAGAAAAAATAAACGTGAAAAAATGATTGTTGAATTGAGCCAGACTGAATTAGATGAGTTAATTTACTTGAAGAATAGGCGTACAAATGATCAGCTGTTTGGTGGTTTGTTGCCCTATTTGAATCGGTTGTTTGATGAGAATCAAATGCTACTTGAAGAGTTGCAAGTTATTAAGACTTATTTGCAAATTAATGAGGAAGTGAAAGAAAAGCAACCACCTATTAAAGAAAACAATAATAAGGAAGACATTAATAAATTCGCATATTTATTAAAAGAAAATATGAGTCCTGATATGGCTAATCATATAAAGTTTAATTTAACTGAGCATATGAAAACAAAGCCTATGATTGGATTAAACAATCTTGTACCAAAATTGAAGCTCAAAGAGGAGAGCGAGTAATATGAAAAGCTTTTTATTCCTTGCTACTCCAATGCATATTGATACTGCGGATGATATACGTTTATTCGTGGCTAAAAATGAAAATGAATGTTTAAGCACACTGGCCGAGATCGAGTCAGTTAATTACATATTTCGAAAACATATTGAAGAAAAGGCGATAAATGATGGATTTGTAAGTTTGTTTTTTGATAATGATGATACTACTAATAATCAAGCATATGAAAAAATGGTTCATTTCTTTGGAGAACATACGGAACATTTAAATGCTTATGTGACATATTTAAACAGTAATGAGCAACCAAACTTCAGTTCAGACTTTTATCATTTTGTAGCGTTAAAGTTGATTAAATCTGGTGAATGGTGCTCATACGATATTAAGAAAGTGGCTGAAATTGATGGGATTAAAGAATTTAAAATATTGCACTAAGTGCATGGTTATTGATGAAAAAGATAGCTGTGATAAGTGTGAGGAAGAGAAGCGAGATATTGTGATAAACGTGCAGAAAGGTGCTGAGTTAGAAAATGGTAGAGAAAAGCGCTCTAAACCGTAAACTAATGATTAAAGAGTTGCATGAAGCTGAAATGATCAGCGAGCAAATATATGATAGTTTAATGAAAGAATTAGAGAGTGATAAAAATGAGCTTTGAATGCAACAAATGTAAGTTAGAGATAAATAATGAGATGTTAGGTGACTGGGAATGTGGAGAGTGTGAGATGGGAGATTGGACGAATTTAGATCCAATTAAGCTGAGTAATGAACAGAAAGATAACTTTATTGATGGATTAAAGGCATTTGCTGACATTGTGGAAAGAATGGAAAAGCTGCGTGAAGAAGAGTTAGAAGAGATCAGGGAAATACTTGGATATGATAAATAAGGGGATAAATGAGTCTTTTGATGAGCTTAGAGATGAGTTAGAAAAAGATGAGCACCTTAAGGAAGCCGATATTGAGAACATATTAGATTATTGGTGGGATAGGTGCTGTAATGCGGACTTATAGCCAAATTGGTTAAGGCATCCTGCTCATAACAGGAAGATTTTGTGGGTTCGAGTCCCACTGAGTCCATTAATCTCGAAATAGAACCTCGGTTATTGAAGGGTAATCAAACACAGCCCATAACTTCAGAAAATTTTCTAATGATAGTTGTTGTTTGTTATTTAAGATAAGGTTTAGAGTGGAAGTATCAATTTGTGTTAACTTAGCTAAGTCTATTTGTTTAATACCTAATTCTTTAGATAAGGACTTAAAATTGTTTCTTAGGACACCAAACTCTTCGACTTCCTTGTTTAAAGTAGTACCTTGGAGAGAAACTTCAGTGTCTTTAAGAAATTTAACTAAAGCGCCTTTGATTATATTTTCTTCAGTAACTTCCTCGGTTTTTATATTTAATAACTTAATTCGTAAGTTATAGTAATCAACATAATTTTTGATTTTTACAGCAGTATCATCAGAAAAACAAATTTTGTATTCTGGCATTTTATCCGCTCCTTAAAAATAACTTTAACTATTAACTGAAAAAGGGGAGAGCTAGCTATGAGTACAAAAAGAAAAGATGAAAAATTAATATCAATAATAAAGAATATTAACGAATTGGGTAAAAATGCCTAAAACACTCATCTGTGGGTGTTTTTATTTTGTCATAAAGGAGATTAGAGATGCTTATTGCTTTTAAGATATTAATGTTTGTTTTGATTTTCTTCTTTGGAATGGCTGCACTATCAGAGAATGATAAAGACAAGCGAGTACATTACGTTTCAATTATAATGGCTGCTATTTGTGCGGTATGTTTTGGATTTTGGATAGGGTGAGGAACAAGATAGATAGTGATATTGATTTATCACTATCTATTATATAAAACCTAGTTTAGCCTTTACCTAGTGTGGAGCCAGCTTTACTTTTTACCTTCTTAGATGAGCTATTTGAAGCTAATTTAGCGCCAGCTTTTGATAATTGTGATTTAGTAGGTTTCTTTGGCATTGGTTCACCACCTTTCATAAATTTTTATTAACATCAATATTTTACCATTCAATATATATGTGTGCAAACTATTTTTTGGTACAATATATTGATTTTAGTTTAGGGGTGAAAGATTATGAAAATTAAAGTGGGACATATAGATTATGAATATACTGAAGTTGAAATTGTTAATAGGCAAGACCCTTACCAAGTAGGCGAATGTGATTATATAAATCGAGCAATTAGTATTGATAAGACGAGAAGCAAGAAAGAGCAAGGTGAAATTTTTTTACACGAGTTAATACATAGTATCGATGAGTATTTTAGTATCGGTCTGAAAGAGAAGCAAGTGAAACTGTTAGGGCATGGTTTATCAATGGCATTTCGTGATAATCCATCTATGCAGAAATTATTTGTAGATAAAGTCGGAGGTAAAATAAATGAGTAAAGATAATGAACTGGATAACAATATGAGTGAAGTGAAACATATGATTAACAATGAGAATTCTGAAGCTGCGACTGAAGAAAATGTAGTAGTCCTTAGAGCTTCTATCAAAAAGATTTGGAGCAAAATGAAAGAAACCATTTCTAAGTTTGTGGAACGTGCTTATGAAATCATTAAGAATATTGTTATCTATTACAGTAAGAATCCACCAGTCGGTTATAAGAGACTAATTAAGAAGGCGGAGTTGGATTATTATAATTCAATTGCAGAAGGTAGGAGTAACAATTGGAGGAGAGCAAGAGGATTACCATTAATTAGAGAGGTCTAGTTGAATAGTAGGAAATAGAAGGATATATGATGACCTTTGCCGAATTGTGTAAGTGTAAAATTATTTGGTGAGGGAGTTGGATGTATGAAGAGTTTTGATGATGTAATTATTAACGATGAAAGATATCTTGGCTTAGGCTTTTTTAATGAAGTAAGTTCTGCCATTGTAATCGAATCTGATGAACTTATAAGTTTATTTAAGAAAATGAAGTTAGATGGGGAATACATATATAATGTAGATTTCGTTAAAAAGAATGAAATTATTGCTTCATATAAAGGTAAGTACATAGTGGATCACATCAACAATATTGAAGCAGAACTATTTTCAGTTTGAGAAAAGGATAATGAGGTTTTAACATACTTTTTACCAACATTACCATATAGCAGTGTAACTGGAAATTCTGCTATATGGTAAGAAAAGTTTTCTTACTCTTAAAGATAGAAGTGGGGATTTAAGTTTTTAGTTATTTTGCAGGTATATAATACGCAGGGGTAATATCTAAATACAAGTTTTGATTATTAATTGTTTTTGCAACTATCTTCACACTATAACCATTAGTAGCTGATAGCATATCAGAACAGAAAATATATTCATTCGAATCGATTTTTTCGATTATTGATTTAAAATCGATTGACTGAATGCTTCTAGATGGCAAGTTGAAATAAATGTGCTTGCCTCTAACGCTATCAGAATCTTTTAATGAAATATTTCTAATGATATTATCTTTTTGTATCTCCAAAAAAACATCTTTTATTGCCGAGTCACCTTTTCCAGTATTGAAAAAAATAAGTTTTAAATCGACACTTATATAATTGGCTTGCGAAATATCTACTTGAGCAGAAGTGTAATTTTCATACACCCCATTGTTATTATAATGACTAAAATAATAATCAAATTCTGATTCTAATCCGGCGATATCTAAGCTAATCTTAGGTTTACTCTGAATATAATCTTTAAGCCACCCTAACATAAAACCTATAATTACGGAAATTAAAGATAAAAAAACTGCATCTAACTCCATCTATCATTTACCTCCTTAATTACTAACTTCTATTATGAATTATCCTACTACATATTGATAATATATTACTATATCAAGAAATTCAAAAGATGCATTAGAATCTAAATTAATATTTGTTATTGTAAATGTACAAATGGTTCATCATATTAGTTGCAGTAAGAATTTCTTCTCATCTTTAACATCAATTCGGGAATAGCATGCAAAAAGGTGGAAGCGTTTTAACTACTATTGGTTGTTTCGGAATTATTTTTGTTACGATTCCAATTTTAATATTATTCTTTTTCTTGCTTTAATTTTTCTTTTTAGTTCTCTATTTTAAATTTTAAAGTTCTTAGTTTTATATTTTAATTATTCAGGAGCATTTTAATATTGGATGCTTCTTTTTGTTGTGTGATGAGAACGATGAGGGTAGGTGAGAGAGTGCCAAGTAAACCAATAAAGCCATGTGCTAGTTGTAAAAGAAATTTAACTAAAGAAACTTACTGCGATGAATGTGCAGATAAAGTTACAGCTTACAATAAAGAGAGATATAGATTGTATGAGAGACAGCGGACTGATAAGAAAGAGAAAGCATTCTACAGCAGTCGAGGCTGGATAAGATTAAGAGACATGAAGCGAGCAATTAACCCACTGTGTGAGTGGTGTGAGAGGGATGGAAGACTAGAGCCAATGGTGGACGTAGATCACGTGGTACCTGTGAAGCAAGAGTGGGAGCGAAGGCTAGACGTGAGCAACCTACAAAGCCTGTGTAGGAGCTGTCATGCGAAGAAGACAGCAGAGGATAGAGAGAAGTATGGGTGAGAGTAAGAGTGGTGAGAGAGGCGATGAGAGTGGAGTATGAGCGTGTGAGAGGGGAGGGGCAGGGTGGAAATTTGTCGAATGGATACAGGTAGACGCCGAGTGAATCAACTTTTTATAAACTTCGTTTTTCAGACCATTATGGGTAATTCTAGGAGGTGGTAAAATGCCCAGACAAGCAAAACCAATAAATTTGCATTTATTAGAAGGTAATAAAAATAGGTTAACAAAAGAAGAGATTAAGCAGCGTAAAGATGCAGAAGAATCCATCCAATTTAAATCAGATAATATTACTCCCCCTGGTTGGTTATCCCCTGAAGCTAAAGAAATCTTCACACAACTCACTAATGAATTCATATCAAATAAAATCTTAGTTAATGTAGATATCCACATGCTCGCTTGGTATGCAGATGCTTACATGGATTATATTAATTGTACTCGTATCATTGAAGAAGAAGGCTTACTAGTTGAATACACCAATAAAGCAGCTGAAACGAATAAAGTAGCACATCCGCTCTTCACAAAAAAGAAGCAATCGTTTGAGCAGATGAACAAAATTGCAGGTGAGTTTGGACTATCACCAGCAGCACGAGCAAAGTTAGCTATGAACTTAACACCACCTGAAGAGAAGGATAAAGACAATAAGTTCAGTGATCGGGTGTGAGTTTAGTTGAACGTGTATATCAATATTCTCAAGACGTTGTATATGGTGAGATTATTACTTGCAAGAAACATAAGCAAGCGTGTGAAAGGTTCCTTAATGATTTAGCTAAATTGGAGGATAAGGAGTACAAGTACTACTTTGATGGTAATGAGCTTTATGATTTTTATGACTGGGCTAAAATGTTCAATCATAAAGAAGGTGTACTTGCTGGAAAACCTATTGAACTTAATGACTTTCAACTTTTCTTAGTGGCTAACATTTTCTGCTGGAAGAAAAAAAGCAAGCATACAAGAAGGTTCAGGAGGGTTTATATTCAACTGGCCAGAAAGCAAGGGAAGAGTCAATTACAAGCTTTAATTGCTTCATACATAGCGTTTCTTAGTGAAGAAAAACAACAAATATATATAGCTGGGATCACTAAAGACCAATCTAAGATTGTTTATACTCAAATGCTTGATCAGTTAACAAGTGCTGATTTTTTGAATGGAAAATACACGTCTTCTTACGGTAAAGTAACTCACAAAAAAAGCGGTTCAGTTATTGAGCCACTCAGTAAAGAGGCACGTAAAACTGGTGACGGTAAATTTCCAAGTCTTGCTGTGGTTGATGAATATCACGCCCATGAAACAGATGAAATTTATAATGTCTTACTTTCAGGTATGATTGGACGTAAAGAACCGTTGATGGTTGTTATCACTACTGCTGGATTGAACTTAAATGCACCTTGCTATAAGGAGTATCAATATGTTTCTAAAGTGTTAGATTCTGAAAATAAGCTTCAAAATGATGAATATTTCATCATGATTTGTGAGCTTGATGAAGGTGACGATATAAAGGACGAAAGCAATTGGATTAAAGCTAACCCTATTGTTTGCTCTTACCAAGAAGGAATAGAAGATTTAAGAAGTCGATTAGAAGTTGCATTAGAAATGCCAGAGAAAATGACTGAATTTCTAACTAAGCACATGAATATATGGGTTCAACATAGAAAATCAGGCTACATGGATCTGGCAAAATGGAATGCTTGTGAAAGCAAAGAAGATATACAAATACACGATCGAGCAGTTTATATAGGAGTAGACTTATCAGCGACACTTGATTTGACTAGTGTGGCTTTTTTAATTCCAATTGAAGGTGGAAAAGTAATTGTTAAATCTCATTCATTTATGCCTAAAGGAACATTACAAGAGAAGTTACGCACCGATAAAGTACCATATGACCTTTGGGAGAGACAAGGCTACATTACCATGACCGAAGGTGATGTAGTTGATTACAGAGCCGTACAGAGTTATATAATTAAGCAAGTTGAAAAATATAATTGGTCAGTTAAAGAGATTGCTTTTGATGAATGGAATGCCCAACAATTTGCAAATGAGATGACTGATGAAGGATACTTAATGGTTAAAATTATTCAGGGAATGAAGACACTAGCACCACCTACAAAGAACTTTAGGGAGTTAGTGTACCAGAATAAAATCGTTCATGATGGCAATCCAGTTTTAAATTGGGCAATCAGTAATGCCGTAACACGACTTGATGTAAATGGAAACTTTATGTTGGATAAGAGTAAAGCTGCACAAAGAATTGATCCAATTGCAGCCGTGATCAATGCTCATACTCGTTCCATGTACCATGAACATCCTATTAATAAACCGCTTAATTTAGACAAGTATGTAACAGATGAATATTTAGATAATCTAGGATGGTGAACATGAAAATTCTACAAAACTACATTGAAGATGTCCTCATTATCTTAGGCATGCTCTTGATCGTATTTGCTACCTATCTCTTAAGCTATGTGGCAGCAATATACGTTTTAGGAGCATTCTTATTTGCGTTAGGTATCTTCTTTGCATACAAGCCACCTACGAGCAAAAGGAGGTGAATAAATGCTATTTAGAAAACAAGTTGAAAAGAGGAGTGAAACATTATCTCTACAGGATGAAAAGTTAGCAAAGTTTTTAGGAATTGAAACAGATGGTATCTCATCAAATCGAATGAAAGAAGCAACATATTACGCTTGTATGCGTATTATGACGGATTCAGTCAGTAAGTTGCCACTTAAACTTTATCGAGAGATTAAAGACGGCAAAGAGAAAGCTTCGGGGCATTATTTATATAATTTGTTGAAGCTACGTCCGAACAGATACATGAGTGCTTCTACATTCTGGAAAGTAGTGGAGTTCCAGCGGAACGAACATGGACATTCAGTTGTTGCAATTGATACAAATGGGCAAGGCAGAATTAAGAGTCTGATTCCATTAAACATGAACAATGTAGAGATCATTTACGACAATAACAGCATTCTCGGTGATGAGTCCGTTTGGTACGTGTATCGTCAAGGTAAGCATGAGTACAAATTTAAAGATGAGCAAGTATTACATTTTATGGGTATGACTGCTGATGGATTGAGCGGTATCTCAATTAAAGATTATTTGCGAACCATTGTTGAAAATGCTAGTTATGGTCAGTCATATCAAAATAACTTCTTCAAGAATGGACTCTCAGCCAAGGGATTAATTGTTTACACAGGTGATCTAGATTCTGCAGGTGAAGAGAAAATTCGTCAACGTTTTGAGAGTATGAGTAGTGGCGTGAAAAACACCGGAAGAGTTGCTGCTATGCCATTAGGGTTCGATTACAAGTCAATTAATACTTCTATGGCTGATGCACAATTCTTAGAGATGAATAAGTTTACAATGACACAAATAGCGAATGCATTCGGTGTGAAGTCGTTCCAATTAAATGATATGGAAAGGTCTACACATACGAATATCGAAGCGCAGCAGAAAGCGTTTTATGTTGACACATTACAATCCATTATTGAGATGTATGAGCAAGAATTGACGTATAAACTTTTAACGACTAAAGAGAAAGCCAACGGCTACTATTTCCGATTTAATGTAGATTCTATGTTACGTTCTGACATTAAGACACGCTTTGAAGCTTATGCTATTGCAGTTGAGAAAGGTATTCTCACACCTAATGAAGTACGTGAGCTAGAAGAAAGAAAAGCTCTAGAAGGTGGAGATAAGCTCTATGCAAACGGTAATATCATTCCAATTACAATGGCTGGTGAGCAGTATACGAAAGGAGGTGAAGTTGTTGAACAAGAAAGAAATTCGAACACTGAACAGTGAAATTGAAATCCGTTCATCTTCTGATGATGAATCACAAAAGATTGTAGGTTATGCTCTACGTTTTGATAGTAAATCTGAAGATTTAGGTGGATTTGTTGAAGTAATCAAGCGTGATGCTTTAAATAATGCTGATATGAGCGATGTGAGAGCGTTGGTAAATCATGATGCTGATAAAGTGTTGGGACGTTCTACTTCAGGAACATTGAAGCTTGAGGTTGATGATTTTGGATTGAAGTACATAATTGACCCACCAAACACAAGTTATGCTCGTGATCTAATTGAATCAATGAAACGTGGTGACATTAATCAATCATCATTTGCATTCATAATTGACTATGAAAATGATGGCGAAGAATGGGATTACAATGATGATAGAGATGTGTATGTTCGAACGATTAAGCGATTCAAAAAGATAAGCGATGTTTCAGTCGTAACTTATCCCGCATATGCAGCTACTGAGTCAGTAGTAAGCAAGCGTGGATTAGATGATTATAAAAATGAATTACATAACAAGTTAAAACAAAAACAAATTGCTATCGAGCTAGAGTTAATCTAGGTCGGTTTATTTGTATCTAAAACTATAAAAATATTAGGAGATGATTTTGTATGCGTAAAGTAGACGAGTTAAAACAACAATTAGAAACAATTAAAGGTGAGGTTCGTTCATTAAATGACGGTGGGAAAGTAACTGAAGCAGAGACGAAGCTTGAGGAAGTTCGCTCACTACAAAAACAAATTGCTATTCAAGAAGAGTTAGATAAAGAAGAGGAACGTGAGTTAGATAACAAGATGGGAGAGAAGAAGATGGAAAAACGTAAAGAGCAAGGAACAGAAGTGGAATATCGTGATGCATTTTTAAAGACACTGCGAGGTAAACGTTTAAGTGAGTCAGAAGAACGTGCATTACAAGGTGGAGTAGCTGAAGATGGTGGTGTTATTGTGCCACAAGACATTTCAACAAAAATTAATGAGTTTAAGCGTGAGTTTTTATCTGTGCTTCCATACGTTCGTGTAGAGCCTGTCACAACTCGTTCTGGTTCACGTGTATTTGAGAAGTTAGCAGACATGACTGAGCTTGCTAATCTTGATGAGTTAGACACGATTGGAGAAGCTGGTAATCCTAAATTCCAGACAGTAGCTTATTCTGTATCTGATTATGCTGGTATTCTACCAATTTCAAATACGCTACTTTCTGATTCGCCTGAAAACTTAATTGGATATGTGGCTCGTTGGTTTGGTAAGAAAGCAACAGTAACAGAAAATAATAAAGTGTTTGGTCTACTTAAGTCCACTTACACAAGTAAAAAGACTGTAGCTGCAGGAAGTGAACTAAAGGAGATTAAAAAGATTCTTAACGTAGATTTAGATCCAGCTATCTCAACTAGCGCTAAGATTTATACTAACCAAGATGGATTCCAGCATTTAGATGAGTTAGTTGATGATAATGGTCGTCCAATGTTAACTCCAGACCCTTCTAATGCAACTGTAAAACGCTTCTTAGGTCGTGAGGTTGTAGTATTCCCTAACTCTCAACTACCAACTGTGAGCAAGAAAGCACCGTTTATTGTTGGTGATATGGCTGAAGCTGTAACATTCTTTGATCGTCAACAGTTAGAAATGAAGACTACGGATGTTGGTGGTACTGCATTCACAAAGAACACAACAGATGTACGTGTGATTGAGCGCTTTGATGTAAAAGTATTTGATAAAGATGCTTTAGTTTATGCTCAGTTATCACTTGAAGCACCAATTGCAGGTTAATCAGTTGAGAGGGTTAATCCCTCTCTTTTTTAGTTTAGGAGTGATTAAATGATCACAATAAATGAAGCAAAGTTGTATCTGAGGTTAGATGAAGATGATGATACGGAAGATAATTTAATCGACTTACTTATATCAACGGCCGAAGAATACATTAAATCAGCGACTGGTTTTAAGTTTGAAAACAGTGTACCCGAACGAGCAAAGATGATCGCTCTCTTTTTAGTCTCACACTGGTACGAAAATCGTTCGATTACTCAAACAGGGAAACAAGTTGCAAGGATTGATATGACAGCTAGAGCATTGATTGAGCAACTACGATATTCTCACAATGAGGATGAGTATGATGCAACTTAACTCTGGTAACTACAATAAACGTGTTCAAATCTTAAAGTTCGATGCAGATGCACGAGATAGTAGCGGCTTCCCTTTGCCAGAGGATCAGAGATTTATCGAATGGCGAAAAGCATGGGCTAACGTTGAGACTGTAAGTGGTCGAGACTATTATCAAGCAGCAAGTATTCAAGCTGAAAACGAAGTTCATTTTAAAGTGAGATACAACCAGTTTACAAAACAGATTAATAAACAGATGAGATTGAAATTACATAGCAAGATGTATGAAATTAAAACAATACTTCATGATAATGAATCGAAGAAAACTATTACTATAGTAGCCAGAGAAAGGGTGTGATGTAGATGAAAATCACAGGAATGGATGAGCTTATCCGCAACTTAGAAAGGCTAGGTAATCAAGCTGAATCTGTAAAAGAAAAAGCTGTCATGGAAGGAGCTGAAGTGATTCGTAAACGCATTTCTGATAATGCTCCACGTGGTAGTACATCAAACTCAAGAGCTGCTGATCACATTGTTGCCGAATATAATTCAAGTGAAGGAAAAGCAGGAATTGGAGCGGATGCCAAAGAAGCTTGGTATCTAAAATTTCCTGAGTTTGGAACATCGAGACAACCAGCACAAGGGTTTGCAGAGCGTGCCTTTAATGATACTAAGAGTGAAGCTAAAGATAAAATGGCACAAGCACTTAAGAATGGAATGGGATTATGACTATTAAACAATTATTAATGTCTATTTTGTCTCCCATTGGTGTGCCTGTTTATCCCTTACATAATGAGAAGAATGAAGATACTTACATTACGTTCCTTGAGTATGATCAGCGTTCAGCACTCAATGCAAATAATGAAGAGATTAAGACAAGATACTTTGTACAAGTCAATATCTTCACCAAGGGTAATTTCGATGAACTCTCAAAACAAGTTAAGGACATTTTGAAAGCTAATGGTTTTACTAGAACAAGTGAATATGAAAATTATGAAAAGGACACAAGTTATTTTCATAAAGCTTTAAGGTTTAATATTACAAAATAAATTAGGAGATGATTAACTATGGCTAGAATCGGTTTAAAAGATATCCATATAGCAGTTATGACAAGTGAAAGTAAATATGATACCCCAGTGAGCTTAGCTCCTGCATTACTAGCTAACATCACACCAAATGTTTCAAGTACTACAATGTATGGTAATAATCGTGCTATTCATTCAATGATGTCGATGGGTGACATTGATGTCGAAATTGGTGTTTCAGATTTAAATAGTGAGCAATATGCATTGCTATTAGGAAAAACAATTAATGAAGATGGGGTAATTGAAGATACCTCAAAAGATAGTAGTCCGTATGTTGCACTAGGCTTCTGTGCTGATAAAGCTGAAGGTGGAAATCGGTATGTATGGCTATATAAAGGACGCTTTATGCTTCCATCTGAATCTCACAATACCAAAGGAGAGTCCATTGAATACCAAACTGAGACTATCACAGCTAAGTTTGTAACCCGTGCTGATGGCAAATGGAGAGCACGAGTAGATTCAGATGATGAGAATGTTAATCCAAGTGTGATTGACAGTTGGTTTGAGCAAGTATACGAGCCAACTTCAGCTGAATAAAATTTCAATTACCGTATTGAGACTGTATTTTAACAGTCTCTTTTTTTAATCATTAGAATAATAGGAGGAAATTAAATGCTAAAACTAACTTTGAAATTCCCGAAAAAGGACGAAAATGGAAATGTGCTTATTGGAAAGGGTGGAATGCCTACATTTGAAAAGAAAACATATGCTAATGCATTCTTTGGAATGGGAGCTTATAAACGTACATTAGAGATTCAACAGACTGTGGAAGATGTAATGGATGGAGAATTAACCGATGAATACTTACAGTACATTTGTGAAATGTACAATCACCAATTTACCATTCAAGATTTATACGAAGGATTACCATTAGATGAATTCTTTAAAGTGTTCCAAGGTACTGTAAATACAGTTATTAATAAGACATTTGGACTGGACAAGAATTCTGATGCTGAATTGGGAAACGAGAAGAAAACAGAAAAAAAGTAGATCCATATGAGTCTTTGAAAAGACTCTATTTAACGTTAATGGAGCAAGGTTATAAGCTACATGAAATTGATCAAATGGATGCTCGATATTATTTTGAACTCAATAAATCTTATAAGAAAAAAGAAAAGCAAGAAGCTTATATAGATGAAATTGGATTCTTATAGAAAGGAGGTAAATGAATGGCTGAATTAGGTGCTTTAAAAGTTTCACTTGGCTTAGATGATAGTAACTTTGATCGGTCAATTACCAATATTAATCGTAAACTTAGAGCCGTTGATTCTGAATTTAAAGCCTCTGGCAACTCAAGCAATAAGTTTGGAACTGATATCAATTCATTAAGATTAAATAAGGATCGATTAAGTAAAACTCTTGATCTACAAAAAGCTAAAGTGAATGAGCTTAGAAGACAATATGATGAATCAGTTAAAACTAAAGGGAAAGATGCTAAAGAGACTGAAAACTTGCTTATACGTTATAATAACTCCTTAGCAGCCATGCAAAAGACAGAGCAACAGCTTGGAAATGTAAATAAACAGATAGATCAGCAGTCTAACAAATGGAATCAATTAAGTGAAAAGCTTAATAGTGCTGGTGATAGGTTTTCTAAAGCTGGAGAAAGTATGCAAAAAGTCGGGAAAGACTTAACGATGAAAGTTACAGCTCCTATAGTTGCTCTAGGAACAGGTATGGTTATGGCTGGAGCTAATTTCGAAGAGGGCATGAGTCGTGTACAAGCTGTCTCTGGAAGTACTACTCAAGAGTTAGGCTCTCTAGAAAAGCAAGCTAAAGAATTAGGTGCTACTACAAAATTTAGCGCATCAGAAGTTGCGTCAGCTTACGAATATCAAGCTCTTGCTGGCTGGAAAGCGAATGACATGTTAAAAGCTACACCTGCACTATTAAATGTAGCTGCAGCTGGCAGTATGAATCTAGCTCAAGCAACAGATATCGTCACAGATACAATGAGTATGTTTCAAATGTCTGCTGAAGATGCCACTAGAGCAAGTGATGTATTCGCTAAAGTACAATCCAGTGCTAACACAAATATTCATCAACTTGGTGAAGGTTTAAAATATGTTGGTGCAACTGCAAGTGCAGCAGGTATGGATATTGAACAAACTTCTGCTATTCTTGGTATTTTTGCCGACAATGGTTTAAAAGGCTCAATGGCAGGTACTACGATGAATAGTATGCTTAGGGATCTAAGAAGCAATGCTAAAGATGGAACAGTTGAC
Source organism: Alkalihalophilus marmarensis DSM 21297 (assembly GCF_000474275.2). GTDB lineage: Bacteria > Bacillota > Bacilli > Bacillales > Bacillaceae_D > Alkalihalophilus > Alkalihalophilus marmarensis. Next base: position 208,545 of record NZ_ATAE01000008.1, read on the forward strand.
TTTGGCGACTTTAACGTAGCATTATACGACTCAGAAGGTAACATGCGTGATTTAACATCTGTTATGGCTGATATTGAAACTGGGTTAGAAGGTATGAATGCAGAGACTAGAGATGCTGCACTAGCTAATGTTTTTCAGACTGAAGCTATGAAAGGTGTAAACGTTGTTCTTGGTGAAGGTACAGATAAAGTACGTGACTTAGAGAACTCTCTATACAATGCTAATGGAGCTGCAGCAGAAATTGCTGAAACAATGTCCAATAATACAAAAGGGAATATAGCAGCTTTTAGGTCTGCAATTGAAGGAGTCAGTATTGCATTTTCAGAGCATATGCTTCCATATGTAAATATGGGTATTGAGAAGCTTACTGGTTTAGCACGTAAGTTTGGTGAGCTACCTCCAGAAACACAAAAGAACATTGTTAAATTTGCAGCTCTAACTGCAGCTATTCCCCCTGTAATATTAGGTCTAGGTAAGGTTGCTACTGCAATTGGTGCAATCTCGAAAGCTTCTAGTATTGCTACGGCAGCAATTGGTGCAAAAGGGCTAACTGGAGCAGCAGCAGGATTAGTTAATCCAGTTGGAGCTATAGCGGTAGCTATGGCGGGTGCAACAGCAGCAGGTTATCTGATGTATAAAAACTGGGATGAATTGACCGCTGAAGGAAACCGTTTAGGCATGTCATTAATTACTATGTCTGGGCCGATTGGAAATGTAGTTAAAAGCATTAAGCTCATGGAGCATGCTACAAGTGATTCTATTGATGAATTTGAAAGGTTTTCTGATGAAATCTCTGAATCAACTCAGCAAGCTGTAGGAGCATTTTTAGATTTGAATGAAGAAGCAACAGTTGCATTAAATACACTCTCATGGAGCGGGCAAGAAGTAACCGAAGAAATGAAGACTGTAATCGTTGATAATTTCACTCAAATGGGTATGCAAGTAGTTGCTGGCTTAGAAGAAAAGAAAACAGAGTCAGTAAGAATTATGGAAGAACTCTTTGCTAATACCACTGCTGTTACAGAGGAAGAACAAGCTTCTATGATTGAATCTGTGAAAAAAGGTTATGAAGATCGATTAACTGAAACTGAGAATGGATCAGCGAAAATAGCAGAGATTATGAATAGTGCTGCTGAAGAAAATCGAAGTTTAACAAAATGGGAACAAACTCAAATAAATGAGATCCAACAAGAAATGGTTAATAACGGAATAGAGATATTATCTGAGAATGAGCGAGAGCAAAAAGTTATCCTTGAAACCATGAAACAAAATTCAAGTAAGTTAACAGCTCAACAAGCAGCAGAAGTTGTAAAGAATTCAATTAAACAAAAAGAGGATGTAATTGCTGAGGCTGAAGATCAATATAGTAAAACTGTTGCTGAAATAATCAAACAAAGAGATGAAGTTGGAAGTATCTCAGCTGAACAGGCTGATACATTGATTGAAGAAGCCACTCGACAAAGAGATGATGTTATAAATAGGGCGGAAGGTATGCATGAGAGAGTAGTAGCAGAAGCAAAATCACAGGCTTCAGAACATGTAAATGAAGTGGATTGGAGCAGTGGTGAAATACTTTCTAAGTGGGAAGTTTTAAAGAACAATACCATTACAAAAATGAAAGAAATGGGCAGTAATATTAAAACAGCTTTCAGTGAAGCATATAGAGACGGTAAGCGTTCTGCAACTGATCTAAAAAATGAAGCTGTCGCAAAGTTTAATGAAATTAGAGACAACGCTCGAACAAAGTTTAACGAAACAAAAGACAATATGCTAAGACCTATCAATGAAGCAAAAGCTTCCATTGAGACAGCGATTAACAATATTAAGAGTTTCTTTACTAATATGAAACTAAAGTTTCCTAGAATTGAACGACCAAAACTCCCAAGGTTCACATTAAATGGTCAGTTTAGTTTATCGCCACCTAGTGTACCTCGGGTTGGTATAGAGTGGTACAAAAATGGTGGATTCTTTAATCAACCGACTGTTATTGGAATTGGGGAGGCGGGAAAGGAAGCAGCATTACCTCTAGTTGGTAGACAGATGGATCCGTTTGCTGATGCTGTGTTTAATCGTATAATGGAAAGATTCAATTCAGACAGCTTTAGTGGTAATCCTCAATCTAAAACCTCCAATAATAATCCTACTGAAGTGAAGTTCAACAATACATTCCATTTCCAGGTCAAAGAGGGAACAACGAAAAGACAGATGGATGAGATTGCAGACCATACCCTTAATAAGATTAAAAAACAATTCAATAAAAGTGGGATATTTAGAAGGCTATAAACATTTAACCTCAATCACTTAAAAGAGTGTTTGAGGTTAAATATAACAAGTTATACAATTATTTAAATAGGCTTATATAATTAGTTTCGAAGCAACGAACTAATTATATAAGCCTATTTTTTTAGATGTTCGCACAAAAAATCCCAACGGTCAATAAAGACTTTAGGCACTAATTAATGTAAAATAATAGAAAGGTGTTATGTGAGAAGATTAAAATAAACATATTATTTAAATATTTTTTAGGGTGAACTGCCCAGTTCTATCTTAATACTTAGGGAGAAGGAGTTAATAATGGAGCAGAAAAATAAGAAAGAATTATTAACTAAAACTAAATTGTCAAAATCAGTAGGATGGTCAGAAAGTAATGGAAGGAGATGGGTAAAGAATTTCAACGATTATATCCCAACTGAGTTAAGTGGTAACAAAGTTATGTACACTGTGGAGTCGTTAAGAATTATGAAATTGCTTAAAAAGTTGAACGAGGCTGGACTTACAATTCCAGATATTAAAAAAATGATTAAAGCAGAAGGTTTTCCAAAAGGTGAAAAAGAAGAAGAAGAGTTCCTGAAAAATATACATAATGGTGATTACAAAACTGTTAAAGATTCTCTTCCGTCTACCAAAGAAATGATGATCCCTTACTTGGAAATGATAAAAGACGGCAGTGCATATTCAGCTAGTGAAATTACCCAAAAGCTTGTAAAACATTTTGGTTTAACAGAGGAACAACTCCTTATTAAATATGAAAATTCATCTGATGGAATATTCCTTTCAAGAGTAAGAAGTATAAGGTACAGTTTAAAAAAAGAAAACTATATCGACGAGATTAATAAATTGACTTATGAAATCACACACGAAGGACTTGAATTACTAAATGAAAATATTAATGAGATCGATGAGGAAATAGAAGAGTTAGAGAAAGTCATTGATCCACTAACAATAGTAAAGGAAAAATTGGATGAACTTAAAGATGAACTTGCGGAAAATTTATTAAAACAATTAAGAAGTGTTCATTGGATGAAATTTGAGGATATAGTAGTTGAACTATTAACTGTAATGGGATATGGAGACGGAAAAGTCACTCAAAGATCAAATGATGAAGGACTAGATGGTGTAATTAAAGAAGATAAATTAGGTCTTGATAATATTTATGTACAAGCTAAACGTTATGCAGCTAATAATTCTGTTGGTCGGGATATTGTACAAAGCTTCTCAGGTGCATTAGATGGAAAAGGTGCGAGGAAAGGTGTATTCATTACGACTTCATATTTCACAGATAATGCAAAAAAATATGCGGAACGATTAGATGCAAAGAAAATCATTCTAATAGATGGAATTGAACTCTCAAAGTTAATGATTGATCACAATGTAGGAGTAGATATAAACCACACTTTTGTAGTTAAAACGATTGACTACGATTATTTTAAAGATGAATAATAATCAGGTTATATAAGTAATTCGTTTTATTTAGTACACAAAAGAATTATCTAGATTTATAGATGTAATTAACAGAATTACTAGGAGGATTTCATGAAAAAAATATTTTTGATTTTTATTATTCTTACATTTGTAATAACAGCTTTTAACCCTGTTAGTGCAAATGCACAAAAAATCACTATATATATTAATGATCAAATTCAGATCTATGATCAAGATCCAATTATACAGCAAGGTAGAACCTTAGTTCCACTTAGGGGAATATTTGAATCGCTAGGAGCAAATGTTCAATGGAATCAAACTCAACAAAGGATAACAGCAACTAAAGATAATCGTAATATTGAATTAACGTTAGGTTCAAATCAAACTAAAATTAATGGGAATATCCATTATATTGATGTACCAGCACAAGCAATTAATGGTAGAACGCTAGTCCCATTAAGATTTGTAGGGGAAGCATTAGGAGCAACTGTAAATTGGGATAGATCGAGTAATAGTGTGAAAATATACAGCAGTAAAAGTAATGTCATTAAGCCAGCTACACCTACTGGGGTCTACGCTGGGATTTTTGATGGTACTATTTCGGTTTCTTGGGACTATGATAATAACGTGGATTATTACCATGTGTACTTTAGCAACTCGTATGGAGGAACATATTATCCTTTTATTTTAAATGGAATAAAAGCTAAATTAGATTATGGCATACAACACACTAGCGTCAAAGCAGGAGAAACATGGTATTACAAGGTAACCGCTGTAAAAAATGGTGTGGAATCAGGTTTCAGTCAAATTGTATCTGCTACAATGCCATATCCAGTTAATAATAAATCATTGTCTTTAGTTGCGGATAATAGTCAAAGAACTTACTTAGGTAAGGCAACTACTAATACTTATGACAGTGAAAGCATTTTTAACGAGTATGGGAGTTATGGAAGTAAATACGGTTCATATAGCATTTGGAATAGTTATGGTAGTTATGGCAGTCCTTATGCGACTTATAGTGCATTTAATGATTACACTAGTACTCCTCCAATTCTAATTGATGCTGAAGGTACTGTTTATGGAAGGGTAACAACGAATTCTTATTTACCAGGTGCTATACACCCAAATAATTTATACGAGGTTTTACAGAGAAATGGGTATTAGATAAACCTCTATTGTTAATTATTACATTGATGAGTCCACAAGATATTGGGCTTATTTTTATTGATTCTACGATCATTATATAAAAAATAGGGTTTTTAAACATCTTTAGTAATGGTAAAATAATACTATAAAAGGAGATGTTTACATGAAAAATAAATTTTTTATATCGTTTGCAACTTTACTAGTCCTAGCTAGTATCGGAGTACATTGGTATCTGTACGATTCGAATCGGAATTTGGCGACTGAAATTGAAATGAGAGAGCAGTCTATACAACAAGAAATGCAACTATTAGAAGAAAGCAATGAACTTCAGAAAAGCACATTAGAGGAAATGACAAAATATATTGAAGAGCGAGAAGCATCTTACGAATTACTAAGCGCAGAACTCACAGAAGAATTCGAAAGACTAGATGCTGAGATTGAAAAACTTAATAAAAAAGAGAAAAGTTTTGAAGAAGAAAAGGCAGATTTCTATGCTCAACAGAGCATTAATTATAATAGTCAGCCTATAGTACATACACCCGAAGTTGATCAAGAGGCTCTAGAGAGCTTCAAGAAAAATGAAGAAACTCTGAAACGAATAGATGAGATTGATAAAGAAATTTACAATTTAGAAATGACTAGAGATACATTAAGAAGAGGAAGTGATGCTTGGCAGAAGAATATGAATAGACATATTGCTTTGAATCAGGAAAAAATAGATTTGATTAACACTCTACAGTAAGCTTTATTATAGCAATCACATTTTAAATATGTGATTGCTTTTTTTGAATAATAAAGGAATTTGCCATTTTTTGTAGAATTTAAATACAAAAATAAATAGGCGGTGACCCTAATTGAAAGTGAAAGAATACATACCCTCGTCTTATAACCTCGAAGCATATCTAATGCTGTATGAATTGGAAAATCACATTAAAGACATAATTGTTCTCAACAAAAAGTATTATGACCCTGAAGAAATCCCTCCATTATTGACACTCACAAAGCTTTATCACTTGCTTCAAAAACAACATAACAGGGGCAATCGAGCCATTTCCCATACAAATTTAATGTTTATTGAAAAAGCGATACCAATTAGAAATAAAGTCTGTCATATGGAAGAGATAACTGAAGAGGAGTTTGACACAATAGCTTTAAGCCTAAAGTTGATGAGGATTGCTATTAAAAATCGTAGCCGTAAATATGATTTATGATTTTATCCCCCGATAAATAAATCATTAACTCCTATAATACATCGCTTCTTCCATATCATTAAATTAGTAAATATTTCTATATATTAGGTACTATGTCATAGGTATATATGTTATTATTTTCTTAAAAATGGAAAGTGGTGGGGGAGAAATGAAGAAGATTTTTTACTCATTATTTATTTTATTGATATGTTTAATTTTAATAAGTTGTTCTTCTAGCACAAATGGAAAATCAACAAATGATGAATTAAATGATATAGTTCAGGCTGAGAACAATTCTAGTCCTGAAAAAAATAGAGATGATGAAATACTATATCGTTTTGAAGTGTTAAGTAATCAAGATGATCTAACTTTATATTTTGAGAATTTTCCTAGACAGTATGATGACATTCAGGATAATCAAAATAAAAAGTCAGCAAAGAATCAATATTTGAGTCTTATTGAGAAAATTATAGATGATAAAGAATTTGAATATTTAAATACACTCAAAGATGAAGGTATCTTGTTCAATAGTGTTTTATCTGACTCAAGATTTGATGATATTGACGAATTAATTAAAGTGGGCTTAGAAGATACTATGAAGCATTCTAAACAAAGCGGTGTAGATAATATGAGAGAAGAAGCTGAAAAAATGTTGCCACTGATTAAATCTGCTTTCGATAAACAGGAATATGATTTAATCGATGATTATACTCAACATTTAGATGACTTTACAATTGAAACTATGAACAATTATAGGGAAGCTTTAATTGATCTAATACCATATGAGAATGGAGAAACAAGTATAAAAGCTAGGAGAAACGTACTTTTAATTGATCCAGATTATAATGGTATTCTTAGTGATGAAATTCAAGCCTTTGCAGCTAAATATACAACAGTTGAGGAACGAGAAGAAGCGGTAAAAAAACACGCATGGCATAAAGAAAGAGTAGAAGAAAATAGAAAGTTAAGAGCAATAGAAAAATCTAAGAATGCAAAACCTAGAATTGGAATGACTAAAGAAGAAGTAAAAAATACTGATTGGGGAAAACCTCAAAAGATAAACAGAACAACAACTGCTTATGGTGTTAGAGAACAATGGGTCTATCCTAACTATAAATATGTGTATTTAGAGGATGGGATAGTGACAGCTATTCAAGACTAGACCACTCCCTCCTCTGAAGAATTAAGGAATTAAATATATTTTTAAGCCCACTTTAATACAAGTGGGCGTGTTATGGCTAGTTTTTGAATTTCTTTTGGAATTCACGTGACATGGTGTTAGAAACTAATTCGTTTAAATTAGAAGAACTGAAAACACCAGATAATATTTCTTTTGTTAAATCTACTTGAGTATTTTTTTCATAAAGACTTGCTTGCTTATCAATTTCTAGTTCCAATTTATTTAATTCATGTTCAGACTGAATTTTAATTTTATTAATTTCATTACTACATTGTTCCTTAACGATATCTAGCTCTTTTTTTGATTTATTAATTGCAGCAAAGTAAGAAATAGCAGCAGTAGCTATAGGGACTAAAACTTGCAGTAAGATGTGATCCATAAATTACCCCTTTAATTAGAAAGTGAGTATGGTTGGGAATATTTCTTATTTAAATATTAAGGATTTTTTTGTATAATATTAGCGACAGTAAATCTCAAGGACTTTAAGTATTACCAGTACTTAGAGTCCCTTTTTTATATCTCGGTTAATATTCCTTTCCATTATTTTTACCTCTTTTCTAACCTGATCTTCGATTTTCTTTAACGCACTTTTTAATTTCCTTTGATCTAATTTGATTTTTACTCCCATGATAATTCCTCCTTATAATTTTGTTAAATATCCCCACCCAAACTCTGAAACAAGCTTACCACAAGTCTATACCCTGATTCAATATATAGTATTCCTTTTTCGGAAATAACCACTACATGTTGTGTTAAATTAAATTTAATCCTGATTTGTCAAACTTCAAAAAGTAAAGAAAGACAAGTAAATATGAGGTTAACTGATGTTATGTTTTATTTTTCCGTTAATTTGAACCAATTTCATTATTGCGACATGAATAGTTGATTAATCTCTACTTCAGGAGAAAATTGACCCCTTTATGGCTATGATGAACTCATTATAATTAAAGTAAGAATGGTGCTTATCTTTAATTTAAATATGTAATTATAAAAAACTAAATACTGAAAAACTCATAAGGGTTTGGGGGATCTTATTGACTTTCTATTAAATTGTTAAATAAATGATGATAGACTTAAGAGGAATATAAAAAATAAGGAGGTTAATTATGAAATATTTTAGTTCACTCTTAAGTCTCGTACTTGTAGTATGTTTATTTACTACACCTGTAAGTGCAGCTACAAAATTTCCTGATGTATCTGAAAATCATTGGGGTATTCAGGAGATTAACTATTTATCAGAAAAGGGAATTATTAATGGATTACCAAACGGTAACTTTGCTCCGACTCAAAATGTGACACGTGGTGAAGCAGCATTAATGATAGCTGGTGCTTTAAATTTAGATACTCCTGCTGTAGAGAACACACCATTTAATGATGTGCCAAAGAATTATTTTGCACATGATGCTATCGCTGCTGTAGCGGAAAAAGGTATTATTGCAGGTTATAGAGGGAACTATTCTCCTCGTGATCCATTAACAAGAGGTCAGATGGCAGCTATCCTTCAAAGAGCTTTTAATTTATCTGGTTCTTGGGATAGAGAATTTAAAGACGTTGGTAAAGATCATCTATTTTACTCAAGTATCCAAGCAATTGCTTCTAACAGTATCACAGTAGGTTATCCAGACCAGACTTTTAAACCGAGCAATAACACTCAACGTGATGAGTTCTCAGCATTTTTAGCTCGAACTCTTAATGAAGATTTTAGAGTAGCAAAACCTTTACCTATTGATGATGATGTAGAGATTCATCATATTGATGTAGGTCAAGGAGATGCTACGTTAATTATTGCTCCAAATGGACAAACGATGTTAATTGATGCAGGAACTCAAACTGCGGGACAAAAAGTCGTTAGCTACTTAAAACAGGCGGGTGTAAGTACAATTGATCATTTGGTAATCACTCATGCTCATGCAGATCATGTAGGTGGAGCAGTGCAAGTTATGAGTGAATTTCAAGTGAATAATGTGTTAGATAGTGGGATTCCACATACATCTCAAACGTATTTAAATTACTTAACTTACATTGATGATCATGACATTCCATTTGAGGTAGCTTCAATTGGAGGTACAATCAATCTTGATCCATCTTTAAATATCCGTATTGTAAATAGTGGGGTTGAGGGAGATAGTCTTAATGATTCATCTATTGCACTTCATTTAACGCATAATCAATTTAAATACTTAATCACTGGTGACGCAGAAGAAACAGCGGAACATCGTATTGTAGAGCAATTTAATGTACAATCTGATGTTCTAAGAGTAGGTCACCATGGCTCTCGTACAAGCACGACACCATATTTCATTACAAATGTATTGCCTGAAACAGCTATTATCAGCGTGGGAGAAGGTAATTCATATGGACATCCTCATCAAGAAGTTTTAGACTTACTAAAAGAAATTGGCGTTAAGGATATTTATACAACAATTGGTGGAAGTGTGGTTGTGTATTCAGATGGTAACAATTATACAGTAGAAAAACAAAACGATAACGGCCAGCCTGGTTCAGATCCTATTATTGACGATCCTATTGATGAAACTCCTACTTATCCAATTAATATCAATACAGCTGGTTTAGAAGAGCTTCAGTTCATTACTGGTGTAGGAGAAGTTATTGCACAACGTATCATTGATTATAGAGCTGTAAACGGTGCTTTTCAAAATATTGAAGAGATAAAGAATGTCAGCGGAATTGGTGATGCTACATTTGAAAGGATGAAAGATCAAATTACTGTAAATTAAGAAGGGCGTGTTTGCTTGGCTAAATATATTGTCGACAGAATAGTTGATGGTCAAATAGCGGTCTTACTACTTAAGGACAATGAAGCAGTCCAAAGAGACATAAATGTAACAGAATTACCTTCCCATATAAGCGAAGGAGATATGCTTGAAGTATCATTTAGTGAAGAAGGTAAAATAATTGAAGCAAATCTTCTCAAAGCTGAAACAGAGGATGCTTTAAATAAAGCTAAATCATTATTAGAGAAATTAAAGAATAAGAATAAGTAATCAAAAAACCTCACCTAAATTGGGTGAGGTTTTTTGTTTTCATTATAAAGTTTTATCTCTATATAATTTTATATGATCCTTCACTCGCTTTAATAATTCATTAAATCCAGAACATAGGTCAAAATGCTCTTCTCCAGTGATTTCTTGATTGTATTCATATATTTTAAGCGATCCTTCTATATTTTCTAAGCAATTGAGAACGTCTTGGTCGATAAAGTGATAATTATCATAAAGGATGGGGCGCATGTATTTTTCATAGTTATCAACATCAAACAATATTGGGCTACCATGTTGGATATCGTGATCAATAACTGGATGTTCTCGATTTAATAAAAGTATTTTATTGTAAGCCGCAAGTTTATTTTCTTCTTTTATTTTATATTCTTTGCGTTCTTCCCATAGGACTTGCTGTTTAAATAAATTACGTTGATTTTTGCTCGTTAAATATGAACCTAAATAAATTCCAATCAAAGCACTGAAAACTGGTAAAAAGTCTTTAATTAATCCATTAATCATCAATAAATAAATCCCTTCTAAGCAGTTTAAAATAATATAAAATTAGTCATAAACCATAACTAATAGCTTGATAATTTATTACTTTAAGCACTATCCTCAGATATATTTTAAATTTCCTTCTTTAGATTTTCCGTAATTCTTATTTCTCTATATACTCCCACAAATCATCAACCTTGCAATTTAACCTTTTAGCCAATTCAAATGCTTGCTCTAAATTTGGTCTAGACTTACCAGTAGCCCAGTTATTAAACGTCATCTTTGTGACACCAAATTCATTATATATATCCACTTGTTTAATCTCTAATTCAGCCAATCTAACTTTGATTTTTGGTTTTAACATCCTCTGCCATCCTTTTTTTTGAATCTTCACTAATATCATTTTAACCTTAACTAACTTTTGTATCAATAAAGATAATTAAAATATAAACAAGCTATAAAATAGTATTTATATTAAATTATTTTATACTTTTCAGTTATTATTTTGGGCATTGCTGAGTATTAATTACTATCACAGTAAGAAGGAGGTTATATGAGAGTATGAATACAATGCAATTTCAAGAGATGATAAAGCAAATGCAGAAGGCTGGTCAAATTTATTTAACTGTGGAAGGTAAAAAGAAGATTAAAGAGATGGGGGCAGCAAAGTATGAGCAAGAAAACAAAAAGTGTTTCATTCAACCTGTCTGATCCATACGAACAGCTCTTGCTAGATCATACAAGTCGATTTACAAACTTCTCAGCTTATATTAAGCGGTTAATACAACGTGATATGGAAGAGGGAACAGCGAAGTCTTCGGTAAAGAAACAAGTTGTACGTACAGAAAATGGGGGATTTAAGTTAGATCTAAGTTAGTCATACGAGGGTCATATTACTGATCCTCTACCTTCTCCCCCCTTGATTTATAAAGACCCAGTTGACTGGTTACCCAAACTTATTGAATAAAATATTTAAAAAAGGAGAGGTGGGGAAGGATGTACATCAATCCAATGTTAAACCAAAGTGAGAAGAGAATTAGAAGGAAACGTTCGGATGCCAAGTATGATATTAAGATTCCAGTAACTGCTGATGAAAAGGAATTTATCATTAGAGCATCCATTGGACGTGGTGAATCTGAAACAAAATATTGTACGCAATTATTAAAAAGTGCATTGGGCAGAACCAAAGTGTTTGATGAATCAGAGTATCGAAATACAGGTCTTACAGTTCACATAAAGGTTAATAGAGAGATTCATGATGATATAGGTTACTATGCTGCAATATGGCAATGCAGAAGCATCAGAAAAGCTACACACCGGATATTTATGTCTTCATTAAAGCTAGAGAGAGGGGAGATTGTGTTTGAGGGCATTCAGTGAAGTGAACTTGATAAAAAAGGAAATAGAGAATCAACGTTCAGTAATATGGAGAGTACTGACCTCTTCAACAGTTTCAGTGAAGTTGTTTCTGCAAAATGAGCTATTATTTAGAGCAAAGAACTTGTGTGAAGATGTGGCAGATTTAACTGAGGAGCACTATAAATTAGATGATCTTGTACAGTTCCTCTTGGAAGATATTGTTGATTATGTGAAGCGGAAACAAAACATTAAGTACATGCATTCATTATTTTTAAAGTTCGATAAGTCTACCCACAATGTTAGATTAAAACATTATAAAAACTTATCTGATGAAATAAAGCCTTTATATCCAATGAATAGAGAAAAAGTTGTTGACTGGTCAAAAATTAGATTGCGAATTGAACGGAAGGATGTATTAAGGTTAGAGGTGCTGTTAGCAGATATGAGTAAAGTGTATGCTGATCATCATTTCACCGTAGAGAGAGTATTGGAGATATTACTCATTGATTTTGTATCTAAATATGAGAAAGGGGAAGCTACCAAGATATTGAGAAAAAAATAGGAAGAAGACCACCGAGCATATTTATGCTTTGTGGTCTTCTTTAACATATTCAATAACCTCATTAATATCATTGCAATCAAGGTAAGCACAGATATTATTTATAATCTTCATCGAAACATACTGGTCTTTACTTATTTTTGCAATAGTAGCAGATGAAGTACCAATTCCTTTTTGAAGCTCTGTTTTCGATATTTGCTTTTTATGTAATGTTGCCATTAAAGGTGCGTATGTAATCATTTATTGACCTCCTTTAATTTATTATATAAAGATTTTCTTTAAATATTATAACTTATCTTTAGAAAGTTGAAAATAACGATTGACCTAACCTTTGAAAAGAGTTATTATATCTTTAGAAAGTTAAAGATATTAGTGCTCAGAAATACTTTAAAATACTTAAAAATGTTACAATTATTAAGTTATTTTGTAAAAATGTATTTAAATGTAATTTTTTTAAATGATAATATGGGGGAATAAAAATGTATAACGCTCACATAACACTCACAATAGAAGCTCAATTAAAAGGGATCTGCAAAGAAACTGCCGAGAAAGCCATTCAAGAAGCTTTACGATTGGTGTCAATGGAGTCTGCTGATGTTGGAAATGTGGAGATGAACCACATATATGGCGAAAAGGTTAAGCTGGAGATTATGGGTCATCAGGCTGAAGTTATAGAAGTGGTGGAGGGGTAGTAATTAAGTAATAAAAATCTTATTATATTCATTAATATTTCTCTTTATGAATAAAAACCACTTGATTTCTGTGGATATCTGCTCTATATTTAGTATCATTAAGACCTTAAAATAGTCTTAGAAATACTAAATATTAAGTTACTCATAAACTGAATAAGAATATGGTTAATACATAACAAACCCTTGATATATAAAGGCTTGGCAAATAAAAAACGGAAGCTTTATAACGGGAATATTAAAACGGATTATTATCAATTTTTTGGGCCTCGTCCACCTCGTAAGGAAGAAATAAACTAATCAACGCAGTAAAGCTGTTCATAATGAGCAGCTTTTTTTATATATTTCACTATAATATTATTATGTAAACAAGTAATTGCTTAATGAATATTTAATCCCAAAAAGGTGCATAGTATGTAAGGAGAACATCGAAACGAGGGATGATAATGAGTGAGCCGTATAATGAGTTAAAGCAAGTAGAAATGGCGATTAAGTCTGCGCAGCGCATGGTCGGTCAAGCGACAATGAGTATGGACCCTGATCAGCTTCAAGCAGCAACAGATGCTGTAAATCAAGCGAGGGAACAATACAAAAAAGCGGCTTCCCATCAAACAGGCGTAGACGCTGCTTTCTTTGAATTTTCAGAAGAGCTGCTTGAGAAGGCAGATACACAATTAAATGAAGCAAAAAAATAACCGAGCTCCATTGAGCCGGTTATTTTTTTATTTGTTCGTCTTCTAAATCTGGATGATCGGTCTGCTCAAATTTAGGACTGTAAAAATCGAGATATCCCAAATCTTCATTGTAATCGATTGTCATCCCGTCCAAATACCAAAAATCGTCTTCATTCACAAAAAAAGTAACTCCGTTTTTGTTTAACGTATAAGATGTTTTTTGTGGTGAATCTTTAATGACTCCAACTGAGAAGCCGCCTGAGCCAACTCCGCCGACTCGAACAAACAAACGAAGAGTATCTCCTTTTTGTAAAGGGATCTCATTTATATAAAAAGTGCTTGCGCTTTCTGTTAATTTCAAATTCATTTAATGTACCCCCTTCAATCCTTTCCACAATATCATAAAATTCGACAAGTTCCTAGAAAAAACGTTGCTAAGAAGCAGGAAATTTGATTCGGATGACGAATTGAATGAAAGGAACAAATGTTGAAATTTAAACTTGCATAATTAAATGTAAAATACTTACATAATTGAAAGGTGGATAAAAGATGAGTGAACGTATCAAAAAAGTAGAACAAGATTTTCTAGCATACACTAAGAAGATGGAGGATTACGGACAGGCTTTATCTCTCCTAGCTTGGGATGCAAGAACAGGTGCTCCGAAAAAAGGAATCCAGCAGCGTTCAGAAGTGATTGGAACGCTCTCATCAGAATTGTTTCAATTATCAACATCAGAGGAGATGGGAAGCTTCTTAGGTGAATTGCGAGAAGAGGGTGCAAAAGAGCATCTATCAGAAATTACTCGTAAAAGTGTAGAGCAGTGTCATAAAGAATTTGAGCGGAACTTAAAAATTCCAAAAGATGAGTATAAGGAATATGTGATGCTTCAATCGCAGTCAGAATCAATCTGGGAGGAAGCTAAGGATAAAGCTGATTTTGAGATGTTCAAACCGAACTTAGAGAAGCTTGTAGAGTTTAAGAAACGTTTTGTCGGCTACTTAGGACATAACGGCAACCCATACAATACATTGTTAGATGATTATGAGCCAGGTGTATTTGTTGATACGATCGATAAAGTGTTTGGCGAGCTTCGCGATCAGCTGATTCCTCTAGTCAAAGGTGTCACTGAATCAAGCCATCAGCCAAAGACAGACTTTTTATTTGAAAACTTTCCTCGTGAAGCTCAACAAGCGTTAAGTAAAGATATTTTAAAGGAAATCGGATATGACTTTGGTGCAGGGCGTTTAGATGAAACGGTACACCCGTTTGCTATAGGCATTAATCCGAATGATGTACGTGTGACAACAAAATACAATGAAGCTGATTTCCGTGTTGCGTTGTTTGGCACGATTCACGAGGGCGGTCATGCGCTGTATGAACAAAATATTTCTCAAGACTTGATCGGTACACCTCTTTGTAACGGCACGTCAATGGGAATTCATGAATCACAGTCATTGTTCTGGGAAAAGTTTGTTGGGAAGAACTTCGGCTTCTGGGAGCGTAATTATGACTTGCTGAAAAAGCATTCATCTGGCCAGTTTGATGATGTGTCGCTTGAAGATTTCTACTTTGCTGTTAATCAGTCGAAACGTTCATTAATCCGCATCGAAAGTGACGAGCTGACTTATTGCCTGCACATTATTCTTCGTTATGAGCTTGAGAAAGCATTAATGCAGGGGGATATTGAAGTGCGTGATCTACCGGGTCTGTGGAATGAGAAGATGGAAGAGTATTTAGGGATCAGACCGAGTCATGATGGCGAAGGAGTACTTCAGGATGTACATTGGTCGTTTGGTGCATTCGGCTACTTCCCGTCTTATGCATTAGGATATATTTATTCAGCGCAATTAAAAGAAGCGTTGGAAAACGATCTTCCTCAATTTGATGAGCTGATCCGTACAGGAGAGTATGCACCAATTCAGAGCTGGATGACGGATAATGTTCATCAGTTTGGAAAAATGAAGAAGCCAGCTGATATTATTAAAGATACAACAGGCGGCGGCATTGACTCCAAACCGCTTGTTCGCTACTTAGAAGAAAAATATCGCCGTCTATACAAACTCTAAGCAAAAGAGCTGCATATATTGCAGCTCTTTTTAATTTGCTTAAATTATTATAATTTCACATACCTTATTAAATTCTGAATTATAGGACAGGTAACTAAACAAAGAACAACCAAATTGAATAGAATATAGCAAGTTATCCTATACTTGTGCTAGAGGTGATCATGTAGATGGATATTGTGATTTTCGAACCGAGAAAAGAGCCATTTAAAACAAAAATAAACAATAAACAAGAAATCGAACAAATTCTTGGCGGTCCATACAGTGAGTTTATATACAAATCAAATGGAGAAGAGTATGCGGCTTTTTGTCATAAAGAAGGCTGGAGAAAGCATCGAGATGAAGTGGCAGCCGTATATGGAACGGTTATTCTTGCAGCAGGAAGCAGCCGACTGGAAGATGAGGATAAACATTTTTTATTTAACAACGGGATGGAAATTGAGAAGTGGGAAATCGCTCATTAAAAATTAGAGAGGTTTCTATATTTATATAGGTTGTTTTACTCAAAAAGGGTGAGGGCAGCCTGAGGTAGATACAGAACAAGGAGCTGACTAATCAGCTCCTTGTTTTTGGTGAGATGGTTGTTTAACTAATAGAAAAGGTACATATAGCAGTCCATACATAAAGAGAGCAATGAACTCAAGCTGAAAAATATACCATGGGTAAGGACCGAGGAAATCAAGAATGCTTGGTCCTACTGGTTTGTGAGCTAAGAACATATAATTTGCACCTGTTAGAACGTTAATGAAAAAAACGAGAAGTGCAATTACATTTAAGGCAGCAAATGATTTTAAAGCTGATTTCCAAGTGATTGGGTATTTTTCAACCCAGGCCATATAGAGAATGGCTAGAATAATCGCGGCATGAGCGATGAAAAAATGAAAAAAACGATAATGAGGAAACGTATAAAATAAATCTGGTGTAATAATGGCCTGCAGCGCACCAGCTAACCCAAAGAAATAGACGATTTCAAATATAAATGACTGACGCGTAATCAGCATATAAATACAAATAAATAAACTGATCGTACAAAGTTGTGCAGGCAGATGAAATCTCACATCCCAAATTCCGGATAGGACTGTCCAGGCGAGAAAGCTCACTTCTGATAAAATCAGCAAGCATATCAGTGCATATCTGCCGAATGATTGCATGTATGGTTTATGGCGGTGTAGATAGAGCAGAACCGATAGAATAAGTAAGATACCTATAGAAAGTAAATGGGCTGTAGACAAAAAGAGAGGCGCCTCTGCATACTGCCCTGGAGCAAAAATCGTATCTATAAAACATCACCTCAAGTAATAAGTTGTTCGCTTTAGTTTACCATAAAAAAACAATTTTCATTTATGAAATGGAGAGTCTTGTGATCGCTTCTTTTCTAGCATCGTCTTGAACATGGGCATAAACTTGTGTAGTGGCAACCGATTCGTGACCGAGAAGACTTTGAACGGTTAAGACATCCACTCCTTTTGATACAAGTGCTGTAGCAAAGCTGTGGCGTAGTTTATGAGCAGTGATCGGTTTATGTTGCAGAGACGGTGCATATTGTTTTGCTCGGTGTAATTGACGCTGAATCATCTTTTGCAATGCGCTGACTGTTACCTGCTTCGTATATTCTTGGCTTTGAAAATCGTACCCAATAAACAGATGGTCTTCACTTTGCTTAGGTCGCGATTTAATTGGCAGGGAGTCAAGATAGTAAGTTAATACGTCAATTGTTTCATAGGAGAGCGGAATGCTGCGCTCTTTATTTCCTTTCCCTTGTACTTTTAGAATGTTCTCTCCTTTATCAAAATCCTTCATCTTTACATTGGCTAACTCCGAAATTCGTAAGCCTGAACTTATTAATAAATAAATAACGGCATAATCACGCGCTAATAGTTTTTCTGCATACTTTTTTTGTCTGAATGATAGACTGCTAGTGTCTTTAACTGCTTTTAACAATAGCTGAGCTTCGTTGATTGTCAAGAAAACAGGATCTCGCTTCCCGACCTTTGGACGCTCGACACCAAGAACTGGGTTCGTTGTAGTCTCTCCTTTTTTTACAAGGTAATCAAATAGCGATTGCAAGGCAGAAATTTTTCGGTTAATCGTTCTCGGCTCATTTTCAACCTCAAGAGAGAGAGAGGTAATGTAGTGTTCAATCGCTGCTTTTTCAATTTGTAAAAAATCTTCTAATGTGACAGCTGCTGGTTGGAAAGAAGGATCTTCTGAGACTCTTTTTACGTAATGGAAAAAATAATGATAGTCATAAATATATCTTTGAATCGTCTGCTTAGAATAACCGAGTGATACACGGCTTATGAGATATTGCTGGATAAATAGAGGAAGCTGTTCTATTTTTCTATATTGCTGTTTAATTGCCTCTGGCAGGAAATCTGTCTTTATATCAGTCTTCTTATGTAACTCATTTAATTTTGCAAAGAATGACACAGTATTCACCTCATTAGTAGTTTAACGTAAAATCTACGTTCTGTGAAATGTTGATTTCATGGAACGTAGATAATTAGTTTGGAAGATACTTCTAAGAGCAATTGACAATTACCTGAATAAATTGTTAACTTAATATATAAATAGGTTAACAAATAATTGATACTTGAATTGAAGGTGATAGAGTGCAACTTGAGCATATATATTTCAGCGTCAGAATGAGAGCAGCACAAGGTGGATCTCATGAACAAGGAGGCAAGCATATCTCAGGCGGGGAAAGGATTGTTCCGTATCATGACCTCTCCCCATGTATGGCAGAATTAGCTGAAAAAGGCCTGAATCATTCGCGTGGCAAGCCTGACTTTATGAACATTCAATTTGAACGAATTGAAGAGACGGTAACATACGTGTCACCATTGCCTGTTGGTACCCACGTTGTATCTTCAGTGACTGACGGGCAAGCGACCGCTCGATCATTACTAACTGAAGCTGGGATTGAACCTCTGGTAATTGAAAAGTCCTATCATGTGATATCACACCTAACTGAATTACAAGGGGCTCTTTTCATAGATACTGCTACTGGTCAAAGGTTGGACGACCCTATAAAAAATGGAGTCAGAGTATCAAGGATGGATTGGCCTTTGGATGACTTTAGCTGCTGGTCAAACGAATACCAACTGTCGCCTAACATACGAATGAAAGAAGCTTTGACCTTAGCAACAAAGGTCACTCAACACCCTGCAACCATCGCTGAATTATGCTGGTCAGATGATCCTGATTATGTTACTGGATATGTGGCAAGTCAGAAGTTTGGATATCAGCGAATATCTCAGCTAAAAGAATTGGGCGAAGAGAAAGGCTGCCGCATATTCTTTGTTGATCAATCAAAAATGAAAGACTTGGATGCCTATATAAATTATTTAACAACACAGCCAGTGCTGATTCGTTGGAAACAGGAGGTGATAGCTGATGAGTCTCGATCAATGGCTGGCCGAGCGGCTGAGTAATACAAAGAACGCAGGTTTATACCGGACCCTACGTAAAATGGAACAAGCTCCGAGTCGCACGAATATCATTGATGGACGAAAGCAGCTTGTTTTTTCATCTAATAATTATTTAGGGTTAGCAGCAGATGTAAGAATAAGTGAGGCTGCAAAGCTGGCGTTAGAAGAGTTCGGTACTGGCAGTACTGGTTCTAGATTAACGACTGGCAATGCATCGTGGCATGAAAAACTGGAAGGGAAACTCGCTTCTTTTAAGCAAACAGAGGCAGCATTACTATTTTCAAGCGGTTACTTAGCGAATATTGGTGTTCTATCATCTATCCCTCAAGAAGGGGATATTATTTTAAGTGACGAGTTAAATCATGCAAGTCTGATTGATGGCTGCAGATTATCAAAAGCAGACAAAAGGATCTACCCTCATCTACATATGGAAATGCTCGAAAATCTATTAAAAGAGAGCATGCATTACAACCATCGATTTATTGTAACAGACGGTGTGTTCAGTATGGATGGAACGATTGCGCCCCTTGATAAGATCAGGCAATTAGCTGATACGTATGATGCTTATCTTGTTGTTGATGATGCTCATGGAACAGGTGTAACCGGAGAAACTGGCATAGGGACATGTGAACGTTTTGGGGTGGCCTGTGATGTAATTATTGGCACATTAAGCAAGGCTGTCGGATGTGAAGGAGGCTTTGCAGCTGGTTCACGAATCCTTATTGATTTTCTCAGAAATCATGCGCGAAGCTTTATCTTTCAAACGTCGATCCCCCAAGCGAGCTGTGCTGCGGCTTACTCTGCATTAGAAATCATTGAATCTGATAAAAGCCGTATGCAACAACTAAAGAAGCTTTCAAATCACATTCGCAAAGTATTAGTAGAAATGGACTTTTGTATCCGCGGGGAAGAAACGCCTATCATCCCTGTTATCATAGGTGATACTTATAAAGCTACTCAATTCGCAGAAAAGCTAAAAGCAAAAGGCATATTCGCACCAGCCATACGACCTCCTACTGTAGCGGAAGGGGAAGCACGAATCCGTCTGACAGTGACAGCTGATCATACCGAAGAAGATGTTAACTACTTGCTACATAGTTTCTATTTAATAGGAAGAGAGATGGATATTATACAAAATACAAAGATAGGATCATCTAAAGGAGAGGATCATCATGAATACCGTTAGCCAAACGAAAGCAAAACAGATTCGTCTTAAAAGAGATGACTTATTTAAAAATCCGTATGGCTTGTATAAACGATTACGCGAGAGAGGTTCGATTTATAAAGGAAGTATACTAAAGCAGCCCGGATGGTTTGTAACAGGATACAAAGAAACAGCCCATATCCTAAAAGATCCATCTTTTTTTACTCGCATTCCTTTACCTGAATCGACAGAAAAATACAGCCACCTAAAACAAATTCAAAGCAAGATGATGCTTTATATGAACCAAGAAGATCACCGCAAGCTGCGGCTGCTTGTGAACAAAGGGTTCACACCCAAGCAAATAGCGGGATTCAGACCTTTAATAGAAGAAGTCGTTGATTTTCTTTTAGACGAACTTATTGTAAAAGAAGAATTTGATGTTGTATCAGATTTCGCCTTTCCACTTACGAGCTTGGTCATTGCGACCATTTTAGGAGTGCTGGAAGAGGACCGGGAAACATTTCGAGATTGGGCAGCTTTATTACTTCAATCAATAGATTTTTCACGTTCTCATAAAACATTAGAAGCAAGTGATCAATTGGCTGAAGAGCTGAGCGAGTATTTCTCTTCATTAATCGTCAAAAAAAGAGCGGAGCCGGGCGACGATCTTATTAGTCTGCTGATTATAGAAAATGATTGTACGGAAGATGAATTAATTTCTACATTTATATTGCTTGTCATTGCTGGTCACGAAACAACAGTCAATTTAATTAGCAATACCATTCACTCCTTTCTAAAGCACCCTGAACAATGGGAGGTGTTAAAGCGAAACCCTTCTTTGGCTGGTTATGCAATTGAAGAAGTTCTAAGGTTCGAAAGTCCAACACAGCTAACGGCCAGAGTGGCGATGAAGGATACAGAAGTGGCAGGCAAACACATCACATGCGGAGAGCAGCTATATCTTATGCTCGGGGCAGCGAATAGAGATCCTGACGTATTTGATGAGCCTGATGAATTTCTCATTACAAGAAAACAGGTGCCGCATCTCTCTTTTGGATTAGGTGCTCATTTTTGTCTAGGTTCCACACTTGCCAGGTTAGAAGCACAGATTGCCCTATCTCAGTTTAGTAAACGTGTTCACACGTACAACCAAACAAAGGCAGAAATTAAGTGGCGGCCGCTGACAGGATTTCGGGCCCTTGAAGAACTAAGAATCACAGTGCAAACGTCTAACTAGTCCTCTTTGTCTCTTGATTAGCTAAATGGTAGAATCAAAGACAATGGAGGGGATTAAGATGAGTTATAGAGATCTGAATATTTCTACTGTTTTAATAATTAGCCCTATGTATGGTGAATTAAAAAGATTGATAGAAAAAGAGAATGTAGAGCAGAGCTTTCGATTTAAGCCTGAAGATGAGGTTACTGACGAAGATTTAGATTGGGCAGATGCCGTCGCTTGCTTTAACACTCAAACGGATTTTAACTACAGTAAAGTGAAATGGGTTCATTCGCTTGGAGCTGGTGTTGATCGTTTCTTACATAATAAAACCTGGGATAAAGAGGTATTACTCACAAGAACGATTTGTTCATTTGGTCAAAGAATCGCAGAATATACACTTAGCTATGTATTACAAGACCTGCAGCACCATCAATTATTTCAAAAGGATGGCAGGGAAAAACTGTGGAAGCCGCGCACACCTGGTTTATTAAAAAATTCAAAAGCAGTTATCTACGGTACAGGTGAAATTGGACAGGTAACAGCGAAAGTGCTCTCCCAATTTGCCATGGAAGTATACGGGGTTTCGCGAAGCGGGAGGAAAAAAGACTTTTTCAAAAAAGTATTTACTATCGATCAACAGGAACATACAGATCAAAGCGAATGGAAGGATGCGGATTACATCATTAACACCCTGCCGCTTACCGTTGAGACGGAAGCTCTATTTAATAGACAATTCTTCTCACAATTTACAGAAGCCGGCTTTATCAATGTCGGTCGCGGGGCCTCGGTAGACGAAGAAGCGCTTATTGAAGCATTAGATGATGATAGGCTGCGCTTTGCTGTTCTTGATGTATTTAAAGAAGAACCGCTTCCTTCCGGGCACCCTTTTTGGGAGCATCCTAACATTACGATTACTCCTCATATCTCTGCTGTGACAACGGCTGATGAGGCTGTTGCTTGTTTTATTGATACGTTACGTAATATAGAACGAAACGAGGCGCTTGTTAATCAAGTGGATATTAAAAAAGGATATTAGTCGCAGGTTTTAATATATTGGCATAAAAATTGCATTAAAAATAAGGGCAGGATTCGTTGTCGTATTGTCGAATGAATCTATGAAAAAAGAAAGTGTTAATATAGCGTTTCACAACATGAAGGAGGACAAGAGTTATGAGAGAAGTAGTAATCGTAAGTGCTGCGCGTACGCCGGTCGGAACATTTGGAGGGGCATTATCAAGTGTACCTGCAGTCGATCTAGGTGCCGTTGCGGCAAAGGAAGCAATTAAGCGTGCAAATATCCAGCCGGAGGACATTGATGAAGTACTAATTGGTAACATTTTATCAGCTGGTCTTGGGCAGAACGTTGCTCGTCAAGTAGCAATCTATGCTGGTCTTCCGGAAACAACACCAGCCCTGGCAATTAATAAATTATGCGGATCTGGTCTTCGTACCGTTAGTATGGGAGCACAGTTTATTGCTTTAGGCGATGCTGATGTGATCTTAGCTGGTGGTGTAGAAAACATGAGCCAAGCGCCTTACGTAATGCCAAACGCTCGTTGGGGCCAGCGTATGGGTGATGGCAAATTAGTTGATACGATGATCTATGATGCTTTAACTGATAAATTTAATAACATTCATATGGGAGTAACAGCAGAAAATATTGCTGAGAGATGGGAACTTACACGTGAGATGCAAGATGAATTCGCTCTTCGCAGTCAAAATCGTGCTGAAAAAGCACAAAAAGAAGGCGTATTTGCAGAAGAGATCGTTCCTGTACCTGTACCGCAGCGTAAGGGCGAGCCAGTAATGGTCGATACAGATGAGCATCCTAAGCACGGCTTAACTCTTGAAAAGCTTGCTAAGCTGCGTCCTGCATTCAAAAAAGACGGTACCGTAACCGCTGGTAATGCATCTGGTATCAACGATGGTGCTGCAATGGTAGTACTAATGGCTAAAGAGAAAGCAGAAGAGCTAGGCATTGAGCCATTAGCAACGATTAAATCTTACGGTAATGCGGCTCTTGATCCAAAGATCATGGGTTATGGTCCAGTACCTGCAACGAAAAAAGCATTAGCTAAAGCTGGTCTTTCAGTTGAAGATCTTGACCTTGTAGAAGCAAACGAAGCATTTGCAGCACAATCACTTGCAGTAGTGAAAGACTTAGGGCTTGATCCTGAGAAAGTGAACGTAAACGGCGGAGCGATTGCTTTAGGCCACCCTGTAGGAGCTTCAGGTACACGCGTACTTGTTACCCTTCTGCACGAAATGAAGCGCCGTGATGCTAAGCGCGGTCTTGCAACGCTGTGTATCGGCGGCGGACAAGGAACAGCATTAATTGTAGAACGTCCATAATCGATCTGCCAAAAAGAGAGCCCATCATGGAGCTCTCTTTTTTGTGCTATACTATTGGGTATGATGCTAGATCTTACATGATTGTTAGTAAGGGATGAGGGATTGCTTTATGAACATGAAAGATTTTGTAGGTGCGATTGAGAGATCTTATGAGCAGATGGAGGCGATCATTCGCTCTCTTCCATTTGGTACGATTCTCACTGATTTAGATCAAACTATTCTCTTTCATAATGAAACGGTGCAAAAAATATTTAAACGTCCTGCCGACGGAATCAATGGCGAAGTGTTAACGACGTACGTCGACCCGAATTTATTAGACGGGATAGCGGAAGGCACCAATATTCATATTGATTTTCGTGGTCACACATTTGTATTGAGAAAAGAACATACGACGATAAATGACCAGCTTTACTACGTCTACTTATTTTCCTCCGTTAAAGGATTAGAAGAAATTCTTTCAGCTAGCAGTGAAAAAACCGAGTTGTTAGAAACAGTTATGGAGTTTGCGTTTGACGGCGTAGTTATGGTTGATAAAGATGGTTACATCACAATGCTGAGCAAGGAATATGCTGAGTTTCTTAATGTCCGGGTTGAAGATGTGATTGGCAAACATGCAACCGACGTCATTGAAAATACACGGATGCATATCGTTGCAAAAACGGGAAAGCCTGAAGTAGCTGATTTGCAGCGAATTAAAGGTGACTACATGATTGCAACCCGTGTACCGATCATAAAGAACGGTGAAATTACAGGTGCTGTGGGCCGGGTGTTGTTTCAAAATGTAGGCGGTTTTAATTCTTTATATAAACGAGTCAAGCTGATGGAGACTGAGCTGAAGAAATATAAAGGTGAATTTCGCGAACAAAATAAAGCTACCTATACGTTTCATCATATAGTAGGTGATAGTGATTCTATTATAAAGGCGAAGCACCAAGCGGAACGAGCCGCAAATAGTGACTCGAATGTTCTGCTGCTCGGGGAGAGCGGTACAGGAAAAGAGCTCTTTGCCCATGCGATTCATAATGCCGGAAGTCGAGCGCCTGGGTCATTTGTAAAAGTAAACTGCGCTGCGATCCCCCCTGACCTTCTTGAATCTGAGCTATTCGGGTATGAAGAAGGATCCTTCACTGGTGCGAAAAAAGGCGGAAAGAAAGGGAAGTTTGAAGCAGCCGATGGGGGAACGATTTTCTTAGATGAAATAGGTGAGCTTCCGCTTCATATGCAAGTGAAGTTTTTAAGAGTGCTTCAAGAAAAAGAAGTAGAGCGTGTCGGATCAACGACGAGCAAACCGATTGATGTGCGTGTCATCGCGGCCACCAATCGAAATTTAGAAGAAATGGTGGATAAAGGTGAATTTAGATTAGATTTATTTTACCGGCTGAATGTAGTTGCGATCCACATTCCTCCTCTTAGAGATAGAGAAAAGGATCTCGGACAGTTATGCCTCCATTTCATTGAAAAATTAAATCCGATTATGAAGAAGAAAGTAGATGGCATCTCAAAAGATGCGCAGCGCCTTCTTCATCAATATAAATGGCCCGGAAATATTCGGGAGCTTGAAAATGTGATTGAGAGAGCATTAAATATGTTAGATAATGGTACGGTTATTAATTCAGAGCATCTTCCGGCAAAGCTAACGGATACACCTAGTAATCATTCGGTTGAATTGTTGGCTGTTTCGATTGAGAAGGCAGAAAAAACAGCCCTTATGAATGCTTTAAAACAAACAAAAGGCAACCGCTCAAAAGCTGCCTCACTTCTAGGAATCAGCCGATCTACCTTTTATGAAAAGTTAACGAAATATCAACTATAGACTGCACCTTGGAGGAATTCCAAGGTGTTTTTTTATTATTATACTGAGAAAATGTAACCTGTATTTACCAAGTGTTCGGATAACAAGACACTATAAAGCGTTTTCGGAAAAAGTGTCCGGAAAAAAATACGTTGGTATTGGAGGTGTGTTCGGAAAATCAGACAAAAAGGGCCATAGTGACTGCTTTACTGAACATTTGCTTCACTCCATCTTTATGTAAGCCCTATCATTCCGTCTTTTTTAAAAAAATAAAAGTTGGCACACCTCTTGCATATACAACTTGCGTACTTTTCTTTATGTAAGGTAGAGAAAGCGTATTCATAGATGTTGTAGGAGGGAAAGGTATGATTAATAAGGTAAAAACTGCAGAAGAAGCCGTTAAAATGATTAAAGACGGTTCAACGGTTGCAACAGGAGGGTTCGTTGGGAATGGACACCCTGAAGCACTAACTTCTGCTCTTGAAGAGCGTTTCGTTAAAGAGCAAATGCCTCAAGACTTAACGTTAATGTATGCAGCAGGACAAGGTGATGGGAAAGAAAAGGGATTGAATCACCTCGGACATGAAAAGCTTGTATCTCGTGTCGTGGGAGGACATTGGGGACTTGCACCAAAGCTGCAAAAGCTGGCAATTGATAACAAAATTAAAGCGTATAATTTTCCGCAAGGAGTTATTTCACATTTATTCCGTGATATTGCAGCAGGTAAGCCTGGTACGTTAACACATGTCGGTCTTAAGACATTTGTTGACCCGAGAAATCAAGGCGGTAAATTAAATGAGAGTACTACAGAAGATCTTGTGTCTCTTATGGAAGTTGGCGGAGAAGAATATTTATTCTACAAAACCATTCCAGTCCATGTTGCACTCATCCGCGGATCTTATGCTGATGAGGCAGGAAACTTAACGCTTCACAAAGAAGCAGGAACACTTGAAATTCTATCCATGGCACAAGCGGCGAAAAACTCAGGCGGCATTGTCATTGCTCAAGTTGAAAAAGTCGTAGCTAAAGGCAGCCTGGACCCACGTCTTGTTAAAGTACCTGGTATTTTAGTCGATGCAGTTGTTGTAGCCGATGCAGAGCATCATATGCAAACTTTTGCTGAGCAGTACAATCCGTCATACTGTGGAGAAATTAAAGCAGTGAATCGTGACCTTCCTAAGTTGAAACTAGATGAGCGTAAAGTGATCGCACGTCGTTCTGCAATGGAACTTGAGCCTTATGCTGTAACAAATCTTGGAATCGGCATGCCTGAAGGTGTTTCAATGGTAGCAAATGAAGAAGGTGTCGATCACTTGATTAACTTAACAGTTGAATCAGGTCCGATCGGCGGAATTCCAGCTGGCGGAATGAGCTTTGGTGCTTCTATTAATCCAGAATGTATCGTTGATCAGCCTTATCAATTTGATTTCTACGATGGCGGCGGACTCGATGTTGCATTCCTTGGTCTAGCACAGCTAGATGGAAACGGAAACGTTAACGTTAGTAAGTTCGGGCCGAAAATTGCTGGAGCAGGCGGATTTATTAATATCACTCAAAATGCAAAACGCGTGGTATTCTGCGGCACGTTCACAGCAGGCGGCTTAAAGGTAGACGTGAATGATGGCAAGCTTTCCATCAATAATGAAGGCAAAATCAAGAAATTCTTAGCAGATGTGGAGCACATCACATTCAGCGGAGAGTATGCAAATGAAACGGGCCAAACCGTCCTCTATATTACAGAACGTGCGGTATTTGAACTTGGAGAAAATGGTGTCGTCTTAACTGAGATTGCACCAGGTGTTGATCTAGAGCGTGACATCTTAGATCAAATGGACTTTAAACCAATCGTATCTGAAAATCTTAAAACAATGGATGAACGTATTTTCCGTGATGAGAAGATGGGTCTTGAACTCACAAACGGAAAAGCTGTTCTTTCTAATTAAGTTTACTAAGGGGGAGAAAGAATGTTAGGTATCGTTTTAGGTCTTGTATTATTAATGTTTCTTGCATATCGCGGCTGGTCAATCATCTGGGTTGCACCAATTACAGCTGGTGTTGTAGCAATATTCGGCGGCCTTGATCTCTTAGATGCATATAAAAATACGTACATGGAAGGCTTCGTAAACTTTGCGAAATTATGGTTCCCTGTATTTATGCTTGGAGCAATTTTTGGTAAACTGATGGAGGATACTGGTGCTGCTAGTTCAGTAGCTTCGATGATTACTAAAGTTATTGGTAAACAACGTGCGATTTTAGGCGTAATTGTTGCTTGTGCAGTATTAACATACGGCGGAGTTAGTTTATTCGTTGTCGTATTTGCGGTATATCCTTTAGCGATTGCGCTATTCCGTGAAGCAAATATTACACGCCGCTTAATTCCTGGTACGGTTGCGCTTGGGGCGTTTACGTTTACGATGACAGCTGTTCCTGGTACACCGCAAATTCAAAACCTTATTCCGACTGAGTACTACGGTACAACAGCGATGGCAGCACCTTTTATGGGGATCATCGCAGCTCTTGTCATGGGTGTCGGCGGATATGTTTATTTAACTTGGAGAGAAAAGCAAACACGCGCTGCAGGCGAAGTGTTCACTGAGCCTAAAGGCCAAGAAATTAAGGAAATTGACGAAGCTAAGCTTCCAAATCCAATCTTGTCGTTCTTACCTTTAGTTGCTGTAATTTTCACATTGAATGTATTCAACTGGGATATCGTCGTGGCTTTAATCACAGGTATTTTGATGATCATCGTGTTCAACTTTAAAATGGTTTCTAAGTTTATTGACTCTGTCAACAAAGGCGCAAGCGGATCTGTTATTGCTATTGTTAACACAAGTGCTGCTGTAGGATTTGGTGCGGTTGTAAGAGCCGTTCCTGGATTTGAAAGGCTGACTGAGTTTGTAATGGGGATTCAAGGAAGCCCGCTAATCTCTCAAGCTGTAGCGATTAACATTCTTGCTGGTTCAACTGGTTCAGCATCAGGCGGTATGGGTATTGCCCTAGAAGCATTAGGTGACCGTTACATGGAGCTAGCGGCTCAAACAGGCATTGACCCTGAAGCGTTCCACCGTGTCGCATCGATCGCATCAGGTGGTTTAGATACGCTGCCGCATAACGGAGCTGTTTTGACATTGCTTACGATTACAGGCATGTCACACAAAGATTCATATAAAGATATTTTCGTCGTTGGTTGTGCGATTCCAGTATTAAGTGTTATTGTCGCAATCATTGTTGGTTCAATCGGTATTATTTAATAAAACGATCATTTAATCATTTCTAGGAGGAATAATTATGAAATTACAAGATAAAGTAGCAGTTATTACAGGTGCAGGCCGTGGAATCGGTGAAGCAACAGCATTTAAATTTGCTAAAGAAGGCGCAAAAGTGGTTGTAGCTGATATGAACGAAGATGAAATTAACGCAACGGTTGCAGCAGTAAAAGAAATGGGTGCAGAAGCGACTGGCTTTGTTGTGAATGTTACAAAGCGTGAAGAAGTGAAAAACTTAATGGCTCATGCGGTAGAGACATTCGGCCGTGTTGATGTTGTTGTAAATAACGCTGGGATTACAGCTGATGCACAACTTCTAAAAATGACAGACGAACAGTGGGACCGTGTGATTGATGTAAACCTTAAAGGTGTATTCATGGTATCGCAAGAAGCAGCAGCGATCATGAAAGAGCAGCAAGGCGGCGTAATCTTAAATGCTTCTTCTGTTGTTGGTTCTTATGGTAACTTCGGTCAAACAAACTACGCTGCAACAAAATGGGGCGTTAACGGTATGACAAAAACATGGGCAAAAGAACTTGGCCGTTTCAATGTACGTGTTAATGCAGTAGCTCCAGGATTCATCTTAACGCCAATGACAGCTAAAATGCCTGAAAAAGTTCTAGATATGATGAAAGATAAGTCTGTTCTAAACGATTTAGGAACGCCAGAAGATATTGCTAATGGATATGCTTTCCTTGCATCTGATGAAGCTCGCTTCATTACAGGAACGATCCTTAGTATTGATGGCGGGGTAGTCATCTAATTTCAATACGTATAGATAAAACAGCTGTTGAGTAAGCAGCTGTTTTATTTTTTCCTAAAATGAGCAAGAAAACCCTTTCATAATTCTGAATAGTTCGTCATAATAGAATGAGAGAGTGAGTGATGGAGATAAGATCGGAGTCAATTATGTAATAATTGATGGGGGTATGGTCTATGGAGAAGAAAACAGTAATCGTTACAGGCGGCAGTAATGGAATGGGTAAAGCAATGGCTAAGAAATTTGCAAGCCAAGGTGCATACGTCACAATCAGCGGACGTGATGAAGAACGTTTATTACAAGCTAAAAAGGAAATTGAGACCTTTGAGGGACAAGTCCTCCCTGTTGTAATGGATGTACGTGACCCGGAAAAAGTACAGCATATGGTCGATGTGACAAAAGAAACATTCGGTCAAATTGATTATTTAGTAAATAATGCAGCAGGAAACTTCCTCGTACGAGCTGAAGAGCTCTCTGAAAATGGATGGAAGGCTGTCATTGATATTGTGTTAAATGGTACATGGTATTGCACACAAGCTGTAGGTAAGGAATGGATTGCTAATAAGCAGCAAGGATCCATCACAAATATCATTGCGACATACGCTTGGACAGCAGGCCCTGGTGTAGTGCACTCAGCTAGTGCAAAAGCAGGTGTCCTTGCAATGACTCGCACGTTAGCCGTAGAATGGGGCAGCCAGTATGGCATTCGTTTAAATGCGATTGCCCCAGGTCCAATTGAGGATACGGGCGGTGCTGAGCGCTTAATTATGAATGAAGCAGCTCATAAAAAAGTGATTAACAGTATCCCTGCGAGAAGATTTGGGAAAGTAGAAGAAGTAGCAGGTCTTGCATCGTTCTTATTTTCTGAGGAAGCGAAATACATTAACGGTGACTGCATCACAATCGATGGCGGCCAATGGTTAAACAGTGCCTCTTTTCAATCGTAATAGTTAGAACATGCCAAGAGTTCTTATGGACTCTTGGTTTTTTCGTGTGGTTTTCAATGGTTTTGGGGACACTATTTATAAAGAAAATGTTTAAATAATCAGCGAATCGGGTATGAACATAATCTGCTTGTAGAATTATACGTGAAAGGAATTGAAGGAATGATCACATTTGACAACGTCTCAAAACAATATGAAGACGGTACAAAAGCAGTCGATACCCTTAATTTCACCGTTAATAAAGGTGAGTTCTTTGTTGTTATTGGACCAAGCGGCTGCGGTAAAACAACTACAATGAAGATGGTAAACCGGCTGATTGACCCAACAGATGGAACCATCCGCATTAATGACCAAGACATTAAAGAAGGAGATATACATACTTTGCGCTGGAACATCGGATATGTTCTCCAGCAAATTGCCCTTTTCCCCAATATGACTGTTGCTGAAAATATTTCAGTAGTTCCAGAAATGAAAAAGTGGTCAAAAGAAAAAATAAAAAAACGGGTAGATGAGCTTTTAAATCTAGTTGGACTTGAACCGGAGACGTATCGCGATCGTATGACGAATGAACTCTCAGGAGGCCAGCAGCAGCGTGTCGGTGTAGCAAGAGCACTTGCTGCTGATCCAGACATTTTATTAATGGATGAACCATTTAGTGCCCTTGATCCAATCAGCCGCGAGCAGCTGCAAGAGGATATCCAGCAATTGCAGCATAAGATTCAAAAAACGATCGTCTTTGTTACCCATGACATGGATGAAGCATTAAAGCTTGGAGACCGAATTTGTATGATGAAAGAGGGCAAAATCATTCAAATAGGAACGCCTTCAGAGCTGATGAATAATCCAGCTGACCCATTTGTGACACAGTTTCTTGGCAATCGTCAAGTAGATGCGGAGAACAAAGCGAGCGAAAAGCTGACTGTAGCAGATGTAATGGATAGAAACGTCAATTTAGTTAATCACTCAGCTCTGTCAGAAAAACATACGATTTCTCAGAATGAATGGATTGAGACTGCCTTTTTGAGGCTTAACGAAGGATCAGTTCCTTATCTCTTAGTAAAAGAGAACGAAGAAGTTGTCGGTACAGTAAGTTATGAGGATCTCGCTCGTATGTGGATGAAGGAGCGTGAGGCACAGTGAACACCTTAACAAATTTATATGACCTCTTCCTAGCAAGGCAGGATCTTTTATGGATTGCCTTATGGGAACATATTCAGCTCTCTTTAATCTCCCTTTTAATTGCTGTATTTATTGCGGTTCCGCTTGGCGTGCTTTTATCTAGAAAGCAGAAAATGGCTGAATTCATCATTGGGATCACAGCCGTTCTACAAACGATCCCTAGCCTTGCTTTGCTCGGATTTATGATCTTATTTGTAGGTATTGGGACAACACCAGCAATTATTGCTCTTACAGCGTATGCCTTGCTTCCTATTTTACGGAACACCTATACGGGGATCAGCGAGGTTGACCCTGCTATCCGGGAGGCTGCGCGTGGGATGGGAATGAATTCATACCGCAGACTGATGCGCGTTGAAATGCCAATTGCCATGCCTACAGTGATGGCTGGTATCAGAACCTCAATGGTCCTTATTGTCGGTACAGCGACTCTTGCGGCTTTGATCGGCGCAGGAGGTTTAGGGGATTTAATTATGACGGGAATTCAGCGTGCAAATAATGAATATATCCTGCTCGGTGCAATACCAGCTGCTCTGCTCGCCTTGTTTTTTGATTTTGTGCTGAGGATAACTGAAAGCCGTTCAAAAGGCTCATCCTTCATGCCGATTGTAACAGTCGTCTCACTTGCCTTATTAATTGTCGTTATCCCTCCAATCGTTTCTAGCCAAGGAGGCGGTGATGCAGGTACAAGACTTACTGTGGGTGGTAAAGAAGGAGCAGAGCCGATTATTATCGGTAATATGTATAAACTATTAATTGAAGATCAAACAGATATGATGGTAGATGTTCAAGGGAATTTGGGCGGTACTGATTTTGTCTACAATGCCTTGCGTGTGGGTGACATCGATATGTACCTTGAATTCTCTGGAACGGTAGTCGGCGACCTCTTAAATATTGAGGACTTTAGCTATGATGAACGTGAGGCTTATGAGCAGGCTCGTGATGGCATCTATAAAGCCGAACAGCTTGTATTCTTAGAGCCGATGGACTATCACAATACGTATGCGATTGCTGTTACAAATGAATTTGCCGAAGAATCAGGGGTTGAAACGATTTCGGATTTAGAGCCTTATCAGGATGAGCTCTCGGCAGGATTTACGTTTGAATTTGTCGATCGTCATGATGGTTACCCTGGCCTGCAAGAGAAGTACGGCATCTCATTCTCCAGCGTTCAATCAATGGAAGCTGCTCTTCGCTCTCGTGCGCTTGTGTCAGGAGATGTGGATGTGATCGATGCGTATTCAACAGATGCTTACTTAGTTGAGTATGATTTGGTGGTTTTAGAAGACGACGAACAATTGTTCCCTCCGTACCAAGGAGCACCATTACTTCGAGAAGAAACACTTGAAGAACATCCAGAACTTGAGGAGATTCTGAATCAACTAGCAGGCATGATTACGGAAGAAGAAATTCAGCAAATGAATTATCGTGTCGATTATGATGATGAAAACCCTGAAGATGTTGCAAGAGAATTCCTCCAAGAAAAAGGGTTAATTCAATAAGGTATAATTAAATAAGAGGGAAAGCGGCAGCTTACATGAGGCTGCCGCTTTTATAGTGGAATAAAATGCTCATTTTTATCTGTGTGAATCGCCAGCTGCTGCCATTTATCATTCAGATAGCGTTTATCAAGATCAAGGATTTCATCTGGATGCAGCCCTGCGCGAATATAGGCCGCAAAATCCCATACAGATTCTTTAATCTCCTCTGAGTTATTAATGGCGATCATTTTAAGAGATTCAATTAATGCATTGAGCACCGAGAGATCTTCACAGCCATACTGTCTAATTTGATAGAAACAGCGATATAGGTAGTCATTAAAGCTGCGCTGCTGAAAGATCACACGCAGATTTCCGTTCGAATCATTATAATAAGCTCTATGCAGGTTTTTTCTTGATAGAACCGTTAATACTCTCGCTAGTGCACGCACACCGCTGACTGCCGTATTGGGATCATTTATCCCTGGTGATAGGGCACGCAGCGTGATCTCTACTAATTTTGTAAGACCAAAATCAATATCCTGAATGGTGGCTCGCTCCCCGCCCACAAGTATGTGTTTCTCGTATAGGGAGTGCTTTTCTTTTGGCAAGGCTCCGTATGTTTCAAATAATACGCCTCCTTGCTCAATATAGCTCCCAAGACCCGCTTCAACTTTGAGGATTATATTATCCGCTTCCGCTTGATTAGTTAAGCCTTTCACGTCAATGACCTGAACATACCCGTTTTTATGGGCAAAGATATAATGCGGGTTATGAAGAATTAATTCTTCACTTTCCCAATCCCGCCATGGCTCATCATCCCTGCCTGATTGAGTGTCCTCGTAATAATGTTCAATCGAGTGAATTGTATTTTCAGTGATTTTGTGAATCAAGTTGCTCACTTGTATCCATTTACCGACATGATGAACAAAATAAACAAAGAAGCCGACACAGACAAACGCATACGCTACGGCAATCGTTGGTGAAATAAACATTTCTGTTGGGTGATTAGCTCTTAATATAAGTAATAGTAAAAGGGAGAAAAGAAATCCACCAATAAACACACCTAGTATTCGCTGTGTATGAACATCTGTCATAAAGTTTTGCATCGTGCGCGGTGAAAATTGAGATAAATATGTTGTTAAGACGACCATAATTGTCGAAAAGGAGATCGTTGTCATTGTAAGCAAGGAAGAAGAGATCGTACTTAACAGTGTTTGAGCTAGGGAGATATCGGTTATAAGAATTGCAGGGAGCTTGGTGAGCAGAGTGCTGTGTGTGATAACATATTGATCTGCTAAGTAGCTTATCACCGCTAAAATAATTGAAGCGATACTGTAGACAGCAGGGATAAACCAAAATTGATTTCGCAGTTTTATTAATAGCGGATGCACATTTCCTCCCCCTCTTAACCCGTTTTATGTAGTATGTACGAAAAGGTTATCTCTTATTTTGGCAGGAATAAGAGCAGCAAATCTTGAAGAAGGTAAAGAAGTCTATATACGATTTTAGGATAAAAAGGAGTGCATAACGATGGCTATTCAAAATCCGACAGATGAGAAAATTAAAGAGGTGTTACATACGAGTAAGCGTATTGCTGTTGTAGGATTATCAGGAAACCCAGACCGAACGTCTTACATGGTGTCTGAAGCGATGCA
This sequence comes from Alkalihalophilus marmarensis DSM 21297, assembly GCF_000474275.2. Classification (GTDB taxonomy): domain Bacteria; phylum Bacillota; class Bacilli; order Bacillales; family Bacillaceae_D; genus Alkalihalophilus; species Alkalihalophilus marmarensis. The sequence continues at coordinate 243,825 of NZ_ATAE01000008.1, forward strand.
AAATGCAGGGTATACGATTATTCCAGTCAACCCTACTGTAGATGAAGTCCTTGGGGAGAAAGCAGTGGCAAGCCTGAAAGAAATTGACGGTGAAGTTGATATTGTGAATGTATTTAGAAGAAGTGAATTTCTACCCGAAGTCGCTCGTGATACGGTTGAAATCGGTGCGAAAACATTCTGGGCGCAGCTAGGGGTTGCAAATCAAGAAGCGTTTGATTATTTAAAAGATAATGGTGTGGAAACTATTATGGACCGCTGCATTAAAGTAGAGCACGCTAAATTTAAATAAGCCTAAATAAAAACGTGCCTTATTGTCTAGGCACGTTTTTATTCGTTTGATTGAGAGTAGTAGATGAGGTAATCGGTCCATTTTCCAAACTCATGTATGAATCCTTTTCTTATACACTCGTACTGCATGCCTGCTTTTTTAGCTAGGGCGATGGAAGCGGAATTATCTATATTGATATGTGCTTCGATCCGGTGATAATTTAATTCCGTATGAGCAAGACGCAGCACTTCCTTTACGGACTCCGTACCATATCCTTTCCCCCAGTGCTGATTATGGATCGTATAGCCGATTCTGCCCCAATGAAAGTTTTCTCTCATTAAAGTTGATACATCGATCACGCCTAAGTGAGTATGGTCGCTCTTGTTAAAAACACCAAATACATATAATGAATCCTCAATGGCCATCCCTTGATGCCGGTTAACTAAGTCATAAAACCATTGTTCTGTGCACATACTCATATCAACCTGCCCCTCATCATAGAGGTGCACAGAAGGCTTCCGGCTCGAGTATTGGTTAAACCAATTCATATAATCATGGTACTGATAAGGTCTTACGATCAAACGTTCGGTGAACCCTGATAGTTGAAAAGTCTGCACGCATTAATCTCCTCTACATTTGTTATTTCAATTATTATAGCATGTGAGATCAATGGCCAATCGTCAATCTTTCGTCAAAATCCGCTATGACTTTTTTCATAGAAAAAGCAGGAATCCCCAAAAGAGGTTGCGAATACTGAAATAACAGCTACAATAGTAAAGGCAATGGTGAACGTGCATTAAACCACTAAATGAACACAGGTTAAAGACCGAATGGAAACGTGTGTTCGTTTGTGCTACAATACAAGTAGCATGTTGAAAGGAGTACCAATCTTGGCTAAGAAACAACATCTTGATTATAACGATGACGCAATACAAGTATTAGAAGGATTAGAGGCGGTTAGAAAACGCCCAGGTATGTATATAGGAAGCACGGATGGACGAGGACTGCATCATCTCGTTTATGAAATCGTAGATAATGCAGTAGATGAAGCTCTTGCAGGATTCGGATCATACATAAAAGTTACGATTCACCGTGACAATAGTATTTCAGTCACAGATGAAGGCCGGGGTATGCCTGTTGGAATGCATAAATTAGGCAAGCCAACTCCAGAGATCATTTTAACTGTATTACACGCAGGAGGTAAATTCGGTCAAGGAGGCTATGCAACGAGCGGCGGGTTGCATGGCGTAGGGGCGTCTGTAGTAAATGCCTTGTCAGAATGGCTCGTTGTCGAAATCAAACGTGATGGAACGGTATATAAGCAGCGTTTTGAAAACGGCGGTAAGGCAGTGACAACCCTAGAAAAGCAAGGGACGACTAGAAAATCTGGTACCACCATTCATTTTAAACCAGACCCATCGATTTTCAGCGTGACCACATATAACTTTGAAACGTTATCAGAGCGTCTGCGCGAGGCTGCATTTCTTTTAAAAGGGTTGAAAATTGAGCTTTGTGACATGCGCAGTGACCAAGAGAACGAGATTTTCCATTATGAAAATGGGATCGAAGCGTTTGTTGAATATTTAAATGAGGATAAAGAAACGTTGCATCCAGTTGTTTCGTTTTCAGGGGAACATCAAGAGATTGAAGTAGAACTAGCATTTCAATTTAACGATGGCTATACAGAGAGTGTCTTATCGTTTGTTAATAATGTGCGAACAAAAGACGGTGGTACGCATGAATTAGGTGCCAAAGCTGCGATGACACGAGCAGTGAATGAATATGCTCGCAAGGTGAAGCTTCTAAAAGAAAAAGAGAAGAACTTGGATGGATCTGATATTCGTGAAGGTTTTACGGCTATTGTGTCTGTTCGAGTGCCTGAAGCAAAGCTGCAGTTTGAAGGGCAGACAAAAAGCAAGCTTGGGACACCTGAAGCACGTTCGGCTGTAGATGGGATTGTTTCAGAAAAGCTATCGTATTTCTTTGAAGAGAATCCTGATATCAGCACGATGCTGATCAAAAAGGCGGTAAAAGCAGCTCAAGCAAGAGAAGCAGCAAGAAAAGCCCGTGAGGATGCGCGTAACGGTAAGAAGAGCAAGCGAAAGGATGTTCTCCTAAGCGGGAAATTAACACCAGCTCAATCGAAAAATCCTAAACGCAACGAATTATACCTCGTTGAGGGTGATTCTGCAGGTGGTTCTGCTAAACAAGGACGTGATCGTAAATTCCAAGCGGTGCTGCCTCTTCGCGGGAAAGTGATTAATACGGAGAAAGCTAAGCTTGAAGATATTATGAAAAACGAGGAGATCCGCACGATCATTCATACGATCGGAGCGGGTGTAGGGGCAGACTTTGACCTCGACGATGTGAATTACGATAAAATCGTTATCATGACCGATGCTGATACGGATGGCGCGCATATTCAAGTGCTCCTCTTAACATTCTTCTATCGCTATATGCGCCCGCTTGTTGAAGCAGGTAAAGTATATATTGCGCTTCCGCCTCTTTACAAAGTAAGCAGAGGAACAGGTAAAAAAGAAGTTATTGAGTATGCATGGGATGAACGGGAGCTTGATACAGCAATTAAGAAGGTCGGACGCGGATATATGCTGCAGCGCTATAAAGGTCTAGGTGAGATGAACGCGACTCAGCTATGGGAGACAACGATGGACCCTGAAACACGTACGTTGATCCGTGTCAAAATTGATGATGCCGCTAGAGCAGAAAGACGAGTAACTACGTTGATGGGTGATAAAGTTGAACCTCGCCGTAAATGGATCGAAACTCATGTTGCCTTCGGTCTTGAGGAAGAAACAAACATCTTAGAAAATGAAAACTTAGCAGTAGTTGAGGAGGAATAAGCGTGTCACAAACAGAGCGTTACTTAGACCTTCCTTTAGAAGACGTTATTGGTGATAGGTTCGGTCGTTATAGTAAATACATTATACAAGAGCGTGCCCTGCCGGATGCACGTGACGGGTTAAAGCCTGTGCAGCGTCGTATTTTATATGCGATGTATCGTGATGGAAACACAGCGGATAAACCGTTTCGTAAATCAGCGAAAACGGTTGGTAATGTGATCGGTAACTATCATCCGCACGGTGATTCGTCTGTATATGATGCGATGATTCGGATGAGTCAGGAATGGAAGGTTCGTAACCTTCTTGTCGATATGCACGGAAACAACGGATCGATTGACGGCGACCCTCCTGCAGCGATGCGTTATACAGAAGCAAGACTATCTAAAATCTCAGCAGAGCTCCTGCGTGATATTGATAAAGAAACAGTTGACTATATTCCTAACTTTGACGATTCAGAAGATGAGCCGGTCGTATTGCCGGCAATGTTTCCGAATCTTTTAGTAAACGGATCAACTGGGATCTCAGCGGGGTATGCAACAGATATCCCGCCGCATCATCTTAGTGAAATTATCGATGGTGTGATCATGCAAATGGAAAAGCCTCAAACGACGCTTGAGGACTTAATGACCGTCATTAAAGGACCTGATTTCCCAACAGGCGGGATTGTTCAAGGGATTGACGGGATTAAGCAGGCTTATCGTACAGGAAAAGGGAAAGTCATTGTCCGTGCGAAAACGGAAGTTGAGGAGCTGCGCGGCGGACGCCAGCAAATCACGATCACTGAAATTCCTTATGAAGTCGTTAAAGCCAATCTCGTAAAGAAGATGGACGAGCTGCGTTTTGATAAAAAAGTAGATGGAATTGCTGAAGTGCGTGATGATACAGACCGTACAGGCTTACGTATTGTTGTTGAGCTAAAAAAAGAAGCAGATGCTAAGGCGATCCTTCATTACCTGTTCAAAAATACTGACTTACAAGTGACGTATAATTTTAATATGGTAGCAATCCATAACAAAACGCCTAAGCTCATGGGATTGCAGCCTCTTATTCAAGCGTATATTGACCACCAGAAGGAAGTTGCGACTCGTCGTGCCCAATATGACTTGAAAAAGGCAAAAGACCGTCAGCATATCGTAAAAGGCTTAATTAAAGCGATCTCTATTTTAGATGAGGTAATTGCGACGATCCGTTCATCAAAAGATAAGAAAGACGCAAAAGAGAATTTAATTCGTGAATACGACTTTTCAGAAGCACAGGCAGAAGCAATCGTGACATTGCAGCTTTATCGTTTAACAAATACGGATATTACAACCCTAGAAGAAGAAGCAGCAGAGCTTGAGCGCCGTATTCATGAGTTAGAAGCCATTTTAGGCAGCGAGAAAAAGCTGATCACGGTGATTAAAAAAGGTCTTCAATCTGTGAAAAAGCAGTTTGCCGATCCAAGACGTACAGTGATTAAAGAAGAAATTGAAGAAATAAAGATTAATATGGATGTTCTAGTGGCCTCTGAAGATGTGATGGTTACCGTTACAGAAGAAGGTTATGTGAAACGAACGAGTATCCGCTCCTATACTGCTTCAAACGGGGAGCCGCCAGGGATGAAAGAGGGAGACAGGCTGCTTGACCGTCTTGAAATGAACACGACAGACACGCTGCTGTTATTCACTAAGCTTGGCAGCTATTTGTATGTACCGGTTCATCAGCTGCCTGATATCCGTTGGAAAGACAACGGTCAGCATATTGCAAACTTAGTTAGTGTTGATCGTGACGACTGTATTTTGAGAGCGATGCCAGTCAAAGAATTCAGTGAGGCCGAGTCACTCTTATTTATTACGAAAAATGGAATGGCTAAACGCTCTCAGTTATCTCTTTATCAAGCACAGCGTTTTTCAAAGCCGCTTATGGCGTTAAAGTTAAAGGCTGATGACGAAGTGGTATCTGTTATGCGGACAGATGGAAAGAAACAATTATTTATTGCAACTCATTTAGGGTACGGATTATGGTTTGATGAAGAAGAAGTAAGCCTTGTTGGTCAGAGGGCAGCAGGTGTAAAAGCAATCAACCTCAAAGACGACGATAAAGTTGTAGATGCTTTCACTTTCGAACCGGACGACAAAGTTGATCTATTTATAGTCACGCATCGCGGTGCTGTAAAGAAAATGCCGTTAAGTGAATTTGATAAATCATCACGTGCAAAACGCGGATTAGTGATGTTGCGAGAGTTAAAGTCGAATCCACATCGAGTCATTGGGTGTAAGCGTGTTTCAAAAGAATCATCAATTGAAATACTTACTGAAAAAGGCCAGCAAGAAACAATCGACCCGTCCGCTTACCGGATGAGTGATCGTTACTCAAATGGATCCTTTGCCATTGATTCAGCACAGGCAGGCTCTGTAACGGAAGTCAGACAAACGAAACGTGAAGCAAGTGAATAAATAAAAGCTGAACCCTAAAAGGTTCAGCTTTTTTATGTTTCTTTAGCCCATCCATTTTTGATAAATTGGGTAATTGAGCGGATCACGCCGATATCATTTAAAATCATAAGGAACACAAGTAACACTGGTCCAAATAACAGCCCTAGCGCACCGAAGAGCTGTAAACCTACAAAAAGAGAAATAAGGACGGCTACAGGGTTTAGATCCAAATTCGATGATAAAATTTTAGGCTCAATGAGCTGCCTTACAATCACAATAATGCCGTAAAGAATTGTTAACCCTATTGCTAGCGAAAAGTCTCCGACGATAAATAAGTAAACAAACCAAGGGATCAGAATCGTTCCTGTACCTAAATAAGGCAAGAGCTCAGCGATTCCAATTACGACGGCAAGTGTAACAACATGTTCTACACGCAGGATGGAGAGTCCAACAAGAACTATTAAGCCAGTAATCATCATTAATATAAATTGAGCCTTCACAAAGCCGAATAACCGAGTCCGAACAGCGGCCCCAAAGTCTCTAATAAGAAGCAAAAAGGAAGGAGGGAGGGCCTCACGTGTCTTCTCTCTATAAAAGGTCCACTGTTTCCCCATAAAGTAAATACTCAAGATGATAAAGACAAAAGCGACTAAGAATGTTGGTACGCCCATCAGAATATGAGTGATTCGATCAACAAGAGATTGGCCTGCTTGTCCGAGCAAACTTCCAACTTGAGATCCCAACTGCACAATACTTTGCCGGAGAGCTTCTTGCTCCTCGTAGCTGAATGTATCAAAGATGCCTAAAATTTGCTGCCAGAAAGGAAATATGACTTGATTGAAAAATTGCTGCAAAGAAACAGATGACGTTTCAATCCACCCTGGGATTTGTTGAAAAAAGTTGCGCAGGCTGTAGCCGATAAGAAAAATCGCGCCGGTTATGACAGAGCTGACTAAAATAATGCTTCCTAATAAGCCGAAAAAACTTGCAAATCCAGAGCTGAATTTAAGCTTTTCTCTCATAAACCGAACCCACGGCTGAAGAAACCAGGCGATCGCAGCAGCAATCCAAAACGGATAGGTTAACGAAAAGAAATTAATAAATAACCAGCCAAATACAATAATTGCAATAGCAATAATAACTGTACGAAGAATCATTAAGCCATGTTCACGTGTCATAAATACGTTCCTTTCGAAAAAAAGAGATCATAACTGCATGTGAATTTGGTAACATATACCATGATTTTAAGTCTAAGTTAAGTCCGTGTCAATTTGCGGCAGATGAGTGCTAAGTATTTAATATAGGTATATATGCAGCAAGCAATAAAAATAGAACAAGTATAAAAAAACAGGAGTATTACAAAGAATAGACAATAAATTGATTATGTAAACTTATGGTCGGTTTAATGAGGGATGAATGAGGACTACAGTTGTTGTGATAATTATAAAATGAGGCTTGGAAAACTCAATGAAAGTTTCGATATAGCATAAATAATTTAGTGATAAAAAAATGTGATGTATTATTAAATTGCCTAAAGAAATTTTAGAATTAAATAGTAACTTGACTAAGTAATAAAGATTAAATTATTTATAGATGATAAGTAACCACTAGAAATGCAATTAAGTTAGATAATCAGTCATTTCATCTAAATTTCTTTTCTGTCTCAAAACTTAAAGTATACTTTTGATATGATACGTAATCCGAATTATTTACATGACGTCCTATAAGATATATTATGTCTACTTCTAACTAAAAAAGAAAAACCTAATTAATATTACATACCTCTACTCTTTATAAAAATCTAGTTATCAAAGCTAAATGCTTTATATTTTCTATCTAGCCAAATTGATTTATTTGTATATATCCATTCACCGAACCTCTTAACATCATCTTTCCCCGAAACGTAGACCCTATAATAGCTGCTGGTTTGAACCACTTTAGAATTAAAGTTGAAGCCATTTAGGATCTGACAAAGTTTAACCATAAATGATTTAGAACCACCTACAAAACATATATAATATTTAGTTTTGTATAAGTGTCCATCTCCATCGAATAATCCTCGTATAAAATGGCTGATATATTGGTCTGGAATGTGCGGAAATTCTATAGTTTTAGATTTATTTGACTGTATTCCATGGAGGTTCATTAAATCATTTTTCATAATCTTGCTGTGAATATATAAAGTATGAACGTTAGTTCTCTTATCAGTATAGATTTTATGAGTTGACCCAAGTTCATTGCGTATGTCTTCAAGTATAGTTTTATCATTTTGAGAAAAAGAAATAGTCTGCAGTTCGCCCGATACACATCCGTCTGCTACAAAAAATCCTAGCACATAAGCCATCTTATCTGACCAATGCTTAAAATAGTCTTCATTTAGAGTATGCTTTTGTTTCCAACTGCCCCGTGGTCGCATTTCAACGTTTAATTTATTTAATATTCTTGTTACTGATCGACTCGTCACTCCTGCTGCTGCACTGATTTCCGCTGAGCTTTGCCCGCTTAAATAACGTACAGCAATCTCCTCATAAGTTAATTTACAGTACCTGCTTCTCCGCTCCATAACATCCCTCCCTTTTGTTATAATTCTATTATAGTACATACGTTCGGTGTGGTGGGGTTAAGTATATGTAAAATTATGTAACCGACACTTTGATAAAACAGCTTGTTGAAAACATCAACAAGCTGTCCGATACTCTATTTTGCTAAAAACTTTCCTATCATGGAGTTAACCAGCTCTGACTTCTCAAGATGCACCCAATGTGTCCCATCAATCATAATAAGCTCTGCATCATCACATAAAGCTGCACTATCCTTCGCTAACTGTGACGATAAAAAGGCATCTTTCTGTCCCCATAATACTTGCACTGGAATTTGAATGATTGATGGTTTTACAAGAGGCGTTCTTGTCATGGCTCGGTACCAATTAAGCATCGTTGTAAGGGCATTTGGCTGCTGCCATGCGTTCACGTACACTGATAAGTCTTTGTCAGTGAATGTGTCAGGAAGACTTGTTTGCCTTAATACCTTTTTCACCGAATCATAATCGCTTTGACTTAGAAGAGTTTCCGGCAGCTTAGGAATTTGAAAAAACATCATATACATGCTGCGCAAAAGCTGCATTGGAATCTTAAAGATGGTTGATTTAAACACAGCAGGATGCGGACTGTTAATAACCGTTAGTTTTTCAACATAATCAGGTTTAGTGGATGCTAAATGCCAAGCAACAATCCCTCCCCAATCATGACCAATAATGTTTGCTTTTTTATAGCCAAGGTAGTCTATCAAACCGGTAGTATCTCTTAAATGATCGATCGTATATTCTCTAATCTCAAGGGGTTTTTCACTTAAGTTATAGCCGCGCTGATCGGGTATTACTACACGATAACCAGCTTTAACAAGTGTATCAATTTGATTGCGCCAGCCATACCAAAATTCAGGGAATCCATGTAAAAGAATGACTAGCGGTCCATCCTCCGGCCCTGCTATAGCTGTGTGAAGCTTTATACCATTAGTCTCAATAATAACAAAATCCACCTTCTCCATCTCAATCTCCTCCTTACCTACGCCTATTTTTCTATTCTCTTTTAATTATCAGCTTAAACCTTTAATACATGGGAAAAACACAAAAGCCATAGCATATGCCATGCACTTTTGTGTTTTAATGTTTAAGCTTTAAATTGGTCATCAGGATGAAGATTATTTTGCATGAGCGCTTGAGTCTGATTAATCGCTTCAGGTGTTGCATGGAGCGTTTCATACCAGCCTTTATCATTCAGCACTTCATATAAATGAGCATGCTGATCATTTGCAGTCTGTAAGCACTCTTCATACACTTGACGGAGATCTGTGTGGCTCGTTTCAAGCATGGTAGAGACTAAGCTTCGGCATCGGCCTTTCTCAAGCTCAAGACAAAGCTGCAGCATTTCACGATCTGTGAGTCCTCTATGTTCTATGTTGTTAGGCATATCATGTACCCCCTGCTGTTATTGGAGTTTAGCTTGATTTAAATAAGTAGAGATTTGAATGATATTTTTTTGATGAGATTCTGCCATATGTTCGATAAGTGATCTTAATTCATCGTCGACACAATGAGCAGCACACCAATTCATTGTCTTGGCTGTGATTTCTTCAGCTCTAATTTCATCTTCAATGAGAGCAAGCTCTTTTGTAGTAAACATCATGATTCCTCCCTAAATACGAGTAAACTTATCGTTCGTTAAAGTGCTTACCCTTATACGATGTAACTTATTTATAAATCTGTATAGTGACTGTTACTTAATTCCAAATCCTTGTTGTATCTAATGGCACAAAGACTTCTTTTGTAGCTATTGCTTTGTGAATTAAGGGCTTTTTAAATTGTTCTTCTAATTCTCTTTTAAATATTTCTCTTCTTGTTTCTTTTGTGCTCATGTACTCTTTCTCATTCATATAACGTATCCTCACTTTCAAATGAATGTAGGAGTTAATTTTAGTGAATCTTGTTTCACTGTGACAAATGCATCGCCAACAATTAACGTGCGGTCATTTTCTCCAAAAAGGGACACATGACCAGGTGAATGCCCTGGTGTATGCACCCATTTGAAATCCTCTAATTAGGGCACTGTTCCATCTGCAGGGTAAGGTTTTAAATGACTTTCAATGTTAATTGGATCATTTGGGAACAGCGGAGAGAGTTTTGCGAGCATTCCTCCTTCTACTGTTGGATCTGCTTCTGGATACTGTTGGTCACCATTTAAATAAGGATGCTCTAAAGCATGAGCATAAACAGATACATCCCAATGCTGTAAAAGCTCAATAATCGATCCTACATGGTCAAAATGTCCGTGTGTTAAGATAATCGCTTTAGGCCGGCACCAGACCCGTACACGCGTTCACAGGCTTTAATAATAGCGGGCGCAGAGTTAGGCATTCCGGCATCTACTAAAACAAATTCGTTTTCATCAGGGTGGCCAATAAAGACTAAGTTAACGATCTTATTTGTATAACTGAACACATCAGGTACTACTTGAATACATACATCATCTGCAATCGATGTGCAGGAAGCGGTTTATAGTCGTCGCCATATGACATTTGTTTATCCATACTTTTAACCTCATTTAGAAAAATATTTAAAAACCCCTCTTAGTGTGTCTCCTGCATATAAAATTATCCTAATTATTTACAAGTGAAAAATCATAGAAAAAGCATCCTTTCTAAAATTAAGAAAGAATGCTTAAGATGGCTCTAATCAGTCTCTTATCCACGACCTTGCCATTTTTTCTTCATCCTTAGCAAAGTGGCGCATATCCATTTGAGTCATGTTGTCAGCTAGTTTTGATATATATTCAGCTAGGTTTGCATCACTGACTAGTGCATATTTCTCAATATCTGATAAATGCTCTTTCGCAAAGGCAAGACGATCATCTATGGCTGATAATTCGACTCCGGCCATCTCGTTTAAACGCACAAGAATCTTAATTTTACCATATTGGTTGATCACTGTTTTTAATTCATCAAGTACTTCCTTATTCTCTTCCTCCGTTAAGGTATCATCCACTTCATACTCAATAATGTTTTCTGTGCTTGTAGACAGTTTACGAATCATATACATTCCCTCCAAACTTTGTTTAAGTTGTTATTCCCTTTGCTCATAGTGGATAAACTTGGTGGAAATAGCAGGTTATATTTCATGTTTAACTCTTAGTTCATGCGGGAATTGTATGCATATCGATAAAATTGAGGAGTGTTAATAATGGATAGAAACGCACAAAAACAACATATACCAGAAGTAATGGAAAAAGGGATGCAGCATGCTCATGGGATTACACATGAAGAGTATGTAAATGATTTAGACAAGAAGATCGAAGTTGAAAAAGCACGTGAGGAAGATTATCGCAAGAATAAGGAACTTCAGAAACAATTAAATAACAATATTCCAAAATAGATAAAAAAGACAATCTTTAGCGGGATTGTCTTTTTTGACTATTATCTACCTCTTGTAAAAAAAGATTTAAAGTTTCAGTATATAAAGATGGCTGCTCCCTATGAACGAGGTGGTTAGCAAAAGGGATGATAGCAAGTTGTATGTTTGAATTCAGCTTTCTGAACGTTATGGCTGCTTCTATTTCATCGGATAACCCGTCACCAGCAATGCATAATGTCGGACAGGCGAGGCTTGCTACATTGTTCGTTTCGTGAAACGGATACCAATTCGGTGCTGTCCATGATTTAAATAAAGCACGCCAATCATTATTTACATGTATAGTATTTAAATAAGACACTGCTTCTGGGTCGTTTGAAAGTGATGTAAGATTTTCTTCTTCTTCCTTCAGTTGAGCTTCCCAATTTAGCGGCTTCTCTGGAAAGATCCCTGTGAATGTTAAGCTTCTAACTCTCTCAGGAAATTTGTTTGCAAAAATAAGCGCGGTCAACCCGCCTAGAGATACACCAGCTACATGGCACGTTTTTATTTCTAAATAATCTAACGTTTCTATTATGTCTTTAGCACAATAATCGAAATAATCACGCGATAATCTACCTGACTTCCCATGTCCTCTAAGGTCCGGCCTAATAACCTTATAATTACGTTGTGAGAAGTAAGCCGACTGCTCATCGTATTCTGTTTCGCCCGTCATCCCCCCAGAATGCAGCAATAACAGAGGGACTCCCTCACCACAAATTGTTGTATGTAAGATCATCGTTCTCGCTCCTTTTTAATAGCAGGCTCCCAGATTCGGGCAACTGTTTTCAATTCCTTCTTACAAAAGGTCAATTTAAAAATGTCCGGCATGTCAAGCGTCTTCCAAAATGAAAAATCGTATGATGTATCAAAATAATTCATCATTAATACCATGATGTTTCCGTGAGTTCCAATAACAATGTGTTTACCTTCATATGTATTCAATATTTTATTTAAGCTTGAGATGCCTCTTTTCTGGGCTTCTAGATTGGACTCTCCTCCTGGCCAAGAGAATGTTTCATCTCCCCATACCCTTTGAATAGCACGAGAAAAATCTTCAGCTGGTGTGGTCGTTAAAACGCGTTCACGGAAATTTTCCACTATCCCAATGCTTTTCCCCGTACATTCAGCAATCCCATTAACCGTTTGTATAGCCCGTTTATAAGGACTTGATAGGACAATATCAATTTTCTCTCCTTTTAAAACGTTCGTGACTTCCTTCGCATCCTCCATTCCTTGCTTTGATAAAGGACGACCTAACTCGTCTGTGGAATAGCTGGAATGAGCGTGGCGGACAAAATAGATGGTAGTCATAGAAGCCTCCCTTTTAAATGATCCCTTATAAATTTTACCATCAAAAGGTAATTTCCTGCATGAAAAACCGCTGCTTATAATAAAGAAGCTGTGGGTACTTCACTATGACTCTTGCCGGCCAAAAATATATAACCATTGCACAGTTATGCGAGGAAACAGGGTTATCAAAGGGGTTTATTAGCAATGTTGAACTAAAAATACGTCCCACCTTCTATTTAAACACTAAGTATTATTGCTGATTTTATAGCTGTACCGCTACCTTATATTTTGATACAGAAATACATAATTTGTTGTAAAGCAAAAAGGAGATAAGAAAGGGTATTCTTATCTCCTTTAGCGTTCTTAATGAATGATCTCACTAAGTGCTTGATCTAGCGTAGGATAGGTGAATGTAAAACCAGCCTGCTCTAGTCGCTCAGGAATGACCCATCTGCTCTTTAGGACGAGTTCGGTTTCAGTTCTGATAAGGATAGAACCTGCTTCTAGCATCCATTTAGGGGCAGGCAGACCAATCGGCGCATTGAGTTTCGTGCGTAATTGTTTCATCAACTCGTGATTGGTCACAGGCTCAGGTGCAGAACAGTTAAATACCCCGCTTAAATCTTCTCGCTCTCGTAAAAACTCTACAATCTGAAATAAATCATCTAGGTGAATCCAGCTAAACATTTGATCGCCAGTCCCTTGCACACCGCCGAGGCCAAATTTTACAAGGTTCAAGTAAGGGATCATGACTCCTCCGCCTTTTCCAAGAACAATCGCAATACGTAAGGCAATTTGACGAGTATGCGACAGCTGATAGGCGAAGAAAGTGTCTTCCCAAGTCGTTGCAACATCAACTGAAAACCCGGTGCCGATTTCGCCGTCTGCCTCTGTCATCGCTCGGTCCTCTGCATGGCGGTAAATAGTTGCTGTACTCGAGTTAATCCACAGTTTAGGAGGGGTTTCACATGAAAGTACGGCTTCGCCTAATGCTTTTGTTGTTTCGGTACGAGACTGCATAATAGCCTTTTTATTTACCTCGTTGTAACGGCAATTGACGGACTTCCCTGCTAAATTAATAAGTAATTCAGCGCCATCTATAGCTTCTTGCATTCGTTCTTTATCCTTCCAAGAAATATGTTCATTTTGTCTAGAAATAATATGTACGTCATAATCAAGCTCTTTATAAAGTTTGGCAAAATGCTGACCGATAAATCCTGTACCACCGGCTAAAACAACTTTCTTTTTCAAATGAATCTCTCCTATCAATGGTGATTTCCAAATAAGGTGGATGACCTGATGTGACTCCCATTATAAACCAATTGTAACGTTTCCGAAATATAATTGAAAAAAGCTTGCTAGAATCATAGAATCTAACAAGCTAAGAAAGAATAATCAAGTTTAATGCGGCTATGAATACAATGATCATTGCAAGCCTTTTAATAAGGTGATTTGGAAGCTTCTCAAACCACTTCATACCAAGTGATGTACCAATGCAAACACCAATAATCCCGATAAATATATAGATCATCATGTTGGAGTTGAAATCTCCATTTATCCCATGCAATGTAATCGTAGATAGGCTGGTAATGATCGTCATCAGCTGCAAATTAGCTTGATACTTATGTTTCTCGTTAAGATAGATCATTAAGAAATAGAAGACAAAAAATGGTCCGCCAACAGCAAAGATCCCGCCTATAAACCCACCTGAAAAACCTAATGATATTGGAATGAGGGGATGAATTCTCTGGTCAGGAGTTGTATTCTTTTTATTTAGAAGAAGGAAGATCACCATTCCGATTAAGAAAAAGCCTAAAACTTTCTTTAAACTATCCATTTCTCCGTATGTACTTAAGAAGAAAAAAGAGAAAACTCGACCAATCATGGCCGAGGCGATCAAAATACCTATTCCTTTTAAATCAATTGAACGATACACTTTGAAAATAATGCTTAATGCGGCAACTAATAAAAGCGTAACGACGATTAACGTACTTTCTTTAATGCTTAAGAAAAGGGGCAGAAACCCCATGACGACAAGTCCGAAGCCAAATCCGCTTGCTCCTTGAATAAAGCCTCCAACTAAGATAATAAGAAAAATAATGAGTAACTCAAAAAACATAGACACCGATCCTTGCTCGTTTGATTATCGTTATTACATAAATGTTGTTTCGACGTTTCTTGGAATCTCTTTTAAAGGTTTACCTTCTTTGTAGTATAGATCTGGATTTAAAATGACAAAGAATACATGCACATTCGCATACCCGTAATCCGTTAATTTTTGATTAATCATTGAAGCTAAAGAATCGTGGGTTTCTTGGTCCCGCTGAAACATAAAGATCTCGACCGAAGAAGGTGTTTCTGTAATCTGTACAACAGAAATAACTTCAATCTTCACCGTTTCTTTCGGCAGGTTTGCAATCAATGACATCTGATCTATTAAATAAGGTGCTGCGTGTCTTACAATATCGCTGTCAATTCCTTTAAACCGTAAAAATGGCATTATGCCTCTTCCTTTCAAACAGGATTACTAAACAAGTGGAGAGTTGCTAGCTTGTCTGCTCTACTATAATTACCTGGGTACGTAATAATATATCTAGATAATTGTATCATAGTTTGTCAGATCATGTCCCAAAAAAAGACACTTCCCAAACAGGAAGTGCAGCGTACCTATTAACGATGGTCAGGATACAATGTGTGTAGAAAATCTACGGATTGTTTAATTAAAGCTTTTAGCACATTCGTATCTATATCAGCTACTTTATTGATGTAAACACATGCTTTACCGGATGTATGCTTGCCGAATGATTCTAATAGCTTTTCGCGGTCTGGATCTCCTGTTGCAAAGTATAAACTTATTTTTGCTTTACGTGGAGAGAATCCAACAAGGGGTGCGTCGCCTTCATGACCTGTTTTATATGTATAATGATAAGACCCAAATCCAATAATACTTGAACCCCACATTTTTGCTTCAAAGCCTGTCGTTTCTGTGAAAAGATCTAATAATTGATAGGCGTCTTCACGTTTCTTAGGGCTTTCTACTTTTTCAATGAATTCTAAAACACTTGCATCATTTTCCTTTGTTTTAAGTTCATATGCCACCCGCAGCACCCCCGTCGTATATATTGTACTGATCATATCATGGTTTTGAGTGATGAAGAAATAAGCGATGTCTTTTGGACACCGCTACATAGATTATTTTTTAAATCTAATGGCAACAGCCCTTACAGGAGAGCCGTCACCCCCTTTTAGTTTTAAAGGTAAGGCCATAATAAATGGATCTAGAAAATCAATTGCTTCCAAGTTGGTTAAATTCTCTCCAATAATTC
Organism: Alkalihalophilus marmarensis DSM 21297; assembly: GCF_000474275.2. Lineage (GTDB taxonomy): Bacteria > Bacillota > Bacilli > Bacillales > Bacillaceae_D > Alkalihalophilus > Alkalihalophilus marmarensis. Next base: position 259,928 of record NZ_ATAE01000008.1, read on the forward strand.
CATTCACGTTAGTAATTGCATCGTGCCCTGCAAAAGATGAGCCATCAGGAGGGTCAATATTTAACGCATCTATCAAAAATGTTCGAACACCGCTCTCTAGCAGCTTGTTTATTACTTCTAAATGAATGTACGGATGGTCAAAATATCTTTTTTCGTTTGCATACTTTGACCAGCCTGTTTTAAATAGAACAATGGTTCCAGATTTGATCTTAGGTAAATATCCAGCTACATCATCTAGCATAATTGCTTCTTTTTCTAATTTATGAGTTACATCAATGATGATTCCATTGCCAACGAAGCGGTTCAGGTCAATTTCATCAATCATCAACCCTTTTTCCTGAAAATGAAAAGGTGCGTCTACGTGAGTTCCGGTATGAGAGCCTATATCTAGATGCGAAACGTTATAGCCATCCTCCGAAATATTTGCTGCTGATTTAATTTTTGGAATAGGATCACCGGGATAAACAGGTGTATCTCCTTTAATTTCCATTGATAGATCCACAATTTCAACAACTTCTCGCAAAACCTTACTCCTCCTTTTTATGTCCCGTACAGATCTGTTCTACGCTCGTTTAGCATACTGAAAAATGTTTGCTTCAATTTTTCACGTTCATTAAAAAGCAGTTTAGCGTATAGAATGTCTTCTTGATTGTTTAATGATCTTGTAATAGCCTCTCCATCAGGTCCGTAAATGGCTGATTGACCAAAAAATTCTAGCTCGTCTGAGTTCCCAATATGGTTAACTGCCACTAAAAATACAGAGTTATCAATTGCTCTTGAGACACCAAAATGTTGAAAAGGTTTATCAAAAGGAACTTCCCAGGCACTAGGAGCAATCATAATATCCGCATCGTTAAGTGCATGCATGCGTGCTAATTCAGGAAAAGCTAAATCCCAGCAAATCATAAGCCCGATTTTCCCAATCTCTGTTTCAACGGTGACAACCTCATTACCAGCTGTAAAAAATTCCTTTTCAAGTTTAGTTAAATGAATCTTCCGATAATTCGCAATGCACCTGCCAGTTGGGGTGATTAATTGTATAGAGTTATAAATACGTTTATCTTCACCGAGCTCTACATACCCGAAAGCTAAATAAATCTTATGTTCAGCAGCTAAGCCGGCTACTTCTTTTAGTACTGGACTATCGTGAGTTAATGCTGCTTCCTTCACATGCTGAGATAGATAATATCCGGTTAATGAAAGTTCAGGAAACACGATTAATTGTACCTCTGGCTGTTTTTTGACGCATGAATTAATATGTTCTTTCATACTTTTGAGGTTTACGTGTATGTCCTGACTAAAACTTGTTTGAATAGCTGCAATTGTACATTCACTTTTCATACTTAAAGATTCACGCTCCTATCTGCATTCTGATCAACAGGCTGTTGGATTTGATTTGATACTCTCATACCAATCCAGTACACTGCACCTGAGAAAAAGAACGTTAGAATGGTAGATCCTATAAACAGTGGCTGCATATATGTGAAATAATAAGCAAACACGGCACCAAGAATATAGGCTGTATAAGCTACAAGATTAAATCCATTTTGATAACGGTATGTTCCCTTTCTATCTGAAACAATATCATCGGCATCGTAATTTCCCTTTTTTATGATAAAGAAGTCAACAAGAATAATGGCGAAGACGGGAATGAACAGCGTCGCTATCAAAAGAATGAAGTTAAAAAAGTTATTCATTAAAGCTTCTTGCAGCAAAGCTCCAATAACAGTAATGATCCCAATCGCTGCTACAGGTTTCCAGAAGGAGATCTTTGAGAACACGTTCATGAATGACATAGAAGCACTATATAATGCCATTACGTTGGTTGATACCACAGATAAAAAGACGACAATAGAAGCAACAAATCCAAATCCGTACGCCACTAGTAACAAGGTTGGGTCATATGTCTGCTCCATACCGGTTAAAATACTAAATCCACTCACTGTTGCTCCTAGTCCCATAGCAATTAAGGAAGCTAAAACGTAACCAAAGTAGGTCCCAGCCATCCCCGATTTTTCATCCTTAGCATAACGATTAAAGTCACATACCGTTGACATCCATGAAAAGGCAGTGGCTACAACGATATCAAATGCAATAATTGTGGTTAATTCAGGATTCGCGTTAAGCTGCATCGTAATAAGGGAAGTGACATCGTAAGTTGTAAATAACTTATAAAAGACAACAGTAGATAAAATTAGCATACCTATTGAAACGTACTTTTCTAAGCTCTCAACACCGCGATGACCGTAAATCGTAATGCCTACTACAAGCACTTGGGTCAGAATAACAAATAATACCACATTACTGTACCCTGTTGCATAGCTTACAGCGTAGTTTAAACTTAAACCTGCAAGATATGCTTGAATCCAGCTCCAGCCAATCAGGATAATAGTGTTTACTATTGAAGGTAGAATTGCTCCTTTTTGCCCAAAGGCAGCTCTTGTCATCACCATTGTTGATAATCCTGTTCGTGTTCCTATTTTCCCAGTCAATGCTAGAGGAATCGCACCTATGGCTGAACCGATGATAATTGCCCAAATGGCAGTTGACCAAGCAATATCAGGAACAAAAAACATTCCAGTTAAAACAGAAGTGATCACCACATTTGCCGCTAGCCATAGGGCAAATGTGGAGAAAAAGGACATCGTACGATCGCTTTTTTGTGTTGGTTGAATACTATCATTGCCGAACTGGTTTACTAATGTACTCATTGAGCAGCTCCCCCAATTTTCGAATTTTTAAGAACTGTACCAACCTAGCTTATTTACTTGTTGTGTGACATTTATATGTTTAGGCTCAGAATAAGAGGCTAGCCCTTGTGGTCCTAGTTCTCTGCCTAATCCGCTTTGCTTAAACCCTCCCCAAGGTGCATTTACAAACGGTGTATGATAGCTGTTGATCCAAATTGTCCCTGCTTGAATACGAGCAGCAACCCGTTCGGCTCGAACAACGTCTGCACTTAGGACGCCTGCAGCTAAACCAAATTTTGTACCATTAGCAAGAGAAATGGCTTCAGCTTCGGTTTTAAATGTTTGAATGACACAAAAAGGTCCGAATACTTCTTCCTGTACAATATCCATCTCACTAGTGACATCTGTAACAATAACAGGTGTCATGTAATATCCTTTCTCTTTTATGCGCTTTCCGCCGGTAACTAAAGTTGCGCCTTCTTTAAGGCCCGTTTGTATATAGGATTCAACTTTTTTAAGATGATTTTCTGACACCAAGGGACCCATTTCTGTATCATCCAGAAGCGGGTCACCTAAAGATATATTTTTAGTCATTTCAACTAGTTTCTCTAACAAGGCTGGGTAGATCTTCTCTTCTACTAGAATTCGAGAAGAAGCTACACATACTTCCCCTTGATTAAAAAAAGCACCAAATATTGCCCATTCAACAGCAAGGTTAAGTTCAGCATCATCAAAAATAAGCAAAGGTGATTTTCCACCAAGCTCAAGTGACACTCTTTTAAACGTACGAGAACATTGTTCATTAATGGCTTTTCCAGTTTCTGTCCCGCCAGTAAAAGAAATCTTGCTAACATTTTGGTGGATCACAAGTTTTTCTCCTACCGCTTTTCCGTCACCTAGCAATAAATTGAACACACCTTCAGGCATACCGGATTCATCAATAATTTCTGTCATTTTAATCATTGATAACGGAGTCACTTCTGAAGGTTTAAAGACAATGGTATTCCCAGCTGCAAGAGCAGGAGCAATTTTCCACATTCCAAGAAGCAAAGGGAAATTCCAAGGAACGATTAAAGCACATACACCGATAGGCACGTTCCTAACTTGACTGATAGACCCGTCCCACTGCGTAATTTCTTCTGCTTTTTGTTGTTTAATTAACTGGGCATAATATCTTAAGCACCCAACCGTATCTTCTATATCAAGACGTGCTTCACGAATCGGTTTTCCGGTGTTTTCTGTTTCAATTACAGCGAATTCTTCTGATTGCGTTTCTAATTTATCAGCTATCTTTTGCAATGTCTTAGCACGAAGTAGTGGATCACTGTTCCAAATGCCTTGATCAAAAGCTGCTTGTGCGGCATCTACCGCTTGGTTTACTTGCTTGCTAGAAGCTTCATAGACGGTTTCGAGTATTTCTTCGGTAGAAGGATTGATTATATCTCGTTTGTATCCTTCTCCGGTTAACCACTTTCCGTTAATAAAATTTTGTTGTTTCAAAGTACTTCCACCTTTCTACTCCTTCACTATTCCTGCTTCTATCTTGCTCTCCTGCTGTTCTCGCTTCTTTTTTAATGCCACTAAAGACATCATTTCGTGTGCAACTGCTGAAGCCATAACCGCAGTGACTTCCCCGCTGTCATAGGTTGGGAGTACTTCAACTAAATCGAATCCGACTATATTCAACCCATTTAATTTACGAACGCATTCCAGTGCTTCGTAATTGGTCGCACCGCATACTTCAGGAGTGCCGGTTCCAGGAGCATAGGCTGGATCGACAAAATCTATATCAAAAGATACAAATAGCGGCGCATCACCTACTCGTTTATGCACTCTTTTTATTGTTTCTGCGTAACCGATTTGGCGGAACTCCTGCATGGTTATAACTTCAAAACCTAGATCACGTGTTTCGTTCATATCATCAGGACCGTATAACGAGCCTCGCATTCCAACCATGATTGAATGTTCAACATCAATCAGCCCTTCTTCTACAGCGCGTCTAAACGGTGTCCCGTGCATGTATTTTTCGCCGTAATAGTGATCCCAGGTATCGGCATGTGCATCAAACAGTACTAGAGCTACAGGCCCATATTTTTCTGCAAAGGCACGCAGGTGGCCAAGACTGATAGAGTGATCGCCGCCTAGTATAATTGGTGTAATATTATGCTGAAGGATGGGACGAAGCTCATTTTGAATCGCCTCATATGTGCGATGAACATTTCCTGGTACAACGTTCACATCTCCATAGTCCACTCCCGATGCATAATCAAAAATATTAATATCTTGATCTGGGTTGTATGGTCTAAGCAGCACTGAAAAATCTCGAATATGCTGCGGACCTAATCTTTGCCCTGTGCGAAATGATGCAGCTGTGTCAAAAGGAACACCTAAAATAACAAAGTCTACATTTTCTGTCGTTTTAATTGCCTCAAGTCTCATAAATGTGCGCACTCCGCAAAAGCGAGGTGACTGAGAAGAATCTTTTGGTTGGTACATAGGTTTAGTCATCGAATAACCTCCTGCTATCATTAAAAAAGTTTGATACTATCTTTTAATTGCAAGACCTGTGCCAGTTTCATTTCATTGTAAAACATACAAGAAAAGCCCATTTAATTCATTATTGAATTAAATGGGCTGAATTTAAGTTTTTTATGAATTAAGATGCATTTTTGAATTAAGATTGTATTTATGGAGCTTTCTCACAACAGTTGATTGGCTTAATCTAAGAAGTTCAGCCATTTCATACGTCGTCTTGCATTGTTTTAAAGCATGTTCAAGCCAATGTTTTTCTACTTGCGCCATTGCTTCTTTATAGGTGGAGGCGTTGATTGCCTCATTGGATTGACTGGCTGTAGCCTCCTCCATTGAGTTATGCTGCTGCTTGTGAATCAGAATCGGCAAATCACTTATTTCAATACGGTCCTTCTCTGAGGTAAGCACCAATCGTTCCATTGTATTTTCTAATTCACGCACATTTCCTGGCCAGTCGTAGGCAAGTAATTCATCGAGCGCAAGTGCTTGAAGATGCTTATGTACATTGTATTTTTTATTAAAGCTGTGGAGGTAGTGCTGAATTAATAGTAGAATATCATCTTTTCTTTTGCGCAGCGGCGGGATTTCGATCGGTATGACATGAAGCCTGTAGTATAGATCTTGCCTGAATGAACCGCTTCTGACCATTTCATCTAAGTTTTGATTAGTTGAGGCAATCAGCCTGAAATCAATTTTATGAGGTTTTAATCCGCCCACTCGTGTGACAGTCTTTTCTTGCAGCACTTTTAAGAGTTTCGCTTGCATAGATAAAGGTAATTCCCCAATTTCATCAAGAAATAATGTGCCGCCGTCTGCTAATTCAATCATGCCGGGCTTGCCTTTTTTATGTGCTCCGGTAAATGAACCCGATTCATACCCGAACATTTCTGATTCAAATAACGCTTCAGGTATGGCGCTGCAATTTACTTCAATGAAAGGCTTTGAAGCTCGGCTGCTGCCACTATGAAGCGACTTCGCAAATACATTTTTCCCAACGCCTGATTCCCCTAAAAATACGACAGTTGCTTCTGAATCAGATACTCTTTTAACAAGCTCCCATACGCGTTTGATTGCTTTACTTTTTAAGATGACATTACGATCTTGTCCTTCTTTCTCAAGCAGCTCTTCTATCTGTGATTCGTATAGCCCCATTTTCTCCTGCAGCGTATGGTAGTTTTCTCTCAGCTCTTCAATTTCAGTTAAATCGTATGAAAAACTGATGACACGAATGAGTGCTCCGTTCTCATTAAACACCGGCACTCCTGTTGCAAGCACCGTTCGTTCTCCTTTTGTATGCTGAAGCACTTGGCATTCTTTTTTTTCTTCTAATACTTTTACCGTAATTGAAGGGGAAAAGATGTCTTCTTTTTCAAGATCATATACAGAGCGGCCTAGGATCTGGTTAAACTCTACGCCATATATATCAAGACAATTAGGGCTAGCCTTCAACACATTGCCATCCCCGTCTGTAATAACAATATTGTCCTTTGACCCTTTTAAAATTGCCTGTAACTCTATCTCAACGAAGTTATTTCCTGAATCCATAGAAAACCTTCCCTTCTAGGAGTTTGTACCATCAAATATATCATTTTTTGTGCTGGATTGTGCTGGTTAAGAGTGTTTTTGCGTCTGTTCAGTCAAGATTTACGTTACTTCTATTCGGAATTGGATTTATTGCTGAGAGAATTAACTTCTTTCAAAAAATGATTGCGTCAGTTGCCTCATAATTGCGCCGATCTTTACACAAACAAAAAATGGCGGGCATCTGCGCCCGCCATACCTAGCTTAATAGTTATGATTGAAAACGATCAATTTTTGCTCGGTCATTTCTTCGATCGCATATTTTACGCCTTCGCGGCCAACGCCACTTTCTTTGACACCGCCATAAGGCATATGGTCGACTCTGAATGTTGGAATATCATTAATCATCACACCGCCGACATGGATCTTTTTTGTCGCTGCAAAAGCGGTATGAATGTTTTCTGTATAAATACCAGCTTGCAGACCGTATTTAGAGTTGTTAACCTCATCGATTGCCTCATCAATGGATGTCACTTTGTTAATATGAACGATCGGTGCAAACACTTCCTGGCACGATACTTTCAATTCATTTCCTGCATGGAGCAGGACGGTAGGATAAAGAATATTCCCTTCTGCTTCTCCTCCGCAAGCAACCTCGGCCCCGTTTTCCTTCGCTTCCTCAATCCAGCTTAGAGCACGCTTGACATCTTTCGGGCTGATAAGAGCTGATACGTCCGTTTGGTCATCTAATGCGTCACCGACGGTTAACTTCTTAGTCTCTTGAACAAACTTTTCAACAAACTCCTCATACACTTCATCCATTACATAGATACGCTGCAAGGAAATACACACCTGGCCTTGGAAAGCAAAGGCTCCAGAAACGGCACGAGAGATGATTTTATCTATATCTACGTTTTTATCAATAATGACAGCTGCATTTGAGCCTAGCTCGAGCGTGACCTTCTTAAGACCCGCCTTATTACGAATGCCTATTCCTACTTCAGGGCTTCCGGTGAAGGAGATCTTTTTCACACGGTCATCTGTAACAAGTTTTTCACCGACTAAAGCTCCGCTCCCCGTAACAATATTTAATGCCCCTTTCGGAAGACCTGCTTCTTCAAAAAGGTCTGCTAGAAACAGTGAGGATAGTGGTGTTTGACCTGCAGGCTTAAGGACAACTGCGTTTCCTGATGCAATTGCTGGACCTACTTTATGGGCAACAAGGTTCATTGGGAAGTTAAAGGGAGTAATAGCTGCGACAACCCCAAGTGGTTCACGTACCGTATAGGCTGTTCTCCCTTCGCCGCCTTCTTGAGCATCTAGCGGCAAGGTTTCACCGTGAATCCGTTTCGCTTCCTCAGCCGAGAATTTGTAGGTCGCAATGGTTCTTGCCACTTCAGCACGGGCCGTTTTAATCGGCTTTGCTGCTTCAAGTGCAATCAATTGAGCTGCCTCTTCTTTACGCTCTTCTAATTTTATTGCAGCTCTTTCTAAAATGGCTGCCCGTTTGTGACTAGCGAGTTCAGCCATTTCTTTGCTCGCTTTTTCAGCCGCTTCAATAGCTGCCTCTACCTGTTCTTCATTAGCTGATGCAATGTCTGCAATCTTTTCTCCCGTATAAGGAGAGGATAATTCTGTATAGGAATGTCCTTCCACCCATTGACCATTTATATATAGATGCTTTTTCACCTTGATCCCTCGCTTTTTTAATTATTGTATTATGGATGTCTCTACTGCTTTGATTGCTTCATGTAATATGCTTATCATGTCATTGATTTGCTCTTTTGTGATAATTAATGGAGGAGAGAAAACGAGAGTATCCTGTCCGTTAAAGACAACCGAACGCAGAATCAATCCACGCTTTGCGGCTTCCGTAACAACCATAGGTGCTAGCGGCTGCGGAAATCTATCTCCTTTTTCTTTATCTTTCATAAACTCAATCGCACCCATTAAGCCGAGCGCACGGACATCACCAATACTTTCAAAAGTATCCTGCAAGTTTTTAAATCCATTTAACATCTCTACACCCATTTGGCTTGAATTAGCTATCAAATTTTCACGCTCAATGATCTCGAGGTTCCGAAGAGCGACTGCACATGCTACTGGATGCCCGCTGTACGTATACCCGTGAAGGAGAGTGCCAGTTGAGAGCTTTGTAAAGTCTTCATGCATACGGCTTGAGATCATAACCCCGCCAAGCTGGGCATAACCGCTTGTGACTCCCTTTGCAAAACACATCATATCAGGAGCAACATCATAATGATCCATTCCAAAATACGTACCTGTGCGCCCGAATCCTGTAATAACTTCATCTGTAATAAACAAAATTCCGTACTCATCACAGATCTCTCTCACCGCTTTAAAGTATTCTTTTGTTGCGATATGAAGACCGCCTGCTCCTTGAACCGGTTCAGAAATAAAGGCCGCAATCGTCTCTGGCCCCTCTGACTCAATCACCTGTCTTAACGCTTCAGATGACATATGATCGGCATAATGAAAGTCTGGAGCAAGTGAGTTTGTAAAATCACGAAAAGCTTGAATTCCTGTGGCACTTGTTGCTCCCATAGCCACACCATGATAGGAATGTGTCCGTGAAATGATTTTTTTACGCTTAGGCTCGCCTTTTAATATCCAGTAATGTCTTGCCAGCTTGTAGGCCGTATCATTTGATTCTGAGCCCCCAGAAGTGAAAAAGGTGGCAGTTAGATCTCCTGGAGCAATTTCTGCAAGCTTTGCTGAAAGCCTGATAGCTGGTTCGTTACTGAATGTCGCAAAAGAGGAACTAAACGCTAATGTCGACATTTGTTTACTTGCTACCTCACTAATTTCACTGCGTCCATGACCGATATTGACATTCCATAAAGAAGACATTCCGTCGATGACTTTTTGGTCTGACATATCTGTTAAATAAATTCCCTCGCCTTTTGTGAATATAAAAGCAGGACCATGCTCTTGCTGTGCGCCAATTGGTGAAGTAGGGTGTAAATAATGTTTCTTATCCAATTCACGAAGCTCTTCGATTTTACTTGTTTGTTGTGACATCACAAACACTCCCCTTTATCTGCAATTCTTCTTGTACCTAAATATAGTGCAAAGTTTGTGCCAATTTTAAATGCTTGGTAAATCAAGAGTTTGTGCCTGATTGATTTAATATTAGATCGGATAAGTTGAAATACGATTAAAATATTAATCGAAAGAGTGTGTTTGATTTATCGTTAAATTAATTGATACAAAAAAAGACAAGTGTTCAACTTGTCTTCTACCTCTTGTCATTCAAATCAATTTCTTTAATCACACGTGCAGGATTGCCACCTGCAATCACATTGTCAGGAACATCTTTTGTGACAACCGCTCCGGCTGCGATCACCGCATTGTCACCAATCGTAATTCCGGGATTGATGATCGCACTGCCGCCAATCCAAACGTTATCTCCAATTGTGACAGGCTTACCGTACTCTGGACCTTTGATCCGTTCAAATGGATTAATTGGATGAGTGGCTGTGTAAATATGTACCCCTGGTGCAAGCATGCAGTTGTTACCGAAACGAACTTCACATACATCCAAGATGACACAGTCAAAATTAGCGAAAAAGTGGTTGCCAACGTGAATATTATAGCCGTAATCACATCTGAAATTAGGCTCCATATATATATCGTCACCGGTCGATCCAAATAAATTTTTGATGGCTTGGATGCGCTTTTCATACTGTGACTCAGTCGTTTCGTTAAACATTCGAGTTAAATATCTTGCCTGCTCACGGTCTCGCATGAGTTCTGGGTCCCAAGGTTCGTAAAGTTCACCGTCTATCATCTTTTGTTTCTCCGTTTTCATCCCATACCCCTCCGTTAGTCCTCTACTGTTATGATCCTGCTGATTCCTTCACTTACATGAACTTCTTTCCCTTCCTTACTATAATGAAAAGAAGGCTCAGCAATCAACTCATACACGCCCGGCGGCAACATGAGATCCTCATCAGCAAAGAAATCTTCCCAAAATTCATTTTCTTTGGAGTCTGCATCCCATGCCCCTGTTTTAACAAAATCCTCTCTGTGCGGTATGTCTTTTGTTAAGGTGGTATAGAGTAGTGGCAACACCATTGCTCCCTCAAGCTCAAAATCACCATCCAACGGCTTAATATGATTGTAATAGATCCTTCCGCCATGCCCTATCACTATTTCCTCTTTTTCACCCACATACATACTCTCTGTCCATGCTTTGATGACTTCCCCTTCCTGATAAACCTCTTTATCTGTATAGATGGTATACCTGATTTCTTCTGTTTGTTTTTCTGAATGAACAAACGTTCGCTCCTCTAGTTCTCTCTCAACATCAACCTTATGAGTGCCACACGCAGTAAGCAAAGTAACGGCTGATATAACCATTAAAAGTTTCATCTAGAACCCACCTTTCTTTATCTTGCTACTAGAAATGAGACGAAGGAAATTTATAGAAGGTTTCAAGGAGAACCATCTATTACAATCTTGAAAAAATAAATGATTTGTTAAAAGACAATCAACTTGATCAAGTTCAACAAGTAAAGTCTGTAGGTATATTTATTACAACATCAGCGAAGAAAAAGATTCCAGAGCATGTGAAGCTTAATAAAAAAATCCAGTATGAGTACACGGCTCATGAGCGGCAAAAATTAATTTTAATCCTACTCTTTACCAGCTATGAACCTATTTATGTGAAAGACCTAATAACGGTAACTAAAGCTAGCAGGAATTCTTGCTTAAATGATTTGAAAGCGATTAAACAGCAGGCTAGGCAATATCGCCTTACGATCAATTATGAGCGAAGTAAAGGTTACTATATCCATGGACCGGAATTTGAACTTCGAAAATGGTTTGTGAATGCTTTTACTTTTCAAAAAGATAATGATTTTTCCACAGAATTGATGTCTATTTGGAAGGAAGCAAATCCATGTTTAATAGAAACAGTTGAGCATAATGTTCAGTTGTTGCAAGTACTTCAAAACGATTTAGATGTGCAGTTAAATCCAGAATCTATTGAAGAGCTAACATGGCATATAGCATTTTTCTTAGAGAGAATGAAGCAAGGGGAATATGTCTTTTTAACAAAAGATGAAAAATTGGCTTTAGAGAATAATCGTGCTTACAAAGGAGCAGAACTTCTTAGTCAAGAACTATTCAACTCGAACCAACTGTCGGTCCCTGAGGATGAAATTTATTATTTGACCATCTTCTTGTTGAGTTTACGATCGCTCTCTGACAGTCCAATGAGTACTGTAAATGGGCTTGAAGACGTCGTAAGAAAAATGGTGATTGATTTTCAAAGGTATGCATGTATTGAGTTTGAGCACTTCAGAGCGGTTGAAGAGAATCTTTTAATTCATATCAGGCCAGCCTTTTATCGGTTAAAATATGGGATTTCAGCTAAGAACCCTCTAACGAAATCGATAAAAGAGAAATATGGAGATGTCTTTGAACTGACAAAAAAAGTCCTTCCTCATTTAGAACGCTTTGTAGGCGCAGCCATTAATGATGATGAAGCAGCTTACATCACGATGCACTTTGGGGGATGGATGAGAAAAGAAGGAAGTCAGCCAGCTGAAAGAAAACATGCGTTGATTGTATGTTCAAGCGGTATTGGAACTTCTCAGATCTTGAAAAGTCAGTTAGAAACCTTATTTTCAACACTTGATTTTGAAGTAGTGACTTCAATAGAAGAATCTATAACAAATGCCGATCTGATTTTTACGACAGTTTCACTGCAGAAGCAAACGGTTCTTGCTGGGGTAGGTATGTTACTCGCTGAAATCATTCCTGCCTTTAAAGGGATTGCTGATAAAATTGTTCCAAATGCAAAACCTGCTTTGGATGCACCTGTTGTTTTTCCGTTTGCACCTAATGCAGTAATTATCGGTTTCCTCTTTAGTTTTCTTGCAGGACTCGGAAGTATGTTCATCTTACCAGTATTCGGTCTTGCTTTAATCGTGCCCGCTTAGTCCCTCACTTCTTTACAGGAGCCGCTGCCGGAGTTTTCGGTAATGCAATGGGCGGCCGTCGCGGTGCGATCTTAGGAGCGGTCACAAACGGTATTCTTATTAGTTTCTTACCTGCCCTCTTACTACCAGTCCTTGGTTCTATAGGATTTGAAGGAACAACATTCGGTGATTCTGATTTCGGAGTTGTAGGAATTCTACTAGGTTGGTTAATGAGTTTGTTTAATTAATATTTAATAAAGTTTAAAAAAATCGGGCTGTCCCAATAGGTCATTAAAGATCTCAGGGGCAGCCCGATTGTGCTTAAAAAGCTGCTAACCTAGTTGCAGCTATATGCAATGGATTTTGGACTTTACCGTATTCTGAAGCATGGGGACGATCGTCATCATCCTCATATCCATAATCAATCATACGGTTACGGTTCAAGCATAATTTTGTGAATTGAGGTCTAAGCAAATCAAACAGTGTGAAGCGGTCTTTTAACTCCGGAAAACGATTCTGGTAGTCAATGATCGTGTTTCTGAGCGAAAGCCAGAATTGCTCTTCATCCATGTACTCAAAAGTATCTAAAATATCAGCGAGATACCTGAAGTGGCAGACGAACAGCCCGGTAAATATAAACTGGCAAAGACCTTCTCTTCCCTCGCTGCGAAGAACGGGTTTCAATTCTTTTGGCAAATGCTCAAGTTCAGGCAGAGGCTCATCACTGACATTTACATCATCAACAAAGTCTTTCATCGCTAAGCGGTGCGGGATATGATTCTTTAACACAACCACGGTATTTTGTCCGTGCGGCGAGAAAACCGTACCATACTTGTAGAGGAAATGAAGGAGCGGCTGCACGACCACATCAAATAATGCATTCATCCACTCTTTGGTTGTTAAGCCGGATCGTTCGATTAGTGCTGCTACGAACGGCTTCTTTTTATCGTCTACATAAAGAAGAGACGCTAATGTAACAGCATGCTCGTTTTCATCTAAGAAACTGTATATACTCTCCCTCCAGATCGTTCCGAGCATTTCATGGTATTGATAAGGAGCACCAGTTAATTTGGAAAAGTAAGGATGCTCATAATTCATACTTGCAATTTCTCCAGGTAAAATGATACGGCATTCTTTGTTTAAAAATGTATCTTTATCGCGTATGTCGTGAATGTACTCCGTGATCGTAGGTGCGACTACTGTCCGCTCACCTGGTAAACCGCGGTAGACAAGTGTGTTTAGTATGCTCATCGGCAGCTTTACATGATGCTTATGCTTGGCACTACGGTTCACAAAAGTACGAATCGATTGCTGGGGCAGATAGAGATCATCGCTTTTTCCTAAATGAATGATATGTTTATAAGCAATTTCTGATGCGAAATAATATACAATCATCTCATTCCACTGCCATTCATGAACTGGGATCAAATAATACTTACTTGCATCCACTCCCTCAGATTCAATCATCTGTACAAAATGTTGATAGTTATCCTCACCTAGCTCACCTTTAATCATCGATTCATAATCTACAGATGAGACGGAATGAAACGTTGCGTGATCCAGGTGAGCAGCAATCCATGAGAGCTGTACTTCCTTTTTTTGTTCCGGAGCATACGAGAGATAGTCATTATAATTAAAACCAATCCGTCCTTTATTATAGGTGATCCAAGGATGCCCTTCCATCTCTCCTTCAAGCTCTGCATAATCAAGATCAACCAACTCATCAGCTGTAGTCGCTTTTTTCTTATGCAAAATGTGAGCATCAGCTAAAAGAGTATTGTTGTATTCTTTAATTAAGTGGCCTGTTGTGACGGGGTTCATTCCGACATCATGCTGTATATCTAAAATAAATTGAATAGGATCTTTTGCATGAATCCATTCACCGTCTTTTAAGAACGTTATAGATTCTGGAAAAATATGATAGCTGCCCATTAATCGCTTCTTCGCTTTAAATTGATATTGCGCTTTCTTACCGTTATCCTTTGTTAAAGAAAGCTGATACAGAGCGCCCCCCTCTTCCTCACGAACTACAGTGGGGTGTATCATATCCTCATACATAAATTCGGTAATCATTTTAGTGAGAAGCTGTCTTCCTGCTTCGGTCCATACTTCTTCAGTCACTATATCCTGTATACGAGTTTGAGTATTCATTTTCCACTCTCCTTATAAAAATTAAGCTGCTTTGTTTTTTTCGGTTTGAGCACTCATATTAAATGTGAATAACGCAACGATTACGGCTGTTACACATACTAGTCCTGCACTGGTAAGTGGTGAAGCTAGAGTGAATGCAGCGGCTGTACTAGAAGCTGCGAGCGGTGCAATGAGAAGTCCGGCATTCTGAAACGTTGAAGCTGCAGCGTACATTTGAACGTGATTTGTGCTTCGATTAAAGATGGTCAGCTCTAGTGCGGCTTGTGAGATGATTAAACAAAAGCCGTACACTATTCTACTCGCCCATAGCCAGATGAGTTGATCTGTCAAGCCTTGCACAATAAGAGTAAATGCTAATACTGTGAGTGATACGGTAAAGATCAGCGGTGCACGGTGTTTGCACCATCCCTTTTGTATGAAAGGAAAAGCAAGGATCGCCATTGCACTTGGCATCATAAACAATAAGCTGCCCTCAAAGCTAGATAGCTGAAATTCATTCATAGTATAAAGAGTGAAATAGGGACGGATCATGTTGTTTGCTGTGTGAAAGAGCAGCAAAATCAATCCTATGCCCGCTAGTATAAATCCATGCTTTCGGCTAAAGCCCTGCTTACCTTTTGGAGGGCGGGTCGTATGTGTATTTAAATATCTTAATGTGACAAAGGCAGTGAACCATAATAAAAGTTCAATGGCTGCTAAACCGATGAACAAGTATAAGGGTTGTTCTAGCGCAATGATCCAAGCTCCAGTCAACGTGCCGGTGATTACTGCTGCATGAAATACCATGTGATACATACCAACTACTCGAGTGCGCTTTTTTTCCTCATTTAATTGAATTAATAACGGATAAATAAGAAACAAGCTGCTTTTTCCTATTAATAATAAAACGGTGAATATCATGAATTGAATCTCATGCTGTGAAATAGCCATGCATAAAAGCATCACAGCTGAGATCCATTGCCCCGTATAAATGAGGTGCTTTACTTCAAAACGCTTAGATAAAATCCCCCATATTGGGACGGAAATGACGACTGTCAATCTAGAAATGAAGATATACAGAGCCGTAAATTCTAAGTCTTCTACTCCAAACACCTTAGAAAAAAATTGTGGATAAAATGGTGATAAAATGACATCAGCTAAGATGAAATAGTAGATTAATAGAAAGAGCACAGCTTGCTGGACTTTAGTTGAAGTCACGTAAGAACTCCAAATTGCTGAAACACATTTCGCTTGCGAACAGGGTACACTTCCTTGTGTGCCAGCTTGTTTATTATCACAGCATTACGATAAGCTCCTAACCCTAAGTCAGGTGCACCAACCCCATGAGTATGCATTTCTCCGTTTTGAACAAATAATCTGTTATCGGTCAATTCTTTTAATTTCAATTCATAGTCGTGTGTAATTAGGTAGCGAGCTTCCTGATCCCAATTAATGATCGACTCTACATTCTTAATAAAAGGAGGGATCGGGTGTGAGTATCCCGTCGCCGCTATGATAACCTCGCTTTTATGCTCAAACCTCTCATTTTGTTCCCACTGATTGCAATGAAGTGTAAATCCGTTCTCAATTCTCACTACATCAGTTACTTCTGTTTTAGCAAGCAAGCGGACATCAGGTTTATCCCCGCCGATTGAATGTTCATACAACAGGTCGTAAATATCGGATATGGTCTGAGCGCTGATCCCTTTATACAGCAGGTCTTGCTTTGGAAGCTGCACATCTTTTACTGATTGCGGAAGTTTATAGAAATAATTTATATATTCAGGTGAAAAATGTTCAAGACCAAGCTTTGAGTATTCCATTGGGTGGAATCCTTTTGATCGTGTGAACCAATCAAGCTTGTACTGATAATTAGGCTGCTCCTTTAACAATTCAAGGAATACCTCTGCTGCACTTTGACCTGAGCCAATGACTGTAATGGAATTGGCTTCTCTTAATCGCTCACGGTGATGTAAAAATTGTGCAGAGTGAAACAAGTCCTTCCCTTCTTGTGCCTTTAAGTTTGCTGGCATGACTGGAGAGCTCCCGATACCCAGTACCACGTCTTTCGCGTAAAAAGTATTATTTTTCCCCGTTTTCATTTGTATCGTTTCTATTCTGAAGAGCTGCTGTGTCTTATCATGTTCAATTGATTCTACACGCGTTTCAAATTGACAATTGGAAAGCTGTTTAGAAACCCATTTACAATAATGGTTGTACTCTCTTCTTGGGATGTGAAATCTTTCAAGAAAGTAAAATTTATAGAGCCTGTCCATTTCATGCAAATAATTAAGGAAGCTGTAGTGGCTTTTTGGGTTCACCATGGTAACCACATCTGCTAAAAAAGGGACTTGTAAAGTTGTCTCTTCTATCAAAAGGCCTCCATGCCATTCAAATTCTGGTTTTTGTTCTAGGAATATTGTGTTAAGGTCTGTTCCTTCCTCAATAAGCGCTGCTAAGCCTAAGTTAAAGGGGCCAAGGCCTATACCTATTACGTCATACACATTGTCCGTTTCTAAATGGGACATCCTTCCACCTCCTGAAAAACACCTCTCGCTCACAAACCATTAAAAGTCCTTTTTTATCTGGCAAATCGATCTCTTTTATAGGTGTAAATCCGCATTTTTTAAAAACATGGATCATCTTTTTATTTCGTATATCAGGTTCCGCTACGATTCTCATCGTTTGTTCCTCAGTAAACTGATAGGCTGTCATTGCGCGAAGTATAGGCAAGGATAATCCTTTACCTAGATAACATTCAGGGCCGATTAATAAATGGATGCCTTGGTCTGTTTCGTCTGCGTCATAATAATTGGCAATCGCATCATCACTAGCCCAGTAACTTTCCCAATAGCACATTGGGATACCATCAAGTTCGCCAATATACAAAGTCTGGTGTGTATCTGCTAAAAGCTTTTTTAAATGTATTTGATAGTGGTCGTACGGAAAGTTCTGCTGCCAAAAAGGAATAACATGAGGCTTATGATGCCACTCATGCAAACGAGCAACGTCTTTATCAAACTCAACTTCCCGAAACGTGATGAGATGATCAAACTCTCCTTCTCGGGTATTCACTGGTTACAAGCTCCTTTCTGACAAGAGGATTATCAATTTCGACGTAAACAGACTGAGTTTCTAGTGAACCAGTCAATTCATCCATATCATGAAAGCGAGTAAGTAAATTCGCTTTGCAAGGAAGTGTTTTTTCATATAATAAACTTTCAATAAGCATTGAAGAACTTTTAGCCGGAATCTCTATCTCTAATATCGCTTCCCGTAATGTCTCTAAAAGAATACTTTCATCTACTAACCGAGCTACCCCGAAAGCGTTGATTAAACCGAGAATATTATTAAAATAAAAATAATAACGCAGCCTTTCATCAGCTATAGCATCCGAGCAAACTGTATTACTCTTTTCACTAATGCCAGGCAGCACGTGGCTTAACTTTTCATAGAAGGATTCCGAAAAGTAGTAGCCTTGATTATCACGATAATAAAACCGGTCAGGATACCCATCTTTTAAATGGATGACACTGTTCTGTTGATGGGCTTCTAATGCAATGCCATGATTTAAGTAAAGCCAAAAAATAGGTTTAAGGGACCTATTGAGATAACGAGTAAACCAATCTATGCTGACTGCTTCAACAGAACGCCCTTCCTTCTCAGCCAAACGTTGAATAATAGCAGCAAGTCTCGAAGGAGGTCCGCTGACTGTATCTTGGCAAAGCGCGGCAATTGGTGTGGCATTCCTAGCTTCTTCTTTTTTAAATAGATTTTCTCGCAATATGACCTCAAAGCCTGATTCATTTTCCCCATCTAGTTTTACTGTTATAAAGGCCGGATCTTTAATTACTTCAAAATTAGGAAATCGTCTTTTTAAATCTTTTCCTATCTCTGTGTCTAATAAGTGCTTTACTTCAACTCCTCGTTCTAACTCCATATTTTTATTGGCACGAACTGAATTCGTAATCTTTATATTTAAAGAGAATTTATACATATAATCCTCGTTGGGATGATAGACTGTTCGAACGGAGGAAGTCGGCTCATACGCTGCCCCCTGCTTACCTAGATTTTCAATCAATCCGTCATTAATGGCTCGCTGTACCTGTGGTTTTCTCATTAAATAGTCAGCCTGCCATGGGTGAACAGGTATTAATGAATACTCATCTTTCTCGCAGTATTTCTCTTTAAAATCACTTGATGTATCTGAATGATCTATAAGCTTCTGCTTTATTAAATGAGTAGTTGAATGCTGCAGGGCTGATCGTTCATAAACGAGCGAGCGATGAACACGGAAATAGTGCAGTTGAAACGATCCTCTTAACTCTGGAGAATATTGGGCTCTATCCCACTCGCTGATCCCTTGGCGGCTTTTAGGTGTGGGATGCAATAAATGGCCTAATAATAATGCCTGTTCCGCATCAATAAAATCCATATCGAAAGCAGTTAGTTCATCGGCTTCCTCTAATCTTTCTCGTACAAACATCTCGATATTTTGACAACTTAAAATGACTCTCATCATGAGTTCATCTTGCTCACGTGTTGATCCCCCGCCAGATTCAAGTGTTAATTCCTTAATGACAAGACTTACAAGAGTCAGATAATCAAGTTCAAGCAGGTCGCTCTGCTCTGTATTTTGTGCATAATATAGCGGGAAGGAAAAAAGATGTCTCCCAGTGAGCGACCAATATTCAAGCGGGATAAATAAATCCATATTTTGATAAGCGAGCTTGGTATGGATTACCTGGCTCACTTCACTATGTGCAAAGAGGTGATCATTTGTTAATTCGTTAAATTGACTTTTATTAATTAAAGACCCCTTTCCTGTTTCGCGCAGGTAGCAGTTCAAAAAGCTTTGAATCGTGGCTTTTTCAGCTATTTGTTTAGCGATCATTATGTCTACCCCTTTCTTCTCCTAGTTGTTTCATTTGATTTATGATTTCTTTGATATCTTCTATTGTTGTCAACGGGTTTAAAAGGGTGAATTTCAAGTAAATAGATTTGTTCACTCGGGTTTTTGCTATGACTGCAGCTCCTGCTTCAAATAACTTTGAACGTATAAATGCATTTGTATCATTAAGCCAAACAGGGTCCTCTCTATGCTCTTTGGGAAAGTACCGATATACAACTGCATTTATTTCAGGTTGATGAATGATTTCAAAGTTGGAATCCTCTTCTAATAAAGCAGCTGTATGTTGGGCTAGGTCTATTGTGTAATCTACCATTTGAGCAAATGTGTCCTTTCCTAACACTTGTAGAGAAGCAAACAATTTAAGTGCATCAAATCGTCTTGTTGTTTGGATAGATTTGGTTACAAGATTAGGTATACCCTCATCTTCATCTTCTTCAGGATTTAAATAATCGGCATGAAGTTTAAGGTAATTGAAATGCTCCTCATCTTTTAATAGAAAAGCCCCGCAGCTGATTGGTTGATAAAATAATTTGTGAAAATCAACCGTGATCGAATCAGCTTGTTTAATTCCTTCTAATTTGTGACTATGTTGTTCGCTAAGCATCAATGCCCCGCCATATGCAGCATCAACATGAAGCCAAACATTGTATTGATCAGCAACTCGTGCTAATTCGTTCAGAGGATCAATGCTGCCGAAGTCCGTTGTACCAGCAGTTGCGATGATTGCAAATGGAATAAGATCTTCTTTTTCTGCTTGATGCAGCTTCTCTTTAAGTTTATCTATGGACATTCGGTGATGCTGATTCGTCTCTACAGGAATCACGGCTTGTTCACCTAAACCAAGCAAGAAGGCTGATTGACGTACAGTAAAATGGGCATCAGCTGAGCAGAAAATTCTCATTCTCCCAGCTTCTTTTGGAAGTCCATTTTGTTGGGTATCCCAATGAAACTTCTTATGTAAAAAATGATCCCGTGCAAGTAATAGTCCCATTAAATTGGATTGGGTACCCCCGCTTGTGAAAACACCATTTGCTGTTTTATCTTCATAAAAGAGGTCACGCAGCCACTTCACCATTTTTTCTTCTACGACCGTAGCAGATGTACTTTGATCCCATGAATCCATTGATTGATTGGATGCGCTTATCAGTACTTCTGCTGCTAAAGCTGATGTTAACGGCGGGCAATGCAAATGGGCCAAACATCTTAAATTCGTCACTTGAATGGAGTGAGCAATAACGGTTTCCCCGATTTTCTCCATTACTTTATCGATTGAGAGACCTCTTTCTGGTACGACATCCGGGAAAGCTAATTCTAAGCCTTGCTCTATGGATGCTTGAGAAAGTCCGGTGTATGGATGAGGTTGACTAGTTACTATTTGTGAAAACACGTCTTTTGCTGTTTGGATCGCTGCATTATATTCAGACATACTTTCAATATCCTGTTGCGGAAAAAAACGTTTAAAGTGGTCATTGTTTATTAGGGTCGTTTTGAATTCCTCAAGCTGAGTCAATCCCATTTTTATCCCTCCTAGTATTTTAAAAATCAAAAGATAATGAAAATCATTATCAATAACTCTTGTTGGCTATGTTAGTTTAAGTGATAATCATTGTCAATTGAAAATGAAAATTCAGTAAAATGGTCACCTATTTAGAAAAGCACTTTGATTATTTACACTCATGCTTATCATTACAGTCCTAAATTCATAAAGAAAGAACGTGTGTTGACTGATCAACACACGTTCTTTCTAAGCACTTGCACTCTTTTTTTGTTTCAGCTTACGGAACAGGTATAGGCACACCCAGCTGCCAATTAAGGCAATTGGAACAATGAGAAACCGGTAAGGACTGGTCGGTTGAAGCCATTCAATATTCGTATATGGCCCCAAAAATAATAAAATCAATAAAATAACAAAACCAGCTGCTGCACGAATTACATAATCAATCATTGGAAACCTCGCTTATACATTCTTTATCTTATGTAAGTGTATCATTAAAGATAAGTGTATATAAACAACATTTCTTAATGATTTATCATCTTTTCACCAAAAACTCCTCAGGGTTTAACCCCGGAGATTCTATCGAAATAGCCGTCAGTCCGTTATCTGTCCCGGTTTCATGCCATTCGCCTTTCTCCCAAAACACTGCATCTCCTTTTTTGATGGAAAGCCTTTCATCCTCCGTACGAACCCAGCCTTCCCCTTCTATTATCAAAAAAAGCTGGGGTACAGCCGCTTGGTGATAGCCAATAAGTCCTCCTTCACCCAAATTCATGCAGCCAATTTGTGCAGGAGAATCAAGTTTTGCGATTTTTGTCATAATGAAGTTTGAGTTAAAATGTGTTACTTTTTGACCAGTTTCTTTTTCAAAACGGAATAGTTGCAAATGAGATCCCCCTTATTATTGCAATACAAACACATATATAAGCATAGCTGAAAGACCGATAACCCAAATCGTGCTGCTGATTACATATTGTTTAGACCTCTTCAAGTACTTCCATTCCATGAAAGTATCAAAAGCATTAGAGAGGATTAAATAACTAAAGATATACCACAAGAAAAGTTCGCCATATTCATCCAGGCTTACCACTGGAATTAATCCAATAATAAATACAATGAGCATGCTAAGCTTCACCCAGTTATAAATTTTTTCCCCATTCGTTTCACTGAAATATCGATGTTTAATACCAAGCTTCTTACGCAACATTCTCTCTACTAAAAAAATGATCAATGCAACAATGATTAAATATAGAAAAAACTTCATGAGTTATTTAGTTTTTCATTGATTTGCTTTAAGTGATGTTGATCATGTTTCACAAAAATCTTCACGAAGCTCTCAGGGGAGAATTGACGCTTGCCTCCACCGATTGTAAACCGAACATCCGGCTCTAGCTCTGTTAAACGTTGAACAAGCTCTTCACGTACATTAGAAAAACGGTCAATAATCGATCGAATGGATTCATTTTCAAGCAATTTTAATCCTTCGCTGTTATGTGAATCATGGTCAGGGAATGGGACTAAATCAGCCCCGTCTTCCATGTGTGGGACCATTTTCTGAAGAATAAAATGATCCCAGTAATACATATGTGCGATAATTTCCCTGATGGCCCACTTGTGTTTGCCAATAGGGTCAGTAAGTACATTAGCAGGATGAACAGCTAAGCTCTTAATAGGTTCTATCGTTTGGTGATAGGAGATTAAGGTTTTGTTCATGAGTTAGCTCCTTTCATCATATTCATCTCTCGTCATGCCATAATACACGACATCATAATATGTACCAGCCCTTGCTAAATGCTGCTTTAAGACCCCTTCTCTCTTAAGTCCAATTTTCTCCATCACCTTCCAAGAAGCTGGATTGATTGTGTATGCAGCAGCATAGATTCGGTTAAGTCCAGTCTCTTCAAATCCATATGTTAAGAGAGCTTTGGCAGCTTCTGTTCCATAGCCTTTGCCCCAATAAGGCACTCCAATCCAATAGCCTAATTCTCCTCTATTATGGGTGAGGTTGATATTAATATTTATTAAACCAATTAGCTGATTGGAAGATTTCTCTATTACAGATAGAAGGATGATCTCGCCCTTCTTTTCTTTTTCGCCAACTATTTTAATAAAGTCTATGGCACCGCCTTTTGGGTAGGGGTGCGGGACATTTGAAGTCGTTTTAGCTAGCTCATAATCGCTCGCTAACTCTTCGATACGCCAGGCATCCTCTAATACTACCGGACGCAATTGTAATCTGCTCGTTTCTATCATCTATTAGCCCCCTAATTAGCTTTTTTCTTTAGGATAATTTTTCGGTACATGCCATTTAGCATAACGGGTTGATCTAATATAATCTGGACCTGTTCTTTATGATGCATATAAATACTCTCAAACTTTAACCCAATATCAGTTCCTAAGAGTTTTACGATAGGTCTTATTATTTTTTTCGGTAAAGAAAGCTGCTTCGTCTCGGGTGCAAATTTATCAAACAGGATGACTTTTCCATCACGCTTCAATACTCGTTTCATCTCGCTAAAACAGGCATCTGGATTTGGGACGACCGATAAAATAAGACTGCCCACAACGATGTCAAAAGAATTCTCAACAAAGTCCATATTCAGAGCATCCATTTGAATAAATGTAATCGATGAATTCGCAAATTTAAGTTCAGCTTTATTCAGCATATCAGGAGAAAAATCAATGGCAGTAATATCAATTTTAGTGGATTCGATTAATTCTAAATCGGCCCCCGTACCCACCCCGACAAATAATACCTTCTGTCCTTCTTTAAAAGGAATATCTGATAATACTTGTTTGCGAGCTTTAAGAAACAGCCCTGAGTTAAAGAACGAATCATAAAAAGGCGACCATATCTTATAGATGACCTTATTCCAAGTATGGTTCACCCGTCTCCCCCCTCTTCTAGCTCCTTTTTAATCGCTTCTGCAACTTCAATTAAATACTGGTCGGGATGCGGTACAAAGTCTGTTATCCCTATGATTTCGTTTTCTTTCCCTTTTTTTGTTACATGCTGAATCTCCAAGGTGCTTTTTAATCCTAGACAGAAATCATAGAAATCAATAAAAGCAACTTTAACAATCTCTGAAACTTCTTCCTGTTGTAAAGTGAAAAGGTCATTGTTCTTTAAAAAATATAAATAAACATGTGCAAATTCACGGTCAATAAATTGCTCCGTTGTGATGCAGTCTTCTATCGCACCAAGAGGGATCAGTTCATTCATTGTCACTTCAATTCCTAATTCTTCATGGACTTCACGCACACCATCTTCTATTGTTTCATTGGCCAAAATATGACCGGCAGCCGTTATATCGAACAGACTTGGGAAATCTTTTTTGTGGTCACTTCTTCGCTGAAGATAAATATAATAATGGTCTCCTTCCCTCCCTGCAATCCAGCAATGGAACGTTTCATGCCAGAGACCATTTTTATGTATTTCTGCCCGTGAGGCGACCCCGATTGGTTTTCTTTGTTCATCAACGATTGTTATATGCTCTGTATCCATTATTGTAAACTCCTAGTTTATTTACTTTTAATCATTTCTAAGATGGTATTGATAACAAACTCCGGCTCATCTTGATGAATGTAGTGGGAAGAGTTCACGGCAATCATGAATTTGCTTCGGGTTGAGATTGCTGCCATTTCTCTTTGTAAATCATGCCAAATTTCCTGTGTTTCCTCTGTGTAATGTGTTTTATTGCCTGCTGAAAGAATGGCTACAGGAATGGTAAGTTTGTACTTACTTTCTTCTAATTGAGCCAGACTTGTTGCAAACTCATCATAAGTTCCTTCAAGCGTAAATTGTTTCTTATACGCTTGCTGAAATTCAGAAGGCATTAATGGCAGAAATCTCTTTTGATAATCAGCTGGTGTTGAATCAATTAGAATCAGCCCATATACATCACTTGGGTATGTACAAGCAAAAAGGCTCATATTTACACCGCCAAATGAGTGCCCCACTAATAGGTACGGTGGCTTTAGACCAGCTTTCTCTAAGACGTCTTTTAATTCCTTAATCATATGTAAGCTCGTTCTAGGAGATGGAGTAGATTCACTTTTTCCTAAACCTGCACGATCATACATAAATACGGATGTTTTGATCTTCATGTTAGGTAAAAGGTTTTCCCAGGTGGAGGAATCATCACCGTAACCAGCATCCATTATAATGGTTAAATCACTTTCAGGTACATCTATTCTTTTCGTATAAAAAGTAGTACCTGCTGCTTTTATGTACTTTTCCTTAAAAATAGTTACCTCCACAATGAAACCAATATATGTATAGTATACCTTTCTCTTCTAATCTTTTAAATCCTTCATTGATTTGACCATTGATTCGACATTATTCATCTAAATAAAAAGCTGCCATAGAAGTTTGGCAGCCTAAAAACATTATCTATATCCTCTCGCATCAGCTGGCTTACCTGCTTCCTGTACCTCAACTAAATACCTGAAACAATCAGGTTGAGAGCCATCGATATCGGTAAAGTTATATTTTTTAGCGAGTTCTCCGCTTGAAAAGGATTGACCATTAAGCTTCTCTTTTTCTTGATCCAATGCAAGTGCACTAACGGCTCGTCCGATATATCTCGGTGATTCTGAAATGACAAAGTGGGGCTCCTCATCTGTAGCATCCATCCAGTTCTCCTCTCCTACATTGAAAAGTTCGAGCATCAACTCAGAACGCAGCCATCCCGGGGTGAGTGAGATAGCAGTACAACCATGTGGACCGAGTTCATGGGCGAGGGATTTTGCAATTCGATTGATTGATATTTTTGCTAAATCATAATACATCGATAGGCGGTAATTCTCTTTATTATAGTGTTCAGTGCCATCAGTGACTTCAACAACTAAGCCTCCTTTTTGTTTAATTAGAAGCGGAAGAGCATAATGATTTGTGATGAGATGAGTGTCAATGGCCAGCCTTAGAAGACGCAAGCCATTTTCAAGTGAATGCTCCCAAATAGGTGTATTCCACTCAACAAGATGCTCCCCGCCCCATATATCGTTTACGAGAATATCAAGTCTACCGTGCTCCTTTTCTATCTTCTTGATTAAAGCGTCTACTTCTTGAGGAATAAGATGATCAACCTGCACAGCAATACCGACTCCGCCAAGCTTATTAACAAGTTCTGCTGTCTCTTCTATTGTCTCTGGTCTATTATATTCTGAGCGTTCCTTTCTTGTTGTCCTGCCTGTAATGTAGACAGTCGCACCAACTGCTCCAAGCTCCATCGCGATTCCGCGTCCAGCCCCCCTAGTACCACCAGCAACTAAAGCGACCTTGCCTTTTAAATGTGTCATTTGCATTCTCCTCCTTCTTGAACTATCTTAAGTATACCTATTAATGTTGACACCTTATGTCATATTTAAAAA
This sequence comes from Alkalihalophilus marmarensis DSM 21297, assembly GCF_000474275.2. Classification (GTDB taxonomy): domain Bacteria; phylum Bacillota; class Bacilli; order Bacillales; family Bacillaceae_D; genus Alkalihalophilus; species Alkalihalophilus marmarensis. The sequence continues at coordinate 286,529 of NZ_ATAE01000008.1, forward strand.
TTTATTTATGTACGAAGCGAAAGAAGGTTGTTATTGTGCGAGCTGATCGTTTACTATCTATTTTATTCTCTCTACAGCAGAATGAAAAAATGACCACAAAAGAACTGGCAACGCAATTAGAAGTGACGGAAAGAACGATCCATCGTGATATGGACGCATTAAGTGCAGCAGGGATTCCTGTGTTTGCAGAAAGAGGAAAGTATGGCGGATGGAAAGTAGTCGAGGAATATAAGAAGGCTTTTTCAGGTTTAAAAGAGAGTGAACTTAAAACACTATTCCTCTCCCCTTCTTCTCACTTGCTGACTGATTTAGGAATCGAACATGAATGGAGTGAAGCGAGAAAAAAGCTCTTGGCAACATATCCAGCAAAGAAAAAACATGAATTAACACACAACTGGGATCGCGTCCATATTGATTCAAGTACTTGGAGAAAAAGGAATGCTATGACGAAAGAAGATGGGCTTAAGGAATTGCAGCAGGCTGTCTGGAATGACGTAAACGTAGAGATTGACTATGAAAAAGCTGATGGCAAACGAAGCACTAGAGTTATCTCCCCGCTCGGATTAGTGGCCAAAGGAAGCACATGGTATGTGGTGGCATTATCAAATGGGCAGCTGAGGAATTTTAAGGTTTCAAGAATTCATTCTGTTACCATGTTAAGTGAATCGTTTAACCGGCCTGTAGATTTTAATCTTGCTGAGTATTGGCAAGAATCTAAACAGTCATTCATCGAGAATCTGCCTAACTATGAGGTAGAAGCTCTCATATCACCTTCTATTGTGAAGCGCTTAACGTTTACTGGGCGATTTGTACAGGTGATTCACTTAGACGAGGAAAATGAAGACGGCTGGTTTCCTGCTATTCTTTCCTTTGATACAAAAGAAGAAGCAGCCCAGTATGTGCTTGGTTTTGGTGATCATGTTCAAATTAATCAACCGGAGGAACTAAAAATAAAAGTCACACAAATGGCAGCTGCTGTGCTTCGTATGTATGAAAAAGCAAAACAGGAATGAAATAAGCTCATTCCTGTTCGCTATGTTATTGATTTGCATTAACATTTACTTACTACAACTATCTTCAGGGTTGTACTCCCCATCTTCAAGCAGGCTTGCATCATACAGTTCATTTATATCTAATCATGCCACTCCATGAATTCTAAAAACATTTGTAACTTTTGAGAATAATGAATTCCGTTATAATCTTGTCGGTCAGCATGGCTATGTTTGTAATACCAGCCATCGGGGGTTTCTAGAAGAGTAATATAACCATCGATAAAAGCTTCTTCCATACCGCTGTAATAGCCATAATGGTAAGGAGTGCCGCCCCCTAAATCTTCATAATAGGAAAGATCAATATCGAATGCCCCAAACATCGTTTGCATGCTGCGTTGAAACGGGAAGTCAGCTTCTAACTTTCCAAATGCGTAAAAGCTGTTTTCTGATACCCCTTCTTCGCTAAAACGCCACTCGGTAAAATGAAATAACCGGTCGACATAGCGGTTATGCAGCTCATTCACAGCTTCTTCATCACCTGATAGAATTTCACGAATTAGGTCGTGATCATTCATAATGCTAACCCTTCTTCCCTTTGTAAGTATAGACGGTATTAATAGGAAAAAGGTGCGTTACTATGAAATTATTCAAGAAATACAGTCTTAAAATCATGCGCTTACGGTTTCAACAAGGAGAATATACTAAAATTTGTTTAATATCTTTTACATTTGTTCATATTCTATTATAATTATAGCTAAAAAGAGAGGTATTTCTTTTATGCCGCACATAAATAAACTTGCAGGTCATATTAAAGAAAATGCATCACAGCTTGCCGAACAGGTTGTTGATGACGTACTTGCTAAAATAGATTTAATTATTTCAAAAGAAGAGACAGATCTAGCTGTCTGTATGTATACAACTTTCATGAACTTCATTGGTGACACGTTGGACACTCGTGAAAAGGGCGTCCCAGCTGAACTCATTGAATGGAGTAAAAGCAATGCGTGGGCGATTGTCGAGGCGGGAGGAAAAGTTTCTGATATCATCGTTCGTTACCCTCCAACTCGTGAAGTTTTTGCTGAGATGGTAGAAACGTTCAGTGCTCAGTTTGAGTTATCTACTCATGACGCACTATATGTTTTAACCCGAATTAATGAAATGCTCGATATTAGTTTAGATGAAACCGTCATCGCTTTTGAGAAGTTATCTGATCAGTACAAAGACAAAATGCAAAAAGAAGTAAAAGAATTATCGGCTCCGATTGTACCGCTGCAAGACGGGGTAGCTGTACTTCCGTTAATGGGCAGCATAACGAAAGAAAGAGCAGATTATATTCAAGAAAAAGTAGTACCTAAAATACCTCAGCTGAATATAGAATGTCTAATCATTGATTTCTCGGGTATATCTACAATTAATGAAACGACAGCTAATCATATTCATCAAATTGGTGATGTCCTAAGGCTTTTAGGCATAAGGATCATTACATCAGGGATAAGTCCGCAATTAGCTTTAACCTCTGTTAAAGGCGGACTAGATATGGCACGAGTCAGATCCTATTCGAGTGTACAACAGGCTCTTCAACATATTTAAAAAACTGCATTCCCTTGGATGGGGATGCAGTTTTTGCATTGTTAATCTATCAATCATTTAATACCTTATCCATTACTTCTTTGGTTCTCGGTCCAAAGATTCCATCATTAGCTAAAGATGGAAAGCGTTCTTGGAATTTAATAACAGCATCTCTCGTTTGTGGGCCGTATACACCATCCACCGCCACATTGTAGCTCATATCCTTTAAGCCGAGCTGCAATATTTTTACCGCTTCCCCACGACTTCCCACTTTCAATACTTCATTAGAAAACCCCCAAGTATTCACTTCTATTGATAATGCCTTGTGAGTGGCGGGGCCGTAAATGCCATCATTTTTTAATTCAGACTTCGTTTTTTGGAAAGCAAGCACAGCTGTTTTTGTATTAGGACCAAAAATTCCATCTTCAGTTAGCTCAGCTCCCATTTCTCTATTTAATCCGCGCTGCATAATCTTAACGTTTTCCCCGCGTGAGCCTTCCTTTAAAGTACCTGATTGAGAAAGGTCAAAAATGTATGGTACGCTTGCTGCTTGTGCTCCTACACCAGATGGAACACCTGCGGCTAATATTGTGGCTGTTACGATGGCTGCAGAAATCTTTTGCCATTTTTTCATATACAATCATCTCCCATACGTTATTTAATTAATTCACATATGAGACGCATAAAGAACACTATAAGTTTCAAAAAAATAGAAATTATTTAGAAAAATTTACAAGTGTGAGGAGGGTGAAAAAATTATAGTTGATAGTCCCTTGGTGTGCCCCACTTTTCGAATGATTGATATGCGGGATCTTCTGAATCAAATTGAATCCAAATCGGTGCATCATACAGAAATGGATGCGCTTCGAAAAAGGGCGTATCTCCATATACAATGGCTTCTAGTGCAAGTGGTAACTCTCGCCTGAAGATTTCATCTCGTATTGCATTTAAAGCTGGTCCGAAATGACCGACGTAGACGTATGCATGGAGGTAATACGAGTCATCGTTTGATACCCATTCACCAAAAACTTCATCACGCATTTCAGTTATTTCATTAAACGCAAACTTCTCACCAATTGTTAAAAACAATTCTCCAGTGAAGTCTGAATGAGTCAAAGTGTAACGCCGGAGTATGATTGGTTCTGTCGGTGTTACTCCCTCTCTATAATTCACTGTTAATTTATCAGGGTCTAACCTTGCCATTTTAACTCCCCCTATCTAGATGAATGCATTAGATTACTATATTCTTTGGATCAATTGTGTGTGTGCGCAATGTAGTATAATGGATAAGGTATACAGTACATGTGAAGGGAATGAACGATGCGCAGATATCAGTATTTTTAACTCACACCAATAAATATTCAGGAGGTAAAAGTATTGATTAAGACAGAATTAGTAACAGAAAGATTATGTTTAAGAAAGATGGATGAAAGTGATGCAGGGTCTCTATTTGAGATATGGTCCGATCCAGAGGTAACCAAATACATGAACATTTCCTCTTTTACAGAGATAAAGCAAGCTGAAGAGATGATCTCATTACTGAACCAGCTCGCTAATGAAAATCAAGCGATACGCTATTCAATGATTGAATTAACATCTAATAAAGTTATAGGTTCATGTGGGTTTAACGTGATTGACTTTAAAAATGAAAGAGTGGAAATTGGTTATGATCTCTCTAAATCCTACTGGGGAAAAGGCTTTGCTACAGAAGCTCTAACTGGCCTGTTGTTATATGCGTTTGAAACATTGGCCATTCATCGAGTGGAAGCTAAGGTGGAGCCTGCTAATCTAGCTTCAATTAGATTACTTAATAAGCTGCAATTCAGCTACGAAGGCACGCTAAGGCAAAGCGAAAAAGCTCGAGGATCTTTTGTTGATTTAGCTATTTATTCTAGATTAAGTACGGACTGACAGATTTGTTTTTACTAAAAGTGACAGCAATTATGTGGTTACTTGCCTATCTGCAATTGTATATTTTTAAGGCGTTTATGTGGCTATAACGAGCTTTTTGACGTGGATCATTGTTTATATGTGTCGATTGCAGAATGAATTCCGCCTGTCTCAATGTATTGCGTCAATTCAACCACGTTATCCGTCGCTGTAGGAACAAATTGTATCTCTTTAAAAGATTATTACATCACTCTAATTCAGCACAAAAAGGAACTGCATCCACCTTTGCAGTTCCTTTTTAACAAGTTATTTAATTGGTATCTCCACGCTCAAATCATACTCTTTCATAAAATGCATTCCTTCAATGTGAAGTGCTTCTGCCTCTCCAACTGTTTTGAATACAAGTGTCCGCACCTTCCACTCGTACCCGTTTTCATCTGCCGTATACGTTTGATTAAGTGTGGTCGATAAAGGAATTGATGCCTCTTCAGAAATGAGGGTTACTCCGTCTAACAATACATCATCTTCTGTAGCTATGATTAGATGAAGCTCGTCTTCTGCTCGATTTATTTCTTTAATCCGCACACTTTTACCATTCAAACCAATCGTTTCACCTATAAATGAATCCAAATCAACTCTCTGATTTAAAGCCTCGTATCCTACAAATCTTTTCATTTTCAGTTCCAATGTTTCAAGATTTTCTGGTAATGCATCATATCGAATATCAAAGGTATAGCCTCGTATGGCAGAGCTGCTGCTGCTTCCAGAGCGTATAACAGGTTTGCCGTTTGCTATTAGTTCGAGTCCCGCGAAATCCTGATTCAATCTTCCATAATTATCTACATTCAATTTCCCTTCAATAAACGTACTAGTCGGGGTGGCTGTTATTGATGTAAAGGTTATTTGTCCTTGGTCCACTTTAAGTGTTTCATTGATCGGCTGCTTGAGTTGTGTTTGCATCGCTAGGTTAGGGTTATACGGAAATGTTATCTTTTTCTCGATTAAAGGTGAATCTTCAATATATTCATGTAAAGTAAGTGTCAGATTTTTCGCAAAGCCGCTGACTGGGTCAAATCTCATCAGGCCTTTTATTTCTGTTTGATTCTCATTAAATGTGGAAGTCCCGCTGCTTGCATTTGAATTGGTTAGAAAGCCGCTGATATGATGAAGATGAAGCATGTGAATGGACTCCTCATCTAATCCTTCTTCATTTGAAACGGTGTAATACATTATGAGTTGGTTCGCATCAGTCATCACACCATCAATCGTCAGGATAGAGCCGTCCTCTAAAACGATTTGTTCATCAACATTTTGCCCCATTCCTGCTTCATTTAACTGATTCAATGTGCCAGAATTAAGGTCGTCAAACCCTAACAATTTCTTTCCGTAATAAGCAAAACCATTAAACTGATAACCTATAAGTACTATAAAAAAGAGTGCTGCAGCTGAGAGCCTCCACATCAGCTTCAAAGGTTTTGCTTTTTTAGGAGGTATGGTAGATAGAGCATCCCGCAGCCTTCCTTCTAAATCAGGCGGTGCTGTGGTAGATTGTAACTCTTTTTTTCTCTCTGATAATTGTTTTTCTAATTCATTCATTCACTGCACCCCCTGCTTGCCTTCTAAGTTTTTTTAACCCCTCTGCCACTCTTGATTTGACTGTACCTACTGGAGCATTTGTGATCTTGGCAATCGTTTGATAATCCAGATCATGAAAGTACTTTAGTTCAATTGCTTCTCTTTGATGTTCATTGATATGGCTTAATAATTCTTGAATATCAAGCTGCTGTTCAATTTGGAAATAGGAATGTTGAATTTCTGCAGCTTGATCCTCTGCCTCTTGCCAATCATCTATCAATACCATTTTCTTTCTCTTTGTTAGTGATGTTTTACAATGATTAACTAATATGGTTTTACTCCAACTGTAGAAAGTCTCGTTTTTCTGAAGTTGTTCAATCTTCTCATAAAGAATAACAATCATTTCTTCCATTGCATCCATTGCATCATGCTCATTCCCCATATAAGAGTATGCGAGGCGGTAGAAATCATCGTTTCTGGCCATAATTAATTGAACTAATGCTTCCTTATTACCTTTTTTTGCTTTTGCTACAAGTTTCTTAACATTCATTCCTTCACCTCTCTCACTACTATGACTCACACAGCAGGTGAAAAGTTCATTTTTTTCTAAAAAAATTCAATATAAAAAGCCCTTCATACGTGAAGGGCTGATCATTATTCGATTTCTTCCCACACAATTTCGATTCCCCATTTTGAAGCGAGCTTTTTTTAACTCTTCTTCATAATATAGATAGCTTTCGTCAGCCGCAACAAACAATTTATCTGAATCCTCATTGCCTAAAAGCCAGCTCTCATTTGCTTCTATTAATAGCTCAAATGCTTGCGGCAGCATTGCATGTACATTAAGAAGCTCGTCATTTGAATAGTTGCTTCGTAGTTCCTCCGATTGAGAGACTAATTGTTCGAGTGAGGGAAGCAGCTTCTCTTCAGTGAAAAGAGCTAATTCTTCTGGATCATCAATGTCCATTTCCTCCTGTATCAGCATCAGATATTCATCTGTAATTCCTTCTGTTTCTTCTAAATAGTTGGTCAAACGATTAAAGCGATTATATCTTTTCACCCCTCCTAAATTCTGCTTCTTTTCTACATATTCTACCAAAAGGAACAATAAACCTTTGAATTTTTCAAGGAATTTTCTTCTTATCTAATCTTATTAAATAGGTGCTCGATCGTCTGCAAATGATTGCTATCACTAGTTATTTCATATTGATCAAAATATGTTTCATTCATGTAATAAGTAGTTGTCTTTGTCTGATATTGTCTATCCCCTATTTCATTTGTAATGAAAAAAGTGATTGAGTACTCTAGGGGATGCTCATAATGTCGAGTTTCTTTTAACGTCATTTGATCTAAGTCAGATAAAATTCTCTCGATTGTGTCCTCTTCAAATACGGTAATGCTTATGCCTTCATCATCATGGTCACCCGCTGTGGTATAAGCTGAGATTTCAATTTTATCAATCGTAGAATTCTGATTTATATGATTGGAAAATTCAGCAGAGAAGCTAGGGTATGGAGCTTGATTGACAATAATGATTCCGCTTAAGACTATGAGCCCCACTGCTGCTCCTAACACATATCGATTCTTAATAAACATACTGAATAAAATAGTTAATCCCAAAACAGCAGCTATTGCTAATATAAAGGGAAACACAGTCCAAGTCAGATCAAAAAACAGGTTCATAAGTCACTCACTCCTCTTTGTTATAACTTATATCAAAATAAAAAGACGACAAACGTTTAATGTTGTCGTCTTCCATTCTATTTAAATGTTGAAGGTATGTTAAGTCCTTTGATATATTCCCTGATTTATTAATATTCTTACCAAGTATAAAGAATGTCTTAACTAAACATTTTCAGATCGCTTTTTCTCTAAAAAATATTCAACCCATGGACGAGCGGCGGTATATATACCGGCGGTTACTAACCAGATAAATGCAAGATAGGTCCAGCCTTGAAAGAATTGCAGGCTATAATTATAACCTGTTACAAACATCACTCCCGGGAAAGCAAATATGAGTATAAATGTTAACGCCAGAGCCCAGCGAGTACACAGCTTTGCATCTTTAATCAGCTGCTTATCATTCATTTTTACACAACCTCCTTCTTAGCAACAACAATTAATTCTTCTTGTTCATCATCAAAGCTTTTGAATGAATCTTTCATTGCTTCAAAGTCAAATTGTTCATTGGACATAAGCGCATGGCCGATTGAAATGACACCGCTGACGATAAAGACAGTCAGGTTGCCGAACAGCATAGAATGAAGATGGCCAAGTGATTCAACATTTATTGCACCATGCATCACATATGCAGAAACATTCCAGACAGTCACTCCTGAGACCATACCGAGTAATGCTCCCCAGAAACAGCCATTATTCGTTGCTCGCTTCCATAATAGACCGATCGTTAATGGAATGACGGCTCCACTAACAAAGATTCCCATTGCCATATAGACAAAACCAAGGCCTATACCGATACTAAATAGCAATACAGAAAAGACACCCATCGCTAAACCGAAACTTAACGTAACGATGCGAGATACTTTTAAAGTCTTTGCGCTGCTTGCTAACGGGTTTATTGATTTACGGTAAATATCTGTGACAATAATATTCGTAATGGCTGTTAATTCAGCAGCTCCTGTTGACATGACAGCCATAAACAGCATCACTAAAAATAAAATTGAGCCAACCGTTCCTAGTACATGAGCTGCCATTAACGGTGCTGATGCATCCGGGTCCCCTACATTTAAACCTAAGCCAGCAGCGGTTACACCGAGGAATGTAGCTATAGCAAATGGAATAGAAAACCAAGCAATCCCACCGTAAATATATGCTTTAGAAGCAGCACTGTCCTTACTCGCAATGGCTCGCTGCCAGTAAGACTGATCAACAAATACTGTTCCGAAGTTTCCTATTATGTTGATCATTCCAAATAATAAACCTGGAATCGACGCCATTGTCAGCATTTGCTGTGATTCAGGAAGAGAACGTAACCCCTCATATACGGTTTGAACCCCAAATTGCATATAAACCGCAGCAGCAAAAATCGTTAGGATAACAAAAATCATAACTGTGTTTAAATAATCGGCAATAAATGAAGCTTTCAACCCGCCAATCATAGTATAGATGGTAAAAGTTAATGGAATTAAAAAGGCAGCTATGTAAATATTCATTCCAGTTAATGAGTTAAGAGCAATCGCCCCTCCTAAAATAACCATGGATGTCACAATAATGTTGGTCATTAAAGCAAAGACCATCATTAATTTATGATTTTTCTTGTCAAAACGTTTTCCGATAAATTCAAGAAATGTGTGGGCTTTAGGTGCTTTACGTTTTAAGTGAATCGCAACGATGGCAAATAATAATACTTGAATACAGGCCCCAGCTGCATACCAATAAGGTCCGCTGATTCCGTATTGAAAGCCTGTCGAAGAGGACATCATTAATGTGGCTGCCCATGTCCAAGCGGCAATAATAGATGCGCTTGCCAGCCCTACACCCACATTTCTACCTGCCGTGCTGAATTGTTCTGCTGTCATAGCAGTCTTTCGTCTGCGCTGCATTACAATGGTCAAGATGGTAAAAAAACTACCAAAAATGAATAAAATCAAATACCCCGTGGACGTTGATAACATAAACTCTCCTCCAATTTTTTTAATCGTCATACCGCTCTTTAAAATGTCTGATAATTTAAAATTCTTCTGATGGAGTTTAGTATACGAACGATTAGAAGTTTATTCAAATGATGTGTTAGGTTTCGTAACATGGTTTTTTTGTGCTAATAAAAATAACGGTGCTAGAATTCAGCACCGTTACGTTTCATAAATCCTTATTTAATTATGACTCCCTGATATCGAAAAACTTGTTGTATGGATACAAAAATATTCCTATGTATACACCTCTAGGATAAATAATCTTTAAAACGATCCATATTCATGTAGAAAACAACGGATAATATAAGGAATAAGATCGGAGAAACCAAAAGTACGAGAAAAAAGATACCAAGCCCTGAAGGAAACCCTACACTTGGAGACATAAAGGAAAGAATGAGATTCTCCCCAATCAGCACAAGGATACAAAGGAGCATGGTTGTTAGAAAAGCAGCAAATACAGATTGAATCAATTTCATAAATAAACGCCCTTTCAGCTTAGACAGGGACATATATACACCCTTATTTTCTATTAAAGCGACATAATGCCCTTATTAATAATCAATACTTTAACCCTAACAAAAAAATACAATAATTCAATGGGGATTTTTACTAATTGGTTTTTTATACCTTAATTTATAAGAATTTTCATATGAACAAACCCTTAAAGCTAGCAGGAATGTATCCTGTCTAGCGTTTAAGGGTTCTAATTTTATTGGTTAATTTAATGATGCAAAATATGGGCTTGAGCTTTTAGGTATAACCCTACTTCAAATCTTCTTTATAAATTCCACGTATTTCAAGTTCCTCTTCTATTAAGGAAATAAATGTATGATCAAGACCTTTTTTCAGGGACATATGATGTGCTTCTAATAAGAAGTCATCACTGAAATTTTCGAAAAATCTTCTAGAATACTCTTCATTATTAAACATGTATGTTAGCTCCAACTCCCTTGTAACCCTAGATATACTGAAGATTCTTGGTGCTTGGCCATTTTATAATATGTTCAAATGATTGTTCTAGTTCTTGCAGATGAAGAATTCCGTTCTCTATTTCCTTATAAGCTGCTGTTCGATAGGTGCTCCAAGCAATGTTTTTAGCTTGATGGTAAACAAATGAAGCAGCGGAAGCACCTTCTATTCGATTGATATACTCATTTTCTTCTAATAGAAGCACATATCTTTTTACTGTAGGTGTAGTGGTATGAAATCCATACAGCCTTTTAATTTTCTTTTCAATTTCCGTGATCTTTAACGGCACCTCTTCATTTTTAAAGATCAGTAAAATATAAAAAGGAATAACATGAGCATAATTAAGATATTGAGACATAAATGCATAATTCGTAAGCTTACTCACCCTGGCACGTTTTGACTCAAGTAAAGGCTTGAGGGTATGAATATGCCTTTTTATTTCTTCTGTCCAAACGGTGGCCTGAGTTATAAGATATTTACGGCCGATGGGGGTTAGTCGATAGGATTGATTTCCTGACGAACTCCCATAGGCTGGTTCTATGTACCCTTGATTTAATAACGATATATAACAGGATTTTTCAATTTTAGGTGAAGGCGGCTGCAGAAATGTGGATGAACTACTCTGATACAAATTCACGTAAAAGGTTGATCCAAAGGCGACTTTAGCTAGGACAAAGTATCTTTGAAGCCTTCTTACTTGTAGATTTTCCATATACTTGACCCCTCTCCTAATTTAATCATTAAATGACAGTAATGATGATTATACCTCAGGAAGCTTATTATTTATCTACCCAAATTCAAGTGAAGCAAACCCATTAGAACCACCTTTTTCCAATTCTATTTAAATTTTCAGTTTATAGATGTATCTTATAAAAGCATATCAAACATGTCTATACAATTGGTATCCATTTCAGCTCCGAGATTCGACCTTTCAAACAACGTTTACTCCTTTTTATTCCGCTTTTTCCCCATTTCAACTAATAACAATAATGGTCCTGATTCTTATCGTTCTATCCATTTAAATGAAGTAATTTAGCTGATATTGGGGATACTATGGGCAGGAATGGAGGGAATTAAAGTGAAGAATGATAAAGAACTTAGGTTAACTTCTTCTGAGTTAATGAACTTGTGGACACAATATTTAAATGATTCAGCTGCCTCTCAAGTTCTCCGTTATTACTTGAAGCATGTAGAGGATGAAGAAGTAAAGAAAGTACTTACAAAGGCGTTAAACAGTACCACATCACACGTAGAATTTATTGAAAAGCTATATAAAAAAGAAGGTATTGCTAAGCCTATAGGTTTTTCTGAAAACGATTTAGTAATGGGTGCACCTAGATTGTTTTCAGATACGTTTTATATTTATTACCTTCTACATCTATCCACATTAGGAATGGCTGCTGGCGGGGTTGTCGTAAGCACTTCTAGCCGTACAGACATTGTAGAATTTTTCAGGAAAGTAACTCAGGATGCAGAGGATCTTCACTGTTTAATTAAAGAAGTGACAAAAGCAAAAGGTATACATAACAGGCCCCCTTACATTCCGTATCCTAAAGAAGCTGTGATGGTAGAGGATCAAGATTATTTAGGAAGCATGTTCGGTAAACAAAGGCCTCTTAATACAGTTGAATTAACTCACATCTTTACGAATATACAAACGAATATAATAGGTAAGACGTTAATGATTGGGTTCTCACAGGTGTGTCATTCTGATAAATTACGCAGCTATATCTTACGTGGGAAAGACATTGCTAATAAGCAGGTAGCTATTTTTAGAAAGCTGCTTGAAACAAATGATATTCCTGTTCCAAGTCCATGGGATTCTGCTGTAACTGAATCAACAGTTGCCCCTTTCTCTGATAAACTAATGCTGTTTCACATTACAGCGATGTCCGCTGCGGGAATAGGTAATTACGGCGCAGCAATGGCTGCTAGTCCTAGAAAAGATATTGGACTCAAATACGCTAGGTTATTAATGGAAATCTCTCTTTATGCTGAGGACGGTGCCAATTTAATGATTGAGAATGGCTGGTTAGAACAACCCCCACAAGTACCGGACCGCAATGAATTGGCTAGTAAGTCAAAAGGGTATGAATAAAAAAGTAGAAGCGGTTGCCTGGAACTTGTTTTTTCCGGGTCTTGCTCAAATAACAGTGACAAAAAGGTTAGGAAAAGGAGTCTTTTTCTTTTTACTCGCCCTGCTTATCAATATAAACGCTAGAATCAATGATATCGTCATTTTAAGTTTTAAAGGTGAGACGCAAAGGGCTGTTGAGACAACAGACTATCAGTGGCTCTTGTTTTACTCCTGCTTATATTTTTTTGCTTTATGGGATGGGTATCGTGAATGCGGAGGAATAAAAGAATCGTATGCTTTTATTCCATTTGTATTTTCAGGTTATATGGTGACGATCGGTATTGTTTTTTCTCCAAGTATACATCTATCAGGCTTTTTATTAGGTCCGTTATGGCTCCCTGTTATTGTTGCGGTCATTAGTTTTTTGATAGGAATGTTGCTGCGAACGATTATATTGAATGTCATTGAAAAACGGCCGGGTTAGATTCCCGGCCGCCTCTATGGTAAGGTCTGCCCTTCTATTGCTCAAAGTTCTTCTTTTCATATGTACGGATAAAATAGTCAAATCTCATCGCAATATAGATCAGTACCATTGCACTTATTCCTTGCCACATCCCGCCAAAAAATAAACCAATGATAGCGCCTATGAGAATATAAGAGGTTAATTGTTTACCTAGCACCAAGAGCCTCCTCTTTCCACAAGCCTAATGTTCTCTTAGAAAATCAATAATTTCCTCAAGTGAATCAGAATAAATAACAAAGTGGCGTGGGCTTGTCATAACTTTTGTGGCAATCACATCATATTCAGCAAAAGAAATAAGATTAAAGAAATGCCTGAATCTATGCTTTTTCTCTAACGCTTTCTCCTTGGCTTTAATTTCATCATGATCAATTCTGAATAATACATAGATTGGTTTTGTGTATGAGTTGAGGTTCATCCTCTCATCAAGTTCGTTTAAATACTCTTTATCGCTTTGACTTCTCGTTAAATTACACGAAAAGCCTACGTTATCAACATGGTCATCAATTTTATTCTGCGTTTTGTCGTAATCTTCATCTGACATTTCCTGATCAGTCATAATGACTAAACTGTACCAAATGTCCGTTTCATCATTCGTATTCTTTCGTTTTTTAAACATCGTAAGGGTACGTCCTCTCTTTAAAATCTGCCTTCAAAGCGTTCTGATTTTGTACCATTCTATTGCTTTTTTCTCGAGTTCTTTAATGAGCCCGTCTTTCCCCTTTATGTACTGATCCATATCAAATGGATAAAGTTGAGCTAATTCTTGCTTTTTCTTCATATATCGGCTGGCATCTTCTGTATGATGTCTAAGATAATCTCGGAAAGCAAGATGTCTGAGGATATGCGGGTCACCTGTTTGAAAGGTATGGATATGGTGCGTTCGATGATTTCCGCCTTTCATAAAGAATCTTCGACCTAAAATGCCGTTTTCCCCACATGCTTTGTACCCTAGCTTAGAAAATAAATGATTAAAGTGATCTACTTTTTGAATATCAACTACCTCTACAAGAATGTCGATAACAGGTTTAGCTGCCATTTCAGGTATAGCGGTGCTGCCAATATGGCTGACTCTAATACATTGTTCACCGAGTATTTGTTGAATGTTTTCACGTTCACGATAAAAGGCATCCGGCCACTCTTTTTGATAAGGTACTACTTCTACTTTTCTCATGAGCCTTACCAATCCTTCCATTCAAACAAGATTACATAGATCATGCCGACTAATAAATAGGTGGTGAAAAGAGTCGTGAGCAGTTGTATAAACCCACTATTTATCCCATTTGTAAGTACGTTTAGAATGGTAGTGAAAATAAAGTAGAGCACGGTGTATAGGACGATGCTTTGAGATTTGGTCGCTGTTTTCCTTTCAACGGTCCTTCCTATCACTATATTGATATGAAATAAACGAGGCATAGCTTTACCTGCTTTCTAAAAAATGATCAATATAAGCATTCACATCTTTCGGATTATCTAGGTTCGTAGCATGATGAGCATGTTTTATTACTTTTAATGTAGAGTTTGGGATCATTCGATTCATGTGCACTTGCTGGTGCCGTACCAATATATCGTATTCGCCGTATAAAATTAAGGCAGGACATAGGATCTTCTCTAGATCTTTACTAGAATCCATTCGAGTAACAGCATCCCAAATCTTCACCCAATTTTTTCGTGGAAGCATACTGACCGTTTCTTTTATAAAGACTTTATTGTCTGGATTGTACGTTGAAAAAAAGCGCGCTTGCAATCTGGCAAATACACTCATAGATAGATAACGATTTGATACTAGGTTCATGGGATAGAGCCACTTCTCGACCCAATTGAACTGACTCGTAAACGGGGCACCAATTAAAATGATTGAATCAACTCGCTCGGGATACCTAATCGCAGTTTGGATCGAAATATGTCCTCCCATAGAAAGCCCGCATAAGGTTGCTTTTTCAATCCCTAAATGATCTAGTAAACCGATTAAATCACGTGATAAATCCTCTGTATCGATTCTTCCAGGCGGAAGGGTAGATTCCCCATGACCTCGCACGTCCCATACGATTACTTGAAAATGGTTTGAGAAATACTCTACTTGAGGATCCCAGAGTTTATGGTTCCAGGAAGCCCCGTGCGTAAAAACGATCGGCTCACCTTCCCCATGAACTTCATAATACAGCTCAACATTATTTACGTTACAAGCAGGCATTTGTATCTCCTCCCTTAATGTTGTATGAGACTATAATCTTCTCCTGGTTTCTTTATTCTACTTTAGTGACAAAAAAATTAGAAATCAGTTCCTACATCCAAAAAGCAAAATAACACCAGACTATGACGAGCACGGCGCTTAGTAAGATCGTCCACCATTTCTCACTGCGAATATATGCCTCTATTCCGTTCACTAGTGACATAACGATTAAAACATAGAAGACAAGATTAGCGTAAATGCCTTCAAAGCTATTCATGAAGCCTAGAATGAGTGCAGCGATGGTTGCAAACAGTAATAATGTATGGATAATTGCAAAAGGAGTACTAACAGGATCTTTTTGGTCTTTAAATAAATGACCCATTTTATCATCTCTTTCTATTAAAGCAGTTAATTAACTCGGGGAAATGAGTCAGTTGGGTGCTTCATTGTATTATTTAAACGTGTAATTATTCGTATTTATTTCATTATTGTATTTATGTCGATAATGATTGCGTCAGTTAGCGCTTATTGCGCCGGTCCACACTCATGAATGATTCAATCTCGGTTATCAAAGTACCCTATACAATCCTCTTCACTATGTTTTGTTTCGTCCGTAGTCATTTCTCCGTAATGACGGGGCCCGAGCAAGGTTTCCTTCTCGCAAAATTGAACGACATTCTTTCCTTTTTTCGTGACTCCATATAAATATTCAAGCTGAGGCTCGTCTGAAAATACAACTTTGTAATGACCATGATAGACATCATTATTTATAGGGTGTTTTGGCTGTAGATATGCTTGCTCGATAATATCTTCCTCTGAATAACCGAGTTCTTCTAAATGCTGAGGGATATGCTTGTTTACAAGGTATTTGTGATAAGGGTTTCCGTTATTTAAGATGTAAAATAAGCTGATAGGTATTAGAATCACGGCCGCTGCCAACAGACTAAACATGATTAATAAAATTCTCTTGACCATCAATCTTCCTCCCTCAACCTATCCACATACTTCTTGCCCTCGACTAGAGATAGACCTAATTCATCTCTGGCTAATTTAACCGCTTCTACCCTTTGTCCTTTCTTAAGTAGTTCACGAATCTCATCATCAACTGGCAAACCTGTTACACCAACTTGCTCCGATATTCGATCTAGCTTATATTCAATTTTTTTAAGCCGCCTTTCCGTAGTGCTCATAGATAATAAAATAATGCTTAAAATGAATAAGATAATATAGTCCATGAAATCGCCCCCTGTTCACCATCCAAAAAAGTAAACTCCGCTTCCGAATAGAGTTAACCCAATAGCTGCCATGCCAACAATGACACTCAGTCCTCGATTTTTCTCCCACATAAAGATCCCTTGTCCGACAAGGTAGCCTGTGATAAACCAAGTGCCGATTAGACTAATAAATGGTCTGCTAATGACGGATCCAATAAGCATTAGCAAGGTCCCCATTACTCCTAATCCGGCAACTACGAAAATCATCGGTTTAGTCTTCATTTCACTTTTAAACTCTGATTTTTCATCAGGAGTCATTTTATCGGATTCAGACGTAAAGATATATACTAGGACCCAAATAATAAATATGATAAAGAGTAAATCTCCCATAAATGCTGCCTCACTTCCTGCTTCAACAAACGAGGGTGTAATACCAATCTCTTAAAAATACCAATTACTTGTCATTCTACCATAATCACACCAAATCAATTCTAAAGAAAACATAAAGGATGGAATGGATGCAAAACATCTTTTCAAAAAAAGAGCAGCCGCATATTTCGCAGCTGCACGACTCGCCCTTCTTAGCCCTAAATTTTTGTGAATCTGTTCATATATATTCCCCTGATTCGCTTTATGCTTCAACTATATCCCAGAATTAGAGCTGTTTTTCACAAATCAAGCAAATTTAGGCTTTTCCTGCTACATCCATTGCTTAGGGTACTGCCTATCTTTGAAAAAATTATTGTATAGAACGGAAATGATAATCAGTACAATCGAGGTAACGGCTATGGTGACTAAGAAGCCCCAGCCTGCTTGTGTGTTAATAGCAACCATACCGCTTGCCGCTGCCGGAGGGTGCACAAGCTTCATGACTATCATTAAAAATAATATCACTGCCAATGTGATCTCTATTGTTAAATGGTTTCTACCAAAGATATCCCAGATTGATAGTGCGGTTATTGAGGCTATTAAATGACCGCCGAATATTTGTCTTGGCTGCGAAAACGGACCTGCATGAGCTGCAAAAACAAGTAAGCAGCTAGCTCCCATTGGCCCTAAAATCATCGGGTACCCTAAGAGCATTGCAATTCCACTAATAACAAGGATAGCAATAAAACTGCCTGCTGCACTAACCATGCTATCTTTAATAGGAACACTAGAGGGATAAAGCGTTGTGTAAGCAGTTTGAGTTTGCTCTTTCTTTATGTCTCTCTCCACATCTCTCTCTCCTTTTAATACTGTAAACCAATAAATATGTCCTTAAACAGTGTATAGGATATAGCAAGAGGATGTAACCCAATAAATATACTTTAAGTGTTGTTTTCTTTCTTTAGTGAATTAAGTTTATCCTCGATCCGCTGCAGCTGTTTGTTTCGTTTGATTGATTGTCTTATAAAGAATATAACCACTACTGGAATGGCAATCAATTTTATTAGAGCAATGAATTGATATAGGATGGTTCCCCAGTCCATATTTTCCCTCCTCATGTAATTTACGTTATTCTTTTGGCAGTTTTCTTTCTACGAGTTTCCACATAACCCAGCCAAATAAGAGTCCGCCAATTAGAAATGCAAATAAAATAGAGGCGAAATCGATGATCCATCCATCTGTTATGTACATTGAAAAATTCATTCCGTTTTCAATAAAGTTCATAAATAAATAGAAAAGAACAGCTGTAGTAATTCCCCAGCTCAACACACCTTCTGTCAAAATAAAATGCCATTTCCCCTTATTTTTAATTTCTTCTAAAGTTTTCTTTTGCCTAAACAATCATTTCACCGCCAACTGCTTTAATTCATATCCCCAATATAAACGGGAGACTGTATTCCCTGTACGTATAGATAGAAGCATTCTTCATTCATTTGATTTTTAGTAAGTAACACACTTCCTTTTTGGATAATGATGACCTTAGCAGAGCTTCGTATATTCATGTCAGTCTCCTTTAAACGAATCAAGATGATCCCAGCCGTATACGAGATCAATTACCTTTTCGCCTCTAATCTCACCTTCTACTCGATCTATCAGCTTGCCGCCAATCGCTTCATAAAAGTAGCGTGATGGATTACCTTCTAAGACAAGGCAAAGCATAGATTGATAGCCGGATCTTATCATTTCATCTACCACTTGACGCACAAGGTGCACACCTATTCCCTGCCCTTGATAATCCTTTAAAAGATAAATGATATGTAGTTCACCATCATAACCTTCATAATTCCCGCTTCTCTCTTTTCCTCCAGCAGCAAAGCCAATCACTTCACTGTTATCATTTTCTGCAACAAACACATGGCCTGTTGGGATTTGCTTAATCCAAGACTTCTCGCGTTCTTCATAAGAGAGACCTGCTAATAATTTGTCAGAAAATAAACCTTTATAAGTCGTTCTCCAACTGTCTACATGGACTTTTGCAATTCCTGCTGCATCAGCTACGTTCGCTTTTCGTATATTCAACAGCACCACCTCCCTTCTATATTTTACCACTTTAGACAGGGTAATCCTACGTTAAATATTCTTCAGCATTTCCCCTAGTCTACGAATACCAGCCTCTATTTCTTCGTATGCAGCAAAGCCATAAGAAAGTCTAATGTATTGTGTGGAGTGCTTGTCATAGATATTTCCAGGGTTGATGAGGATTCCTGCAGATAGTGCTTTTTCAAAAAGATGTTTATTTTGAATAGGCGGCAGGACCTTTAACCAAATGAAAAAACCCCCTTTTGGTACATTCCATTCTGCAGCAGAGCTAAGATGTTTGGATAAAGCATTCAAAGCAATATTTCTTCGAATCTTAAGTTCTTCTTTTACTTTTGCTAAATGGAGTTCGTAATTCTCGCTCTTAAGCCATTCAGCTGCTACGTGCTGGGAGAGTGAGCTTGAGCCGTAATCGGTTTGCATTTTTAAATCGGCTAAGCGATCAATCACAGATTCTGGTCCGACAACCCAGCCGATCCTTAGTCCAGGTGCAAGTGTTTTTGATAAGCTGCCTACATACAGAACATTTCCATATGTATCACTTGCTTTCAGCGGTTTAGGCGGCTTTTCATCGATCCATAAATCACCGTATACATCATCCTCAATGATTGGTATTTGCTCGTCCTCACATAGCTGCATTAATTGTTCACGTCTTCTTTCGCTCATTACATAGCCGGTTGGATTATGAAAAGTCGGGATGGTATATAAAACAGAATGTGCTTTTGAGTTATGCAGATCTTTCATACCTTTAGGAATAGGGCCTTCTAAGTCTGCAGGTATAGTTTCTAATTTCATCCCGCCTGATTGAAAGATCGAGAGTGATAGTACATAAGAAGGCCTTTCAACGTAAACAGTTGAACCCTTATTTAATAGCCCAATTGATATTAGCTGTAATGCCTGTAGGGCGCCGGAAACAATTAATACAGACGATGGTGATGCTTGAATCCCTTTTGATTTAAGCTGATGGCATATTGTCTCTCGTAATTTTAGATTTCCTTTAGGTTCCTCATAACCCAGTGAATATAAAGTTGAGGAGACGTTCTGCACTATATTCTGAAACGCTTCTTTAGGAAATAAATCAGGGGAGAGCTCGCTTTTTCCTAGTTGAATAAGTTCGTTTTTTGCCTCTAATTCATTGATCATTTTGACCGTTTTCATACTTTCTTTATGCATACCTAATGTTATATTGCCGCTCCAATTAATCGGTTTATCGACTTTCATAAGAGACCAAGTATTATTGGCGACAATGGTTCCTTTGCCTACATGTGACACTAGCAATCCGTCAGCTTTTAATTCTTCAGTCGCAGTGATAATAGTGCTTCTATTTACTTGAAAAAGCTTTGCTAACTCACGCTGGCTCGGAATTTGGCTCCCGATGGTCCATTCGCCCCCTGTAATTTTTGCGGTGATTAAATTCATCACCTGCTTATATTTGGATTGCTTCACTCGGCACCCTCCTCATCCTAAATTGGTTGGGTTTTTATTTTCTAATTGGTTGGAGACATTGTACCATTTGCCTTCTACAATAGAAATCAATGAGACAGATTGGTTGGTTGTTTAAGGGGGATATATATGAATCGTAAGGCTGTTATTATGGCGTCTATTACCATTTTAATATGGGGTTCAACATTTGCGGCGATTCGTGCGAGCTTACAGGGAGGATATGATGCGGGGCATTTAGTGTTAGTACGTTACCTCATTGCTTCAAGCTTATTTTTACTCTATGCTTTGTGGCCAAAGGTAAGCTTTAAGCTTCCGCATACGCGTGATCTCCTCCGCATTGTTGTACTCGGCTGGGTCGGCATCAGCCTCTATCATATTGGGGTCACTTTTGGGATGAAGACCGTTACAGCAGGGACAGCTGGAATGTTGATTGGTGCAGCACCTATTTTTACTGCATTAATTGCATTAATCGGATTGAAAGAAAGGCCAAATACTGCGGGCTGGTTTGGTCTAATCGTTGGATTTGTGGGGATCTTATTAATTACGCTAGGCTCAGGCGAAGGCTTATCAATTTCTAAGGGTGCTTTTTTTGTTTTAATGGCTGCAGTGGCGACTTCAATCTTTTTTGTGTTTCAAAAGCCACTATTAATGCGCTACAGTCCGATTGAATTAACAGCCTATTTTACTTGGGCAGGAACGATTCCCTTTTTCCTTTTTGCACCAGGGCTTTTCACTTCTCTTCAACAAGCTAGTCTTGAAGCACATCTAGCAGCTTTATTTGTAGGGGTTTTTCCGGCGGGCATCGCTTATGTAACATGGGCCATTGCTTTATCCAATGGGAATGCTGGTGCTGTGACCAGCATGATGTATGCCGAACCTGTGATTGCGGTTATTGTTGCATGGCTTTGGCTGAGTGAATGGCCAGCTGCCCTTTCTCTAATCGGGGGCGCGGTGGCATTGTCAGGTATATTGATTGTACAGCTTTTAGGAAGCAGGCCCAGACAGACAAAACAGAAAGCTGCTTAAATAAGAAAAGTCCGAGTAGAACTCTACTCGGATTTAGTCCTGCATCTTTTTATTAACAAGAATAGAAGAATAGCTGAAATGATAGTAATAAGTACAAATATCGGGATATAGAAGGGATTTACGTTCACAGCTGCTGCCTCTTGGTTCTCTGCTGCAGCTGGTTCAAACTCTTCTCCAAGAGAGGAATCTTTATAATCAGTTTCTGAATCAACTTGAGTGACCGGACTGCATGGGCTGTTAATATAATTGTGATCGTCCACACTTAAATAAATCATGTAGGTCTGATCCTTTTGAAATTCATAACCCCAAGTATAGTCCACTTTCATCTCCAGTGTAGAAGGCACTTGTTGCTTCCAGCTCTTAACCACTTCTACTTCAACTGGATACATATAATCATTTGGATTTTTATTTATATTAGTAACTGTCCCAAAAATAGCAAGATCAAAATAATTGATTACAGGCTCTTCAAACTCAATACAACTAAGGGCATGAGTTGGATTGGACGATAAAACAGTTAGCATTACGATCAAGAAGGTCAGCGGAACGAGTTTTTTTATCATAAGATCCCTCTTCCCCATCGTCGATTAATTAGTTGATTTAGAATTACTTGATTTCTTGAATCATCTCTACTCGATTACCGAATGGATCTCTAAACTCAAAGCGTTCAAAGCCAGGAATCGGCACGGAATCAAGAATCTCAATCTTATTCTCTGATAAACGATCTCTCCAAAAAGAAATATCCTCTACATGGTAGGCAACATGCGCTTTTGTTAATAGTCTGTCAAAGCCTTCTTCTGTTCCTACATGTACTTGCAGGCTGCCAGCTTCAAGCCAAAAACCGCCTCTACCTTTCAGTGAATCAGGTTTCTCAACTTCTTTAAGCCCTAAAATATCGCAGTAAAAGGACTTCCCTTCTGCTTCTGCTCCTTTAGGTATCGTTATCTGAACGTGATCTACCCCTAATATCATATACATTCCTCCTGCTTGATTAGTAATCCACTTTTATTATAGCAGAAAATTCCATTATTATTAGGGTTGCTAGATAATTAGGTTTTAGGCAGATGCTCATTGATTCAAAGTTAGGTGTTTAAGGAGTAATAGAGTAAATACATGTATCCGTCAGCTTGCTGCCGTCTGCGGACCTATCTTCGTTCTTTAAAATGCCTTCTAAGTTCAACCCAAGTTTCTCAGGAATCGCACGACTTTTTACATTTGTTGATTCACAACGGATTTCTATACGGTTAAATTTCATTTGATTAATACCAATTGTTATTAACTCTTGAACGGTTTCGGTCATATATCCATTGCCGCTATACTTTGTGTTTATCCAATAACCTATTTCACATTTAGGAATATGCCAATCGACGTTCTCAAAGCTTGCCACTCCAATAAATTCATTTCTTTCTTTCGTAAAAATAAGATAACGAAAATAATCTTTTTCAATAAATTTCTGATAAGCAGTCTGCCAGGATCTCTCGGTTTCATCCTCAGTAGGTATATCCTGTACAAATGGCAGCCAAGGCTTTAATTCATGAATAGATGCGATAATTGCTTGATGAATAATAAGTCCATCACCTTCTTTTAAAGGGGCACGTAAACATAATCTTTCTGTTTTAAATGATTTCGGTGCTTTTCTTCGTATCGTATTCATTGCTTTTCATCCTATTCTTAGTCTTTATACTTTCGTACACTTATTTTATGAACATATAACGTCACTACATAGAGTAAAGTTACAAAGTCTACCAACATTTATTCTTATAATGAAATAAGCCAAACCTATGACGGTTTGACTTCTCCCTAACGTTAGCTATTAGATTTTTTTCATATGCTCTAACACATATTCGATCTCTTCTTTTGTTGTGTACTTTCCTAAGCTAAATCTTATCGCTCCCATTCCCTCTTCTTCTCTTACTCCCATTTCGCTTAACACGGGTGAAAGGGTTACTTCTCCTGCATGACAGGCAGAGCCTGTTGATGCGGCAACTTGTGACAGCTGTGCTAATACCTCTTGTCCGATACGACCGATCATATTAATATTCAGCGTGTTTGGCAGGCGGTGGTCAGGGTGGCCGTTTAATGAGATCTTCTCTTGAAAATGTTCCTTTAATTCTCCCCAGAAATAGTCTCGCAGCTGCTTGATTTCCTTGTTTTGCTGCAAGTTTTCTTTTGCTAAACTGCACGCTTCCCCTAAAGCTGCTGCAAAAATGACATTTTCCGTACCAGCGCGCAACCCTCGTTCATGCCCGGCACCATGCATAAAATTGCTCAGTTTAACTCCCTCACGTATGTATAGCGCTCCAATTCCTTTAGGGGCATAAAGTTTATGTCCTGCGAAGGTTAAGAGATCTACATGTAAGTCATCTACGTCGATCTCAACTTTTCCAAGAGATTGTGACGCGTCAGTATGAAATAGAATTCCTCGATCTTTAGCCAGCTTTCCTATTTTTTTGATCGGTTGAATGGTTCCAACCTCGTTATTTGAGTGCATAACCGAAATGAGAATGGTATCCTCTGTTATTGCGTGTTCAATTTCATCAGGATCTACACGGCCATACTCATCGACTCCAACCTGGGTGATTTTTGCCCCATTCTGTGATAAGTAGCGGCAAGGCTCTATGACAGCGGGATGTTCGATGCTTGTTGTAATAATATGGTTACCTCGATCTTTGTAATGATCATAGACTCCTTTTAAAGCATGGTTGTTAGATTCTGTGCCTCCGCTTGTGAATATGAGCTCTTCAGGGTTTGCCCCGATTAGGTCTGCCATTTGAGTTCTCGCCTGCTCAACTGCCCTTTTTGCATTTTTTCCAAACTGGTGCATGGCGGAAGGGTTTCCAAAATCATTTTCTAATAAGGGCAGCATTACCTGGCGTACTTCAGGTGCAATCGGAGTACTTGCATTGTAATCTAAATAGACTTGCCTCATTGTCTAACATCCTTTCAACGTATTATCGACTCATGCTTTTATGAAGGCTGCTCGCTTTTCTTAACCGTTTATACAAAAAGTCTGGATTAGAAGCTAAGATGACACCGGTTAAAATCGCAGCTCCACCGATCACCTGATTCAGTGTTAATGTTTCTGCGCCAATTACAACAGCAATAATCGCTGTAAACAAAACAATCAGGTGAAGAAAATTTGATGATTTAGCCGGACCGACTTGAATAATTCCCTCGTTCCAGCACACAAACGACACAATGCTTGGAAAAATAGCGAGATAAACAACCCCTAAGATCACCTCTAGCGGCAGTTCTGAAATTGCTACCGGTGCGTAGGTTCGTTCAAATAAGAAAAAAGGAAAGAGCCCGATCATGCCAATGTACATTGTGACGAGAAATGTCGGGCGCTTTGGCAGCCCGCCGCTGAATTTTTTCATGACAACCGAATAAATTGACCAGCAAAAAACACCGACTAACACGATAAGGTCTCCCGGGTTAAAGGTCAAGCTGAGCAAGCGCTCAAAACTTCCCTGTGAGATAACGATAATGACTCCAATAAGAGAGACGATCACTCCAGCAAATTGAACCGTTGAAAAACGTTCTTTTAAGAAGAATACAGATAAGATAACGATTAATAATGGTGACAGCGAATTAACGAGCGATGCATTGATTGATGTGGTGTATTGAATGGCTATGTAAATTAATGAATTAAAGCCTGCAACGCCCGTAAAGGCCATAAGCGTAAGTACTTTCCAATGCGCCATAAGCACCTTCTTGTGTTGTTTCAACTCTTTGTAGACAAATGGCAAAAAGAACAGGCTTGCCAACGTCCATCTTATTAAGGAAAGCTGCAACGGGGGAACATATTCTACGATCAAGCGGCTGAAAACAAAATTAGTACCCCAAAAAAACGTTGCTAATACTAATAAGAAATAAGGATATCGCTGAATGGTTGATAAGATTGCATTCACCTTAAAGCCCCCTCTAGTACATTAACTGATAAAAGTATTTTAATAAGGATAACATATTTCGGGCGTCTAGTGTTTGAATAGTCTAACAGAAATAGAATAGGGCTTGGGTTATATGGTTGTTTGTTAAGGATAGGAATAAAGCATTAATCTACTCATTTAGAAACTCACTGAAAAAGTTCCCACCTGCCAAAGTTGTTGATTTCCGCTGCAGGGACTCGCTTTCGGCGGGCGGACCGGAGCCTCCTCGTCGTTATACTCCTTTGGGGTCTCCCATGGTCAAGGCCCATTCCGCAGGAGTCTGGTCCCTTCCGCTCCAATCAACGACGTCTGCTTTTTTAACATTTGAACTGAACCATAACTAAATCACTCCTCATAATAATTGCATAAAGCAATAACCTAGCGGATGAACTATACGGAGACTTCTACGGGGCCTAGAGCAGGAGTGAGATCCCACAGGGCGTTGCCCGAGGAAGCTCACTAGCTCCCCGTGAAAACCGTAGTAAAGTTCAGGAGCGGCGATCCTGCGGAAATACGAAGTGATAATGAGGTACTTCTAGGTAAAAAGCCTAGAGTAAACTCTAAGCTTCTAGTCGACCATGTTTACTTATTTTTATAATGATTTCATTTCTATGAGCCCAAGGCATACGCCGGTCGGATCCACAATATAGGTCATATAAAAATCCTCAAATTCCATCTTTTCTCTTAAAATCATTGCGCCATGTTCGATTGCTTTACCGATGATTTCATCAAGACTATCCACTTGTATTTGGATTCTTGTCCCGTGAGGAAAATCGCTCGGGCCTTTACTGATGCCACCTATAAGAACATTTTGTTCAGCTGTTTGATAATGAACAGATCTATAATCCCAATGAGGTTCTGAAACCTCCCACCCAAATACTTCCGTATAAAAAGCTGCAGCCTTTTCTGGTTGTTGACTGCTGATTTCAAAACCGATTACTTTGCCCATAGAATTTACTCCTCTTAACTAATGATTAATTGAATGCTTATAATGTATCAAATATATTTTGCACTTTATAACCTCTAGATCTTAATACTTCTACAATACTGTCCTCTCCTACCAAGTGAAGCACCCCTACGGTAGCAAAAATAACTTTATTATCTTTGCTATTTAAAAGTTCTTCAATCTTATTCGCCATTTTAAGATCTCTTTCTTCAAAAAAGCGAATATAAAATTCTTTTAAATCATGTGGGTCTGCTCCGTCAAGCTCTGAGGCTTGCCTAAAAGTAGCTAACTGGCTTATGTCACCTGCTATCCAAGCATCCATTAATTGTTCAAGTTCAACTATCGCTTTTTCTGGTTGCTTTAGTGTATCTTCTAATTCAAGTAGTTGAGTTTCAATTGGTAATTGACCCCACACATAAAAAAAATCTTCATATGATTCCAACTGTAAAATTGATTTTTCTTCGACAGGTGCTCTTGATAAGAAATACTCTTCTATTCCAAAATCTGGTGAAAATCCTTCTTCTGCAGCAACAGTTGCTTGAATATAATGATTAAGATTCCAAGGCTGCAGTTGATTAATATCATTCTCTCTAATTTGATAAGTGCTTAGAAATTCATTAAAATGCTCGCGTGTTTTAGGAGAAAGATAATGATCAATTGTTCCGCTTTTTAAAAGGCCAAATTCTTTATTCAGTTCATTCCATTTTGTAAGATCGATATTTTTATAGTCTAATTCAACTGCAACATAATCAGATTCTGTAAAAGCAGCTTCGACCTCGGGTTTTAATGGATGCAAATCACGATTAGCAGTATGTATTGATCCGAATAAATAGATGGTATTTTGGTTGTTTTCAATTTTATAAAAGACTCCTTTTGATTCATTATGTACTTCAGCCACAGTGTTTTGTTTATCTGCATTGTTTATTATTGATTCACTAGATGAACATCCATGCAATAGAAAAATAAGAATGAGAATTCCAAAAAATCGGTGCATAAAACTCCTCCTTTTTAATTCCATTATATAGTAATTGGGTCGTATTTATCAAAAGGAACATTGGATTTCTAGATAATTTTCAATGAAAAAAAAGAAACTCATTTTTAATATGAGTTTCCTTTTATGGGGCTTAAATACTCTTTGTCATATGTTCGTCCTGAACCAATCTCTTCTTTCTTTTTCTATAAATAATCGCGTTGATCTCTGCTCCGACAACAAGAATTATGCCGATTAAAAAGAACCATAGCATTAAGATAAATATCCCGCCTAAACTTCCGTATGTCTCTGAATAATTCCCAAAGTTACTAATGTAAATCGAAAAGCCTAATGAAGTTAGCTGCCATGATAGTGTTGAGAACACTGCACCAGGTAAGGCATGTTTGAAGGGTGTTTTCACATTCGGTGCAAAATGATATAGTGCAGCAAAAATAATCACAGTAATTGTAATACTAAGAGCCCAGCGAAGGACCCTAAATAAAACCTCCATCTCATCAGGCAAATGACCAAACGATTTAATAAAATTGATAATTGTATCTCCAAACACTGGTAAAATGAGAGCTACTACGAAGGCTACAATCATTCCTAATGTTAGGGCGATTGATAACAACCTTGCTTTAACAAAACCAGCTAATAGTTTGTCAATATTTTTCAATAAAAAAGTTAAAATACAAATGATATACTAAAAATGAGTGCACTAAAT
>NZ_ATAE01000009.1 GCF_000474275.2 Alkalihalophilus marmarensis DSM 21297
GGCTACCGTTATAATAAAACCATATAACAAATGGTCAACCAGAAATATTTTCTTATCTGGCTGACCTTATAATACGAAAGAGCGGGTTTCTTTTACGTTGTATGCCTCGTTTTGAGCTTGAATAAATGCATTCATTCCGTTTGAAGCAGACCAAATGGTTCCGATTATCCCTACTGTAAGAAGCCCTCCTCTCTGTTCTGTAAGGATGCTGAGGATTTGTTCTTCAAATACAAGAAACGTATCATCAGGCATAATGCTAGAGATCACGTCCATTGCTTGGTCAGGATCAAAGTTTAAATAAGGGATGATAGAGAAGATAAGGATAAGCATTGGTATGAAAGATAAAATATAATAATAGGCTTGTGCGGCTGCGAGCAGTGGTACATTATCATTGGAAAACTCCGTACCCAATGCTTTGCCATATGAGATGATCTTTTTCATAAAGTCCTCCTAGAAAGGTTGTTTCTCTTTACTTTCCCTCTTTTATCCTTCATAACCCTAAAGTTTAATTTGTGCACAAATACAAATAAGAGATGGATGTCAGTAATGACAACCATCTCTTACAATTAATTTATTAATCTAGCTAGGGCTTGGGATAAGGACGAAAAAGATTTCACTTCATTAAATCGGATGCCTAGCTGGACCGCTGTTTGCGCGATTTCTGGTCGCATTCCAGATAAGCTTGTCTCTGTACCGATCAATTCTAGACCACTAATGACATGGAAAATTTGATTGGCAACCATTGTATCGATAATCGGCACACCAGATAAATCAATAACAAGATGTTCCACTTGTAAGTCATTACATTGCTTCAATGTTTTATCGAATATGATTTTAGCCCGGTATGTATCAATATCTCCGACTAATGGCAGAATGGCAATTTGGTCTTTAATAAGAATAACAGGTGAGCTAAGCTCTGTAATCATTTCCTGCTGTGATTGCAATAGTCGTTCCTGCTCTTGTAAATGACGTTTACTGAACTCTTGAATAAGCGCTTTAAAGGCTTTTCGAACAACTTGATGCCATTCATTCACTTCTTCGTGAGAAGGGTTTTTATCTAGATACTCTACGTAATCTTGAATTAAATCATGGTATAGAAATTTCACATTAAAAAATTCGCCAATAATTTGGTCTAATGGAGTATTGAGATGAGATTGATCTTTTGCAATTTCATCTAACCATTCATTAAACCTTGCGTGTGTATCCGTGGCATTTTCATTATATAATTCACAAAAAT
The DNA here is from genome assembly GCF_000474275.2 of Alkalihalophilus marmarensis DSM 21297. Lineage (GTDB taxonomy): Bacteria > Bacillota > Bacilli > Bacillales > Bacillaceae_D > Alkalihalophilus > Alkalihalophilus marmarensis. Next base: position 1,238 of record NZ_ATAE01000009.1, read on the forward strand.
TAACGTGAAATTGATGATTTTGTTCCTTTAACTGGTTAATTTCTTTTTCACTTTTCGAACCATACACACCTTCAAGTGATTTATCTAGGTTCGCATACCATTGTTCTGTCAGATCCCAAGTTCTTTCTTTAAAAAATTCATACATGCTTAGCATTCCTATTACCCCTTTTTTTATCATTAATTCTATTTTGCTATGTAGATTTAAAATAAGCAAGCTTTTATGTATTACCTGTTTATTAACATTTGTAAACACAAAAACTAATTATGTTAATATATAGTAGTATAAACCAATATCCGGGATTAGTAGAAGAGGAGAAAAAATGATAAGAACAATAGGTATAGTGTTTAGTATAATACCAGCCGCTTTTTTGTTTCATTTTTATGAGTACGGGCAACACCTTACGCAAGAGGATGCGGACTTTTTGTTTATAGGGTCCTTATTGTATGTCGTTACAGCAGGTATTCTCTCAACTAAATTAGAGGTTAAGTTCTTATTGGCTGCTAATCTAGTTCATTTTGTTCTAGCGATTGTTCTAGCGATGTTCTTCTTACCAACTGAAACGAGCTGGTTTAATCCTGTTGGCAGAGATCTAGCCATCGCATTTACTGCCTTATTCTTTATAGCGGGAATATGGGTCGTGCGATATTTAAGTTTGAGCATTCATTCTACGAAAAAGAAAAACAACGCTTAAGCACATGCATAAGCGTTGTTCGGTCTGTTTACTCATCTTGTTTATTCATCATCATTCTTTTTCATTAACCGTAAGCTGTTCAGTGTAACTAACAGCGTCGCTCCCATATCAGCAAATATAGCCATCCATAACGTCAACCAGCCTGGGACGATTAAGAGTAGAGCAAATGCTTTTATAGCAAGGGAAAAGGTAATGTTCTGCTTAATAATTTTGAGTGCTTTGCGGCTTAATTGAATCGTATAAGGAAGTTTGCTAAGGTCGTCTGACATAAGAGCGATATCTGCAGTTTCAAGCGCAGTATCTGTTCCTGCACCGCCCATCGCCACTCCGACAGTAGATGCAGCAAGCGCCGGTGCATCATTTACCCCGTCACCAACCATTGCAACACGCTGGTGCTTATCGTTAAGCCCTTTTATATAGGTTAACTTATCTTCTGGCAGGAGATCTGCTTCAATGTTCTTAACACCTACCTGATGGCCGATTGCCTCAGCTGTTCTTCTATTATCTCCCGTCAGCATCACTGTATCGATACCTATTTGATTAAGCTTTTGAATGACCTCTTTAGATGATTCTCTTACTTCGTCTGCCACAGCTATTAAGGAAAGAATCTCATTTTCTGTCCCTCCGACCATCACTGTTTTACCTTCGTTTTGCAGCTGGATAATGAGGTCGTGTATAGTTGATTCGATTTCTTTATGAAGATCCTGAAATAAGGCAGGGCTTCCTACGTAATACTGTACACCATCTACTTGAGCTTTAAGTCCTTTACCTGTAAGGGATTGGAATTCTTCAACCTGCACCGAATGAAAGTCTAACCCGGAATCCTCTGCTTTACGCATAATAGCTGAAGCAAGCGGGTGCTGGGAGCCTTTTTCAATTGCTGCAGTGATCTTTAAAGTCTCTAATTCTTCACCTTTTAAAGTAATAAAGTCTGTGACAGTTGGGACCCCTTTTGTTAATGTCCCGGTTTTATCAAAAGCAATCGCACGTAATGCGCCAGCTTCTTCTAGATAAACGCCGCCTTTAATTAATACGCCGTTACGAGCAGCATTTCCGATTGCTGTAACGACTGCAATCGGCGTTGAAACAACAAGTGCACAAGGGCATCCGACAACAAGTGTCGCAAGGCCAAGGTAAATCCACTCGCTCCACTCCCCGCCAAGCAATGTCGGCGGAATGACAACGATAAGTGCCGCGAGCAGGATAATAGCTGGTGTATAGTATTTGGCAAATTTGTCGACAAATGCTTGAGATGGAGCCTTTTCTGCTTGAGCTTCTTCAACTAAATGAATAATCTTAGCAATCGTTGTGTCTTCTACCCGCTTCGTTACTTTAACTTCAAGCAGACCTTCTTCGTTCAATGTCCCGGCAAATACTTCATCATCCACCGATCGCGTCACAGGTACACTTTCTCCAGTAATGGCTGCTTGGTTAATGGTAGACATGCCTTTAATAACAACCCCGTCCATCGCAAGCTTTTGACCAGGCTTCACAATCATAATGTCACCAATCTCGATTTCATCTACATTGACCAACATTTCTTTGCCTGCGCGGCGAATGAGCGCTTCATTAGGCGCAATGTCCATGAGTGAGGCAATCGATTGGCGTGCTTTGTCCATCGAATACCGCTCAAGTGCTTCACTAATCGCGAATAAAATGACAACGACAGCGCCTTCAATCCACTCACCAATAAATGCTGCACCAATAATGGCAATCGTCATTAAGGTGCTCATATCAAATTTCAATCGAATTAAGTTGTTCAACCCTTTTATGAATAATGTATATCCGCCAATTAAGATAGAGAGGATAATCAACATCAAAGGTAGAGTACTTCCTTCTCCCACCTTATAATCTGCAAGAAAACTCATTAGTAATAATGCAATGGCAATATATACTTTCATCGTTGTTTTCTGCTTCCAAAACGGAATGCGAGGTGCAGCTTTTTCGTGTTCATCTCTAAGATGGAGGTTTTCAAATGCTCCTGCTTTCTCAAGTTCTTTCTTACTAACTGTTCCTATCACCGTAATCTTTGACGCACCAAAATTCACTTGTGCATCAGAAACTCCATCCAAATGCTTCACGTTTTCTTCAAATGTTTTGGCACAGCCTGCACAAGAAAATCCCTGAACACGATAGGTTTTACTTTCTTCCTCTATCAGTCTAGCACGTGCCTCAGTCATGTGCCTTCCCTTCCTTCTTATGTTCTAGTGCAATCAATAATAATTGTTTAATATGATGATCATCTAGTGAGTAAAAAGCAAGCTTCCCTTCTTTACGGTACTTTACAATACCTTGCTTATGCAGAGTCCGCAGGTGATGGGAGGCTGTTGCTACGGAGGAGCCAATAATATTGGCTATATCACATACACATAATTCCTCTTCTTCACAAAGCGAGTATGTGATCTTTGCCCGGTTTTCATCAGCTATCGCTTTGAATAGCTGTGCAACCCCGCCTAGTTCTTCCCGCTCTATTACCCCTTTTAGACGTGTTACCTTTTCTGCATCAAAGCTATAAATTTCGCATGAATCGTTGCTGCTCATATATGCCCTCCTAATCAATCAAATGTTCGTTTGAATATAGTATAGCAGGTGTGGGCTTAATTAATCAAATGAATATTTGAATGAAATGGTATTTTATAACTTTAGTTGACATATACACCTCTATGCAATTATAGTTATATACATAACTATATAACCATATAACACTGAGCGTTTGTTGAGTTAAATTAAGGTGGTGTGGCTTTTGAGTCAATTTAATGAAAAGAAACCAATCTTCTTGCAAATCAAAGAAAAAATTGAGGATCAAATTTTTAAAGATCAATTAAAAGAACATGACCAAATCCCTTCTACTACGCAGATGGTTCAATTTTACAAGGTGAACCACATTACGATTTCTAAAGGAATCAACCTGCTCGTTGATGAGGAAATTATCTATAAAAAACGAGGTGTTGGAATGTTTGTAGCGGAAGGCGCTAAAGAAAAACTTGTTCAAAAACGAAGAGATGTATTTATTGAAAACTTTGCTCAACCGATGGTCGAAGAAGCTGATAAGCTGGGGCTGACTGAGTATGAGCTAGCTGAAATTATAAAAAAATTAAAGGGGCGTGATACGAATGGCATTTAAACTAGAGATAAATAATGTGTCTCTAAGGTATAAGCAGTTTGAGGCATTGAAGGATATTTCCTTTATGATTGGAAAAGAAGGAATATATGGTTTAGTTGGCCGCAATGGTGCTGGTAAAACCACTCTTCTCTCCCTCATCGCCTCTTTTGTAGAGCCTTCATCAGGGACAATAAAAATAGATGGTGAGAACCCGTTTGAAAATGCCCGGATCATGTCAGAGGTGAATTTTATTTTTGAAGCGGATTATAAAGAAGAACATGATTCACCTTTGGATTACTTTGAATTCCAGGAACGATATCGTCCTAACTTTGACATGCCTTATGCGAAAGAACTTGCCGCAAAATTTAAGCTGCCGCTCGATAAATCAATCTATAAACTTTCAGACGGAAAACAATCGGCTTTAAATGTCATCCTTGGGCTTGCAAGCAGATCGAGAATAACGATCTTTGATGAAGCATATCGAGGAATGGATGCGCCAACTCGTGAACTGTTCTATAAGGAACTGTTAAATGATCAAGAGCGTCATCCGAGAGTGATGATCCTCTCTACTCATTTAGTTTCTGAGATGGAATATTTATTTGATCATGTTCTAATTATTGATGATGGGAAACTATTGATCAATGAACCATATGACGAGGTAGTAAGCCGCGGGGTTACCTTTACTGGCGAGGATGCAATGGTTGATGTGCTAACTCGGGAGCTAAACCGTATTCACAGTGAACAGCTTGGTCGAACTAAAGCAGTGATGGTCTACGGTGAAGTAAGTGAAAGTCTTTTATTAGAAGCTGAACAATCAGGTGTTGAAATAAGCACGGTTACTCTTCAAAACTTATTTATCCATTTAACAGGTGAGGAGGATTAAAATGGGGACTGATAATAATTCTAGGTACAAAAAAGTGACAATCGATTTCTATTTAATGCAACTGAAGTGGGTGGCTTGGTTTATCCCGTGTGTGTTAGCAGCCTATTTACTCCTTGGCCGCTTTATAAGAGACAGCGTAGACTTAGATCTTGTGTTTCATGCGTTTATGTATCAACCATCTAAAGTCTTTATGCTTATTTGCGGAATTATGGCCTGCTTTGTTTTCTTTAACTTTTATGTAAGAAATGGCGTAACAAGAAAGGATGTGTTTTTAGGTACATCAATAGCTGCAGCACTTTTGGCTGTAAGTATTATGATTATCTCCGTTTTATTATCAGCGATTTTAATGCTTATAGGCTCTTTTACACCTTTTTCACCAGGAATGGGGCAATTAGAATTTTTAGGTGCTGAGCAGAACCTGTTAACTTTTACTCTCTCCACTAGCTTGATCATCTTCTCTTATTATATTGGAGGGTGGGTAATCTCTGTTGGCTTTTATCGCTATGGCTGGCTTATTGGGATGGCGTTTATTGCTATTGGAGTCGTACTATTTGCACTGACTGATTCATTTTGGGAAGCAGAGATTGCTCATTCAATCGCAGACTCAATCAATATCACCTTTCCGCAATTATCTTTTATTACTTCAATTGTTGGTACGATTGTAGTGATTGCAGCTAGCCTTTATCTCGTTCGCCAATTGACAAAAAGTGTAAGGATTAAATTACAGTAAAAAGACAGCCTGAATTTTTCAGGCTGTCTTACTCTTTATTAGAAAATAATGAATACACACAATAGAAAAGCAATTCCAGAGAGCGGGGTCATAATAATCCGCTCTTTTTTACTTTTTGAAACTAGGTTTGCAAGAGTGTTCAATCCAAGGAACACCGTAAACACCCAAACTAATGCATTTGTTGGCAAACTAAAAATAGTGTTAGTGAGCACACCAGCATGTACTAGAAAGACATACCCCATAAATAAAAGAATAAGAGCATTAAACGCACTGACAATTCTAAGCGGGGGAGGCAGGACTTTATGAAAACCTCCCATAGCTGCTTCTCCTAAAGGGAAGCCTAAAGAAAGTAGAACTTGGAAAATAGCTATAACTGTAAAAATAATGGTGACGAGCATGGCTGCAATAATGGTTAGGTCGATTGTGGTCGCCTCCTTAATTAGAAGATACATATTTCATATTACACCCAGTTCTACTGTTTTTCTATTATTTTCCAATGCTTTTTACTAATAGTGAGCTAATAAAATGATTTAATGATGTGAATGATCAGTTGAGAGATCACTATTATCGTCAGTCATATTCTTTAAATCCTCTTTTGCAGCTTCGCCCACTGCAAGGGCTGTCTTTACTATCCGTTGTTGTCCGCTTGCAGTTAGATTTACTTGGAGGATGTATACCCCCTCCTTATCAAATTGATGATAGAAAATCCCGTGTTTAATCTGGTCCCTACCTTTAGAAATAAAGGTTCTTTGAGCTTCATCATCCCTCCAGATTTTTATTTCAAGCTTCTCAATCAGGATCTCCTCTCCTGCTTTGACTGCTTGAATCTGAAATGGAATCTCTTCCTCTTTTTCTAACGCATCAGGAACTAAGAGATCTACATTAATTGGCTGATCTATATCTGATGAAATAGTATTTGCCTTGCACCCTGTAATAACGATTAAACATAAAAGCAAAATTATCAAATGTTGTTTCATGATTATCCTCCCTATGCGTACCATGAGTGCAATCTCTTTATTTTTGATAATAGAAAACGATCCAGTAGATAGACAACAATGATAGATAATCCTACTAAAGGCATTAAGATTCCTAGAGTTAACATGATGAAAAAGACAATTTTGCTTGTTCTTTTATTAGAAGGTTTTGGTGGTGCCCCCGCACTGTGCTGTGGTTTTCGTTTTCTCCACATAATAAACGAACTGATTATGATCAAAACTAATCCTACACAAGTTATTAATCCTAGCAGTTGATTTGCCAGGCCGAACAGTCTTCCTTCATGAAGAGCAATACCTAATGTGATAACTTTAGCTAGTATGCCATAGTCCTGATATCTAACGTCCGTTAGCACTCTTCCATCATATTGATCAATATGCAGCGTGGCATTATCTCCAGGTTTTGAATGCGAAGTAGCAATTGTAAAAACACCTGTTTCCCCTTGTGGCATCGAGATGGTATAAGGTACATGAACTCCGTTGGTATGAGCAATTTCATTAATCTCATCTACCGTTAGGGGGAGGTATCCAGCAGCTGCTCTTGATTCAGGTACAGGTACGTTCTCTTGAGCCCAAGGAATGTCATCAGCAACGTCCCCCGCTTTTACCACAGATTCAGGTTTTTCCATAAAACTTAAGGCAAATGGAGGGTATCCTGTGTTGGTAGAAGTGGCTAGACGGTTAATTTGATCTCCCATTACTCCTGACCATGGTAGTCCTGTAAGAATTAAAACTAAAATAAATAAAGAAAGCCAAAAAGCAGGCACTGCGTGCATGTCTCGCCAAAAAAGTCTTCCTCTTTTACGGAAACGAGGTAAAATCGTGCCCCAAATGGAAGCTTTATTCCTTGGCCACCATAAGAAAAGGCCGGTAATTAATAATACAATGGCCCAGCAAGCTGCCAGTTCTACTAATCTGTTGGCAACCGTTCCGCCAATTAATAACTCGCTATGAATCTTTTTGAAAACTTCCATGAATTTTTCACTATTTACCAACGATCCTTGTATCGTCCCATCATACGGATTTATGTATGCCGTTTTTGATACGCCGTCTTGAATAAAGTTCACTTCGTTTGTTCGATCCGCGGAATCGTTAAAACGGAGAGATAGAACAGTACTACCGTCAAAAGTCTCTTCCACCGAACCTATCTGTAACGATGGATTGACGACTTCTTCTTTCAGTTGTTTAACATAATATAAATCGCTGTACATTAACGATTCAAGCTGAGGCTTAAATAAATAAACGCCACCGCTTATGGCGAGTATGAGTAAAAAGGGGGCAAAAATAACTCCTGCATAAAAATGCCACCTCCAAACCGCTTGGTAAAATGATTTTTTCTGCTTAGTGTGTGTTTTAGACTGCTTGGTATCTGACTTTGTCATCTTCCCTCTCCTTATATAATATTGACCGGTCTAGAGTAAAGATAGCAAGCAGATGTGAGATAATAATGAAATGTACATAGATTTTATAAAAAAGATTCCAAGCACTCAGCTTGGAACCTTAAAATAATTTGTCATATTATATTAATCATCTTTTCTATAAGGATTAATATGAATCATCACTTTCTTTACATTTTGATGGGTGCTTAAAAGGTTAGATTTCACTTTTTTTGAAATCAAATGTCCGTCTTCTACACTTATATGAGGTTCAACACTTACTTTTAGATCAATGACCACGTAATGACCGTGGTTTCTTGCTAGCAGCTCGTCTACTCGTTTGACGCCTTTGACACTTAAGATCGTTTCTATAAATGGCTTTGTTTTCTCTTTGTCTAATACTTGTTCCATCATAATCAAGCTTGATTCTTTTCCTATCGTGAATCCTACTTTAACGACAAGTAAAGAGACGAAAATGCCAGCTAACGGATCTAAATAAAGGAGTGCCGGGTTATTGCTGTATGTACCAATAATTGATCCAAGCACCCCGATAAATGCAGCAATAGATGATAAGGCGTCTGAGCGGTGATGCCATGCTTCTGCTAATAACACAGGACTGTCGATCTTTTTAGCAAGTCTATATTTATATTGGAACATCACTTCTTTTACACCGATCGAAAATAGAATGACAATCAGTGCGATCCAGCCAGGTGAACTTGGGGCTTCTCCTAAAAATCCTTTTGCTGAGGAAAAAGCAATTTCTACCCCTACGATGATTAATAAAATGGCGACAACAATGGTTGCGATGTTCTCAGCCTTCCCATGACCGTATGGATGGTCTTCATCTGGAGGCTTCTGTGCTTGCGAAGACCGAACAAAGCTGCAAATGATCCTGCAATATCTGATGCTGAATGTGCTGCATCTGCAATCAATGCACGACTACCTGACATCCAGCCAGCAACTCCTTTTATAATAGCTAATAGCGCATTTACAATAATACCAATCCAAGTAGCTGTTTCTGCTTGTTTAAAATTGCTACTCATACAACCACCTCTATAACTCTTTCTCTCTCATTTAAACATGCTAGTATATCCTACCAAACGACCTTCATGTGGGTCTATAGCAATCTTTTTGTTAAAGAGAACACTTATTATAGAAAGCTAAAAGTTCTAAACTTGTCCAAAAAAGTTGCCTCAAGACAAAACCTCCTAGAGCATCTCGCTCCAGGAGGCAAATATTACTTATAAAAATAAATAAGCAATCGGCGCAGCAATTAGAATTGATAGAATGGTTCGCTGTACCCAAATGATCAACAGCTTAGGAATGCTGATTGGAATGTCAGTTGATAGAATACAAGGAATTAAAGCTGAGAAAAAGAGAATAGATGAAAAGTGCAGCAGCTACTGCTCTTTTCGTTGCATAAAACCAGTTAAAAAGGAAAGCATCACATGGACCCCTGTCTTGACGGTTGCTTGTGCCACATCTTTTGTCGGGTCAAGGCAGACGATGTCCATCGCACATACTTTTTGTGAAGCACCGGCTATTTGAACGGCTTCTAGTAATTCGTGTACATACATTCCGCCTGGGGTCGCAGCAGGGGCACCTGGTCCTGCGCTAATATCTAATACATCCATATCAACCGTGAAATAGATTTTATCGACCTTCGCTTCAAGCTTGCTGAGGGCTTCACCGATTACTTGTTCCATCCCCTTCTTACGTGCTTGCTTCATCGTCACATAATTCACACCGGCTTCATCAGCATACGTTTTGAGCGAACGTGCGTTAAAGAAGCCGTGCAAACCAATATTGTAAACATCCTCACCTCGAATCACTTGATTCTCAAGCAGGTTACGTATCGGGGTGCCGTTAGAAGGACCGTTATCTGTAAGATCTCGTAAGTCAAAATGAGTATCGAGCTGCAGGATGCCCACTCGCTCATTTGGGTGAATATCTTTATAGCCTTTGATGAGCTGTGCCGTAATCGAGTGATCGCCTCCGATCATGATGGGAAGAGCATTTGGATGATTTGTCTGTATGGCTTTCATCGCTTCACGGATATTTTTATGGCAGATTGAAATGTCTGTCACATGCTCTCTCACATCACCCAAATCAGCGACTCTAAGTTCTGATAAATCGAGATCTTCATCTAAGTTATACGTAGTAAATGACTTCCACGCTCTTCTAAAAGCTTCAGGATTCTCACTTGCACTTGATGCAGAAATAGAGGAGCGTGAAAGCGGAACTCCTAATATGACAGCATCATAAGCTCCCCATTCTTCTTGATGATGTGCATCAATGGGCTCAATCCACTGATGCACTTTAGGTTCTTGTACGTTTTCTCCTCTAGTCCAGCTGAATGGCGGCGGATTTAAGAGAGGGTATGGATAGCTGCTCATACCAGCCTTCCCCCATTTACTACGACCTTGCCGCCTTTAATAACAGTTTCGGTATGGTTGACGCCGTAATGGTATTGAAGCTGCATGTAATTCGGAACATCAAGGATCACAACGTCTGCTTTTTTCCCGACTTCAATACTTCCAACTTCATGACCGCGGTTAATCGCATGAGCCGCATTAATCGTTGTTGCTGTAATGACTTCTGCCGGTGTCATCCCCATTTTCAAGCATCCGAGATTCATAATGAGCGGCAAGGAAACCGTTGGCGATGACCCTGGGTTACAATCTGTAGAGAGTGCAACAGGAACGCCGGTATCAATCATTTTGCGTCCATTAGCTGACTCGGCCATTAAAAAGAAGGCTGTACCAGGCAGGAGAACACCGATGACTCCTTTATCAGCCATCATTTTCATCCCTTCATCAGATGCTTTTAAAAGGTGATCGGCAGACACTGCCCCGACTTCTGCTGCTGTTTCCGCCCCGCCGTAAGGTTCAATTTCATCCGCATGAATCTTAGGCTTCAGTCCATGCTTCAGACCAGCTTCTAAAATGCGTTTTGATTGATCAGGTGTAAACACCCCATGTTCACAAAACACATCATTAAATTCAGCTAGCCCTGCTTCAGCGACTTTTGGGATCATTTCATTAATCACGATATCGACAAATTGATCTGGATTTTCTTTATAATCAATAGGGACCGCATGAGCTCCCATAAAGGTAGAAACGATATCAATACAATGAGAGTTATTTAGTTTTTTGGCTACTTCAAGCTGCTTCATTTCATGTTCAAGTGATAACCCGTAGCCGCTCTTTGCTTCGACTGTAGTCACACCATGCATTAAAAATTTATCCAAACGTCGTTTGCTTTCTGTAAAAAGCTGCTCATGATCTGCTTCTCTTGTGGCGCGCGTAGTAGCATGAATGCCGCCCCCTGCATTCATAATCTCCATATAAGAGGACCCTTCTAGGCGCATGTTAAATTCATTTTCACGGCTGCCAGCAAAAACAAGATGAGTGTGCGGGTCTACAAAACCTGGAGCGACCACTTTTCCGCGTGCATCGATTACTTCAGCTTCATCCAAACGATTTTGATAGTCTGCTAGGATCTCTTCGTCTGTTCCTACCGCTTGAATGTTACCGTCCTCAAGCCACATACTTCCGCCTTTTATGATATGAAGCTCTTCCATTCTTTCTTTTGTAAGAGGCGCATCTGAGCCTCCTTTTATCGTAATCACTTCATTTGCATTTCTTATAAATATAGCTTTACTCATGTTATCTCTCCTCTTAGTTCTCGTCTTTTAGCATTGGCATATTGATACCCTTCTCACGTGCTGTTTTCTTCGCAAGGTCATATCCCGCATCCGCATGACGAACGACACCCATTCCAGGATCTGTTGTCAGAACGCGTTCAATGCGAGCTTCAGCTTCCTTCGTACCATCTGCTACGATAACGACGCCCGCATGCAGAGAATACCCCATTCCTACTCCGCCTCCGTGATGAACAGAAACCCATGTTGCACCGCCGACTGCATTAACCATCGCATTTAAAATAGGCCAGTCAGAGACTACATCTGACCCATCCTTCATTCCCTCTGTTTCACGGTTAGGTGATGCAACCGAACCTGAATCAAGGTGGTCACGCCCAATAACGATTGGTGCTTTTAACTCGCCGCTTGCGACCATGTCGTTTAAAATCTTTCCGAATCGTGCACGCTCTCCGTACCCTAGCCAGCAAATACGAGAAGGCAGCCCTTGGAATTGAATTTTGTCCTGCGCCATGCGGATCCAGTTACAAAGATGTTCATTATCACTGAACTCACGAAGAATCGCTTGATCAGTTTTGTAAATATCTTCAGGGTCACCGGATAACGCTACCCAGCGGAACGGCCCTTTCCCTTCACAGAACTGTGGTCGGATATACGCCGGTACGAAGCCTGGGAAATCAAACGCATTTTCTACCCCTTCATCTTTAGCTACCTGACGGATGTTATTACCATAATCAAACGTCACTGCCCCGCGTTTCATCATCTCAAGCATCGCTCGAACATGCTGAGCCATTGACGCTTTTGAACGCTTTACGTATTCTTTCTCATCCGTTGTACGTAGTTCTGCCGCTTCTTCTAATGACATCTGAGATGGAATATAGCCATTTAATGGATCATGAGCAGAGGTTTGGTCGGTTAGCACATCTGGAATAAACCCTCTGTTAATCATTTCAGGAAGCAGATCGGCTGCATTTCCTAACAATCCTATTGATAGTGCCTTGCCTTTAAGTTTGGCTTTCTCCGCCAGTTTGATTGCTTCATCTAAAGTAGTCGCTTTCACATCCGTGTAACGAGTCTCAATACGGCGATCAATTCGTTTTTCGTCAACTTCGATGGCAATACAAACGCCACCGTTCATTGTTACAGCTAACGGTTGAGCCCCACCCATGCCGCCAAGGCCGGCAGTTAGTGTAATCGTTCCTTGAAGAGTGTTATTAAATGTCTGCTTAGCAAGTTCGGCAAACGTTTCATACGTTCCTTGAACAATTCCTTGCGAGCCGATGTAGATCCAGCTCCCCGCTGTCATTTGCCCGTACATCATTAAGCCTTTCTTATCTAAGTCGTGGAAGGTCTCCCAGTTTGCATACGCTGGTACGATGTTTGAATTAGCAAGCAATACACGCGGGGCATCCGTATGTGTTTTAAATACAACAACCGGCTTACCCGACTGCACAAGCAAGGTCTCGTCAGCCTCTAATTTCTTCAAGCTGTCAACGATCGCATCAAAGCTCTCCCAGTTACGAGCGGCCTTTCCGATCCCGCCATACACGACAAGATCTTCCGGTCGTTCCGCTACATCCGCATCTAAGTTGTTCATTAACATGCGCAATACCGCTTCTTGCTGCCAGCCTTTTGTGTTGAGCTTTGATCCCGTATAACGTTTTACTTTACCGTTTGTAACCGTATTCATTTTTACCTACCCCCTAGTTGTATTAATTCAATTGTATACAGATTATTCTTGAAATTATTTATAGATTCATGCTGATTTTATGATTTGTTGCATAAGTTTTTGGTCATATTGTCATGTTTATGGATAGTTGACCATTATTAAGCTTCAACCGTATATAAATAGCCTATTCTGTGATAAAGCTTAACTAAATTTGATTAAACACAAAATTATAAAGTAAGTAAAAAGTTTACGTTGTTATCTATAAATAAGAGATAAAGAATGTGTGGAAGAGTATCTACAAATACATAAAAATACCTTAGTTTCCTAATTAAGGTTGTGTGACTGGAAGATTATGTTGTTTAATATGGCAGCGACAAAACTGGTAAAATAAAAAATAAAGGGGTTCTTAGCAATGGTCTCACTAAAAGATGTATTTTATGATGAAAGTAAAACAGAATTTAAAATGGAACTTATGAAGAAAGAAAATATTGGAGACAGCAACTATAAAGTGGATTTTATGCTTTCCTTTTCTTTCGGCTATGCGGTTGTAAGCAGAACGATTAGCTGGACACAAGGAGATATTGCTACGTTAAAAGAACAAATTAGCAATCTCAATTTGCAGCCAGGTTCGGGTTATATTACACCGCAAGAACCAGAGCTTACTATGTTTTATGTAATTGATGAACATAATAAAGAAGAAATAACTCTTTACATAACATTAGACGGCGGACAAATGAACAGTCAGATGGGAACAGAAACCGGGGCGTCTATTAAAATAGTGACAACACATCACGCGTTAAAGTCGTGGGTTAATCAATTAGGAAAGGTTTTTGAAGTATAAATTTTAAAAAGGCGCTTCCATTTGAGGAAGCGTCTTTTACTTCCATTTTACTCAAGTAATCTATTATTCGTGAGGTTTCAACCTATCCATAAATTGAACCGCGGTAATAACAGCAGAACCTAAGGCAAATAGTACACCGCCAATAATGATAATGGCGGTTGTATAGCTTTTCGTAACCGTTTCAAAAAGATGAGTATCGGCCATTCCGCCTTGTGAGTTTAACCAAGAATGAGATAGTCCGAGACCAATGTTAACACTGAATAATAATATAATTAAACCTGACGCGCCAACTATAGCACCGAATGTCATAAGACTCTTAAATGTTTCTTTATCCATGCGATCCTCACTTCTCCTTATAAGGACTATCCTGCTTTCGTTCAAGCTCGTTCACTCGCTGCTGCAGCTGTTTCATATCTTCATTTACTTTAGCCCTGCGCTTTGAATAGGAAGAGTTTATACGTATGAACAGCAAAACTAATATAATCAAAGCAATGTAAAATAAATTCGAAAAGAAGAAATCCAGCATTTGTTCACCTCTCATTGGCATCAACGCAATATTGTATACCATTATTAGTGACTGCTCTTCCATATGTACAATACCAATTTATTCCACCTCGCTTCAGCACTTTTTTACAACAAGTCTTGCGATAATCGGACCATATCCCTGCACTGAATCCCATTTTCATAAATTTCTTCCTCGTAATGTCTGATGAAAAAGTCCACATCTATTCCTATCATTCGAAACCCGCATTTTTGATAAAGTGCGATCTGGCCAATACTTGAATTACCTGTTCCTACTTCAATTGCTTTAAATCCCTGCTTTTTAGCTGAATCTACAGCAAACTCTACTAATCTCCTGCCAATCCCCCGGCCTTGCATGTCTTTACATACAGCTACATTCACTAGTTCAACAGTGTCAGGCCTTGTAGGCAATAATACCAACACACCAATTATTTCACCGGACTCCTCAGCAATAAAACATTCCCCTCGCTCAATGTAGTCCGCTATTAATTTTTCAGAGGGGTCTGCCAACAACAGCAGGTCCATAGGTGGGTTCTCATTCGCATTTAACAATCTAATTTTCATATCTTCCGTACTCCTTTTTTAATTTTTACGCAGATTTCATACCTCTCAACAACTCTCTTTTTTCTTTTACAAGATTCAATTTCGAAAACAGAATAGAATATAAGATAGTGAAGGCAATGTATGCTACTCCTACAATTAAACTCAACTCTCTAGGGGGAAAAACTTCTAAAAGGAATCCGGCGGACGCCATTGATAAGCCGAGTGCCGTATTAGATATAGCTTGCATAAAGCCAAATATGGTCCCTTGCTTTCGGCGTGGAATCACTTTCATCATCACCGTATCGATACAAATATTACTTAAGCCGCCTACAAATGTGATGAATATGATTACGCATATAGCTGTGGAAAAAGATGGAACTATACTTAATAATAAATGTCCAAGGCCTTCAAAGGCAATAAAAAGAACAGTTAGTGCCAATAAGGAGCGTTTTAATAATTTAGAGCACATGGAGCTGAAAATAAACCCTAACCCGAGAGCAGCATACAAAATCCCTACTCCTAACTCCCCCATTTCAAATACTTCAAGGGCATATACACTGACAAGGACATTGTCGATACCGTTTGCGAGTGGCATCGTGACAGCGATAAAAAAGAACGTGAGAAGGGCAGCTGATGACCATAATTTCCTTCTTGATATAATCAAAGGCGCATTTCCTTTTTCATTAGGGGTAACAAAAGGGAGGTTAACTTTCGCTATGAGCAAAGCTGACAACAAAAACGTTATACCATTAATAATAAACGATGTAGAAAGTCCGAAATAATAAGCGATGACCCCGCCTGATGCTGCCCCTATTACCAAAACAATTCCAACCATTGCTTGCTCTAAGGAGTTAATATCGATGAGTCGATCTTGCTTAACTAAGGCAGGGATGGCAGACATTCTAGTAGGCACATACACTGCTTCTAAGCATGCAAGAAAAAAGGTAATCACATAGATAAGCCATATGTCAGAAGGGTCTTGAACCAGCAGGAAGGACATGATCACTGGAATTCGAATGAGATCTACGGTAAATAACAAGTTCTTTTTGGAAAAACGATCTGCGAGCATCCCTCCAATCGGTGCAAGGATAAGAAAAGGAATCATTCGAATGGCAAGAACAAAACCGATGGCCATTCCTGAACCTGTCAATTGATATAGAAGCCCAAATATGGCGATCTGGCTTATTCTGCTGCCTATCCCATTAATTATCCCCGCCCAAAACAGAAATTGATAATTAGTTTCTTTTCTCCACGATTTAAATAATGACAATGTCTCCCCTCCTTTCAATCGAAAAAAAGTGGTGTTGTTTTTAGAACCTAAATGATTAGATGGTTATCTAATTAGATTATAATCGAATGAGCTTTATTAAACAATGAATCTTTAACTTAATATTTGCGATTACCCTAATATGTACACTATGACATTCTTTGTTACTAGAAATAATCCGTGACTTAAAGTCTATTTCTTACCATTTTAAAATCAATAAATCTTTTGAATTCTTTTCTCCCTTATACTAATAAGTGTTTACACATTACTAGATAAGGAGTGATTAAATGAAGAATCGTAAGAGTATACTTATTTCTCTGCTAGCTGTATTGCTAGCATTCTCCGGCTTTTTGCCGAGTATGGCTGATGCCAAATCTTCGAATGAGCCAGTGTCAAAAGGCGATTTTGTAGAGGAATTAGTAACGAATCTCGGGATTGATTTACAAGATGGAGAGGTTCCTTTTACAGATGTTAATGATGAATTAAAACCTTATTTCGAGGCGGCAATCCGCACGAATATTGTATCTGAGGATGAGGTAAGCGAATCGCCATTTAGTGTCAATGAAAAAGTAACTCGTGAACAGGCGTATGTATTCTTAATTCGCGCACTTAATTTACGAGATTCGTATTCTCAAGAGTTACTTGAGTCTTATAGAGACTTCAAGGCAATCGACTCTTCTTATTACGCGGATCTTGCAGCTGCAGAGGCATTAGGTCTTATTGATGCAACGAATGTATTAAAGCCGAAAAAGCCTTTAAATCAAAAGGAAATGAAAAGCATCTTTGACAGCTTAGAAAATGAGCTTGATTTTGTGAGCGTGATTCATACGAATGATTTGCATGGCAGAATCATGCATAACGTGGAAAATGGTGAATTAGGATTAGCAAAAATCAGCGAGTTGACAAACCAAGTTCGAAGCCAGAACCCTACTCTTCTAGTTGATTTAGGAGATACTTTCCACGGCACAAACTACGTTAACTTTAACAAAGGCTTAGCGGCTGTGGAAGCGATGAATGCCATGAGCTATGATGCGATGGTTCCGGGAAATCACGACTTTAACTACGGACAAGATTACCTTCTTGAATTGAAAGATAAACTAGACTTCCCCCTAGTAAGTGCCAATATTCTAAAGGATGGTAACTCTTATCTAGATGGTTATACAATTATTGAGATAGATGGAAAGAAAATTGCTCTTGTTGGCTTAACGGCTACAGACACAGCGGAGAAAACAAATCCTGCAGGTATTGAAGGCATTACGTTTGAGGATGAAGTTGCGGCAGCAAAAGAAGCTGTCGCCGAACTTGAAGGTCAGGTAGACTCCATTCTTGCTATTTCTCATTCAGGCCTAGATACAGAGCGTAATATCGCAAATGAAGTCGACGGTATTGATGTGATATTTGGCGGTCATAGTCACGATACGATTGAAACGCCAGTTAAATACGAGCATGGTTATGTGACTCAAGCATTTGAATACGGCAAAGCACTAGGCCATACAAACCTTATTTTCTATGACGATCAGTTAGTTGGTGTGAATGGATTCTTGTATAGAGATGATGCTGAGAAAGCAGAAGATCCAGAGATCTCTTCCATTCTTCAATCTTATAAAGAAGAAGTGGATCGTGAAATGAATGAGGTTATTGCATCAACCACTGTTCGTTTAGACGGGGAACGAGCGAATGTTCGAACAAGAGAGACGAACCTTGGCAACCTTCTTACAGATGCAATGCGCAATGAAATCGAAACAGATATCGCCGTAACTAATGGCGGCGGGATCCGTGCGTCCATTCCAGCAGGTGAAGTGACTAGGAATCATGTGTTTACTACCCTTCCATTCGATAACACTCTTGTAAGAACAACGCTAACAGGTGAAGAAATAATAGCTGCCTTAGAGCATTCTGTACGAGTCTATCCAGAGGAAAATGGTGGATTTCTGCATGTGTCAGGATTAACATTTACATTTAATCCAATCCAGCCTGCAGGAAACCGTGTTGATGAAGTATTTGTAAATGGTGAAGAACTTAATGTAAGTGAGTCGTATTCGGTTGCGACTAATAACTTTACAGCAGCAGGCGGAGACGGATTTGATATGTTCAGCGTAGAGAACATTGAATTTGACAGCGGAGAATTACTAAGTACGATCTTAATTAATGCGCTTCAGTCAGGTCAGGACATTCCAGACGTTGAAGGCAGAATTCAAGTAAAGTAAAATGTGAGACGCAAAACGCACAGAAGTTTTCCGCTTCTGTGCGTTATTTTCTTACCCTGATTTATCAACTTTCTTCTCTATTCGATCAAGCTGCTTTTTGATATCTTCTAGTTCTGAATCCGACTTTTGGTGCTTGATAGAACCTATCCACTTTACGATTAAAACGATGAGAATGATAAGTAAAATAGGGATGAGTAAGGCCATTAGAATATCTACTAATTGGGTCACACTTCCCCCTCCTTTGTATGTAATCTGGGGTAGATCTTGAACTTTTTCTCTTTTTTCTTACGCTCATATGTAAATTCAACCATTTGCCTTCCCTTCTTTTTCTCAGTTTATCTCTCATTATAACTTAACTGAAGTAACCCCTTTTTTAAATATCTTTCAAATCTTATAAGCATAATTTAACAAAATCAATCAAAACCTACCATAAACGGATGTAGTAGGTGGTTAGGTTATGACCTTTTCTCGGGTGCAGCTTCTTTTTGTACTTATCTTATTTATCGGGATTTCAAACCATGTGTTAATTGTTCCTCACTTGCTTGGCGCTGCTAAACGTGATGCTTGGGTTTGTGTGCTCATTTCCTATGTGATATTGCTTGCATGGGGTGGGCTTATTACTTATATTCTCTCTAAAAATAAACAACGGCTGCCCCTTTTCCTCTGGCTAAAAGAACGGACCGGGCGACACATCCCTTATGTCCTTATAACCCTTTTTTTCTTGTATATCGTGGTAATAGGATTCATCTCATTCTTTGATTTAACTGCCTCAGTCAAAATCTATTTTATGCCTATGACCCCGACCTGGGTGGTTGTAATCCCTTTTCTTGTATTAAGCGTATGGGCAGCGTTAAAGGGCTTGAAAATGATTGTTTACACTTCAATAATATTGCTGCCGCTTGTATGGATACTTGGACATTTTGTTGCATTTACCACGATAGAGAGCAAAAGATATTCCTTTTTGTTCCCGATTTTTGCAGATGAGCAAGCTTCTATTATTCAAGGTGTACTCATTATTTTGGGCGGAAGTGTCGATTTACTTGTTCTCTTTTTATTGCATCATTATTTCAACAAACCTGTGACCGTAACCACAATAAATTATGGAAACAGTCGGGAAAGAAGCTGGTATTAGACGATAAGACTCTAACAAATGTAGACCTAAAAATTAAATTACGACATACGGGAGCATTTAAAAATAAAATTGTGGAAGAGGCTGATTAGATAAAAAAAGACCCTGCCAGCTAAACAGGGGCTCCTTCCACTATACTTTTCGTAAGCGATACACATGTCTCATTTCAACTAACTCATCGACGTGCTCTTTATAGGCTTTATAATGTTCGGATACGATATGAGCTTGGATAGCCTTATCACTTTCCCATACCTCATAAAATGTAAATGTACCTGGATCATCGAGGGATTGATGTAGGTCATATGTGATACATCCCTCTTCTTTACGTGAAGGGGCAACCATTTGCTGTAATACTTTATTTAAATTATCTTTCATTCCTGGCTTAGAAGTTAAGACAGCCATAATAACAATAGAATCCAAATTTATCAACTCCAACTCGTTTTTTTGTGTATGACATCAATGTACCCTTTATGCCCCGCTTCTAAAACTCGTAGGAGTGCACCTCTCCAATAATTTAAATTTTGCATTAAAATACGTCTGGTGTGAATAACCGGTAAGACTTGAGATCTCTTCTAAGGAGAGGTCAGTCTCAAGCAGCATCCGTTTCGCTTCTCTAATTCGAATTTCATGCAGTGTATCTCTAAATGTCTTACCACATTCAGCTTTAAACTTGCGGCTCAGCGTGCTCTTATTCATACGGAGAGCCTCTGCACATTGCTCAAGGCTCCACTGTGGATCCCAGTAATTTGATTCCATTAACTCCCTAGCTTTTTCAAAAAAAGTGCGCCGGCTATCTGTGATTTCATGACTTTCTTCAAGAAGCTCAGTTGTAAAGGTAAGCAGCTGCTGAACAATTTGATAGACAACTGGCTGGTGAATGATGTCTTGAAACACTCTATGATAAAAAGATTCAATCGCTCCCGATGCAATCTGATAGGACTTCATATGACGCCTGATTTGCGCTAAGACACTGGTTAAACGAATTCGAATAATCTCAGGGTCAGGGTATGGCTGTTTAAACGTTAAAAACTGTTTCCAAAGCCATTCACGAATAGATGCTAAATCACGTTTTTCAAGCATTTCAATCCATTGTCTCTGCTCAAGGGGAGTTAAAAAGGGATCTAAATCTTGGGGTGTATTCCTAGATGTATCGTCGATAATAATATCATAGCCTTCATAAAAGATACGGCTCGAAAGCTCAACTAATTCTTGATATAACTGTTTAATCGAGCTGTTTTTACCGCTGGATTTTACAACAATCGCAAGCGGTTCATCCATCTTTTTCTTCCAATCAGTCAAAAAAGCTTGATACTCTTCTTGTGTATTTAATCGTTCCCCCGTCTCTTGCACGCACAAAATAAGATTAGACAACGCAAACACATAGGGCTGCCCTGTAAACGAGAATCGCTTAACGGCCTCATGCACGAGTGTTAGGTTATTTGGATCTGGGGTTAAAAAGGCAGCCATAGTTATAGATTGGTCCGAGATGTGCTCTTGCATGAATAGATCGGGGTAATCAATGTTCTTATCAGATTTATAGTCAATGATGTGTTCTGAATCTTCCTGGTTTCTTACGTAGAAACGTATCTGCTGAAGGTGCTTCATTAAGTCTTCTGGTGCAAATGGCCGGAATAATATATCCTCTGCACGAAATTGGAGTGCTCGATATGCAATTTGAAACATGCGTTCAGATGATAGAAAAAGCCAGCGTACGTTTCTTAAGCTCATAAGACGATCAAAATATTCTCCCTCTTCACGGTAGCGGTCCATATCTAAGATAACCAAATCTACTCTTTCTGTTTCTATTCTCTCTTTTACTTCTTGAACTTTTGTCAGCAAGGTAAGGGTTACTCCGGTAAAGTGACTCTCAATCATCCACCGAATTCCTTGAGCTTCTAGTTCGTCTTTCGCTACTAAATAAACGTGCATCGTATACACCTTCTAACTATATTAAGAGGCCGGTTTAACTTATGGGAATCTGAACATTACAGAATTGAAAAGTTGGTAAACATGGTAGGTACTTGAGTCCGCCGCTCCTGAAATATGCTTCGCTTTCCGCGGTGAGCTGCTGAGCTTCCTCGGGCTTTAGCCCTGTGGGATCTCAGCCCTGCTCTAGGCACCGCTGGAGTCTACGCATATTTCATCCGCTGAGTTATTGCTTTTCCCCGAATCGAGTAGATTGATGTAGTTCATAGGCTCAGTTCTATTCACTAAGTGCTACTTATATTAAGGGAGCACGTTACAACATTCTCGTTCTGTTGATTGCAGCGGAAATCAACAACTTTAGGGGCTTTTTCGTGAGATACTGTAGCTCCCACAGTATGTTTCATTCAGTTGATAAGTCTTTCATTTAGTTTTTTGAGCCAAAAACTCTTAAATTATGTAGGACCCGCAGTTCATGCGGGTCGAATTGATATTTATAAAATCATCGCCGCTGCAAGACCAAATAAAAACAGCGGTATATTAAAGTGGATAAATGTCGGAACACATGTATCCCAAATATGATTATGTCTGCCGTCTGCATTCAGTCCTGCAGTTGGTCCGAGTGTACTGTCTGATGCAGGAGAGCCGGCATCGCCAATTGCTCCTGCTGTACCAATTAGTGCAGCTGTTGCTAGCGGAGAGAAACCTAAAGCTAGGCAAAGCGGAACGAATAATGCAGCCAGGATCGGAATTGTTCCAAAGGAAGAGCCGATCCCCATCGTGATGAACATCCCGACAAATAGCATTAGGATGGCAGCAAGCAGCATGCTGTTACCGAGGTAAGCTGACGAGGTTTCTACTAACAACTCCACTGCCCCAGTTTCTTTTAAAATGGTCGCATAACCTGAAGCAATCAGCATAACAAAAGCGATCATTCCCATCATCTTAATTCCGTCATTAACAAACTGATCCCCGTATTTGAAAGGCACTACTCTAAAAGCAAACATCAATACTATACCGGTTAATGCTCCTAAGATTAATGATCCAAACGTCAGCTGTACAACTAATGTTGCCATGATCGCAATCAGTGTAAATACATGCTTCGTTGTAAATGATACATTTTCCTGCTCATATGCCGCGGCAATTTCAGAATCAGTCTCTGTATTAGGATAGATGACTCGATCTTTTTTGTATGTAATGAAAATGGCAATAAGCAACCCTGCTACCATTCCAAGTCCAGGTAACAGCATGGCGAGCGGAATTTGGCTTGTTGCAATCTCCATTCCGTTCGCTTGCATTTCCCCTGATATAATCCCGTGAAAGATCAGGCCGTAACCTGCTGGAATCATCACATAAGGTGCTTTTAAACCAAACGTTAAAGAGGTTGCCACCCCTCTGCGATCTAATTTCATCTTATCAAACAAATGTAAAAGCGGCGGGATAAGAATTGGAATAAACGCAATGTGAACCGGTACGACATTTTGTGAAAGAGAAGCCACTCCTGCTATAGCAAGCAGCATAAAGGCTTTCTTCCCTTTTAACGAGTTGATTAATAAACGAACTAAGAAACCTGTAATGCCGGTGTGTCCAATCATGACGGCGAAGGCACCAAGTAAAATATAGCTCAAGGCGGTGCTTGCCTGCCCTCCCATCCCCGATATGAGCATATCAATAGATGAAACAACCCCAAGCCCTGATACGAGTCCTGCAGTGAGTGCAGCGAATAAGATCGCCAGCACTACATTCACCCTAAGTAAACTGAGTACGACCATGACGATAACTGATATAACGACTGCATTGAACAAATGTCCTGCCCCCTTTTAGTTACCTTATCTAAATCTAATGAAGCAGCACTCACCTAGAGAAATCTAGGTGAATGACACCTTATGCTTTTGTACGGCTGTGATCTTTTGAAGACTGCCCCGCAGGTAAACTAGCCCCTTTTAACCATGAAGCTACGGCTTCAATATCATTTGAAAAGATGCGATCTTTAGCAATAAATGGAGCGACCTCTCTTCCTTCTTCTAAAAATTGCTTTGTAGCTTGTGCCATTAAATCAGTGCCACGGATCTCAGCAGCCTGCATCGCGCAAATTGTCTCAATTGCTAAGACACGGCGGGCGTTGGTGATCACTTGATGAGCATGGCGTGAACCGATCGTTCCCATGCTGACATGGTCCTCTTGATTCGCTGATGACGGGATAGAATCTACACTCGCCGGATGCGCAAGCGTCTTATTTTCAGAAACAAGTGAGGCCGCTGCATACTGCATAATCATTGCCCCTGATTGCAGGCCAGGCTCTGGACTTAAAAATGGCGGCAAATCATTTAATTGCGGATTAACCAGCCGCTCAATCCGGCGTTCTGAAATATTAGCAAGCTCAGCCATAGCAATCGCTAAGAAGTCCATCGCAAACGCAATTGGCTGTCCGTGAAAATTGCCGCCTGAGAGAACTTTTTCGCCGTTATTGAAAATTAGCGGATTATCCGTTGCAGCATTTATTTCAATCTCAAGCTTTTCTTTTACATAATTTAACGCCTGCCAAGTCGCCCCGTGCACCTGCGGGATGCAGCGGATCGAATAGGCATCCTGCACGCGAAGCTCGCCTGGTCTTGTTGTCAACTGGCTGTCAGCTAAGTGATCGCGGATTCGTCTAGCTACCTCTACCTGTTCCTTATAACCGCGAGCGAGGTGAATGTCCTCATCAAAAGCATCAATAATACCTCTTAATCCCTCAATTGTCATTCCAGCAATGTACTCTGATTGATAAGCAAGTTTCTCCGCTTCTAAATAGGCAACCACTCCCATTGCAGTCATCGCCTGAGTACCGTTAATTAAAGCGAGACCTTCTTTAGCAGTTAATGTAATAGGAAAGAGCCCTTCTTTTGTTAAGGCTGTTAGAGCAGGCACTTTCTCTCCTTTATACAGCACGTCTCCTTCGCCAATTAGAGCTAATGCTAAATGCGAAAGCGGCGCTAAGTCTCCGCTTGCCCCAAGGGATCCTTGCTGCGGAATCACTGGATGAATTTTCGCGTTTACTAAATCAAGCAATCTCTCTATGACAACAGGTCTGACGCCTGAAAATCCCTTAAGTAGCGCATTTGCGCGAAGCAAAAGCATAGCTCGTGATACAACTTCTGGAAATGGCTCTCCTATTCCACATGCGTGAGAGCGAATTAAGTTAAGCTGGAGTGTCTCAACATCTTCCTTGCCGATATACACATCACTAAATTTTCCAAAGCCAGTTGTAATGCCATAGACGATTCGTTCTTCTTCCACTATCTTCTCAACCGCTTTTCGACTTTCTTCTACTTTTCTAAGACTCTCATCTGAAAAACTTACTTTAACCTCATCAAATAACACACGATTTACTTCTTCAAATGTTAATGTCTGTCCGTTTAACAACACCATGTTCTTCTCCCCTATCTTTTTACTTTAGGTAAGTAAAGGATCAACAGAAAAGGGGACTATATCAAAGAAATCTCTTGAAAAGATTCCTAAGATATAGCCCCCTATTTGCTAAAATACTATGGGCATATTATATGTGGTTTACTCCAAGGCCGATCGCCTCATGCTCGGATCCCTTAACAGGCGCTCCAATCGTTCCGTAAAGAGAAACGGCAATCCAATCTCCTTCTTGCGCGTTTTCATACGGATTTCCACGGAGCACTGCAAATGTCAGTCCAACGGTTCTGTGCACCGAACCTAACTGGACCTGCCCTCGCGTGACACCATGCAAGGCTTCCATAATCGCATGATACAACGCATGCGACTCACGATATAAATCTGGTTGTATAATCCCATTTTTCTTCGCTGCTGTTTCAATGGCTGCAACGACTTTATGTGCTTCCATTGATCCTACTTTCCCTTTACAGCCAATCCAATCCAGCTGCCGAAGCCTCTCTAATTCCCCTTCTGACTCATCTGAAAGAAGGAGTAAAACGGCATGCCGGCCGATGCGTCGTTCCTTATTTAAAGCCATACAAACAACTCTTTCACTTATCAACTTGGCGCTCGCCATCTAATATCTACTAAAATTAGTGTAAGCGCTTTAATTGCCACTGTCAACAGAAATTTCTAATTATACAGGCGATTCAGGATAATTGGGCATGTGTATACGTACTGTGATGTATAAGGTATTATTTCTTTATCAAGCCTAGTTGTTCTTGTATAATGAGCCAATAGAGATAAAGGATTGGGAGGTGGATAAATTGAGAAGTAAATATGATGTAGTCGAAATGATTGTCCCTTTTTTGAGAAGCGACCAGTACAACTTTATCAGGTATCAAATCGGCACTCTCGTTCATGCTCATACAACGGTTAAAGATGCTGGAGTATTGCATGCATTAAAAGGCAGTGCTTTAGATAAAATTACAGATATGCTGACAGATGCGACTCCTGGTCAACTAGAGCTACTCGAACAGGTCATCACTGCAGAAGATTTTGCTAATGCAGAATTTGAGCTTAGAGAATTGAAGCAATATGTGATCCCCTTTCCTCATATAACGGATAAAACGATTGCAAAGCTATTTCCTAAAGCTAAGAAACTAAAAGCCCCATCTCTTGATGAGCTCGATTATAGAGAGCTCTCTTATTTTGGCTGGTATGATATACGTTCGGAGCGAAAGTTTTTAATTGTCCGTGATCAAGATGTGTTAAAAGGCATTCAAGGAACCTTTACGGAGAGCAAAAAAGGAATATGTTCCATTTGCAACGGTCATGAAGAGCTTGGATTGTTCATGGCAAACGTAAAAACAAGCCAGGAACAATACACAAATAGAGGCAATTATATTTGTAAAGACAGTGAGAAGTGCAACCGAAATATGATGAGTTTAGCTAAGCTAGAAACGTTTATTGGTCTTTATAGAGTGTGATGATGGGTCAGGAGCCTTACCTTGCGAGAGCTTGGAATTGTATGTTTTCAGTCAATTTATGCGCCTGTTTATGTGATCATTGCGTCTTTCGAACGGCTAATTGTGTCGGTTGCAGGCAGGATTGCGTCATTCGACTGCTATTGCGTCAATTTAGCGGGTATATGCATCAGTCTACTATGGGATTGTATTGATTCCATCTGTTTATTGCGCCCCTTCAACATCCACACAAAAAAGAGCTGCCCCGCAGGACAGCTCTTTTTTCATTACTTCGCTTTTTCCTCTCGTTCCTCGGCAGCTTCTTCTTCAAGTTCTCTCATCTCTTGATGAGTCTGCGGGAATCCGTTAGCGACCCAGTCGTCTTTGTGGGCTTTGTCGAGCTGAGTCAATCCTTCTTCCTCTGATGCAATGGGTGCGTCGGAACTTTCCTCTTTATCGGCTTCCCATACATCTTTATCTTCTATCTTATTTTCAGGTGTATCCCCTAATTCTGTTTCTAGTTCGTTCATCAGTTGGTCGCTTGCTTCATTTGCATTCGACTCATTTGCTTGTCCATTTTTCTTTTTTCTGAGGGCGGTTGTTGCTAGTACTGCGCCTCCAGCTGATAGTACGGAACCTAAGATGATACCTTTTGTAGATGTTTTCATCATAACCCCTCCACTAATTAAATGTATTTGATTTTTATATTCTCTTAGGTTCCCTGTATCTCCTTCTATTAATGTTTCAATTTTATTAAAAAATGATGACAAGACTCGACATTCTATTCGTAAATGTCCTTTTCAAACCAGCCAAATGCGAGCTCTGCCTCTGCTGGGCCGCCATCTAAGGTACGTAAAAAAAGAACAAATGCCCCGCATGGAGGGAAAATATATTTCCCGTCTTCATCACTAGCTAAAGTACTCATCGGCGGAACAATTCGTTTAAACGCATTGACCCCCTTTTTTGGATTGCCTTTTACTAGATCTGCTGAAGCAATCTTCACTTCTGGGTCTTCTAGAGGTGTGCGAGCAGTGTTAGCGGGAGTTACTAGATTTGAGATAGAGGGCCTCCCTGGCAGTTTGGGGTTAAACCATATTTCTGCAACGATAGGCTGACTTGAATAATTGGTAATGGTAAACGCATTGACGAATAAATCGATATCCGAACGAGTTGGATTAAACAAACCTCCCCATGCATGCTTCCCTTGGAGGGTGTCTGGACTATCTCCTTACTAACAAACGAAAAAGAAGCCGTACAAGAAAACAAACGGCTTCTAGCTGAACATTATCCAAAATAAAAAACTAAAACGAGCATTGAGAGCAGTCCAAAAATGAAGGCATAAGTTGCAACGGTTTCGTTACCGTCACCATGACTTTCAGGGATCAGCTCTTTGTACACAATAAATAACATCGCACCAGCGGCAAATGCGAGCCCATAAGGAAGTAAAAATTCTACTCTAGAGGCAAGTAAATAACCAATAATGGCCGTTACGACTTCCACTAAACCCGTAGCAGTGGCAATAAGGAAAGCTTTGATGCGGCTGATCCTTTGATTGACAAGGTATAGTGCAACGAGCAGTCCCTCAGGAGCATTTTGCAATCCAACAGCGAGTGCAATCAGGGGTCCTAAAGCTTCGTTATCACTTGCATAGCTCACACCTACCGCCAATCCTTCTGGCAAGTTATGAAGAATGATGGCTGAAATGACAAGCATTGCTTTTCGGTCGATTTCAATTCTTTGTGCTTTATGCTCAAGGTCAATATGCGGCACATTTTTCTCTAAGATCATAAGGGCCACCGTACCAAGCAGCACTCCTATAACGACCGTCCACACTGAACTGGAATATTCCATTGCCTCAGGTATTAATTCAAATGTTGCGGCTGCCACCATAATACCAGCAGCAAAAGCAAGTAATATATCACGCTTTCTATGATTCAGGTCACGAAAAAATAAGATCGGGATGGCTCCAGCCCCCGTTGCAAGAGAGGCCAGCAAGCTGCCAATTAATAAAGATTCCATGGATGTTCCTTTCTATTTTACGATACGAATTAACGATGCGAAATAACTGAATCCCAATCGTTTGAAAAAATGAGGTAAACTTATTATAATTCACTTTATCTTCAGATTCTAGGAAATTACCCGCATTGAAGGTTTAAACCTTAAGAAGTAAGGAAAAGGTATAGTTCACAAGCATGAATACATAAAGCATGTGAAATGCATG
Organism: Alkalihalophilus marmarensis DSM 21297; assembly: GCF_000474275.2. GTDB lineage: Bacteria > Bacillota > Bacilli > Bacillales > Bacillaceae_D > Alkalihalophilus > Alkalihalophilus marmarensis. Next base: position 29,847 of record NZ_ATAE01000009.1, read on the forward strand.
ATTAACTACTAATGATTTATACTTAATAGATATTAAAACATTATTGGAGGCACGAATAGTGAAAACGAAACAGATTGTTGACATACATGATCTAGAAAAAGCCTTTCATATACGAGAAAAAGTGTTTGTGGCTGAGCAAGGTGTTCCGCTTGAAGATGAATTCGATGAATATGATCATCTTGATGGAGATTGTGATCACATTTTAGCTTTTTACGATGGAATGGCTGTAGGAACGGGAAGAATCCGAGTTGTTGAGGGGATTGGCAAGCTAGAAAGAATCTGTGTGCTCGAGCCTTTTCGTGCATTTGGTTTAGGTAAGTTAATCATTCAAGCGCTTGAAGAAGTTGCAGCGGGAAAAAAATTGGCGAAAGTGAAACTGCATGGTCAAACTCAAGCAGAAGGGTTTTATCACAAGTTGGGATATGAAACTGCTTCAGATGAATTTATGGAAGACGGCATTCCCCATGTGGTGATGACGAAGGAACTTTAGAGGATGGAGTAGTGCTGGGAATTGGTGCAATCATCTAGTGAAGTAATACAATAATGCTTATGAATGACGGATAAATCATCTCAAAAGATACAATTACATCCTCCGCCAATTCTCTAAACAATAAGAAAAAGGCTGAATAGACAAGCATTCAGCCTTTTTCTCTTCCACTTACTACTCAGCCGGAATCAATACAGCGTCAATCACGTGAATCACGCCGTTTGATGCCTCGATGTCTGCAGTAGTGACATTCGCATTGTTTACTCGTGTAGGGTTTAGTGAAATGGTCACTTCTTTATCAGCAAGTGTTTTTACTTTCATTCCATCTTTCAAGTCACTAGATAATACTTTTCCTGGTATTACGTGGTACTGAAGGATTGTTGCTAGGTCTTCACGAGCTAGAAGTTGGTCAGCTGTTACCCCAAGTTCCTTTAAAAGTTTGTCGAATGCTTCATCTGTTGGAGCAAATACAGTGAAAGGCCCTTCTCCTTTAAGTGCATCAACAAGATCAGCTTTCTCAAGAGCTGCTGCTAATGTGTTAAATTCACCTGCAGCAACTGCAGTTTCCACAATATCCTTTGCCTCTGTCTGTTCTGCAGCCAATGCGTTCGCTGTAAACGAGACAACCATCAACAATGCAAGTAATACTAATGCAAATTTTGTCTTCTTCATTTGAAAAGCCTCCTATGATCATTGGTTTAATGTTGTAGCTCCTGAGTAGTATTTGCTGTATTTACCATATAATCCGAATTTGAGGTAAATTTTTTTCTTCGTTGTGAAATTGACGCAATAATCCTTATTACGGATACAATTCTAGATTTCTTTGACGCATAAATCTGTTCAATCAACGCAATAACAACAGACTAGCGCATTTCAGCTGTTTACTAACACAATTAGAGGTTCGATCCACGAAATTATTCTCCAAACGAGCGCAAAAAAAGCTTGAAACTATACAATTGATCAGTGCTATCTTAATAGCACAAAAAAACGCGCACAGAGTTTTCACTCCATGCACGGTTTTATACGTTACTTTCTTCTAAACAAATCCATCAGACGGGTCCAAAAATTCTCTTCTTTTTCTTCCACATCTACTGTTACTTCTTGTTCTTCTTTTTTAATGGCTTCAGTCTTTATGACAAATTGTACCGTATTTACATTGTCGTTTTTATCAGAGACAAAGGACACGGCTTCGAAGTCTGATTTATCATATTCTGAAATCATCGCATCAATTTCTTCTTGCATTTGCTCTGGTAAATTACTCGTTGCATCGTATAACTTCGTTGTGCCAGAACGCAGCTCGCTTGTGCCGTTTTCAAGTTCAGTTGTACCGCCGGAAAGCTCACCAATCCCTGAATGAATTTCATTATAGGAGCTTGATAATTCACCTACGCCATTCGTATAGCTGACAAGACCTGAGTGAAATTCGCTGTAATTCGCTGATAATTCCGCGAGACCTTGCTGCAGCTGAGTAAGTGAATCCATGCTGTCCATATTGGCTAAAGATGAACTGAGGCCATTAGCAATGGAAGTGAGCGTGTCACCCATTTCTTTTGTTGCCGAACGTACCTCATGTAATGTAGAATCCACAGCTGCAAAAGCCTCACCTACAGCAGTATACGTACCTTTCGCTTTTTGGGCAGCTGCATACGAGTCCACTAATTTCTCGACAACTGCGGGATCTGCACCGCTCTCATACAGGCTTTGAATGTCAGATTCTCTGATTTGGTGATCAGGAATTGCTCTCATTGCCTCATCTAATGATCCATAGGCAAGCGTGTAATTTTCCCTTAAGGTACTTAATCCAGCAGATGTTTCATGCAATCCCTCTGCAATTTGTGTTAATCCTTGGGGTAGACTGTTTAAGTCGCCTAAATCCATGTTATCTGTTACTTGGAGAGAGCGGCTGATCTCTGATAAAGCTTGATCAATCGCTTTTGAACCATTGACTAATTCACTAGAGGAACCAGCCAGCTCGCTCATACCATTCCTAAATTGACCAGAACCATCATATAGACTTGTCACTCCGCTGTTCAGCTCTGAAATTCCGTTTTTTAATTCACCTACACCGTTGTCAATTTCTTTGATAGCATTTGATAATGAGTTGAATTCACTTGTAATCTCCTCGATATCAGGTGGATCGATTGACATTGTAGAAGGAACCGCAGCAATTTCAATTCCATCACTCTCAAAGTCGACAACATCAGCGGTAAGAGTAAGGACTTCCTCTTGTTCAGGCATAACTGTGAAGGTCACTTGCTTATTTTTCCCTGCATTCGCTATCATGCCTTCTTCTGCCTGAATATTATTGTACACGTCTTGTTCTAGCAACATTGAGACCTGCAATAAATAGTTCTCAAAAAATGCGGGGTCTACTGCATCATTTACTTGTGTTTCAATGTTTATATCTAAGTGGCCGTCTGCTCCGGCAAGCTCATCAGGCGATACTTCTTTTCCGTCTAGGACGTAGGTGATTTTGATTTTCCATGGCAATTCTAACGTGTTTACATTCCCTTGATAATAAAAGGGCCCTTTTTCTGCCTCCACTTGAACGTATTCATCCATTTGCTTAAGCTCTGTTAAATCAGTAAGGTTTTTCAAGTTGTCATATGTTCCGTAATCGATAATCGTCCCAGCCTCTGTCACATTTAACGTATTCACAATATACATTTGATCGAGGCTGCCATCAGCCAGTAAATTGGCATAAATCACTTCCTCTTTTGAAGCGAGCTCTCCTTCGGTTTGAGTTGTTGATGCAGCCTGAGCAGCAATCGTTTGAGGCGCTACATCTACTAAAAAAGATGGAGCGACAAGCAACACAGCTAGTACAGCAACAGGCAGTCGTTTCATTTTCATCATCATTTCCCCTTATAAAAATTCGCTTTTAATGTCGTTTTGCTGATCACCTTATCAAGTACATACAGCATCGCTGGCAGGAAGAACAGAACGAGTACGAACGCTAAGAGCGCTCCTCTTCCAAGCAGTAATCCAATTGATTGCACAACTGGATTTGTTGATGTAATCCATAAAATAAATCCAATACTTGATAAAATCGATGCAGATATTGAAATCGAGAATGTCTTTTCATCTAATGTTTTAATAATTGCTTGCATCGCCGGCATTTCTCTGCGGTGTTCTTTATATGTTTCTGAAAAAAGAATCGCATAATCAACAGTTGCAGCGAGCTGTACAGTGCTAATAATCAGATACCCAATAAAATCAAATGATGTATTGGTGAAATAAGGGATGGATAAGTTAATCCATACGGCCGCTTGAATCGTCACAAGCAGAATAATTGGCAGAGTCAACGATTTAAAGGTGATCAACAACACGACCGCAATCGTAACAACTGTCATCGTGTTTACAAAGGTATTATCCTTTTGAACCGTATTCTTAATATCATACAACGTCACACTCTCACCGAGGCTTAACGTTGTATCTCCATAATAGGAAGCAGCTGTTGCTTGAACGGCTTCTACGATCCCAAACGGAATGTCTCCCTCTTTTTCAGTATCCGTATTAATAATGATTCGGCTGTAATTCTCTGAGAAAAACTCTTCTGTGATCGACTCGTCTAAGTATTCAGGGGGAATTCCTGCTCCGACTGTATTCACATATGAAACAATATTAGTTACATGATTCATCTCTTCTAACTCACTGACAAGCTCTTCTTCTTTGACTAAATCACCAGCTGGCACTAGTAAAACAATCGGTGTTGATTCTCCAAATGTCTCTTGAATGGCAATCAAGTCAGCTCCAGTGCGGGTTGATTCCGGCTGCTCTCCTAGGCCGTATGTGAAAGCAGTGTTGCTTTGAGCTAAGAAACTAGGAACTAAGATTGCTAGAATGAGAATGAGTGTTGGGAATCTTACCTTCATAACACGTCTGCCTAATCCTTCAAAGCTAGGAACAAAATTTTTGTGCTTCGTTTTGTCCATCCATTTATAGAATAGAAGCGTTAACGCTGGTAAGAATACCATCACGCTGATAAAGCTTAACAGGATTCCTTTCACAAGGCTTAACCCAAGGTCCGCACCGAGCTCAAAGCTCATTAACATAAGCGCCATAAAGCCGAAAAATGTGGTCGCAGCACTTGCTGAAATCGGTGAAAAGGAATCTTTCATCGCAAGCTGCATCGCTTCTTCAGGATTATCTGTTTTCTTCCTATATTCTTGAAAGCTGTGAAGAAGGAAAATCGCATAATCAAGTGATACAGCAAGCTGGAGGATCGGCGCTACTGATTGAGTAACAAACGAAACTTCTCCGATAAAAATGTTCGTGCCTAAGTTAATCAGAACGGATACGCCAATCGCCGTTAAGAAAAACAACGGTTCTACCCATGAAGTTGTAGATATCACGAGAATAAAAATAATAATAGGGATGAGCAGAGCTGAAGCATACATCGTTTCAGTTCCCGCCATTTTTTGAGAGGTTGCTGTGTTGACCGCTTCACCGGCCATAGCCCCTTCTTCTCCGACCAATTCATAAATCTCATCTGTGATCCGTACTTCCTCACCTGCACGAATACTTAGTTGAAATAGTGCTTTATTGTCTACGTAATAAGACTCGACAGTATCAATGTCTGCGACTTCAATCGGTGTTTTTAAATCAATCGCATCATCTAGCCACATCACATCAGTTACCCCATCAATGGAAGCTAACTGTTCTTTAACTAGAAGAGCTTCTTGTAATGTGACGTTATTAACCATCACTCTTGTATCAGGTACTGAAGACGAGAATTCATTTTCCATTACTTCAATCGCCCTTGTGGACTGGGCTTCATCAGGCAGGTAATCAACCATATTATAATTGACAGACACAAAAAATTGCGCTGCTACAGAGATCACCGCAAGAAGCATAAATACAATCACAATGGACTTTTTATTTTTAATTATTCGTGCTGCTAAACCTATGATCATGCACCCTTTCTTGTCATTACACCATTTACACTTTATCATTATATAAACACCGTGTTGCTTATACAACAAACAGTTCTTTAGGATCCGTACTTTCCCCAACACATTCACAATAACTGTTGGATAACTTTTGACAAAAGGGTGAATCAACGTGAACGCAAAACTAGATAGGCGTAAAAAATATACACGAATGGTATTAAAAGAAAGCTTAATTAATCTATTAAAGGAAAAGCAGATTTCATCGATCACTGTGAAAGAATTATGTGAACTCGCTGATATCAACCGCTCCACGTTCTACTCGCATTATGCCGACCCGTATGACCTGCTTGCAAAAATAGAAGAAGAAATATTAGTGGATATGTATCAAACACTCTCAAGCTACAACTTTAATAAAGAAGATGAAGCTCTGCAGATGACCGAGAAAATACTCGAATATGTGGCAGATAATCGGAATGTGTGCAAGACGCTTTTGAGTGAGCATGGGGACCCTCAATTTCAACATAAAGTCATGAAGGTGACCTATGATTTTACAATGAAAAATTGGAAGGAAATTCACAATGCAGATGAGAAAGTATCAGAATACCTCAGCCTCTATGTGATCAGCGGCAGCTTGCATGTCTTGAAAAACTGGCTTGATAACGGCATGCATAAAACTCCAAGAGAAATGGCTGAAATGATTCATTCATTTACTAGTTACGGACTTGGCTCATTAAGATAATGAGAGTGTTTAGACATTAAAAAACTGCACCGCGAGTGGTGCAGTTTTTTGAAGTGTTGATAGAAAATATATTTAATCTCATATTCTGCAGTAGCAACCTAGTAATGATAATTTTGATAAGGATAGTAATACGATTGTTGATATTGTTGTGCAGGTTGATAGTTGTTATTCGCTTGTCGATTAGAGCAGTCAGCATAAGGGCCTATATAGGTGGACGGTTTCACTGGTGCTATTGCCTGCTGCCAAGTATTTTCATTAATGCAATACGTATGTGCCATGATATCTGATGGAGTAAAGGCTAATAAATCAGAACCTAAAATAACTTCAGGTGTTGAAGCGTTAAAAATAGCTAATAAGTGAGTGTTATCTTCGGTCGCCACTTCATAATGCCACCACCCCTGGGGCACATTGGCTACTTGACCAGGAGTAATTGAGAAATGGAGAAACTCTTTAGTAAATGGGTTAAGCATTGAAACGGTAGCTGCTCCTGAAATACAATACACTAATTCCGCTGCATTTTGATGATAGTGTGGTTCAACAACGTTTCCCTCACTTAAGAAAATATCCAACAACGAAACATTGTTTAACGTATTTAATTGATTCACACCCATCACGTTTATAAGGTTTTGATCATCTTTAATGAATAAAGGACTCGTATTAACATCAAAAGTATATTGAGCAGCAGGCGATGTATAATCAAAATCAGTCATTTCACTACACCCTTTGTCTTTTAGTATGAAATAAAAACATATTGGCATCATATGCATAACTGATTAGGCTGGTGTCATAAAAAGAATAATATTATTCAGTATACTTAGGTTTAGCATAAAGCGTAGATAATGAATGAATGTTCACTCAATTTAAAACTTAACTGTTTACTGGTTGATATGAATGCTCGATAACAGACCGGACAATATGAATAGAATGCCATTCTCCGCATGAAAATCGAGTAATAGGATAGGTTTTAGGAAATAGATCATGATTGATCTCTTCTACACTCTTGCCTTCCTCATGAAGCTTTAAGATAGTGCCCTCTAAATTGAGTAAATACTCTAATTTTCTAGTAAGTGCATCCCGCCCTTTACTCAAGTAGCCTGCATGACTGCAAAATACATCGTTAAAATCATACGTTAACACTTTCTTAAGAGACGTAATAATGTTAGGCACATGTTCCTCGCGCAGAACGACTTTCGTTTTTTCCTGACAATAAAGGTCCCCAGTAAAAAGCTGACCTGTTTCGGTGTTTAAAAACGCGAGATGGTCTGCTGCATGGCCTGGAGTGTTAATTACTTGCCATAATGCACGGCTTGATTGAAAAGAATCAGTAATTGGCTGTGCTGTAAATGGCCTCCGCTTGCCCCAAAATAACTGGCGGTAGAGCGGGTAATCGGCTTTCTTTTTACAAGATTCAATCATTAAGTTGTTCATATAAATAGGAATAGTAAGCTCCTTTTGCAAATAAGAGGCGCAGCCCGAATGATCTTCGTGATAATGAGTCAGCACGGCTTGATCAATCTTCAAATCTTTAAAGAAAGGGATAAAATGCTTTTCAAGAGATCTTGCTCCTGCATCAATTAAGATCCCGTCTATAAAAAAGCTATGAACATTCAAGTGGACTCCCTTAATTGAGATTGAGCCGTTCCCCATGAGCACTCCGTTTACAGTCTTCACCTCAAAGTGTTTCTTCCCTAGCATACACGCTCGACTCCCCTCTCAAGTTGGTTGTAACAGTAGTTTACCACAATTTAACAAGGGTGCCGATTTATTATTTGAAAATTAAAAAAGATTCAACAGGGATTTCCTGTTGAATCTTGGGATGGATAAATCTCAATAATGATTATGCTCTTCTTCAGCAGCCAACGCATCTTCTTTCGTTTCGTGCACTGTGCCAAATGGATGCTCGGGCGGTGCATAAATGGAGTACAATTTAAGCGGCTCATCTCCTGTGTTGATAAGATTATGATAGTATCCAGCTGGAACAAAGATCGCATAATCATCTTCAACCTCTTGCTGGAAATACAGGTTCAAAGGAGAGTCACCCATCTGAACAATCCCTTGCCCCTCTTCAATACGCAGGAATTGATCAAGGTTTGGATGTGTTTCAAGACCGATATCATCTCCGACATCAATACTCATTAACGTTAGCTGAAAATGTTCTCCAGTCCATAGGGCTGTTCTAAAATTTGTGTTCTCTTTTGTCGCTTCCTCTATGTCTACAACAAACGGCTGGCCGCCATAGTCCTCTGCTCGATGTTCGATGTCATAGCGCAATGAATCAAGACGAGCAGCATTTTCTTGTTCGCCATTTAAAGCCCATAATAGTGTTTGCTGTACATCCGGGTGCTGCGGGACCATGCATGAGCGATGGTACTCATTTAACCCTTCGATTTCTAATTCATACGCCTTCTGCAGTCCTTCTTGGTAGCTATTAACAGAAACAGGTTCAACATCATATACAGGATGACTGCCAGTAAGATTTGTATACAGATTAGTAAATTGTGATAAGTACGCCTTCTTTCCTTCAAGGGCGTAAAGAAGATTATCTCTGTGCTCTTGATTAGGAGCCGCATTCGCTAATTGTGTATAAAGCTGAACTGCCTTGGCCTCCCTTTTCATGCCCTCAAGCAAGGCATCCGCAGCTGCTTGCTGATCATTCTCGAAGCTGTTTCTAGGCATATGATACGACTGGTTTACATATGGGTTTGAATTAGGGTAATAAGGATTAGTACCTTGTCTTCCATAATGCAAATTGGTCATCCCCTTTATCTAAAGTTATCAAAATCATCATATGCCTATGGAGAGATAACGTACATCATTTGATGGAAATTCTTTGGTTGTATGTATTCTGCTGTTGCGATTATTGCGATTGTATCTTTTGAAAGTCTTTATGGGTCTATTCATAAGTTGATTGCGCTGATTCAACTTGTTATCGCGTCGGTTGCCGGCATTATTGTGTCATTCCATCGTAATTGCACCGGTTTAAACAATTTGTGCGTCATTTACAAGTGGATATGTATTTATTCGACCGACTATTGCTCCTTTCACATCAAACCTACTTACCAAATAACAGCTGCCCTCACGGAAGGCAGCTGTTTCATATTAAATCTCAATAATAATCGGGATAATCATCGGCTTGCGCTTTGTTTTGGAGAAAAGGAACTCGCCAACTGACTTTTTGATCTGCTGTTTAATCGCTTTCCACTCCATTTTGTTCTCTTCGCGAAGTTCAGAAAGACTTTGCTTGATACGCTGATTCACTTCGTTCATCAGCGCTTCAGATTCTTTTACATACACGAACCCACGTGAGATCGTATCTGGATCTGAGATTAATTCTTTTTTGGATTTGCTCATGGTCAGTACAACAACGAGCATCCCATCCTCAGAAAGCTGTTTGCGGTCTCTAAGAATTAAGTTCCCAACATCACCGACGCCCATCCCGTCCACATATGTATGTCCTGCGTGGACTTTTCTTGTTTGACGGGCTTCTTGATTTTTGATATCAACGACATCTCCATTTTTCAGAATGAATGTATGGCCTTGTTGTACCCCGACTGATTCAGCTAACTGTTGATGCTTGTACAACATCCGGTATTCGCCGTGGATAGGGATGAAATATTTTGGCCGCATGAAGCTGAGCATTAATTTTAAGTCCTCTTGATATCCGTGACCTGAAACATGCATTCCCGTTGTGACGCCTGATCCATAGATGACATTTGCACCTAAAGCAAATAAGTTATCGACAATCGTCGTCACGCTCCGCTCGTTTCCTGGGATCGGACCCGCTGCTAATATTACTGTATCCCCGTGAAGGACATCGACCCCTCTAAAATTTCCAGTTGAGAGCCGGGAAAGAGCTGCCATCGGCTCCCCTTGGCTCCCGGTACAGAGAATGGCCACTTTCTCTGGAGGAAAGTCATTAATTTGCTTTTGATCAATCAACATCTCGTCAGGAACCGCTAAGTACCCTCTTTCTATCGCCACTCCCACCACATTTACCATACTGCGGCCAATCAGAGCTAATTTCCTGTTGGTTAGTATAGCAGCTTGGACGACTTGCTGCACACGGCTGACATTTGAGGCAAACGTAGACACAAAGACTTTACCCTGTGCATCCATGAAGGCCTTTTCTAAATGATGCCCGACCATTTGCTCGGACGGCGTTAAGCCGGGTCTTTCGGCATTCGTACTTTCCGATAGTAAAAGCAGGACCCCCTCTTTGCCGATCTCGGCCATTCTGTGAATGTCTGAATGCTGCTGGTTTACAGGAGTTAGATCAAATTTAAAGTCTCCGGTATGAACAATGGTCCCTTCTGGCGTTCGAAAAACAATCCCAAGACAGTCAGGGATACTGTGATTCACCTTGAAAAATTCGATTTTAATTTCCTCAAACGTTATCACTGAATCAGCTTGAATTTCAATTAATTCCGTTTCTCGTAAAATCTTATGCTCTGTTAATTTTAATTCGATCAAGCCCAATGTAAAACGTGTCGCATAAACAGGGACATTTAATTTCTTTAAAAAGAAAGGAATGCTTCCGATATGATCTTCATGTCCATGAGTGACAATGAGGGCTTTAACTCTTTCTTGGTTCTCAATTAAATAGTGAATATCAGGAATGATTAAATCAATTCCAAGCAGTGTTTCATCGGGGAACTTATTACCACAGTCCACGACGACGATCTCCTGCCCATATTCAATCACATACATATTCTTACCCACTTCATGGAGTCCGCCTAACGCATAGACAGACAATTGATCTCCGTTCATTTCCACTCTCATTCCTCCAAGCCTACAAATCGTTTTGCAGATAGTATGCCGTTTATAAGAAGAATCTATGAGTATTATGAAGCGTGATCATTAGAATACCCCGTAAAAATCGGTCATTAACATCGAGATGACAAGAATCGATGTAAATAGCACGAAGCTCGCAGTTAAAAGATAGCGATTGCGTTCCTCTGAATACTTATATTCCATCACGGCGCGTGTAGATTCCGTTAAAAAAAGCATAAAAAATAATAAAATAGCTGGATCGAAAATTCTGATCATCTCGATAGAGTCACTAGTTACATTTACAATCAGCGCAATGATCATGAACACCAAAAATATAGCCCGTATCGTCCTATCAATCACTTTGTGCCGTTTGTTAACATAGACAGCTTTATTGAAAAAACCTCTCTTTTCAAGCTTTAGGAGTCTTCGCATCCCTTCGTTAAATAAGAAAAGCACTAGTGCAGTTAACAAAATAAATATGAAAAATATTTCCCAAAAGTATGGTTCAATTCCGTATGGATACAATGCCATTCAATCCTTTCTATAATCAATTACTTTGGATAGTTATTAATGGTTTAGGAACAATAGGAAATGACTTTCATTCAAAGGTGGTAGATCCTATGTATTTCTATAGAGAAGATTTAATCAACATGATTGTTCCAGATAAGCCAGATCCACATGCAGCAAAAGTCTTGCAAGAAGCCCTTGGCGGTCAGTTTGGGGAAATGAGAACATTAATGCAGTTTTCATTTCAAAGTGCTAACTTTAGAGGCAAAGCGAAGCAATACCGTGATTTAATTAGAGGTGTATTCTTAGAGGAACTTAGTCATGTAGAACTCGTTCAATCAACAATTAATCAACTGTTAAATGAATCAGGCGGCGATATGCCAGGAAATCAAGCGCAAGATGGAGCCCCGTTAGATGATGTGATCCAAGCAGGAGCCAATCCTCATCACTATATTATGGGAGCTAAAGCTTCTCTTCCTGTTGATGCAGGCGGTAACCCATGGAATGGCTCTTGGGTATATGACCATGGAAACTTAGTAGCAAACCTTTTAAATAATGTGGTACTCGAATCCACCGGGGTTTTGCAAAAATCTAGAATTTATGAGATGAGCGATAATAAGACATTAAGAGAGACGATTGCTTTTCTGATTGTTCGTGATAATGCCCATCAAAATGCCTTTGCGAAAGCCCTAGAAACATTAGGTGTTGATTGGGGTAAGCTCTTCCCTGTTCCTAATTATGATCTCAATAAGTATCCGGAGTGCCGTAAGTATGTAGAGATGGGGTTCCATAATGCTCAGTTTAATTTCCGTCTGGATGACACACGTATGGGAGAAATTTTCCAAGGGACATCACCAAGCAGAAATGACGGCGAATTGGCTGTTACCCCGCCTCCTAAAGGGCATCCTGTACCAGAAATGCCTGATATGCCAAATGAACACGCACCAGGTTTAACGGATTTAAATAATTAATGTAAGATGTATGAGCACCCATGCTTATGTGGGTGCTTTTAGCTTATTTTAACCTGCTAAACCAGAACTGCCAGCAAGATAATCAGGATAAACAAAAAAGATATTGGTCCAAACCGTTTCGTATGTATTCAAAATTGACGCCTCTTATTTTTATTATGAATTCAACGGAAAAGCTCCCATCATGTGAGAGCTTCTTTTTTTCTACCAGAAGAAAAGGTTACAGCAACATCTACGTCTATGGCAGCAGCACTTTTTGCAGCAATGGTGATGGCGGCGGTCGTCACGCCTGTCATCACGACGATCATCGCGTCTATCACAACGATGGTCACGCCTGTCATCACGACGGTCGTCACGTCTATCATGGCATCCACAGTCATAGTGGTAACACATATTTACACCTCCTAAAAGAGAGATACTATATTATATAAACTCATATAATAGATGTATCCGCTATTGCTAGAGGTGTGAAAAAAATGTGCTGCTTACCATAGTGGTTCATCTAGTATTCTTCTCTCATCGGTTGTTTTTTCTCGAAGGTAGTCACGTTTGTCAAAATAGAGAATGGTGCTTATAGTAGCTAGGGATTCTTTAAATTCGTGTACACTCGCGTCACCACTCCTCTTTTTCTATTGCTGAGGAGTCTTTCTAACCTTTTCTCGAAGGAATAAAACCACATAAACCGCTACACTGCATATGACCATTTTTCTCACGGCCCCAACCGTCACATCGAAATTATGTTCAAGAACATAGACAGTTTCATTTGGGTGCACATACGGTATATAGAAAAACACCTCTTCTCCCCTGTACACGTACAATGAAATAACAAGACCGAAAATGATACCGCTAAAGAGAGACAGCCAAATCTTCTTCATCCCCAATCCCCCTTCAAACGGAATTTTTCAGCCTTTATTTTAATGAACTTTTTCAGTTTACCATCAATAAGTGGAAAATTTAAGAAGAAATGCGCTATTTTAACTTTATGTATTCTTGAGCAAATAAAAACCGCTCAAGAATGAAGTGTCATTCATTACAAATGACCTGGCAATTACCTGAATCATCACAGACAATGTCGTAGTGAATCGTCTCCCCACCCTCCGCATAACAAACGAGTATACAAAATGGTCCATTACATATTAGTTCACAATTATCAGGAATGTCTGCAATTGGGATGGTTCTAATGTTTAAAAGAGACTTAAACTGTTTTACTAGATTACGAATAGTCTTATTACAGCAGCATCTCTTTCTTTTCTTAGACATGACTCTATCACCTCCTCTCTCTTAACCTATGCATCGCATAAGAGAAAGGTATAGATGTTTTAAAGAAGGATAAACAAAACGGGCAGCCATCTCTCTTACGACTACTAGTAATAGACGAAAGAGACCTAATCATAGTAGATTTGGTCTCTTTTTAGAGATTATTATAGGTAAACTGAAAACTTTAAAAGACGCAACAGGATCCTGTTGCGTCATATCTTTCTTATATTTCTTTCGTCCAATTTTCTGCTTCCTCTTCACGCATTTGCTTTTCTGTTTCCGGAGGGTATACCGTTCTAAATTTATGAGAATCTTTTGGTATGATCTCGACCATTTTCGCAATCATTTCTTCAGGGTCAAATTGATCTTCTACACCTTTATCCTTTTCTTTCATCTCATCAAACGGCGAGTAATGGATGCCTTCACGCAGCCAGTCCCATTTCGCTTCAACCGCACGATCATTAAATCCTGTCGCAAACGGTCCTGGATTAATGGTAGCTACTTGAACACCAAAATAGTCCATTTCCTTTTGTAATGACTTAGCGACAGCTTCAAGTGCATGCTTGGTTGATGCATAAAGCCCTGCATAAGGACCTGCCATAGATCCGGCCATGGATGACATAAAGATGATCTTTCCTTTTCCTTTCTTTACAAACTTTTTCGCCGCAATTTGCGCGGTTTCAAGTGTGCTGAATACATTCACCTCAAACATTTCACGAAAAATAGACATTGGCACTTCGCCTAGAGGTCCCCCTTGATTAATTGCTGCATTGGCAACAAAGATATCGAAGTCTCGGCTAGCCATCTTCGCTCTTTCTTCTGGGCAAGTAATGTCCATTTTGAATACATCGAGCTCCACTCCTGCAGCTTTAGCAGCCTCTCTAAGGGAAGTGACTTGGGAATCAATCTCTACTCCTGCCATGACTTTGTGCCCGACTTTCGCAAGACCGATAGCGGTTCCTTTGCCAAGTCCTGTGCCAGCTCCTGTGATAAGAATTGATTTTGTCATATGTACCGCCTCCTTGAAATAGATGCTATAACCCATCTATTCCCTGGTAAGGAGGAGATAAACGTTTAATGAGATACGTTAGGTTATCATTAATTCGTTCTACTTTTCTTGTTTAAGAACCATACGTTCACTTTACCTGCATCACCTAATGTTAGGGGAACTTGATCAACGGATGCATTGTCATTTTGCTCCGAAAAGCCAGCAATGATAACTGCCCTTCCTGAACGGTGTCTATGTTATCTAAGGAAGCTTCACCTAATTGTAATTCTTCTAATAGAAACCAGCTCGCCTTGTTTCTGGACAGTAGATACGTTGATGGTCTCATTTGCTGAATAAGCGATAGCGATTGTCTCTTCATTAAGTGCAGCTTGAGAAAGAACGCTATCTGGTTGAGTAGGTAACGCGTCCTCCGGTGTTTCACCTGCTTGCATACAACCAGCTACCATAATAGAAAACACACAGGTTACAAAGAACGTTTTGAGTTTCATTTGAATCACGTCCCAACATCATTTGTTGTTTCTATATTCCCAAGACAGCACTCCCATATGTATAAGGTCATGCCATTTGCCTTCCCGGAATAGAACTTCTCGGCTCACACCTTCTTCTTTGAAACCGAGCTTTTTATATAAATGAATAGCCTTTTCATTCATTGAATAAACCTTAAGAGAAATACGATGTAGATTTAACTCATAAAAGGCATAGTCAAGCAATACAGTGAGAGCTTCTTTAGCGTAACCCTTGCCCCAAAAATCTTTATTGCCAATGTCAATAATATATTCAGCGTTTCTATTTTTCATATCAAGTTGAACTAAAGAAGTGATACCTATAGCCTCTCCACTGGAAATGTCAACAATCATATAACTTTTAGAATCAACAGAACCGATAAGAATATGTTGAACAAAGTTCCTAGTTTCCTCGAGTGTATAGCTATCTATATAAGGGCTCGTTGTTTTCATTACCTCCACGTCATTCCGCCAGCTGTGATATAACTCAACATCATCTTCTGTTACTTTGTTGAGGTAAATTCGTTTTGAACGCAACATGCTATTCCTCCACTCTTTTAGGTATTAATGAACTTCCCTTTATAAATGAAATACTTAGGATCGTAAGCCAGACAAAGAAAAGAATCCCAATGACTTCTGTTATATCGTGCACCACTTGGCTTCCTTGCATTAAGAAGTACCATGCAAAGAAATAACCTACAATTAGTAACCCTCCAACACTATAACCAAATAGCCTAAACCGATATGAAAAACCTATAATTTTAAGGCCTTGAGAATGTAAAATGATCCATATACCAATCAAAAAGTTAGCTAATATGTAGATGCTTGTCGATAAACCACCTTCCATCATTGACCACTCTATGAGAAGGGCTGCAAATTGTTTAGTGGTTTCATCTACTGCTTGACTGTATAACTTGATGGCATAACTAACAGCAGCGGCTTGTAGAATGAATGATAAGGCATACAGGATAAACCCAGCACTGCCACATATAAGAGCGATAAGATTGTTCATTTGAAAAGAACGAGTCCCACTGCACAAGTGGTATATTCCGATTGGTATGACTGCACTAATTAAAAGAATAATAGCCTTCGAGCCATGGTCAAAGCCAAAATATCCTGGAAACTGACTATAATAGTCAAGCACAGAGAGGGAAAGTCTAGAGTCTTGTTCAATAGTAATAGGATTCTGTATCTGAAAAATAAGGTTTACTACCATCCACGTAACGAATCCTGCTACGTGGAATAATCCAATCCAACCAATAATCCTCAATGATGCTCACCTCTTCAATATGTATGAAATAATCTCACTTTCTTTATATTAGCAGATTAGAATGACGGTTTGGGAATTTATACCTGGTTTTGCTTGATTTTATATGATTTGAAAGTCATTAATTAAAATAGAGAACAATTTATAGTAAAAGGAGAGGTGCAAATGTACAGAATAACTGTAATATCAGTGCATATCCTTATTATTTTGTTTGCTACCATGATCGGTATAGCAGGAATCTACAACCCCTCAGCTTCTGATCCTAACCGTACGTTTGAAACGTGGATCGCTGCCATTCTTATATTTGATGTATTTGTTATCCTATCCGCCTATGTCCTTCTTAAGGTAAGAAATGGATGGTTATTTGCACTGTTTGTGTTCAGTTTATTAGGGTTGTTTTATGTCCTGCCATTAATATCGCTTTATATCGAGGGGGTATAACTTTCTTTTTTTGATTGGTGATTATGGATTTTTGTGGTAATGTGAAATGGAATCTTCTGTACTGGAGGAGTTTTTATTTCTTCTTATATGTTTTTCACCATACTCTATAGTTTTATCGGTATATTATCATTTAAAGAATACAGAAAGCGAAGTCCTGAGGAGAAAAAAGAATTTGTTTCTGATCTAAAGCAACCAAGGGTGATTACATTTGTAATTGGTTCGGCAATAGCTTATGCCGGCTTTATTATTCGGAGCCCTTATGCTGTCATCAGTGGCTTTTTTTTCGTTTTAATTAGCTTCATGATTATGACTCATAATAGAAAGCAACCAAAGGAAGCTCTAAAATGGTTCCTTTTATCGGTTTTGATTTGCATATATCTTTTGTTTTATTTTTATCTGACTTTCTTATAAGATAATTTTAATCACTATTTAAAAAAGCTTGGATTATCCAAGCTTTCTTTCTAGGTCCATCAAACCTTCAACATATTCTGCTCATCGAATTCCCACATTTCACCGTAAGCGACTTCCCAATAATAGCCGTCTAGGTCTTGAAAATAACCACCGTACCCTCCCCAATCCGTTGGTGCTGCTTCTTTTACGACAGTTGCACCAGCTTGTTTAACTTGGGAGAGTATCTTGTCTACTTCATCTTTTGATTTGGTATTGTACGCAAAAGTAATCCCCTGAAATCCTCCTTGGTTGAAGGCAGGAGGTTGTTTTTTATTAATATCTTGTGCAAGATGTTCTATTGGATAAAGTGATATTTTTGAGCCTTCATTTTTGAAAAATACAATATCAGGGCTATCAGGATCGCCTACTACTGTGGTCTCGAAACCAATTTTTTTATAGAAGTCATGCGCTTTGGATATATCTTTTGTCCCTAAAGTAATCAGGTTAACTCGGTTCATCTTTTACACTCCTCATTTAATAAATGTAACTACCAAACTTCTTTCGCCCTGTCTAGGTTGTTCACTGTGATCAGATTACGCTGCATCTGCGGTGGACATTTTAAATTATGTTCCTTGATTTTTACATTAATCAGTTCAAGGTCACTTGCACTCCTGCATGTATGAATTAAAGCTGCTATCTCCTTTTGCAGCTTTAACCAATGAGGCACATATCCTGCATCTTTTGCGATCTTCTGAAAATGCTGAAAAGTATCACGTTTCATATAGTTTGAGGATAAAGGCTGCCCCTTACCCTTTAAAGTATCCTTCTCGCCTTTCTCTTCTAATATGTCACCAATAATGTCGTTATACGGTCGATCCATCTCAATCCTCCCTTCATAAAATCCTATAAAATATATTTCGAGAATCCATTGAAAAAAGCCTTCTTAAAAAGAAGACTTCAAGAATTGTTCATAAACGATTATAAGAGGGCTGCTTGAACCACTAATGAAACATAGAAGAACGTAGCGCCTAAGGTGACGAAAAAACCAAATAGGAAGTGTTTATAATAAAACTGTATAAATACTCCAATCAACCAAACTAGAAATGGAATCATAAAATAGAGTCGATAGGTAGGTTCATCCGTTTCAGCTATACCAGGCCCGCTCATCCATAGGGAAAATAATAAAACAAAAGCACCCGAAAAAATCAGCCAGAGGATATTTAAACCTCTTTTCACTTCCCCACCTCCCTTATAATGTATTAACTAAATTTATATGTAGTTGCTGCTTGACTCATGTATGAGCCAGTAATCCCTCAGATTCGGTATGGTTATGAATTTAAACGATAGTTTATCTAAAAAATGACTCTAAGATTTTCATATCAAAGTCTTCCACTATATAATCTTCTAAATTGACACTGGCCGTATAGTTACTGTAGATCGTAAACTCGATACGCGGCTCTCTTAAATAAATAATGTATATCTTATCAGCTTCAATCCCTGCCACTTGCTTTGTTTTCTTTAAAGTCATATTTGAGAAATGATCGAACAGCTCTTCTTTCGTCTCGCTGTCTTCAACCTCAATTCGTTCATTTGCGTCCAGTTCCCAAATTTCAATGGAATCTACATCTCCCTTATCAAATTCAATTAACTCGTCAAGCGTTGTAGTTGTGCTACATCCTGCTAAGAGTGAAATAACCACACATGTGTATAGGAAGAACTTAATTTTCAATAACATCCCTCCCAAGCAGCCCATTCTATCTATTACTTCAGTCTATAATTTCTAGATTAAATAATTCCTTTTCGGTGTTATCTAAAACCTTATGTAGGTGCTGCTTGACTAATTCGTTGACTTCCTTCTGATTTAATTGCTGTTCATTTAGAAAGACTTCTAGATTTGCTGCTTCGTTTTCCAGCTCATTTTGCAGCTTAGGAATAATTATATCCATTAAATAATAACCTATAGAAAAAAATTGGGACTCAAATTCTACATCAGTTGTATTTGAATGAATTTGCTGTAAATGTCTAATCGACTCAGCCTCTAATGTAACGGGCTTCAAAAGTATATTAGTAGAGTAATCGTCGGTTAGCTGCAAAGGAATTACATCTTCATAGGGAAATTCAATAAAAAGGATTAAATCATCATCAGTAGTCAGAAGAACAGGATTTTCGTAGGAATGCTCTAAGATTTCATTTGAACCAGTAATGACAGTCATATGATCATGCAGCCAAGCTTGTGAATATTGATTTGAAATGAACATTTGTGTAGGGATCATAATGATTAGGAAGACAATAGAGACCATCCATTTGTTTAGTTCAATTCTAAATATTTTAAGAAATAATACAGTCAACACTGTACAAAGTAGGGTGAATATTGTCTTCGAGGGTATGTTTAATAGGGTATATACCCACTCTGGAATAATGAATGTCAACGCTTTTCTCCTTCTATTAGAGTAATGACTCTATCATCATAGCATATTAACCTTCCATAATTAAGTTTTATATACACTAAATACCAAATGGAAATGAAGATGCGCCGCCCTTACTGACTCCTCGCCCATAGTTGCTGTCATTTCAATTGTTTCTTTTCCTCTCATTTATGCGTCGATTTGAAAAGGTTATTGTTCTGCTCTCTCATGTAATAGCGTCGGTTGCAAGTTTATTTGCGTCAATCTCTTCGTATTGCGTCACTTCATGCTGGATATGCGCCGGTGCTGAGAACTATTGTATAGATTGAACCAATAATTGCGCCGGTTCGCCATCCCGCACTCTCCTCCCCGCTTCAAGCACATAAAAAAAGCTGCCCAAAGGACAGCTTCTCTTTCATTTATATCGCAGCCATTTGGCCGGGTTCGGTTGAATTTTTATTAATGTTTAGATGAACTTGGCGTACTCGCTTCTCTTCTGCTTTTTCAATTCGCAAGTTTAAGTTTTGATAATGGAATTCTTCGCCTTCTTTAGGAATGCGCTGAAATTCTTCAATCAGCCAGCCGCCTACAGTATGATGAGTAGTCACTGGAGGAGAGATGTCAACAAGCTCAGCAAAATCATCAATCGAGTAATCGGCATCCACCACATAGCTCGACGGACCGATTTGTCGGACTTGATTAATACTCACATCATGCTCATCCCAAATTTCCCCTACAATTTCTTCAAGAAGATCCTCGAGTGTAACAAGACCTGATGTTCCTCCAAATTCATCAATAACAATTGCCATATGAACCTTTTTCTTTTGAAGTTCAGGTAATAACGATGAAATTTTCATAGATTCCACGACAAATAAAGGAGGTCTCATTAATGAGCGCACATTAAGTGTTTCCCCTTCTTCGATATACGCCGTAAGAAAGTCACGCTCTGATAGGATGCCGACCACATTATCAATGGTCCCTTCATACACAGGGATTCTTGAATAATGCTCGGTCAAAAATACATGTTTAATCGATGCAATATCTTGGTCCACCTCAATCGCAATCATATCTGGACGAGGCTTCAAGATTTCTTGAACGATAATGTCGTCAAATTCTAGTGAACGGTGCACCATTTCTTTCTCGCTTTTACCGATGACACCTTCGTCTTCACTTATTTGAACGAGCATTTTAATTTCTTCTTCTGTGACAGATGGAGTCTGATCTTTACTTTTTACAAAGAGTGAGATCACATTCTTAATTTGCAGGAACACCCAAGTGACTGGATAGAACACTTGAATGAGCAAAAATAAGAACCCTGATGTCTTCAGCGCATAGCCTTCTGCGTACTCTTTAGCCAATGATTTGGGGATAATCTCACCAAAAATCAACACTAAAATTGTAACAACAAATGTACTGATAAACACTCCAAGACTTGGACCAAACAATTGGATCGCAATTTGTGAAGAAAGCGTTGCAGCCGCAATATTCACCAGGTTATTGCCGACCAAAAGTGTTGAGAGCGTCTTATCAAAATTCTCAGCTATCTGGACTGCCTTTCGCGCCCCTCTCCTTCCCTCATCCTCATAATGTTTCAAACGGATTTTATTTACACTCGAAAATGCCGTTTCCGCTGAGGAGAAAAAAGCGGATAACCCTAACAATATGATAAAAAACGCAATCAAACTCGACGGAACATCGTCCATCTATACATCACACTCCATAGTAGTATTACTTCTATTTTATTACGAATTCTGAATTTTCACCACTGTTTTTTTGTTCTCAGCAACACTCAACAGCTTTGCAGCCATCCACCCTAAAATGATGGCTCCGATACTTAATAGATGGTCTTCGGTGAACCCCGGAAAAATAACGACAATCGATCCTGCTATAAAGCCAATCATGATCGCATACGTTTCTGTTTTGAAGCGCTCAAATAAAAACGTAATTAATTTACTCGTTAATACTAACCCAATTCCAATCCCTGCCCCTACCGTAAGAATGACAGGGATATTGAAGGAAGATAATGCATTAACGACCGTCGGATAAACCCCAAATAGCAGGAAAATAAACGATCCACTCACGCCTGGCAGAATCATTGCTGAACTTGCGAGCCAGCCTGCTAAGAATAATAGGATATAATCACTAAAGCTTAAACTTGTCATCACCTCTGCCAGTTCATTGCTTTTAAAGAAAAACGTTGAGGCAACAAGAAGCGCACCTATAGCTAATAATCCATAATGTCTGTTAGTAAAGTTCCGTTTATAATCAATCTCCTTTAATAAGGAAGGAATGATCCCAATAACTAAACCTAGAAAAAAGAAAAAAGTCGGCTGCGGGTATTCCGCAAGCAGCCATTCAATTAGATGACTGATCGTTAGTAAGGCAATCACGATCCCCGTTCCGAGCGGGATTAGGAACATCAAATGTTTCTTCCAATCCTTTGTAAATAAGCCGTTGATTGCAGCGACAAGGTTTTGATAAATGCCTAGCACTAAGGCGATTGTTCCACCGCTGACTCCAGGAATCAGGTCAGACACACCCATCGTCATGCCTTTAAAAATATTTCTCCACTCAAACAAAATCGTCTTCTCCTTTATTAATAATGATAAAGATTATCATAATCGATAGGCTTCAAACAAACAACTAGTTTGTTTATTTGTCCATAATTGTTCAAACCTGTGGAGAATGTTGAAAGACTGCAACAGCAGATGATTTCTCATAGAAAGCCGACCGAGACTACTGAACATTCCACCACCTACTGTAGTTGTTGAATTGCGCTGCTGGTGCACGCTCTCCACGAGCAGCCCGGGAGCCTCTCATCGTCTTCACTCATAACAGACATAAGCATACTGAAAAATGGGTTTCCCGCAGTAATTGTTGATCTCTGCTGCAGGGACTCGCTTTCCACGGGCGGCACCAGTTGTCTCCTCGTTTCTTCTCTGGCCACTCACATCCCGCTGGGGTCGAGTCCCTTCCGCTCCAATCAACAGAGCGAAGAGGTAGTAAAGTGCTCCCTCATTATAAGAAGATTCTAAACCTAAAAGACGGTACGGTCGTGGAATCATAAGATCTAAGCTCACCTTTTACAACCTTCCACTCCATTTCTGGAAAAGCATTATCTCAGCGGATGATATGCGAAGGTACCTGTGGCGACTAGAGCAGGAGTAAGATCCTACAAGGCTAAAGCCCGAGGAAGCTCACCAGCTCCCTACGAAAAGCGAAGTATATTTCAGGAGCGGCGAGTACGCTCTTACCTCTCGCTTTTGACAGCTATTCTGTTTGCTCCTTCCATTAGAATAGCTTTTCAGTGGAAAAAAGCCGACCCATTAGTAAGCCGGCTAAAAAAATGTATGTTTATTATTCATACCTTAATGCATCTACAGGCTGTAGATTTGACGCCTTTAATGATGGTAATATTCCAAATACAATCCCTACTAACATGGAGAAAATCAGTGACCCTACAATAGCAGGAATCGAAATCATAAATGGCATATTAATAATCGTTGATATGATCTTTGCAATTCCGATCCCACCAGCAATTCCAAGGATACCGCCTATACTAGTTAGCACGATCGCTTCCGTTAAAAATTGCAAGAGGATGATGTGACGCTTTGCACCAAGTGCTTTTTTGATGCCGATCTCTCTAGTTCGTTCTGTGACGGATACGAGCATAATATTCATGACCCCAATTCCTCCGACAAGCAAGGATATACTTGCGATTCCTCCGAGCAATAAGGCAAATGCCATGTTAAATGCGGCAATTTCCTCTGCTATGGCTTGTAAGTCCATGACATTGTACATCGCCGTTTCCATGTCTGCAGAAGACAAGTCATTGTTTAGAAAATCAGCTGCCATCATCCCTGCTTCTTGAATATGTTCAGAGGACGTTGCTTGAACAGCAATTTGAGTCGGGGCATCAAATCCTTCAATAAACGGCCAAATTCCGCGTGGGAAGTACATCTTTGGCTCAGTCCATCCACCGTAAAACATACTTTCTTCTGTCTGTTCTGTGAAAATCCCAACAACGCGAAAAGGAATTCCTTTTACTTCAATAAACTCCCCTAGAGGACTTTTATCCGGAAATAATTCTGCTCGAACATCCTCATTAATCATCACAACTTGGGCTGTGCCGGTTAATTCATCTTCTGTAAGAGGTCTGCCTTCTGCCATGGTGACAGGAAAGAGATCAAAATACGCTTGATCGACACCAATAGCTCTCGGGTAGGAAAACTGCGTTAAATGAAAGGCAGGTGCATTCCATGATTCATGATACAAAGATATCCCATTTACGATATCGAGACTCTTAATTTGTTCGATTGTTTCTTCTTTTACAGGTGGGGCAGAAAGGTAGGAAGATGTATTATAATACCCTTCGCCCATCATGCTTTGCTCTTCGTATACGACATTAATCGTATTATTCCCCATTCCGACTAAGTTGCTTTTAAGCGCTTCACTCTGTCCTTCAATCATCGACACAATCGCAATAATGGCCGCAATCCCTATGATGACTCCTAACATAGTAAGTGTGGAGCGCAGCTTATGAGCAAAAATGGATTGAAAAGAGATACGAATATTCTCAAGCACTTGGGATCTCTCCCTTCTCACTTACTAGTAATTCGCCGTCACGGATATAAACGACTCGATCCGCTTGATCAGCGACTTCTTGGTCGTGCGTGATCATAATAATCGTCACGCCTTCTGCATTTAGATTTTTAAATAGCTCAAGAATTTGTGCGCTGGACTTTGAATCAAGTGCTCCAGTTGGCTCATCTGCTAAGATAAATTTAGGCTCGTTCACTAAGGCGCGAGCAATCGCTACCCGCTGCTTTTGCCCGCCAGACAATCGGGTTGGCAGGAATGAGACACGATCACTCAGACCTACTTTACTCAGTACTTCTAACGCCTTTTCTCTTCTTTCTTTTTTCTTTACTTTGCTGTAAATCATCGGAAGCTCAACATTTTGCAGAGCACTCAGCCTTGGCAGAAGGTGAAAGGTTTGAAACACAAAGCCAATTTGCTGGTTACGGATATCAGCAAGAGCCCCTTCACGAGTCGCTAACACATCTGCTCCATCAAGTTGATAGATCCCTGATGATGGTTTATCAAGACATCCTAGAATATTCATTAACGTTGATTTACCAGAACCAGAGGGCCCCATTATCGCTACAAATTCCCCAGACTCAACTGTGAAATCGATATTTTTGAGAATCGTTACATCCTCTTTTCCTAGCTTGAAGGTTTTATAGATTTTACTCAAATGAATCATGGTAGATCGTAACCTTCTTTCCTTCAGTTACAGATGGATCTGGGTAGACTAAATAATTATCTAAAGAAATCCCGCTAACAATTTCGATTGTATAATCCTCTTCAAATTCAGCCCCTGTTTCAACAACTTGTTTTGTCGCTTCCTCTTCTTCATTAACTAGCCATACATAAGGTTCTTCCTCATCATAAACAACGAAATCCTGCATGATACGGATTACATCTGTCTCGCTGCTTGCCTCTTGTGAAACAGGCTCTACATTCACATGAAAGCCGATTTCTAACCCGTCATGCTCTTCAATCAGCACCGTGAACGGATAATTAGATGACTGGGGATTTGACTCACCGTAATAATCCATCATTGGGTCACCTTGATCATTTCCCACAGGCAGCTTACCAATTTCAATGACCTTACCTAACCATTCTTCCTCGCCGCCTGCTTTTTTGGTGATTTTTACTATTTGATCCAGTTCTATTGAATCTAATAAAAATTCGTTAATCTGACTTTTGATTAAGTAAGATCCTGTAGAAACGATTTGAATGATTGGACCAGGCGCCTGTTCCAGGCTAGCGCCGTTCACCACATCTTCATTGATGGACTGCACTATTCCTTGGCTTTTACTAACGACGGTTGTTGAATTCTCTTCTTCTTCCATACTAGCAATTTGCTTTTGCAGCTGAGCAGCTTCAAGATTGCTCATACGCAGGTCAAATGAAATTTGATCAAGCTCTTCTTGAATTAATTCCTTCTCCTCTTTATCCTGCGCTTCTTTATGACTCTTCTCTATTTTTTTCTTTTTCTTATCGGTTTGGTTGATTTGAAGATAAGACATCTCAAGCTGCATTTTTAATTGCTCTAGCTCTAAGGTTGAAGTTTCAAGTGGTTCATAGACAAAGAGCTCGTCTCCCTCTTCAATTAAATCTCCCTCTTTTACGAAGATCTCTTCAATTTTCCCTTTTTCTGGTTCGTAGTATATCTTCTCGTGCTTCTCAGGCTCTACTTTTCCTGAAAAAGCAGACGTGGAAAAGTCTTCATTGAACGACATATTACTTACTTGCTCTACCCAAGGTTCGTCTAACATCGCATTAACTTCACGATCATTGGTGAAATATAACCCTCCACCAATAGCTGCGGTTAAAGTAACACCTAATGCACAAATTCCTACAATGATTTTTGTTTTCTTTCTCATCCTATGACCCCTGTTCTATTAGAAAATATTTCAAATTACTAGAAATATTATCTAGTATATTCTAATAATTTACAATATATTTTTTTAAAATAGAAAAAACGACAAAAAAACCAAACAAGTTTCGTCCTGTTTGGTTTTGATCATTTAAGTATTGAGGCGTTCAGCTTATCCTGCCGGGCTGACCTTTACCTTCTTCACTCTGCGGTCTTCGCTGTCTGTAATGGTTAATTTCAATCCGTCATAAATTATTTCTTCATCTATAGTCGGGACATAATGAAACCTTTCCGTTAACCAGCCTCCTAGTGTATGATTTCGACTGTCAGGGAGCTCCACTTTAAGCATTCTTGCAAACTGATCAAGAGGATAGTCACCCAAAAATTCATACTCATTCGGGCCTAGCTCTGTAACATCTTTAATCTTTTCATCATGCTCATCCCAAATCTCGCCGACAAGTTCCTCGAGTATATCTTCAAGAGTAATGATGCCAGATGTGCCGCCGAATTCATCAATGACAATTGCCATATGAGCTCGGTCCTTTTGCAGCATAGGAAGGAGCTTGGCAATTCTTAATGTCTCTACGACAAAATACGGCTTTCGCATAATTGTTCTAATGTCGGTTTCTCCTTTTGTGACAAGGGCAGTTAAGAAATCTCGTTCGGATAAGATGCCAATAATGTTATCAATCGTGTCCTTATAGATCGGGACTCTAGAAAAACGTTCTTTTATTAAAAGGGCAATAATCTCTTCGATGCCCATATCAATGTCAATCGCAACGAGCTCTGTTCTTGGGGTTTGAATTTCTACCACTTTAATATCGTTAAAATCAAGCGTATTGTGAAGCAGTTCCTTTTCATTTGGATCAAGGACACCTTCAGCATGACTTATGGTGAATATTTCTTTTAATTCTTCTTCCGTTACTGATGGCTCGGCCTCTGATTTTGATACGTAACGGGTAGTGACCTCTTTTAGTTTTACCAACAGCCATGTGACAGGTTTAAACAGCTTCATTAAACCAAGTAAAATAACGGATATTTTCAGAGCGAAGGATTCCGCATTTTCTTTGGCTAATGATTTTGGCAGTACTTCTCCAAATACTAAAATAAGAATAGTCATCACAATCGTTGAAATCAAAAGTCCGGTGTTGCCGCCAACAATCGAGGTAGCCACTTGAGCTGAAATCGTCGCGGCAGCGATATTGACTAAGTTATTACCGATTAAGATCGTTGAAAGCGCATGATCAAAATGCTGTGCAATATGATAAGCTTTGGCCCCGCCGCTTCTGTTTTCATCAGCATAACTTTTCAGCCTCATTTTATTCGCACTTGAGTAGGCTGTCTCAGCTGATGAGAAAAAGGCAGATAGGATGAGTAAGAAAAATAAGATAAGGACTAGGTGTAATGGGATTTCAGACAAGGTAAACCTCTCCCGTGTTAAACAGTAGTAAGGTTATTTTGTCCCAATGAGGAAATGATCATGAATAAAAAAAGCATGCGTAAGAAGAATCCTCCTTAAACATGCTTCGTTACAGTTATTCTACTTCCGTTGTAATCTGCCAGCTCACGCCGAATTTATCAGTTACTTGTCCATATGACGGACTCCAAAACGTTTCCTGAAGCTCCATCGTAACATTACCGCCATCACTTAATTTGCTGAACACATCTTTTGATTTTTCAACATCAGTTAAAATCATCGCAATCGTTACTTGTGATCCTAATTCGTAAGGCTGTCCTGGGAACGTATCAGATATCATTAATCTCGTGTCCCCTACTTGTAAGGCTGCATGCATGACACGATCCTTTGCTTCTTCAGGCAATGAATATTCTGGATTAGGGGGCATGTCACCAAATGTCTGCACACCAATAAGTTCAGCATCAAACGCATGCTTGTAAAATTCTACTGCCTCTTGACCATTCCCATTTGTTACAATGTACGGAGCTAATGCTTTAATCATGTGGACACCTCTTTATCATAGTATGTAAATCAGGAACGTTTGTTCTTGTCTAGTTTACCATATTTTAATCAATAATTGTATTCATTTTTACCGCCAATAGATCGTTTCACTCCCCCATACATATAGGAACCTGCCTCTCATAAATATAGGTCCATAAATTCGCTTGCCTTCTTTATCAATCATGTTTATTTTATCGCTGGGTGAGAAAGTTTTCTTGTTCAGTTTATAACGAGTTAATATTTGCCGATCTGTTTCTGCGATGAGACCATATTCATCAAACATAAACTGATCAAAACCATCCGACCCTTTAACTTGATAGCGTAAAGCCTCTTGTCCGTTTGTTAAATGAACGAGATGTAAATCATCATAATAATGAAAGAAAACATTAGATGAATTAGTCACATTTAAACCGCAGCAGTCGGCCATATTATACCCTTGTGCTTCCCATACCTTTTCACCTGAAATAGAGAAGGATGCTAAACCACTGTGCCCAATCGGATCCTCCCAGCCGAAATTGCCGAAAATCCCTTCATCAAAATAACTAACCCAAATCGTATCATTCTCATCTATTTGCACAGTATTAATCCCGTCACCAAGTATAAAGGCATCAATCAGCTGTCCATTCATATTGTATCTTCTTGCATTTCGTTCAACCCTGTCCCCAGCATTTTCGCAGCGTGATTGAACAAGCAAAATGGATCCGTCCTGAAAAAGATCGATTCCAGTTGGTATGAGGGGAACATTCTTTAATTCTACCGTCTTCATTAATCCATCTTTAATGATACGAATGATCCAAGTGTTTTTCGTAACTGGTCTCTTAAAATAGTCCAATTCAAGGACATCACTCTCAATTAAAAGCAACGTCCCATCTACTGTCACATTGCCGTTGATAAAATGTAACGAAGAGATGAAATCCATATTGTTTTGTAACTGTAGCTTCTCTATTTTAATCACCTCAAAGCTATCAAATTTTTAAAAGTGTACTGTTTGCTTTAATGCTGAGCCATCACTTATTAATTTTATTGAGGCTTTATTCGTTTTTCACTGAATTAAGCTTCACTTCGATCATCTCAGGCCGATTAAATAGTCTGAGTGGAATAATACTATTCCCAAGGCCTCTGTTTACGATCATCGTGGTTTCATTCAACGTGTATGTTCCATCTGTATAATTTGGCAGCATCCCTTGATTTGGTGCGACTAGACCTCCTATAAATGGTAATCTTACTTGTCCGCCATGAGCGTGGCCAGAAAACACTAAATCAATCGGGTAAGCAGCATAAAAAGTCAGCCACTCCGGTCTGTGTGAGAGGAGAATGGTAAAAGCATTCTCATCAGGAGCATTTGATAATGCTTGCTCAATTCCTCTTGTTAAGACTTCTTTTTCTTCGTGTGGGGATATTGCCGGGTCATCAACTCCTAATATTTGAATTGAATGAGTTCCCTGGGTAATCTCAGCTGCCGTGTTTCTCATCACTATTACGCCAAGGTCTCCAAGCTTCTCCTCAAGCGATGAAAAAGTCCCTGCCCACCACTCGTGATTTCCTGTCACAAAGTAGACAGGTGCACGCCTTACTAATTCCTGCATCAGTAAAAGACTTGCTTCTTCATCATAGTTTTTTGAGTCGATTAAGTCCCCTGTAAATACGATAAGGTCAGGCTTGGACTCATCGACTTTATCAAGCAAGCGCCTCTGACCTTTGCCAAATGATTTATTGTGAAGATCGGATAATTGAACGATTGTATACCCGTGAAATTCGGCAGGGATCTTGTCAGAGTCTATATGTATATCAGTTGTGGTAATGGAATTATTTTGAAACTGAAAAAAGAAGAGGATTAGTAGTGCCGTTAAAATGCTAATAGTAAGTCTCTTTATGATACGTTTTGTCAAAGGTTCACCTCAAATCAGACCAATTAAATCAGACCAATATTTGTTAAAAGTATAGTCTTTAATCAAGCGCAGCACAATAGTTTTTTTGTTACCTAGCACATGCTTTATGCGGCCGATTTAATTGTATTTTTTCCTCTTGTTTATGCGTCAGTAAGAATGATAATTGAGCGCATTACTTGAGCTATTGCGCCGGTTGCCGGCTGAATCGCGTCGATTCAATGTAATTGCGCCAGTTCAAGGAGGATATGCGTATGTATCGGGTGGAATTGTATACATTCGGCAGGTAATTGCGTCGTGCACTAACAAGAAAAAACTGCCCCGCGCAGTACAGGGCAGCTCATGAAACACGGGCAGCTTGAATTAGTGATTTTGTATAAGGATGGCGTGCCTCATCATAAAGCTCATCCCGTTTAAAGGTGTCAACCATTTCCCCGTTCTTTAAGACGATCATTCTTGAGCATAAATAATACAAAGCACGAACATCATGGGAAATAAATAAGATTGACATATTGTGTTGATTTTGAAGTGCTTTTAGCAAGTCTAGAATCTGCTTTTGGACCGTGACGTCAAGGCTTGCTGTCGGTTCATCACAAACGAGTAAAGAAGGTTCTAAGCTGATAGCGCGTGCAATGCCGACTCGCTGTTTCTGTCCTCCGCTTAACTGATCAGGATACATCAGAGCCATTTCTTCTTTAAGCCCGACCATTTTCAAGAGGTCTCTTACGATTTGCTGCTCTCTTCTTTTTTTCGAAAAAGAAGAAACATCTGAATAAGAAGGAATGATATCAGGATAATTACTTAAAGGCTCCATGATTGACTGCTCTACTCGCAGTCTTGGATTAAGCGCACTCGTTGCATCTTGAAAAATCATTTGAACTTTTTTGCGGTAAGACGATATTAATTTGCGCTTTTTTCGATTTAAACTCTCACTGGCTAAAGTGATTGTGCCGCTGGTAGCTGGCTCTATGCCGGAGATGATTTTTGCTAATGTACTTTTACCACTTCCGCTTTCTCCAAGGATCCCAATACTTTCCCCCTCTTGAATGGTAAAGGATATTTCTTTTAGAGCATGGACATTTTTATTATAGGTCTTTGAAATATTCCCTATCTCTACGTAGCTCATAAATTCCCCACACTCCTTATGTTGTGCTCAGTCTCATTTGGAGGAAGGGGCAAAATAGCTGAATTCAGTTGTTTCGTATAATGGTGCTGTGGTGACTCTTTGATCTTACTTGATGGCCCTTCTTCAAGAACTGTTCCTTCATTCATAATATAAATATAATCAGCTCTTTTGTAGGCTTGCGTCAGATCATGTGTTATATAAAGGACAGCACAGTTTGTTTGTTTTTGAACTCGTTCTAGATAATCTAATACAATTTCGCCGCTAATCATATCAAGGGCAGAAGTAGCTTCATCACATATTAGTAAAGAGGGTTTTAGCAACATCATACATGCAATGGCTGCTCGTTGGATTTGACCTCCGCTCAGTTGAAAAGGGTAACTATGATAGACTCTTTTAGCAGGTAGATTCATCTGATCCAAAACGAAAAGCACCTGATCCTTTGCCCTTTTTCGACTGATTTTCTCATGACTTCTAAGGGTTTCTACTATTTGACTGCCTACTTTAAGGTATGGTGTGAAGCTCCCGCGATAATCTTGGTGTATTAGGGCAATCTCTTTTCCTAGGAGGCCTCGCTTTTCTTTTAATGTCATTTCGGACATCGATTCTCCTTTAAACGTTATCTTTCCAGACCTCTGAATAAGTCCTTGTGGAAGCAATCCCATGATTGATTTTGCAGTTAAACTTTTGCCGCTTCCGCTTTCTCCTATTAAGGCAACTGTTTCTCCTCTGTTAAGACATACATTTATCTTATTCAATAAAGTCTGTTTATTTGAAACACCTACGACCAAGTTTTCTATTTTAAGTAAAGCTGTGCTCATCCTTTCTCCCTCCTAGAAAACTGATTGATTCCATCTCCTAATAAGTTGAAACATAACACGGTAAACATAATGGCAAGCCCTGGATATACCATTAATGCAGGATGTACTTGAAAATAAGCACGTCCATCATTTAGCATGGCGCCCCATTCAGGAATAGGTGGTTGAGCTCCAATACCGATATAGGATAAAGCTGAAATCATTAAAATGACTTTACCAACATCAATAGCAGCCATGGATACAAGGTCAGAGGATATATGAGGGATAATGTGCATTCGAATGATTTTAAATGTTCCTGAATTTGCTGCCTTTGCAGCAGTGATGAAATCCTTCTCTTTTTCTGCTAAAACTAACCCTCTTACTACACGGGTGTATGTAATCCATTTTACTAAAATCAGAGCAATGACGATATTAGTTAAGCTAGGACCGAGTATACCAGCTAAAGCGATCGCTAAAATAAAATCAGGGAAAATTAAAATTCCATCAACAATTCTCATGAAAAATTGATCGATTCGACCACCAACATATCCTGATATCAAGCCTAAAGGTACGCCAATAATGAGAGATATAAGAATCGTAGCCAATCCTAAACCAATAGTAATTTTCGCACCATACAGCATTCTCGATAAGATATCCCGTCCCAATTGGTCTGTTCCAAGCCAGTTTACCATGGAGGAGGATTGAAGCCGGTTAGTCATATCAATAGAGAAAGGATCATGTGGGACGAAGAAGGATCCTAATATGGTTATCGTTAGCAAGATTAAACTTAAACCAATTCCTATGAAAAGACCTAAGTTCCGTTTGATTGATGTCCTTGGTCTGTTCAGAAGTGCCTCCATTACAGTCCCTCCTTTCCATACCTAATTTGTGGATGTAAAACGGTATATAATATATCTACAATTAAATTAGCTGTGACAACTAAGATTCCTATGACTAGAATATAGCCTTGAATGACCGGATAATCTCTTTGCATGACAGCTTGCACAATTAACTCACCCATCCCTGGCCAGGAAAATAACACTTCGACGACAGTAATTCCTCCTAAAAGACTGCCAATACTAAGACCAAGCAATGTGACGATTGAAATAAGGCTCCCTCTTAACACATGAACAATGAGGATGCTGCTTCTTCTAACGCCTCTTGCTTCGGCAGCTTCAATATAGGGGCTTTTGAGTGTGTGGATTAGTCGTTCTCTGAGCAGGCGAATATACATGGGTGCCATCGCAATACCTAATGTGATGGAAGGTAAAATATAATGAGCAAATGTTCCACGACCCATAACGGGAAGAATCCCCATATGAAGAGAAAATAACTGGATTAACAGCAACCCAAGCCAAAAGCTTGGCATGGATGCACCGGCTAGAGCGATCAATCTGCTTAGCCTATCTGGCCATTTGTTTTCATAGACCGCACCAAGCATCCCTAAAGGTAAAGCGATTATAAATAACATGACTATTCCCCCTGCTGCAAGGCCAATTGTTGCTGGGAGTCTGGAGGTGATCATATCCATGACAGGGCGATTTGTAATTAATGAATCGCCTAAATCACCCCGTATCGCATTTGAGAGCCATTCTCGGTATTGAACAAGAATAGGTTGGTTAAATCCATAAGCCTCTCTTAATTGTTGCTCTTCTTCTAGCGTGACACCCACATCATCCACTTTTAAAATGGTCCTTATCGGATCTCCTGGAGTGATCTTCATTAAAAGGAACGTAACGAAAGAAAGCACTAAAATCATAATGATAAATTGCAGCAGCCTTGAGCTTACTACTTTTCCTATTTGTTTCCACCAAGTCACATCTTCACTTCCTCTCGACAAAAACAGAAACAGTGAAAGTGCTTATTTCACACTTTCACTGCAAACGTTTATTCAACATCCAACGTGTTTGTAATTAAATAATACTCTTCAGAACCCGGCTTCCAGTTCTTAACACGTTCATTGACTCCTACAATAATATGAGGATGAAGGAGGAATGAGTGAGGAACTTCTTCATGAATTACACTAACAGCTTGTTTCTTCAATTCATTACGAGTTTCTGTGTCAGCCGTTATATTAATCTGATGAGTTAGTTCGTTTAGCTTTTCAATATTGATCTGCCCAGGGTTTAGTCCACCATTCGGCAAGTATGCTACATTTAAGAAGTAACCCCCATCTCCTCGTGGTGCAGTAAGATTGCTGTAAGTTGCAATGTCCCATTCATCTTGTTTTTCAAATAAATAGCTGTCAATATCTTCAATCGTTACAATATCAACCTTCACCCCTAGATTAGCAGCTTCAGCCTGGAAGTACTGTGCCATTAAAGGAAGCTCTGGTCTTCCTTGATACGTTGCAATGGTAAGTGAAAGTTCTTTTCCGTCTTTTTCAAGAGTTCCTTGATCATTTTTAGTATATCCTGCCTCTTCTAACAGAGTTTCTGCTTGTTCTGGATTATATTCAGTAGGCAGGTCATCTCCCGCAAAGGAAAATTCAGGTGTAAAGGGGCCGCTGGCAGCTGTTGCATGTTCGTTCATAATTTCTTCTACCATTACATCTCGGTTCACAATAAGGTCTAATGCTTTTCTGACTCTGTTATCTTGCAGCGATTCGGATGCTTGGTTGTAGAGCAAGAAATGTACTCGTAAGCTAGGCACGGATTCGACCCGATGCTCATTGCTTGATTCAATCGGATCCAGTGCTTCAGGAGGCAAATGGTAGGCAATATCTGCTTCACCCGACTGAAGACTTAATGCACGTACATTGGCATCAGAATTGAATTTTACTGTTACTTCACTAAGCTTAGCTGGTGTATCCCAATACTCTTCATATCTTTCAAGGTTAATTTCACTCTCTGAAATGAAGCTTTTCACCTTAAAAGGACCTGTAGCAATTGGTTGTTCACTGATGTTATCAGCATCTGTCTTAATAATCGATGCATTTGTATGTACTAGCTCACTAACAAATGCTGGATAAGGTTCTTCATTTGTAAATGTAACTTCCATACCATCCGCTTCGATCGAATCAATTTTAAGTGCAGAAGCAACAGCAGCGTTTTCTTCTACAGCACGTTCAAATGAAGCCTTCACCGCGTCTGCATCAACAGGTGTGCCGTCATGAAACGTAACTCCCTCACGAATCGTGAATTTCCATGTCTTCTCATCGACCTGTTCGTACTCTTCAGCAAGCCACGGCTGGACCTCTAAATTTTCATCAATTTTTACTAGAGTTTCTGCAATTCCTGCACGAACTCCCATGAAATCTTGATGAGGATCAATGGATGAAGAGGCAAAGCTAAAAAGCATTGTTAACGATTTTCGTTCCTCTGAATTTGTATCTGTGCTCGCATCACTTTCATTTGAGGATGTCTCCTCTCCCCCGCACGCAGATAAAAGTAATAAAATGAAGGACAGGAACAAGATTGAATGTAAACGTTTAATGCCCATATAAATCTCCCTTTCTCATATATAATCGTAATCATTTCGATTTACATTGTAAAACAATTCCTTACTTTTGTATATATCTATTATGATTATTTTAAGCTGCTTTCTCTACCTTCTTTCCTTTTTTTCTTCTTGATAAAGCGATTGACCCTGCAATGATGCATGCTCCTCCAAGTAATGAGCCTAAGGATATGACTTCTCCCCAGAATAGAAATCCCCACAGCACATTAAAGAAAATGCCTATATATCTCACTACTTCTACGACCATCACATTTTCATGAGTAAAGGCACTTGTAAGAACAAATTGGCCAATTAATGAAACGACCCCAATCCCGATTAAAAAAACCCAACCAGTCAGTGATGGCATTACAAATTCTCCCCACATTAAAGGGATTGAGATGACTGTACCAGTTGCTAAAAAATAAAAAACGATCTCAAATTTATGGTGGCTTCTGCTTAAATAACGAATACTGGTTGCCGCAGCTGCTGCGAGCATCGCGCTGAGCACTCCTACTAAAGCATACAGAGTATAACTATCAAAGCTAAATGGGTCTAGCAGGAACACCGCACCAATAAGAAATAGAGGCATCCATAATATTACCTGCTTATTTACGCTCTCTTTTAAAAATACGATCGAGAAAATAAGCGCAAAAAATGGTGACATATGAGCTAGAATGCTAGCATCTCCTAATGGAATATGGGCTATCGTATAGAAATAAGCTAATAAATAAGCAGCACCCAGCGCCCCTCGAAGAAATAGCATTGGGATGCCTTTTCTAGAAAAGGCAACTTGATATTTCCACATAAGAAATAGGACAAGTATTGTTCCGATCAAACTTCTAAAGAATACTATTTCAGATACAGGTATTGTTTCACTCGCTGCTTTTACAAGTACATTCATAATACTGAATGTGAAAGCAGATAGGACAGCTAATATGATTCCGTTTTTCATTGTTAAACTCCTATCCCTCTTTGATGAAGCTGCTGATAAATGAGGGCAGTTTCTTGAATTAATTGGTTATACATGTGCTCTAGGTCTATTGTAGATATGTTCTTAAGCTTAGCCTGGCTGACATACTTTTCAAATGTCTGCGTTAGTCTTTGTGCTGTCGGCATCTCCATTTCTAATGCTTCTCCTAGCATGACAAGCCGTTTGACTTTCATGTAATCTTCTAAAGGAATACGAGGAATAATCCAGTCCTCTCCTTGTTTAAAAATTCTATTTAACGGGACACGTGAAAAATCAAAATAGTGTCCATTTTGATCTGGTGAGGAAAATGGATCGATTAATAAGCCTGTGTATCGTACAAAAAGGGCATATTCCTGCTCTTTTTGACTCATTGTCATGAAGCCATCAATCAGCTCACGTGGTAGAAGATATTCAGGAACCGGATAGTTGTCATCATTTAAAAAACGTATTAATTCAAGCGGATTCACTCCAAATGTACTTAAGAGTTCCGTTATCTCTTTCCAAAGCAGTACCATGTCTCTTGTGACTTGAGGAGTGAGAGGTCCTTCTGGGTATACTTTGTACATACTTTTATATGGGCCAGACCCAAAAAATATCTCATTTAATGCGAATGAATTCATAAAGAACGGCGGATGAACGTATGTCGTAATACTTCTACTTTCTGAAGTTAAGGCATTCTCAGTTACTTCAGCATGAATACCGACTTGAGTAAATATTTTTTTAAGCATTAAGATCGAGTCACTGACTTTTCCTTCACTTGAGCCTAAATAGATTTTATTCTTTACATTTTTTGTGATTGTCGTAAGCGTTTCATAATCCTGCCATTTGGTCGCTGCGAAATAAGTAGACAAGCTAATTACGTCTGCTTTTTTATGTAATAAACGTTTAACAAGTGCATTGTCGCCAATGCCAGGAGATAATAAAATGATTCGCTTTAAATGCGGGCAGTCACATTCATTCAGCTTTCTAGTCAGATCTGCATAGGCACTGTTAGGGGTGCAATAAATAATGGTATCCCAATCGTCGTTTAATCGAGTCATTTCAGTATCTAGCTCTGAAATTGAAGCTTTTCCTTGTAACATTGGAAACTCACTTTTCGTGATTTTGGCAGTGATTTCTCTTGATTTTAGTTTTGTGCGGCTGACTACATCAACCTGTTCAACTCCACTGTTCGTTAGAAGCACTGCGATCTGAGCAGCAGCTGGCCCCATTCCGGCCAATAGAACTTTTTTTATCTCGTGTGTATTCATCGAATACCTCCTGCCACTTCTTTACTTGTCCATTGAATGAGTGCCGTATCATAAAAGAATCCCTTATTCTCATGCTTAACTAATTTCCATAAGGGTGAAGCAAATTCATCTGAAGGATAATTAAATAAAGACTTTAGTCCGTCGCCATACCTTACAATAACTTGTGCTTCTGGATGTATGCAGTGTATCAATTCATTTATCAGCCGGTCCTTATCATATACTAAAGAAGCGATAATTACGTGTGTGAATTGATCACCATCTATTAGCTGTGAGACTCTATTATTTGAAAATGAAGCCTGTGCAGCGAGACCTAGCTTAGCTGTTGCTTGTTTGGCTAGTGGGATCGTCTCCTCATCAATATCAATGCACATCATTTTTGCTCCAGTATTTTTAGCAATAGTTAATGCTGACAATGGGAGCGCACCAGACCCTATAAAAAGAATATAGGATTGGTTGTTCATGCAATAAGTGTCTATTTCTTCTTCAAGCTGTTCACTAAGACTGCTAAAATAGCTGCTTGATTCATAACCACCAGTAATCACCTCCTTAGATTCATATTTCTCGAGATTGCAAATGGCTTTTACAGCTGATTCTCTAATAAGTTTTATTTGTTCCCTGATTTCTTGATCTCCGCCCCATTTCTGCCATAGCTTTTGATTGCGTGGGTTGATCACATACATAGAGAGCTCATCAATCTTATTGCGCAGAATTTCGTAACAATAAGTATCTTGCTCAGACATTTTACCTAATTCTTTAATTTGGAAATCCAAAGATTTTAAGGACAAAAGAAATTCATACTTAGATTTATCCAATGACTTTTCCACCTCACCTTTTATAAATCGTAATAATTACGATTTAAAGTGTAGAGGTTTTGGTAATTCTTGTCTATGAGTCAGATTAACTGAAATATATTGGTACTATTTTGATATAAATAGTATAATATTTACATTTTAATCCTTATCATCAAATATTTTGCTGTATGTTGCCCCTCTTTGGTTGAGGTATTTCCCTCTGTATGGGACGCCTTTCTCTGTGACTTCTGCAAATACCAGCTGGCATATTCTTCTGCCGGGTATGAGTTCAATCGGCAATCGATTAGCATTGTATAATTCCAATGTGATTTGACCGCTAAACCCTGGGTCTACCCACCCTGCATTCTGAATAAACAAGCCAAGTCTCCCTATTGAGCTCCTCCCTTCAACAAAAGCTGTTAACGTATTAGGCAGGTGGATTGTTTCGAGCGTGGTTGCAAGTAAAAAGGTCTTAGGTGGTAAAATGAGCTTGTTATCCTCAGGAATTATTTCGCGATACGATACAGGTTTTGTTAAAGATAATGTGTTCTCTTTATATTCATCAATTGTTAAAAAATGCGTTCCAAGACGCAAATCCAGTGAAGCCGGCTGAATATGCTCTTTTTCAAAAGGGTCAATGCCCAATTCATTATTCTCAATGTTTGTTTGGATTGTTTTGCTTGATAAAATCATTATATCCCCACTCTCTTATGCATTTTGAAGCTTCCATCCGAATGGATCTTCTAACTCATCCCAGTCTGACATTAATTCGCTATCGGTTAGCAGGCACCTGTCTAGTTCTTGGGTGATCTCATCTTTATCTAAATTTGTACCAATAAAAACAAGCTTTGTATGACGATCTCCGAATTCAGGGTCCCACTCATTCAGTAAGTGAGGGTTCTCTTTAATAATCTGTTTTTTCTCTGCTTCAGGAAGGCTTGCTACCCAATATGACACCGGTTCAAATTGAACAGCGGGTCCTGCTTGTGACATAAGAATAGCAAGGTTATTTCTTGAGGCGCACCATGCGATTCCTTTAGCTCTTACAACATTTTCAGGCAAATTGTGGATCATATTATATAGTCGGACTGAATGAAAAGGCAGTCTCCTGCTATAGACAAAGGATGAAATATTATACTCCTCTGTTTCAGGGGTATGAGCTTTGTGACCAGCTGTAAGCTCTTTAATCCATCCGGCAGATTGATTCGCTTTTTCAAAGTTAAATAGTTTTGTATTAAGTACTTCCTTAGGGTCGACTTTGGCCTGCATGGTTTTAATTAATTTTGCATCGGGTTGTAATGTGCGTAAAACCTTCTCTAATTTCTCAAGTTCATCCTCATCTACCAAATCACATTTATTTAGCAGGAGTACATCACAGAACTCTATCTGATCAATGAGCAGGTCAGCAATTTCTCGTATATCATCTTCCCCTAGAGATTCTTTTCGATCTAGAAGTGTTTCTCCAGAGCGAAAATCGTGCCAGAATCGGTTTGCATCCACTACAGTAACCATTGTGTCCAGCCGGCAAAATTCAGTCAGGTCAATATTAAGCTCTTCGTCAATATAAGAAAAAGTTTGAGCAACTGGTACTGGTTCACTAATGCCTGTAGATTCAATGACAATATAATCAATATTTCCTGTTAGTGCCAGTTTCTTTACTTCGATTAACAGATCTTCTCGTAGTGTACAGCAGATGCAGCCATTTGACATTTCTACTAGCTTTTCATCTGTACGAGATAACTCGCCCCCCTGTTTG
This sequence comes from Alkalihalophilus marmarensis DSM 21297, assembly GCF_000474275.2. Taxonomy (GTDB): domain Bacteria; phylum Bacillota; class Bacilli; order Bacillales; family Bacillaceae_D; genus Alkalihalophilus; species Alkalihalophilus marmarensis. The sequence goes on from NZ_ATAE01000009.1 coordinate 69,895, forward strand.
ACTAACTCTGCATCGATATTCACTTCACTCATGTCGTTGACAATAACAGCGATTTTCAGCCCATCTCTATTCTGTAATAGATGGTTTAATAGAGTCGTTTTTCCTGATCCAAGATAGCCGCTTAAGACCGTTACTGGGATAATTTTATTCATACTAGCCTCCTGATATGTAAATCGTAATAATTACTATTTACATAATATCTTGTCTGAGTTCTTCTGTCAAAACTCTATCCTTTACCTCATAAAAAATACCAGCACAGTGTGTGCTGGTATTTTTCCATTTATGATTTAGGCATGCCATGTACTGATTTAACTTCTAAATATTCCTCGATGCCAAAGTCGCCCCATTCGCGGCCGAGACCTGACTCCTTGTAGCCGCCAAATGGTCCGTTAAAGTCTGTTTCGGCATTATTCACGACAATACGGCCGGCTCTAATGCTTGAGGCAACGTAGCTGAGTTGAACAGGGTCTTGGCCGACTACATAGCCTGCTAACCCGTATTTTGTATCATTGGCCTTCTCGATTGCATCTTCTACATCACTATACGTAATGATGACTGATACTGGGCCAAAAATTTCTTCCTGTGCAATAACGGAATCGTTTGACACATCGGTAAAAAATGTTGGTTTCGCATAATAGCCAGTTGGTAATCCTTCGGGCTTTCCTGCTCCGCCGACAAGCAGTTTCGCTTCATTTTCACCTTTTTCAATGTAGGATTGAACGGTCTCCCACTGATCCTCTGAGACGAGCGGGCCAGTTGCGACTCCTTCTTTACGAGGGTCTCCGACTGGATAATTCGGAAGAAATTCAACGACCTTCTGTTCGAATTCCTCTTTCATAGATTCCGGAATCAATACTCTCGTCCCGGCTGAACAAACTTGTCCAGTATTTTTTGTGATATGGGAGATAGCAGTCTTCGCTGCCTCTTCCACATTTGCATCATCGAGGACGACAACAGGTGATTTACCACCAAGCTCAAGGGCCACTTTCTTTTTCGTTTCCGCTGCCTTTTGCATGATCGTTTCTCCAACACCGCCAGAACCAGTGAAGGAAACGAAGTCAATGTCAGGGTGTGAGCTGATTCCATTTCCGATGACAGAGCCGGAGCCATTTACAAGGTTAAATGCACCTTTTGGCAAGCCTGCTTCATCAATGATTTCAGCGACAATGACCGCTGCAAATGGTGTTTTTGATGCCGGTTTTAAAATGACTGGACTTCCTGCAGCGATTGCACTCGCAATTTTTGTGGAAAGTTGATTAGTCGGGAAGTTCCAAGGCGTAATCAACCCACTCACACCAATTGATTCTTTTAAAAGAGTATGGCCCCCTCGATCCTCAGTAAAACTGAAGTCAGCAAGAGAGTCAATAGCCTGCTTAAAGTGATTAAGCCCCATCGGATAGTGGACCTCCTCAGAGACTGATAACGGAGCACCAAGCTCATCGGTCATCACTTCAATAAGCTCCTCTTTTCTCGCTTCATAGCTTTGAACGATCTTCTCTAACCATTCGATACGCTCTTCTTTTGTCGAACGTGAAAATGCTGGGAATGCCGCTCTTGCAGCTTTTACCGCTTTATCTAAATCTTCTTCCGTACCTGAACTGATTTTACCCATCACTTCCTCTGTTGCTGGATTAATGACTTCAATTACCCGAGAGCCAGTCGACTCTGTCCATTCACCATTAATATAATGCTTCAGTTGATTTCGCATGGGAAAAACTCCTTTTTTAATATGTTGATGTTCAATTAAACTTCTAAAATACGTGTACAGCATGTATATTCCCAGCATGTTTGTTTTTTAAACAAATGTATGTTGGAGGATTTAGTTAGCTTTTAAAAGCGATTGAAGATAAAGCGCCTCGAACATGGGATATATCATAGTCGCCGCTTCTGAAATATGCTTCGCTTTCCGCGGTGAGAGGCTTAACTGAAAGGCGGTCAACGCATGAGATAAGAGTAAGCTCGCCGCTCCTGAAATATACTTCGCTTTTCGTGGGGAGCTGGTGAGCTTCCTCGGGCTTTGGCCCTTTGGATCTCACCCCTGCTCTAGTCCCCACAGAAGTCTCGCATATTTCATCCGCTAGGTTATGTGCTTCGTTACTTTATTTAGTCGAACTATTTAAAAATGGTCACTTTAATTGAAAGCATCATTGCTGTTACCGACGTCTGAAAAGGTTCCTAATAGCTTTCACCAATGATAGGAACAACTTATTAATACCTTTCCTCCGTTGATTGGAGAGGAAGGCACCGACTCCAGCGTGATGCGCGTGACCAGGGAGATCCCACAGGAGTGTAGCGACGAGGAAGCTCCCGGGCCGCCCGCGGAAAGCGTGTGCCTGCAGCGGAAATCAACACCTAATGTTAGAAGAAATATTTTCATTGGTTTCACTGATTCCTATTACTCACAATACAAAAAAGACAGGGACACATCCCTGTCTTTCTTATCTCTATTTACGCATGAAAATTCGTTCCGTCAGTCGTTGCGTTAATAATTCCTGCACGGATAACAAAATCACCGAAGTGTTCGCCTTCTTGGCGTTCGTTTGCATAACGTGGAAGAATGTCACCAAGCTCACGCAGGATTTCCTCTTCCCCGATATTCTCACGGTACATTTTGCTTAGACGGCTGCCATCAAAGGCTGCTCCAAGATACATATTGTATTTGCCTGGCGCTTTTCCGATAAAGCCGATCTCGCCTAATGCGTGGCGGGCACAGCCGTTCGGACAGCCGGTCATACGAATCGTAATTTCTTCATTGCGAAGTCCGTTTTCATCAATGATTGCATCAATCTTATCAATTAAAACTGGTAAATAACGCTCTGCTTCTGCCATTGCAAGGCCGCATGTAGGAAGCGACACACAGGCAATTGAGCTGCGGCGAAGAGCAGAATGGTTCTTCCCGTCTGTTAACCCATATTGATCGATAAGTGCCATAATCTGCTTCTTATTCTGAGTGGATACATTAGCGATGATTAAGTTTTGGTTCGCTGTAAGGCGGATATCACCTGTATGAACCTTAGCAATTTCGCGCACAGCTGTCTTTAACTTGTAATCTTCTGTATCAACAATTCTACCGCCTTCTACAAACATCGTATAATGCCATTTGCCTCGAACACCCTTCACCCAGCCGTAGCGGTCACCGTTGCTGTCAAATTGGAAAGGCTTTGCTTCCTCAAGACTCCATCCAAGGCGGTTATCTAGTTCCTCTTTCACATTCTCAAGACCAAGACGGTCCACTGTGTATTTGAAGCGGGCATATTTACGTTCTGAACGATTACCGTAATCACGTTGAATCGTAATGATTTTCTCTGCAACATCAACGATTTGATCTGGTTTGACGAATCCAATCACTTTAGCAAGCTGCGGATAGGTTTCTTTATCACCATGAGTCATACCCATACCGCCGCCAATCGCAACGTTAAAACCAATCAGCTTCCCGTTTTCAATGATGGCAATATAGCCAAGGTCTTGTGAGTACACATCAACATCATTTGACGGAGGGACAGCAATCCCTATTTTAAATTTACGCGGTAAATAGAGCGGGCCATACATTGGCTCGACTTCTTCTGCCTCAGGTGTAGAAGCAACTTTTTCTTCGTCTAACCAAATTTCGTGATACGCTCGTGTGCGCGGCAATAGATCATCACTTATTTTTTTGCCCCATTCATACACTTCTGTATGGATTTGAGATTGGTCTGGGTTAGACACGCTCATCACGTTACGGTTAACATCTCCGCACGCGGCAATGGTATCAAGCATCGATGCATGGATCTCTTGGATCGTTTTCTTCATGTTCCATTTTAAGATCCCATGCATTTGAAATGTTTGACGTGTTGTCAGCTTTAGTGTGCCGTTTCCGTATTTATCTGCAAGCTCATCCATCACAAGCCACTGTTCGGGTGTTGATACCCCGCCTGCCATACGGACACGCAGCATGAATTGATAGGCTGGTTCAAGCTTCTGTTTTTGACGTTCGTTACGCAGGTCACGGTCATCTTGCAGGTAGCTGCCGTGGTGCTTCATCAGGCGGTTATCATCATCTGGAATGCCCGCACTGATACGGTCAAGCATTACTTCCTTTAAGGTACCACGCAGCAAATTACTCTCCTGTTTAATTCGCTCCACATCACTTGGAGGGCCGTCTGGCGCTTTTAATTTCTCGTTAGCCATGTTGTCTGTTCTCCTTCCGATCCAAATCAATATACATCACGTTGGTAACGTTTTTGCTGCTGCATATCAGCAAGGTACTGCTCCGCTTTCTCACGGCTCATTTGCCCTTCTTTTTCAATAATATCGATCAGAGTCATATGTACATCATGGGCCATATGCTTCTCATCTCCGCAAATGTAAACAACCGCTCCTTGTTCAATCCACTCATATAATTCCTTACTCGCCTCAAGCATACGGTGCTGCACGTAAACTTTCTCCTCTGTATCACGAGAGAATGCGACATCCATTTTCGTTAGTACGCCGTCTTTTAACCATTGCTGCCACTCTGTTTGGTAAAGGAAGTCTGTGACGAAATGCTGGTCGCCAAAGAATAACCATGACTTTCCATCGGCTCCTGCTTCCTCACGTTCTTGAATAAACGAACGGAATGGTGCAATCCCTGTACCTGGCCCTACCATAATAATTGGTGTCTCTGGATTTTCAGGGAGCTTAAAGTTTTCGTTATGTTGAATGTAAATAGGAAGCGTGTCACCTGGCTCTAGACGCTCTGAACATAATATCGAGCAAACTCCGCTTCTATCACGGCCGTGTGTTTGATAACGAACAGCGCCGATTGTTAAATGAACTTCATCAGGATTGGCTGATAAGCTGCTTGCAATCGAATAAAGACGGGCTGGCATTTTGCGTAAGATGGAGATGAAGTCTTGTGCTGATCCACTCCATGGACCATACGTTTGAACTAAATCAAGCAAATCACGGCCTTCAATAAATTCTTTTAGTTTCTCATTACCTGTTGATAAAAGCTCTGTCAGGTCTTGATTAGCAGATAGCTTTGCTGCCTGCTCAAGAAGCGGCTTTGTTAACACGGTAATTTCAAAATGAGAAGTGAGCGCTTCTTTAAGCGGACGAACATCCCCTTGTTTATTGACCGTTACAATTTCTTCTGGATCCCAGTTCATTTCTTTGATGAGTAAATCTACTAATACAGGATCATTCTCAGGATAGATTCCTAGACTGTCGCCTGGTGCATACGTAAGTCCTGATCCTTCAAGCGATAATTCAAGATGACGCGTTTCCTTATTAGAACCGCGGCCATTTAAATTAAGATTTTCTAATACTTCCGCTTTAAATGGATTCTTTCTTGAATATGCTGATTCACCACTGGAAGGTGCAGCTGCTGCTTGCGTTGGTGCACTGCTTGCGCCCTGTGTTTCACTTAAACCGCTAATGACTCCATCAAGCCATTCTGCTGCTGGATCATCATAGTCAAGGTCACAATCGACACGAGGATGAATTCGTGTGCCACCAAGCTCTTCTAGACGTTGGTCAAATTCTTTACCTGTTTGACAGAAAAATTCATAAGAGCTGTCACCGAGTGCTAAGACAGAGAAACGTAGATCGTCAAGCTTTGGAGCCCTTCTTCCGTGAAGGAATTCATGGAATGTCAGTGCACTATCCGGAGGTTCTCCCTCACCATGTGTACTCACAACGATCAAAAGATTTTGAATTTTTTTCAACTGATTCGGCTTAAAATCATTCATTGATGTTACGTTTACTTGGAAGCCTTTTTCCTCAAGGGTCTTCCCTGCCTGTTTTGCAAGACCTTGTGAATTACCCGTTTGCGAACCGAAAAGAATGGTTACTTCTTTGGAAATGGGCTGCGGAGCATTTTCTGTAGAAGCTTGAGCTGCCGGAGCTTCTGGTGCAGCCGTGGCTGCAGCTGATTGGGATGCTGCTAAATAACCCGTCAACCAAATTTTTTGGGACTCTGTTAACGTTGGCAGAAGTTGATTAAGGAGATCCGCCTGCTCCTGACTAAAAGGACTGTTAACTACCTGAAGTTGCAACGATATCCACCTCACAAATATGAACTTATCATCTGTCACTATATTGATAGAGACTACCTTTCATTCGTCTTTTCATTAACTGAAAATAAAAATAATGGTTGAATTAATGGTAAACTCATAAATCCTATAAGTCAAGTATGATTTAACACAATACAGAAGGAAAGTGCATTCAATTTGAACCTCTTTTGGATAATGTATTAGGCATGTGAGTAATGTGTGTCACTTCAAATAGGAGTTTTAATATCATTTAACCAATCCTCCAATATGCCACCATTCTTTCCTTTTTTGCTAAGATGGTTGCTGTGTTTAGAATAAGGAGGGATATTAATGATTAAATTTCCTGATGAGATCATTTCTTTATCAACGATTTTAACCAAATTGCATAAAGCGTATGAGAAAGAAGCCGGCAAGCTTGAAAATTATCATGATGAATATAAGGACTTGAAACAATACATGGTCGATTATCGAAATGAAATGGATGCTATGGAGGCGTTTGAACAGAGCAAATTTAAAACTTGTGGAATTATTTGCAAAACAGAAGCTATGGTGCAAACGTTAGATGGAGTTTTGCGTGAGAAATTTACGTTCACACGCCTAGATGAGGATAGCTCTAGCTTTACAGAAGGAATTACACTTACTACCGTTCAGCTGGCTAAAGGACTTGAATTTGATCAAGTAGTTGTTCCTTTTGTGAGTGGCAGTGCATACAGAACTGCGTTTGAAAAAGGATTATTGTATGTGGCTTGCACCCGTGCTATGCATCAACTCATAGTTATGCAAGACGCAGACGATCCGTCGCAATTGATTATAGAGAATCAAAATTAAACCGAAAGCAGGTGGTTGGGGTGTATCGAACAAATGAAATGGCACAATTAGTGGGCGTACACCCTAACACTGTGCGAATTTATGAAGATTGGGGCTACATCTCTCCTGTTCCTAGAAAAGAAAATGGATATCGGATCTATTCAGAAGTCCACTTGCTGCAAATGAAGATAGCGCGGTTATTGTTTACATGTGAAATTGTGCAAGGCGATATGAGAAATCGAGCAAGACAAATCGTATATGCATCGGGCAAAGAAGATTTCCAAGGCGCTCTGCAGTTAACAACCCAATATATCTCGCATTTGGAAACAGAGTATCACCATGCTGTAAAAGCGGCCGATGTTGTTGAGAAATGGCTGAGGAAAGAGTCCGTACAAGGTAATCAAACGTACTCTAGAAAAGAAGTGGCAAAGCTATTAAGTGTCACATCAGAGGCATTACGTAACTGGGAACGTAACGGTCTAATTTCAGTCCCGCGGCTTGAGAACGGATTTAGAGTATACGGAGAAAAGGAAGTGGAACAGCTGCGTGTTATTCGCAGTTTGAGACAAGCTCATTATTCTCTTAATGCCATTTTAAGGCTGTTTAGTAAAATTAAGCATCCAGGTTCTCCAGTGATTGAGATCCTTGATACACCATCAGAAAGCGAAGATATCGTTTCTGTGACAGATCAATTAATCACCTCTTTAACAGAGGCGATTAAAGGGGCTGAGTGTAGCAAGGAGTTGTTAGTTGGTTATTTAGAGAATGTTTTATTTTAAAAGGCTTCTCTTTCACTTAGCTTTCAACTATATGTACAAAATACGCAACTAGTCTAATTCAAAGTGAATTGTTTATTTTAGTGCAAATAGATTTAACAGGCCTGTTTTAATGATACAAATACTTCAATATGAATTTTTAAGGTGTTTTAAGGCTTCTCGCTTACTAAGTGGTTTCAAATCATTATTAGATACAAAAGACCTCACGCTCTCTGGACGGGATTTAGCATATTCACGTAATATCCAACCAATCGCTTTTTGTACAAAAAATTCAGTGCTGCTTTTTCGTCTTAGTATGTATTTGAATAAGCGATTTTCATCTGTATCACCTTTGTAGTAAAGTTGGTACAATATTGCTGAACGTTGCAACCAAATATTCTCATCTTCAATCCATTGATCTGGATAGGCTATAATAAGATCACTATTATTTGATAACATATACCCTATGATATGAGGAGAGAGCACATCCACGGTATCCCACCATGATTTTTTTACGATTAGCTGGGATAACCACTGCATATCATCGACCGTCAAATCTTTTTTTGTTTTATCGAGAATATCGAGGGCTGCCTTTTGATATTCCCTCTCTGGAAGGTCCCATAACATAAAAATGATTTCTTTTAATTCTTCTTTGGGTGGTAATCCATTTTCTTTTATAAACTGTTTGGTTAATTTCCGACGAATAGGTGTCCGAATACCTAAAAATTCGAATTGATTTCTTAAATACTGCTTAGACCACTTTGCATAATTATCATCTTTATGTTCGGAGTAAAGATTAATTAAGTTAATAAGGTAAGGTTTTGTTGAAGTCGTCATTTTTTCACCTTTCATAGAGTTTTTGTAGCATTATTTCTCCTTTAAGTTCGATTCAATTATATGGAATTAGAATGAAGAAGATCGAAAAGAACTTTAATATATATTAGTCTCATTTTCACCTTTAATCAATGTAAGCAATATAAACTATACGAAAATGCTTTCAAGTCTTATCGATTATTATCGATAAGAATATTGAAATAAAACTTAACAACTTTTGTTTATTGCTATTTTATGATAGAAAAGTTTTCTTTTCAGAAGTATGTTGTTTAGTATAACAGATTAATGCTTTTACGAAAGCATTAATCTGTATAAGTCCTTTTGCGATGAGCAAAAAGAGATGTAGTAATAGAGTGTCGGTAAGTTCAACAAAATCTTTGCATTCAGAATTATAAACTGAGCTGTTAGGATTTGTTTTATATACTTTAAAGATACTCAATATCTATAATTGACGAAAAGATTACTTTTTTATTACTTCTTCTGGGCTATGATCATGTATAGCGATTCCGCAAGAAAACATTTCTCTTTTATTTTGTATCCGGCTTCTAGTAATTCACGTTCCATACCTTTCATTGTTATTCTCGGTGCTTTAATCACCTCTTAACACTCGCTATTCCATACTCACCTTCCACTAAATGCTACAGTAGAAAATGAAGCTATCTTTGAGTTTGAAGACAATAAAAAAGAGTGCAAAAAAGCGATGCTTGATTAAGCATCGCTTGTGATGTAGTCCATTTCATTACATATCAAAACTATCATTCAGGTTTCACTTAAAAAACACTTTATCTACATTGTACTTAGCCTTGAGTTCATTAATAATAAACGTCTCATAGATTTCTCTATGAATAGGGCCTTCAATAATGCAAACATCAATTTTAGCAACTTCATCTCTATACATTTTGATTGGCGATACCGTATCCTCAAAATGTTTTTTGATTCTTTGTCTTAACTTTCTTGCTTTGCCGACGAACAATAACTCTTTCTTGTCATTATAAAACATAAAAATACCACCCTTATCTCTAGGGATCAGGTGAAAGTCAGTAAATCCATAGAGATTACTTAGCTCTGGATTGTCTTGTTTGGTAATCGTCACATTAGGTGTTGGAATTGTTATATTAATCATGAAAGTTCACTTCCTTTTCATTAGTGCTATAAATGCTAGTATCGTTCATTTTAAATAAATTGTAATTATCATTAGGTGTTCTAGGCATTGTGTGGTATGCTTCATCTAACCATTTTACCACTTGTAACATGTATGCCCCGAGGCTGACTAAATGTAAAATGCCGGACCCGTCAAAAGGGAAGGCATTCATTAGTCAGTCTTTTTTGCGTTATTTGTTCAGATAAAAAAAGGACTCTAATCTAGAGTCCTTTCTTCATTATGCTTTGTTTACATTAACAGCTTGAAGTCCACGTTGACCTTGCTCTGTTTCAAATGTAACTTTTTGGCCTTCATCTAAAGATTTAAATCCTTCGCCTTGGATAGCTGAGAAATGTACGAATACATCATCTCCACCTTCAATTTCGATGAAACCGAATCCTTTTTCTGCGTTGAACCATTTTACTGTACCTTGTTCCATGTGTGTTTCCTCCTGCGGTGGACTAATTCCACCATTTATTACTATAGATGTTCAGTTATCAAAGGCGAAAAGCTTAACCACTTATTCATTCCTAAAATCGAACAAAAATAATTCTCCTTAATAGTAACAGATGAAATTCCAAAACGCAAATTGAGTTTAAGCTTACTCAATAATCGTTCCAGAAAGTTTATCATTATCATACACCTTTGTAACTGATACTAAGAGAACTTATATCCTAGTGCTTCTAAGGAAAAGGCCAACGAACTTCTTTCTTGGTCATCAGGCAGTTCCTCTTTTTAAACATTTAGATTTATAAGGATAAAGATTATTAAAACTGCAAGAACAGTAATTTATTTTTACTTTATGATTTATATCTCCCTCCCCCTCGTGCCTCATCAAAATATATGATGATCATGTTAAATAAAGCTTTCTTGTATATCAATCTCATTTTAGCTTTTTTATAAAGATAAAATTTTATAATTGTATATATTAAATAACTCCGAATTTTTTTAGTGCGTAGGCTATACCATCTTCGCTAGAATTACGAGTTACAAAATCTGCTACCTTCTTCAAACTGTCAGTTCCATTCCCCATCGCAATGCCCAACCCTACTAATTCCAGCATATCTATATCATTCTCACCATCACCGAATGCGATAGCTTCAGATTTATTAATATTAAAGTATTCTAGTGTTTTTATGATTGCTAATGATTTCGATATGTCTTCTTGTAAAACATTTAATACAAAAGGATGCCATCTTTTAAATGAAAGATGAGGAAATTTGTGAATGAATTTTTCAACCATTTCATCATCGGCAAACAGACACATTAGATATACTTCATGATTAAAAATAAGTTCGTTAATCGCTGGATAATCATTTAAAGATAAAGTATCCTTTAACGCTCTTAGTATATTGTCATCCTTTACACCATTCATACAGAAATCTTCCGAGTAGAATGATAGTCCATGATTCTTTTCATTTGCATATTCAACTACTTCTTGAACGATGCTTTTATCCATCGGTACTTTATGAATAACTTTGGAATCATGCTTCACATAGGCACCATTCGCTGTTATGAATATGTCGATTCCTAATTCTCTTACTTCATTACACATTGATAAAGGTCTCCCGGTTGCCGCTACAATCTTCAGCCCTTTATGTTTTAACGCTTTGATCGCTTCTTTCGTCTTACACGAAATGCTACCGTCCTCATGATTTGTAATCGTTCCGTCAATATCAAAAAATACAATCTTATACTCCATTAGAAACCCCTTGTTAAATATTGTTGTGGTAAATATAAACTATTAATGAAATTTTATCATAATAAGTATTGTATAAGAATGTTAAAAGGGTATCTTTGTTTACATGGCTTCCGAATGACTTAAATTGCCCTATACTAACTAACTACTGTTACTGCTGGTTATATAGTGGCAAACGAACTAAATTTCAGGGAGAATATACTATGAAAAATTAAGTGTTATTCTAATCAATTAAACAGATGTTCCTGTAAGTAGTGTTCTATTTTTGCGATATATGGATCTAGCTCCACGAGGTTCATTGCCGAATAGGTCGAGAAAGTGGGCAATTTATTAAAGCCGCAGTATTCAAATGTTTTATGGATTGGAAATAAAACCTGATCTTCACTTAATCCTTCCAAAAAATCGTCTTTCATGCCGTTAAACGCTGATTTCCTTGCCCCCCAAGTAACCGAGAGCATGTATTTCTTCTCATTGAACTTTCCACCTGTCCCAAACTTCTTAGCTTTTCCAAAGAACACATCAGGGACGAAGACATCATCTATATATTTCTTCAAAACACCCGGTAAGCTAAACCAATAAATAGGTGCTTGGATAATGACGACGTCTGCCCATTTAAACTTCTGGATCTCTTCATTTACGTGGTAGCCCTTTATAATTTCGGTATGTATTACTTCATACTCCCTCTTTGTGAATTCTGTAATATACTTTACCATTGTATTATTTAACTGTCCTTGCGCCCTCTCGAAGTAATCATGTCCGTTAATGATCAATAGATTTCTCATATAGTACCTCCTTGAATAATTTGTAAACTAAGAGTACACTATTTATTGAAATCGTTACAGATGATTATTTCGATTGAAATGATCGTTATTTCCGATCGATAAGAAGGAGTACAAATGGACATTAAACATCTCCGCACATTTCTAGTGGCGTCTGAGACATTAAATTTCACAAAAACGGCAGAGAAACTTCAATATGCTCAATCCAGTGTAACAGCTCAAATAAAAAATTTAGAAAATGAGTTGAACCTTCAGCTTTTTGAGCGGCTTGGAAAGAAATTAATTCTCACTCACTCTGGTGAACGATTAAGGGAATATGCAACTAAGATTATACATTTAGAAGAGGAAGCGAGAAGTGCTCTGACAACTGACCAAAAAGGCGGAATGCTTATTATTGGGGCTCAAGAAAGTCAATGCACGTATCGTTTGCCATACTTATTACGGAACTTTAAACTGAAGCACCCATCTATTCAACTTATTTTTAAAGCAGCTCACTCAGATGAGATGGCCACGAAAAGTTTGATGGCAGGAGAGATTGATTTAGCCTTTATAATGGATACCCAGAAAAACAACCCTTATGTTCAATCGACCCCTTTAATCCAAGAAAGGTTGCTCTTGATTTGCTCACCAACTCATTCACTAGCTTCTAAAAAAACGGTTAATCCTGAAGATTTAGGAACTGAAACAATTTTGTATACAGAAAGTGGCTGTCCTTACAGAAACATCTTTGAATATATACTTACTAATCATCAAGTCACTGCTAAAACCACTCTTGAATTCGTTAGCTTAGAAGCGATAAAACAATGTGTAATCTCAAATCTGGGTGTGGCTGTTCTGCCCGAAATGGTAGTTAAAGAAGAATTAAAAAAGACTGAATTGGTAGAGTTGAAATTCACAGTAGAGATGCCCACTCTAACCACACAAATGGCCTTACATAAAGACAAGTGGGTAAGCCCGCAACTAGCAGATTTTATTGCTATGACAAAGGAATATTTTAAATGATATGTATGTTGCCTCGTGTTCAATAATAGACAGTCCTAACTACTTACAGCAAAGAGGTGATCGGATGAAAAAAGAGAAACGTTCCTTTCGTGACTATAGCTATAAGGACAGAGCTATTGCAAATAGTAATTTCACAGTAATTCTAGCACTATTTATTTTATTTCCAGAATACCCTTTATGGTTATATCTTCTTACTATGTGTGTAATGGGGATCGGGATCCTCTATAATATAGTCATGCACGTTAAAACAAAAAGAAAGAAAGCATCCAAATAGCTCTGATGCTTTCTTATAATTTAATGTAATGGTATGTTCTCTTCGCTTGGTGTAAACGCACTTCTTTAATCCACTAAATCTAACGCGATATCAGATAATCTATGCCTGATGACTAGTTGTACTTTTCTTGATTTTTCATTCATCCCTATAAGATCAACAGTCTGTTCACCCCACGTTAATTTTGTTTCTTGTTCTAATTTCTTTACTTGTTTTTCTATCAATTCTGTATGTTCTTCATACAATTTAATGGCGGCTTTCTCATCCTTAAATTCCTCTGGCAATTGATAATTTAAACCTGCAAACCATTCTCGAAACGCTGATTCTCCATATGTATTTAATCTGCTATTCAACACATGCCTTAGTTCCTCAATAAAAGCATTGGTCAAACCCATTTCAACCATCTTTCTCTCAATATTTTGTAGTGTAATGTTTAACAGACTTGGTTTTTTAGTTAATTGAATGAACCAATAACAGAAAATGAATCCTAAAATTAGATAAAGCCAATTAAAATGGATCGCTCCCATATCGCGCCATGCTTTGATTCCAGAATAGATAAAGCTGCTTACATATAGAATGGACATCAACCCAAACAAACAAAGCCAGAATGTATTATATTTATTAAACATGTTTACCTGCCTCTATGATTATAAAATTTATCGTATGATAAAGTGTCTTTAGTTTTAATTGAAAACTAAATAACCATACATGTAAATTGCTAACGGGAATGCCATTACCGCTAAATGTAGAATGATTAAGTTTTTGAAAATAGATTGGGAATAAGCTTGAGATCTTTTATTTCCTAATACACATATGCTAATTCCGAGCATACCTATAAGCAGCACCGTAACGTACGCAACGAAATTTGGTAACGTCAAGAAGGCCATTACGGGGTAAGAAAGTAGATTAATAAAGAGCAATGAACATGAAATAGTTAGCAAGTGTTTATGTTCCATTTTTCTTATTCCCCCCTTAGATTAGAGCCCTTTCTAACCCGAAATATTTAATGAGTACTTATACTAAGTCCCGAAAGTCCTTTACCATCTCTCTGAATCTTTCCTTCTCTTCTAAATGAGGAAAGTGATTGCTTTCTTCAAAAACAACCAGCTTTGAATTTGGAAGAAGGTTATGTATCTCTTCTGAATAAATTAAAGGGCATTGAGAGTCATATTTTCCGCAAAAAATGATCGTAGGAGCCTTGATATGTGTAAGAGTTTCACGAATATCATAAGTTGGCAGTTCGTTATTGATGTAATAATCTATACGCTTTTGAACAACCTTCCCACTGCTTGGTTTTGAAAAAAATTCATCATAACGACTTGGCTCGTATAACGACATTTCCGTCCATTCGCGTCCAGCCTGCATTCTCTCTTTTTTTGTCGAATCACTTGATTTAATGATTAATAACAACTCTCTTATCCTCTTATTTAGAGGATGTTTATAGCTGTACATACTATCCTTATGCTCTATATAGGTTTTCGTGGCGGTTGCTCCACCGACGATTAATCGTTTTAATGAATTGGAATGTTGGGCCGCATAGACCAATCCAAGCATTCCTCCTGTTGAATGCCCTGCATAGTTCCATTTCTCAAATCCTAAAGCTATTCTTATTGCTTCTAGATCTTCTGAGGTCGCTTTCATACTCATTTCTTCATCATTTTTAACATGAGGAGAATGACCAGCTTCTTTTAAATTGACAAGAAAAACACTAAAAGAATCAACAAACCTATCTGCAAAATAATTTCCACGTTCGTTAAATTCGCTGTACAAGTGAGTAACACATAACGGCTCCCCGCTGCCTGCTACGAAAACATCAAACTCTCCCCTGTCTGTCTGAATGATCTTTTGCTCCCACATAGGCTCTCCTCCGTGATTCTTTATCTTCCTAAATACAAACCTCTCAATCTTTGTTTATTCTAACATAAATAACCATTTTCTAGCTGACTTCTTTCATAGTTGTTTTCATGATCAACTAGATGATTTAGAAAAATCAATTTACATAATCATCCATTAATAATATATTATATATAACAAGTTGAATATAAAAAGTCTGGGGGTACTATCAATGAGCTTAAGATTTGGGATATTAGGTTTGCTTAAATATAAGAGTATGACTGGTTATGACTTGCAGAAGACCTTTAATTCCTCACTGCAATTTATGTGGAATGCGAAGACCAGTCAAATTTATCGAGAGCTTAAAACGTTGGAGAGTCAACAGCTTGTGAGTTCTTCAGTAATAGAGCAGGAAAGCAAATTTGATCGGAAGGTATACACGATCACAACAAAGGGAAACGAAGCATTCTTAAGATGGCTGCAAAAGTTTCCTCAAGATTTAAATGCCCCTATACGCGATGAATTCATAATGAGGATCTTTTTTAGTGAATTTATGGATGATGACGAGGTTAGTTTTGAAATCAGAAGATACCAAAAGCAACAAGAAGACTTACTACAAATATTAAATCTGATTCAAAATAAGGCGGAATTAGATGCGAAGGAAAATAGTTATGAAAGGTCGCTGTTCTACTGGCTGTTAACCATCAAAAGAGCTATGAAATCGATCGAAGCAGAAAAAGAGTGGGCCGAGGAATCTTTAGCGTTGATTGAAAGTAGGAAGGGTTGAGAATATGGAATGGAACGTACTCAAGAAATCTCCGATGACCATTGCTTTTTTCAGTATTTGTGCGGTTATTTTTCTTTATGGTAAAGTCACTACTTCAGAGAATATTAGGTTTCTTGCTCTATCCTATGAACAATTCCCGCAAAATTGGTTTACCCTTTTATCTCACGGTTTTGTACATGTAGAATGGTATCACTTTTTAATTAATATGTTCCTATTACTCTATATTGGATCATGGGTAGAACAGCTTTTAGGAAAAATAAAGTTCCTCGTTTTGGTAGTAGTATGTATTTTATCAGGCGGTCTCACTCTTGTTTTATTAAGCACTGCGGGAATAGGGTTTAGTGTCGCTGGCATGGCTATATTGTTTTATTATCATTTAACGTTTCCGTGGGAAAAAGAGCTATTCTTTAATCTACCTAATTTCGTATTGCCACTAGCCATAGTGGTCATCTCCATAGTAGCCTTAACCTTTGGCGTAATGAGTTCTGTAGGACATATCCCGCACCTTGTCGGGGCCATGATTGGAATAGTATTTCTAATCTTTTTTAGAAAACAGCATTACCCTATAAAGAGTTAAGTTAAAACTAACGACAGAGAGCAGATCTTCCACAGAAGGGCTGCTCTCTTTAAAATGAGGATTCATACAGCTAAATAATCACCGAATAAATCATTATAGATCTTTCCTATAATAAACAAACTTCAAACTTTTTCCATTCATTTCAACTTCTTCTTCACTTGTAGATATGTAAGTAAAGCCGTTTTTCTCTAATACCTTTTGTGAAGCGGTATTGTTATTCGTTGTCTTAGCTAAGAGATGTTCTACTCCTGTATCAGCAAGTAGCTCTATCAAAATCTTCAATGCTTTCTTCGCAATCCCTTTACCAGCGTATTCTTCTCCGACTCTATACCCGATGTAACCTAACTTGCGCTCTTTATCAATATCTACTACATTTATCCGGCCAAGAATTAATCCGCTATGATCCTTAATTAGATAGTAATAAGATTCCCCTTTCGCTTGCTCTTCCAGTAATAAGTGGTGCCTTAATTTAAACGTTTCAAAGGTATAATAATCTCCTCCCCTGCTTGGCACCATTCTCTCAAAATATTTTCTGTTCTTAACTTCAAATTCAAATAAAGTTTCACCATCCGCTGATCGTAATTTTTCTAAAGAAATGCCCATTATTGTTACCTCTCATTGATATTTTTTCTCTTCTTGACTTGAGCGACTAGTAAAATAAGCTTTCAACCCTTCATATAGATAAATACCTAAATCTTCAGGGATATAACTATTAAACTCATGCTGATTGGATTCCAAGAATGTCTCGTCCTGTAGCAAGGTAAACAAGGTTCTTGTTGTAGGAGTAACCAGGTTATTGATTGCATTTAACATTTCTGGATTGTTAACCGTTTCATTATGGACTAATAACTTTCTTGTAATAGAAAGCAAATCTATTGTTGCTTTATCTCTCTCTAGACTAAGTTTGGGATCTTTCAGTGACTCTATTTCAGCTAATATGCTTGGGTTATCATGAAAATGTTTCTCTAATGCATGAATTTGTTTCTTTTCTCTCCTAAATACATCCAGCATGATAAAAGTGAATTCTTCTATTTCTCTGTCAGAAATGGAATTTTTCCCGTACAGCTCCTTCATTCTTTGTATCGTTTGTAAAGACTCATTCAGTTCTTCCATTTTTTGTTTAATCATTTGTTCTTGTAAATCTAATAGTTCTTTAGTTTTCAATGTGTCTTTATATAAATGAGTTTTAATTTCTTCTAGTGATAAACCTAATTGTTTAAAGATGCTGATTTTTTGATACAATTCCCACTCTTTACGCGTGTATACTTTCTGTCCTTTTTCATTGCGGTTTGTCGGTTTAAGAAGTTCAATTTTATCATAATACCTTAACGTTCTAATTGTTGTATTTACGAGCTTTGCAAAGTGTCCAATTGTGACTTCCATGTCATTTCACCCTCGTTTCAAATTATGTATTATCTAAGAAACTTCACACCACATTTAACTTTTTTTATTTTAAGTATTGTCTAAGACGTTACGTCACACCTTATGCTGATTATATATTAGCAGAAAGGATTTTGATCTATGGACACACAAAAAACATTATTTGAAAATCGTCAGTTCTTATTAATTTTTATAGGAGGATTCTTAGCACTTATAGGGTTTAGCACTTTTTTTACGACTACTACGTGGTTTGCCATTACAGAGCTAGGGTCGGCTAGTTCTCTTGGGATCGTCCTTGTTTCTATTACTGTTCCTCGGATTCTAATGATGGCTTTCGGCGGGATAATCGCTGATAAATTTAAAAAAACGTCCATTATGTTTACCACTAGCTTTATTCAAGGATGCATTCTAGTATTAATATTTGTATTATCCTATACTTCTAGCTTATCAATCTCACATTTGGTTGTATTAGGTATGATTTTTGGGACATTGGATGCTTTTTCAGGACCAGCAGGGGCATCATTGATTCCAAAGATAGTGAATAAAAATCAAATTCAACAAGCAAATGCAATTATTCAAGGTATGGGGCAAATTGGTTTTGTAGTAGGACCCATCATATCCGGAAGTGTCATGGAGTATTTTGGAGTTAGTGCAGGATATTTAGTCGCAGCAACGATTGTTCTTTTATCAGCATTGTTGATGTTCCCTCCATTTTTCAAAGAAGGTGCTGTGGTAAATAAAGTGAAACAGAGCCCTTTAAAAGTGAACTGCCCCCTGTCAAGTAGACAGTGGAAATAATAAAAAGGATTTAAGCGGCTTTAGCTCTGTATTCCATAGGGCTTA
>NZ_ATAE01000010.1 GCF_000474275.2 Alkalihalophilus marmarensis DSM 21297
TTTTAGACATTAAAAATACTCCCCTTAAAGTAGCCAGATTTTTATTTTTTAATCTGTCTACCTTATGGGGAGCATATCAAAGATCTTAAAGAAGGTTTTTCTTATGTAAAGGCGAGTAAATTTCTAGTAACGGGTATTTTGATTTTAGTGACTTTAAACTTTTTTGCTTTCGGTGCTATCACAATTGCCATACCCATATTAGTGGAGGCCTATGGCGGTACACCTATTAACTTAAGTTTCATTGAAGTCGGCATGGGTCTAGGAATGCTTACGAGTACTGCGGTGTTAGGGATTGTGAAAATTAGAAGGCGCGGATTGACCTCAATTATGGGCTTAATTGCAGTACTAGTTATAAGCGTAGGTTTTAGTCAAGTTCCCAATCTCTATGTACTTACCTTCCTGGCATTCATGATTGGCTTTACCATGACATTTGTTGCCATCCCATTTTTCACATCAGCACAAGAAAATACAGATCCAAGAATTATGGGAAGAGTGATGAGTGTTATCTTCTTAGCAATGAATGGGTTTGATCCCCTTGCATATGCTGGCGTAACGTTACTTGTTACAAGAGGTCTAGATATACAGAATATCGTCTTATGCTTTTCATTGATTGGATTAATGATCGCCCTCTTGATCTTATGGAGAGGCAGGTCATATAGAGAGGACAAAGTGACTATATAATTATTTCGAAGAGTTATAAAGTAATTAGTGGACAGGGTTAAGAGGGGAACTTCCCTTTTTCACCCTGTTTTTAAAGTGTTTAACAATATCGACCTCCTTTACTAATTGCCTATACGTAGTCTCATCTTTAGAAACTAAAGATTAATAAGTTAAATCTCCCAGTCAATAATTAAAGAATAATGATCGAGTTCACTCTTTTCTAACCTTTTGTTTAATGCTGCTTCTAAAGCCTCTAGATCTGTAGACTTTTCTACTATGAAATAGATTTCCGTAGTTTCAGGAAGTATCATGTATGATTCTACATTAAAGTCTTCCCATGCTTTATCCGCAAATTGTGTTAATCTTTTATCTTCAGATAAATGATTATTTGAGCAGGAAATTAATAAAAAAATAAGATTACAATGCAGTACAAGATTCATTACTTTCTTCAAGAAAACTCCTCCTATTCTTCAAGTACAATAAATTACTATCTCAAAGCGACTTTTTACGTCTTATGTATAATTTGCATTACATTTAAAGCTCTAATCATCTAAACGTTTGTAGCCATTTTTTTCATATGATTTTTGAGCTGAATAGTTATCATAGGCTGTACTAAGAGCTATACTGTTCGCCGTTTCGACAGCAAGTTCTTTAGCCCTATTTAAAAGTATTTCTCCTAATCCTTGCCTTCTAGCTTATTCATCTACATATAAGTCATTTAAGATCCATGCTTTTTTCATTGATATAGATGAAAAGCTAGGGTATAGTTGGGTAAAACCCACGAGTTTTCCATAATTTTTGGCTACAAAGATTACAGAATCATTTCTTTCTAATCGACATTATATGTAAGATTTAGCACCTTTTAAATCTGCTTCTTTTTCGTAAATTATACGATACAAGTTAAACAAAGTTGCTACTCCATCTAAGTCTTTATAAGTAGCCTGATATACTTCCATTGCGCAACTCTCCTTTACAACAATACAGTTATTAATGATCTGAATCAGATAATAAAACTATAACTGACGTAATAATATCCAATTTACTGCATCAACTCTTTATATTGGTAAAGAAAAAAGCAATGCCATGTTCAGCGTTGCTCAGGTAGTGTTATTTTTACTTGTTACAAATAATTTTTGAGAAAAATAGTAAGCTAATGTTGCGATTGATAAAGTTACCAGTAACGGAATTATCGAAGTCTGCCCAAACATTACTTCTTGATTTACACCAATCTTCGTTGAAGAAAAATCAGGAGTATAGAAAATCGTTAGAAC
>NZ_ATAE01000011.1 GCF_000474275.2 Alkalihalophilus marmarensis DSM 21297
GAAGAAAAATCAGGAGTATAGAAAATCGTTAGAACCCAACCTGATATAATTTGTAATACGATAAATAGAAGCATAAAACTGAATATAAATACAATATATTTTTTCATTTTATTCCCTCCCTTTTAATTTTTTACGAAACAGCTAGGATTTAGGTTTCAATTCAATCCAATATTTAACAATATTGCCCTTTTGGTTTAATATTAATTTTGTTTTCGTTAACAAAGAAAAATGCATCCCTTATTGAAGGATGCTGCTTCGTTAATTCATTGAAAAATGGCGATAACCATTAGTCAGCTATATCATTGATTTTTTGTTTTACCACTTATTCTCTAATTTAATTAATTCACTAGATGGAGTAATTACTAATTTCTTTTGTGAATGCATCCCACCCTACCGATATATAAATGTATATTGAACAGCCTTACCTTCATTAATAAATACAAGTAAAAGTTATTTTCACTACTCTCCATTCCACCTGTTTGTCTATAAAGATAGATACTACCCAATCAGGCACAAATGTAACAAATAGATTAAATAATATATAAATTCGTCCGCCTTTCAAGAATGAGGGCAGACGAATTTTTTTGTTTTTTATTGGATTTACATTGTATTTTATTGTATATTTATCAGAAATAGTAAAATAATAGATTATTTTTTTCTGTTTCTTAAACAATATAACTTTTATCGGGAACCTGTTCAGTGATTTGTTTACTTTGCAAGCTTGTCACTGTTACACCAAGTAACGTGATTATACCGCCTAATATTGTTAGAAACGTTGGAATCTCACCTAACCAAACCCATGATATAAATATAGCTATAGCGGGTGTTAAATATAGTACACTTGTTGCTTCAGACGCCCCAACTTTTGAAGTGACGTAGGCGATACAGAAATAAGGAATGACAGTTGGTAATAACCCTAAATAAATCACGGTTAGAGTAATGTCTAATGGGGCTGCACTAATAGCCAAAGTGAGACCAGGTGAAAAGAATAACATAAAAATGGTACCTGAAACTATTGTATAGATTGTGAAAGGTAAAAATCCATAACTCTTTAAATATTTACTTTGAAACACAAAATAAAAACTTTCACCTAAAGCACCAATTAATATGATTAAAGCGCCTAACTGTAAGCTTAGCGTATCTCCAGTTCCAAGCATTATTATTGCTACACCTAAAAATGCAATAAATGAACCACTCCATCCGAATTTACCCATTCTTTCTCTTAAGAACATTAATGCTAATAAAGCAGAAAAAATTGGAGTGGTTGAAACTAATAAAGCTGCTGCGCCTGCACTCACAGACTGCTCACCTATACTTAATGCAGTATGGTAAACAGAAAAACCTAAAAACCCCAATAATAATATAACTGGTACATCCTTTAATTTTGGTAGTTTTATTCGGGCTATTAAGGCAAATAGTATTAACCCAATTGATCCAATCAGTAGCCTTAATAATGACAGATGTTGAGGAGAATAATGTTCTAGCCCTACTCTTATTCCAGGGAAAGCAGAGGCCCAAAGGACAACAGCTATTGAGTAAGCTAAGAATACTTTATAATTCATAGCATCCCTACACTGACATCAATAAGTCTTCTTTTACTTCTTCGTCTAATGGTTCAGGAACCACTGTTGTTTGGAAATCAATAAGTATAACGGAACGTTCCCCTGGTCTATCTTCTGTTCCTTTTATGATTTCTCCAACATAGTGACTTACTTTTGCATCAAATACTCCATAAGATTCTAACGGGCTATCTAATGTAAATTCTACAATGAGATCTTCTGAACCAACATCACTTGGCTGCTTACCAGCATTAGCAGGTGTAGCAATAGCATTTACACCACCAAATACATTATCTCTGGAAACCAAATGAGCGAAAGTAAAAGGTTCTCCATCTTGATGCAAATGGTTCGGTGAGGAGATGGCTATCTCACCTTCAGTGTTTACAAGCAATTTGACAAAGTGGACTCCAACGTGAATAGGCATTAATAATTCTTCTTTTTTCCAAAATGTTAAATTGTAATCATTCATAATGATATCTTTTAATAATTGAGTTTCTTTAATGTCTTGTGTAATGGAAGGAAATCGACGATATGAATCTATGAACTCTGGATTAAATGCACCTTGGAAATAATCACTATAGATTACTCCATTTTCTTCAATGTTAGGTAACCAATCTAAAGTCTTATTTGCTGGGTTAATAATTGCTCTAGAATACCTACGATATCTATTTAACCCTTTGGCATATGAATCTTCCGGTAAGTATTCAAAGGCTTCCGTTATCAATGTTAGGTCCTTATCAAGACTAGGTGTCTTTAAGGTCTTTCTTAGATTAAATTTTGTAAACCCGTGTTTTTTTAACTCACTCATTTTACTTCCTCCTTGTTTTTACATTCATGGTGATGTGTTACAAAGAGAAGTATATTTAAAAAACAGGACTTTGGGATCAACAAATAAGATACTTTATTACTCAACAAATTTTAAAAGGAAGTAAGTGCGATTAATGATGAGTAAAACATACAAAGACATTGTCTTATACATAAGAGATAAAATAAAAATTGGAGAATGGTCAGTTAATGATAAAATCCCCACACAAGGTGAATTATCAAAGGAATTTAAACTAAATAGAACTACTGTTATAAAGGCCTTAGATACCCTTAAAGCGGAAGGAATTATTTATAGTGTGCAAGGAAAAGGGACATTTGTAGCTAAAAAAACGAGTTCCTTCGAATGGGACAGTCTTACTAAATGGTCATTTTTTCACGAAAATAAAAAGCTAGTCCAACTTATTAATAAATTTGAGTTAGATAAAGGTTTGATTCAGCTTAGTAAGGGGACACTTGGTAATGACCTATTACCTGTAGAAATGATCAATAAGTCCTTAATCAATATTTCTAAAGTGCCGATAGATCACGAATACGGAGATGGAAAAGGAAATTATAAGCTTAGAGCTGAACTTTCTTATTATCTTTATAAGAAGGGGATAAAAGCATCACCTGAATCTATTATGATTACTTCGGGAGCATTAAATGGTATACAGCTTATATCCACAGGGATTTTACAAACCGGCACGAATTTGGTCTCTGATAAAATCTCTTTTATCAACTCTCTAGACTTTCTCGATCAAATCAATATCAAGCTAGTACCTAAATTAATGTTTAATGCCAATTCATCTAATCTCGTTGACATGAAGGAAAATGTAGATGCGATTTATTTAAATACCAATCATCAAAATCCAACTACATATAGTTTTTCAGAGAAGATAATTAATAAATCATTAGAATACGCGAATCAAAATAACACCTTGATAATTGAAGATGATATTTATGGAGATCTAAATTTTGACCATAAGATCTCAAGACCTTTAAAGTCATACGATAGTCAAGGAAGGGTATTGTATGTAAGTAGCTTCTCAAAAACAATTAGCCCTTCTTTCCGAGTCGGCTTTATTTATGGAGCTGAAAAAGTAATTAATAGATTAAGTGACATTAGATTACATACTGATTATGGATCAAGCATATTATCACAATTAGTTTTTCACGATCTACTTTCATCGGGAGAATATTTTAATCATTTATTTATTTTGAATAACAAATTAAAAGAACGTTGTGCAATTTTAATCAACCTATTAGAAACTTATTTAAGCAAATACGGCAGCTTTCAGACACCAAGTGGAGGATTTTTTATCTGGTTTACATTTTATGATGAATACCACATTCCAATGTACAAACTGTTTAAATTAGCTTATTCACGTGGCGTTTTAATTAATCCAGGCTCTATATATGGGGATTCTGAAAATAATTCTATTAGGTTTTCTTTTTCTTATGAATCCATGGAGAAAATTGAGTTGGGTATACTTCAAATCAAACAGCTACTGGATAATTGGGATTTGAAAGGAGGGAATTCATAATATATACAGGGCTTAACAGCTTCTTCAATTTCATCAATAGGATCCCACATTTTCGGTTTGAACTCTTCTTCTGTAGAAGCTACCGTTTCTTTTTTGCCAACTACAGTAAAAGCCTGTTTCTCAACAAATTTGTAATTCATTTCAACATCTCCTTTAATCGAAAGATGGAAGGTCATTCGAGGATATGCTTTTAAAGGAACGTCTGAGTTTTTCACAGTACTAGGGTTTACCCCATGTAATGCTTGAAATGCTCTTGAGAATGAATCAGGAGAAGTATAACGATACTTAATAGCTATATCAATTACCCTCATCTCGTTCTCTTTTAAATCAAAAGCAGCTAAGGTCAATCGTCTTCTCCGTACATAATCAGCTAAGGTTATCCCCGCAATAAATGAAAACATTCGTTTAAAATGATGCTCAGAGAAATGGGTGATCTTTGCAACTTTTTTGTAATCAATTTGATCATCCAAATGATATTCAATATAGTCTATTGCTGCGTTCATCTTATTAAGCAAATCCATTTAGCTAACCTCCCTTCGCTTATAAGGATAACAAGATAAAGAAGAACCGCCCCGACAAATTACGTTCAGGTTTGTAGGATGCATATGTACGGCCTTTTTTACTTCTTGAACCGCTCTTCCACATAGTTAATTCACTCGTACCTTTCTTAAAATCAAACCGTTAGCTACAACTCCTATTAACCCAGCAATCACAAAAATATAGCCAACAAACAATGGTGTTGAAGAGAGTGATTCCGTAAGAATTCTAAACA
Organism: Alkalihalophilus marmarensis DSM 21297; assembly: GCF_000474275.2. Taxonomy (GTDB): domain Bacteria; phylum Bacillota; class Bacilli; order Bacillales; family Bacillaceae_D; genus Alkalihalophilus; species Alkalihalophilus marmarensis. Next base: position 4,680 of record NZ_ATAE01000011.1, read on the forward strand.
TACCAACGGCAAAAATGAGTAAACTACAAACGAATGTAATCAATACCTTAGTTTTACTATTCAACTAAATTACCTCCCTTCATATAAAAAATCAGTTCTTCCGCTTTGATTTAGCACCAATCAAGCCTCCAACTACGCCACCTATTAATGCAATAACAATTGCTGCCCAAGTCCAAAAGCTCATCTAAATGCACCTCGCTTTATTTATGAATTCTGTTTTGTAATTGTTCTAAGGAATATAGAGCAAACTCTTTAACATCCTTATTCTTACTAGTAGATAGTTCCTGCAAGACTTCATCTAAATAATCATCTTCAATCATTCCCTTATTTTCTCCTTCAGCACAACACATTAAAAAAGGCTCTGACTTGGTATTTCTGTAATCAAGGGCAATCCAAGCATGTCCATCTCCAGAAATAAGCACGATGTTCTCAGGCAAGTCCCATTCTTGAATAAGATAGCTGCTATCTAGTATTCCTTTCTCCGTCCCCATTCCAATACCAAATAAGTGATTTACATTAACATGATCAGGAGCCCAAGAGGTTGGTACATCTTTTGGGTGGGCATTAAAGATGAGATACCCGCCATTTTGCTGTTTTAAGAGCTGTATATATGGATGGGGTAACTTAATTCCTAAATCATCTTCTACTTTTTTTACCATTTCATCTGTTAATGGTTCTAATTTGCCGTAATCATTATCTTCTTGCCAGATATGTATATATTTCATATTAATCCCCCAGAAAAAGGTAGTCAGAGCAACACTTACAACTTCATTATTTCAGTCGTTATTTTTTTTTATTAAGCTGCTTGGTTCACTACACAAAATATTAAAAAGGATGATCATCGAATAATAATTTTTGTAACTTTGGACCGTTGTTAACTCATTTTAATTAGAACCGGCTAATAAACTTAACCCTTTTTCTATTACATCATTGTAATCTAAACCTGTTATAGCCCATATACCTTCATTACTTCTAGCATAAAGAGTATGACTCCGATCATATGTAACCAAAATACAAGATTGTTCATTTAGAACTACTTTTTCCATAGTAAGTACTCCTTCATCTGCTACTGCATGTGCTAATTGTGGGACATCAGGCATGAGTAACCAGCCTAACTGAAATAAACCATTGTTATTTTCTATCCATTTCCATCCATAAGAGTTTTCATAAACTATGCGATGATCCCTTGTTGTATCACAAGGACTTCCAGCGAGAGTAGGGCTATGTGCAGGATGTCTTTCTAGTTTTATAACATCCACTTATAAATCTTCATTTTTTAGTGTACTGACACCTTCATAAGCCATGAATCCACGCAGATTTTTAAAAGAAAATAATTCTAACAACGATGGGCAATTCCATAGATGTCTATCTTCATCTGATGTATTTTGTTCTAATGGAGGGATTCGATAAATTCCACCAAAAGGGATAACTTGATTTCCATATTTAAGGGGTTTCCCTTTATGTAACAACCACCTATCCATAGCAACAGCCGCTACCCATTTTGGTCTAAAACCTAAATCTATGGCCTTCACACCTAATATGTATGCTTGCCACCAATCTTCTAATGTTTCACCATGTTGAAAGATAACAGCAGCATGGATATAGTCAATTGCAGCTGCAGCACCACCACTATTAAGAATACGTAGAACATCCTTTCGCCTTTCTCTATCACGTTCAACTTTATCAATGGGCATGGTTTTTAGATCATGTTGGTCCTCTTCTAATAATTGTTTAAGTATTTCATTCAAATGCTCAAGTCTCCTTTAAATTAATAGGTACCTAATGAATATATCACCCATGTTTATTTTTATTGATTTATATTATTCATATATTTTCATCAATATCTGAGGACGTTTCCACTATAATCAATTTGCCCTGTGAGCCAGATTGAAAGAGTATCTCTTAATCGTTTCTCGGTCTCAGATATAACGATTTATCAACAACAAAAGATACATCTATTTGGGGAAGTTCACATTTTATAAGTTCGTATGTTTCCTGAATTATTGCTTCTAATTCTCTTACTGATACATTTGGGTCTTCAAGAAAAGTAGATGCTAAGCGATTTACTATATTTTCAGGAGTAACTTCCATTGAATCAAGTGTCTGCTTTTGCCACTTAAAGGCTGGATGATGAACGAATTGTCGGTTTAAACCAAATAAGATTCCCATTAATTTGGTTTGAACCTCTGTCATCACTTTGTAAAGCATTAACCAATCCTTTCGCTCAAGTAAAGCCTCACGATTATTCCATCTATTTCCTAAATATAAATTTTCCTTTACCATAGCTACGCTTAATTTATAAGGATATTTGCTTACTTTCTCTTTCATACTATTAATAACTAAATCACCGCTTAGGGTAACCCCGTTATAAACTGTAGCTAAAATACATTGCTTATCTAAATCCGTATCATAAGAAGTAATAACATCTCTTATAACTTTGTGAATAGTCTCTGTTAGAAAATTGCTTATTTCAAATTTCACACCTTGGGTTATGTAAGATTCGGACCATTCCTCCTCCTCGTATGGGTGAAAATCTATAATATTACCATTTAACTCTATGATTGGTGCTTTCCTTTCATCGTCAGTAGGAGCTCCTTTCCAAAAAACAAACAGCTCTATATCTGAATGTTTATCATGCCAATTTCGTGAAACGGAACCTCCTAATAAAACAGCTTCTATTTTTTGGTTTTGTTTATAGAAATTGGATATTTGGGATGCTAATCTTTCTAAATTCATATGGCTCCTCCCCTTTAATTCCTTCTAATCGGTACTAAATCTCCCTCTTCTATTTAAACTTTGATTTCCTTCATACGACAGAGGGAACCTGCCTTATTCAAGGGAGGTTTCTATTAAATTAATGATTGAATTAATGTAGTATATGTTCTAATTCTTTTTAGACATAGAGTCTTTAATTTCATTCACTTTCTCATCTATCTCATCTAATCTATTTTTAGTATATTTCATAAAATGAGCGACTCTTGAGAGGAGAAAGATGATAAGCATTAAGAATACAAGGTTTATCATCGCATCAAAAACATCCACGTTGACCACCCCTTTCTTACTTGTATTTACGTATAGATTTATTGAATAGTTTCGCGCCATGGTGGAAGGAGAAAAACAAATTCTGTATTTTCCTATAAGTTCTTCCTTCATTTTTTCCGTCAACTGCTCTCCTTGTTTGTTATGTTCTTCCTCTATCTCCACACCGTTAGGCAATAATAAATCTACATCCCAATTGATCCATTCACCGTACTTTGTTGCCCATTCTATTAAATTGTTTTTTAATTCATTTGGATAGAGGGATTTCTTCTATGTCTAAATTATGGCCACAGAGATCACACCAAATAGGATCTGCCCCGACATCACCTTCTACTTTTAAATTACAGGTGTCTATTTGCTCACTAGAACAATTCATTAATAATCCGCTCCTTTAACATGGATTGAATTTTACTATTCCCCTACATTCTTCCTTCAAAAACCCATTTAACAAAGTCAGTATATTTTAACATAAATCTCCATGTTTTTACCCTATACGATATGGTTTAAATACAAAAAGCGATTGCTATTAAAGTAACCGCCTTGGTTGAGTCACCTATGTGTGGTGTTTTTCTCCAAACAAATTTACCTCCTCAATAATGTTATATGTTTTTGATAACGTGTTTAAACAAGTAGGTTGAACTTATTTCTGTTGGCAAAAGACTGTTTGTTAGTACAACAAGAAGTGCTCTTTATGCAGCAACTTGAGTTTAGAAAAATGGTGAAGTCTTCTTTACAAGAAAATCTTGAATCGATAAAAATATGATCCACCCTACTACTCCAAATCCTATGGAGACAAATAATGAAAAAGAAGCTTTTAATGAAAATGCCACTACAATTAATAGGACAGCAGTTGCTGGGAATCCCCAAAGGACCCCCAAGGCGAATTTGCTTAGGCTGGTAGTTTGTTCACCTTGCATATATAGCCAGAATAAACTCAGTAGACTAACTAAGGGCAATGCAGCAATGATGCCTCCATACTTCGGAAAGAACCTAGCTACTTCTGTTACTATGCCAATAATAATCGCAGAGACCAAAATCTTAAAAACTAAAAACATTTTTTCGCCCCCTGACTAAGAAGCATAAATGCTTTTTCTATCATTACAATATCTGATGGATCAAGATTTTCTAATACATCTTTGAGTTTTTCATGATCCAATTGTGTGTTCTTTAATAACACTTTCCTCCCTTCTGCAGTTAATATGACATATACTTTTCTTTCATCTTCAACTCTTCTTTCTTTGGTTACATAGCCCTTTTGAATTAATCTTTTAATGTGTTCAGATGCAGTATTATGGGTCACACCTAAGTATGTTGCTAGATCACCTATCGTTGTTTCTTTCTTTTTTTCTACATGCTGCAATAATCGTATAGCTTGGTGCGAGATATTCTCTTGATGAGCGTAATGGAGTAGATGATAAATGTCAGTCCAATTTTGATTTATGTTATTAATGGTATCGTTAAGAGACATAATAACAACCCCCTCTCATTTATATCTTATAATACGATATATTCTTATGTAAAGATTAAAGGAGGTTCATAATAAACAAAACTTACCGTATTGGCAGTTTAGTAAAATGACTGATTTTCTTATAAATTGTATTCTGTTAGTTTATGAAACCATTTCTTCACGGTACTTTTCATCAATAAATTTGAAATACGGCAAACACATTCCTATCAATGATACAGAACTAATCACTAAACCAATGAGGAGGTACAAGAGTTGTACACCAAAGATTTCACTTAACAGTCCGCCAATTAACACCCCCAAAGGCATTGCTCCTCTTATAATAAGCAGGCGAACTGAAAATACTTTCCCCATAATATGATTTGGGACAATTTTTTGACAAATGGTAGTATTATGGATACTAAAAACAGCCATGACAACTCCTCCGATTATTTCTATTATGATTGCTAAAGGAATACTAGAGTTAAAGCAAAGGGCTATAAAGGTTAGTCCTCCTATAAAAAGGGAACCGAGCATGAGATACCTACGACTTTTATATTTTATCTTTGTTACTACAAATGCACCTGCCAAGTATCCAATAGGAAATCCAGCCATAAAATAACCGTATTCTGCATAAGACCCTCCTAACTCGTCCGTTATGTATGGCAGAGTCGTTACCATAGTTACCCCCACGCCAAATTGAACAAAAGCTAAAAAGACTCCTAACCACAATATTAATTTTTGAGTGAAGAAGAAAGATACTCCCTCTGAAAAATCGGCCCACCATGTTTTTCTTACTTTTAATTTCATTCTATGTTCCTGAATAAATAATAAAGTAAAACCACTTAACATTAGTAAAGTACTCACTAAAATAAGAGTAAAGAAAACACCAGTAAGTTCGATGATTATTCCTGCTATAAGTGGAGAGAGAAAGGTCATTAGGCGAGCAGTCCCCTCAATGTAGGAATTCGCTGTCTGTAATTGCGCTTTTTTTACAAGAGTCGGTGTTATGGCGTGATTAGCAGGTACATAGAAAGGAGTGATTAAACCAACCACGCATTGAACCACATAAATATGCCACACCTCAAGGCTGCCTGAAAGTAAGGCGACTAACGGAATGATAAATACAATAGCCCTTGTCCATTGTGAAAGTACCATAATCCACTTTCTACTCCAACGGTCAATATAAGGACCTATGAATAGTTGAAGAATTAATGAGGGTAAAAAATATAAAAGCCACATGCTTCCTAAAGCCAAAGTAGAGCCTGTGAGCTGGTAAATTAAGATTGAGTTACAAAATGTACCAAAGGCTCCCCCTAGTTCCGATATTCCATTTCCTAACCACGTTGAAACAAACGATCGGTTTCTAAATATAGACCCATTCATCATCTCACCTACTCATTGTTTAATGTATAAATCAAGTTCTTTATAAAGCAGGTCTATAATATTTGCTTTTAACGAATATTTTGCTCCTTTCATTTCAACTAGTTTAGCAGCTCGTAAAAGTTTAAGGTGATGATGGATAGTCGTTTTGCCCATGTTTAAATGTCCTGTGAGATCTTGTAATGAACGGTCATTTTCTGATAATAATTTTACGATACGAAGTCTTATCTCATCCCCCAATGCCTTATGTTTTTGCACTAGGAAGTTATTAGGCATATATTTATCATTCGGTGAAAGACTTTCATTTGCAATTGGGTAGTAAAAGACTTTTGTATTTTCAATGTCAGCTTCAATAGTCCAAGGGCGATATACATACTGTGGAATGAGTAAAACGTTGTGAACACTTGGTTCAGGGAGATAATTAACTCCACCTGTTGCCCACTGGACAAGTTCTTCAGGAGATATCTCTCTTTTCATTTGATTTTTAGATTTATAATCGGTGGATAAAATCTGATTAATCAGCTCTAGTTCTGGTGTTATTACTTCTTCATACCATAAAGTCATTACTTCAATTAAATGAACCTTAAGTTCATTTGCGTCAGCTAAACTAATAAATTCTATGTACTGAGGAAAAAAAGGGTTTTCATTTGTTAGCCGTTTCATTTTTATCAGGGCATCCCTCTCCCCTGCTGCAGCTCTTTCCCTTAAATGTTGAAACTGCTCACCAATAAAAGGAAGGCAATTAAATTTAAGTTTAGATTCATCTAGCCTTTCAATACTTAAACAAAAGTCATTCAAGTTATCAGTTTTAAATCGATGGAGTAATTGTAAAAGAGCCTTCCAAGTATTGTTTTTTTCCACAAACTCTAATTGACTTAATAACTTTTTCGGTAATGATCCTTTAAGTTCATCCCAAAATGTTACGGATTTTTCTAAGGTATTAATGAGACGAGAATTCGTTACCGCCGCTATTCCTAGAGCGCATTCCCATAATGGAGAAAAAGCAAACTGCACTTCATACGTTTCTCTTTTTCTGCCTGTTGAGTGTATTACCTCCATAAGATCACCTCGAAATTATGTGTTTGATAAGAATAATTTTACACTGAAATTATATCCGGTTCAATATTTTTTGAATAATATATCCAATATTGCTTGAATGTCCTCTTTTATTAAGGCTGTTTCTCAAAGATTGTTGTTTTTTAATATTATTTGCAACTCTCCAATTTTCTGTTAAAATGTGGTAGATGATGAAGCGTATTAAACAGGGAGGATATAATATGAACGTAGAATTAACGAGATTTAGGGTTAAGAAAGGGAAATCGGACCGAGTTGATGAATGGTTAAAGTTTCTGAATGATAATATGAAAGATGTTCTCGTTACGTTAGATGGAGAAAAAATGTATGTTGAAACCATTTTTAGAGAGCATCTGAACGGTGACGAGTTTTTATATTGGTTTTCAGTCCAAGGTGAAGGTGGACAAGAAGTAGAGCAATCAGAACATTGGATAGATAAAAGGCATTTAGAGTTCTGGGATGAATGTATAGATGAAACTTTTAAACCATTCGACTTAAAGACAGAAGTGGTTATGATACCTCAAAAAGTAAGAAACAGTATGAACTAACGCTTAATTAAAGAAGATCTCTGTTTAGGGGTCTTTTATTATGCACTTCTAAGCATCTCTACCGTAGTATGATTGGATTTTTGACACGCTGAAATAAGCATTTGCTCTACTCGTTTATCAAATGCTAAATCCTTACCTAATTCGAGCCAACGGAACCAATAGAGGTAATTATCCAAATAATGAGTACCTACACCTTGAAAACGCTCTAACCACCCTTTTAAACGATTGTGAAAGTTATTAACGTGCTGAATATGATAAATACCCTTCTTCACACGCTGTTTTTGGCGTTCATTAACTGTTTCGTGCAAGAGACCTTTCAGTTTGGCAAACTTTTTGTAGTTGGTTGCTGTATCTGTACATAACAAAGCAGACGGGTGAATAAACTCACCTATCACAGTGTCAATTTCTTCGGCTCTAACACGCCCTGTTCCTGCTTTTCGAGCAATCATATTGCCGTTTCTATCTTGTGCTACTACAACAGCAATTTTAAGGTTAGAAATACCTCTTTTCTTGTCCTTTTCTCCACGCTTCTTGGCTTTTCTGTGAGTGATTTCTCTGCGACCTTTTAATGACTCACGAAAGAAGGTTTCGTCACTTTCTACGATACCTTGCAATTGATTAAAACCAAGACTTCCTAATGCGTTCAAGATTTTATGTCTCCAATAAAATGCAGTAGAGATGTGTATTTTAAGGCGTTCAGCGATTTTTGGTAAGGTATAACCTTCAACCATTAGTTCTATATATTTTACCCATTTTTCAGGGTAGCGTGAGCCTGAAAATGGTGTATTTGTCATATCATTGAATGTTTTATTGCAATCCTTACATAGATAGCGTTGTCGAGTGCGATATTTGCCATTTCGCTTAACCGATGTACTTCCGCAATGAACACAAGCCATACCCGAAGAAAATCGTGCTTCACGAATGGTTTTTAGTAGTTTTGTGATTTTATCTGGCTCTTCTGGAAACAAATCCTGTTTCATAGCGTCAAATAAAGCCATTTGCTCTGATTTTGTTAATTCGCTGAACTCTTCATATACATCTTTCCACATACTCGAACGCCTCCTTAAACCTATTATACCAACCTTTATACAGTATGGTCAGGAAAGCAACAATCTATACGAAAACAGCCTTTATTAAAGCAAAAAACGCATTTTGATTACCTGAAATCAAAATGCGTTTTTATGTCATTTACATGTATATGAGAAGCAATTATTGACTGATTTAAGGAGATATCAAGGCTTTGTACTCAATTGGGTTATACAGTATGAGAAGAACAAATAGCTCATAGCCTGTAGGGTCACTTTATTACGTAATAAATCCATAGGTCACCTTCGTTTGCTTTCTCGCTTTCATCTAAAGCATTTCTGTCTAGTTTAGAGATTTTTAGAAGGCTCGTTACATGCAAATCCCGCCAGCATCCTTTTGTGCACGGCGGGGAATACTTACATTATTGTAGGCGGTTCTCTACCCTTGTGATCCAATTTAAGTCTGCTTCAAGGTGTAACAGCGTTCCAGTAACCAGAAGATACTTGTCTTCTTCACCTTTTATAAGAAACTCTGTTTTTAGCTTGGAAAGTTCCAATGTCTCTTTAATAATAAGTGTTTTCTGCTGATCCAACATCTGTTTTTCTTCATCGAATTGGATGTTTCTTGCACAATTCCATTTATAAAAGAAATCTTCCTTTGTGGAATGATAAGGAACAGGGTCAAGCAACCATTTCTCGAGGGCTTCTTTACCTTTTTCTTCAATAGCATACCGTTTTCGTTCTTGATTATCAGTCCCCGCTGAGCTTACCATACCATCACGGGACAGCCGGTCAAGTGTGGTGTAGATTTGTCCCGGGTTTATTTTTCCTTTCATTCCAATTAGAGAATCAACTCCAACTTTTAAGTCATATCCATGATGCTTTCCATTCCAGAGGATGGTTAATATCCCGTATTTTACTGACATAAGCAATTACCCTTCTTTAAGTGATGATTGAAGTTTAACATTAGAGGCATGATTCCCGGCAGACCAAGATGCAAACAAACTGAAAATTAATCCACTGATAACTGCAATTAATACATAATTCAAAGGAACATGAAAGGCAAGGAATCCTTCCATCAGTTCAGAACGGCTGGCAGTGAAGATAAGGAGAACCCCTGTTAAAATGCCCCCTACAACACCAGTCAGTCCAATAAGCAATCCTTCTGCAAGGATCATCTGTTTTACCTGCGCTCGGGTAAATCCAATTGCCCTCATTGTACCAATTTCGTTAGTTCGTTCTAAAGTATTCATAAGCACTGTATTAGCAGTTCCAATGCTAGCCAAACCAACCATCATAATCATGAGGATATAAATGAGACTATACATTTCAGATATCGCTGAGGTTGTAGAATGAATTTTATCTTCTACTGTTTCCGCACCAGAAAGCTGGTCTGAGAAATCATCCCATACGCTTGCCATAACCTCAGTACCCTCTCCCTCTAATGTTAAAAGCAAGTCGAAACTTCCATTCCATCCAAGTGCTTCCTGCATGTAATTTTGCTCCATAAATGCAACATACCCTGAATAATGGGCGGTTGACACACTTGCTACTACCTTTAATTCCTGTTCTCCTTTTGGAGTATTTATGACGATAGAGTCCCCGACTTCTCCTCCCCATTCATCAAAAGCGCGATTACCGAGAATGACTGACGCTTTTTCGCTTAGTTTACTGTTAAGTATATCATCATGATATCCGTAAAGATTTGGACCATCCGAGCTGACAGAAAGAATGGAAAATTGCCTATATTCTCCATTCAACGTTTTCCACGTTATAGGTGTTGCTTCCGATAACTCATATACCTCCTTCACTCCTACATATGATGCGATCTTAGACTGGTCATTTATGGTCCATGGGGTCTCAGAAGAGATTCTTACATCCCCGCCATACGTACTTCTGATTTCCCTCTCATACCCGACTGGTGCTGACTCTACCGCTGCACCGAGAAGCAGTACAACAGAAATGCCAATGGCCAATATTGCGGCTGTATTAGCGTTACGGCCGATTTGATATAGAAGGTTTTGCAATGCTAGAGTTCCGCCGTAACCAAACAAAAATGTAAAAGTCGATCGAAGGAAAAATGCGGTAACGGTAAGGATGTACGGAAACAGGAGAATGACCCCGAATAAAATTGCAGCATAGGAAAGAGAGTGATCTACCAATGAAAAAGTAAGTAGCGCTAAACCGCCAACCAAACGAAACACACTTTTACTGGTATTTTTTCCATCAGCAGCTTCTCCTTTTAAAGTTAGCAAAATTGAGGTGGTGCCTGCACGGTAAATGGGAATAAGAGTAAAGAGAACGGGAAACACGAGCCCAGCTGCAGTCGAAATAAAAGCTGGAATCACCCAATTCAGGGAATATACCATATCAAAAGCAAACACGCTTAGAAGTGCCACCATAAATAGGTCTCCCAGCCAAACACCAAAAGGTACTCCAATCATCACAGCAATTATGGACAGAAGTAGCACTTCGGTCAGAACCAGCTTAGATACCGTCCACTGCTGGTAACCAAGGCTTTTCATAATTGCGAATTCCTTTCTTCTTTCAATAACATTAGTATAAATCATATTAAAGACAATAAAACCACTAATTAAAATTGCAAGGATTGCAATCAAATGAAAGAACGTATAGAGCCCTGCAATGTCGTTGCTCTGTCGATCATCAGCCACTACCGGCTGGATGAATGGCGAGGTCTCCTGAAATTCCTTCTGAAGGTCCCTAAAAAGCGTTTCTCCATCCCCTTCCGTTTGAAAGCGCATGTAAGAGATTTGATCGTTCAAATTTGTCCAATCCTGCAATATATCAAGGGGAACCATCACTCGGAATCCTGACGACTGCGCAGCCTCCCAATCACTTGGACTAGCCAAGACCTGCACGTATGCTACTATTGCAGAAACTTCAAGTTCACCCATACCTTCAAAACGTATAGTGTCTCCAATTCCTTTTCCTAGAAGCTTAGCAACAGGTTCCGGTAAGATCAATCCTGGATCTTCCAAACTCCCCTCGGTAACTGGAAGTTTTAGTAGAGAGCTAGAAAAATCGCTCACCCCTGTAATACGAACAGACCTCTCATATCGCGACCGATCTTCGTCCATTTCGATGAAAGATTGTTTATCTAAAGCAAGGAGGGCCTCTCTTACTTCAGGGTGAGTTGTCAAATCGCGTATGATGTCTTCTGAAAAAGTATGGCTGTCACTAAGTATCCAATAATCTGCGTTGGCAACATACATTTGCTCGTAGTAAGTAAATACATCTTCGGTTGTTTTGTCAGCTACAAGCATCGAAGTCGTAATGGCAACCCCCATTACCAACGCAGTAAGTGTAAAGAGAAACCTCTTTTTTCTATGCATGAAATTACGCCATGAAATTTGCCAGATATTCAGCATAGTCATCTTCCTTTCTAGAAATCACCCGTTCAATTCCTCCGTCTTTAAAAAGAATAATGCGATCGGCAAACCCAGCTGCAAAGATATCGTGGGTAACCATCACAATCGTTTGAGTGTGTTTACGATGAAAGGAAACCATTAAGGCTAATATCTCTTCAGCTTTTGCGCGGTCCAAATTACCGGTCGGTTCATCTGCCAAGAGGACCCTTGGTTCGTTCACCAGAGCTCTTGCTATTGCAACCCTTTGTTGTTGTCCACCGCTTAGAAGGGAAACACGATTTTTTTCAAAACCAACCAACCCTACTGCTTCAATCATTTCAGAAATCCTTTGGCGACCCTCTTGATTTAACTTCCCATCTGCATGGAGCGGAAATGCAATATTTTCCTCTACGCTCAAATTATGAAGCAGCTGGTAGTTCTGAAAGACAAACCCGATATTTCTCCTACGGAAGATTGTTCTTTCTTTTTCTTTCATTTTTTCAATGGTTTGTTGGTCAATTTTTATTGTTCCGTCGTCTGGAACATCAAGCCCCCCAAGAAGTTGAAGAAGTGTGCTTTTTCCTGAACCACTAGGGCCCATAATAGCTACGAACTCTCCTTTCTTAATGTCAATATTCACACCCTTCAACACTTTAGATTCTAATTTTCCTTGATAAAAGCTCTTTCTTACGTTCTGTACCCTAATCATCAAATCCCTCCAATACTTATACTAAGTAGTCATTTTTTTTTATAAAAATGTTTATATATAAACAAAATCACAAAAAAAACTATATACTAAGTATATATATTATTTCTATAATTTGTAAACAGATTTTTTATAAAAAAAACAGCCACTGAAAGTGACTGAGCCGAAAGGGAAATTTTATAAGTCTTTATTCAACATGATAAGCTATTTACAGAATCACAAATATGAATCGAAGAGTAATTAGAATTTACCGTGAATTTACACCATTATTAGCAGTGTTTATAATTATATAAGATACTTTATTTCCACTTTTATGAATTAAAACATTATTAGATCTCCCCCTATAATTTCCCTTTAATCTATGAGAATCTAATTCTGAATTTATCATAGTAACGGCAGCTTTTTCCTAGTGTGGAAAAGCAAACATCCTACACTTAATGTTCCATTCGTTATCTTTTAATTCTATGGATTCCCACTTTTTAATAATAGAATTTAATGCGGTTATATGTTTTTATATAATTATTTAGTCGTGCATTTTAAGAAGAATTTAGTTAACGAACAAAAGCGGCTTCTCTGTCAGCAAGGGCATCTTCTAACCACCTGGGATGCATCCTCAATAAGTCTTTAGGTAAGTTCTGTTGTTCAAAAAATTTAATTTCTAGTGACTCAGACGAATTACAACATAGTTCTCCCCCGGTTATTTCAGCGAGAAAACATGTGGTTATAAAATGTACTGTTTTACCATTGGGATAAGTAAATACCTGTGAATGAGGATCAGAGTATACACCAATAAGCTTCTTAATTCTTATATCCAAATTCGTTTCCTCTTTGACTTCTCTAATAGCTGCTTCTGAAACAGTTTCCCCTATTTCGATATGGCCTGAAGGAATACCCCATAATCCAACATCTGCCCTTTTTTGTAACAAAACGTGGTTGTCCTTATCCAAAATAATTACTGCAACAGCAGCTTTTAAATCATCAACCTTCTCCATTCAATCGTCCTCCTTTAACTAATAAAAAAAGGACCGATTGGAAAGATTTCAACGCATGCCAAATACGCTGAACCTTTCCCCTCGGACCTTCTATGTCAATAGGTGCCTTTTACATATGGTAAAAGATGTAGCCCTTGGTCACTGACCTATCTGAATAGCGGAACCCTAGCTACAATTTTCCAGTTCATATTTAGTTTACTATTAATTTTTAGAGAATGAAAGATACTTTTATAACACCTGCCATACTAGTTGCTGACAGGGTACTTTTTTTACTGCATTATAGGAAAAGTTATGTAAGCAAATAAGTTTATTTATCTATCTATTTGAACTAAACGCAAACTACCCAAATACTTGAGCTGCAATGCTGAACAATGTATTGTTCCTGGTAGGTAGACTATCAGAATTAATGACCATGATTGGAGGACGGTTCACATTAACAAATCCTCTCCTATTCAAAAACATCATAAATTCATTATTTTCTAACGGAACATCAATTCTTATTTTTCCTTGATGATTAATAGCAAGTTTATCTATCAAACCAGAAGCAACTTGAAAATCCCTTGCTACAATCGGGCCTAATATAAGATGAACTGGCCCTGAAATGGAAAGACCATATCCCACAATAGCTCCCTGATCATCCTTGGCAACGAAGATTTGTTCAGCCTGCTTCATTCTAATTTTTAAAAAGCGAGTTCTCGTAGCACCGAAAGCTCTCTCATCAAGTTTATAAATTGCATCCATATCAACACCACTATACTCTTCGATAGTGGTGTTACTTCCAAGCAACGGGTCATGATCAAACATATAATGATCACAAATGTATTTATCAACATAACCTACCGAATTAAAACCCATTTTTTTATAAAGGGGTGAACCTTCTTTCGTGGCAATTAGCATAATTGGAGTGTCAGTCGTAACATCTTCAATACACCTTTTAGTGGCTTCTTCTCCTAATCCCATCCCTCTATAGTCTTCATGCACGATAACCATGCCAATAGAAGCTAAAGATCTGCCATAGGGGATGATTGCTGCACTTGAAACGATTCTTTCCTCTAAATCCTTATGTCCAAAGATATTACCTGATGCAAGGACCGTTTTAAGTTCTCTTTCATCATAGTCCCATCCCACTGATGTAGATAGTTCAACTAATTGTGGAATATCACGTTCAACGAATTCTACTAGATCCAATATTGATTTATTGCAACTGGCCATAACATTTCTCCCTTTTTAGAACACTTTTTTCTCTAATGCCTGCATGAAATATTTCAAAGTAATATACCGTAAATAACAGTACCCCAATAAAAGAAACTCCTGCCTGTACTACAACCTTTTTAGTCCCTAGGATAAATTAAAAAGATTTGTAGTAAAGAACAGTAGAATGTAGCTCTCCATTTGCCGATCTAGCATAATGAGGGATTTTACCAGCCTGGATATAACCAATTGAAGAATAAAGAAGATTAGAAGGATCTCCTTCTCTTGTATCGAGAACTAATAATGACCTCCCTTCCAGCTTGGCTCTCTCTTCTGCTTTATTCATAAGTGAACGCGCAATACCACTGCGTCGATAATTAGGGTCTGTCATCAGCTTTGCAATTTCAGCTCTATGAGCACCATTCTGCTTAGTACATAGCTGTAGTTGTACGCTGCCAACAATCTGGTTGTTTATTTTAGCCACGAATAAAAGTACTTGGGGATTTAAGACATTCATCCAATATTTATTCGCATCAGATAATTGGAGTGGTGGTAAAAAGCCAAGCGATGCGTCATCTTCTACTACCTTTACCAGAAGTTTGGAAAGTTCATCCGCGTGTTTATCCATAATTATCACTTGTTCAATCTGTACATTATTAATCAACCGAATCACCTCAATAAATATATTTCTTACTATCATTTTATCCTATGAATTCGATTACCGAACTAATTTGACAAAATATCTAACATTACTATTTTTTTAGACTTTCTTTCCTATTTGGTGAAAAGCGCGCAATAAACTTATTAAATTATCTGCTTCGTTACTTACTTTATAAAAAAGGCGATAATTAAGATTTCTCCCCCGCTACTTGAATTATTTCTTTATATAAACGAATAGACAAAAATAATTTCATGAACATTCTCCTTATAGATCAATTTGTGCTGTATCTAAAAAAAGACACCTATCGAAAAATACCTTATAAAGGTAAATATTAACATGAAAATCCATTTGTTTGTTTGAAATATTCTTCTACAACTTTCTCACGGAATACTAATTTAAATGAAATAATGTAGAACACAGGCCCCTTCTTCTTAAGGGTGTCTAAATGATAAAAACCCCTAAGAAGGGGTTTTAGTTTAGAAAATAATATGTGCGATCAATACGATAATAGGTAATGTAACGAAAGTTCGTTCCAGGAAGATAACCACAAGATCTGTAAATTTAACTGGTAATTTAGAAGCAAGTAACAATCCACCAACCTCGGACATATAGATCAGCTGTGTTACGGACACGCAGGCAATAACAAACCGCGTAAATTCACTTTCAATTCCACTACCGATCACAGCTGGTAAAAACATATCGGCAAATCCAATCACCATTGCCTGTGCAGCTTGATCCGCTTCTGGAACTTGCATGATATCCAATAAAGGTATAAAAGGCATACCTAATAGATCAAAAAATGATGTATGTTCTGCAGTAATTAAGGCGATGGTTCCTAAAGCCATTACAACTGGAATGACCCCAAACCACATATCAAGAACATTTTTCAACCCATTTCTCGTTGTGTTCCCAATACCATTATTTTTCGTTGCGGCACGTTCTAACGCCTTTTCCATTCCAAGCTTAAATATTGGTACACCTTTCATATCACTGTCTTTTACTATTTGCTTATTTTCTACCACATACTCATCTTTCTTACGTGAGAGAGGCGGGATTCTAGGAAGAATGACAGCAGCAACGAAGCCAGCTATTGCTATTGTCATGTAATACGGTATAAATAAATGCTCTAATTCCAGATACGATAAAATAACGATACTAAACGTAATGGATACCACAGAAAAGGTTGTCCCGATGACTGCCGCCTCGCGTTTAGTATAGAACCCTTCCTCATACTGTTTATTCGTTAGTAGTACACCTATTGTTCCGTCTCCCATCCAAGAGGCTAAGCAGTCAATCGATGAGCGTCCAGGAAGTGTAAATAAAGGTCTCATAATTTTGTTTAAAAGAATACCACAAAGCTCGAGCAGGCCAAAATTCAATAGTAATGGCAGGAGAAATCCGGCAAATAGAAATACTGTAAACAAAATGGGAAGTAAATCATAAAGTAATAAACCACCTGTGTAGTCTGACCAAATCCACTCAGGTCCGATCTGAAACAGAGTCATTACGGCAAAAAGCATACCTAGAATTCGCACATAAACCCAAACAGGCTTCACATGAAATAGAGTTTTCATTAAAGGTTTTTTTACCAAAGCTTTAGGTTCGAGTTTTGTAACGACAATTGTCATAATTGCTACAAAAAGAAGAATGAAAGTCATTAAAGATGGTATCATTCCGCCTAATAGTCCTTCGACTTGCTTAGCCATAAAGGCCACTGGAATGGTAATCTCTCCGTTATAAGTTAAAGGAATCATGAATAGAAAAATTCCAAACAAAGAGGGAATAATAAATTTCATATAATCTTTTAATTGATAGGTCGTTTCTATTTTTCTCTTTTCTTTTTGAATAGCAGACATAATAACTATGCCCCCTCCTATTTTTATTAAATAATGTACCGTTCCTTTTTTTAATATCTCTATGTACTTAACCAAATCCATTGTCAATTCTTAATCGTGATTTCTAGTGATTATTAATTAATACATTCAACACCTTTCCATTTGTAAGCGGATACATTAATCTATATAAGTACACCTTATCTGTAACTATCCATACGGAGATCTCCCTTCCCTCATAAGATATTTGTAAAATCAGAAAATTGAGCTAAACGTATTTTTAAATAGTGCAAGATTTATTCCAAAGTGAAACCCTTTTCTATTAAGGGTTTTGAAATTTTAATAAAAAGAAAAGTGAAAAATTTTTTCGTTTCGCAAAATTTCTTTCTTTTTGCCATGTTAGCTATAACTTTAACCTTAAATCCTCCTTTGCCTCCCACAATAAAAAAGCGTATCCACAATGGGATACGCTGCTTTAGTTGAGTCTGGAAGGGTCCTTATTTCTCCAAATAGGTCTTTAACCCTTCTAAATCCATGGCAAATATATGTGCATAAATTTTTACTCTTTTTCGTTTATATATTGTTTTGCCCACTTACACCATTCCAAGTACATTTCTGAATACCTTATCCCATATTCAACGGTTAACATAGTGCCTGTGTCGTTTTCCTTTTGACTAACAAAATGGTCTTTCCATTGTTTTGTCATTTTTAGAATTCTCTCTTCCCTCTCTATAACTTCGTCTAACAAGGTATTGATTTCCGTCACGGACAGTACAGGAAAAATAGTCGTTTTGATTAAAAATTCATCTTTAATTTTTGTTTGTTTTAAAGGTTCCTCGATTGCCCAGCGTATTAGATCTTTCTTCCCTGAATCTGTAAGAGAGTATATTTTTTTATTTGGTGAGGTTCCTTGAATAACTAGTTCGTGTTCAATCAAGTTATCTTTTTCCATTTTGTGTAATTCTGTATAGATTTGACTATGGGTCGAATTCCAGAAATAGACCATCTGCTGCTTAAATATTCTTACCACATCGTATCCGGTTACTGGTTTTTTAGATATTATCCCTAATAAAGCGTATCGTAAGCTCATAAACATCAATTCCTTAAAATTTGTCTATATGAAAAAATTATAGCATATTTACTTGACCAAAGTTTTATCATTGCTTACTATATCTATAGCTTCATATGTCTAAATTGACATATGAAAAATTGGAACATGACTGTTTTTCATACCCATATCGATGTTTTAGAGGAAATAGTATATTATTTTTTATAAGGAGTTGAGCTCATGGACAAAACAATTGTTATTGAATTTCAAACACGTGAAGAATATTGTCGCTGTTGCGACCAAAAACTTGCTACTCCTAAAACGAGTGAAGTGAGAGAATTTGAGTTCGATAAAGCGGATATCATGAGTTGGGGAAATTGGAAGGAAATTTCGATGATTGAAGAGGATCTTAGAGAATCTGTTAAAGACTACGTTTGTGAAACGATTAGTTTCTTGGCCATAAGTCCTTTTGAGAAATTACTAATTGAGGAAAGTGAATTTGATAAAGTGAAGAAATTCGTTACGAACGAGATCCTAATTTAATTTTTGGTACGCTTATGAACTGAGTTATGAAATATCATTTAAGAAAGGATTCTTATTCATATTTTTAAGTAGATCCTCTGCTTCTCTACTTAATTGGCTTGTGAATAAAAGGGTATAATGATGAAAAAAATTCTCACTAAAAAAACGGTATTATTGGCATTCATCACTTTAAGTATGCTAGTAATCTTGATATTATCTATATTCCTTATATGGACTCAAATCACCTACAGCGCAATAGATTCAGAACAAATCCACATAGAGGAAATGGAGGATATAGAAGACGGATGGTCTATCTATCGAGCTGAAAATGCTGATAAAGGTATCATTCTTTATCCTGGTGCAAAGGTTGAACCCGAAGCGTATGCTTATCTCGCACAAGAGTTATCAAAGCAAGATATTACAGTGGCGATACCCTCGGTTAGATTAAATTTGGCAATTTTTGATGTGTCTAAAGCAAATGAACTAATCCAAAATGATACGAACATTGAATGGTATATTGCCGGACATTCAATGGGAGGGGCAGCAGCTGCTATGTATGCAGACCGAAATTTAGACCAGGTAAACGGGCTTATATTACTTGGCGCATATGCAGCAAGCAATGATGTATTAAGTGAATCAAATTTACCGGTTCTATCTATAAGCGGGGAAGTCGATGGTCTAAGCACCCCTGAAAAAATAAAAGAATACAGCTCGAACATACCCAAAACAACTACATTTATTGAAATTCCAGGAGGTAACCACGCCTATTTTGGTGTTTATGGTAGCCAATCTGGAGATAATGAAGCAAAAATAACGGTTAGTGAACAGCAAGAGATAATCATAGAAACCATTGTTAATTGGTTGGATACTGTTCATTCAAGTCATTAAGGTGTAGGAACGGTTCTTAGCGAAAATCATTATGATGAGGGCGGGACAAATTGTACTTGGCCCCCCTTCATTTCACATATAGTTTTGAGCCATATCCCGAGGAACCCTGCTTGTTCCTGAACAAAATGGACAAAATTGAAATTATACTAATTCCTTAAGTCTCCTACAAACCTCGTTAATTCCGTTATTGGTAGTGTCTATGATGATATCAGACCTTTTTTCTAACAAGGGGAGTACGTTTTCATAACTATCTAACACCTCTGCTCGTTCTTCTGGACTCTTACCATAATCATGAGGAGTTCTCTTATTGATTCTATCAATCATTACATTCAAATCAGTTTTTAGCAGCACTACATAATCAAAGTAGTGATAAAATTTTCCTTGATTAGAGTAGCATCCTGAGATAAAAAGATGTGAATGTTTATACTGCTCTAACAGACGAGTTATCTTTTCCACGTCCCAGATTCTTTCTTCTACCCCCTCATTTCCTATTGACTTAACGTAGCCATTATCCGTATCGACAACATTGTATCCTTCTTTTTCTAACTGTATCAATGCACTTGATTTACCGACTCCAGATAAGCCTGTAATAAAAATGATTGCCATGGTGCGTCCTCCATTTAAATAGATATGAATGCCCGTTAATATGAATGTTCATGACCAATATTACTTCCAATAATTCTTCATGATATCCCTTGTCCACCCTGGCTGAGAGATCTTCTCTCTAGGAAGAAATTCTTGCATTACTGGCTTGATATCTAATATTGGCGTTTCATTAATACAATCAAGGCCTGAAACAGTTAGCTCTCTACCTTTTCTTCCAACTACCTTTACCGTTGTAAGTCCTAATTGATTAGGGCGGTTTTTTCCACGCTGCGAAAAGATCCCTACTTTAGGTAAGGACGTATCAT
This sequence comes from Alkalihalophilus marmarensis DSM 21297, assembly GCF_000474275.2. Taxonomy (GTDB): domain Bacteria; phylum Bacillota; class Bacilli; order Bacillales; family Bacillaceae_D; genus Alkalihalophilus; species Alkalihalophilus marmarensis. The sequence goes on from NZ_ATAE01000011.1 coordinate 25,312, forward strand.
TCCTAGGGTGTCTTGCACCTGTAATTATTTTATCTTTCGCCACCTTATGAAAATAAAAGATAATCTCTAAATGTGAAAAAGAATCAATTTCATTAAAAGCTTCCTCTGGGAAGGTAGAGTCCAATACGATCTTACTAACTACCTCACCCCAGTAATCATCTTCAATCTCATTTCTCAGATTATAAGCAATACCAACAGGGGTTAATGTGATCATTTGATTTCCTCTTTTCTTTCTATTATTTTTTATATGAGACCTGAGTTTGGCTTTAGTAAGGAAGCAACTAAACGCTCCTAAACTATGAAAGGAACTATTGAGATGCATCGTGTAATGTTTACAGGTGAAGGAACTTTTTTACTTATGCTGGGCCGAAATGATGTAAATAATTAACACTTGAATAACCACCAACCTTATCTTTCAACCAAACTATCGAGCACTATATACCCTAAAATAATTCCTGTGATAGCCATTGATTCAATATGCATAATCTCGAGTGTGAACGGAAGATATTGTAATGGGATAAAATGGGCAAGCAGCGGGACGACGGTCACATAACACAACGGGATGCCTGCAATAAGCAGCTTTACCCAATTGACCTTCCACCCTTTCCCTGCTTTGTGTTCTTTAATGAACCTTGGTAGACGTAGAAGAACTCCTAGAATTATAGGAAACAAAGTTGAAAATAGAAAAAACGGCCACATCTCAAAGTTTCTCGAGGCCTCCAATCTTAAATGGTGCTGAAAGGTTAAGCCGCCCCATAAAACCAGCCCGATCAACAGCATCCAGCCTAGATACTTCCAAACTTCTCTCATCGTAGTCCCCCTTTTATATGTGCTTTATGTAGTATATAAAGCAGACGAGCTGACTATGTTTAATGTGACTATGGTCTATGTACCGCGCGCAGTTAGTTTGCATTCTGTTTATCCAACTCCTCGAGCATCCAAGCAACAAATGCAAATGAAAAAATAATCATTAGGATCATTGTAAAAGTAACCGTCTCTTCCCTAATGATGAGATATAGTATGTATCCAACTAAAGCCAAAATATGAAGCTTGTACTTCTTAAACAAATTGGGCCTCCTTAAGTATTGTTGTTTGATACTTTGGTAATCCTCCCCATCAATAACGTATCATAATAGTTGTTATCGGATAGCCATTTATCAAACCTTAGCCTTCCCTCTACCTGAAACCCATGACGTTTATACAACTTTATGGCCTGATGGTTTGTCTCAATTACTTGAAGAGCGATCTTTTTAATATTGTTTTCATCAGACCATTCGATCGCTTCTTGTAGAAGACATTTTCCAATTCCTTGGCCCCAGTGAGCTTTTAGTACACAAATTCCAAAATCGACTTTGTGAGAGGTTCTTTTCAGGCTGTTCCCTGCACACCTCGCGAAGCCAATCACTTTCCCTTCGGCTTCAGCTACCAAAAACAAATTTGTATCTTGGTTATTATCTTTTTCAATGATCTGTTCGAAGTCAGCTTTACTTAAGAAGGCTTCTCCTCGTTCTCGATCCATGAATTCAGTTTCACCATCTATTTGCAGCCGTACTTCTGATAATTGGGCGGCATCTTCTTTTGCAGCTTGCCGGATTATATAGGGGGTTTTGGGTTGTTTAGACAAAGAGAATCCTCCCTTATTATTAATGTTTGAAGTGCATCCCTTTATGAATTCGAAATCTCTTCACAATCATACGTAATCAAAAATGGATACAACGGCATGAGCAGCAGTGTGAAAACGATAGATCCAACCATAGACAAGAAAATAGATTCCAGACTACTAAAAAGTAAATATCCAAAACCAGATATGCTTAATGAAGTGAGTACACTCATGATGACTCTCGAATAAATAGAGATTTCATTGTTAAAATGACACATCTCACATTTAAATTTATTTAAAAACATCGATTTAAAGCGGTCACTAAAGCTGGTTATTGAGTGGCATTTACAGCATTTATAAAGTTTCATTTATGTTTCTCCCCATCAGGATTTATTAAATTGAATATACTGATATCTTTGGCCAGGCCTTCTTCCAATTTTTCTTTGTCACTCTATTTCTATAGATCTCTTTGCGCTTAGGATCTTCTTGGAAGCATGGCGTCGGTTTTACTTGCAGCGTCACAGCATCATTAATGCCATGAGGCGCTGCAAGAATAAGCTTGCCGTGAGGAGTTAGAGTAACCCCTAGTGCTGTGGCTGTCTCCGGAAATTTCGACATGGCATCAACACTCGATTTGTAAGGAGGCGTTTGATTTCTTGTATGCATCCTTGCTTGATTTTTAACGGACCAGGGCAGATCAGGTTTTAATGTATGTAACTTGGCTTCCAATGCACGATCTGTTTTTTCATCAGCATGTTGCTGGTCGAAGTAAATAACATCTATATCTGGCAAGGGCGTTCTTTTTTCATACTGATGCATCACATCCCAAATTATAGAACGAACAAATCCAGCACATATCCACCAATCTTCAAGTTTCAGCGTACGGACGGTTTGGAGAGTATCCATCATCCATTCATCTTCTTGTATCATACATAGGATCTCTTCTTCTGATAACATAACTGCCTCCTTACACAATAAACTTTGTAAACCAAGCAACATAATAAGCACCAGGAATGAATAGCACCTGAGCAAGCAGCGTGCCTAAAAGGCGAGATGTGATCATCATAATGGAGATGGTTTTAAGAGATAAGTAACTCCCTTTCTTATTAACCACTTGATCAGCCAGCACTGAAATCTTTGGATCAATGAAAATGACGAGTAAAATCGTAGCCACACCATTGATAAGACCAGAAGCCATAATAGCGGTTGATGCTCTCTCCGGTGCAAGTAAAGATGCATATAATGCCGACAGCACACCAATCGTATAAACCGAAGTCACGATCATGTTTATAAGAAATAATTTTATTGGGAAGTCTCTTAACTTCATTCCGTTAAGATAGGTAAGCCGCGGCAAACGGATATGTCGAATGCCTCTTTTCATCATTCGCCATTTGAGGCCTTGTTGAACCAAGGCTGGTACGGAACCATTTAGTCTTGATAAATGAATGATAGAACGTGAGAAGATAGCTATAAAAGTAGGCAGAAGAAGAATCCCTACGATCGTCCCAACGGTTGAAGCCCCAATAATGACTCTATACTGGCTCTCAACAAGCGTTAGAGCTTGTTCTGGAGGAGCAGTATCAATTAAGCTTCCGGTAAACGGCTGCTGCATCATATTGGCTAAACGTGAAACGATGACCATCACATTAAATAAGGCGAGGCCAGATGCAATTAACCGAACTCTTGCGCCAGAAATCCGCACCGAATAAGCTAAGGTTTCGATACAATGAATGATTAAGATAAATAGTGCAATTAATATAACTTTGTCTGTAATGATGTCCATAGATGGTTCCTTTCAAGCTAACAGCTTATTCTTATCCTCATCAAATCCAATAAGTTTTACGTATGTTCCAACCAATTTGCATTCCACAAGGTAATCTCCCAAAATTCACGGTCATCTATTACCAAGTCATAAGGTTTCTTTACATCTGGCCAATGAATGGTTCTCTTTTTCAAAAGCGGCAAGTCTTCTTCACCGTTCAAAGAAGTGAAGTACTCTACTACTCCACATTGTTGAATCGCTTCTTCGAGGTAGGTATAGAGGATCGATAGACATTTATCTTGCTCAGCTGTTCCCTTTAGTTGATAGGGTAATGGAATATGGTTAGAAAATGCGGCCACTTGATGTTTATATGTAAAATGCGGGCTATATGAGAATCTTTGTTTTGAGCTGCTGTCATAATTATTCTCGAAATATAAATGAGTGAAATCCAATTCATTTTTATATACATTCGGCTGGTCTGCTGATATGGGGTTAGAACCATATGAACCGCTGGGCAGTCTCATTGGTGAAGCAATATAAATATACTGAGTCATCTATGTTTTCCTTTCGTATGGACCTTATTTAGGTGATAAGAAGCCGCTAATACCCTGTTAAGAAATCGTTACTATACTAAAAATCATCCTAAACATCAGGTAGCATCTTCCAATCAGGGTCTTTCACATCATTTATAGTTGGTGGTCTCACAAACTCAATACAGCCTTTCTCACAGGCTCCAAATGAAATATAGTTTTTCTGCGCTTGTCTCAAAGACGGGATATTTGCACCACCCTCTAAATCAGGATCATCAAATTGGACTCCATCATCTTCCCAAAAGCAGATACTGCATATCTCATAACTTCCAGGAGGTTCTCCATCTAATACTTTATAGCCGCAACAAGGACAAGTGTATTTCATCTAATATTCGCTCCTTAACTACCGATCTACTATATTTTAACATTTAATTGTCAATAATTGTCCTTTTTATCAAGTAATATTAGCTTTAATCCAATTGTGGTATAATTCGAAAAGCTATTTTTAAAGGTGGGGTACATTAGGTGTCGCTTATAAAAGTTGAGGGGATTCGTTATATTTTATTTTGTATAGGCTTAATGCTTCTTATCTATCTTAATTGGTTGACCCCTTCGATCTTTTTTATTTGGTCAGCTTCGTTTGTATTTCTAAATTACTTGCTCAGTAAAAGGGACTATAATATATCAGTAAAAAATGTATACTTTAATCTCGTTTTTATTGGCGTTGTTTTATTTACCGTTATATTGGCTAACGTATACTTTCTTTCTTAAACACATTATCAGCTTGTCGTGATTATAAAGTGAAGTAAGGTCCCTTCTTCTAATAGAAAGGACCATTTATTACTTACCGTAAATGAATAAATTGATAATAACCACTTCCACCGCTACACAGAATGGCGAATCACCTTTTCCTCCTTCCCACCATCGCTCCTAAAGTAAATCTCACTCTTCCGTTTCATAACCGTACGTAAAGTAACGGTACCTAGCATGAAAAATCCTAAGGACGCAACTAACCCTACAGGGCGTATGGACGTTAACTCTGCTAGAAGGCCTATCGTCAGCGTTAAAATAACAATACAAACAGCTTCTACAATCCCTAGAATACTACCGAACCTCCCCATCATTTCTACTGGAACATTGTTTTGATAAAAGGTTAAAAAACCGGTATTAGAAAACGTAATCGCAGCCCCTATTAAAAAGCAGCCAACAGCCGCATAGTAAAAATCAGTCGAGCTATATAAAGCAAAATAGCCAATAGCTGCAGCCGAAGTTCCGAATCCAATTAAAAACTTCACACGTAACTGCTTCGCGAAAACTGAATTAATGATGGAGCCTACGATGATTCCTGCGCCAAACACTGCTAAGAAAAATCCATACGCTGCATCCGTCATCAGTAAGACCCCTTTTGCAAAAGCCGCTTCTAGTGAGTCGATCGCTGTCATAAAAATCGTTACCCCGCAGCCTAACAAGTAGATCTTAGCTACATAGGAAGATGATCTACAGAAGGTAACGACTGTTTTCATATCATTTTTAATCATTGAGCATGTGACCTTTGGTGAACTGCCTTGACCTAACAAAGAATCGACATTTGGTAACAAACGAATGATAAAGGCAGATCCAACTAATGCAGCCGCATTGACATAGATTGCCGTATAAGGTGTACCGACGATAAATAAAACACCTGCCACAGATGGACCGATGATCGTTCCGCTTGATTGAATAAAGCTTCGAAGCGCATTAAAACGCTGACGGTCAACTTTGGGAATCAGCTTTGTCATATAAACCATGGATGCAGGCTCAAAAATGGCACTGGCCATATGGATAATGAATGCCATCACATAGACATAGAGTAATGACGGTACAAATGGAATGAGGAAAATTACAATCGCCCTAAATACATCGAGATAGATCATTAACGTGCGCGTGTTCATCCGGTCAATATAGCTTCCTGCCCACGCATTTGAGCAAACGGCTGCGATCGGGCCTAGGATATAGAGGAGCGCCATCGCAAGGGGCGACCCTGTTTCATGTAAGACAATGAGGTTTATCGCAATAAGATACACCCAGCCTCCAATCGTTGAAATGCCTATCCCGCCTAATAATAATAGTGGATCTTTCCATTTCAGCACCGACACCATTCCCTTCAATAAATGTTGAAAAAGAACAAAAAAATCCCACCCCCAAAACCTAATCGTTTTGGGGGCGAGATTATGTCGCGGTGCCACCCCATTCACTTCTTCATCACTAAAGAAGCCTTATCAAGTACGGCATGGCTAAATTCTGCCTGCGATACCTTATCTCTGTAACGGGAGAACCCGATGCCGCATCATTATGGACTACATAAATCCGAAGCACAGCTCAAAGCCTTGGTTCAACTCACACTCTTATCCCTCTTTCTCAGCTAACAGAGGTCTCTGTCGATAATGTAATGAGCTTACTCTTCTTTTCATCGCTTTTGATATGGAATTAGATCTTATCATATGGGATGATCTGACTTTTGTAAATACTTTATTTTCACTTCAATTATACAACATACTTATATAAAAAGTTACCGAATTGGTATTGAATTAAGTGAATATTCAGTATAGACTTTTCTATAGACCCTCTAATTAAGTTCACTCTTTGTACTTTCTCACTCAATCTATGGAATACACAACTAAAAGAATTTTAGGAGAGGATCCAACATGGAAATATCTAGAATGGGTAAGGAAGCAAATACTTACATTCAAGAGAACGTTGAAGAATTTAAAGAGATGCTGCTCTCAGAAGCGGTGAATGTATCAAGTAAGATCAGTGATATTTTAATGACAGGCAACATTGATTTATTAAAAAATGCTCAACGACTGACTCGTTATGTTTTAGAGCAAAAAGATGAAGAGCTAATCTCTTTTGCTAATCAAGAAGGTGAAGCCTGGGCCTCACACTCTTTAACATTGTCATTAAAATTAGAATGGGTACAGGCTATTAGAAGAACGATCTGGAAGTTTGTTAATGATTTGGATTCGACGAAAAGATATACAGACTCGCGTAATGATTTCTTTGAATTAGAGAAAATGATCAATGACCGGGTAGACCAGTTTCTTAACACCTTTTTCATAAAGTATTCATGTTATAAAGATGAGATGTTGAATAAACAAAGACAGATCGTGGAGCATTTATCGGTACCGATTATTCCAGTTCAAGAACATGTATACGTCTTACCTCTTATAGGAAGCGTTGATGGCTATAGAATTCAAGTGATTGCAGAAAAAGTATTACACGAAATCGCAGAAGCGCGAATTCAAACACTTATTCTAGACCTTTCCGGAATAGCAGTAATGGAGAAAAATGTGATCGATCAATTAGATCAGATCTTAGCGGGTGCTTCTATGATGGGATGTAAGGCCGTTCTTACAGGATTACGACCAGACCTCGTAAAGAATATGGTGAAAGCAGGAATTCGTTTTGAAAATGATACAGACATTAGAGGGACGCTGCAAGAAACGTTAAAAGAATATCTATAAAATGATCACTTACTCAACACACTTACTTGAATCATACATATCACTAAGGCTATTCCCGCTAGACTAAACGCCGGTCCGTTAATAAATGGATCGGTGTTTTTTATTATGGCTGCATTCGAATTTGTACCCTGCCTCCCTTCTTTAGGGTTGATTTAATGGGCTTTATGCACAGAATAAATTAAGTTATTAAGGGAAATTACATATAAGGATTCGTTCACTTCATGAGCAACCATTTAGTTGCTCATACTTGACATGCAACTTTTTGGTTGCTTATACTTAATTCATGAACCGGAATAAAGATTTGATTTTCAAAGCACTTAGTGACTCCACCAGACGGCTTATGTTAGATGAGCTATCTGATCGTAATGAATTAACTTTGTATGAGCTTACGACTCGGCTCATTATGAAACATAACCTTTCTATATCACGGCAAGCGATAGCAAAGCACCTTTCCGTTTTAGAAGAAGCCGGGCTTGTGCAATCTGAGAAAAAAGGGAAATATCGAGTACTGATCTTCACCAACGAACCACTTAAAAATCTGTTGAAAGGATGGGTCGACTAATTTAGTTATCACAGTTATAGATGAAACTTAGGAGGAATTGACATGAGAATTATTGTGAATAGCATTTTTGTAGAAGATCAGAACCAAGCACTAGCTTTTTATACCGACAAATTGGGCTTTATAAAAAAGCATGACATACCTACTGGGAAATTTAGGTGGATTACCCTTGCTTCCCCGGAAGATGAAGGCGGATGTGAGCTGCTGCTAGAACCAAATGAGCATCCAGCTGCTAAAGAGTATCAACAAAAGATCTTTGCCGACGGGATTCCCGCAACGATGTTTGCTGTGACAAATATTCACGAGGAATATAACCGGTTAGTTGAAAAAGGTGTTGAGTTTACGATGCAGCCGACAGAAATGGGAACGATTACGATGGCTGTCTTCGATGATACATGTGGCAACCTTATCCAAATCGTACAACAGTAAACAGGCAGGTGAAAAAATGGACAATCAAATTAAAATTGCGTTTGAAAAGTCAAGATCAGGCGATAAAGATGAACGATATGAAGCCTACCAAAAGATATTAACGGTTACGAACGAAAAAGTGGATTGGGCTTATGAGGTGTGGGATCAATTAGTAGAGGATTTAACTCATAAAGACGGCCATCAACGCTCACGTGCTGCACAGTATTTAGCGAATCTAGCGATAAGCGATCCTGAGATGAGGATGATGGAAGACTTCGCTAAGCTGTGGCAGGTTACCAAGGATGAAAAATTTGTCACAGCAAGGCACAGTCTTCAAGCCATTTGGAAGGTTGGTATTGCTGGTGCTCCTCAAAAGGAACTGGTGATGGAAGCGATGATGGAACGGTTTCAACTGGGTACAGATGAGAAAAATTACACGTTAATTCGAAATGATATTATTCAAAATATGAGAAATCTCTATGATCATTATCAGGATGAAGAGATCAAGCAAACAGCACTAGAGTTAATTGAAACAGTTGAGGATGCTAAGTATAAGAAGAAGTATTTGGCGATAGTTAAGTAGGGATGTGCAGAGTATACTCGCCGCTTCTGAATTATGCTTCGCTTTCCGCGGTGAGCTGCTGAGCTTCCTCGGGCTTTGGCCCTGTGGGATCTCAGCCCTGCTCTAGACACCGCTGGAGCATTCACGAGTTATTGCTTTTTCCCCGAATTGAGTGGATTGATGTAGTTAATAGGCTCAGTTCTATTTACTAAGTGCTACTTATAATGCGGGGGCACTATACAACATCACGCTACGTTGATTGGAGCGGAAGGTCCGAGACTCCAGCGGGATTAGCGTTGACCATGGGAGACCCCACAGGAGCAAAAGCGACGAGGAGACTCCCGGTCCGCCCGCGGAAAGCGAGTACCTGAAGCCCAAATCAACAACTAATGTGGGGAGACTCATCCCCCGCCCTTAATAATTTTTCGAGAACCTGTATTCAACCGCGCAAAATCTTCTCCATCGCCTTCCCTCTTGCTAATTCATCAATCAGTTTATCCATGTAACGAATCTCCTGCATCGTTGGCTCTTCAATGTCCTCTACTCGAATGCCACATACAACACCTTTGATTAGCTTTCTGGATGGATTCATCTCAGGAGCTTCTGCTAAGAATGTTTCAAAGTCAGTCTCTTTTTCGATATGGGTATCTAGCTCTTCTTGGCTGTACCCTGTTAACCAGCGGATGATTTCATCGACTTCTTCTTTCGTGCGTCCCTTTTTCTCTGCTTTTGCTACATAGCACGGGTATACTTTTGCAAAGCTCATCGTATAGATCTTATGTTTAGTCGTCATAGAACTCTCCCTTATCGTTTTCTTCATTATAATCCAGCTGGTTATAAGGTTCAAATTAGAGAGTAAATACTTTCATGACCTCAGTTCCTTAATTTTCCTATAGATGGTATCGTGTTGTAAGGATAATCTTTTTTGAAGGAGGAACTGCGTTGAAATCTCGGCATGATCGAATACTGCTTTATATTGTGTGCCTCCTCTTCCCTTTAATAGGTGTGATTTTAGCTCTGATTTGGTTAGGTGAGAAGGATTTGGAGAAGAAAAAGATGGGGAAAATCTGCTTACTTATGGCGATTGCATTCTTCCCTTTTTATATCGTATTCACGAATATCATAAGCATTTCTACATAAACACGACTAACCACCTCAAAGTTACTGGCTCTGAGGTGGTTAGGTTGAAATTAACTAGCTACTTTTTCGTTTTTATAATCATGAGAAGGAAAAAGCTTTTTCACACGTTTGAATAAGGTATACCCCACTAAACCGCCTAATGTATTCAATAACAAGTCATCGACATTAAAACTACGTGGATAAGTGAGTCCGGAATAACTTAATACAATTTGTAATGTCTCTAATGCAAAACTTACACCAATGATGATTATACCTGCTTTTTTGAAGCTGTTAACTTTATAGATGGATAGATAAATCCCAAGTGGTAATAACAGTAGAACATTAAAGAAAGATAACTTTACTGCATTCCAAAAGAACCAACTAAGACCAGAATGACTATAATGATTTATTAAATCAGCTATAAAATAAAAAGGTACTAGTTGAATATGATATTCCACACTCCAGTAATTCATCTCAGCAAGAGGTGGTATATGGATGCCTCCGGTAATTTGCTGCAGTACATTAAAAAGATAAAATAGAAAACTAGCGAACAGGACTCTTCTTATAAACGGTTTGTTGCGATTCTTAAGTAAATCAAAAATGAAATACGCAACGATTAAAATGCTCCCTATAAATACAACATTTACTATGTACACGATCTAACCCCTTATTCAATTTAGTTAGCTTACTAGACTACGTGATCAAAACATGACTGACTGCATACACAACCGCGCCAACGACAAACAATCCACAAGTTACTGAACTTAAGATATAGCTTCTATTTCCCTCAGCATGCTTCCATTTCATCAACGTACGAAACGCAAATAATGCGGCCATTCCAATAAAAATAAATATTCTGAGCTGATGAAATTCATATATGGCAAAGAACATGACAATAAAACTAATACTGTACAGGAGCTTCTCGCCATATTTATGGGGATTGTTCACATACTTCTTTTCCAATTCAGCTTCTGTGATATGTAATCTCTTTATAAGTCTTCTATTAATCAATTGATCCAAGATAAGGATACCAGCCATAATATAAATGATGACGAACAAACTTAGCCTCCTCTCTGTCCGTATTCTTAATCACTCACATGTTCAACGGAAATCGTGTGCACTTGCAAAGGGTAAGACTCCATCACGGCCCCGTCATACTCAACAACGACCCGGTCACCAACCGCAAATGTGTCTTCTTCATTTACTGACAAATTCACGCTCACCTTATCACCAGAGCTTAAGATCTCCCCCTCTTCAATCGCAATAATCGCACTGTCATTATGGATGCTTTCGATCGTTCCTGAAAAAGCAGCATTTGGTATCTGATCCTCATTACTGCACGCTGCGAGCAGACAGCTGGTGAGCACAATCAAAGCTATTATAAAGCGTTTATACATGAAGTCACCCCTTGTTTCTTTATTATAATACGAACGAAGCCGGAAAAACGTTTCACTACCTACAAATATTCCCAATATTTTGTTATGCTGAACCTAGAGTAGAATCGTTATGTGAAGGAGACCTAGAGAATGGATGACAACACTAATCATGAAAGCATAGCGAGAAAAAGGGGAGTCAGGATTTTCTTTAATATCGTTTTTGTAGTTTTTATTTCTTTGATGACAATCCATATAACGTTCATCTCGGCTGGTTCACCCTGCTTGGATTACAGGTGGTCGCAAGCCTTTATCAAATGTGGATTGAGATTGAAGATAAGCATAGATGGTCGGCTGTGTTTTCTTTTTTATTAGCTGTGGGAGCCTTAACGTTACTGATTGTAAGAGGCATGCAATATTTAATTTAGAAATCAACAAAAAAGCTCATTCCTAGATGAGCTTTTCATTGACCATACTATTTCTCCTTAAACGATAAGCCTGCTTCCACTAATGAAGCTCTCATCGTTGGCAGGGATGCTGGCCCAACGCCGTGGAGTTTCAGGATTTCTTTTTCTGTATAGGTTGAAAGCTTCGTCAATGTATCAATGCCTTCATGAAGTAAAGCACTTCTTGCAGGTGAGCTTAGTTTCGATAGGAAGCCACTGTCCGGTTTATTTTCTTTCTCACATATCGGGCAGCTAGGGCAATCACTGCTTTTCACAAATTCATGCCCCTTCTCACAAACCTTTATTTTCTTATCAGCCATCATAGATCCCTCCTCGTCTACTATTTGTTCTTAAATTCTTTGTGATATATGTATGTCTCTTCTTCATTATACAAAGAAATATGAACATACTCTACTTACCTTTTTACTGCGCGCTCAGGATTTGCAGGACCTTCATGTTCTAGTGCATCAAAAACAAAAGAAAACGATAATCGATCGTAAACAATTCCCTGATGGCCAATTAAATTGAATCGGTAATAGTCTTGGATGGTGATATTTGATACCTGCTTTTCAGGACCATCTAAGAATGCAGATGTATAGGGAATCACAACTTGATCCGTTTTTGTAGAGATGACAGTATAGGAGACATTCCCAGGGGTTTCGTTCCCTTTATTCAATTCCTCTAAGAACTCAGATCCAACGAGCTGCTGTTGGCAAGCTAAACACGAGGTAATATCTGCTGCTCCTGAATTGATCTGTTCTAATCCAAAGAAACCGGTTGTTCCGTGGTTAGAAGGTACAAAAGCAATCAGATTCTCCACATATTTATCTCCGCCCAAAAACTTTAAGTAGTATCGAGGCATCATCCCGCCTTGGCTATGACCTATAATATCGACTTTGTCTGCCCCGGTTAATTGCAATACATTATCTACAAATTCATTCAACTCTATAGCTGACTCTTTGATATCTCCTGTGGATGGTCCAGCGTGAGTTAACCCGTAATTCATTGCATAGACACAGTATCCTTTTTTAGCAAGCTCGGGTGAGAGAGTCAGCCAATTTTGAGCACTTCTCTCAAATGTACCTGGAACAAGAATTACTGGGTTAGGCTTGTCTGAGGCTGGTTTGCACGAGGCAAGGTTTGCACCTAGTGGCGGTGTTCCTTGTTCAAGCAAGAATGCCTCTCCAGCCTTAAAATGATCTGGCAAAACGAAAAAGAAAGCGATTGCTATAAAGAGTTGAAACAAATTTTTAGCCATCTAACATTCCCCTTTTCCATCAATTAAGCTGCTCGTTCACACAAAAAAGCTCACAAAATGACTGCCAGGCAGTATTTCAATGAGCTTCTCAACATCTTCGCACAAACGATTAACTTAAGTTTGAATATACAGAATATTTAGAATGATGTCAAAGTGATTTGTTTCCATGTTCTATTTACTAGCAATGGCAGCCAAAATTCAGACACTACTTCCCCTTATTCATAAAAAATCCAATTAGTACTGTAATAAACCCAGCAGCAATAAGAAGCTGCACCGCATTCGTTGGGCCAGCATCCCAGCTTGAAGTGTTTTGTATAAATAAACCTAAAAGCATGATCGAAATACCTAGCAGCATTACTTTAATTGGGTCTTTCATAAAATGGCCCCCTATTCTCTTTCTACTAACTCACGAAGCTGCTTCGTTGTATTTGCATTCGTGATGTAGGTCTCTTCAAAATTAGGTAAATAGGTAAGGACACTTTCTTCACCTTCCTCACCAAGCCAGACATACACGCCATGCATGGGCAATCCATTAGCATAGGTAACGACGATTTCATAATCAGGGTAGGTAGTCACCTCAACTGGCCGCTCCCTTGTGTTTTTCATGATCTTTCGAAAGGACTGAATGGTTGCTTCATCTGTATACGAATACAGACTTTCATCATCCGCATTTACGATACCCCCTCTTGGGTAGGAGACATCAATTTGGACGATAGGCTCTTCAAGCAGCACCATCGACTCGCCGCGGTTTAGGCAGCCGGTTAGTAGTATGGCTATTAGTAAAGTGATGATTGCAGCTGATTTTTTCATATGTGGCCCCTCGTTTAGTTCGTTAATTATCTATTGATTCATACACTTTGATAAATTCATCAATCATATAGTCATGGTCTGTATGTAATGTTTCATTAGCTGAATAACCAGGAAGGATAAAATAGGTAGATCCGTTTTTAACAAAGCTTATGCTTGGCGAGTGAGGCTCGTAATATAAAGATTCTGCTTCGCCACTTAGTTTGATCTCTTGACCTTCCGCTTTAATACTTTCAAGTCTGGTAATGTCGTTAGAGACACTTAAAAGGATTTCCTCATATACTAAAATCTTATTCAATTGAGATTGTGTTTGACCTTGAACTTGATTAAGAACATGGTACATTGTATAATCCGAAATTTCGCTATTTCCTATTGTATAACTTGGCAGTGAAAGACTGTTTGTTTCTTCTTTTAATCGCTGATAGAACGTTAACTCTGACTCTACAAATTCCGTTGTATAAGAAATTAAATCATCATAGCTCGTTACATTCAAGTCATTAGTGCGAAGAGTCATATAGAGACCTTGCTCATCATCTTTAAAATGGAATGTCTCAACCCCGTCTGTATAAGTAGTAAAACCATTTATATTATCAGTTGGATAAAGCCCATCATAAATAATTCTCTCACTTAATTCCGTGTCATCAATTACCTCATAAGAAAGTCTCACGTTTCCTTCATAGGTATTGAATTTTAAAGAAAGTCCCAGATAGCCATGCTTTTCAATTGTTGTAGAAATGAATTGTTCATTTATATCTGTTAACACTTTGGGTATAAGCAAATGTTCTGCCATGTATTCAAGCTTGTTATAATCTTCTGCAATGACTTGATAGTCAGGATTCTCTAGAAACTCGTTTTGTTCAATTTGTATATTTTCTGCTTCAGCCAAGCTAGTTTTATCACTTTCGCTGCAAGATGTTAAGAGTAATAGACTGGTCAGAAGTCCGGTGTATGTTGCTTTTTTCATTATGGTTTTTTCCTCGTTTTCTAAGTGATTTGTAGTTTCCCTCTTTATCCTACTATATATTGGATAAGATGGTAAGAGTGTCTGTCTAATGAGGGGGAATTAATTATATTGATATTATTTAATTTGTTATATTTTATAAGTTAGTTCTAGATATATGTTATAATTGTCTTGTTATAAAATTATAGGAGGATATTTTAAGTGAAAAAATACATACTATCATTCTTTATTTTTACAGGAATTATTGTATTATCTGCTTGTGGATCGGATGAAGCAGTTACAGAAACAAGTGAGGAAAGTCAAACAGAAGCTGTTAATGAAGACCAGACAGAGGAAGAGATTTCTTCAGAGGAAACGAATACTGATTCAGAGGACGTAGAATCAAATGAGATTGATACAGAGGTCTTTGAATACGCGACTCAAGTCGATGTCACTGACGCAATTGATATTAATGAGCATGTTACTCTTTTTGTACATATGAGTGAAGAAACCCAGCCTGGATTAGCTACCCAACATGTGGTAAACCAAACATATGATTTCTTGCAACAAGAAGAGATTCAAGATGCAAAGACGGTTTCAGTTAATGTAAAACAAGGCGAGGTAAAAATCGCAATGTTCACAGTTAATACCGATCAATTTGTTCCACAAGATGATATTCCAATGTCTGATGTTGTATTGGAAGCTTCAGAAATTGAGTTTATGACTGAAGACGTAAAACAGTATGGCGAAAATTTAGGTACGTGGTAAAAACAAACCCCCTTCACTTTCTATAGTGTAAGGGGATTTATTTATTTACTACATAGTTTCTACAAGATTAGACTTACTAGTAATCAACCATTTATTTAGCTCTTCTGCAATCAATTCTGCTCTTTTCTCAAAGAATGTTTCATAGTCATCTTTAAGAACACCAAACTCATTTAAATCTCCTATTAAATGATCCTTCATCGTTTCTCTTAGTTTGCTGTTTTGCTCAACAAAATCCTTCATGTATTCGGACGGCGCTTTTGCTCTGATTATATTCTTATTTAAGAAGTCATCAACAATTGTAATATTTACGATATGATTGATATAGAACATATCCTCACCTTGTTTTTGAAGATATGCTTTAGGGAAAAAGTGATGATAGTTCTTACTATTTGCCTGCTTCAAGAAACTGTTATTGATACGAACGACTGAATTATCACTAAATGATTTAGGCTCATGATACGCCATCAAGCATAGGATAGATTTAATAAAGCTTCTATTCACACTGAAATGACCATTATTAATAATTAAATCCTTCGTTACATTCAATTTTAAATCGTATTTAGGCAGCTCACCTTTTAAGATAACATCAATCCGCTTAATATCTTGACCTAATCTAGTTTCTAAGGCACTTGAATACCTTTCTGATAGAGATACTCTCCAAAAGAAATCATCTAATAGTTCACGCATATATCCGGTTGGCTTGCTTTTATGGTGGTAAAAGAAATATGCGAATGTCACCACTAAGCCGTTATATGGTAAGAGTCTTGATACCGGAATCCTGTAATAGTTTCTAAAGTATTCAATAGCTCTTTCAATAGCGTCTACTGCTTCATCCCAAACGTCAATAAAATCAGCTTTTTCTAAACGTAAAATATGCTGCCTAGTACATTCTTTAACTAGAATTGTAGAAACCACTTGTAGAACGGTACTTTCTGGAATGGTCTCATATTCGACCTGTTCCAGCCTTGTTAACAGATCATCATATTTCTCTGACAGGTCAAAGTTCTTAGAAGCATCGTATGTTTTAGCTACCATAATTTCAAAAACAGTTAAGCTTTTACCGCCGACGTTCAGACGTGTAAATACTTCAGTTGCCACATCAATTGTAGCATCTCTTAATAAAATCGTGGAGAAGCGGTATGTGTTCATTCTATTTTTGTAATCAGTTAGCTTACTGTGATAACTCTTCGGATACTCAATGAGAACTGAAATATCACCCTCTAGTAAATCTCGTAATGAGATTACTTCTTTAGGATTACGATCCTCTATGTCTGTAACCACAAGCTGGCCGTCTTCCTCAGCTTCTAAATCTATGTACAGCTCAGCAAAATTATCTTTCCTAGTTTCTCGTTGTACCAATAGTCCTTTTAGTGTTGCATAAAGGCTTGTCATTCTTTGCTGGCCATCCAATACATATTGAGCTTTAGAGCCTATTGGGGTAGGCGGTAATTCTGCCCCGCCAATGTTTTTTATTGATCGCAGTTCTTCTCCTGACTCCCAGAGTATGAATGTTCCGATCGGATAGCCTTTTAGAATACTATCAATCAATTTAGCAGATTGATTAATTGTCCATACAAAATCACGTTGAAATTGCGGAATTTTAATAATCCCTTTGTCTATGTCACTAATTAACGTACTAAACGTCATAGATTGGGGTTCTGGTTGATACATTACACTTCCTCCACATCATTACTTGTTTTTTGCTTTCATTTCGAAATGTCTATGTAATCGATATTCACAAATCTCTTTTGTCCAGTCAAATAGAGTTTCCTTATGTTCATCAAGCACATCAAACGTCATTTTGAAATGACCTCGGTCAAATTCGATTAAGCCCTTAGATTTTCCAGCCCACATGGTCATTGGCATAGTTGCAATCAATTTAGCAACCTTCTTTTCATTGTATTCCCACATAGCTCTAGTATTTTTGGCTGAGAAGTCTATTTTTTTTCGGTATTCTTCTGCCATGAAAAAGGAATGGAAATAAGGAGCTGCCTCACTTGGAGTAATTGCTTTAAACCAATCATCTTTACCACGGGTAAGCATATAAGACAAAACAACCATCTTATAGCTCTTATTCATATCGGTAGTTTCAACTTCTTTTAACCAATCTAAATATAGTTCGTATGTTTCAATTTGTTCCTTGTCTAAAGCATTAGCTTCTTTTAGAAAAGTATAAAATGAGCCAAACTCAACTCTATATTGATTGCCATCGAAGCTCCCTTGTAAGTGTAACTCTTTATAAGTTGCTCTTCTACCTATTTCTCTAACCACATTATGGAAAGATGCTATCATCTGTTCTCGACGAGGTTTCCGTTTTAACTGTAATTGATTTAAGAGGTCTATTACCTTTGTTTCTAAATCAAACGAGCATAGATCTGGCACAGACGGAATGGCAGCTGTTTTCTTAGCTGATTTCGTATCCTCTTCTTCTTGTCTAAAAACTCGTAACTTTACGTCTGCATTACGATAATTTCCTATAAGGTCAATAATCACACATGCTTCTTTATCTTCCGCTAAACGCAATCCTCTTCCAACCTGCTGAATGAATACACTCAGTGATTCAGTTGGGCGAACAAAGAGCAATGTATCTACAGTCGGAATATCGATACCTTCATTGAAAAGATCAACTGTTAGGATAATTTCAAGCTCACCTGTCTCAAGTTTACGGATTGCCCCTTTTCGATCAGTGGAAGATGTATTTGAATTTAAGCTAATACAAGACACACCTTTTTGTTGAAAGCACTCTGCTAAATAGTTAGATTGCTTAATAGAAGAACAGAATACAAGCGTTCTAGTTTGTTTGTACTTTAGCCATGCATCATAAATATTGTTAAAAACATCATCACTTAACTGTTTATTTAACAGCTCACTTTCATCATAACGTGTCCCGAGCCATGTTATGGATGAATAATCGATTTCATCATAGACACCGTGATAACGGAAAGGAGCAAGCCAGCCTTTTTCAATGGCTGTCAAAAAGTCTATTTCATAAGCTACATTTCCATCACAAATTGCATAAACATTTTTCCCATCCATGCGATCAGGAGTTGCAGTAAGTCCTAATAAAAATGAATAAGAAAAATATTCAAGCACATGCTGGTAAGACCTTGCAGCTGCATGATGAAATTCATCAATGATAATTAAATCAAAGGCATCTTTATCAAATTTTTCAACTTGTTTCTGGTTTGCTATTGAGAAGATTGATGCAAATACAAAATCGGCGTCCCTTTCTTTCGCTCTAGCATTGAAAATACCACATGTTCGATCAGGCATCACATGATTAAATGTCTTCTTTGCTTGATATAAGATCTCTTCTCGATGTGCTATAAAGAGCACCCTCTTAAAACGACGTGCAAAAAAGGCTGAAAGATACGTTTTTCCTAACCCTGTAGCCATGACCACTAATGATTTGTCATATCCATCATCCAGGGTTCTCTCTAATTCTTCTAGAGCTTCGAGCTGAGCTTGCCTTGGCTTTAGCACTTGATAAGGTTCTGGAGGGTCATGAACTATAGGTGTATGTTCCTCCTTCTGACCAAACATCAATTCCTTTTCATCATCTGCGTCCCATTCAACAAACCGATTATCTCTTGAATGGTTTTGTAATAGATACATTTCTTCATATGCTTTGATCGTTACATCATTCACCGGTATGGTTTGTTCACTTAAGAATAGCTTCATAAATTCGTGTATGGCTTCTTCATATATGATGTGGTTATCTTTTGATGGAATGGAAACATTCCACTCAACCCCGGATGTTAAAGCGGATTTGGACATATTAGAAGAGCCGATAATTACATGACCTGTCTTATCCTCAAATTGAAATAAATAAGCTTTGGGATGAAACGACCGCCCATTGCTTTTCCATAACCTAATCTCAATACGTTCATGCAATTCAAATAAAATGCGCAGGGCATCAGGGTGGGTGATATACATGTAATCACCTGTACACACTTTCACTTCTGCTCCTCTATCAAGTGCCTGTTTTAATGGTTCCTTTAACAAATCTATACCTGATTTCATTAGAAAAGCCGTTACTATGTATACGGAAGAAGCTTTTTCAATTGTTTCTTTTATTTCATCAATTAATAGTTCTGTTACTAGACGCATTCTTACTCATCCTCTACATCAATTAAAAAGATTCGCTCGTTAAAACCTCCGCGCTCGTTTTGCTTTCTTTTTCTCACTGATTCCATTTCTTCTGGTGAAATATCATGAATCACACCAAGCGCATAGACGACTTCTAATAGATCGGCCATTTCTTCGATAATATCTTTCTTCGTATCAGCTTCAAGCAATTCCCCCATCTCTTCTCTCAGTTTTACTTTAAGCTGCCCTTCATAGTCTGCTTTATTTAAAATATCCGTACGAAATTCTTTTCCAGTCTTCTCTATAATCTCAGGGATTCTATCTCTTACTAGTTTGTTATATATAGGCATGGCACTCACCTTTACTATTTAATAGGATTGTTTTGCTGGAATAACCCCTCTAACTCCGCCACGAGGATTCTCCATATCTCCATTGTACCTTGGAATAACGTGGATGTGGGCATGAAAAATTGTCTGGCCAGCAGCCTCACCACAGTTCATGCCGATGTTAAAACCATCTGGAGAATATGTGTCATTCAGGAACGCTCTGGCAGTATGCACGAGCTCAAATAAAGCGGCCTGTTCTGTGCTCGTTGCTTCAAAGTAATCAGCTACGTGGCGCTTAGGGATGATAAGGATATGCCCTTCGGTAACAGGGTATCGATCGTAAATCGCGTAAGCATGGTTGTTTTCAAATAAATAATCTTGGATGGTGCAGAATGCGCATTTGGTGTTTTGCATAATGGTGCTCCTTTCTTGTGCTTGAATTTTTACTTAAAATGAAAAACTACAAACTTGAAGGCTTGTAGTTTTCTGCAAACAGTTTCATGAATACAATTTATTCTTCAGTATTTAATCTACTAATACCTATTCGGTTATAATAAGTAGCAGATAGATTCAATAGTTTTTATCTACTCTTCTATTAAATAATGATATAGGGACGTTTCTACCGTCTCTTTTAACTTGAATTGCATACGAACCACTGGTAAGTCATTTCCTGGCATAGTTGTTTGCTCGATGGTCGTTCTATCCGGAGTAACTTCTCCTAAATAATAAAAATCTGTACCTTCTGCATTGTCTTTCTTCACAAATAGATGCAAAGCAAGGTTATCATCTTCAGAGTTAATGATCTTTTTTACTTCATCAGATTGTAAGGTACGGTTACTTCTTGTATACCATTGAAATATATCCTGACTTAAAAATGCATCACCATAATTAATGCTTGATCCTTCTTCTTCCTGTTTATGGTACGTTACAAAAATAGGACATGTTCCATGTTTTGCTTTGTACCCATACATTGTTGAACTTTCATCATTTAACCAATTGAGTAGTTTACACGCATCTTTACGAGAATATTTCTGGTGAAGTGTAAGTGGAGTAGAGCTATCATATTGCTTACTCTTATGTTCAGCTACTTGTAAAATGTTCTTAATCTGTTCATTAAAATGTGGGTTATTTTGCAGCGATTCCATAACATGTCGGTTCCATTTATATCGATTCATCTCATATTCTACTATAGGCTTGTCCCCGTATTTTTTTATAGTTGCTGAAGTATAAAAAGAAAGATCAAGCACACGTTGAACAGATAGTAATGTATTTTTATCTGTTAGATAGTCACTATCTTTCCATCTCTTAAGTAGGGTACTCTCCTCAACCATTCCTTCTTTCAATAATACCTGTAGTAATGATATCTCATGCTTTCGTTTTCCGTTGAGGATTTCCTGGGACAGCATAGTTAAAACTCCCTGTTCGTATGAGGTAAGCATTGGTACTTCCTCCTTTAGTTTAACAAGAAATTGATAATAATTTTTATGTTCTGCAATGATCACAGTAGGGTCAATGGAGTTGTTAGTATAAAAATCAAGCAAAGAAGGTACTCGTCCTAGCCGATTTTTTAACTCAATATAAGCTTCCCTTAATATCCTCATGGATGTTAACTTAGAATCACTAATAGACTTAAATATTTGCTTCTTGGCAATTTCCTCAAAGTTTATTGATGATACCCCTTTTATATAACATGTATCCTTGGTATTTTTTCTAATTGAATCTTTATTTTGCGAACGATCACCAGATAATGCTACTGGAATGAGGTAATTATTTTTGTAATTACCAATGAAATCAATAATAGTTACGAATTCTTTGGAATTGTGTTTGCGTAGACCTCTACCAAGCTGTTGAATAAAAATAATACTTGACTGTGTTTGTCTTAACATAACTACTTGGTTTATGCTTGGGATGTCTACTCCTTCATTAAAAATATCAACAGTAATAATGTAATCTAATCCTCCATTCTCTAATTCATTAACTCTACGTAACCGCTCATCAGGAGAATGATTTCCGAGTAAAGCAACCGTTCTTAATCTGTGCTCATTCAACGCCGCCGACAATTTTACTGCTTCTTCTTTTCGACTACAGAACATTAATCCACGGACGTGATCGCCTGAATGACCATAATAATTTATCTTTTCTAGAATATGTTGAACGCGTTCCTCGGTTATTAACTTAGACAAAGCAGCTGTTTCATCTATCATTTTTCCTTCATATTCGTATTCAGTGACACCAAAATAATGAAATGGACAAAGCATATCTTCTTCTAATGCTTCTTGTAAACGGATCTCGTATGCAATGTTGTAATCAAAAAGTTCGTATATATTAAAGTCATCAGTTCGTTCTGGAGTCGCTGTCATTCCCATCATAAAAGTTGGTTGAAAATAATCCATTACTTTTAGATAAGTATTTGCCCCTGCTTTATGTACTTCATCAATTAAAATGTAATCGAAATCTTCAGGTGTAAATGTTAATAATACATCCTCTTTTGAGAGTGTCTGAATTGTTGAAAAAAGGTATCTAGCATTTGTCTCCTTTTTATTACCAGAGAGGATTCCGAAGTCTTTGTCAGGGCCTCCGAGTATACGTTGATAATCTTCTTTTGCTTTATGTAATATCTGCTCTCTGTGAACAATAAATAACATTTTCTTGGGAGTAAAACGCCTAACATCAAAAGCCGACAAAAACGTTTTTCCTGTACCAGTGGCTGATACAATAAGAGCTTTCTTATTCCCCGCTACTCGCACAGCTTCTATATTTTCTAGAGCAGCTTCTTGCATTTTATTCGGTTTAATAGAAAGCGCATCTTCAATAGAGTTAATTCTATAATCTAAGGGCATTTCAACAATGCTATCTTTGTTTCTAAATTGCTCGCTCTTAAATATACGTTCATACTCCGTAATCCAAGGTAAACTTAAAGGAATCGCATCCCCCCAAACATCTTCAAACTGTTGAGTAAAGTGGCGAATGATCTCACCATTTTCATGCGAATCTAATTTAACGTTCCATTCGTAGTTTGCTTTAAGTGCCTGGGCAGTTAAGTTGGAACTGCCTACTATGAGTGAAAAATGAGTTGAGTGTTTAAAAATATAACCTTTTGAATGGAATCCTTTTAGATTTGTTAATCGTACATCTAAATTAGGTATCTTTAATAAATCTTTAAATACTTTTGGTTGGTTAAATTGGAGGAAAGTTGAGGTTAAAATTCTTCCCCTAACCTTTCTTTGGTGCAGGTCCCAAAGAATAGACTTTAATGTAGCTAGTCCACTTTCGGTTATAAAAGCAACAGAGAAAAAGAAGTCTTCACATTGTGAAAGTTCCTCTTGAACCGCTGATAAGATTGTTTCTTTAGTATTAGGATTATTTACGAGTAATTTTGGCTTGTGTTTAGAAGATCGACCTTGTGAATGGTCAATAAACCCTTTATAGATCGATTCTTGCAAATTAGTTAAGATATTATCCATGTAATCACCATTCTGTTCTTATTATACCTAAAATTGTAAATGTAATAGATTCAAATGTAAATAAAAAAGCTACTCTTAAAGGAGTAGCTACAGATTGTTGAGAAACCCCACTTTTTAAAAAAGTGGGGTTTCTCATTTACTGAGTTAGACATCTAAAATATAAATGAAGT
>NZ_ATAE01000012.1 GCF_000474275.2 Alkalihalophilus marmarensis DSM 21297
GGCAATGTTCATGACTCTCGCCCTTACTTGGAACGGTTAGATCGGCAATGTACTCGATTCGATTTTAAACTAGAGGCTGTTGGACTTGATGCAGGGTATTTAACCATGCCTATTTGTCATGGACTTGACCAAAGAGGAATTATGGGTGTCATTGCTCACGAAGATTTTCGACCGTAAAAGGATTACTACCTATATGGAAGTTTACGTTTGATCATAAAACAGACACTTACATTTGTCCTCGGTCACAAGTTTTAACCTACGCAACGACAAATCGTGAAGGATATCGGTAATACCATTCCAACCCAAAGATCTGTAAAGATTGTCCGTTGCTTTCTCAATGTACAAAATCTAAAAACCATAAGAAGGTTATCACCCGTCATGTATGGGAGCATAAGAAAGAGAAGGTTCGAGAGAATCGCCTCTCACCCGAAGGAAAGACCTTTTACAAAATGAGAAAAGAAACAATAGAGCGAAGCTTTGCGGATTCAAAACAACTCCACGGGCTTCGCTACTGCCGGTTA
>NZ_ATAE01000013.1 GCF_000474275.2 Alkalihalophilus marmarensis DSM 21297
TTCTATTTTTATTATATCTATATGTATAATCGGTTTAAAGTATAAAAATAGGCTGTTGAGAAGACTTTCTCAACAGCCTGAAGCTACTCTTAAAGGAGTAGCTATTAAACATATAATGACTCAATCTTTTCGATTGCTGGTATATCAGCAGGAGCCCATTCTAATTGGTGCAATTCTTTAGGAGTTAACCACTTCATATCTATATGCTCCGTTAACACTGGTTTCCCATCTAGCAAATTACAACGGAAGGTTGTTAAGTGTACCACACCAAAATCATACTCGTAGATGGTATGCTCAATTTGTTCATGAACATCTATTTTACACTTCATTTCTTCTAATAACTCACGCTTTAAAGCATCTTCAGGACTTTCACCCTTTTCAATTTTTCCACCTGGAAACTCCCATAGACGAGGAAGAGCTTTCTCAGCTCCCCTTTTTGCACAGAGAATTTTATTGTCTTCAAATATTACTGCTCCTACTACGTGTATGTTTTTTTTCAATGTTGTAACTCCTCTCTGGTTGCTTGATGCCTATAGTATAGCATTTTCGCTGTTTTCTGTAATTACCCAATCATCACGTTCACTTGTATCTTTCCTGATCACTTTCAGCTATATATTCATGGAAAAAGTCATTTGGTTCATAAGAATTACTAACTTTTTCGTATCTGCTCAGAAGGTAATTAGCTAAGTTATCATCTGCGCAATAAACAAAACAACCTTTCTGCCCTCTTGTCATTAGAGTTCGATATGTATTTCGTATAATTTCATCAGCTATCTTGGTCGCTTTCTCAGGGTTTTCTATTACCATCTTCTTTAACCCTCTGAGTGAAGAATCTGTTTTTGCTCTCTCTTTATGATCTGTAATAACTTCCCCATTAACATATTTTAAATCATTTCCTATAATGACGCCGACGTAATCAAATTCAAGTCCTTGGCAGGTATGAATACACCCTGCTTCTTTTACTGAGTTCGAATCAATCGCCCATGTAGATGAATTGTCCAAGTTCCAGCTCATATTAAATTTAAATTCTTCTAATTTAATATCGTGGTAGTTTGAGTCACTTTTTCCTTCTTTATTCCAATACATCATCCAGCCAAGCAAGATAACCATTCGAGCCATTACATCGAAATTGAGACTCAAGTTCCATCACTTCAATATTTGCATTTTTATCAATAGCATCCTTTTTTATTTCAGTTAGACTCCCGGCATCTTTCAAAGTCACCCTCTGATTTTCATCAATAAAAAAGAAAGAAAATTTAGAATAATTAATAATTTATTTGATTTGATTTTCTCCAAGATGTTGAAACATCCCTGATTTCTCATTTAACCTGTGAGCTTCATCTACGATGAGAGTATCAAATTCATTTTCTGGCGCTTCTATATAACTACCAGAACTTTTAAATAAGTTATCGATATGTCCTTTTCTAAAGTCTTGTTTTAATTTATTTGCATAGATATTTCTTGGAGCAACGTTCTTGGTTACGTATTGGCACACTTTGTTTTGGTTTGTTAACTCAACTAATAGATTAATAGCAAGCACTGATTTTCCAGTTCCGGGGCCACCACTCACAATTAATACTTGTTTTTCTCCCGTCCTAATTGCCGTATTAGCCATATGTATAGCTTGCTCATAGACTACTTTTTGTTCATCAATCAATATAAACTCCTTGTTACCCTTAAGCATGTTATTTAAAGAGTCTTGCAAAGATTTTGAAGGTCTGATTCGTCCATTTTCGATCTCATAGAGGTTTTCTTTATGGTCCCCGAACTGAATATAACGTATTATGAAATCTCGTAAATGAGCGGCTTCTCCTTTTACAAAGACAGGAGCTTGTTCAATATAATAATGATAAACAGGATTAGTTAAGGGATCTTTATTTCCTTGGTTAATATAATTATGTAAATAGGCACAAGGATAAAAGGATATCTCTCTTTTTTGCGCATTTTCGTTATGTTTTTAGCCAGTAAGAACTTAATAATATTATTCACACCTATTTGCCCACTTTCTTAAGATTTTTTTATTTTTAAAGCAGGAATTTACTCAGGTTTATTATTACTGTTATTTATAGGTTATTCAACTTATAGTAAATGCTGTCCTAATTTAAGATATAAATAGGAGAGTCATTTCGTAAATTAAAGATGGGTTTGAAATAATTGAGCTCCTTGGATAGAGTGACCATATAGGAAAAAGCCAATGCTAGGATTTATTAGCATTGGCTCTCAAATAACTAATATGTTGATACTGGTGGCCGGGGTCAAACAGCCACTATAAATCGCAAAGTACATTAACACCCTTCCAGAGACATCTCCACGAGGGTGTTTAGTTTAAGCTATTTGTGTTTTTTCTTTTGTGTGTTCTTCTTCATTGATGATACTTTGACTTTGACGGAATTCTTCAGCCAATAACGTGGTTTTAAACTCTACGGTTTCATCTATATCTTGGACAATATCTTGTAATTGTTGAACATCAGAGTAGAAGAACTCTTTACGTAAGTTTATTTTGTTCACACGATGAGCATTTAAGCGTTCATGAATTTTCTGCTCTAATTCTACTGCGTTATCACTGAATACCATAGCATGTATATCAAATTTAAACGGAACTGAGGCATTCCCTAATTCATCAATACGGTCCAGTGGATTTAAACGACGCGTCATCCCCACTTTAAACATGTTTTCACCAAACGAACCAAGGTTTGATATGACATACACATAGCCAGCTCGCCCATTTGCCCGTTTAACAATTTCACTCTTCTGCTCTTCAAGCGCTTCTACTTGTTCATTAAGCTCAGCAAGTCTTGCGTGTAAAGCGGCAATCTTCGTTTCGTCTTGTTCATTCTCAAGTAACTTCGTATTCTTCTCGATTTCTGTAAGATACTTTCCTTCCTCTTTTTCAATCTTTTTCTTCTCCTCTTCTAAACGTTTACGTTCTTCTGCTTCTTGTTTCATCTGTTCTTTAATTAAACGCTGCTCTTCTTTCTCTTTTTCCTTTTGAATATAGTATTTATATTCAATTTGAATCGCATTACGGAATAAAGGCTCTAATTCTGATAGGAACCTAGTAATCGTCGGTAGGATATTCGCGTTTCCATCCCCACAAATTGTTAAGTATTTATCAATCAATGCCTTCGCATCGTCTTGAGACTTATCAAGGTTCGCGTATTTTAATTTATGTAAGATGTTTTGCAATTCCGCCTTTAAACCAATTACCATAAGGTGATAGATTGTTTTGTTCGCCTTAGTTGAATAGCGACCTTCATAGGCTTTCAACAACTTAGCGATTTCACGGTTATTTGCTGTCATTTCTTTACGTAGCAACTTAGAATCTTGATGATGTAGATTTAACTCAACTAACGTACTTAACACGCCATCTCCCATCGCTTCTTCTAAAAGAGACAACTCTTCTTGAACCATATCCAAATTAACGGCTTGAGGAAACTTTTCAATAAGTTGTTTAATTCCTACACTTTCACTTTTGAACTTCTTTGCTGCTCGTCCTAGTTTATCAACTTCCTTTTGGTGTTTGTCGAGTGATTGTTCAACCATTTCTAGTTCTCTTTTTCGCTTAATCGCTTCTTCAGCAATTTCTCTAATATCACTTTCTGCGGTGAGTTTCGCTTCAGCAATAATATTGGCTTTAGCTTTCTCTTTATCAGCCAACAACTCATCAATTTGCTTAATCTTCTTCTCCTTTTCAGCAATAGCATTGTTTAATTGAAACCATTCTTTTAGTTTTCTAAACATACTGTTCCTCCCATAACTTTTCCTTTTTTGTGGTATGTTTTTACTGTATCATACCTATTATTCTACTGTATACTTCTAGAGAATATAACCGACAAGAAAAGCGCAACCAGAAAAGCCGCAGTCCATGCGGCTTGAACGTTCAAACTTCTCTGCGATTATATCCATTCTTTCTTAGAAACTCTTATTTGTCTCGGAGATTTCTCTCGTCTTTTAATCATTAAACAAGGAATATTTTAGCCTACCCAATTCTTTCATCGTATTAACATGAGCTTGTATTTCCCAAAGGTGAGGTTCAATCATTGGTTTCGCAAAATGGAATAAGGCTGAGTGTATTATTGAAGAAGGAACCGTGCTCTCCAGTTCAGAGGGAATCTTAGGAGCAGATGATCGGGCTGGGATTGCCGTTGTTTTAGAACTCTTGTCCCGTATTTCTAAAACAAACTTTAATGGTACGTTAAAAGTTGCCTTCACAGTAAAAGAAGAAATTGGCTGTGTTGGAGCTAGAGAGATTGACCAAGAGTTTATCTCTGATGTCGATGCTGCGATTGTCGTTGACCGTAGAGGAACAAGAGATATTGTTACATCAAACTATTCCACCTCTTTTTGCCCGGATGAGTTCGGGGAGCTTTTCGAGAAAGCAGGTAAATCATTAGGCATGGATGAATGGAAAGTGACTGTCGGGGGCTCAAGTGATGCTCGAGTATTTGCTGAGTATGGCATTTCCTCTGTGAACCTATCAGCAGGCTACTTGCATGAGCACACTGACTTTGAAACTCTTGATTACAAAGCAGCGTATGAAACGATGTTATTAGTTGAGGGTGTGCTGCACCAGCAATTAATAGGGGTTAGTAGCGAAGTGCAGGCTGGTGAGGAAGTATAAAAAGTAGCATTTGAATTAAAAAGAAAGGGCTAACTTCATTATTGAAGTTAGCCCTTTTCGTCTTCTAGCACATAAGGTTTTTTCCTGTTCAACCTTCCCTCCCCCTACGACCCAAATCTCATCGTATTATCTACCTTTCTTCGATACACTCGCTGTCTTCTTTCACTCTGCATTTCTTGTTTGTGCTCAAGCCTCATGAGGGCTTTTTCGGCTAGGCCGTATACTCTTCTTAGGTTGTCGAGGTCTTGGATCATGATCGGGTGCATGTGGCAGACATTGTTTCGTGTGACTTTGGTGTGAGTGAGGTGTTGGAGCTGGTCTTGGGTTAATGGGATGAGGTTGTTTAGGATGATGATATTGACTAAGTTGGAGTACGATGGGTCTTGTTTTATTTTAAGTGGCAGGGTAAGGATGATGATTTTCTTTAGGATATGTTCTAGATCATAAAGGAGCTGATAGGCGCGGACGGAATGTTTTTTTTGTGGTTTCATAGGTTATTTATCCTTTCTTCATGCTTGCTTATTCAATTCTTATTGGCTGCAAGTAAACGTTGTTGGATTTGGTGGATGAGAATTTCATGTTGTTGAGGCTGTTTTTGAGTTTTTTGAGCAGGTGGTTGAATGGTTTATATGAAGTTTTTAGGAATGGAGTATGGGATGGTTGAGTCTTTAAAGTGCTTTGCTTCTTAGGGGTCTCGGGTGAAGAGTCGAGTCGTTGATTGTTTGAGTATGCGCCTTTATTCTTGGAGAGTTCTGAGAACGAATCTTTTTGTCATTCATTTCCTATCTTCATCATACATTAAATCTCTACAAAATACATCACCTTTTTTAGGTATTTAGTAATGGGCTGGTGAATAATCGATCTGCCTCATCACCTGCTCTGTTTTATATGGTCTATATGTGAGTCTTAAAATGCAATAGGAAGTGCGCTGGATTTGGCGTTCGATGGTTGCGTAGGTGGCATCAATTGTTAACTGTATGGAGTTGCGGAATGTAATGATTGTTTTCGCAGGGTTGTCAGGGTCCGGCATAAAGGTGCGGATGTGGTGATAGAAAAACCAGGAGCATTCGAGCTTTGTGGGTGAATGGGTTGGGAAGGTGTAGATCTGATCCATCGTATCAATCGGGATTGGCACTTTACTTTGTGCTCTTGTGATTTCACTTACTGCTGTTCTGCGGCCGTCATAGGTGGCGCCGCCTTCAATACAAGCTCGCTTGATCATCGACATGCTTGATTCCGCTACATAATAGATTTGATGATTCTCATAGACAATCGTTTCATAGTCGGTGTGATAGGCTGGCATTATTGCAAGAGTGTGGCGGTTAATATCATAATTCGGCTGGATAGATGGTTTCATGGGGGAACGCTCCTTTTAGGTTCAGTGGTAGGTTTGTGACGGCTTCCTTGTCACGTAGTAGATGTATTGGGGGATGTGGTGTTTGGTCAGGAGAAAATAGATGAGGGCACCTATTTTCTCTACTTCTTGCTTTCGTCTATTCGCTGCTGGATTGGTGCTCGTATGGCTTCATATACTTGATTTGGAGTTTCATTTAAGAGATTTCCAGGTTCATCATGTTCAAACGATGCAGCGAGCTTCATGATAATGTCTAGGGAGATATTTCGTTTTCCATTTTCAATTTCACTTATGTAGGTCTCTGTTAAATCAGATCTCCAAGCTAACTCCGCGATCGTTAGGCCGGCTCGATTTCTTTTTGTCCGGATGATCACTCCAAACGATTCACTTAACGGATCTTTTCCTTGTTTTACCACAGATATGCTCCTTTTTTGAACATTATCTGTTTGCAGGAAATAACACACCATTAACGATCGTTAAAGTTTTACCTAATATATGGAAATTTTTAAAGATATTTTTATTTTATTGCTAAAAAATGACACATTAAAGGAGCTTGGTTAACCAAGCTCCTTTTGTAATCGGTTATTATGACCCTTTAAATATTCGATAGTTTAATAACCCTGAAAGTTGCTCCTATCTTAAAAAGCCTTAAGACCCTGACCAGACATCCTTCGCAATACGACCGCATTGTTCAAGTTCTTCTACCCATGCAGCTGCTTCTTGATAGCTTGTTTGATGAAGATCTTGATAACATCTAATCAGTGTATCCATCACTTCTGGAGCCATCTTGCTGCCATCGCCGCAAATGTACAGCCGGCCTCCTTGGTCTAAGAGAGAAAGAATGGTTTGCGCATTTTCCTTCATTAAATGCTGCACATACACCTTTTCCTCCTTCTCCTGTCTGGAAAAGGCACTATGAAGCTCAATGAGCCCGAGGCGTTCAGCTTCCCTAAGCTCCTTCTCATACAAAAAGTCCTGTTCTGGATGACGGCACCCGAAATACAAGTGGGCTTTTCCTAACGTTTCTCCTTCCTCTTGCAGCGCACGGCGAGCCTGGATGAAGCCTCTAAAAGGCGCGATTCCCGTTCCAGGTCCGATTAGAATCATCGGAGTTTCCGGGTCATCAGGCAGTTGAAAGTTCGATTGCGGGGTCCGAATGAAGCAGGCGATCTTGTCGCCTTTCTCTCGTGATGCCAGATAATTAGAGGCCACTCCCTCATACTCACCTTTGCCGCTCCAGGCTTTTCCTCGTACGACACTGACGGTAATACTTGTTTGATGCTCGTTCACACGTGGCGAGCTAGAGATCGAATAGTAACGGACTTTCAAGGACGGCAGCAATGATAGGAAACGTTCGAACTCCATTTCACACGAAGGATAAGCTTCAAGCAGCTCCAGCATAGTCTGACGCTTCTCTAAAATCTCTCGTTTATAGCTTGCATCCTCTATGAGCTGTTCAAGCTCCATTTTATGAGGAGGGCAAGAATTGCTTGCTGCGAGCTCACGAATTTGCGCGCGGGTCGCCGGCTCCTGCAGTTCTACATAAGACGATAACAATTGCGCAAGCTGAACAGGCTGGTTGGTAGGCAGGTGGTTTGCTCTTCCGGTCCCTTCTCCAAGAATGACAAACTCTTCTCCTTTTATTCCAAAACGGCTAAGCACCCTGTTCACAAGGGCTGCTGAATTTTCAGGCAGCACGCCAAGGTGATCACCCTCCTTGTAGGTGACGCCTTGTGGCAGATGTACATCAATGTGACGAGTGCTGCGATCAGTAGAATGTAAGAGTTCCAGATTGTCACGAACCACGGCTGTGAAAGCATCATACGAGCGAGCGACTGGTGTATAGCTGATTCCACTGACGAATTCCATAGACACTTGACCAGACGAGCGATCACCTTGCTCGAGCTCAAGGTTAAAGTGGTCCGCTAGACACGGCCATAAACGCTCCTGCCATTTTTCAAGGTCACCATCAAAGTCTTCACTCGCATCCCCTTCTCCGCGTTCAAGGAGTCTGGAAGCTCCTTTGGCTGCAAGCTCTCGATCAATGACAGCTGGGATGCGTTGATAGGTGCTCGCCCAATTACGATCGCCGCAGCCGAAAACAGCGTAGGTTACACCTTCTAGATCTGTTTCATCAGCAGAAGAAAGCCAATCCATAAAGGAGACCGCATTATCCGGCGGGTTTCCATTATAGGACGCAGATATAACCAGGACTGCCCCTTCAGTCGGAAGTTTACCAGCATATTCATCGAGTGGAGCTGTGGTCACTTCAAACCCTTGGTATTTTGCGGTTTCCGCAAGTTCTCGGGCTACCCCCTCTGCCGTCCCTAAATTGGATCCAAATAACACAAGTAATGGTATGTCATGAGATGGGAGGACTGACCCCGCCTTTGATTCTACAGAGGTTTCATTTTTCTCTTCAGCTGCCGGCGCTTGGAAGACCATTGCTTCTTTTCTTGGTTTTACTTTCATCGTTAATCGATCAGGCTTGAATGTTAACGTTTCTTTTACGTTTAGTTCATAATTCGTATGATCTTCAAGCTCAAAATACTGCAGGACCATGCCGAGCACGAGCGTTGCTTCATGAAGAGCGAACTGTTGCCCAATGCACGCCCGCTGGCCATTGCCAAACGGTTTATACGCATGATGCGGAATGCCTGCTGGATCTTCAAACCGCTCCGGTTTAAACTCTTCGGCATCGTTTCCCCAGACAGACCGGTCACGGTGCAGCTCCGGTATAAGGAGTGTGAACGAATCCCCTTTTTCAACCTCATATTCTTCGTCTAGTGTCGTATCTTCCTTGGCATATACAGAAAAAGCCGGTGCAGTTGGCCATAATCGTAAAGCTTCATTTAAGATCATCCGCACATATTTCAACTGTTTCACTTGTTTATAAGAAGGTGTATCATCACCAAGCACTTCTTCCACTTCTTGATAGGCTTTCTGTAATTTCTCAGGATGTTTCAATAAGAAATAGATCGCAAAAGATAGCAGACCGCTCGTTGTTTCGTGCCCTGCAATAAGGAATGTAATGATTTGAAAGCGGATGTTCTCATCATCAAGGGATTGTCCTGTTTCAGGGTCTTTCCCTTTAAGCATGTGGGCTAGTAAATCGTTCTCTCCTTGATCGCCCGCTTGTTTGCGTTCTTCAATTAATTGATCGACTAGATTGAACATATAATCAATATCTTCTTTAAACTGTCGTTTAGATCGAACCATCATCTTATCCTGGATCCCGAGCCGCTGAGTCTGACTCATTGATTCATCCATCGCTCTCACCATTTTTTCTACGAATGGATGAGCATCTTCACGATAGAAGCTGTTGAAACGATAATTGAAGCCGCACAAACCGATCGTATCAAGCGTAAGTCGTGTCATATCATCTGGTACATCAATTTCTTCATTTGCATTGAGCCTGGCCCATTTTTGGATCAGCTGTGTCGCAAGATCGACCATTTTATCATGATACCCCTTCATCGCCTGCTGACTGAAACTAGGCAGCAAAATATTGTGGGCTTTCTTCCAATTCGGTTCTTCTGTCTCACTGGTAAACAACCCATCTCCACCAAAGGCACGTACCTTTTGAAGAGCGGGTCCTACTTTTTTATCAAAGCGCGTCTCGTCACAAATTTCTGCAGCGAAGCGGGCACTAGAAACAAAAGTACTTACCCGGCCCGGAAATTGAAATCGATAGATCGGACCCAACTCACGGGCATGCTTCATAAACGATTGTACGGGTTTTTCTTTATCTATGACCGGTAAATTTCCGAGCGGACCATAGGATTTAGGTTGTGGAAGTTCTTCTATTTGCTTCATGAAAAAACACCTCTTTCATAGAAATGAAATTACCGGAATGAATATTCATTCCTATTACAGGAGAAGAAAACTGAGCCCCATCACTCAGGATGACGCACAGCGTCCCAGCAACTTCTCTCTACTCCTGCCAACAGTTCTTCTGAAGCCTCGAGCTCCCCTGCACGAATCAATTTATAAAGCTCAAGAAAACCACCAAATATGATAGCAATTAACGCTTTCGATGGAAGCTCTCGAATTTGCTTTTCTTCTTTCCCCTCATCGATAAAATTCTGAAGGATCATCAGCAGGCGATTAAAGTGCTCTCGGCTCGCTTCATCAAGAAAGTAAGCAGCATTATGTGTCTTTATGAAATAAAGAGCATGCTCATGTTCATTTGTAAAACGGACCATCCCATGAAATAAATGATGAAACTGATCACGGGTACTATGCTCTTTCGGATAATCTTCCAAAAGCGTATTGGTGAACAACGTGACATAATGTTGGAACAATGTATTGACGAGAACCTCTTTATTCTCAAAATAGCGATAAATGGTTCCTGCTCCCACATTGGCATCCGTTGCAATCATTGGAATCGTTGTCGCATCGAATCCACGTTCTGCAAATAAAGTCAGTGCACTGTGCAAAATATGATCACGTTTACTTGTGGATGTTGGCATCTGAAATTTCCTCCTTCTGCGGCGGAATGAATATTCATTCTTAATAAGTTTAGTACATCTTACCATACAGTGCAAGCAACGACTTAATACGTCTAGAGCTTTAATAAATCATTCTCATCGATTAATATATTGCCCCGAACATGTTTAATGAACCTTAATTTTAGTTGCTGATCCAGAAGGTGGTTCAGTGTCAATTAAACCATTAAGCCAAACTGATATTAATTGACCTTCTTGAAAACCATCAATAGAGTAATCGCTAGGTATTCCTAGCTTAATTTTATTATTTATATAATCTCTATATCCTTGCGATCTTGCATCAATAACAACAACAATAATGGTATCATCCTCATTAATATCTATTATTTCTGCCTCGAGATCAGCATTATTAGCTTGAGATGCATCTGGGGAACAGCCTATTAAAGTTAATGAAACTAGCAATAAAAATCGTAGTAAATATTTCATTTCAATCCCCCTTACTTAAGCATAGTTTCCAATTTGTCTAACTCTATTACCAAAGGCTCATTGTAACTTTCAACAAGGTTGGTCTCCAGATATGCCCGCAGAGCTCCTTTGATTGATGTTTTTTTATGGTATCTAGCCCTTGTATTTGTAAGTCTTCTAGTAGCTCCTCTAAACGTTTGATGAGCGTATTAAGGTAGCCATGGTCGTTCTTTACCCTCTTCTTCTTGGCTAAGTTGAGGACAATATTCGTTTGGACATGTACATCTTTTGTTTTACTAATAGGATTACTCATTTATTATCACCACGATTAAGTTGTTTAACTATCTTTTCAGCCTTATGCATCTCTTCTACTAACGAATTTTGATAGTCATTATAGCTATCCAAATAAGCACGAACTCCCCCTGCAATCTTGATCCCGCTGTTATCCTCATGATTCTCTATAATGGCAAGTGCATCTTTATATCGTTTATAAATTAATTGTAGAACACCGTCATTGATTTTGTTTGCATAATCTTTCTCTATTAAGTCAATCACGACTTTTATTTGTTCTTTTAACAGGATTTTATTGTCCATCATGCTCTCTCCGTTCACTAATTGACAATTGACCTTTAAAGTGTCGGTCCATATCTATCTTATAACACTTACTAAGATTTTATAGATATGTTAGAGTTTACTAATGAAAATGAATAGGAAGTGATAGGATGTTTCAAAAGATAAATCATATCAGCCGTGGATTTAAGGTCGCCTTCAGTATCCAAACGGTGTTAGTCGTTCTTCTATTTGTCAATCATTTTACAGGAGTGGAAGGTTTTATTGAAGCCGTGGTTTTTTATGGAGTTGTACTTATGTTCTTTGTGCTGGCCTACCTAACCTATAAAGATCAATCGAAGGCTGGCAAGCAGGGGGAATAAACTCATCGTAGTTAAATGACTAGTTACTAGTCATTCATACGTTATTACTTTTCATACATACTGCTTTTCTAGCTTATATACCAAGGAGAAAATATGAGCCATTTTAAATCTACTATTCGAACACTGATTTTAGCCTTTATCTTACTCACCATCTTTATGCTTGCATTTAATATTACTGTGCCGTTGGCGGATGATTTTCTCGACATGATGATCTCTGCACTGGTTATCTATCTGATCTACGGTATTCTTCCGCTTGGTTATCTTGGCTGCCTCATTGGAGAGGCCTTCTTTCAGCTAAGTAAGAAGTACCTTTATTCTAGTAAGGTTCTCGGTAGTGTCTTATATAGCTTGATAGGTCTTGTTTATGCCATTGGGTTTTATTATGTGGCTTTTAGTAACTCTGCTGATGAGATGTGGATTTTATTTGCGTTCGTCATTGTTTTTGTTTTCTGCAGCGTCTTTTATTATTTGCAGCGGGTAAAGGATTAAAAAGAAAAAAGTATTTAATTGCACTTTCAGTTGAAGGGAGTAAATAAGCCTGCCAAGCTAGCGCCCAGCAGGCTGATATCTCACACTATTAAACTTCGGGTGGTGCCTGTGAAATTGCTCCGCTGTATACATTAAGTGAAAAGATAAAGTTGAGTATTCTTTAACCTAAAAGATATAATTCTTTTAGAGTTTCAGTAAAATCAGAGTCCGTTTTTATTTCATCTCTATTTATAAGATCATAAAACTGGCTTAGTTTAAAAGAAAAATTGTATAGGACACCGGCAGCGCTATTTAAATTTCTAGCTTTATCTATATATACCTTAGAGCCATTTTTTCCTAATATTAAAATATTATATCTATCATTTGTGTTTTTCTCTAAGATTATTTTATTTGGCTTAAGCTCAAAAAAAAGAATAATGCTGTGCTTCGGAGTTATCTTTAAATATATTTTGAATTTCATTTAGTGTCTTTGCACTCTCAATATCATTTTGGCAATTTGTATCATAGTTCCTTACTTCTAGCTTGCTTTTCGAAAAAATGTATAATGCCAATACGGATTTATATTTATCTGTGAACGTATCTACCAGATATTCTTTTCCTATAATAACTTCAAAAAGCTCATATTGATTATTTCCTTCATCTAAAGTTAACTTTATAGTAGTTTCGGGGTAGCTTTCTCTATTTTCTGGTCCAATAGAAATAACACTTTTTTCTTTTTTTATCACTTTAAATTCAGCTTCAATCAGCTTATAAATACCTCTTAAATCCATATATGACCTCAACTTTCCTAATCTAACCCTTAGTATTACACGCGAAAAAGCACTTGTCGTTTAATCAAGTGCTTAATCTTTTAAGTTTATAAACAACTAAATCAAGTTAGAATATCATTAATAAAATGTGGAATAGGAATCGTTTTATTAATCTATTGATGTTTGATTATTTCCTAGATATTCATCTAACAAATCTTTGCCGTATTGACTTGTAGGTACAAGCCCAAAATGTTGATAAGCCCATATAATCCGAGTCTTAGTGGGATTATCTTCTTCATTTAAATCATAATTAAAATCAACAAGCAGCTTTCCTTCTTTACTAATACTCATTGTAAAGTTGTTCCACACTTCATTGTAATTCCCCTTTGTATAATCCCATAAATCCTCGATTAAAAAAGAGAGTTCGTCCTCTGCCTCCAAATAGTCAATTGCAGAAATAGAAAATTTATCAGGAATCGTTTGACTATATATAGGTTCATTTACTCCAGCAGGAAGATAATAAAAAAAGATAGTTTTTGCGGATGGATTCACCTCTCCATAAATTTTAACTTCATCCCATTCCTCGGGAATCATCTTAGTAACTTGAAAAGCAATTCCTTTATAAAACTCATTTAACTTTTCTTCCATTTATTATTCCCCCTTATAATTTCGTAACCTTTTACTATCCCAGTCTTCTTGTCCAATTTTAAACCTTACAACGAATTCGTCTGGTCTGTGAGAGTCTCCACGATAACGAGGTATAATATTAACTTCTACTGTTTCTGGAGGGTCTCTTCTCAAAGCTTGAGCCCATGCATTTTCAAGCTTCTAATATTCTCCTCGGTTAATATTAGCATTCATAGGAACTAAGTTATCAATATCACCAGATCCCTTAAATATACTTGCTATAAGATGTCCACCATCATCTGTTGGAAGGCGATCAGGTCCCCCAACTAATAAATAGCGCCTGTCACTACCCGTATTTTGTCGATAATCTTTCGACGTACTTCGAGTAGTGACAGGCACCTGTATCCTATATTGCTTTTGCCATTCATTTTCATACCAAAGTTCATTTGACTCGATAAAACCATGCATGTCTTCATTTAATTCATTA
>NZ_ATAE01000014.1 GCF_000474275.2 Alkalihalophilus marmarensis DSM 21297
TTTTTTTTTATCGTAATTAGATTGAAGCACTAGTAAGCTATAATTATGTTTATTGCATTCTTTGCCAATTCCTTCGATCAAATTGCTAAAGAATGAGTGATTTATCTGAGGCACTATTACCCCAAAGACATTGGTTTTTCCCTTTGATAGGTTTATTGCACTCATATTAGGGACATAATCTAATTCCTCTATCGCTCTTAAAACTGACTCCCTTTTTTCTTTCTTTACATAAGGGTGATTATTTAAGACCCGAGATACAGTAGTGCGAGAGACTTTTGCTCTTTTGGCTATCTCTGTTATATTACTCAATATTAATCTCTCCCTGCTTATGAGCGTGATTGTTTAACATAAAAATCCGTATCACATAAAATTACTTTCGCTACCAGGTAGCGAAACAATCTTTAGGATTGATATCTTAAAATTAGGTGAAGAGACACTCTGACGACAAGTGGATATATCATAAAACATAAATTAAGCCTTACATTTATTTTAGAACAACCAAGTCGTTGTACTATTCTTTTTCCACTAAAACCAAACGGGTGAATCTCTCGGTGAATCCTCTACCAATGTTGATAAAAAATGAGCTACCAAAGGTTTAGAAAGAAAATTTTCTATATCAAAACTCTTACCTGTATCTCTAATAATTCTCATCATGCCCTCCTATTTAACTAATTTTCTTTATTACTTCTTTATTCAATATCCTGCTCCTTTAGTTTAACATTAATTTCCTTTTCTTCGACATAGAAAAAGCATTCCTTGTTGAAGGAATGCACCTGTTAGTTAAATAATATTTTCACTTGAACCTTCTATAACACTATTTATTTCGTTCAAACTCTTCCACACGTCTCTTCAATAGTTCAATTTCTTCTTTGTCTTGTTTTGGTGCACTCTTAGATTTATATACTTTAATTCTAAAAATAAAAAACATTCCTATTGCGATTAAAATTAATAAGAAAAAGAGATTTTCAAAAATAATTTGTAACATCATATTCCTCCTCCCCTTACCGACTATCACCATATAGGTCTTTGTTAAAGTAAACTGCTTCGTTACTTAAATAACTGTCAGTTTGATTTTAACAGTAATTCCCTTTTTCGTTAAGAAAAAAATGCGTTCCTTATATAAGAAACGCACCTGTTTGTTGAAGAGGTAATTACCATTAAAGTCTATGTATGAAATTAGCTTGATGACTGCTGCATCAAATCTTCTTATCACTATTGTATGCAACAAAAAGGCAGTTAATCCTTCAAGATTAATGGTCTGGCCAGTAAAAGATCTTTGAACAATCTCTTACTTCAATTAATAAATAGTGCCTTTCACTACCCGTATTTTGTCGATAATCTTTCGACATTCTTCGGCACCTGTATCCAGTAGCAAAGGCCCTTCGTAACTTTCAATAAGGTTAGCGTCTAGACATACACGAGAGGCAGATCTAATTGTTTTTTCATTAAAAACAATTAGATGTTTAGCAATTAATACTTTAGAAGGTATTCTATCAGTAGAATAAGTACCTAACATAGCCATCTAGGGACAACTTCATCTCTTTATTAGTAATGTAAAAACAATACTAGTAAAATATTTTTCATTATAGTTCAGTTTAACACTCATCTATTCATTTAGAAATTCAACTTCAATTCGATCTACTACTATCTCCACTGTTTTTCCGTATAAATGGACATATTCACTGAAATAATCATCTTCATCTATCACCTGTATTCCTGCATCAATATGATCCGCTTCTAAAATGCCACGTATTAAATATTTATCACTCTTACCCAATTGTATAATTTCTGATTCGACGCTTTTCGATTCTTTAATGTTTAATTCGTCTAATATTGTAAAACTAATTAAAATAGGATAATATAAACCTTCTTGAAGTGGGTAAGGACAAACAGTTGAAAAAACTGTTAATTTTTTATTATTTACTTCAATAGTTACTTCTTCTTCGATAGAAGGGTTTATTTTTATTACCTTACAGGTATATTTCATTCTCTCCTCACCTTTCTTCACAACTATCAATCTACTGGATTAATAACTGGTATATTATTACTGTTAATTGTTTTCCAAGATTTCTTGCCGCTTTGTGTGTGATATGTAGTAATTGCCCCATTATTATTTGTGCCAACAAATTCAAATTCAGCTTTTCCACTTCGATTATTCCCCATGAAGTTCACGTATCCTGTTCTAATCTCACCTTTATAATTATACTCGACCTTAATTCCATTGTTTATCACTGACCTTGCCCCATTTAGATATTCATCGGCATTTTTGTATGCTCCGTTAAATTCTCCTCCATGTTTAACAAAATGTGAGTCTAATAAACTTCTATTGGCAAAGTCGTTCGGGATATTTTTGGTACTTTTACCACCAACACTCTTTACACCTTTAGCTCCTCTTGTTCCAGCCTTTACAAACCCTCCACCGAGAATTGCTGCTACCATTATTGTTTGTTCCCAATCTTCTAGTTCCCTTTTTGTGATTGGGTCGACACCATGTGTAGCTTCGTATCCCGCTTTTACGTTTCCAAGAATGGAGGTGAAATAATAAATAGTGCCTGTCACTACTCGTATTTTGTCGATAATCTTTCGACAAAATACGAGTAGTGATAGGCACCTGTATCCAAACAGTATAAAAATTCATCAACATTCTCAATGACAATGTACTTATTAGGTAAACCTGCCTCTCTATACCGTTGTGTTTTCTCAACCACAGATGCATAGTCTACTCCTTCAATCCCCAATATATCAACTCCACAAATGCCACCTGAGCCCAAATGTTTAACAAATTCTCTATAGTCACTTGGGAATTTAACTTTTAAAACTTCTTCCGCCTTTTCAATGGTTCATCTGAAACTTTTCCGATAAAATCTCCATCTTCTATATATTCATTAATCATCTCTTCAATTTTTGGGATTCATTGGTTAATCACCTATTAAACTATTTCATTCAAAAAAGCACTTGTTGTGCAAGTTGACATACAAGCGCTATCTATTTGGAATTTAAATGATATAATGGCTGATGCCTACGAACAGCTATTATAACAGAGCTGTCTCAAGTGCATGAGAGATCATAGAATCAAAACTCTCGTAAGATTGGATAACAGTCCCAGAAGGTTTATCGAGTTCTAAATAAGCACCCCCTATTGAGTCATAACAGTACCATGCTGTATCAGAATCTCCAAAGAATATATATTGCTTTTGCCATTCATTTTCATACCAAAGTTCATTTGACTCGATAAAACCATGCATGTCTTCATTTAATTCATTATCAAGTAGACCTTTATCAACACCATAAATCACTAATCCATTAAAGTCTAATCCATTCATAGTTTTTAAAAATCTCTCATACGAATCAGGTAATACTATATTCCCGAATTTCTGCCGAATCCCTTGATTCATTTTTATTATTTCTGTATGTGATGCTGGCTTCTTAAGTGAACTTCCGTATTTCTTTTCAATTTCTCCTAACAATTCTTTCCATGGAGTCATAACTTAATTAATCTGTAATTAAATCTAAGTAATATTGATCATTAATTTCTATCTTACTTAAAAACTCTTTAAGAGAGCCTGCAATTTTAATGTCATAATAATAAATTGGATTCGTGTCGCTTTTATTTAATTCTATAGACATTAAAGCTGATTCACTACCTTCAAAAAAAATTAGTTTATCATTTTCAAATGCATCATATATTTCAATGTCAGGATAGAACTCAAAATCATTAACTCTTAAACGGAAATCTCTTATTGAGTAAGGATCCATAATACGATTAATATTATACTCTGACCCTTTAATAAAACCGTAACCAATGTCATTAAAAAAGTTGACTAACTCGCTTGGGAATTTTAAATTAAGTTCCTTTTCAACCTCCTTAATTTCATCTTTAGACACTGAATAGAATGTGTTTTCTTCGTTTACCTTAATAAAATCATAATTCATTATTGTTTAACTCCTTTAAAAAGTATATTTGCTGGCGAGCCAGATCCATGAATTCCAGCTTGATGCTCAGTAGGGAATTTTGCAGGGTGCATATTCCACCATTCATGTTCTCCTCCAAAAGTATTTTCAATTATATGATGAGCATCATATTTGTCTCCTCTTTTCCGAATAATTCTACCTGTTTTTTCTGAAATTACATTTTCGTTATACACTGGCCACTGTTGTCCTGTGTTTACTTCCCAATCTTTGATTACTTTGTTTTTTACCCTATCAAAAACTACCCTGTGCTTTGCTGTTTCAACTGGAGACATTTTTTTATATTCTTTATTTCTTAAAGCAGTCTTCAAATACTCTATTTGATTTTTGGGTAATTCTCTTCCTGTTCTGCCTTCCATATCTCTTATATATTTTTTTATTGTTTCAGAATCTACCCTTTTACCACTCCGTACCCCAGTCGCCTGCTCAACCTTAATCAAGTTCGCTTGGTTCGTCTCACCTAGCTGGTTTCTCATCCCGTTTGTATTGATGACGTTATGTGGGATTCC
>NZ_ATAE01000015.1 GCF_000474275.2 Alkalihalophilus marmarensis DSM 21297
TCATCAAACGAGATCCATAAAGCGTGGCCGATATCAAGGAGTAGGCTTGGATCATCTGCTACATCGGTAATAAAATCAACGGTTTCATCCAGCACTTCCACCGGCTCTGTCACAAGACGCTTAATCCCATCTACTGTATCTGTGAAAGCCTTCGCAATCCCCTGCCATGCCCCTTTAAAAAATCCGCCGGTGTCTTCAGCTTCTGCGGTGGCATTTGCTGCTGCAACAGGCTTCGCGCAGGAAGGATTATACCATCGATTAAAGGTAATAGGATCCTGCCAATTCATATGTAAGGAGTTTAGCTGATTCGTATGTAGCAAGTTAGGCGATATATTCCTTTGAGCCAGCTTATTCATTAACAGCATATGAGAGGAATGATTGATTAATCAGATTGAAAATACTCTTAGAATTATCTGAAAAGTGCTTAGACTATATTTAGCCTAAGCACGAGTGAAAGATCGAGTTAACCCTAGTAATCAGTAATAACCTTCCCTATGTGAATCTCATAACCTTTTTCTTCAGAATAAATTTGTGCAATAATAGTAGAAGATTTGTCCGCTATTGATAATTCATTAGATATTGATATCTCCAAGAGTTCAGAAATGCCTTTAATTAAATCTTCAACTTTAACATTAGCCCAAACAGGATATGAAGTGTTAGGAATGATTATAGAGAACTCTTTTTTGTTCTTGAGAAAATCTAATGAGTTAACAATCCATTCACTAACCTCGTCTTTGTTCTTATTTGCATTAGTAAAGGCGGGCTTAGAATCAAGCTTACGGAACAATTGTAATTGATTTTCAATTGAAATTAACCAGTCTGAGTCAAACTCCTCAAAATTTAGTAATTCAAAATTAGTAAGAGCGCTCATTGTCTTTTTCGCTTCAATTATAGCTTTTTTTCTAATTATCTTTTCATTCGGAATTGACATATTTTATACCTCGTTATTTTTTATAATATATATGATGATCTTTATTTGACCCGTAAATATTAGAGTACCTTTCTTTTTTGAAA
The DNA here is from genome assembly GCF_000474275.2 of Alkalihalophilus marmarensis DSM 21297. Classification (GTDB taxonomy): domain Bacteria; phylum Bacillota; class Bacilli; order Bacillales; family Bacillaceae_D; genus Alkalihalophilus; species Alkalihalophilus marmarensis. Next base: position 1,015 of record NZ_ATAE01000015.1, read on the forward strand.
TCATAATTAAAAGGGTTTGCACCATCTTTAGGTTTTCCTGCGTGTGTATGCATTCTACCATCATTTATATGTTCGACTATAACTCGTTTACCTTGAGGAGTTTCATACTCAAAATAACGTCCATGATGGGTAGGGTTTGAGCTGAACTCATAATTTTTAAAGTTTCCTCCTTTCATATTAATGTTATCTCCTACCTGCCATTGGCGAAGAGGTTGCTGTGATCTAGGAACTCCTGCTAAGTCTTTAGCTGCTTGCAGGGCTTCTTTTCTATTGAAATTTTCTTTCCCTGTAAAACCAACACTTTTTACCCCTCGAGTTCCTCTTACTCCAGCTTTTACAAAACCTCCACCTAGTACAGCTGCGATCAATAATGTTTGTTCCCAATCTTCTAGTTCCCTTTTTGTGATTGGGTCGACACCATGTGTAGCTTCGTATCCAGCCTTCACGTTTCCTAGAATTGGGGTGAAGTCAAGAATTGCGGAGCTTATTTCTCTAGAATTTTCATTTGCCACTCTAACTGTTGTCTTTGCACCACCAACGATTTTGTTGCCTGCTGATTTCGCACTATCAATAATTTTATTACTTGCTTTTTCCCACCATTGGAGGTCATCCTGAATCACGGTTGATTGGTTAATCATGTCAGGTCTTGGGCAGCTAGGGTTTACCCATTTGTCAAATCTTAAAGATTGTTGCATTCCAGTGTACCTTAAATAAGCAGGTTGATTCATTTGGTTGATGATCTGATTATGTCGGTGTTGCTTGTTTGATAGGTTTGATTTTAACATAGTATAGCTTACTTGGTACGACAATGAATTCAAAGAAAAATTTACTATATCAGACCCTTGCCGTTGAATCATGCTACTTAGATCTTTTGTATAGCTTTTCATAATATTTACATCTGCTTCAACTGAACCTAGTGCTGCCGACTGCTCATAATCAAATTGATGCAGCTGCTCTAGCGTTTGGTCTTTTTCTTGCTTGGCTTTTTGTACATATTGCCTCACTTCATCGTCTTGCAGCGGCTTTAGGTAGACGATGTCTTGTATCTTTTGCATTGTCGCATTTGTTTGGTTGGTGAGTGCGGTTGTGACGAGTTCAACCTGTTTTAAGCCGTTCTCGACTTCTTGTTCAAGGAAGCTCTCTTGAATTCTTCCGTTTGATGCTGGTTCAAGTGCTTGCAGCGAGGACTTCATTTGCATAAGTAGCTGCTCATATTGTGCGAGGGTTCCGGTTAAGTAATGAATAAATGGGAGGTGGCATTCTTGATAAAAACGACGAATGGCCGTCCCTCCCTCTCCTTTTAAGGAGTCACTTAAACG
>NZ_ATAE01000016.1 GCF_000474275.2 Alkalihalophilus marmarensis DSM 21297
TGAATAAATGGGAGGTGGCATTCTTGATAAAAACGACGAATGGCCGTCCCTCCCTCTCCTTTTAAGGAGTCACTTAAACGAACAATACCCATTACGGATGTTTCGATTTGTTTAAGCTGTTCTTGCTGATGTTCTATCTTTGTTTTTATTTCATCTATACCACTATGTAAGCCAGACACGTCTAATGTTTTCATACATCACCTCTATTAAGCCAAAAGGAATACTCCAAACAGGGAATGGGGAGCAGCTAAGGGGCGAGGGTAAGTAATGACAAAGGATGCCGTTTAGGAGGCGAAAATAACCCTAGTACGAAAATAAGCATAGATCCATGTCTATGCTTATTTAGGCTGTTTTTTCATCTACTAATAACGACTTTTGTTAGTATTCGCTTCCTTCCTATAAAATCAATTTATTATTTTTCCACTTTTAAAGTTTTAAAGATTGAAACTCTCCGTATGTTGCTGACCGCCATATCCATTCTAAAGGACCATATTTAAAATACTTTAACCAAAGGTAACTAAATAAAATTTGTATAGGAAAGACAATCAGACCAATAATAATCCCTAAACCTAAATGTACTTCTCCAAACAATCCAAAGCCTGTAAATATACCGACACCAATGATCGTTTGAAGAATATAATTCGTTAGTGCCATTCGCCCTATATAACTAAGCGGGTGGAGGATTTTTCTCCACTTTTCTTTCTGCAATAAAAATAATAGGGAAGAAATATAAAACAATGACAAACTAAGACCGCTGACAGTTACAAATACTTGTAGAAATAGTTCATTTGCTAGTCCAAAGTTAAATACATCTAAATGTAGAACGACAATAGAAATACTAATAGGGATACTACATAACAAACTACCCCACCATACACGTTTTACTAGGTGTTTATGCGAATGAAATTCACTGATGATATGTCGTTTTCCTACATAAAGACCTAATAAAAACATATACAAAGCCGTAAGCATAGAAAAAGGTAAGTTCATTAAAATCGGGATGACTTCATTAATAAAACGGTAAGATACCCACTCTAAGTAACTCTTATTTTGATAATAATCTATTGCCTCCTCCATTTTTCCAGCACCTTCCGCTTGCAGCTGCTGAATCTCAATTGTTAGTTCTTCAGGAGATGAAAAGAAGTTTAGTGATAGTAAAAAAATAAATGCAACAGTAAATAGTACAAGAAGTCTGAGAATCGTTTTTGACTGTCGATTATAAAAGAGAAGTAAGAGGAATCCAGCTAATGCATAGTTAAGTAAAATATCGCCATACCATAAAAACACAAGATGCATAAAACCGAATAGAGCTAAGATTGTTAGTCTCCGTACATATAAGACATAAAAACGCTTACCCTTTTTTTGCGCTCGGTTCATAAAAATATAAAAACCCAGCCCAAATAAAAAAGAGAATATAGAAAAAAACTTGTTCTCTATAAAAACATCTAGAAATACTCGAATCCACTTATCCGTCTCGACTAATGGTTGTGAAATCATATATAGATCAGCTACTAATTGCGGTGATTGAAAAAGTGGCATATTTACAAAAATAATACCGAACAATGCAAAGCCCCTGATAATATCTAGAGAGACTAATCGTTCATTATGGGATACAGGTTTTGAAATCATCAATTTATGTATATCTCATTCCCCCCTTCTTCTCCTTAATTTCTTGTTTATGACTTATATATGAAGCACCAAGCTACTCTTATCACAACTATGGATAGTTCTCTTACAAGCCTTTTATTGACCCTTCTTAAGCTAGCGCAACCGTAGTTAAAGTACATTCTTTCACAATCAATTCGTATAATTAAACAACTTCACATTTCAGGGAGTTTCTATTTACTTGAATATATTTACCTGTTGATCTATTCATTACCTGAGACACTTCATTCGTATGCGTGATCTCAACCCAATCATTTTGTATATCCACCAGTAATTCCACTTCCATATCAACTTCTCCATATTTTAAACCTCTATAAACTAATTTTGTCATCATTATCCTCCCTCTTTTGTTGATTAATATCGTTGTGCAGCAAAGACTATTTCTAATTGACAGCTCTTGTTGAACTAACACCTCCGTTAGTTTAGAAACAATTTATCACTGTTTTATTTAAATCATTCTCATCAATTAGTATGTTTCCACTATCATCAATGATAAAATCAATCTTTGCATCTGACAGTCTTTCTATCGCTGAATCAATTGTTTCTAGAGAACTCGTTGACGATTCAACCCATACAGCGTCAAAGGTTTTTGATTCAGATTTACAACCAGTCAGTACTATTAAAACAACTAATAATATAAATACTGAATACATTTTCATTTAAAATCCACCTAGACTTTATGTTCCATATAACAGCTTGTTAGCGTAATTAGGCAAGTGATTCCTGATTTAAGCATAGCGCACCTTAGTTCATTAAAGAAATGATTTATTCATTATAGAACAAAGGCATTAAGGAGGAATTCTTTCCTCACGTAATAAGTAAAGAAATATAAACCAAAAGCAAGTTAAAGAATCAATTATGGTGACTCCTAAAGACAGCTTTGATAAAGAGTATCTATGCTCCACAAATTAAAGTCAATACATTAATAAATACGCCAATCAGTCCAGACATCAATCACAAGTAGTGGGATTTTTCCTTCTATTAAAGGAGTAACCTGATTAGGTGTACTCATTAAAGCTAATTCTTTCCCATCTAATACAAGCCAACCATTTCCACTACTAAGGCGATTAATCGCAGCTTATGTCAATAAAAGTGCATGCTAAATGGAATTTCATTTTCATCTCACATAAAAATTTTGCATTTAGGCAAAATTATAGAAATAAAACTAATAGGAGAACAACATTTATGATTTTACTTTCCCTTTTCTTGATGTTAGGTGGGTTATTAATTATTAATACTATTTACGCTTACCAAACCAAGCACATTGACTCTAATTTTTTCCATACTTTATGGTACTATATTAAACTTATCCCTTTTTTCCTGTCTGCAAGTATGATGATTGGATATGGGGTAAAATATCTAACGAAAATAGTAGATAACTTAACCTTTTCACTTATTGTTTCTAAAGGAATGGAAATCCTGGTTTGTGTTGTAATTGGATATATATTTTTAAAAGAAATACCCACTTGGCGAACAGGAATCGGTATTACAATTATCTTATTTGGTTTTTGGATATTAAAAGGAAAATAAGAAAGACCTTAAAGTGCCAAAGGTGAATCTATAATTGTTTTTGAAACTAGTCACTAATTAATTATAATTATACATTCAGCCAGTAATAAAATTGTTTTAACATAGAAAAGTACTACCCTATTTGGGATAGCAGTATAGTTCCAACTAAATCCAACCCTCAAGAATAATTTACCATACATTACTTATACTATGCGAAAACGCCAAGAAGGCACCCTGATCGAAGATGCCTTTTTGACCAATCTTAATAACAATACGAGCTTAAACTACACTCTTCTTTTCTATCATTTGACGAACCAACGCTTTCAAGACTCACTTTCTACGGATACACATACGGATCGATCGGAGGGCTGATCTCTTGCCACCTTTTAACATGGATGATCGGTATCAGCCTACTCTCACTTGTTTTAACGTCTAACTTTCCCGTTACTCGGACCCACATATTCTCTGTAAGTCCTAATTCCCAGCCTTCTTCAATGACTATTCCAGCAGCGTGAGCATCTGCTACACAATGTGTCACAAGGAATCTAGCAAGAACGGTATGCGTTTCTGCGGCCGTTGCGTTCTCTAGTATGAATCCCTCTATGATAATAGGTTTTCCTACAAAATCTTCTGGAAAGCTAGTTACTGCCTGAATGTAACTCGCATAATTGTAAGGCTGAAACTCAAGTACAGATTGATGAACTAACTCCTGAACAGTTTCATCTAATTCATGAAGAGCTACCTCACATGAGTAGGCATCATGAGGGTCTTCATGAGAGTGTTCATGATGATGTTCATGCTGGGTATATATGACTCCTCGGTTAAGAGCTTCTGTTGCACCGAAATCTTTAAAAGGAAGAAGAAATCCGGTCAGAAGTGGTAGGCTAATGAACCCGTAAGCAATCAACGTTCTTAGTGATAACCCATCCCCCTCCTCTTCATGGCTACACCCAAATGGTCCACATTCACTATGATCATGTTCTGATGAAATAAAGATTCGAGGCACTTGTATAGTAAATAAGAGAAGAAAAATGACCGAAGCGACTTGACTAAGATAGACATAGCTGGGATTAATAAAACGTGTGATCTCTCCTGAGTGATGCAGTATGAAGATCAATACAACAAACAGTAATAAAATAACCGCTTTAACCAGCTGCCTCACGTGAATATAGATCATCACAATCGCCTCCTTCTATAGCCAAGGGTGAATGACAAGTAAGGTTCCAAGAACAGTAGTTGTAATAATCACCATAAGAACAAAGACAAATCGCACATTAAACAAGGCCATTAACATAATTGTGTTTTTCAGGTCTAACATTGGGCCATAAATTAAGAATCCAAGTAATGAGGTATCAGGAAATAGATGACGAAAGGAAGCCGCAATAAAGGCATCCGCCTCTGAACATAGTGAAAGCAAGAAAGCCAGTCCCATCATCACAAATGTTGAGAGTAGTATCCCATCACCTAATCCAAGAATCGATTTAGTCGATATGTAGGTCTGAACAAAGGCTGCTAATAACGCACCAATGATCAAATATTTCCCCATATCAAAAAACTCATCCACCGCATGATAGAGCATCGCCTTCAGACGCTTTCCAAAGGGTTGATCAGAACGCTCTGTTTTCACATAGAGCATGTCTTTACTTTTTTTAAGCTGATTGTTTTTAAAAAGTACACTAATGATCGCTGCAATAATAACCGCTATGACAAGACCTACACCCATCCGTAAAGTCGCTATTTTGAAGTCCTCTCCAAAAGCCACATAAGTCGAGATAAAAACAAGCGGATTGATTAACGGGCCTGTAAGTAGAAAACCAACTCCAGCAAAAAGAGGAACACCTTTGCCAATTAAGCGACGAACAATCGGAACAATCCCACACTCGCAAGCTGGAAATAATGCACCTAGTAGACAACTAGTTAATACAGCTAACCCCTTATGTTTTGGGATCAGCTTCTTCAAATGTTCTTCCGTCACAAAGATCTGGATGATCCCAGCAATGAATACACCGATCAATACAAACGGAATTGCTTCAATTAGGATACTAATAAAGATCATATTGAACGTTAAGATCGATTCTGATACGACTAGTAGAGAGCTGGCCTGAAAACTACCGCTTAGAAGTAGCAGAATCACTGCCATTCCGACTATTAATAACCCGCTCACTTTAATGAATTGTCCTTGCATCCGCATACGCTTCATAATCCTCCAGCTTTTTTATTTACTAATACTTATGCAAGAAACAAGCCTTCATGATTACAAATCATAATAATTACGATTTATAATAAAAAGCAAAGCAACTTGATCAAAGCTGCTTTGCTTCCTATTTACTAGGCCCTTATCTCGCTAAAGAACGCGTTCCAATCCTCTTTGATTTTACTTTCATCAAGACTCAACCCAATCAGCACTAAGTAATGATCTCCATGATATGTTGATTTAGTCCAACTTACTCGTTTCATAACATGTTGCATGAGGTATGTTCCATCTTCAAGCTCTACATACCCTTTTGCGCGCAAAAGATCCGTTTTCCACTTCTTTAAAAACTTCTCTACCCTATGTGAACTCGTCGCAGTAGGCACTGGTAAACGAATACTTTTTATTTTGGTAAATGATTTAGGAGGATGCTCGTGGTGATGCTCACGATGATTAGAATGTTTTATTCTTACTCTCACTTTTTTTGTTTTTGTATTTATCGGCTGAAACAAAGAAGTGACATCGACGTCACTATAGGTTGAGTAGGTGATGCTTGAAGTCGAATTTTGTTTTTTTAAGAGCTTATCAATCTTCTGTCTTTTTGCTTCAGAGACTAAATCCATTTTATTGACAATAAGGGTATCCGCCACTTCAATTTGTCTTCTCGTCGTTCGGACTAGCTCACGATCTGATTCAAATATACTGTTGTAGGAAAGGATATGTTCTGAATCGATTAATGTAATAACTTTTTCTAAATATACCTGATTAATCAGCTGAGGTTCTGTTAATGAATCAGCCACCTCTTCTGGATTGGCGACTCCTGTTAATTCAATGAAAATCACATCAGGATCTAAGTTCAATAGTTTTTCCATCGATTGAGCGACTTCGCTCTTCTTATTGCAACATATGCAGCCATCTAATAGTTTTTCAATCATCTCACTTTTACCTTCGAGGATATTTCCATCGGTGTCCGTCTTTCCTATTTCATTCATTAACACCGTTGCCCTTAGGCCTTGATTGACTGATTCCGTCAACAAACGCTCTAATAAAGTTGTCTTCCCGCTTCCTAAAAAACCGCTTAATACAAATACAGGGACTCTAGACATGTTCTCTACCTCCTGAACTATACTCCTCTAGACTACTCCTCATAAATCGTAATTATTCTTATTTAATTCACATTCAACTGAAAATCTCATTAAGCGCCCTTTCTTACCCACCTCATAAGTAGAGTACAAAGACTGAATGAAATAAGACCAACCCTTATGCGATTTGGTCTTAAATAAGTTAATTATTGTTTTCCCATTCACTATGTAACATTCCATAGACAAAGCTATCTGTCCATTCATTCTTGTTCCAGAAATCCTTTATGAAATGAGCTTCTTTTCTCATACCCACTCTCTCACAAACTTTTTGTGATAATGTATTTCGTGCATCCATATTCGCCTGGACGCGGTGCACATTCCATTCATTAAACAGCTTATTAAATAAAAGGCTGACTGCTTCCGTTGCATACCCTTTTCCTGCTGCTTGAGGCGAAAAGCAGTATCCTATTTCAACTGTGTCTTTCATATCCGTATACCATACAGTTAAGTCACCAATCACTTTTTTGTTATTCACTACTGCCAGATTAAGAGTACTTCCTTTTTCTAGCAGGGTATTTCTTACTTTCTCATTAAAGTTTTCATGCATATTCTCGGTTGTCCAGTTATCATGCAACAGATATCTACATGTCTCTTCATCTTTATAAATGTCATATACATCTTCTAAGTCATTGCTTTGAAATAGTCGTAATGTTAGTCGTTGACTGCTAAATTCCACTAAATCTCCCCCATACATACTATGTCTCTTATTCATGTATAAATAAGCTTATCATGAATTTTCTATTATTTTGTAAAAATACTATGCTTTTGGTAAACTACCAATATTGACTAGTTTAACTGGAGGTTTAATTTGTTGAAGGAAATGACCTATTTTCCATTTATTTATTTTATCATTCTTACTCTCTTTCAAGCGTTATTCCGTGAAGAGATTACTTGGTTTGATAATGTAATGGTGGCGATCATTATGTATCTCATCATCAAATTTGTTCATTGGTGCATGGTGCCGTATAACTGGAGTAAGAAAAAATCTTAATGCGTGTGAGGTATAGTAGGTGTTGATCTCCGCTGCAGGCACACGCTATCTGCGGTCATGCCGGGTGTTTCCTCCTCGATACGATCTAGCAGGATACCTACTAGCCACGTAAAAATGAACTCACTCCCATAATGGTTGTTGATCTCCGCTGCAGGGACTCGCTTTCCGCGGGCATTCCGGAAGCCTCCTCGTCGCACGCTCCTGTGGGGTCTTCCTTAGCCACGCACATCCCGCAGGAGTCGAGTCCCTTCCGCTCCAATCAACAGAGGAAGGATGTTGTAAAGTGCTCACTCATTATAAGTAGCTTCTAAACCTAACAGACGCTGAGGCAGATTAAAGCAATAGTTATTAGAACTGCGCTTACTTCCTACTCAATCTCACAACATTTCTTGAAAAAGCACATAACCTAGCGGATGAAATATGCGGAGACTCCAGCGGTGCCTAGAGCAAGGCTGAGATCCCACAGGGCCAAAGCCCGAGGAAGCTCAGCAGCTCACCGCGGAAAGCGAAGCATATTTCAGGAGCGACGACTATACTACATCTCCTGTTTAAGGTTAAGGAGACTTGATTTTATTTTAAGGAGGTTATCTTTTGTTTAAACAACCTCTCCGCTATTCCATTATTTATGTTTTATTGTTTTGCTCGTATCAATTTTTGTTTCGCGATGAGATCACTTGGATGATGAATATATTCACGGGGATTTGGATGTTTTTATTTTTACATTTCATCAAGTGGTGTATGGTGCCGTATGATTGGAATAAGAAAAAGCAATAACAAAAAGCATACCAGGAACACTTGGTATGCTTGCTGCTTATTTCTTCTCGTTTTTCTCTTGAATATCCATTAAGGGAACTTGGAACTTTTTATCTTCTTTTAATAATTCTGAAACGGTGACAAATTGATAGCCCTTCTTTTGAAGCTCTGGGAGGATGATTGCCAGTGCTTTGACCGTTTGAGATCGATCCCCGCCATAATCATGAAATAGAATGATGTCGCCATTGGTAATGTTTTTGAGCACTTTGTTTACGATCGCCTCAACCCCCGGATTTCTCCAATCATACGTATCTTGATGCCACGACCACATGACAGCAATATAATCATTTTCGCGAATGTTATGGACTATCTCATCATTGTAAAGTCCGAGTGGTGGCCTGAAGAGATTTGGTCTAGCTCCTGTTACATTAAAAATCGCTTGTTCTGCGTCTTTTATTTCTTTATCAAGCTCACTTTGCGAAAGAGTGCTTAAATTAGGGTGAGTATTCGTATGGTTCGCAATTTCATTTCCCTCTTTAATAATCCTCTTTGCCACTTCAGGTGCTTCTTCTACTCGATTTCCGACCACAAAAAACGTGGCTGATGCGTTATGTTCTGCTAACAGGTCTAAAATGGTATTTGTATAACGAATGTCCGGACCGTCATCAAATGTCAGGGCGACCATTTTATGTTTCGTTTTGACTTCCCACACGACATCCCCTTTTTCTTCATAATAAGACCGGTCACTTTGATGCGCAGCAAATGTCTGGTGATATGACACAAATAGTATGATCATGACGAGTAGCAATACTCTCGTTACTTTCCCCATATTGAAGCTCCTTTTACAGTTGATTAGGACTAGTATTTGATCATGTAGCTGGTGCTATGTGTAGGTTAGTTATTGAATTTATTACATATCCTTTTCGAAGCGGGGAAAAATATATTAGAATTCAAGGAGCAAGGGGGTGCACAAAGTGGAAAAGGTAATGGATCAAGAGCAGCGGACATTATATGAAAACATACAAGCTACAAAAGAACAGTTATCTCAAGTGGAACTAGAGTATTGGAATCTTTATTCATCTTTTACGACGCTTGAATTTTGGGTGATTTTTCTGTTGTTTTTTGTAGCGCCTTTAGTTGTATTGTATTTTGTAATTGATCGAAGAAGAATATTTTTGTTGGGCTTTTACGGGTTTAATATTCACGTATGGTTTGGTTATATAGACACTGCAGGGGACAGAATGGGTTTTTGGGGATACCCCTTTGAGATGATTCCCTTCTTATCTGGAAACATCTCATTAGAAGCAGCTCTTGTGCCTATCTTATTTATGCTCGTTTATCAATGGACGTTAAATCACAAGAAGAATTTCTATGTATACTCTCTTCTATTATCTGTACTCTTATCATTCATTGTTAAGCCGCTTTTAACCATGCACTTATTTTTTGAGCTGCATAATGGAACAACGTATGTGCACTTGTTTATTTTATATGTGATCATCTTCTTATTTTCAAAATTGATTACGAACGTGTTTATTAAAATGCACCGGAACGCAAAACTTGAGAGTGAATTGGTGGAGGAATAATGTTAATACGTATGCTTCCTTGTCCATTTGCAGAAATCACTTAATAAGTCTGCAAGTCCGGGGCTGGCTTTGGATTCGATCTCATCCCATGTCTGGTATTTTGCAGAGCTAGCATAGCTATGATTGACTCCTTTTGTCACTCTGATTTCCCATGGTATGTTTACATCTTTCAGTAACTCACGTGCTAGCGGTTCATTTTTCTCTAATGGAACTAGGTGATCATTTTCTGCAAAGGCAAAGTAAGTCGGTACCTTTATGGCTTGAATAACATCTCTTGCATCATAGCTCAGGATGTAACTTATGTATCCTGTTTTAACGAATGTTGATATGTATTGGTAAAGGGTAAGGCTTGTGCTATACAGAAAAAGCAGCCATTTCACCGACCGTCTGAATCCTCGCATGATTAATTCCGACTCCATATTATCAACCATTTGCTTACGCACACTGTAGGCTGGACCGGCGATACTGAGTGCTGACTTAATATCATTTGGATACATTGAGGCAAGCAGCTGAACAATCCACCCTCCCTGACTATGACCAGCCACGCTGATGTGGTGTTCTATGATTTCAGGGCGTATCTTCATCAATTGAATGACATCATACATATCGTCTGCTCTGCCGTAGAAACTTTGTGATTTCCAGTTCCCTTTAGAATCTCCTACTCCCCGCTTATTAACGAGTAATACAGCAAAACCCTCTGCTAAACAAACTGACACAAATGTCCGGCAAAAATAAAAAGAATCATTCTGCCAATCCATTTTGTAAGACAAGCTGCCAGAGCCTGTTACAAAGACAATTAATGGGCATTTTTTGCTGCCTTCTGGTTTAAATAAATGACCGCTTAGTAAGGTCCCGTCTCTTACGGGCAGTTGTATTTCCTCTGCTTGTTCGAGTTTAAGCAACTTATCCACCCCCATATTATTATATTATAGCTCTTTTCGCTTTGGGGGCTCTTATTATATTCATCGCTCGAGGGCACAATTAAAAAGCATCAGAGATGGAATCCTCTGATACTTTCTATTTTTATTCAATTTCCGTCTTCCATTTTCGGTTTCCTGAACCGTATCTGCCTAATTCTTTGTTCGAAATATAGGTATGGAAGAAAAATTCAAATACACCGACTACAGGAGCGGCAATAAGAGCTGTTATGGCCATCGTTCCAATAGAATAACCATATGGTATACCCATTAGCCAAACAACGATAAATGCTAAACCCAAGTCTGAACCTGTGGCAATCTTATTATTCGTTTTAGGCAAAATGATCAAGTCGCCTGTTATATAAGACCCTATCCCTAACACAAGGGTAATAAACAGGACATATTCAAATGCCATTCCAAGCCCGAGACCAAGTATCAAGTAAAGGATAACCAGTGTTGCAGCTCCTTTGATGAGCAACGCTTTGACATGTTCCATTATTATCTCCTCCTTGTATTTTTCTCTGCTTACAGTTCTTTACACTGAGAGAAGAAGATGAAAACATTTTGATACTAATTGGTTCAAATGGACTAATATGGAATAAGTAGGCAATTTTAATTATTGATCTTTAATTAATAAAGGCTGAAAAAAAGTTCAATTTCTATTAAATCGTATCGTTGTACAGTGCAAGAAATAACTCTACTGCTTTGCTTTTTTCATCGTTATTATTCAACATAAGTACCCGTTAGCAACACTAGGACAGTGCTAGATTCTTCCTTTATTGCTACCTGTTACTTAAAGAAGCAAAAATCATTTAGCAGGCATTGAAAAAGTTATAATACTACTATTGCCTTGTTCTATTTTCGAATAAATTTCTTTAATTATTTCTTTCGCCCTGTCATTTGTGTCATATTTCCCTAATACTTTACTCCAATAAACGAAAAAGCTTCTGCTAAC
>NZ_ATAE01000017.1 GCF_000474275.2 Alkalihalophilus marmarensis DSM 21297
CTTACCAATCAACTCCATAGGAATTTTGAAATTGTTCAGCTAAATGGGGTTTTTCAGTAAGACTAAAAGCATCTAATACCTTCCTATTGTTTTGATAAACTCGAACTATAAACTCTTCACCGTCAGCCTTAGCTAAATAAAATTTTCGCAATTGTGGAGAGTCTACTGTTCCAACATATTCAAATGATATATCACTGCTTGAGCTAAGTCATGTTTATTTATCGACTTGTTCAACCATGCGGGTTTCTTTATGAGAATCGTTTATCTCATCCCTTGGTAATAAAGTTAAGTATTTTTTTGCTTCCATAGGTTTTGATTTATGAATAGAATGATTAAAGTCATAGTGAATACCATACTTGTACTAAGGAAATAATCAAATACACCAAGAAAGGAAGAACCTAAAAATACACTTGCTATTAATATGAATATATTCTTACTAACTAGTAAGCTAGAAAAAATGGCTAGAGCCAGGATAAGAAGGTTTATAAATATAATTAAAGAATAATTGTTTTGAGTCATAAAGAAGAATATAAACTCATTACCGTAATATACAATTAACCAGAAAATAAGTACAGAAATTAAAAACTTCATAATGAGTTTCAAGACCATTAACAACTGTCCATTTTCATTAATCCAAACTCCTGAAGAACCAAACCATTTTTGCACCCACAGTACCCCCGTTTTTATTTGTTTAACTAGTGAAAATACTTATTCCAATGATGTTCCTTTTTAAACTTACCTACCCTTTTTTTTTATATATTTTTTTCCTTTCCTCTGCATAATCATCACTTGTTGATGGAATGCAACTGTTTGTTCAATTTTTCAACTATAAAAATCATATTAAGACCATACGATAAACATAGTGAAACCTATGAAACCTATCAAACTAAAAAATGTGCCAACTAAAGCTAATTTATTTCCTTTTTGTTCGTATCGTTTTATTTCTTTCAAGCCTATTACACCAAGCATTAAACCAACGATACTAAGAATCGTTCCTTCCTTGAAAAAGAACAGACCTATAATCGCTGAAATGCCTGTTAGGAAAGAACCTAATGCTTTACCGTTAGTTCCTTTTTCTAAACTTTTGCAATGCATAACCATCACCCATCTTTATGAATGTATATAATTATATTTTCTAATTGTTGTATCACTATACTGTCTCGTTACTTCAACAAGTAATGCCGATAACTTTTATTACATATCCACCCGTTAGTGCAGTATATCTATTTACAAACTACTTCCATATTTCATCTAATTTATCCGAATAGAATTCAATTGCCTTTTTATAACTGGAAAGCTCAGGATCTTTCGTTGTATCTATTAAGCATTTTAATAATAGCTCCATCGCTTTACTATGTTCATTAAGATTATATAAGGTCATTGAATAGAACGTTTGGATTGCTTTATTATCAGGAAATAGTTCAATCCCTTTTAGAAACGTACTTTTTGATTTTTTATATTCTCCTAATGTTCTATAAGTACTACCTAAACCCAATAAGGCTCCTTCCAAGTCCTGTGGTGGTAACCCAAATTTAATAGCCTTTTCATAAAAAGGAACTGCTTTAGCTTCTTCTCCTAATATGTCAAAACTCCAAGCACATTGATAGTGAATTGAAGCATCATCAGGAAACTCCTCTGCTAATCTCATTAGTAATTCGTTCGATTCTTTGTAGTCTCCCCTTTTTCGTAAATCAATTGCTTTCTAATTGTTTTTTCATTAATTTCATCTCCAATACTATACCTTTTTCTTCTCCAAACCTGCTCCTATATTTTGCACCATCTTCCAAAAATAGGCATAAAACGAGCTGCCTCTCTTACAGCCCATAACTTTCCTAACGCAACCGTAATTTTAATAAGAAGCATTCCTTGCTCTTGTACGCGAAGATGATTTTCTTTTTCATGACAAAGAAAAAAGCAATACTAGCTTGAAAGGTGCTGGTTTGTTATTTCACTAAGAATTAGAATCCCTTGCTTCTTCAAGGGTCGCTACCCTTTAGCACAGTAAGATTTGTACTTATTGTTCTGCTTTCTTGGCTATTTGTAATACATTATGTATAAAAGAAGCCTTATTTTCGGTATATGAAACTCTATCAAAACGAAACTCTTCTGCTAAATTTACCTTTAATTGGTGATATTCTTTTAAAACATCAGGATTGTTTCTTAAATAATCTCTGAACAAAATTTGATGGTTCCAAGGTTCTCTTTCAAACTGATAAAAATGCAAATGATGTGTACCAGCCCTCCACTTTCCTTTTCTAAAGAAACGTCTTTCAGAAAACTCTTTATGGTAAACAAATTCATACCCAATTTGTTTTAAAGGCTCAATGAACTCGTTAACTACCTCCAAATGATTTACTCCAATAGCAATATCTAAAATGGGTTTAGCCCCTAACCCTTCAATAGACGTACTCCCTATGTGTTCAATTGATATAACCTTATCAGATAATGTTTCCTTTAGTTTCACTTTTTCAAGTTTAAATTGTTTTGACCAATTTGGGTTGTACTCTTCAATTATTATTTCCTTATCCATTTTCTGCCCTCCCCAACTCATTCAGATTAAAAGGTTCTTTGTTCAACTAAACTGTCCCTTTAGTTTAACATTAATTTCCTTTTCGTTGACAAACAAAAAAGCATTCCTTGTTGAAGGAATGCACCCGTTGTGTCAAAGCAGAGAGTAGTGCTATTACAATTATCTTAAGCATTTTTCCCCGCCATCTTAATCTTTAGATAACCTACATCTTCTTTTCTTTATTATATATATTACATATATAAGCACTATAATAGAAAAAGGTACAGTAATATAATTAGTTAATGGAGAAATAATTCCTAATAACAAACCGATGAATGCCATAAAAATAGATAATACCTCATTGAAGTATCGTTCTCTTTTGTTGTTATACTTGTTGACATTCTTATTCGTTTTATCTGACAAAAAATCATCTCCTTTCTAAAGCTAAACTCCCCAATACCCCCTAACCGCATATTGGCAAATGAGTTTTTAACCTTAATTCAACTTACAAGCTCCTTTACTTCACCAAGAAGAAGCGATTACCCTTTATTAAGCAATCGCACCCGTTAGTTGAAGAGTAAGTTAAATTACAACAAAAAACTCATAATAAACTGTTCACCAATAGGACCAATTTTTCTCCTGCCCGTATCCTTATAACCTATTTTGGAATACAGTCTCTGAGCAGTAATGTTTTTATGATTAACAGCCAATACAATTTCATTACAGTTAGGAAATTCAGATTTAACAAAATCACTCAAAACAAACATAGCCTGTTTAGCATACCCTTTTCCTTGCTTCTTCTGATTAACAGATAGTGAAGTTAACAACATTGCGTTTGGGTTATCTGAATACTCCTTTACACGTTCCGTTGAATGTAATAAAAAGAAGCCCACAGACTCATTCTGGTTTACTATGACAATTCTATATTGTCCTTCTGTGACATTGAAATATTTGCTCGGTAAGGCAGTGAATTTTGCTTGTTCTTCAGGAAGTTGAAAAGACTTTAAATCCTCTAAATATTTGTCCGAAAAATGTTCTAACTTTACGTAATCTACTGTTTTCATAGATCCTTATTCCCCTTTTTATTTTTCTGCAAGTTAACACAACGAACATATATTCGTGACGTTCTGTGTTTAACTCTCTGTGTTTAAAAACTATTAAACATCTTAGTTATTTCTAATGCACTAACCTGCCCTTTATTTTAACATTAATTTCCTTTTCGTTGACAAACAAATAAGCATTCCTTGTTGAAGGAATGCAATTGAAACCTATTTCCATAATTTTTTATTACTCCCGAAAACAAACTATATTTTTTTGAAAATGCAAGAATTATTATTACTCAGTATCCGTCCACTATAATAAGACGATCACATTTAATGCAATCGTCTCTTGAATGGTATAACCATTTACTGTGTGCTCACCAACCTCTACCTTGTTTAGTTTACGGGGTTATATGATCTAATAAAACAATAACGATTAACCCGCCTTTAGGATATAAAGCTTAAGCCGCTTAAATCATTTTTAATATTTCCACTGTCTACATGACGTGGCTCAGTTCATTTTGACAACCGTTTTTTTATAGTGTGTTCTGTTCCATTACTCCGATACTTCCATAGACGCCTGGATTTCCGGACTAATTTCTGTGTGAGGATAGTTAATTCGTTCATCAAATTCTACCCAGTCAAGATTTGCCATCATCAGCAGGTAGCGTTTGCCGCTAACAGGGTCGCTGATAATGATATGGTCACGGCCAGCTGTTTCAATACGGCCTTGGTAAACCATTGCATTCCATTCGCTGTTCCCTTGGTAAGTAAAGTAGAAAGTACCCACCTTGCCTTTGTTGTAGCGCAGGATATTTTCAATAAACGATTCTTCCACTCTGCCCATAAAGAGCTGCTGTCCTGTTCCCATAGGAACCACTGGCGTTGCATACGCAGGTCCAGAAGGCATTCCCCCCTGGAAGCCAGTAAACTGTTGGGGTGCTTCATTCCCCGTCATTGCAGCTGATTGAAAACCAGTTTGATTGCTCATTTGATGAAAATTAGAGTTTCCGTAATTCATGTGAAGTCCATCTCCTTTTTTGATTTATCTATAAAACTCTGGGCAATAGCCCGGTACACCGACATAGAAGCAATGATTCCTGTATGCATGATCGAACTGCGTCATCGGGGATCTTGGCATTGTAGGGGTACAAGGATCTCGGTATGCTTGCCCCGGACTTGGATTAAAGAACCATAAATTCATTCGGGCTCGTGGGTTCCGATGACCTTGCAGCAAATTCCTGGCCCTCTGTAGGTCTTCTTCTGTCGGACGCTGTGTATACAAGGTTCCATTTAAAACCGGCTCAAAGTGAGGAATTCCCGTTCCCGGTATGGTTTGATAAATAGCATGATTGATATTACGTAAATTGTTGAAGTCAGGCTCACAGTCTGCCTCAACCCGATTGGCCACAACTGTTCCAACCATTTCCATTCCTTCGGGACCTTCACCAATCGCCTCCGACATCATGAGCCTTGCTAAAGCATTGACATCATTTTCAGTATGTTTGATTCGCCTACCCATTTTCTCACCTCTTTTGCTTATACAGTAGCCTATTACTTTTAGGCAGTTTTCGTAGCTTGCCTTACCGCCCAAACCTTGAAAATTAAATATAAAAAAAGTAAATGACTTATGTCATCTACCTCGATTATTGAACTTTTTAACATTTAACGAACCAAAATGTATCTTCGACCAACACAAGAAGCAACCCTCCTATTTGGTGCTCTGTTTGTCATTTAGGACTGCCTAAGCTGCACATTCCGACTTCTTTGTTTGCAATATAGGTGTGGAAATAGAATTCAAATACTCCCATTACAGCAGCGTCGACTAGGCTGTTATGGCTCGTGCTAGATTTTTAAAACTGACATTTTGATTTCTTAATCTTTGCAGCTAAAAATATTCAAAAATTTCAATAAGAGACCCTTCAATATCTCTACAATGAGCGATTTTAATATCCCAATTCTCTTGCTCTTTAGGTTTTCGTAACAAATTCAACTTTTTCTTTTAATTCGTTATAACTATCTTCTACACTCTCTACTTTAAGAATACATGCCACTCTATCCACCCGAGGGTCATCTGAAGAATAAGGAAATCCAGCAGCTTAAGCCATTTGCTTGCGTTCAAACAATCCAACATTTACATCCCCTACTTTAAATTGACTATATAATGAATGTTCGTCTCCCCAAGTGAATAGATCCCTGTAAAATAAAAAACTTTTTTATAGTGATCTACAAGCAAGCGTACGTGAGTTAAACTCAAGATATAAGCTTCCTTAAGTTGAAATTTATTACTATATTACTATTTAATAGAATTAAATTTAGAAAGATTTTAATAAAAGACAGTCATTTAGACCGCCTTTTTATCTTTACAAACTTCCGTTTTCCAACTTGTACAACTAACCCTTCGGCAATAGGAACTCGTAACCCTGTATCTTCAACCTTCACTCCGTTTATTTTTACTCCTTTATTCTCAATCATCTTGCGGGCTTCACTTTTCGAACTTAATAAATGTAAATCTACTAGAAAATCTAGAATTGGCACTTCTAGATTGCCTTCCCATTCAACAATTGGCATCTCTTTAGGGATTATTCCTTTTTGAAAGACTGATATAAATTGTTGTTCTGCTTTTTCTGCAGCTTCTACTCCGTGGTACATCCTTACGATTGTTTTCCCTAGAAGCATTTTTGCATCTCTAGGATGTAGCTCATTTGAATCAATATCAGCTTTTACCTTTTCTATTTGTTCAGAAGAGAAGTCTGTGATTAGTTCAAAGTATTTATTCATTAAATCATCTGGAATGGACATCGCTTTTCCGTACATTTCTTGTGGACTTTCATCAATACCAATGTAGTTCTTCTTTGATTTAGACATTTTTTCTACACCGTCAAGCCCTTCTAATAAAGGCATAAGCATTGCTACTTGCTTTTCTTTCCCAAACTTCTCTTGAAAGTGTCTTCCCATTAAAATATTAAAATGTTGGTCTGTTCCACCAAGTTCAATATCATTCTCTAATAAAACAGAATCGTACCCTTGCATTAATGGGTAGAAAAATTCATGTAATGAAATTGGCTTGCCAAGAGCAATTCTTTCTTCAAAATCGTCTCTTTCCATTAGTCTTGCTACTGTTATCTTACCTGCTAGTTGAACGACCTCTTCAAAGGTTAATTTTGAAAGCCACTCTGAGTTGTAATGCAGTTCGACTTTATCCATATCCATTACTTTTCCAAACTGTTCAAAGTAGGTTTTAGCGTTATGCTTAACTTCTTCATCTGTTAACGGTTTTCTTGCTATCGACTTGCCAGTTGGATCACCGATTTTACCTGTGAAATCACCTATTAGTAGTTGGATTATATGTCCGTTCTCTTGAAACTGCCTCATCTTCTTTAACACGACAGAATGTCCAAGATGTACATCTGGAGCAGATGGGTCTAATCCTAATTTAATTTTAAGTGGTCTGTTTTCTAAAATAGACTTTGCTACCTTTAGCTTTAACTCCTCCGTAGGGATAATTTCTTGCACACCTTGTGTGTATATTGTCATTTGTCTTTTGACTTCGTCTAATTGTTCTTCATTCAGTTGTTCCAATACATTTTTCATCTTCATAACCTCCTAATTATAAAAAAACCATACTCCTCTCTAAAGGGACGTGAATTTTCACGCGGTTCCACCCTTTTTGAAGAATATGGTCTTCCACTCAACGATTAACGGCTCGTCCGTCCTTGTATCAATGAATTCATACAAGGAAGCTCTAGGAATGTAATTCAGATTACCTTTGTGTCGATTCACAGCAACCATCGACTCTCTGAAACAGGGAGGTAACTCCTACTAATTTTCCTATCATCACTTTTTTGCTTTATTTTATTGAATTAATTAAAATTGATTTTCTTTTATTATTCGTCTTAATAATTCAGAAACGTCTTTTTGTTCCTTAACAGTTAAGCTAGAAACAATCTCTACCTCTCCTTTATGAAATTGCGGATATAGTTCTTCCATAATCTTCGTTCCTTTATCCGTCATTGTTAAATAGGTAATTCTTCTGTCTCTCGTATCTGTTTTTCTACACACAAAATCTTTCTTTTCTAACGTATTCGTAATATTACTAATTGTAGCTTTAGAAACAGCATTTAACTCTGCTAACCTCTTTGTTTCTACTGAGTTCCATATCCATAAATCATATAATATTGAAAACGATGTCCATGAAAGCCCATGCTTCGATAGTACTTCTCGTTCCATTTTGTTTCGCAATCCTTGGGCCACTCGATAGAGGTTAGTCACCACAGAAATAGCACCTAAATTAAGTGAATCCAAGGTCATTTTAGACAATTTATTAATTGTCTCTTTCTCTTCTTGGAGCAATTCACCATCATCATTAAAAGAATATATACTAACCACCACCTTTTAAATTTTCATAATCGTTAGCTATGAAACGATAGTATCAAAAAAAACACTAAAAAGCAATATTGTAATTAAAGAGAGAATTCTCTACTGCCCTTTTATATTGTATTTTTATTTTCCTTCTTCTTAACGGTTCGAGTCCTATGATTTTATTTGCGGTTAACGTATACAACAGATTATTGTATTTAAGTGTCTTTGGTTTTTAGCTATAAATATACCCTCTAAATACTCGAAATATTAACATTTCATCAACCGAAAAAAGCATCAGAGCTCTAGCTCTAATGCTTTTATTCTTTATTAGGTATCTTTTTGCCATTTGGGACTGCCTGAGCGGTTCATCCCGACTTCTTTGTTTGCAATATAAGCATGGAAATAGAATTCAAATGCATCCATTACAGCAGCGGCGACTAGGGTTGTTATGGCCATGGCTCCTCCTGAAAAACCAAACGCTATTCCCATCAGCCAAATGACTACAAATGCTAACACGCCATCTCTTATTAATTGTTATAGGCAAAATAACTAAGTCTCCTGCGATATAAGATACTACACCTAACACAAGGGTAATAAGCAGGACATTTTCAAACGCCATTCCAAGTCCCAGCCCGAGTACCAAGTACAAGAGAATGAGTGTTGCAGCCCCTTTGATGAGTAACGTTTAGAGATGTTCCATCTTTATCTCCACCTGGTACTTTTTTGTGCTTACTGTTCTTTACACTTACGGAAGAACAGTAAAACACCTTTATATAAATCGGTTCAAATGGACTATTATGGTAATGAGGCAGCGTTTACTTCTTGATAAGAAATAGAATAGAACTGTTGTTTACTATAGCTTACGTTGGATAAACAGCAATAAAATTTCACATTATATAAATGGCAGGAGGTGAGATCATCATGGCTAATCAGCAAAACCAAAATCAAAACCAACACCAACAACAAAATCAACAACAAAACAACCAAAACCAGCAGCAAAATCATCAAGTTGCACAAAGCATTAAAAATACGGCAGGTTCTGCGTTTGAAACAATGCATAATGCATTAGAAGCAACAGAAAACATTGCAATGAGTGCTGTGGATGGAACAATAAATGCAGTTAGTATAATGACGGGGCAAAATAAGAACCAGCAAAACAACAAACGCAATAAACAATAAAATAAGGAAAACGCCTTTTACTGGCGTTTTCCCTTAAGAGGATAATTAACCTTATAAGCCCCGGCAGTGTTATGTACTGCAAGGGCGCTCACTTTACTTAATAAAACAATGAAAACAAACCTAAGGCATCTAAAAATACAACGATGATCGCAATAGGTGTTACATATTTTAAAAGGAAATACCATGTCATAAACAGCTTAGAAGCAACCGATGACCCTTGCTTCAATTCGTTTAAAAGCGTTGTTTTGCTTAATTTAAGCGGGACAAAAATAGAAATTAACAGCGCCCCGAGCGGCATCAAAATATTACTCGCTAATTGATCGGCTGCATCAAAGAATGTCAGGCCGAAAATCTCGACATCTGCCATGACTCCAAAAGATAGGCAGGCAGGAATTCCACATACAAAAGCAGCTATACCGATGATCCAGCTTGCTTTTTGACGTTTGCTCATCTCTTTTTTTACACGACTTGCCACAATAATCTCAAGTAATGAGAAGGCTGATGTAAGTGCAGCGATTAAGAACAAGACCAGAAAAGCAATTAAAAATAGTTGTCCAAACATCATTTGCTCGAAGATGGCTGGCAGAACAACAAAAATGAGCTGCGGCCCTTCACTTGGCTCTAGTCCGAACGTAAACACTCCAGGGAAAATGATTAACCCAGCGAGAAGTGCTACAAAGATATTCATGATTCCAATCGAACCTGCGGCAAGCGGCAGACTTTGGGTTTTTGGTACATATGAACTGTACGTGACCATTATCGAGATCCCAAGTGATAAAGCAAATAAAGCTTGTCCTAATGCAAATAAGATCGTTTCTGATGTGATGCTTGAGAAGTCAGGAAGCAGTAAGAATTGTACCCCTTCCATTGCCCCGTCTAAGCTGAGTGATCTAACAGCAATAATGAGTAATAAAACAAATAAAGCCGGCATCATGACTTTACTTGCACGCTCAATACCTTGCTGAATTCCTTTTGCGACAACAATGATTGTTAACAAAATAAATACTAATTGCGCTCCTAATGTCGTCCATGGGTTCGCAATAATCTCACCCATCTCCACACCGAGCTGATCCACACTTAAGCCGGATAACTGCCCCGTGATTGCATTCATTAAATAAATTAAGATCCAGCCGCCGATTACACTGTAAAAGGTAAGAATAATAAAGCAAGTGATGACACCAATCCAGCCTGTTGCAACCCAAGCTGACTTTGGAGCGAGCTCTTTATAAGTAGAAATCGCATCTTTACCTGTTTTGCGGCCAAGAATAAATTCTCCGATTAACAAAGGTAGCCCTATCAGAAGAGTAAATAAAATAAATAATAAGAAAAAGGCGCCTCCTCCACTTGTCCCTGCTACATAAGGGAATTTCCAGATGGCTCCTAGTCCGATTGCTGTACCAGCCGTCGCATAAATAAATCCTAGCTTTGACGACCATTGTTCGTTTTGCGTTTCCAACCCTTTCAACTCCTACTTTTATACTTTACTGCGTTCCAACAGAAAAAATTTCAACCTCATAATAGTAACAAAGCTTTACTTACAGAACAACCGGAAATTTCTTACCATTCTAACTTTTATTTATAAAGACAAAAAGCGGCCGCTTTTTTACTCTTCCCAAAATAATTCATCTAACGTTTTATTGAGCGTCTTGCATATGGAAAGGCATAACTGCAGCGTCGGGTTGTATTTCCCTGCTTCAATCAAGCCAATTGTCTGCCTTGTGACACCGACTTTCTTTGCCAGTTCCGCTTGTGATAAATCATGTTCTGTTCGTGCGATCTTTAGCCGTACATTCTTCATCGCCTACTTTACCTCTTCTTCATCAAGGAGTTTTTGATTTACTTGATCACTTCGTTTCTTCGCCGCATTGTGGGTAATCACAGTAAACATGATGAAAAACGGTGCGTAAATGAACAGGGACACGAAAAAGACAAGAACGAAATAATGGATCGCTTGCTGAGTCCCTTCCGCATAATTAACCGCGCTGTTTGTTGCGAAGCTAAGAGCTAGAGCGAGCCCTATTGCGAGACCCCAGTAGAAGTTCTTTTTGTTTCTTGTTACCTTACTGTGGCTGTCGTGTATTTCTACCTCTTCTGAATAGATGCCAAGTGAGGTTGAGCGAATCAGGTAATAGGTGGATGCGCCTAGCAAAATCAATACTTCAGTGAGGACGACATTGATTGTTGTACCAATTGTGATGAATTTGAATACGACTGAGGCCAGGGTAATGAGCATGACAAGGTAATAAATCTCGCGGTAAATCTTGTTTTGGGTCGTTGTGACTCGTTCATCGACAGGCTTTTTGTTCCATAGTGCCATAGTGAACACCTCCAGATTCTGTATGTCTTTATTATACACTATAGTTAACATTATGCAATGTATATATTACATTGTGATAATTATATTTTGCGGTTTAATGATTTTATTTAAACAGATTAATGTAGTGTCTATATATACCGCTCCTGAAATATGCTTCGCTTTCAGCGGTGAGTTGCTGAGCTTCCTCGGGCTTAGGCCCTGTGGGATCTCAGCCTTGCTCTAGGCACCGCTGGAGTCTACGCATATTTCATCCGCTAAGTGATTGCTCTATATGGTTATTATGTGGGAGTGATGTGGTAACAGCTTCAAAGCTTAAAATGCTTAATATGCCTTAAATCCTTTAAACATGGGTTATAGCAGATTCTCCTCTCCTGAACGATACTTCGCTTTCCGTGTGGAGCTGGTGAGCTTCCTCGAGCTAAAGCCCTGTGGGATCTCAGCCTTGCTCTAGGCACCGCTGGAGTCTACGTATCGTACATCCGCTAGGTTACTTGCTTCGTAAAAGTATTTAGTGGCATGATTTAATTTGAGTCTTTTAATAAAATATCATTACGGTTCTCCTCTGTGTCATTTGTAAAGGTTTCTAATAAGCGATCACCTATGGGAGGAACCACTTATTAACATACTTCCTCCGTTGATTGGAGCGGAAGGCAACGACTCTTGCGGGATGTGCGTTACCAGGGAGATCCAACAGGGCGAAAGCCAGAGGAGGCTCGCGGTCCGCCCGCGGAAAGGGTGTGCCTGAAGCGGAGATCGACATTGCCTATAGGAAGATTTATTCAGATAGTTTCCCCCGGTAGTGCTTCATCTCTTTAAAAGAAAACACACCACAAAACGACTTATCCTTGGAGGATAAGTCGTTTTGTGATTGATTTAGTTATCACAATTGGTGGGTGGCGGCTACATTCTTGTTTCTTTGAATTTATTCAATGGTCCAATCAACCGTGAAGTTGCCTCTTACTTTGTAGCCGGTGACAACTACCTTGTAGGTCCCTGCTTCTTCGACGTGTAATTGCAATAGGAATGGGTCATCACTTATATGGTCCATTCCGACATATTGGTTTTTATCATTTCGAATATGAAAGCCATGGCCTGCTCCGTTTGTAGTGTTAAATTCATACGTCACGATAAATAATTGCCCTTCTTCTAAGTCAATCGGGATTTCATGTCTGCCATTCAAATAATCAAATGATGCTGTGTAGGATGTGTCGGTTCGCTCTTCTGTCCACCCGCTCTTCGATGTAAAGTCGATCGTTAAAAGGATGCAGATAAATAATGGAATGAGGATAGCAAATAGATAGCGAAATGATTTTACTTGCTCGGCAGCCCTCGTACCTAAGTAAAAAATGAACGCGCTCCCTGCTCCGATCACTCCAGCAAAGATCGTAAACGGATCTAAACCCCATATTTGAAACACGCCAAACCCGGAAACGGCATAAAGGCTGGCTTTAAAAGTGTCCTCTGAAACGTTTAACTTGCTTTTTAATTTCGGTATTTTATGAACGATCACATCAATAACGATCGAACTTAACACTCCATATATATATATATAAGGAACCATATGTTTGGACTAGAAAGCTCCTCTACTAATTGATAAAGATTAAAGCCTGTAGAGAATACGAGCAAAATAATAAATAAGATAAATAATAGCAATCCAGCGCCAGAAAATTTAGACGTTATGTATTTGAAGATTTTTAGCGTGAGTGGTTGGTCTGCATCCATCAGAAGCCTCCTTTACAGAGTTAGTATCTTCACGTTTAGGAAGGGTTTAGATCAGTGAAATAAAATACACAATCAGCCCAGCGAGTGCCAATATAACAGTAACTATAAAGAGTGTTTTTTTCTCGAAATGGACAAAACCCATGGAAAGGAGGGCAAGTAAACTAACGAAAAGCAGGTAAGCTGGCTCTTCTGACTCGGTTAATTGAGTAGGGAGTTAAAGAAGGATAACAATAGAAAATGGAATGAGCATCTTTAGAAAATTCTCCTGCTTTTTCTTCTCACCTTTATGCCTGACAAAGAGATAGGTTATGAGTACTACGGCAACCATTATCATACTGTAGCTGATTCCAGACATCCTTTGATCCCCCTACCTATTTGAGCATGTTTTCAAATCTATTTAAAGAAATATTAACTTTACCTTATTTAACTAACCTGCCTCTTTAGCTTAACATTAGGAATGCTTCCGTTTGTTTAAGTACAATTTTCAAAAATAATAAATTTTACCTTGTGACAGCAAGTAATAATAAGCATATTATTAGTAGGCAATTCCTACACGTGAGTGGATATAATTGTTACTTTCTAGTTGACGATACGTAAATTCTGCTGTATCAGGAACTGATATTTTCATACCACCTTCTGGCAAAACATTACGTTCAATTCGATATTTACCTTCTCTTTCTCCATCTGGCAAATATGTAGGACATACAATCGTCCAATCGAGTGATGATTGTTTCAGAATATCGTAAACTTTGTGATGTTCTTCTGCAGCACGGGTTGATTTACGTTTCGATTCACTAGATTGATAACGGAGTATATTTGGCGTAGTTCTGCTTTGTAAGATCCTTGCGGTTCCTACTGTAATAAATCGTTGTATACCTTCGCTTTCCATTGATTTAATAATGAGTGGCATACTTTCTGATAGAGTGGTAGTGCCATCAGTATTTAGTGCGCTAATTACTACATCAATCCCATGCATTGCACGTATTATATCAGTTTCATTTAAAGCATTTCCTTGAACAATGGTTACATTTTCACTATTTATATGAATCTTCTCTGGAGTGCGAACTAATACAGTAACATGATGTCTATCATGAAGGGCATGAGTTAGTATTTGACTTCCAACTCGTCCAGTTGCGCCTAAGATTAATATATTCAAATTATAACCCTCCTTTATAAAATTAATTGTTCTATTCGTCATTGTTACTAAACAAGCGAATGATCAATCGGGGTATAAACATGATGGTGTTCCAAAGTGCTTCACCAATTAATTCAATTAGAATGAGAGTATCTCTAATTTGGCCGTATCTATTTCTTTTTTTGTTTTTCATCTTCGCGCTCCCTAAGTATTATAAGAAATGCACTGCACTCCTATTAACGCCTTAATAGTACACAAAACACACCTTCAATTCGGGGTCATCTTAATTAGTTAATTATTTCTAACTTATAATATCAAAAACTAAAATATCAAATAACTCATCATTTGTATAAAGTAAAAAAGCCCATTCTCCCTTTTCGGGTAATGTTACATTAGAAGGCATATGTATATCTGCCCCGTTATTTTCTCCACCAGTTACACCTGACCAATAAGGATCTCCACTTGGTCCCTTATACAGCACTTGGTGAATCGTTTGCGTCTCCTTATGGAATCCAACAACCGTTAGCTCTCTATGTTCAATACCCCATAAATGCCACATCCATTTTTCCCTGTTTACAGATGATGTATTTGCACCAATAACACCAGATTTGTTTTCATTTCCTAGCATTTCCCTCTCTCCAAATTCAACTGCTTTTCTTTCCCAGTCAATTTCGGTGAAATCACTTTCTTGAACAAACGAAGGTAAACCTTCTGGTAAGTGTAAACTGGTTTCGAGCGTTTCCTCCGAGCTACAAGCTACGATAAATAACATTGTGACAAACATAAAATACAGAGGTATTTTTTTCAAACATTTCAGCTCCTAACGGAAATTCTCATATGATATGAATGTAAGTAATGGTCTGAAAACTATTTTAATTATAAATGTTTCCCACCAAAATTAAACCATTTATTTCCTATGATACTACCTTCCTCGCAAATAAGAGCGTTACAAGAAGATGATATTTTGTTAACAAAGGAAAAAATCATCCCTTGTTAAAGAAATGGGGTCGAGGTGCCTGTCCCTCTAACACATCGGTCCTAAACACGTTGACTTTTTATGGGGGATGTTTCAGAATAAAATGTAGATGAAGAGGTGAAAAAATGAGTGAAGAGGTAACGAGTACAAAGTGGTTTAGCATTGCCATTCAGGCACTCGTCGTGCTTGCTAATAACAAAGGACTATGTCCGAGCGGAGAATTAGCAGAGAAACTTAATTCTAAATCTGTCTTTTTAAGAAAAATATTAAGGCATCTGGTCAAAACCGAATTAATCCAGGCGAAAGAAGGCCGAGACGGTGGGTATTTTCTTGTGAAAGATCCAAATGAAATCAAATTGTCCGAAGTATATGATGCAATGAAAGCGGAAACCTTTCCTAAGGGGTTCTTTAATGTTGAAAGTAAAGAATGTTTTGCTGAGACTACTCGTGAATCCCTCTGTACATTACGTGATGAAATGGAAGGATGGGTCGTTGCCGGTTTAGAACAAAAGACCATAGCTGATTTAATGAAAAAGTGAAACATAGCTGTTTCGCTTTTTTATTTTGTCTTGGTTAACTGTAGTTGACAAAGGAACAGTTAACAACCTATACTGTTCCTTTAGAAGATACAGTTAAAGGGGAAATGAATATGTCTATTAAAAAAATGAGTAAAGAAGAATATTTAAATAAAGTAAAAGAAATTGATACAACAAAAGAAGCGCCAAAACAATTAGAGGACACAAATTTTCTGACAGTCGCGAAAGAACGCCGTTCAGTAAGACAATATGACCCTGAATTCAATATGGATAAAAGTGAAGTCTTAGAGATTCTTGAAGCTGCTACGTTAGCACCATCATCTAGCAACCTTCAACCATGGAGATTTCTAGTTATTGAAGATCAAAAGGAAAAAGAGCGTTTGCTGCCAATCGCCAATAACCAGCAACAAATTGTAGATGCTTCCGTGGTCATCGCAGTCCTTGGAGACAGAGATGCATACAAGAATGCAGATCGTATTTATAGTGCAATCGCTGAAAAGGGAAGAATGCCAGAAGACGTAAAAGACATGTATGTTAACAGCATTTTGGATGGTTACGGATCTTTTTCTAAAGAACGCTTAGCGAAAATTGCTCATATTGACGGTGGACTTGTCTCCATGCAATTAATGCTGGCAGCTAAAGCAAAAGGCTATGATACAGTTCCGATGGGTGGATACGATGAAATAAAATTCAAAAAAGAATTTAATGTACCGGAAAACTACGAAGCTATCATGTTAATCTCGCTAGGCAAAGGCGCGAAAGCAGGTTTTGAAAAAACTCGCCTTCCGCTTGATGACTTAATAAATTGGAATCGATTTGAATAAAAAGGAAGGGTCGAGGGGACAGCACCTCGACCCTTTCAATATTTGAAGCATAAAAATCACGTCAAAGGGCCCCCGAATGAAAGTGCAGAGTATAGCAAAACTCAACGGGAATGCTAGCCTGTTCGGCAAAGCCAACAATTGGTTCTGCTGGCTTTTAAGCTGAAACTGCATACCCGTAGAGGCTCCATGTCAAGTTGCAAAATGAAAAATAATTAAAAAAAAGCGGAGAAATTATCCGCTTTTAATTTTATCGTTTCCTCTTGAACTAACGCCCCCGTTAGTTTAACAATCTGATTTTGCTTCAATCTCATTTTGCTTCAATCTCATTTTTTAGCCATTCTTCTTCTGCTTGATATCTATTAAAGGTATCTGTAATAGCATCTTTTACTACCCTTGAATAATCGTTATGTAATTCTTGTTCCAATGTACTCTACTTATTCATGATCAAATTTTTTAAGTAAAATCCAATAGTACGTCACTAAAAGGATAAATAAAACCCCGACGAATGTTAATAATACATTCCCTACTGTGTTAGGATTTACTACACCCGTAATTAGAATTTCCATAGCATGCTTACTCAAACTCGCTGGATTAACCTGATCAATGATTGGACTCAATCCGACAATCATTCTGCACCCTATAAGGAAAACAATAGAAATTAACGCAATAATACCTTGACTGTGAAAAATAGTACTAATCAACGTTGTAAAAGATACAATAAACAATATCCATACTAGATAAAATAATAATCCAGTAAGCATGTGTGAAAATTGAACAGTAGTAAATAGATAATTTACATATAGATATGAGGTAAAGTATCCAATCGTTACACTAAAAGCTGCTAGCAAATAATTTGTTACCACTTTTCCACCTATATATGAAGTAACATTAACAGGCCGTGTTAAAATAAAGGCCAACATGCCGTTAGCTTTATCCGTTTGTATTATGCCCATCATAGAAATCGCTAGAATCATAAGCCCAAGTTGATCAAACTGAGACCCCAAAGTACTAGCTAGTACTTCACTTCCTTTTTGTACTGTCATACTTGGATCAATGATAATTCCCTGACTTCCGCCTAATTCCTCTAGAATTGCTGGCAAGTAATAAGTCACTACCGGCTGAATTGCCCCTAATAAGATAAAAGCAACCGGTAACCAGATTATCTTCGAATCACGTAGCATTTGAACATACTCTTTTTCTATCAGTACAGTTAAGTTTTTCATTTCTGCACCACCAATTTTAAGAAGATTTCTTCTAAAGTGTCGTTATTCATTTTGAATTGAAGGATGTCGACTTTATGTTCAAGTGCATTTTGTAGTAATAAGTTTTTGTGTTTTTCAATACTATCAACCTTCACTTTAACTTTAAGCCCAATAACTTCTACGTCCTTCACATAAGGCAATTTCTTTACAACGTCAATCCACTTTTGATCCTTTGCTGAAATGTCCACTATTAACTTATTTTCACTATTGCGATTTAAGAGTTCAGTAATCGTTGTGTCTTCTATCTTTGTTCCATCTTTTATAATGATAAATCGTTCGCAGATTTCTTCGGCATCGCTTAATATATGGGTAGATAATAGAATGGTTGTATCGTTTTTTATTTCTTCAATTAGATTAAGTACTTCTCTTCGGCCGATGGGATCTAATGCAGATACTGGCTCATCCATAACAACAAGTGATGGTTTATGTAGTAAGGCTTGCGCAATACCAAGTCGTTGTTTCATTCCGCCAGAAAAAGTACCAACTTTTGAGTTTTCTTCACTCCTTAATCCAACCTTTGTCAAAATATTCGGAATTAATCTTTTTAATTCTTCTTTATTCAATCCTGAAAGCCGCCCCATAAACATAAGGGTTTCTCTCGCAGTCATCCAATGGTAAAAATTAGGGTACTGAGGTAGGTAGCCAATGTCTTTCTTCATTTCTGATATTTTTTTCCCATTTAATAAAACTTCACCTGTATCCAGATTAATAATATCTGAAATCACTTTTATTAATGTGGATTTGCCCGCTCCATTTGGTCCAATTAATCCTACACATTCCCCCGATTGCATTTCCATCGAGAAATTATTGACAGCAATTTTTCCTTTAAATGACTTGGTTACATTTCTAATTTCTAATTTCAAGATTTCTCACTATCCTTTCTTCCTATAACAAAATACAGAACAGGTCCGAGAGTATTTACAAAAAGAATAATTAGCGTCCATATAAGCACATCTTTTCTTGTCTTCCTATGTTGATATAAATCGATTAATGCAATTAAAACTAAAAGCATACCCACCATAATAACTGGCAATATAATAGGTAGAATACCCATAAGATCAAAGTCCTTGAGGTCATTTAATCCATAATGTAGTTGCAAACCCATCATTCCCCCTTTTAATTTAATTATTATTATTATCATTATCAATAATGATAAAATAAGTCGGGGAGTATTGCAATAGCAATTCTCATTATTTATAATGAGAATAAAATTAACAAAAAAGGTGATTGGATGAGAAATAAAGTTGAAATATTGATGCATCCGGTAAGAACCAGTTAATGCTAATCTCGGCTTTTTTTCACTCAATTTTATCCCCCCCGTTACATCGTCAATACAAGCAAATACTTTCTCTGTTACGCTCTTAACGCTGAACATTTTTATTTAGGATATTAAAACAAACATCATTACATTAAAGAAACCTGCCCCTCGGTTTAACATTAATTTCCTTTTATGTGATTACATTGTTTATTGTATTCTTTGAAACAAAAACGTCAATAATTCCTGTAAAGACTTATACAGGAGGGGTTAAAATGCTCTTATCACAAGCGTGGAAAACCTATGAATCTGATAAACGAATTGAAGGTTTCTCTTCTCAAACGTTAAAAGCTTACCGGCTTCAATCATGTCTTCTTATTCGTTATTTTACTGATGTGGCGATTGAATCATTGTCTACAAATCAATTAAAGGAGTATTTAGCGGAATCAAGCGAACATTTAAAGCCGTCTAGCTTAGCCCATCGAATTCGATTCATGTGGTCCTTGTTTCGGTGGTCACATGAAGAGGGACACATTCCCTCAAACCCAGCTTATAAGATTAAGGAACCAAAAGTCGGGAAACAAATACCCAAGTTCCTTACAGAAAGAGAGATTGAACATCTTAGGGAAGCTTGTAAAATGCCAATGGAGAAAGCGCTGTTTGAGTTTATGTTCTCAACTGGCTGCCGTATTGGTGAGATTGTCTCTCTGGACAAGAATTGTATTAACTGGTCTAATCGTTCTGCTATTGTTAGAGGGAAAGGCGATAAAGAACGTGAGGTGTACTTTAACATCAAATGTGACATCTGGTTAAAACGATACATCAACATCCGCCAAGATAATGACCCTGCGATCTTTGTTACAGATCGATCACCTCATCGAATGAGCATCGCTCAAATGAGGTATATCAAAAAACGTATTTCAAGCCGTGCAGGCATTAATAAAACCATACACCCTCATCAGCTTAGACACAGTTATGCCACTCATTTATTAAACAATGGAACCCCTATTGATGTCATACAGAGTTTACTCGGCCATGAAAAAACGGAGACGACACGGATCTATGCCCAACTGAGTGGACGACTTAGACAAGACTTATATAGAAAATACTTTTAAGCATGACCAAAGAGCAGCACTTGGGAAGTATTGTTCTTTAAATTCTCGCACCCGTTAGTTTAAGTTATTAAGTTTAATTTTTCATAAAGTGCTTTTAGGTTAACCGACGGTCCAATTAGCACAGTAACTGATTTTCATTTTATACTTCTTAGAAGCTCCCTAACCAAACCTTAGACAGTTTTTATAATGGATGGCCCTATAAAAATTGATTAATAAAATATCGTGGATTTAAATTCTCTCCTGTTGCTCTTTTTATCTTCTCATTCCAGTTCAACAAAGCTCCATCTTTGAAAAAGTTTTCTTTCAGATATAGACCCACTTCAGGAACAAACAAGTCATTCGCTATATTGTTTTCTATATAAATTTGAAGCTGGGATGCTGTTAGTTCCCCTAACATATAATCTTGATATGTGACCGGAGCCAATGAAAAGTGCATTTTAGAAGCCCAGTCTGGATAGCTTGTATCTTCAGGTGGGCTTATAAACTGAATCTCCTGGACTAGTTCCCACCACAGTTTGTTCAAGTCTTGATCTGGATTTTCGTACATTTCCTTCTCGAAATAACAAAATGTAATAATCCATCGAGCGTTGACTAACATCTGCCTTTGCATCATTTTCTTTATTGAAGGATCTAAATTCTCAAGTTGCTCAACCTTAAGAAAACGCTGTTGCCAATCTAGGCGTTTCGTCATTCTGCCAAAAAACATGGCGATAGCTTCTGTCGTTAGCGAATGTGAATGAAACCGGAGAATAAACGGCAATTTTTCATCAATGTATTTAAAGTAGGCTGCATGACCAAATTCATGTAATAATGCAGTTGCCCAGAAAACACTTTCATCAATATTTACAAGAACCCGTATATCTCCCCTACGATCCGTATTCGTACAAAAACCAAACGGGTTTTTATTATCGCGGGGATACAAATCACTTTGTTGAAGGATATCCTTAATATCTAAACCCATGGATTCAAAAGTGCTAATGACTATTTGCTCCAAGTTCTTATTCTTGTAATTCTGATCCAGATCAATCCCACTAACAGGAGGCGCTTCCTGAAAAAATGGATCAACATAATGCCAAGGGCGAATTTTTTCTTTTGTTACCCCTAGTTTTATAGATAATTCTGCATCAATTTCATCTTTAACACGTCTAAAGGGTTCATCAGATAACACCTTTAGCTTATTAAAAATTTTGAATAATTCATCTATGTTCAATTCTTGCGTGTCATTTTATAAAAGTTGTCGTAACCTAAAGCCTGTGCATCTTTATTCCTCTTATATACCAGCTGCAATACAGTATTTTCTATCTTCTTTCCAATTTGTTTGGATGCAAGCCAAGCTCCTTTTCTTTGCTCACTATCAATACTCGTTTTAAGGATATCAAGGATTTCATTATTTGTTACTTCTTTCCCTTTTAATATTGGTCTATATGTATTGAATTCATGGGATATGGCCTTCTCTAATTCCATCGTTTTAGCTGTTATGCTTGGATCAAGTTGATTTTTTACCATCATATTGTATAAGTCATCTAATTGACGTCTTTGAAGCGGATTGACCTGTTTATCTTCTCTGTAAGATAAGACGGCTTTATATGCTTTTGGATCTGAGAAATTAGCGAAGTATTGGCTTAGAGCCTTTTTATGTTTTTCACTCCATTCTTTTTCCCCCGTTGTTGCAGCCATCCAATGACTTATCAAAACAGGTTTATATAGAGCCTCAATCTTCCTATTTTGTTCTTCTAAAAATACATTTATAGTAGTTTGTGAAGACACTATCAACACTCCTCAGGTTTTTCTATTTGTTAAATTAAAGCTACCCGTTAGTTAAAGAAGTTATCTTCTGATCATATTAATTCTAAGAAATTCTAATCTCATATAAAAATTATTCCGTTGATAATAAGTAATTATATACTTCGAAGGCAATATCCTCTCCAATTGTTTCTCCTAATCCCAACAGGATTTTAACTAATTTCCACATTGAATGTTTTTGAGTAGTGGCAATAATAATACCCATTTTCTTTTCTTTTTTCATTCCAATATAGGTGTTAAATCCGACAGTACCACCAGTGTGCCAATGAATGTAATCTTGTGTTTGTTTATCTTTGGAAATCATCCATCCCAATCCCATATGTGTATTATTATCAACTCTAATATTATTTTGTATTTTATGAGTTTGGTTAAAAACTTGTTGTAAAGGATTATCTGTTAATCCTAAATTTCCTTCTATGAAAGTCAACATATCATTTAATGTGCTTTTCAATCCACCGGCTCCTGGTAGAGCAGGAATAGAAAATGGAGGTATTTCTTTGTTTTTCATATACGTTTTGATTACTCTTCGCTGATTATTATCACTTATATTAATAAAAGTGTTATGCAAATCTAATGGTTTACAAATCCGAGCATTTATTGCCTCTTCATATTCTGTACCAAGAACACTTGCTAGTAAATTTCCTAAAAACCCTACACCAACATTCGAATATTTCCATTTGTTTTTATACTTCTTTAACTGAAAGTTTGACAAAAATTGGTCTAAATCCTTGGCTTGATAAGATGCGAAAGGATTCATTCTATCTTGCACTTTAATATTTGAAGCATCTCTCGGTAAATTTGATTGATGGGTAATTAAATCTCGTAACGTTATCTCTTTTCTATTATTTGAAAATGCTCGGATATAACTTGGCTGATATTTTAATACGGAGTCATCTAATTGAACTATATTATCCCTTATCATTGTCTGTAAAAATACAGCAGTAAAAACTTTAGAAATAGAACCAATTTCAAAAATTCTGTCTTCAACAGGTATATTTGATTTATCGTCTATGCCTACTGAATATATCTGTCTCCCGTTTTGATTAACAATACCAAGTAGGATACTTGAATCGTTATTTCTTTTTTGCTTAGACACTAAAATATTCTTAATTCTCGTTTCCATATTTCCCCTTCCATATAAATATTTTTTTAAACTTTCCGTTAGAAGTACAAAAGTTAACATTTTTTACTATAAATACAATTAATCCTTCTTACACTAACCTGCCCCTTTCGTATTATAAGGTCAGCCAGATAAGAAAATATTTCTGGTTGACCATTTGTTATATGGTTTTATTATAACGGTAG
>NZ_ATAE01000018.1 GCF_000474275.2 Alkalihalophilus marmarensis DSM 21297
AGTGCACTCATTTTTAGTATATCATTTGTATTTTAACTTTTTTATTGAAAAATATTGACAAACTATTAGCTGGTTTAGTTAAGAATAACTCATCACAAACTCGCTATAATACTAGCATAAAATTTCCACTAATCTTCAAAAAAAACTCCTAATTAGCACCAGTTTTAAAATGGATGCGTACTGACCTGCTTATTAGTATGCTAAATAAGTTATTGATACAACAACAAAAAAGAGGGCACCAATTCATATGCGAATGATGGCTTCATTTAGGTTGTTATTTAATGTTTCCCCCAGTAACCGAACCTGTTAATTTTATGCGGACTCTTATTATGCTATTCGATGTTTTATGACTGAGTCACTTGACATCTGTTCGCTTTCAGCTTTTGATAGAGTGAACGACTAAAAAGGAGAATAGCCAATATGACTCAAAAACCCCAACATATCGTAAGTATAATGGACTTCCAACTAACAGAACACCAATCGATATTTGTCCAATTTAATGGATACGATGCCATATTAGAAAAGAAGTTTACTGGAGAGGTCAAATTTCTCGGAGGTAGACCTTACGGAGACATCATTCATCCCGAACGATCCAGCCTATCAAGTGCATGTAGGGAATACGTAAGGATGGTATTGTTGGATAAGTATGAGAGGGGCGAGTTTAGGTAGGGTTAAAATTCTTATTGAACTGCTAACCTCAAAGTAATAGTCTTTGAGGTTAGTTGTCGCTCAAAGCACCATCTCGAGCGAGTAACATCTATATGAGCTTTCAAATAGGCCTCTATCGATTTGGCAGAGGCTGTTTATTGTTGGTTCCAACTAACGACATACTCAATGTTTTCATTTAGTCTCTCTAACCCAGGTTCGTCTATGACCCAATTCCCGCTGATACCTAGCTCATCACAAGCCAATTCAAATTGGCACATCGCAATGCCCATATCTAACAGCTGCATTTGATAGCCTAATGTCTTACTGTAATTCGGTGTATGTTCGATGTAGAAATGACAAGTCTCTCGGTTTTCTGAGAGAACGAGTCGCCACGGTTGTTTATTGGAGGCGGAAGGTCCTAATCTAACCATTTCTATAGGGATTTCTAATGAGCCAGCGTTATCGCGTTGTAATGGAGCGGCAAAAGTCTCATCATAAAACAATTTCTCCCACGGCTTCTTATTATCGGCCCTCACGACAAAACGCAAGGCCTTATCAAAGACACGCTGCTTTTCTTTTGGAAACCCGAGTGCTGTCACGCATGGAATGAATTCGTCTTCATACAACTGTATTTCTTTTTCAAATGAGTTTCGGGTAAACGTCCCGCCCATCCAACACGTACCTATGCCGAGCTGTGTTGCAAATAAAGTCATTCGATGAAAAATGTAAGCATACTCGATCAGTGGATACTTAGCATTCACTGATGATCCGACTAAATACGCTTTAGGATGTTTAATAAATCCATACGTTCCAAGCTTAATTCCTTTGTCTGTCACATTTTTTTGAACCAATACGAGATCAATCCGGCCTTTTGCGCCGAAAGGTCCAATCAAGTTGCTTTCATCATTTAAATATGCCGTTAACTTATTGATGTCTCCTGCTGAAAGATCATTATCATCAAACGTTCGAATCGACTGGCGTCTGCGCATGGTGTCAATGATTGAAGTAGAGAAAGACATGATACACCTCCATAAAAACAGATTACTATTTCTTCAGTTGTCCATAAAACTCTAACCTGGCCGTTAGTTGAAGTGAAATCTTTAACAATATTTAGTTTATTTTACCATGAAATATCCAACTCCTTTGAAAAATTGAGTTGCATACTAGAGGTCAAAATACTCTGTTTGAGCACGTAGGTTAAAAATACCTCATAAAATATTATGCTGTCTTCGTGATTGTATGGAAACTGATATGCAAATTGGTATGCTGAATTTGTTAAAGCAGTGCTATAGAAACAAAAAAGAGGACATCAATTCGTGTGTGAATGATGTCCTCACTTGGTTTGTTCATTCATTTGTTCCCACTAACCTAAGGGGTACCTGTTAAAGCAGCTAATCTCCAATGGCGTATCATTCACTTGCTAACATCTGTACGGCCGTCTCATGCATTTCTTTTAAGCCCGACACTTCAGCGTACTCGGCAACGGTAATGCCGCTTGTCGTTAATAGCTCGGTTATATGCTCCTCCATTTTAGACCACGTTCTGCCCCCTGCGTTATCGTAGGCAGCTAGGATCTTTTGGAGTCCTTCTTTACCAAACAGCATTTGATGTGACATAAAGTCGATCGATACATCTCCTATCCCAACTTCGGTCCAGTCAATAAAGCCTGTTACACGTTGGTTTGTATCTATTAAAATATGTCCAGGGTGCATATCACCATGTCTCACCCCTGTATGTTTTGGCCACAATGAATCTTCACTGAGCCATGCCTGCCATCTATCCCATAGATCTGAATTCACTTTATAGGTTTGCTTTACTCTCTCCATACGCTGCTTCATTGACTTCCTTAACTCACTAGCTTCAATGATCTCGATGCCGGTATTCATAAACGGAGAATCATGCAAATTGTGCAGGTTTGCAAGAGATTTTCCTAGTGTTTCATAATAACTTGCAGGTACATTCTTTTCATCGAAGCTCCAGATATATGCTTGTACCTCCATATCAATAGTCGCTGCTGGTGCTCCCTTTAGCTGTTTATAGGCAATGAGGTCATTTGAGTAAATGGACCAGTCTGGAACTTGAAAGCATGCCTCTTTTTTCATGATGTCTAACGCATGTTTCTCTTTATCGGCATGTCTCATTGATTCAGGTCTTCGCGGGATTCTAAGAATCCATTTATCCCCTTTTTCATCTTCTGCGTGTGCGACCTGAAAGTCTACACCTGATTCATTGATTTTTATTGAGTCTTCTAAAATAGATAATCCGTTTTGCTCTGCTAATTGTTTGAGTTTACGTGTATTCATGTTTATTTCCTCCTCGTGGTTTTAATGATAAAGGATCTGATCATAAAAAAAACACAGACGGGCTTCTGGGCTTGAGTCTGTGTGTTAGAGTAAACGAGGCGATCACAAATAGACGTCTCAACTATCAAAGCAGACGAAAAAAAGACAGATAGGTATCTGCCTTCTTCACGTCAAAAATGTACATTTGTCCGTAAAGGATTATTAAAAATGTGCAGACTACTCCCGTTTACTCTGCTTTTATGAAAACAGAGCCTTTGAACTATGAAATTACTTCGTGTTCAAAGTTTCGTGGCGTAATCTTCCTGCATGCATCATTTTTAACAACCCTCCTCTCATTAGTTACTATCTACTATACGTTAGTAGTGCAATTATTTCAACGTTAAATTCTAACGGATCCGCGGAATCCTCGTGCGCCAAAATAAGAATCAGCTCCATTATGATAGACAAAAATCGTGTCATAACGGCGGTCACAGAATAAGGCTCCACCAAGATCTCTGATATGGCTAGGCGTCATAACCCAGCTGGATGTCTTTTTATCAAATTCTCCTAACGTCTGCAGGTAGCG
The DNA here is from genome assembly GCF_000474275.2 of Alkalihalophilus marmarensis DSM 21297. Lineage (GTDB taxonomy): Bacteria > Bacillota > Bacilli > Bacillales > Bacillaceae_D > Alkalihalophilus > Alkalihalophilus marmarensis. The sequence goes on from NZ_ATAE01000018.1 coordinate 3,517, forward strand.
GTACTCTTCTTCCGTTAAGAGGTCAATCCCTAGTTCAGCAGCCAAATCGATCGCACTTGTTTCTGGCTTGTATTTCTTTCTCGATTCTAATGCTTCACGGTCGTAACAGACACTTCTGCGGCCTTTAGGGCTTTCTTTTGAGCAGTCATAAAAGATATATTCGTCAGCTTCCGTATCATAAGCAACAACATCCGGCTCGCCTTCTGTTTCTTCCATTTGAAACAGTGTCCAAAGTTTATCTGGGCGCGCGTCGATTTTCGCTTGGACAGCATCCCATTCAATTCCTTCATGACGGTTCATATGTTTCTCAAAGCGTTTTTTTAAATTCGTTAGTAATTCGTCACGTTGTTCAGCTGTTAATTCTTTGTTTGTTGTCGTCATTAAGAGAGCTCCTTTGTTTCATATTGTTCATTTATTATATCATTCCTATCGGTTGGATTAATTATAATCAGTTAGAAAATGCATGAATTTGCGGTGAACGTACTCAGATGAGTGTCCCAGCCATATTAGATGCCCCCATGAATTAAGTACACATAGTTCAGAATTCTCAATATGTTTCTTTGCATAGTGAGCATGGTCGATTGGTACAGATCCATCATGTTCACTATGCATAATGAGTGTTGGACACTGCACACTCTTAAGGTCCGAAATCGTTAAATCATTTACTTGTGCTAAATCAATAAAAAAGCCGCTACCCGAACGTTGCCGATTATTCATCTTTCGCACAGCTTCAATGTCGTGCTCGCTCCATTTGTCACGAGCTTCGTTGTAATTTAAAATGCTGAAGGAGGAAAACATCTGCTTAAAAATGAATTGTGGAAAGGAGTTGTTCATCTTCGAAATCAATTTCCATGTATATTTTTCTGCTCGCGGATGAAACAAAACTTTAGCTGCTCTATATTCTTTATCTTCTGGCTGCAGCCATTCTTTAGTTACAGCAGATTGCAGGGTTAATGACTTTACATATTCTGGATAAGCCGCTGCGAAATAAATTCCGCTAGGACCCCCAGCAGACATGGCTATAACATGCACTTTACCGAGCTTGAGGTGCCGAATTAATGAAACATAATGTTCACATGCTACTGCTAAACTCTCGCCAATTTCCTTAGAGGTTGCTCCGTAACCTGGTCTTGACGGAGTAATAATAGAATAGCCTTCCTCTATTAATGCTTGGTAGCCGAACTCTTCTAGGCAATTGGAGTGACCGCCGTGCATGACAACAATAGGTGCGCCTTCACCTATAATCGAGTACTCCATTGTTAAATCATTAATAGTCACAGTTTCTACTGATCGTTTCATAACCTAGACCTTCCTTCTATACCGTCTCAGTTAACATCATATCTTTTGGTTGGTCTTTTATAAAGGTACTCTCGTTAATTTCGTTGATTTTTGGAAGGCTTCGCGTTTGCTTGTCGATCAGCCATCCTAGCCCGACACATAGAACAACAATTCCGCTTAACGCAATCACATACTGGCTGCCGATATACACCCCTAGCACCCCGCCTGCCATAGAGCCGAGTGGCAGTGCAATGCCTGAGACACTATAGGCAGCAGAGAACACGCGTCCTAACAGCTTTTTAGGGATCCCTTTTTGCAGAACGGTGTTAATGAGAATGTTGGTGATTCCGCCTGGCAGCCATGCTAAGCCATAAAGAGTGACCACAAGCCACGTCCACGGACTGAAAATGGCAACCGACCATAAAATCCCGCTCACGATGAACGCATAGGCATACACCTTTCCCAACCCAAACCGCTCAAGTTTCAAGTATGGTGTTAAGAGAGCACCTGTCAGACTACCGGCTGCTTGAGCCATAAGAAGAAGCCCGTAAATTTCTACTCCTCCTTTATAGTCACTGAAGGCTGGAAGAACGACAAAGGTTGCGCCTCCGACAAGATTAATTCCGATCACACCAATCAAAAGTTTAGATAAGGTTTTGTTGAAAAGGACACTTACTCCTTCTTTTAACTCACTTACGTACGTTCGTATGAAGGTTTGGAGGTTTTTATTTTCCGTGCTCGTTATCTTAGGAGCTGCTGGTACTCTTAATAATGAAAACAAAATGGCTCCAATCAAAAACATCACAGAATCTAACACATAAATGGATACCGCACCAATCGCTACAATCAACACACCAGCAATCGCGTTACAGCCAATTTCGATCCCTTGATAGGCCACGGTAAAATAAGAATTTGCTTTTGTTAAGTCGTCATTTTCAACAAGGGACGGAAGTGCAGCCATCTGGGCTGGATACACAAACATATTCAGCGTTGTTAGGATTGGAGAAATGATTAATACGAGCGTCACAGTGAGAAATCCATAGTAGGAAGCGACGGGTATGATGAGTAATAGAAGTGCTTGTGTGAGCTGTGTCGTGATGAGGAGTTTTCTAATAGGAAGACGGTCAATAATCGGCCCTGCGAGCAGCTGAATCATTCTAGGAAGAATCGTTAAAAAGCCAGCAAGGCCGGTATAAAATGTCGAGCCGCCTAGATCATATACAAGCCACATCGCGGCAACAGCATATAAACTGTCACCGACATTTGTTAAAATTCGGCCAAAAAACATGCAGGCAAAGTTACGATTTAAGAACAGTTTCATTCTTCTTCCCCCTTTGGTTCAGTTGAGACGATTTTCACACCGACACTGAACTCTTCTGTTTTCTCATCTGCTTGAGTATGGGAAGATTTCTCGACCCATGATTCCAAAAACTCTAAAAATTCTTCCTGCAGATTTTTCCGCTGCTTGGCAGTCAGTTCTAAACGAATACTGATGAGCGAGGAATCACGTGAGTTAAATCCCTCTTGTAAAACGGGATCTATTGCGCCTCCTGGTGAATTAAACCGGCTGGCTACGGCTTGATAGTACTTCTCCACCACTCCGCCAAATTGCTTTTCTTCCACTAATTCCACGAGGCCGCCTTCATGCAGCTTCTTCAGGTGATAATGCACATTTCCTGGCGAGTGTCCAAGCTGAGTTGCCACTTGCTTCGATGTCTTTGGCTCATTTAGCAGCTGCTTCATGATCTTCACACGCAGCGCGTTTCCTAGTAATTTCGCCTGTTCCACTGAAATGTCGAGTGATTTTTTTTGGTTTGACATAATCCGTTCTCCTCCCGATCTAATAAATTAGATCATCAATCTGTAAAATTAGATTATCATATGCAGGTGGAGAGTTGCAAGTGATTTTTGGAATAAACAGTAAAATGGGCAGCTGGCATAGTGCCGGCCTTCCCCTTTTATGTTGAGAGGCTGTTAATTGTATTAATGCGGCAGGTTATTGCGCTGACTGCAGGAGTTATTGCGCGGCTATTCGGCTTAATTTAGTTGGTTGAACGGCTAATTGCGCCTGTCGGTTGAAATTGCGTCTGATGCATGAGCATATGCGTCCGTTCAGTGAGGAATTGTATAGACTTTTGATATAATTGCGTCCCTCCTACCTGCCCTATCTCCCTCTATGGTCTCAGTCTTTATTAGTACGCTTTTAGGCGGTTCTTACTTACTTTATCTGTCATAGATTTTTCACATGATTCCGTTTCAATTTTTAGTATGGTAGTTGCTGGGAGTATTAACAGAGAAAAGGAGAGAGCGAATGATGAAAAGGAAATCTATTTACCTATTAGTCGCTGCGTGTTTGGCATTAGCGGCTTGCGCAGAACAAACAGAAACGGAGCCTGCAGAAACAGCACCAACCACAACTGACTCGCCGGGACCTAGTGAGGAATCTCAGGAGGAATCTACTGAGGAACTTACGGAATGGTCTTATGACGGAGAATCTGGACCTGAGCATTGGGGTCATTTACACGCTTCTTACTCGGCATGTGTTGATGGAAGTGAACAATCACCGATTAACATTGATTTAGCTGAAATGGAGGCCAGTCAACAAATAGAGGAGATTAATATTCAGTACGAACCTGCTTCTTTTTCACTCGTTAACAATGGACATACGATTCAAAAGAATGCAGTTGATGAGAATAATGCGATCACGTTAGATGGGCAAGAATATCAGCTTGTTCAATTTCATTTCCATACACCAAGTGAACACCAATTTAACGGGGAGCATTTTGACATGGAGCTGCATCTTGTACACCAAGATATTAATGGCAATTTAGCAGTCTTAGGTGTGATGATTGAAGAAGGTGCGGAAAACGAAGAACTAGCGCCTGCATGGGGAGAGCTGCCGGAAGAGGAAACGGAAAATGACATTACATTAGAGGAGCCTATCAACCTTCAAAACCTCTTGCCTGAAGACCAATCCTCATTCCATTACAACGGATCACTAACTACCCCGCCATGTACAGAAGAAGTAAAATGGATTGTATTCAAAGAGCCAATTCAAAAATCAGCGGTACAAATTCAAGTATTCCAAGAGATTTATGAAGAGAACCACCGCCCGGTTCAGCCTTTGAATGAACGAGGGTAAACCATTATATAAGACTTTATATTTAAATCATTAAACTAGAAAGAAACCGACCTTTTCTATTTAAAAGGTCGGTTTAACTAGTTTTACGCGCTTATTCTTGTACTAGAATTCTCGTTTTTGTTTCCAAATAATAAATTGTCCAATGCAAGCAGCTTGCTGCCACTAATAACAAGCGCAGCTGCCATCGCCAACAAAGCTACGTCTAATTCATAACCTGCTGCTTCTGCACCCATGAAACCGAGTGGTAATTTGACCATAAAGATCGCCCCTAGCATGACGAATCCAATCAATGCAGAAATCATTCTAGTTCCAACTCCTAGTAATAAGGCAATTCCACCCACAAGTTCAATGATCGCAACAACATAACCGAAAAAGCCCATAATACCAATACTTTCAAACCATCCAGCTACGTTACCAAGCCCCATTTGAAACTTATCAATCCCATGAATTAAAAATGTGACTCCTAATACGACACGGATTATTAATAGACTTACTTCATATTTTTGTGCCACTGTTCATTCTCCTCTATGTTTCTTATTTTCGTTTAAATAGAATTTTAGTTATTGAATCTAGCTTTGATTTCAATGTTTTTACTATTTACTTTCTAACTTCAAAAGACAGCCTTCTATTGTTTAGCTATTAACCGGATACGATTTCCTGAAGGGTCTACAGTTACAGTAGAACCGTCGTCTTCTATTACGGTTGCTCCGATTTCTTTTAACTGTGAAATGATTTGATTTCTCTTTTCCTCACTTGAGAGCATAAGATCAAATGATTCGAGTCCAACACTATTTGGCGGCGGTGTCGGAGCACCTACCCCAGCCCACGTATTTAACCCGATATGATGATGGTACTTTCCATCAGCAATGAAAAGCGCCTGACTGCCGAATCGATTGACAACCTCAAAACCAAGACCCTTGATATAAAACTCTTCAGTCTTTCTTAATTCTGATACATGTAGGTGGATATGGCCCATGATTGTTTTTTTCGGAAGTCCTTTCCATTGCTGTTGTTTATGCGTTGTTAAAAGATCAGGGAAATTCAACGGATCAACTGCCATTTGTACCTCACTATTTCTCCAGCACCACTCGGATGGGTCTCTGTCTACATAGATCTCAATCCCGTTTCCATCTGGATCTGATAAATAAAGAGCTTCACTTACCAGATGGTCAGAGGAACCTAACTGTACGTCATTTCTCACAAAATGATGGATAATCTGAGCTAAATCCTCTCGCTTTGGAAGAAGGAGGGCAAAGTGATATAAGCCCGTCGTTCTTGCTTGTTTTGGAACAACTTGTTCTGGTTCTTCAACGGATAATAATGCTGTCGTACCATCCGCAGTAAATGCAGCGGATCTTGGCGTTTGGTTTAGCACTCTTAACCCAATGACTTCTTTATAAAAAGCGATAGAACGGTCTAAATCTTGTACTTTAAGGTTTACTTGACCTACATAAGTAGTAGGTTCGCGATGAAAATTCATTTTATTACCTCCTTCAAATTATTAAATGACAACTTGTTTTATTAGTGGCTTACTTTATGTAAGTAAGTATATAATTGTAATTATATGACGTCAAGTAACTTTTTGATATAAAATAATTTTATTATTTCTCGAAGCAGTTTATAATATGTGAAGTGAGGAGTTGATTGAATTGGATAAGTCGATTTGTCCTAGATTTGAAAAAGCTATGGGTTTAATGAGCCAAAGATGGACAGGTTTAATCATTTACCAGCTTCTAACTGGTCCACAGCGTTTTTGCAGTATTGAATCGGCAATCGGTGTCAGTGGAAGAGTCCTTTCAGAAAGGTTAAAGGACCTTGAAAACGAAGGGATTGTAAAACGAGAAGTGTTTCCAGAAACTCCAGTTCGGATCGAATATTCTTTAACTGAAAAAGGAATTTCACTTGAGCCTTTCATGCGAGAAATCGAAAAATGGTCACAAGACTGGTTAGAAGCCTAATGTAGGAGATATATTTCTTAAAGTATAGTTGAACATAAAAAAATAACCGTCTAATGAGGCGGTTATTTTTTACTGGTGAAGTTTTTCTCTCTTTTTATTATTAAGATACAACCATCTTAAAATCTACAGGGGTAAATAGAATAAGGTTAATCATTATTGTTATGAGCGGGAGCAGAATAGCTAGAGCGTTGCAGGTGAGTGCAGCAACAGCCAATGCTCTTCCCCGCTGTGCAGTGTAATGAATTTCTCTCAAACTTAGAAAAGCAAGGATGAAACCGATACTAGCTATGGCAATGCCCGCTAAACTAAAATAACCGACAAACAATGCGGTAACCCCAAAAGTAAGTGATACGATAGATTTCGTGTTCAGGTTAATATCTTTAGATAGTGTGATGGATGGGTTATTCAAAGTTTTCTTCCTTTCTTATTCCCTGCCATAGTATGAATGATGGTTTTTTATAATTTTTTCTCCAGATCGATCATCGGTTGAAAATCTAAATCTTTATAGATATTCTTAGCTAGAGAACTCGACCATAATTTTGCTCTTTTTGCTCCGTTTTCTTTCAACCACAAGCAAATGTCATTAATTAAGTGGTGAGCTAACCCCTGCTTTCGATGTGCTTTATTTGTATATACCGATATGATCCACCCAAATAACGTTGGTTCTTCTGCAAGAGGATAGGCATACTCAGTACGTATTAATCCACCTGCGCATGCTATGATGCGATCCTCTTTATCAACCGCTACTCTAAAAACTAAATGTCCTGCCATATATTCGTTTACAAATAATTCTTTAACTTGAGTGACTCTTTCATTATCAGGTTTTGGCGTACCGTCGATATCAGCCATTTCATTTGCCATTAAACACCAATATTCGGACATATACGGCACCTCGTCAGTGGTAGCCCAACGTGTCTTATACAAAAAATCACCTCTTAATGAAGATATGTTTAATGTAGGTAAAACTATGTTAATCAAACAATCCAATCCTCTTCGACTTTGAATCGTTCAAACCGGACTTTTGAGAAATAATGTTCATAATCTTTGTTTTCTAATCCCTCTAGTACTAACACACGTGGACATTGCCCTGTTATTGATTTTACTGCATTTCCAATCAATTTCAGATCAAATGGAGGAAGGTTTTCTGTATTTTTCATGCAGGGTTTATAATCTACCTTAATGGAATGTGAATGTATTAATAAATCTCTTAAGTGATTCTTCACTTCAACATTCATTCGGTTCTGTTCAAATACACTCACCTTAATAGAATAATAGGTGTTCTCTTGTCCTGAATTTACAAATATCTGATCATGTTCATTACGCATAAAGGATTGGTAATCATTTTTACTTCTCCAAAAAGAGTAAATCAGTGCTGAGTGTGAATTGGATAGATTCCATCCGCCTGTTTGCCCTATAAATCCTTGGATGTTTTTTAGTTGATCCCATTGCCTTTGGTGATGATGAAATTCTTCTTTAAAACCTTCCTTAACTGTGCAGCAAATTCTTTTAATAAGCATAATGCCACCCTTTTTTATCTGATAAGAACGGAAACTACGAACGTATAACTATTCAATAAAACTCCATATGCGTTTTCTCTTGCTTGTAGTAATTCAGTCTGTCTTGTAAGGTACCCGTATGAAATTCGAATTTGTGACCATCAGGATCTGTAAAATAAACCGACCGTTTATCTCCTTCAGCTCTTGGCCTGCCTGGAAGGATTGTCACGCGCAGCTTCTGCAGCTTCTGCAGCTTCTGAAATAGTTCATCGAAGTCTTCATCTTCCACTGTAAAAGCAATATGTGTATAAGAGTGCTCTATCTCAGCTCGAGGGATATGCCTCTCTTCATTTAATGCAAGCCACATTCCATTTAAATCGAAATAAGCCGTGCGTTTTCCTTTGGCTAGCAGTTTTGCATTAAGGACGCTTTTATAAAAATTTATTGATCGTTCTAAATTCGATACAGAAAATAATAAATGGTTAATACCTTTGATCGACACAACATCACCTCTGAAATAGAATTATCTTAGTGGCTGCGGAAAGGGATTTTATGAGCGAAGTGAGCTTAGATAGAAAAGGTTATTTTTTTATCTGCATCAAACTAGTCCATAGAAAATCTTCACCAAATAATTTGTTTGTATGTGCGACCTTTTTCATCTTTCTAAATTCTTTGATTGTAAAGTCGTCCTTAAACAATTCTTTTGACCTTTCCTCCTTATAGCCAATGCCGCCGTTCCGTTCATGCTTCCTTGTTTATATATTTCCCAATCAGGTGTATCTTTTGCGCCTGCTGTATTAAAGCAAACAAGGCCAAAGTATCCCCCTTTTTTTAGTGCGAGTCTCTCAAAGTGTGATCGAGCATAACAAGGAGATCCTCATAATTTATTATTCTTTTCTCCACACTGTCCCTCCTTGTTTAATAGATAAAAGTGTTTGATCAACTAGCCTCCTACTAAAACAAATACATTACCATCTGGTGCTTGCATCACTGCGACGTGTCCGCCTAATGAATTAGGGAAAGGTGTTCGAATCCACTTAACCTCGGGATTAGATTTTATTGATTCATAAGTATGCATAACGTTATCACAAACGATTTCCGTTTCAGCAAAATTTAAGCTGGGATTATTTTTTAACACCAGCTCAGATTCCCCATCAGGAAATCTCATACCGACGAGCATCCATTGTTCTTCTTCATCTTGATATGCTTCCCACGCTTTTGTTAAACCTAATGATTGATAGAATGTGACGGATTCCTTAATATCCTCTGTATAAATCGCAATGCATTCAAGTTTTTTCCACATGACTTTTAAGTCCTTTCTTGTAGGGAGCCTAATCTATTTAGCTGATAATGATTGCATATATTCGTCTACAGGTCTTTTATTTTTTACTATGAGTATTTTATCTTGTAACGAAGCATATTTCTTAAAAAATTCTGGCTTTGCAACATCCTCAAAATGCTCGTTCCATTTAAACATATTAAACAAGATTTCTTTGGTTGGTTTATAATTTGAAGATTCAATTTTTAGTTTCTGTAACAAGTATCTTCTCATGATTCGAAACTTTCTAACGTGGTTTGGTGTATCCAAAAATATGATCAGATCCGCATTGCGAAAACTAGTATCAACCCATTCTTTCGTGTGTACTCCCTCAATAATCCACTTATCTGATTGAACGAGGGTATGTAATAAGGCCGCACATTCTTCATCTGTCCGCCTTCTATCTCCTGAAGTTCTTCTCTCCCAAGAAACATTATCTAACTCTAAATGTGGGAGATTTAATATTGCAGATAATTCTCTGGCTAAAGTGGTTTTGCCGCTTCCGACTGAGCCAATAATATGTATCTGATTAATCATCTTTTTCTGCCTCACATATAATCCCTTTCAGGAGCGGTGTCCTATATTTGTTACTATTGATTATTATTAAATGCCCATATTTTAAATTCGGTATTTTGCTCTTGTAGAACCCACCCTGCCTTATAATAGTACTCATTAAAGTTGGAACTAGTCGGACAGGAGACAAGGATTGGAAGATCATTGATCGTTTTAAGCATATCAATTAATAAACATTGACCCCGATGACTATCACTTATGGCAAATTGGTATAAAGATATTTGCTTCTGCGTTTTCTTTCGGTAAAAACGAAAGGCGCCTACTACTTTTCCTTGATCTGTCGCAATCATCATTTGGTTTCTTCTTATGGCTGCTTTCATTCCAAGAGGGCATAAAAACTCCTCGGAATAAACTGCACTGTTATTAGTGTCTAGATTTTCATTGAAGAACGTAATTACTTCTGATACATGTGATACGTTTGCTAGAGCAATTTCCATCGTTCTGTGCCACCTTCATCTTGCCTGTCAATAAGGCTGCGCTCACACCATTCCTGCTAAGTCTTACTATTATTACTTTACCATAATTCTCCTTATTTATGGTTTTATTTACTGCATATTCCTCTTTTTTATGAGTAAACATCAAAAAGCTTAACGACACACGATTCGTCGTTAAGCTCTGAGCATTTTTACTTTTTACGGTATAAATACATCGTCAAAGGTGCGAATATAGCCATGATTAGAACGGAGACAAAGAGCACCCAGCCAATTTGTTCAAGTGTAGCCGTCCCATGCATCAACCCACGAACAGCAGTCACTAGAAGTGAGATCGGGTTTACATCTACGAACTTTTCCAACCAGCCTGGCAGCGTCTCTGGATCTACGAATACATTACTGACGAACGTGAGCGGAAAGAGTACCATCATACTGACCATCATCAATGATTTCTCAGAGCGCATGATAAGTCCCAGTGTCGTCCAGATCCATGATAAACTAAAGCAGAAAAATAACATTAACGCGACTGCTTGAATGATCCCAATAAACCCGCCATCCGGTCTGAAACCAAGCAGAAAACCAAGTCCGATCATAATGGCCGAGGCAATCGAGTAACGAACAGTATCAACGAGTAATGCACCTACTAAGGCTGAAGGCAGCCAAATCGGTAACGTGCGGAATCGATCAAAAATCCCCTTTCTAATATCATTGTTTAAGTCAATTCCTGTGTACATCGTAATTTGCGCTACAGTCATGACAAGAATACCGGGAAGGAGGAATTGTAAATATTCACTCGTCGATCCCGCAATCGCCCCTCCAAATAGATACGTAAACATAAGTAAAAAGATAATCGGAAACACAGTCACATCAAATAGCTGCTCGGGAATATGCTTAATCCGAAGCATAGCTCTTTTTGCAAAGGTGAGAGATGAAGATAAGGCACTTGGTCGATTTGGGCGTTTACTAGAGGCAATCGCATCCAGTAATTTGGCATCAGCGCCGTTTTGTTCAGTTGTCTCTGCTGGTTGATTATTCATTATCTTGCTTCCTCACTTTCTCTCGCTTCATCCACAGACTGATCCGTTAACGTTAGAAATACCTCATCTAGACTAGGCTGGCCGAGTGAGAAATTATGTACAGCTATTTTCTCCTTCGCTAATTCACCAAGGGCCTCAGCTGCTAATGAAGCATCGGCAACTTGAGCGGTGAGAGAAGCGGCATCGCCAGCGGGGGAAACTGTCACTTGTAGTTTTTGTGTCAAAACATCAATGGCTCTTGGACGATCTTCTGGATTAAGAAGCGATACATTCAACGTTCCTGTACCGACTGAAGCCTTTAAATCGTTGCTCGTTCCTTCGGCAATAATCTTTCCTTTATTTATCACAGCAATTCGATCCGCTAATTGATCGGCTTCCTCTAAATATTGAGTTGTTAGTAACACTGTTGTACCAGCATTCACTAAAGCACGCACGATATCCCACACCTGATTGCGGCTCCGTGGATCTAATCCAGTCGTCGGCTCATCAAGAAATAACAGCTCTGGTGTCACTACAATACTCGCTGCAATATCAATTCGACGACGCATGCCGCCAGAATAAGTCTTTACTTGTCTTTTTGAAGCTTCTTCGAGGCCAAAGGCACTAAGTAATTCATTTGCACGTCCTTTTGCTTCTTTTTTTGAATAACCCATTAATCTGGCTATCATCACGAGGTTCTCAACGCCGGTTAAATCCTCGTCAATTGAGGCATATTGACCCGTCAGGCTAATGCGGCTTTTTATGGCCTCTGTTTCTTGAACCAAGTCATGACCAAATATACGAGCTGATCCCTCATCTGGCTGCAACAATGTAGCAAGCATGCGAATGGTCGTCGTTTTTCCTGCCCCGTTAGGCCCTAAAAAACCATATACTGTGCCTTTTTGAATGGATAAATCTACGCCATCCACTGCTCGGTGATCACCAAATACTTTAACAAGCCCTTTTGCTTCGACAGCTAAGTTACTGGATTGTTCGAGTTGTTGTTCTTTCATATCATTCACCCTCCCAAATACTCATTCCTATTAAAACCATACGTGATTCATTCATGGAATAACATTTCCCATTTGAAAGCTCTCTATCTTACTCCACATTCATCAAATATGAGCGAGTATGCTCTAAAGCTTCTTCCTCCGTCACATAATCATTGTTATACACTAAACGATATTCTCCACTTAAAGAAATGCTATGAATTGTAAACGACATATCTTCTTGAATAGCCACTTCTACCTCTTCAAGCTCAACCACTTTATCAGCTTCCGTAGAGGTCACTCCCTCCTTGCTATAAGAAAGCATAAAAGCTACTTCTCCCTCATAGGGGCCATACAATTTTTTTGCATGATGTTGTTCTTCCCACGCTGCTGTATTGCTTGGGTTTTGAAAATAATCGATGATCTCACTTGTTCGTCCTTCTGCATACTGAACATCAATGCTTTTCACATGATCGGCTTCATCATATTGGACGTATACATAAGATACATCGAGCGCTTCAAATTCGGGGAGATACATCTTCTCACCAGTTTCTTCATAAATAAGATTCACTAACTCTTCCTGTGTCATCAGTGGCTGCGTGGCAGAAGAACAAGCAGCAAGTAACAAGCAAAGACCACCTATAAAGAATGTCCTGACTGTTTTAAATTCCAATCTGAATTCCCCTTACTCTATGTAGTGTTCCGTGTTAATTATAACTAAAACTCATGTGTTAGAACTATTGTTTAATAGGAAATTAATAAAAGCTATTCTTTCGTTGCAGACCTCTTAAAGAAGAAAATAATGACTCCAGAGATAATCGCCATTCCCAAAAAGGTAAACGCGTATAAAAAGGGTGGGATAACAACAACTCCAAAACCAACTTCACTTTGAAGGTAATGTACGTTCTCCCATTGGCTCTCTAGATTCGGCTCATATACCTTTGTTTGGAGGTACCCCATTCCGAGCGTGCCCATAAAGTAAACGACATGAATAATGAGGGAAGCTATACATGCTTGTATGACTAATTTCATTTAACGCCACTTCCTTTTAATCCACATATTCTAAGCTGAAATGTCCCTTAGCGATCATCAATCTTGAATCATTGCGCGTATTTGTTCTTTTTGTTGGTAGGATGGGTGATTTGTCAAAACCGAAAAACCTTGGGCATCGTGGTCTGCAAGTAGAAGGATTGAATCATTAATCAGATCAATAGCTGCAAACGTATTTTTATAGGATACATTTGTATGTTGAGTAATCAGCCACATGTTATTTTGCTGAGCTAAATAAAATATGCGGAAATGTTCATAGTCTCCAATTATTGTTACCCAGTCCTGCTCCTTCTTGCGATCATGCATGATATATACTTTCACTCTACGTTACCCTCTCTCCCCTTTTCATCATATGTATGTACTTCTGTATGTACTTCACTTTTTAGAGGATTCCAAATTACACTGCTTTAAAAACGATTAAAGAGAATATAAATACAAATCCCCCAGCTAATAATAGCCCGCCAACAAAATCATTAATCTTTAGATTGTCTAAAAGACCGTTTCTATTAATAACTGCCATAATTATATAGATTGAAACGATCCCAATCGTAGGTTCAACAGTATCTTTAAATAAATACTCGTATTCAATAAATAAATCGCTAATTAGTAAGGACACTCCTAAAAGCACTATTCCTATAAAGAATTTCAAGTGATAATTCTTCTTATATCCCCCTACTGAAATCCCTTTTTTGTTAAGAAATGTGATAACTAAGATGATAATTGTCATTGATAAAATCATATGAAAATAGTAGATTGAAGATCCACCTTTCCCCTTCTTTGTATAATCAATTTAAAAGAACACTTGATATCTCTATACGACAACTCTGGTTATATAAAATTAAACACCTATTCTAAAATTTCTCAAGTTCCTTGATTTAATCTCCCCTAAAAAAACATAGGAATAAGGTACAATAAAGTTGTTGCTGCTAAAACGGTAAAAAAAATTAAGATGCAGTTTAGGATAAATTTCATCGGGGGCACGTATGTAGGATTTTCTAATCGATCAACTTTCTCATTTAATTTCTGAAGCTCTTTTAATATTTCTTTATTAATCTCTTCTGACATACCTATCTCTCCATTCATGTGAAAATACTTTCCTAAATACTAGACCTTCCAGCTTATACTCTACTTGATCACTTTAACATTAATCCCCTTTTATGTAATTATAATCTTTGTCTATCCAAACAAAAAACATTCTATAATGAATGCTTAATCGCCCTTGTAATAAAAAAGCGCTCCTTATAAAGAAGCGCGAATCTAATCCCATGGCGTAACAATAGGACTGCTTAGAGTTTATGTGGCGAATGAAACAGCATTCTATTTAATTTCGGAATAAATAATGATAGAAAGATAGATCTAGAGAGACTAAATATAATAAAAGCAAACCAAATACCATGGTTTAAAAAGACGGGAACTAATAACCAGATTACCAGTAAAAAGACAATGAGGGCATAAAAAATAGAATTTCTAATCGACTTGGCTTCTGTAGCCCCAGAAAATATTCCTTCAAGCTGCAATCCCCAAAATCCTACAATCGGAAATAAAACCATCCATATAAGAAAGGTATGGGCTGTAGCTCTTACCTCTGGAATAGTTGTAAATAAGGATAGAATTTCTGGACCTAACAGCCACATAACTAAAGCCATTATAACTGCCGAACTTATGCCCCATTGGGCTGATAACTTATATGCCCGTTTGTAGACTTCCTTATTATTTTCACCGATTGCTCGACCAACTAGAATACTTGAGGCATTAGCAAATCCACCAAATAGATAGGCCATTAAATAATGGATTTGCAAAAGAATTGCGTTAGCAGCCAATGTAACCTCGCCCATGCTCGCACCCATAGCTGTAAAGATTCCAGTCATAATCAGCAAACAAATCGTACGTAAAAATAAATCCCTGTTTACCTTTGCCATCTTAAGTAATGGATGCACGTCCATAATCTTTGAATAGGATATAGAAGAAAAGGTTATATCTTTTGTATAAAGGATGAGACCAATACCAAATAATACTGCACTAACCTCTGCTATGAGGGTGGCGGAGGCTACGCCCTGAACGCCCATATTTAGGCCTAAAACAAACACTAAATCCAAGATGATATTTAGCAGATTCATAAATAGTTGTGTAATTAATGAAAGGCGTACTCTCCCCATCCCAATCAGCCAGCCGATAATTACATAGTTTGCTAGCGCAAAGGGTGCTCCCCAAATACGTATTGAGAAATAGTTCTCTGCAAAGGCAGAGACCGTTTCGCTTCCTCCAAGAATAGATATAGTGATTTTAATGATTGGCTGTTGAAAAGTGATAAAGAAGAACCCAAAAAGAAGTGCTAGAATCATTGGGCGTATAAAAGATAACATCATCTCCTGATAATTATTGGCCCCGCTTGCTTGTGCGGTAAAGCCACTTGTACTTACACGTAAAAAACCTAAAAGCCAGTACATTGTATTGAAAATTACTGCGCCAATCGCTACACCACCAATTGCAGCCGCATCAGGCATACGACCTATTACCGCTGTGTCTACTGCACCCAAGATAGGAGTAGAAATCCCTGAGATAATTAAAGGGATCGCCAATAGTAAATATTGACGCTGACTTACGGACTTTACTGTATAATCTTCTAAGGAATTACGTTTCGTTTGCATTCCATTCACCTTTCTTTCACAAAAAAAGTAAACCCATCCAATAGTATAAATGAGTTCACTTGAGTTCTTATATATCTCGCAAGATTTAAACTCAGCTCTTGAAAATAGTAATTATTACGATTTATATAGTATCGTAATAATGCTGATATAGCAAAGGTTTTTGATAGATAGAGACTTGGTACGGGTAATTTGAGGTAAAATGCGGGAAATCTTTCTTAGATGGAAAGGTAATTACTTTTGAAGGTCTCTATAGCTCTAAAAAAGGCTTCCCCTATAAAGATAAAGGTAAAGCCGCTTGTGTCTTAAATTCCATATAAATCTGAACAGAGTGCTGAAGAGCTATAGATTTATACCCTTTCTATTAGTTAGTACGCTTATGTAAAAAATAGGTTCTACATACTAACATGACACCTGCTACGAGTAGAATGAGACCTAAGAGATATGGAAACCACCCCATCATATCATTCATCATGGTAACAAACTTTCCAGGCGGACTACTCCAACTCGTAAGGTGGGGTAAGTATAAAGCAATGGCTAGATGCATTAATCCAAGCAACAGTGTGCCTGATAGGATGAATAAAGAGCCTAATAGATAACCTTTTGTTTCGCTCATTTTATACGCCTCTTTCTAATATATTAGCCATTTATGCAGCCTTTTATATTGATGTTCACTTCATGTCTCTCCATATCCGTAGAAGCTGCAGGCCGTCTGACGGTCGTCCGCTGTATGACCTGAACCACTTAGGATAGGTCATCGGAATGGCAGTAAACAAAAACATCATTCCATTAAAGACGATAATCCCCGCAACAAAATTACGTAGATCCCCATCAACAAATGGCAGCAAAATCGATGCTAACCCAGCTAATAGTAAGGACATGATCGGACCTCCTGCTAGGGCAGCGACCTTTTGTGAGTGAACTAATTCCTCGCTCCAAGTACAAAATCCAGAATAAGACCAACGGATGTGAAAGTGAAGTCTTCCAATTTTTATGTTTTCTTGATTGTCCGCAAGCGGCCCCAAATAAACATGAGCTTGTGCGTTCGATCGTAGAATCACCCCTAAACCATGCCCTGCTTCATGCAGTAATACACAAACAGGGATAATAAGTAAATAGAAGAGTAAAAACGTAAACATTGTTACACCCCTTATTTAGATGCTTATCTTAGTTATTTACCAATCTATTATACTACAAGAATTGTAATAAAAATCCAAAAAATCTTTTCTTCATACGTTTATTAGGTTTATAATGAATGGAAAAATGATGGTGAGAAGATGAGATATTTACTGTATTTCCTTTCATTTGTGTTCATTGTGATTCTGCATTATTATGTTGGGGAGATATTCTTGATAGAAAAAGGGACATGGGTATATGCGGTGGGTATTTTTATGCGTGTACTATTAATTGGTTTAATCTTTTACTTCGGCTATACACTTGTAGATAGAAAGTTAAATCGTAAACATTAAAACACAAGAGCAGAATTGGTCAGCTCTTGTGTTTTTAATTTAACTAATAGGATTACTAGTAGTGTAGAAAGGATTGATATGCAATGACTAAACGTAGAAAAGGTTATATGCAGATGGTATTAATCACATTCATTTTTATACTGTTCATACTTATGTTTGAGTTACCTACATTCAATAGTCTTATCATATTGAGTGAAGTAGTTATTTTTAACATTCTAGTTTACGAATTATTTATTTATAGGAGAAAATAAAAGAGTTCTATGATAATTACATCTAAGAAAAGCCTCTAAAGTAAAATCTTTATGAAGAAAGAAATTTATTTTGATAAGTGAAGGAGCTTACATTAATTAGCAATTGTATTCTTTCACCGACTTATTGCGTTGCTTCCAAAGTTTATTGCGCGGCTCTTAGGCTTAATTGCGTTGGTTGAGCGAGTAATTGCGTCACTCTCTTTGAATTGCGTCAGTTGAGAGCGGATATGCGTTGGTCTAGCGCTGGATTGTATTAACTTTCACCATAATTGCGCCGGTTGCTTTCCCAGTATTCTCTCCTAACTTTTAAGTTAACCCAATAGGCGTGAGTGACTATTCATGCATGTGATTAACCTGTTTTAACGGATCGGCTGGAATCCCTTCGTTTTTAAGAATTTCCATGCCGGATCATACCCAGCTACTGCAGCTTGGGCATCAATATGTTCAAACCGTTTAGACTCTATTTGAGCACGGGTAAATGTCACTTCTATTAATCTTATATCCTTATGATGACCATCAGCTGGATCAATTCGGTTCTCGTCTACATGACAATGAACCGTCGTGACATCTGGCAATGCATGTAGACAGTCTCGCGCTGCTTTTAAAAGAAGAGAACAAATGAATTGCTGATATAAATGATAGTAATTGGTTTTCGTCTGTGCTTTTCTCGAAAGCTTTCCTGTCTTCGTTAAACTAAACGTCTCATCAGGAATCACATCATCGTTTACTAGGAACGTCAAGATTACTTCATTTCTATCAATCGGCACAAGCTCTACTGCGGTACCATATTCTTCTGCTGTTTGGAAAAGGTCGGTTTCATCGAGTAATTCCTTGTATACTTCTACTCCGCCAGCAGCAAGAGTTTGTGCTTTATTGACTCTATTAAGCCAATCGGCATAGCTCTCTTTATCCTTTAAGATGGCATGTCCCAGCTTTTCCTCAAGCTTAATCATTTCCTTCGCTTCTTTTTTTAGTAACCGCGAAAAAAAGGACGGCTTATATTGTTCGACATCTCTTCGTGCATCCGTCTCGTGTGGCCCCATTTCACCTATTGAAAATGGCGGTGCTTCGCTTGCTTTTTCCTTCCAATTGATCGGTTCTGACACACGTAAATGGAGTTCTTGTAATAGTTTTATGTGTTGTTCGTATTCTGAAGGCCATTGCGATGCTGCTCCCCTTTCAATAGAAATATCCACTCTTTATGTACATTTTTATTATCTCTTAATTTTAGCATAGATCTCTTTATTGAGATTCATTGATTATTATTATTGAAGAAAATGCCAAGGTCTTTAAATTTGTCGCCATCAAAGATTACTTTTCATATAAAATTGGATTTACTGTATACATTTTGCAATGCTGATTCGTTGAATAAGTGTTGGGAGGATAAAGAAATGAAAAAAGAAGATGTGCTTGCCTCCTATCTTATCCAATTGGGAGAGGAAGTGTTTCGGTTGTTACAGGTGAGAGGTGCTGTGAAAGAAGACGCGGAGGATATTATTCAAAATACGTTTTATAAGGTGTATACGCTGCTCGATGATTTAACAGAAAGCAACTTGCGTCCTTGGTTTTTTCGGGTGGCTTTGAATGAACATATTGATTTGATGCGTAAAAAGGAGAAGCAAAATATTTATTTGAGTGATGACATTTATACAAAACTTGCTCATGCAGACCGTGAATTTGACGCGATCTTGAATAAGGATGAGATCTTCTACCTTTTAAAAGAGATCAAAAAAGAATATAAAGAAATTTTCTTGCTGAAGTATTATTATGATTTTTCTTATGATGAAATTGCTGAAATGTTAGGTGTGAAGACAGATACAGTAAAACAAAAGTTGTACCGCGCTAGAAAGTTCATTCACTCAAAGACCGGGGGAAAACGCTGATGGACCATTCACTAAAAAAAGCATTAACGAAAGCTAAACGAAAACAAATGTTAAAATTTACGATGATTTCTATCCTTGTCGTCATGCTTTTACTGCCTGTCTTTTATAGAACGGGAAATTATTTTGCCGCAAAAAGTACGATGAGACTCCATGATGCACTAGTGATGCACCATGTGATTTCTCAGCCGAACGTGCAAATGGATTCACGAGTGACAAGCAACCGCTCGATGTTCGGCGGAAATATTGTGACGAATCGCTCAAAGAATATTAATGGCTATGTTGTTCCTTGGAGTACACTAACTAGCTCGTATGGCTGGATCCAAACGGAAATTGATTTTAATGAACTAATACCCGGATCTTACAGTTCTGATACAGGGTTTTACGAGTATGATAAGCAAACAAAGCAAAAAGTGGCAACCTTTTATCATCCATTGATTGAAGACTACCATGATGGGGTGCAAAATCAATTAGCAGCTGTTTCAGAAATGGAAAACTATGTAGCTGAAGTTGCTGTGTCGTTTGATCGCCCCTACACATTTGCAGAGGTTCAAGGACGTATTCCTGACAACTTAAACATCGTTTGGTTGTATATGACCTCTGAAATTCGAGATGAAAGCATGGGTCCGGCTGGGATGCCTGTTTACGGATTTGCTCCTGGTTCGTCGCCTGATGATGCCTCCTATGCCTATTTTGTTGAGACACTAAAAGAGTATGATGACAGAGGGTACAACGATGCGATTCAAGAGTTTCTGAGTGAAAACGCGGAAAAACCACTGGATGACGTTGAGGTGCTGGGTGTCATGCTGACGGGTCAGACAGAGAATTTTGCAGCATTAGTTGGTAAAGATTTCATCCGTGGTGCCTCTGTTGGTGTGACTGCAGAGATGGTCCCTTATATTACGCCGGAAAAGTAAAACGTAAAGAGCCTAATCCTTGCTCACTAAAGAGAGGAATTAGGCTTTTATTCTTATGGTTATTCTTCAGGAAGCAAGACAACCTTCCCTAGCTTTCCTGCTTTTTTAAAATAGGTTTGAGCTTCTCTAGCTTGTTCTAGAGGGAATGTGCAATCAATGACAGGTTTGATTTTCCCTTCAGATATAGCTTGAAGCATGCGTTTGAACTCATCTCTGGTGCCCAAAACCGAGCCGTAAAATGTAATATGCTTTAAGTACAGTGTTCGAAAATCAAGGTCTGTCTTTTGACCGCCAGCAGAACCAGATATACAGAACTTCCCGCCTTTCTTCAGTACTTCGAGGGAAGTTGGGAACAATGCATCCCCTACTACATCTAACACCGCATCAATGGGTCCACCATTCACTTCCATTATTTCTTGAGCCAGATTAGGTGATTTATAAGATAATACATGGGTTGCTCCGAGTTCCTTTAATTGTGATTCCAAACGTAGGTCGCCAACAATTGCAATCACCTTAGCACCAAAAACGTTTGCCGCAATTTGTACATTAAGAGATCCAACACCGCCATTTGAGCCTGTAACCATCACAGTCTCGCCGGGTTGAGCTTGAATTTGTTCAACCATATGCCAAGCCGTCAACCCGCTAACTGAAAAAACGGCACTTTCGATATAATCGGCAAGCGGCATATCAAAGCAGAGCTCAGCCGGCCATACGACGTATTCTGCATATCCCCCATCAAATTCTGACCCGATAAAGGACATATCATCTGAAATATGTTCGAATCCTTCTTCTCCACTTGATTTAAACGGGAAAAGAACGACATTTTTATTGAGCATCGATTGATCTACAAGGCTGCCGGCCTTAACGACGGTACCGGTAATATCAGAGCCTGGGATGCGCGGAAACTCTACCCCTTCTGGCCGCCAGCCAGATTTAGAGCCAGTTCCGTAAGCCCCTTCCCTCATCCAGATTTCCGTATTATTTATGGCACAAGCCTTTACTTTAATGAGCACTTCATTGTCTTTCGGTTCAGGAATAGCCCTTTCAACCATTTCTAACTTATCTACATCTCCATATCCTGTTACTTGTACAGCTTTCATATCTTTTCTCCTCTCTTCGTTTGATTAGTATAGAGTGTAATACTTTTCGTTTAAATATACAAAATGAATGAGATGAAAATAATATGTAACATTTAAGTTAGCAACATATTCAAACGTCAAAAAAACAGCACTTCGTGAAAAGTACTGCCCTGGCATTGCAGCATTAACGCTCACTTATTATGGAGCTTAGAAATAAAACTCCCAGTACAGCATGTTTACACATAGAATCATTGTAAAAACAATCGTCATGATCCAAAATCGTTTTTCACGTTTACTTATACATTGACTTTTTAGCCTAACACTTAAAAATACACTATTAATAAGAGAGATCACGATATAGATTAGGTTCAGAGTTAAAAAGGGCTTGAGAAAGTCATAGCTGACCATGGATGCTGTCTTGTAAGCGATCCAAAGAATATTTGTGAATATAAGCAGATTTAAGAGATTTTGAGTAAATAGCAATCGATGCAGAGGTTGTTTAGTCCATACCCTCCTAATAGCAGTGACCATGACATAGATGAACGAAAACAGGACCGCAGCTGCACAGAGAACGAGTCCGCCCCACTCTAACAAATGTTTATAATAAGGCACGTAAAGGAGATCAGAATACGTATTAGATAACACGTTTTTGTGTTGGGGATGTACTGAATACACATCTAAACTGTACAAGCTCGGGCTGTCCTTTGTTTTGTAAATGCCCGGCTCTAGCTGGGTATAATGTAAGCCGCCTATGTTTAAATGATTCGATTCACTTTGTGTCGTTTTTCCCCGTAACAATAAACCGTACACCTTGCTGAATCCAGAGCTAGGAAGCCTGGCTGGCTGATACACACCATTCCATTTAGATGAGTCCTCAGCATTCCCCTCATATTTAGCATTGGCATATTCACCAAAAATCAGTTCAGGGATTCCTGCTGTAAACGTACTTTCATTATTGATGTTGGTTAACACGATCACGCCAATACGCTCTGTTCGATCTACATAAAAAGAGGAGCTAAAGGCTTTAGAATTACCGCCGTGACCATATACATGCTGACTTTTGGATGGTAAATAAATTAAGCCATTTGCGATCCTTGGGATAGTGGTATCTGGATAATATAATGTTGGTTCAAACATTTTATTCAGTGTGTCTTTATTTTTAAATAGAGGGGTATCATCTTCAGCTAATAAAGCTTGTATGAACTTTTGTAAATCTGCAGCTGTCCCTATCGCACTGCCAGCTGGATACATTGGGATTGAGTAAAAATTAGGTTCAATAAGCTGACGGGCATATGTATAACCCTGCACCTCTCCCCTCGCCTTTTTTACCCATTCGTTATCGTCTAATTCGGGATCGATCGCTGTTTTTGCCATGTGAAGAGGTTCGAAAATATTTTGCTGGACGTATTCATGGTAGTCTATTCCGCTCACTTCTTCCACAATAAATGCAGCAAGCCCACTTCCGTAATTAGAATAAGCAACGACTTCACCAGGTGGATATACTTGCTTTATATCTGCATTTTCAAGTACTTCTTTTAAGGTGTGCTTTTCAGGTGGATTATGAATCATTAAATCTGTATAGCTGTCATCAAATCCCGCTGAATGGTTCATTAAATGTCGGAGGGTGACTGGTTCCTCATACGTGGTTATGGTGCGGAAATCATCTGGTAAGAACGTTTTTATATCTGTTTCTAAATCGAGTTGTTCTTGCTCGACTAATTGCATGACACTGATCCAAATAAGAATTTTAGACACAGATCCCCATTCAAATACTGTATCCTCAGTAACGGGGATTTGATTTTCTATATCGGCGTAACCCTTCATTTTGTAAATGACTTTATCTTCTTCTATCACGATTGTGGCTAATCCAGCGATGTCTTTATCGTGTTTTTTTAAATACTCCTCTATATTGTCCTCTGTGGCAGCAGTTTCATTTGCATAGGAGGTGGATGGAGGATCAAATGCGAATAAAACTAAGGATAATAGATAAAGGATGAAGACCTTGGAGAATCGATTGGTATGATGATTCACTGTGAATTTGTCCCCTTTTTGTCGATTGAACGATCGGTAGAAACTTGCTGTGTTCAGTTACATCAAATTCGGAATGAAGAGATATTGAAAGAGTAAATAGCCGATGAGTCCAACACCTGCGCCTGCTAAGATGAGTAGCAGTGGAGTTAATTTATCTCTCATAGTTTATCTCCTTTTATAAAAGGATTAGGTAAAGTCCAGCTTATTTAATTGGTTAGAATGTATTAATTGTATTTATTGAACTGATTATTGCGCTGCTTGGCGGTGCAATTGCGTCGGTGTCCGTCTTAATTGCTACGCTTGGGATTGTAATTGCGTTAATCATCACTTATTGCGTCAGTATTGATACTATATGCTCGGGTCTAGTTCCATATTGTATTTACTTGAGAATTAATTGCGCCCATTATTATTGGGCGCATCTCTTCACTTATCATCTAAAGGCTTTTTTGTGTATACAAGCAACCTAGGCATCTGACTCACATAAGATGAATTAACGATTCTAATTTAGGTGGTGGTGACATGAACAGGCAAATTCCTGCTATATTTGGTGACAATGATACGAATAATACGCTCCCATCTAACAACCAATCTGGTCCTTCACCACAAGATAATCCTTTTAATGTGAGCTTAAGCCTAAGACTAGGCTTGATTGCAGGGATTATTACGACCATAGGTGATGCTTTAGCTGTTTATTCAGCTAGGATTGCGATAGATGAAGAGATCTCAAGTAATTTCGATAACATCAAATCTCAACAAGAACAAGACGATCGTTTCACTAATTTAGAGAATCAAATAGAACAGTTGCAAAAGCAGTTATCATCCTTAACTGAACAGAAAGATAAATAATTCAATTTATTTTGTGTGTACCACTTTAAATCGTTCGCATACAACAGGCATTTTGTATGAAAAGTCTCTATTTATTGCATCAAACTCTTTTCTAAAAAACGTCTCATGCACATCACGCCAATAAGCTAACGACCGGTCCCCTTCGCCTTCTAAATACGCATGTTCTTCTGTCACTTCATCAAATGGAATAACCTCGACTGACGTTGTTTCCACGATCGCTGCAGCATCTCCATCCCCGTTTAGAATAATATTAAGCTGCCCCACTTGCGGCAAAGCCTCGTTTTCAAGTTCATACAGCGTGAAGTTTGATGCCGTCGCTTTTTTCACTCCCTCAACGACTAATACAGCAAGCTCATCTGCCATTTCTTTTGAATCCCCGAAAGCCCAGGCTGCATATTCTTCAGGGGCACTCGGAATACTTTTTCGAAAGCTTTCCCATAGTTGTGTAATAGATGTATTATTCATTTTTTATCCACTCTTTCTTTATTAGTTTGTGTCAAAATCTTAGTGTAGAATCTTATAAAAACCCGTAGCTTTCCCTTCAAATCCTCTGTTTGTATAAAATTGATGAGCACCGTCTCGCTCGTCACGATTACCGCTGTTCAATACTAATTTCACAACCTGATTTTCTATGGCCCATTCCTCCGCTTTTTTAAGCAGAGCAGCCCCAATGCCACTATTCCTGTAGTTTGATGCAACGACGAAAGCGACTATACGTATGTAATGATCATTTCTTTCATAATGAGTTCCCAAAATCATGCCAATCATGCCTATGACCTCACCATTCATTTCAGCAACTTGGGTATTGTAGTCAGGGTTAGCTTGAATTTTAGTAAAGCGTGTTTCCATCTCTTCACTAGTTGTCGGATATCCCAACTCACCCATTAAACTTGCTAAGCTAGGAATGTCTTTTGCGTTCGCTTTTCGAATCATGAAAGATCCTCCATTTCTAACTTACACTTGCTTAGAGCAGATCTGATTTGTGCAAAATGATGTAAGTCATGTTGTGTCAGCCTTATTAAATAATCATTAAGAGTGAGAGTTGATGTTCCTATAATGATGGACGTCTTCCAATATTCATTGGCAATATCCTGTACTTTGTTATGCAAATGATTCCTAGTAGAAATAAATTGGCTGATCATCGTTTGTTTACTAAGTCTCCTGCTTAAACTTGCTGATTGCTCATTTAGTGCATGGGCATCTGGTCCGATTGGCAGTGGCTTGTTAGTTAAGAGGTAAGGTAGTCGTTTGTCGATCACAAATTGATCCCAAGGAATGAGGTGGCCAACTATTTCTGCGACAGTCCATTTTCCAATACTTATTGCTGTACGCCACTCTTGGTCAGTTACATGTTCTAATGATTGGACAAACTCTATTGAATGTACATATTGAATTAACACATAAGCTTTATCATCATGCAAAGCTAGTTCACCTCACATTTCCATTTCTCAAATCGTGTCAATATCAAGCATTTCATGAATCTAACTGATTACTAATCAACTCTTCCTCTAATACTTTAACGAGATCAAAAGCTCCATCAGACTGATTCGAACAAACAACAATGGAAATAGAAGCTTGTGGATAATACGAAGAGTGAAAACATACACCAGGGTCATAGCCCATTACATGATACTTCTCAACAGATGTTTGGTTCTTCTTAATCCATACACCATAACCGTAGTAATGAACATCTTTTTCAACATTGACATGAGGGTTAAGCAGGAGCTTGGTGTGTTTCTCACTTAGGATGGAGTAATTCATAAGCGCGTTCCATAATTTTGTCATGTCACCAACTGTGATAAATGCTCCTCCGTCTGAACCACCCTTTGCAGGTATAGAATAGATATTTGTCTTCCACGTTCCATCTGGTAAATCAATGTAACCAATTGCTGTATTTTGGGGCAAGGCATCTAAGTCAAAGTATCCCGAATTTTTCATTTCGAGTTTATTAAAAATAAACGTTTGGATGTAATCCGTGAATGTTAACTCGCTTGCTTCTTCAATAACTAATCCTAGCAAAATATATCCTGCATTGTTATAGTGAAACCTTTCTCCCATTTTTAATTTCATCCTTTTATCTAGAAAAAGAGGGAGGAATCCACTTAACCTCCTTAAATTATACATCGGAAATTCAGCCCACAGCTCTTCAAAGTCCTCCATTAGTTCCTCATCACAATAATCTGAAATACCAGAAGTATGGGTTAATAGATGATGTACTGTTATATCTTTATCAAAGTGCGGAAAGTCTACTTTAAGGCAATCAGATAATTTTGTACCGAATGATAGCTTTCCGTTCTCTACTAGCTGGCAAACGGCTATTGCTGTTAGGAGTTTACTTCCTGATGCGATTCCGTACCTTGTAGATGTGTCATTCTTAAGCTTTTCAGAGCGATTAGCATATCCAAAAGACGTTTCTACCAACACATTTTCATTTTCTGTAACCAAAATCGAACCTGAAAAGTTATTTACTTTTAGAATATCGGATATAATTTTCGTTATGTTAGCCTTCATATTAAGCCCCCCTTACTGCATGGAATCGATCATTTCTGAAATCGTACGGTGCAATTCTAGATGGGCATTTAAATGTATGGCTGCTAATACGATAAGCAAGATGATAAATCCCGCTGTAATCCACTTTGAATATGTTTGGGGCTTAATAACTTTTGCATAGATCAAGTTAAAGGTTGCTACGAGTAAAGCAAAGATGGCTATGTTCAATTCCCATAGTTGATTCGCTTCTGTAATTGGCATAACAATGCGTAATGCATCGCTTGTTTCCACTTCGAACTGGTACACTTCTTTTGAAATGTATCCCTCTTCAATCGTTATCACACTTAAATCATCATTTAAGGAGTAATTAAACCCCACTGGATTGAGCTTGTTTGTTACAATAAGAACGACGGCAAGGACGATTACTGCTATGTAAATCGTTATGAGAATATTTTTGGTGAGACGTTGAATAGGATCAGTCCCTTCCTTTTATGGCTATAAGCGGTTACATCTTTTTCTTTTTCAGTGATTTAAAATACGTGATAATGGAATAGATCCCAATCACACAAAGAAAAAATATGACAACATTTATGATGATGTGAAAGAAGTTATCTACAGGTAGATATAAAAATAATAGAGTGGCAGGTACAAATAAGCTTATCTCCCAGATAGTGATTCCTTTAAACATTTGAACTACATCTTGTTGATTGTGCTTCATAATTATATTCCTTCTTTTGTAGATGATGTGTTATAAAATAACTCCCACTCGCTTCTCAACATCCCCATCTTAATCGCATCATAATATACTCCGTTCACGGTTCTAGCCTGCCTGATCCGTGCTTCTTCTTTCATTCCGATCTTTTCAGCTGCTCTCATCATCCGTATATTTCCAGACCAAGTAGACATTCCTAAGCGATGCAAGTCTGTAGTGGTAAATAGATAATCAATCCAGAGACGATAAGCTTCTGTACCGTAGCCTCCATTCCAGTATTCCTTGTCATAGATGACGATTCCCGTTTCCAGCCAATTTGTATGTTTATCTACCCAATAACAGCTGACAATGCCAATCAGCTTTTCATTAACATGAATGGTTAATGCACTTGGTATCTGAGGAAAGAGTTCCTTACTCATTTCCCAATCTCGCTTAAATTCCTGTTTTGGAATAGTAGGCTCAGGTATGTAGGGTCCATTCCACTTTTTAGAGGCTTGTTCTTCTTCTTCGTACTTCCAATAATACAGTTCATCTAAATCTTTTTCGGTTGCTTCTTTAAGAGTGACTAACTTGCCTGAAATGTTGATCATGATAATCCTCCAGCCATTCTCTATTAGTCTACTATTTTAACGTAATAACCCACTTTTATCAAAGGTTAGTATAATATGGTATAATTATGCCAAGATAGGTGGTGTTTATTAATATGATGAAGTATATATGGGGGCTTGTCTCAGTCGTCGGAACAGTATTGATTTCTTCTCTTTTGCTTTTATTAGGATCTCCTGTTCACTCTTTTGCAGTGTGGGTGTTCCCTCTAGGTGCCTTTATACTCGGCTTATTATCTTCACTTGGCTATTTCATTTATTTAAGAAAGAAGAGAAAGTGGCAGGTCTGGGATTTAGTATTTGTTAGTTTCACTTCACTTCTTACTTTTATCGCGATCTTTTTTATCCATTATCAAGCGACATTTATTTCTAATCATGGGTTTATTAATTATTTCGGCGATGGAACGCATATTAGTAATCCGAGTGTGGTTTTAATGGCCGGGCAGCAGGTAGATTTCTTCTCATTTATGAATAATCTTTATTCAGATCGAAACTTTCAACATCTAATACCTGTAGATCAAGTATTAATTGTTCCTGCCCTATGGGTGGAGGTTGCTGGATATGTAGGAGGAGCTTTAGCTATTCCGTTTTTGTTGTCAGCAAATGTTTATAAATGCAAAACCTGTACGACAGGCTATTATTTTACTACTAAATTATTCGATGTTCTTCCTGAAGAATATGAAAAAGAGAGGGCAATTTTGCACCACTTATATCAATCAAACAGCTCTGATTTATCTAGTTATCTGATTGAAAAACAAATGTCAACGGACCTAAGACATTCAACTAATAAGGTGACAATATATAACATTACTTGTCACACCTGCAACACTAGACACTTAGCAGTAAGACACTATACAACTGAAAAAGATGCACCACCTTTAAAAGTTGAGCTAGAACAAATTTAGTATAGAGCGACAGCTGTTAATGGAGGGCTTTATCTACGTAACAAGTAGCCATGCATACACTACCCAAGGTTGCTGCCCTCTTCATTCTATGAATAACTCAACTAAAATGGGTTAGATCAACGGTGATAAGTTTGCGTTGTTTAAATAAAATTTTGCACATTAGTTTGTGCGTCTTTAAAACCACTGTGGCGTTAAATAGGTTAAATCTGAAAGACGACCACCTTAACAGTGATCGTCTGGTGATAAATAATTCATTTGCCATTATCGTAGGACAAATAAGTCATTTTAAATGATATAGCCCTATAGCTCTTATTAAGCAAAAAAAAACGTTCCTGCTTTTGACAGAAACGCATGTGTTGAAGACATTATTATAATATCATTCTTGTGATTCATATCTTAATAGTTCTGAGATTGTTACAAAAGTATACCCTTCCTCTTTTAACGAAGTAATAATACCTTCTACTGAATCGAGTGACTCTCTTCTACTTTCATACATGACATGCAATAAAATAATTGAACCAGGTTTTATATGTTCTACGACATGGTTTACCATTTCATTTGCATCATCAGCTATTTCAGGATCAGAATCAGGCTCTATATTCATATAAATCGTATTCTTATCTTGCTTGGATAGATAATAAGGTAACAAAACTAACCTTTTTCCAAAAGGCGGACGGAAAGTGATTTCTCCCTCATAACCGATTTGTCGTATTAACTCATCCGTTTTATCGATTTCTTCTTTGATAAAAGATGGAGATTTAAAAACCATTCTTTTATGGGAATAGGAATGGTTCCCAATATCATGTCCTTCTTGCGCTATTTTACTAGCATCATCAAAATACTGTTCAATTTCATAACCTGTTAAGTAGAAAGTACCTCTCACATCATGTTTACTTAATATATCTAATATTTCATGTGTATTTACTCCAGGACCATCATCAAAGGTTAAGGCTACTACTTTTTCGTTTGTATCTACACTATTAACTAAACCACCAAAGAATTGGAACGTTCTTGATTGTGATAATTCATTTAGTAAATAACCTACGACAATCAAAACTATAACTAATATGCTAATTCTTTTTATTGTTTTTTTCATATGTCCCCCATCATCAAGCCATAGTCTTATTTACTATTTTTCAAATAGTAAATGGCTAGTTGTGTTCGATCTCGAAGTTGGAATTTCTCTAAAATGATAGACAAAGTATTGCGTATTGTCCCTTCGCTGAGATAGAGCTGATCTGCTATTTCTCGATTGGAGAGCCCTTGGGCTACTAATGCAGCAATGTCTCGTTCTCTGGGAGTCAGTTTCTCTTGTGTTTCTCTTCCTGCAGGCTGTGTCAGTTGTTTTAGTACATCTGCATCTAATACAGTTGAACCGGAAACGAGTGCCCTAATTTTCTGAGACATACTCTTTACCTCTGTGGACTTTATTAAATATCCAGCGGCTCCTGCTTGAATGGCAAGGCGAATATTTTTTTCATCTTGAAAAGTTGTTAACATCATCACATGTACATTGGGCCATTCTGACTTGATTTGCCTTGTAGCCTGTATACCATCCATGACCGGCATTTGGATATCCATTAAAACAATGGTTGGTAGTTCCTTTCGGCAGGCATTAATCGCTTCAGCACCATTTGTAGCAGTGCTTATGACTTCCATGTCTTTTTCTCGGGAGAGGAGCACTTTTAAACTTTTACAAACTAAACCATCATCATCAACAATCAAAATTTTCATAAAGAAAACCTCCGTTATCCTGTTAATTCTATAGGAAGGACACAGATTAAAAGGAACCCATCGCTAGTATCGAACGAGATACTCCCTCCCACCGCCTTTGCCCGGTGACGAAGATTTCTTAAACCTACACCTGTACCTCGACCACGTTTATCCTTTGTCACCCCATCGTTAGAAATGGATAATCTCAAAATGTGAGGGCTAATGTCTAAAGAAATTTCTACCAGTGTTGGCTGGGCGTGGCGAATAACATTCGTTAACGCTTCTTTCAACGTTGGATAAAGAATACTCCATAGATGGACAGGAACTCTGCCTGTATCACCATATATGTTAAATTTCACAGGACATAGGTTGAATTCGTCACTGATTTCATAAAGACCCTCTATCCCTAGCTCCTTAACAGGCTTCATGTTATGAACTGTTTCTCGTAAATAAACGGCACTTTTGGATAGACGCCGCTGTGCTTGGATAAACATTTCTTCCGCATCTGGATCATTTACTTTCCAAAGCTCTTCAAAGGCTTGTAAAGCAAGAACAGATGCTGTGAGTTCATGCCCTACATCATCATGGAGTTGTTGTGCGATTCGATTTCTTTCTGTCAACTCTGCCAAACGTGTCCCTTGCACATTCGCGATAAGAAGTTCTTCTTTTAGATTTTCCAATTCGTAGTGATTGCGCCGTTGTTGATCTGACTCCTTCTGGTATCTATTTGTATCCTGGTACCACCCGCCAAGGATTGCCCCAGACAATCCTGCTTGGATGAAAACGACAACTATCTGAATAGTCGTTTCAGGATATATAACTATAAATATGAACGTTGGTAAAGCAAACCAAGGCTGCCTCTTAAGCATGCTTTCAAATATAGGCAATGCCAAAGCATAGGCTGCAAACGGAAAAATAGGTGTCATCATTAAACATACTGTTTGTTCGATGAGAACAGTCCACCCCGGCAGCGTAAATCGCCAACGAGCCAAAGCCATGATTGCAAGAAACAAGAGAAGGATTACTCCCCCTTCGTTCCCGCCGCCTAGAAGCCACAGAAAGCTTAGTAAAAGTAATCCGAAAATACGCCATATGGTCATTGCCATTTCAGGAGTCCATATCTCCCATTTGTTCATCATATACTCACGTCCTTCTACTCATCCCTCTATCATACCAAAATCCTTAGGGAACATTCCTAAATTTTTGTGTTAAAACGGACTATGTGAGTTTCCTGCGGCTTCCTAACAATAAAAATGCTATACAGAATAGGATCATGACTACTAATGGGACAAAAAGTTCTTCTATTGCTGCATTATAAGATAGCAAAATTGTTGCCTCCGCTACCCAATAGGTTGGCAGCAGCATCACGGCACGTTGCAGGAAGTCAGGCATTATTTCTACTGGCCACAAGAGACCACCAAGCATTGCCATGAGAATAATGATGCCTCCTAAAACGCTAAAAGCAGCTTCCTTGTTCCGGAATATGGCATACCAGGCTAAGGAAAAGCCTAACGCAGTCATAGTAAAAACCGTATAAATGATAAATAAGAAGACTGGTGAGGGTAAATTACCTCCGTGAACGATCGTCCCTATAATCACAAACATCAAATTGACAGCAGTCATGATCGTCGTGTACGCCAACATGTTTTGCCACAAGTATTGAAAATGCGAAATGGGCGCTACACTCAGACGTATCAGTGTCTTATTTGACCGGTCCTCCATGATGATAGCTGCAAGACGTGAAGCCATGAACATAATGATAATTCCATAATAGTGAAACCCTAGAGGAATGGGAGGCCAATCTCCCGTTGGAAGAAAGATAGCTCCAATGGGGAGAACGAGTAAAAAGATACTATTTGATTTCCTTCGAAAAAAACGTCTAAAAACAAATCGAAATACGGTCATAAGAGTTTCCGCCTTCCGAAATACACTCCTGAAATTGCCAAAACAATAACTGATATTAATAAAATGATGAAGCTAATGATGGCTGTATTGATGTTTTCACCGGTGATTGTCGTAAATAGTAAGTTTTGGCCAAGAGCAAATGGGTTACTATATGTGGTTAGAAGCTGGAAAAAGACACCTTCTGGTAGAGGAAACCATACTTCAGAAACCATAAGGCAAGTCAGTCCAAACCCCGTTCCTAAACGTTCTGCTGTTTTATAATTTTTCACCCCTAAAACAAAGTTAATAAATATGAATTGGCAAACGGTTGATACAACGATGAGGACGAAAAGCACGAAACCTAAGTTTCCCCAGTTCACGCCATAGACAAAATGTGTGTAAAGGACGATGAGAAAGCTCTGCAGTACATTAAAAAGTGTACAGGAAATTAAAATTGAAAAGGCGTGTTTATGAGCAGGATACGGCAAGGAATTCATCCTCCACTTCATAGAAGAAAGAAGATCTTCCTTGACATATTCCATCGTGAAAAATCCGCCGAATAAAAGGAAACTTAGCATCATTGTCACAGCTACTTGATCTTTCATTGGGATTCCCAACGTATCACTTATGGCGTCATCAGCTATCAATCCTAGTACGGTAATTAAGGCGATCGGTAGTAGCAATAAAATCGAAATACCAATATAATTACGAAACAATCTGCGAAACATAAAATAACTAGATCTTATGACCATCGTTTAGTCCTCCTCCCTATCACGGAGGCGTTTCCCTGTTAGGGTTAAAAATACATCCTCTAAGGTGGGTTTTTCTGCTGCCACAGACAGAATTCCACCCAAATCCTTGGCGACAGTAAGGGTACGATCGAGATTACCAGCACCTACTTGTGAAATAATGTATATTTCTTTCCGATGCATGAATACTTGTTTTACTCCTTCAAGCTTCCGTAGTTTTTCTAATAACTCGTCCGAAGGCTCCGATACTTCCAGTTTTATTTTTTCTTCATGTTGGATTTTGTTTACTAACTCTTGCATAGTTCCATCTGCAATGACATGTCCTTGATCCATAATAACCACTCGCGTTGCAAGACTTTGAACTTCTTCCATATAATGAGTCGTATAAAGGATGGTGGTACCTTGCTCGTTTAATTTTCGAATCGTCTCTAAAATATGATTGCGAGATTGAGGGTCAATCCCCACGGTTGGTTCATCCATAATAAGAAATTTGGGTTGATGCACAAGGGCACAGGCGATATTAAGCCTTCTTTGCATCCCGCCGGAAAATTTCGTAGGAAGCTTATTCGCATTTTCTGTTAGCCCAACCAATGCTAACGTTTCATCTATTCGGTCTTTTAATTTTTCCCCTTTAAGGCCGTATATGCTACCGAAAAACTCTAGGTTTTCTCGCGCACTTAAGTCCGTAAACAAAGTAATTTCCTGTGTGACTAGACCAATTTGCCGTTTAATATCCATCAAATTCTTTTGCTGCTCTTTACCAAATACAGTTATTTCTCCAGAGTCGAAACCTACTATTCCGGCTAAAGCATGAATTAACGTTGTTTTACCTGCCCCATTTGGCCCTAAGAGACCAAGGATTTCTCCTTCTCCTATATCTAAATCGACATGATCTAGAGCTATATGTGAGCCGTAACGTTTCACTAAATTTTCTATATGAACAATGGCCATATTTTTCTCCTCCTGTTCCTTGATAGTATTATCTTAAATTGGAGATGTATCAATCGAGTAGTTACAAATGTAATGATTAGAATAGGAGGCTTGAACCTTATTTTAAATCGGTTACAAAGACCTTTAGTTTATTAAGAAGCAGGGTATACATGGAACATGTACTTTCTAGATATATATAAATGGAGGTTTATTAATGCGTTACATGACTTATTTGTTAGCTTTAATAGCTGGAGCCGCACTTAGTTTTGAAGGAGCTATTTACGGTGAATTAGGAAAAACAATAGGAAAACTTGAAACGAGCTTTTATAACTTTTTTGTGGGGTCAATTATTCTTGGATTATTATGGATTATCTTTGCAGCGGTTTTTGTTTTTGTCAGTGTGAATTTATATAAATTCATTTTTAGCTAAAAAAAAAGACATAACCTCACATATAAGTGAATGTTATGCCTTTTAAAATAGAAGCTTTATGAAACTTGCTTATCCTCTTTTGATGCAGTTCCTTCTATAGCACCACCATTTTTGCCGATTAAGAGCAAGTATAGAACGATACCGGCCCCTATTCCCCATGCTGGACTTACAAAGGCAGTGATCATCCCAATCGCTAATGCATATCCACGTGAGATATTATCTTTTACCATCGACATCGCAACATAGGCACAAGCAAACCCTGTTAATAATAACGTTAGAGATAGAGCAACTGGTAATAACGGGACGATGAGCCCGATAATTGGCAATAAAAACCCTAATGGTAACGATAGTAAATACCAGCTTATGGTACCAGAGTAGATGGAATCTAATGCTTTTCGACCAGACTTGTAACGCTCCATAATAAATACTTGAATTCCCGTCCACATCGGGCCATGCAAGGGAATGAGAACCCCGCCTGTAAACATTTGACCAACGTTACGAATGGCTAACGCCCAGTGCGTACGAGTGTGATTGACATCAACCTTTTCATCTTGTCTCGATTTAGATGCTTCCTTTAATAGCGAATCGGCTACAAGAAGGTCTCCAAAAACTAAAACATAAATCATTAGGGAAATGGGAACTGCAGATACGATCAATGACCATGATGGCATGCCGACTCCCCATGGAGAAACCGTAGCCAGTAATTCACCAAATTGCGGGATGAAGAATCCCCACTCAATGGAAAATGTTAATTCCCCTGCAAATGTTCCAACAATCCCGGCAACGATAAAACCTACTAGCATCGCATTGGATGCCATCAACACTTTTGCCTTCGTATTTGGTAAACGCCCGAATGGTATTGAAAACATGAGTACTAATACAACAATCCATGAGGTGATGAGTGTAAAGGGTAATGTTTGTACTCGATTAATCTCCGACATAAATGCAGCTATGGCAGCACCAAGGATTATTCCGGCTTTTAAGGGTCCTGGAACTAGTTGATTAAACTTTTGACCAAGTCCTGTTATCGCGAAGAAAATAAATAAGAAGGAGACTACTAAAGTGATCGCTATCATCGCTTGCACAGCTTCAGATCCCGGTGATACACCACCTAAAAAGACTAATATTAAAGGGAGCGCTGGGGTGATCCAACCAGCAGCATAAGCATCTCCAAATAGTACTGTTTGCGACCATACCCAGAATAGTTGAATCGTTAAGATCGACCATGCTACTTCGAAAGGAACTTCAAAAAATTGCATCATGAGCGGTGCTAGAGCTCCCCCTGTAGCAAGCGATAAAAATGCCCCTTGAATTGCTTCAGGCCACGAAATAGCCACATGTACCCCAGGTAGCCGCATCGTAAAAGGTCCCCATTTAACACCTGGCTGAATTCCGCCGTATGTACGTTTTTTTCCCATCTTTCAACCTCCCTAATGTCATCATTACTTTTGTTTAGATGAAAAGAACACCCCAATAAGTAAACGCTTTCATTTTCATTTAATTGATAAACTAACCGGTCAGTATGTTGATATATTTACTCTAAATCGAATTGTTTACGATGTCAATAAAAAGATTGAATTTTCTAATTTTCATTCCGTTAATTCTATAATAATAAATCCATTAAGGATCTAGCTTTTCTTAATGGATTTACGAACGATGCAGACCTTTATGAACGAGCCTTGTTTATTTCCTCATCACGGAGCTTTTTTCTTAATAATTTCCCGACAGCTGATTTTGGAAGTTCATCACGAAATTCTACAAAGCTTGGAACTTTGTATGGAGCAAGTAATTTTCTTGCAAGAGCAATTACATCCCCTTCAGTCGCCTTTTCACCTGCTTTTAAGTTAATAAAAGCTTTTACAGTTTCTCCTCTGTATTCATCTGGAACACCGACGACAATCACCTCTTGAATGGCAGGATGTTGATAAAGGATTTCCTCAATTTCGCGAGGATAGACATTGAAGCCACTTGCAATAATCATATCCTTTTTGCGATCGACGATATAAAAGTACCCTTCCTCATCCATTCGCGCCAAGTCCCCTGTAAAGAGCCACCCTTTTTTTAATGCGGCGTTTGTCTCCTCTTTTCGCTGCCAATATCCTTTCATCACCTGTGGCCCTCTAACGAGTAACTCACCTACTTCACCTACAGGTACGTCAATCGGACCAAGGTCAGTCTCTTTAATTATTTTTGATTCTAACCCAGGAAGTGGTATCCCGACGCTACCCACTTTTCTATCTCGCGTTGGAGGATTAAAGTGAGTGGTTGGTGAGGCTTCAGACAGACCATAGCCCTCGCATAAATTACAATTCGTTCTTTTTTCAAAAGTCTGTAGCTGCTCAATAGGCATAGCTGAGCCTCCGCTATTAAAATAGGATACTTGATCGAATCCGTATTCTTCTAATTTCGGATGACTATTTAATGCTACATACATGGTCGGAACACCCGAAAACTGGAAAGGCTTCTCTCGTTTAACCGTTTCGACGACTTCTTGGAGCTCGAAACGAGGTAAAATAATTTGATTACATCCACACTTGAATCCCAAAAAGACGTTACACGTTAAGCCGTAAATATGAAACATAGGTAAAACACTCATGATTTTCGGATTGTCTGGGTACTCAATAGGTTTAAACATAAACTCATAGATTTGTTCTATATTCGTCATCAAATTACGATGTGTAAGCATAACCCCTTTTGACACACCTGTTGTACCACCTGTATATTGAAGCATCGCAATATCTTCCACTGGATCAATCTCTACATGAGGTGGTTGCTCTGTTCCTAAGGATAAGAAGTCATTAAAAAAGAAATCATTCTCCTCTATTTCCGTTACTTCTGACCCCAAGCTTACAACGATGACATGTTTCAGATTTGTTTTCTTCTGAATTTGTTTGACGCGTGGATACAGTTGATCTAAAACAATCATGTATTCTGCCCCCGAGTCTTTGAGCACATGTTCAATCTCTCTTTCGATATACATCGGATTGACTTGAACTCCGATGCCACCAAGTTTTGACACACTAAACAACGTAAAGAGATAGTGAGGAGTATTCGGAAGCATAACAGCGAAGCGATCTCCTTTTGTAAATCCTAAACTATGAAGAGATGACGTATATTGCTTGGTGATTCCATCAACCTGCTCATAGGTAAAGGTTCGGTCATAGAAAGTTATAGCGGTTTTGTTCTTGTATTTTTCAACCGATTGGGTAAATAAATCATTCAACGAGAGATCGTTTACTTCAACCCTTTCTTCTACACTTTCATGATAAAGCGATAACCATGGCTTATCGTTGTAAATGGACATAGTGATCCTCCTTGTATTAAGTCGTTTCAAGATTACTGATCGTAAGCTTTCGTCCATCACGTGGAAGTTGCCTTCTAGTTGGATGATATCTTTTCTTGGTAATACTTATTTAAACGTTCTTTCATAAAATCTGGTAGTGGTTGAGTTGTTTGCGAATGAAAATCAAAATGGACCACAGCTGCCCGGCCTCTCGCTACAACTTCTTTAGCGGGATTAAACACTTCATGGACAATATGGAAGCTAGATGTACCGATTTTTTCAACCGACGTCTCTATCGAAAGAATTTCGTCAAAATAAACTTGTTTAATAAAGTCACATGAAGTTGATGCTAAAATGATATTCCAATTTTCGATTGTCATATCTGGATTGAGGGCTTTAAAAAATTCTACACGTGCTTCCTCCAAATAGATAAAGTAGCTGACATTGTTAAGATGACCTAAGGCATCCGTTTCACAGAAGCGCACTTTTACATTGGTTTCAAATTTCATTTCTGCCTCCTTAGTATAATGGTGTTCTGAACACTCACATTTATATCCTCTGCAACTAAAACATACCTACTAGTTGGTATGTTTTAGTTGCGTACGTTCATTTCTCTTTCCTTTTTGTTATTCTCTTTCAATCAAGGTAGCAATACCTTGCCCTCCACCTATGCAAGCGGTAATTATGGCAGTTGCTTTATTTCTCCTTTGTAATTCATAGATTGCCTTTGTTAAAAGAATCGCTCCTGTCGCCCCTAATGGATGTCCGTGTGCAATCGCACCACCATTAACATTTAATTTTTCAGGGTCAAATTCTAATTCGCGATCACATGCGATAACCTGTGCTGCAAAAGCTTCATTTAATTCGATTAAATCAATCATATTCAATTGAATTCCTGCTCTGTTTAATAGCTTTCTGGTCGCTGGTACTGGCCCAATCCCCATAATCGTAGGGTCGACACCGCTCACCACATAATCTCGTATGACCACTAAAGGTTCTAACCCGCAAGCTTTTGCTTTTTCTCTAGACATGATCACAACAGCACTAGCAGCATCATTTAATCCAGAACTACTCCCTGCTGTTACAGTCCCATCCTTAAGAAATGCTGGGGATAGCTTTGTTAAAGCTTCGAGACTGGTTGAAGGTCGTGGATGCTCATCGGTATCAAATCTAATACTTTCCCCTCGTTTAACCGGGATCTCTAACGGAACAATTTGATCTTTAAAATAACCTTCTTGCATAGCTCTAGCCATTCTTTGTTGACTTCGCACAGAGAATTCATCTTGTTCTTCTCTAGAAATACGGTATTTTTTTGCAAGATTTTCGGCTGTAATTCCCATAGGTGGGTCGCCAATTTCTTTAGGTGATAGTTGAGAAGCACGGAATTTAGGAGGAACTGGTGAATAGGCTTTCGTTGGACGATCCATTAAGTAAGGTGCCCGACTCATGCTCTCGACCCCGCCGGAAACGAACACATCCCCATCACCTGCTTTAATCGCTTGGGCTGCAAGATTAATAGAATTGATACCAGATCCACATTGGCGGTCAATCGTTAGTCCAGGGATTTCTAAGGACAAACCTGTTTGCAGAGCTGTTAAGCGAGCGATATTACCGCCACCACTTAAAACATTCCCCATAATTACGTCATCCACCATATCGGCTGAAACAGAAACCCGCTCAAGCGCTTCTTTAATCACATCCGCTCCATATTGATGGGCCTCTAAACCTGCTAGTGCACCACCTTGTTTACCTATTGCCGTTCGAACTGCTGAAACAATCACCGCATCTCTATTCGACATTCTCTTCCTCCTTCTATCAATTTTTGAGGTCTTCTTCTTTACCTTTCTAGATAAGTGAAACAATTCCTTTAAATTTATATGCTCGTTCTATTTAAATAAAATCATTTCCCTCAAAGAAATTTCTTATTCCAACAGTAACAACCTACCTCAGTTGGTGAGGTAGGTTGTTATTTCTATTGAATTACGTTACGTCCTACAAAAGGTTCGATAAGGACGATCTGATTGCGGGAGCAGTGTGGCCTACTCATATCTACGCTTATTTCTTCTTGTGAAAACGTTTCTTCGTACTTCAAATAATAAAGCTCATCTAGATCTTTATCGGTTGCTTCTTTAAGAGTGACTAATTTACCTGTTAATTTAATTTAATTTAAGAATCTTCCTCTCTTAG
Source organism: Alkalihalophilus marmarensis DSM 21297 (assembly GCF_000474275.2). Classification (GTDB taxonomy): domain Bacteria; phylum Bacillota; class Bacilli; order Bacillales; family Bacillaceae_D; genus Alkalihalophilus; species Alkalihalophilus marmarensis. The sequence continues at coordinate 43,774 of NZ_ATAE01000018.1, forward strand.
AACCTCATTTACTCGCTTCAACCAATTGTACTGCAGCTCTAATTGTTCATAATAATGCTCTTGAATCAATTGATTGATTTTATCATTGTACTCTTTGCGCTGATTCAACTCTTCACTTAATTCATTCATCCATCTTCCAATATGCTGCAGCACGTTTGATTTATCTGCATGCTCAATATAAGCGAGAGCTGGATAAAGGGTTCTTGCGTCTGTTTGCTGCTTTTCAAATACTGATACAATAGATGCTTGTAGATGTTTTTCCCCAGTTGGAGTAATTTCATAAATCGTGCGGTTGGGTCGATTATTCTCTTTTTCCGATTTCACTTCACGAATGCATTCTAATTTAGTTAACGTTCGAATCGCTTGATAGAGGTTGCCATCTGTAATCAGGATTAATTTATTCCATCCATCTTTATAAAGCGTTTGTTTGATTTCATATGGGTGATTCGGCTTCTTTTTAAGTGTAGCCAACACTAGAATTTGCATGGACATAAGAACATTCCCTTATTTAAATTATTGAGCAGAGAAACCTCCGTCAATTACAATTTCAGCTCCTGTAATATAGGATGACTCATCAGAAGATAAGAATAGAACGGTATTAGCAATGTCTTCTGGTGTTCCTAATCTGCCTAGTGGTGTTGCTTGAATAAGCTGGTTCAACATTTGACTTGATGATTGCAACGCTTGGGTCATCGGTGTTTCAATCACTCCTGGGAAAATGGCATTTACTCGTACTCCTTGGCGGCCGTAGTGAGTAGCTGCTGCCTTAGATAAGGCTCTCACCGCCCCTTTTGAAGCGGAATATGCATTCAACCCGAGTCCGATTTGAGCTGTATAACTAGAGATGTTTACGATTGATCCTGTTTTTTGTTTTTCCATAATAGGTGCCACGTGCTTAATCCCTGCAAATGGACCAAAGCTGTTAATACGCATCATTATATCCCAATCATTAATTGAAATTTCTTCTAAAGGCTTTTCACTTGAGATACCCGCATTATTAACTAATATATCTATTCTACCAAATTCATCCTCTACCGTCGAAGCGAGTGCTGACCAAGATTCTTCAGAAGACACATCAAGTACCTTCGCGTGGACAAGATCCCATTTTGCCACTTCTTTTAAGGCTACTTCATTGATATCAGCAGCAATTACCGTTGCACCTTCCTGTTGAAATAATCGTACAATCTCTTTTCCAATTCCTGATGCTCCACCTGTTACAATCGCTACTTTATCTTTTACTCTCATTTTTAATCCCCCTGGACGTCTATTTTACTTTGTTAAAATTACTTTGCGCAAAGTATAAGTATAGTATACGTTAGCTCTACTAGATATTCAAAGGAATAGTCTTGAAGGATCAGCATGTTTTGCATTAGAAAAAGAGCTGATGCGTGTCAGCTCTTTTTAGGTTTGTTGATTGCACCTATTGAGAGGTTAATTGCGTTGCTTGAGAGCGTTATTTCTCTGGTCTATTGGTTTAATGCGTCAGTTAAATGTTGATATGCGTTTATGTAACTCAATTGCGCCTATTCATTTCAAGTATGCGTCAGTTAAAAGCTTAATTGTCTCTACTTCCTGACTAATTGCGCCAATTATCTACCCCTTAATGCGGTTTATTCTCACATTAACTATATTTAATATAAATGTGATGATAAGCAGCACCGTAGCAGCAACCACGACACCACCAGCTGTATCATAAATGGCACTTATATCTTCAATTCTAACAAGATGATAGCTATACAGGATTTGACAAAAAAGGGCGATGGCACACGCGCTTAAACTCATGATCGAATAACTAGCCCAATTTTTATTTGGCTTTCTTTTATCACGCATAATACTGATTACGGGCAGAAACCACGCAGTCAGTCCAAGCACGAGGCTCCCTACATTTAGCCAGTCTGCCATTACTTCTGTTCCTCAGGATAGACTAAATTGTGATCAACAAAGATTTTGCATTGAATTTTTACAGTTCCGCCAAGAGTTACTTTAATCGTTTTAACTTCCCCGTTTGCTGCTTTTAACTGGCCTTGTAACGTTGACCTTAAAGCAAGACCTAGGTTCTGATCTTGTAATTTCCCATCTACATACAGCTTTTCCCCGTTAAACCAGCTATTTTCCACTCGTATTTGACGTCCTTCATACGTTGCTTCAAATATCTTTGTCACATTAATCACTCCTCTATTATGTTTCTCTCTACTTAGTTGTCACTTTTTTAACAAATGCTTCGACCATATGAATGGCTTCCTCGCGGGAATTATAATCGAGCAAATGGAAATCTATATCATAAACCATACCAGATTCTTGGAAACTTAGTCTATTAATATTATGGTTATCCTGTTCAATTAGCTGATGTTTTACAGATGTGCCAGCCAGTTCAATGCTCTCTCCATTTAGTGGGAGGTTAGGATCAAATTCAGATATATGAATAACGATTGTAGCATCCTCTTCATTTAAATGATTGAGATAAAGAAAGTCCCCATTTTCTATCAAGAACTCACGCTCAGTTTCATTAATAAAAGGTTCATCTATAGCATCGTTAATGTACACAATAATTGCATTTTTAGGAGCAGTTAACTCATCATTCATCTCTTTGTCTGCAGTCCAGATCATTCCTAGAGGATAGCTGTACATATGAGGTAGATATACTTGTTGATCAAAATAAGAAGAAAGCTGTTCTTCATGTAAAAGAATCTGGGTAGCTGCCACGCCCATTGCGATCTGATCTTCATCTACATGAGCCACTGTATCTGGAGTCAAGCGAATCATCGCAACAAAAATGAACGTTGAAACAATTAACGCAGATACGACGAGAATAAGCATACGGTTCGTACTTTTTAAAGGCTTCATTCAACTTCTCCTTTCTTTTAGTTTCAAATATGTACGATCACTCTTCAAATAACTTTAATAAAAATTGCTCCGTAATTTGTTCAAAATACAGACCATACGAATCGTTTGGCAAGTTGCTTGTAAATACAGCTGTAAAATCGAAATGAGGAATGACGATCAGTTTCTGTCCAAAGGCGCCAGACCCGTAATAGCTATGAATTAATTCGCCTGAATCAAGTTGCAGCGTCTTGACCCACCACTGATACCCATAATCTCCAAAGCCTGCTTCATTTAATTCAGTTGTGGTGTGATAACTGGTTGAGGCGTCCACCCATTCTAAAGGGATGATCTGAACTCCATCCCACCTGCCTCCATTTAAAAATAAATAGCCGATTTTTGCGAGGTCAGCTGGAACCATTTCCATTTTATATCCACCTGTATAATAACCATTTGAATCAATATCCCAGAAATAATCCATTGTCCCAATGCCTAGCGGCGAAAACAAATGCTTATCAGCAAAATGCTTTGTTGACTGACCTGAAGCTCTTTCAAGTATGACAGACAATAAATGAGAGGCCCCTGTATTATAGTTAAATTGAGTTCCAGGATCATTTACCAGCTCACGAGAAATAATGAAATCCACCCAGTTATCACTAGACTCTAATGGGAACATGATATCATTCCATCGGGTTGTCTCCGGCCAATACAATCCATCTGTTAAAGTTATAAAATGCTCAATTGTCCATTCATGTTTACGAATGTCTTCTTGCTCAAGTATTTCTGGGATGAAGTCTGAGGCTTTCTGATCGATTCCCTCAATATAGCCTTGGTCGATTGCTATGCCAATTAACGAAGAGGTGATACTTTTTGCAATCGAATTGATAGGAGTTCTTGAATCATTAAAGGTGATCGATTTGTAATATTCTTCAGCTAGATAGCCGTCTTTGATTAACAGCATGCTGTACACATCTTCTTGACGGACTTCTTCAATTAATTCTTCTAGCACATTCTCGTTTAAACCAAGTTCAGCAGGAGATTTCATCTTCCAATTTTGCGTAGGATAATAATCTCTTTCTTTGTCTATTTGCGTTTTCACTGCTTCAGCTGGTAAATCTTCTGAAGTTGGTAATGAGGAGGTTTGAGTTTCTATGCATCCAGCAAGGAACAAAAGCAGTAATGTGTACACTAAAACATTATGTATTCGTTTCATCGCAGCTCCTTCCTTGAAGGTATTAAATTTTACTTTATTTCTAATTTATACCTTTACGAAGGATTTGCTAAATTGGTTTCATCTTAATCCAAAAAAAGCTAAGAGCAATTTACTCTTAGCTTGCATATCAATTTAAATGAATTGAATATGTTCAATAGAAAATTTCCTTGCCTCTCGTTCATCATTTGTTTCAAAAACTACCCCATTTGTATCTAAAAATATATAATAAGGTGCTTCACTTACTACTAGTTCCGAGTATTCTAAGTAATAGTCATCAACCTTCCAACATCATCATTGCTCCAAAATATTGTGATGCGGTCGTAAACGAAATAAATGCAAACAGTTCGCTTATTTCTCCTGCTGTAAAAAATTCTTCGAGTATTTGAAACTGCGGATCTGAGATTGTACCTTTTTGCTTTAAAAATACTTCAGCTAACGCGACTGCAACGGATGTTTTTTCATCGCAATGAACATTGTCCGGCTTTCCCTTTGCCTTACAATACTCACACCCGTTGCCCTGTGCTAATGTTCTTCTGACTTGCTCTTTTAATTGGGCAGAAAGGGTTGCTTCACGTTCTAACACACGTCCTAACTGTGACCATGCCTTCATCACATCGGGGTTATGTCCTAACAGCCGTTCAAACGGTGTGCATCCTGTATTTGATTCTGTAATCCTTGCCATAATGATCTCCTCCTTGTATGATTCATTATAATAAGTTAAGATGTCGATTCACATTAAACTATGAACGTATTATTTTAATTAATTTTTGCAATTTAATGAGTTAGTGGAGGTTTACTTCAAATGAAAATTGACGAGATTGATCGGAGGATTTTAGATGAATTAAAGCTGGACAGTCGCCTGTCAATGAGCGAGCTTGGAAGACGAGTGAACCTCTCATCCCCATCAGTCACAGAACGCGTAAGGCAAATGGAATCATTTGGGGTTATTAAGGGTTATACCGTTAATCTTGACTTTGAAAGATTAGGACAACCTATTCAGTGCATGATTGAGGCAACGGTTAAAAATGGAGATTATGATGCTTTTAAACGTTATATTCAGTCTCTTTCAAATGTAGAGTTTTGTTACCGCATTGCAGGTCAGGCTTGCTATATGATGAAGCTGCATTTTGCTAGCTTTCAAGATGCTGAACAATTCATTGAAAACGTAAATCCCTATGCCCGCACAGTGACGCATTTTATATTTTCTGAAGTACCAACGGAAGTTAAGGTAAAAGATGAGTAATAAAAGAAGAGTCCACTTACTTAAGTGAACTCTTCTTTTACTTTTCTTCATATTCGCGATCTAAGATACTCATAAAGAGATCCGTTTCATATTTTCCATTTATAAGTGCGCCTTCACGTTCTATTCCTTCTTTTATAAACCCGCATTTTTCATAGCATCGAATGGCGCGAACATTATATTCAAGCACTCGTAGGTCTACTCTATGTAAGTTAAGTGTTTTAAAAGCAAATTCTAAAACGAGGTTCGTTACCTCTGTTCCTAACCCCTTATTCCATACAGAAGGATCAAACAGCCCAACAGCATAGCGCGCACGGTTGTCTGTTTGATTAACCGTCAATCTTGCCTGGCCAACAAAACGGTTCTGATAAACAACACACCATTCCCATTGATTATTAGCAATGGCTTCAATAAATCGTTTCGCTCTTTCAAAGGTTTTTGGTGTGATATCCACTGCTTCAATGCCATACATTTTTTTCAGCTCGTTGTCTTCTTCAACATTCATGTAATCCCTTAAATCACTTTCAATTGGCTGTCGTAAAAGAACATTCTCTCCATGTATTGTCGGGGCCGTGTTCATCTGATCATCCTCCTGCAATGTCAAGCTGCATGTACTATTTATTGATTCTTCTTAGCTCTTTTCTTCTCCTCTTTTTTTACATGCATTTGCATTCCTGTGTAAACACCGACAGCTATCACAACAACGGCCAATGCACCAAACCATATATACATGAATAAACTAATCAGCAAACTTCCTACCATATCCATCAATTATTCTCCTTTCAAGAAATGTTTTACTCCAATTCATCCTCACTTATCGAGAAGATACTTTCTCCATAAAACCTTCCAGATCTGCTGGAATAACCATTTTGTAGGTTGAGGTCGTTTAATACGCCGTGCTCATTACGAGGAATCCAGCCATAGCTTAGGCTGCTTACGTGAAAGTGTTGTGAGAAAAAGTCATCTGTGCTTTTGGCGTCTTCAACTTCTATATACGAATCAAGAAAAGCTATCCACTCTTCTGGCAGGCGTTCTACACCGTAAGATGCCTCATCAAGATTAGTTTCAATCTGATGCTGCAGCTGGACTCCGGGTGTATAGGTATTTGTTTGATAATAGTCACTTGATCTAAATCCCCTGCGATTCATGAGGTACAAATCGATTTGTGAAAGGTCATTGGCTGGATCAAGATTCCAGGTAACATAGAAGGTGTTCGGGTCGTTAGGATCAAGCTTCCATAAATATGGATCTGACATTGTATTAAATCCTTTCATTTCCCAATTACGTTTCTCCCATATCCAAAAGCTAGTTCCGTAAATTTGATCCTGTGCAAATGGTACAAACACATGTGTATCATCTAAGTAGATCGTATCTAGAATCTCCAATGAGTCAAAACCATATTGTGGTTCATTTATGATGTCGATCATTTCATCTTCTGATAAAAACTCCGACGGGTTTGAAAAGTAGTTATAATATACACTAGCTACAATGACCATAGCTATGATGGCACTAAGTGAGATCCATAGTTTCTTCATCATTCGATTCCCCCGCCCTTCAACACGGAGTCATCCGCTCGGAAATATCTCTGCTCGTCGGGCAACTCAATTAAAATACCTTTTCCATCTCTCTCCACATATAGTATTGCAGGCAGTCCGCTTCCCCATTTCGTATTTGTGCCCGTAAGCATGTATGGAAATTGCTCGTTTTGTTCTGATCGTTCCCCATAGGCTATTTCTTCGTACCAGCTCAAATCTATTAATGATGATTCCTCAAACATAGGGATTTGTCGTTCTAAGCTCTCAATATCTAACGTAACCTCATCTGCCGAGGGATGGGTTGCCATCAATTCAGCATGTTCATAGTTAGCTATAAATGTTGTCAGATCATCTTTCGGGTAAATCAAATTATGTATTGCTAGTGATAAAATCATAACGACAATCGTTACATAATTACTTAAAAATCCAAGCCAGGCAAATGGACGATACCTCTCCCATGCGCCATTTTTTCTCGTTGAGGCATACCAAAGCAGCAGCCATACACCGATAGGTAAAATAGGCAGACTGAGATCGGTGTTCAACATCGTTGTATTAATGTTAAAGCTGATAACCCCTACAAACGCGGCAAGACATGCCTTCCAAAGCTTTAGTGCCTTGTTTTGTTTTTGATAAAAATAATAAATGAAATAAATAAAAATTCCCCACGATAAAACCGTACCAATGAGATCAATCACATTCATCGGTACGTAAAGTGAAACCTCCAAAAATATCCCTCCAACTAAGCAATAATGACTGTGCCAAAAAAAGACACATTTACGATGGTAACATAGATTACTAAACGTTGGAATAAAAGGAAATAGATTTAAGGAAAGGATTTAAAAGTTGGAAAGTGGAACGGAAGTCCTTTTACAAATTGTAGTAAGTTATTGAAGGGTTGTTTGGAATTCTTAAGAGGAGAAGAAGCCTTAAGCCAGAAATGAAACTAAAGCGGACGGGAGTGGGCGGCCGACTCCTGCAGGATTAGAGGGCAGGCTGAAATCCACTGGCAAAGCCGTTAGTTCAGCGCAAGCCTGCGGAAAGCGTCCCCCCAATCCAGGGAGCGACAAGGATTGCTTAACATTAGTAGGAAGAAAGATTTACCTTAGTAGTAAAGTATGTAAGTGGTATCCCTTTTATTTCATGCTCAATCCTTTTCTTTGATATTATCTCTTAACCAGTCGTACTTAATTTTCTCTTTGAAAACTAACTCTTTATTAATATACACTTTGCATTGCAAGCTTACTAAGCCGCCTAACTTCACCTTGATGTCCATCGGTTGATGATCAACTTCAATGGGTGCCTTAAGTGACTGGAAGGGGATGAGAAATGAATACCAAGACGTTCGCTTTCTAGAGTCAACAAGCTTATCGTTTATATATAACTGTTCTTCATTATATTTATTGACGACTTTTATTTGGTAGTCTTTATATGGGATTTCCCATGTCTTATTAAATTCTGTTTTTAATTCTTGCATTAAATCTTCTAATGATTGCTCTTTTCCATTCTCTGCATTTTCTTCTATTTGACTGTTCTGATTCCGAATTTTTCTTTTTCTAATCATGCTAAATAACCATTCAACTAAGAATATGAATACAAACAAGCTTAAAAGCATAATTAAAAAATGATCAAATATAGTACCTTTTGTAATAATTGCATAGTTATAACCAATAACAAAGAAAATCACGACATACATTAAAAACTTAATCACGACAACGACTCCTGCCTTATTTAATTGTTAAAATTATAGATTGTACAACAATATCGTTCCATATATTAGAGTCGTTCCAATCACAATGAACAACCCGATCATGACAAATCCATAAAGAAACCCTTTTCCCATTGAAAATAGATCGAGAAAACTATTTTTAAATCCATCTACGACTCTAAACATTCAAATCCTCCTTCTTATTCATTACGGTTCACTGATCCCCATAGCTAGCAGTAATAATGCAGCTATAACCACAAAAAAGCCATTACCCAGCAGGCTGAAGATAAATAATAAATGACGTCTCTTCAAATACCAAGAAACTGAAGCGAATGCGATTCCAAGAGCAGCAAGCACCCCATATGTTAAGATCACAAAATAAATATCAATAGTTGGTCCTCTATAAACATAATAGATCATGGTGTTTGAAATAACAGGGATCAATGAGCATACATAAAGGATTGTACTTAGTTGTGTTTTCTTCATTTTCCAAGCCTCCTTAAAAGGATAGGAACGGCAATAATAAAAGCAACAATTGTCACTTTTACGAGTGATACTTGTTCAACCATCGGCGTGTGAGTCGATCGATCTGATGAGAAAATCGACCACCAGCTTGGTTCTGGGTATAAGAAGGAGAGGATCACCCAAGAAACAAAGATAACACCTACGAAAAAGGAATAAATTTTCATACGTTTCCCCTCTTAAGGTCCGAATTCAATCAAACCCGTAAATAATGCAACGAAAAGAATAACTAAGTAGATTGGAAATGATAAAGATAGAATGATGGAAAAGATCAATAACGGGCTGCGGCCATATTTTTTCAGCAAGATGCTTGATAACGTAACCCCAATGAACATAAGGGTAATAGAAATCGTATCCCCCCACGCATGACCTGTCATCGTGATTCTGGTAAAAGGAATGAAAACCAGACTGAAGCAAAGAATGCCTGTGATGAATGCAATGAGCTCAAGCCTTTTTTTATTTTGAATATCGATGCTTTTCTCTGGTACCTTTTCCATAAAATACTTCACCTGCCCCTTAACGATTCTATTAATATAGCATAAATTCCCTTAATTGGGATCTAAATATGGTAAAATAAACCTGATCATTCCATTTTATTTTTGTGAGGGTTGGTTCATGACTAATGGTTAACTAACTTACTGATGTCGAATGAAAGGTATAACGATCTTAATAAACCAAATATCTAATATTTCTTAATGAGGTGTTTTTTGAAAAATGTAAATACAATCGCCCTTCTATTGTACTTCACTGCTTTGTGCGCAATCTTTTTCGGGGTTTATGCTCAGGTTCAGTTTGATACATCAAGTGACGGATTGATTTTGCTAGTAAGTGTAGGGAGTTTAGTGGCGGGACTGCTGTTATTAGGAATAGCAGAAATGATTAGACTGCTTTCAAAGATTAGTCGGAAGCTTACTGCTACTAAATAAAAGGAGCTGAGGTGAGAATGTGAGTGCTGTGAATCGTAAAATAATCGGTTATTTGTTTGCTGTATTAGGCTTTTTAATATGGTTGTACGTTTCAAGTCATCACTCAGCTGCTGGATATTGGTGGTCGGTATGGACCTTACCGGAGAAGCATAATGATCCTCATCATATAACCATTATTCTAGACCCAAGCTTCTACGAGATTTCTCCACCGAAAGTAATCATAGGTTCAGCTGTATTTATACTTTTAGGAGTCTTTCTTACGTTGTTGATTCCGAAAAGCCGTCAAAATGCATAATAAAAAAGCTCAGAGTATGAGCTTTTTTATTTTATCATTCATTACTCTGTCTTTTCATTGACCAGCTCGTCAATTTTTTCTCTCATCTGCTCTCTATTTTCTTCATTTGCGTTATACAGTTCATCATACACTTCTTCACCGATATCATAGGCAGCTTGTTGTCTTTCGAGTAAAATATCCCATATTTCAATTGTATGAACTGGAGCGACTTTATCGATATCATTAAGGTATTTAACTAGATCTACCATGTATAAACGTTCGTCCTGAGTTAAAAGGCGCCATTTAACTCGTTCATCCATAATTTCGACAGCTTGTTCGGTACGTGTTGCCTCAATTTCTACTCTAGCGTCGGTTTGAAACATCATCCATGCTTTTGCGAGTTCGGCACTTCGGTCGAGTTCCGCTCTTAACTGTGCTTGATCATTTACCGTAGCAAACGCACTGCCAGAAGCTTGTGCCATTTCTCTTAGCTGCTGCTGCTCGTTTGCAGGCACATCGAAACCAATGATCGAAATAAGCGGTGTCACATCGAGTTCACTTAGATCTTTTACTGCCTGTACAGGATCACCTCCGCACGTATCCATCCCATCACTTACAACTAGCACCATATTTGTTGCATCTTCTGAACCATTTCGATAATCGTCACTTGTCACCTCGATTGCCTTTGCAAGAGGCGTCCAGCCATTAGCCATCACCCCATCGATCGCGCTCGTGAAGCTGCTCTCATCATATGGTTGAAGATCATACACACGGTCAATACCTTCACATGACTTCTCAGGACTTTCTCCTACGTGTCCATAGACTCGAAGCGCCACATTTGCTTGGTCAGGCAGCTCTTCTACAAACCCTTGAATCGCTTCTCGTGCAAGAGTCATTTTATCAATCCCATCGACTTGATCTCTCATGCTGCCGCTTGCATCGAGTAAAATCTCGACATTCAATTCCTTTTCTTCTGGACCTAACTCTCCCTCTTCATTTGGGGCTAAGAAACTTAATTGCTCCCAGCGATTCGCTAATAAGCGAGGGTCGGGATACGCTGGTGATGTTAACGTTGACAAGTGAATGATGTATGTACGAATTTCTTCTGATGTGGCTTCTTCTCCGAGGATAGGGAGTTCTGCCAGTACGTCTTGGAATTCTTCAGACTCTGAAGGATCAACAAGGGCAAATTCACCCACAGGGTATGTGAGCACATCCTCCATAGACTCTGGGACATAAGGGACTTCAGGTTGATTAAATGAATAATCGTTTGTTTTTTGAATACTTTTATCGGTCGTTCCTTCTTCTAATGGTTCACTCTCCTCATTTTCTACAGCTATATCTTGCACTTCGTCCGTTTGTGTTTCAGATGATTCCGTTGAGCAGGCTGCTAACATGCACGCAGCTGCCGTAATCCATACTATTTTTTTCATTCTATATTGTGCCTCCTATATCCGCGCCAACAAGTGTGAAAACTACACACTGATTAGCAGTCACTTTCCACCGTAGATCATACCAAATCTTCATGCCAATCCGAATACATTCGACAAACTTCGATGAAAAGACGGGAGAATGCTCCTATCTATACAAAAAAATCCTAGATCAAAAGTTTGAGAATGTTACATCGTTTTATTAAACCACCATGATACTAAAAAAAGACTGATCACTCCCCAGCCAGTTACCGCCATTATCCATCTAACTACAGGTTCAGGATTTGAACTTTCCCTCTTATCTATTTTCTTTTTTATTAAAATAAGAACCAGCCATCCGCCGAAAAAGAAAAGCAACATAAATGCTAGCAATGGATCCATTGGTTACCCTCTCCTTTGTAAGCTTAAATGAGTTAGTTTTATCTTAGCACTTTAACATTAAATACCATATTGTTTTTAGTGAAATTGTATTTTTAACTATCATTAAAAACCTCTCAGATTAAAGGTTTCTAGAGGTTTCTTAATCGAATAGAAAATGTGTATAAATGAGTTTAGTAATAAAAGAAGAAAGAACATGTATATAAAAAAAGCGAAATCAGGAGCAAAAGCTTTAACCGTATGCCAGGGTACACCAACCAACTCGGTGAGCATAGGAAATAATGCAATAGCTATGAGTAATTGTAAAATACCTGCTATACGCCAGGTAAGGATGTTTTTTATTTCATCTTTTTTTATCTTTACCAAGCTATAGGTAAGCACGAAAAAAACGATAAGATTCAGAGCTGAGATAAGAACCGGAATGATTTGAAACGGTGGATTTACTGGCTCTGGTTGCTCTCCATTTAGAATACGAATAATTCCGTTCCTTAAATTAAGCAAAGAAGCCTCCTCTAAAAAGTGATTCTTGTTTGTAAGGATGACTCCGCCCCATCCTGTATCAGGCAAGAAGAATAATTCTGAGCGTGAATTCGGTGTGGAACCAGAATGCCAGATCATCTCTTCATACGTATCAGGATTTGATACTCTAATGCCTAACCCATAATATCGATCTTCCCCTGTCTGTACATGTGGGTAATTGTATAATTCAATAGCTTCTTCCCTTATAAATTTGTGGTCAGTTTGCTGTAGAAAGGTTATAAATTCAACCATATCGATGGTACTAGCGGTCATATAGCCATAGGGTGCCCCTCCGTGATCATACTTGAGTGGACTTTTAACTGGTATGCCAAACCAAGATTGATAGCCTGATAAGTATCCATTTTTTTCAGCAGTGTTGAAGTCAGCTGCGGCAGCATGCATTCCTAGGGGCGCAAATACACTTTCAGCCATATACTCAGCAAAAGGTTGATTCGTCACCTCTTCAATAAGAGCTCCAAGAATGAGATAGTTGGCATTACTATATTGATGTTTGTCTCCGGGAAATGCAGTAAGTTGTACATTGGCCAATTGTTTTACACGAGCTTTAATTGGATTGACTGTCATTTCTTCCTGATCAGATAATGCTAGCCCATCATAGGTACTAATCCCGCTTGTGTGAATTAATGCTTGCTTGATTGTGATTTGGCGAGCTGGGTCGTCTAGCATGGTAAACCAAGGAAGATGGAGGGTAATAGGGTCATTCAGTTCAATCTCCCCGTCATCCACTAATTTCATCACGGCTAACCCCGTTAGTGATTTACTGATGGATCCTATGGTAAAAGGCGTCTCGTTAGTTATCTCTTCCTCGCTTTCTCCTGTTATTCCCCATGTTTTTGTATAGTAGATTCCTTCTTCATTCGTTAGAGCTATTGAGGCTCCAGGGATTCGATGTTCTTCTATGAATGTATGAAGATAATCATCTAACGCATCTAACTCCTGTTCAGCAAATGCCTGCCCATTAAAAAATGCTAATAAACAAATGGCGAAGTACAGTAAACACCATTTTCTGATCTTTACATTCATTCATTCCCCCCCTCCATTTTCACCTTTGTTTAATTAAACCATTTTATGTAAATTACATCATCATGCTGAGGTCGTTTCTAAGGTACGTCTCTAGGAGGAGATTCTGAATATGAGGAGCTTATGAGGGGTCTTTTGCAGAGTTATTTTTAAAGAGTTTTTATCTTCCAATGATAGGGAAGAATAAGTATGGATAACGGAGGTGTTCACAGTGTTTATCGCATTAGTCTTTTTTTTATTTATGTCATTTTTCTTATCTGGCAGTGAAACGGCATTAACAGCAGTTAATAAAACAAGAGTCCAATCAAGAGCAGAAAATAATGATATAAAAGCTCAAAAGCTTTTAGAGTTAATAACTAAACCGGATCAATTTATCACAGGCATCCTAATAGGTAATAATATTTCAAACATTATGCTCCCTACTCTTGTTACCATTATTGCTATTGAGTATGGAATTAATATTGGTATAGCTACTGGAATCTTAACCGTCGTACTCATTATTTTTGCAGAAGTACTGCCAAAATCGGTCGCTGCCACTTTTTCAACAAGAATTGCTTATATCGTCGCTCCAGTCATTAGGGTGTTAATAGTATTATTTAAACCACTCATTTATCTATTATCAAAATTTACAAATATCGTCATTAACATTCTTTCAAAGGGGAACAATGAAGAAAACGGATTTTCTAAAGAAGAAATCAAAACCATGGTTGACATTGCCTTAACAGAAGGGACTTTTGTTAAAGAGGAATCTCAACGAATTAAGGGAGCAATTGATTTTTATACAAAGGATGTTCGAGATGCACTTAAAACCCCTCGAACAGAAATTGACGGACTTCCTTGCGATGTGACTTTTGAAGATGCGAGACAAATAGTCATGGAAAGTAATTATACCAGGTACCCAATATATAAAGATAATATGGATAATATTGTTGGGGTGTTTCATTCTAAGCTTTTGCTTAAGTGGTCATTAAATCCTTCGATGGAAATAAAAGATTTTATGGATAACTCCCCTCTTTTTGTTACAGAATTTATATCCATCGAGAGAGTGTTCAAAATGATGCTGAAAGAAAAAAAGCACTTAGCTATTGTGATTGATGAATACGGCGGTACGACTGGGATCATTAGTCATGAAGATATTATAGAAGCAATGATAGGGCAAGACATTGAAGATGAGACTGATGATGCGGGAGAAGTGTTAATACAGGAATTAACCGACACGCATATTACATGCAATGGTAAACTAACGATTCGGCGTTTTAATGAAATATTTAAAGCAAAAGTTCCAGAAGAATATGATACAATCTCCGGTTTTATTTACAAAGAACTCGGTCATATTCCTAATGAAGGGGAAACGTTTGAATTCCATCATCTACATTTTGAAGTTAGAGAAATGAACGACAATAAGATAGTCCAAGTAAGAGTAACTAAAAAGCTTAAAACACAGCTTGAGTAGTTCAAACGATAAAGGTGCTATCTAAAATAGATGACAGCACCTTTTTTCCAGAGAATTCATGCCAAACTGTTTAATAATTATAAGTTATATAGATAATCTCTCAGCATTTTCACTGAAGTGACTCCAGTTTTATATAAATTAGTTTGAATAATCATTCCCTTAATCCTGATAGCAGCGTTCATATGTATTCTTCATTAATATACTTTTACATGCCCACCCATTTTCGTGATAAATCTCTTTTTCAATGTTTAACGTGATACTTCGGTCTGATCCTGGATAGTCAGGTTCATCATTTATGATAGAAAGAGTTTTTTCATCCTTCCATTGCATTGAAAAATCGCTTTTCGCATCAGCATAATAAACAATATTGGTCTTATTTTCTTCATGATTAGTCTTTTCAACCCATACATTCACACCACCTACAGCCCCTCCATATGGTTCATAATATGCGTTTACACTATATTTTTCAGAGGGAGAAATGATCGGTCCAGGTCCTTTTTGAGTATATTCATCATTTATTCGATCAAATGAAAAAAAGTAAACCCTATGTATATAGATAGAGAAAAGCAAGACCACTCCTGTTAACGTTGCTATAAAATTTTTTTTCGGAAAAGCCTTACTTTTAACTCGAGAATAAATGAATTGTACAGTTAAAAGTAAAAATAAAGTAAACGTTGTTAGTAAAGTGAAAATGGTGAATAAAATGAGCATGCTTGCCTCCTAAAAATATCAACTGACTAGTTAGTCTTTGTTGTGGATTCCTCGTAACCACTCTTCAATCATTTGCAGAACGAAGTCACGCTTCTCTATATGGAGCATATGACCTGCTTTGTCGATTGCCATAAATGAAGCATGCTGAAATTTATCCATTAACTTAAATTGGTCCCTATACCCACAAATATGGTCTTGCTTCCCGACAATGATTAATACGTTGTGCATTGCCCTTTTAACCTTTGTTAGAGGTATTTTAGAAAATAAATAATGATTCTCTTTCCACTCAGTATTTATGACGTCTTTATTTATAAGCATTCTTCCAGGTTGTATTTCGTCTATAAATCGTTGTGCGTTTACATTGTTTTGATACGTGATTAAAGAGTTATAAGCATTCTTCACATCTGCATTCCATTGCTTAATAATAGATTCGTCTGTACGATCTGAAACCATTTTTTGCATTGGAAGATTTCTTTCTTTTAGGTGCAAAACGGGTGCTAGTAGACATAAACTTTGAACATGATTGATATTATGATCTAAAATTCCTTGTGCGATATATCCTCCAAAAGAGCAGCCAATCAGAGAAAATAGTTGATTACCCAGCTTCATATTAATAAATTCAAGTATATTTTGAAGCATGTCATCGGTTGTCTTTATATGATGAGAGGCGATGCTTTTACCGTGTCCTGGGAGATCTATATAAATTCGTTGAAACCCAGTACTTCTTTTGAACAGTGGTTCTAACCATAGATACATAGAGCGATAGTCAGTACCTAAAGGATGTAGAATTAAGATAGGAGTTCCTTCCCCTTCCTCCTTATAATGAATTGTACCTTTTGAAACAGGACAAATACCCATAATTTCCTCTCCTTATTGCGTGCTTTAACATAAATACCACATTTTCTCAGTTAGCTATAACCTATATTATACATTTAGTGGTAATATAAAGGAATGAATGTTCAGTCAAAAGGAGAATCGTGATGAGTAATCGGTTATATCTTGCAACACAATTTTCAGGGGCTGGATTCTTCATTTTAATGCTGGTCATAGACTTTTTCCCTGCTGTTCCAGTTAGTATGACAGTGGCTGCCTTAGGCGTAGTTTTTTCTATTTTGCTTAGTGTGATTTTCCGGACTAAAGGTAAACCTGTTTTTCAGTCTGCTAAGCAGGAATTGATGTTTATTATCGTAACAAGCGCTGTTTTTTTCGGTTTGTTAGCTTTGCTTGCTATTCTTGGCGGGACATCAGAAAGAGGAATCAGTGTCACAAGCCCAATCCTCTGGGGAGTATTTCTGATTAGCCTTTTTACAGCATATAATCGATATAAAAAAGAAAAAACAACAATCTACATTTCCGAGAGGAGCTCATCAAAATGAGTCGTAAGAAGATCACTGCTCTATGTATAGCGGGCTTGCTAACACTTTTTTCTGCGGGATGCTCAACTGCAGTGTTTCAATCTAATAACAATCCGACAATCAAAGCAGCGCCAAATTCTAATTATGTAGAGGCGTTTGAAGCGATGCATCTAGGAATCTTATTTGATTTTGAACTTTATGTACCTGATGCTGATAAGAGATGGGTGAACCTTTGGGTGGAGAGATATCATATGGGTGAATTAGATCCTGAGCCGCTCACATACCTTTCGTATGGCAGTCATCCTTCAGACAAATCAGAAGGTCCACTAGGTTTTGGGTTGATCAATCCGAATACAGAGGATCCTCTTATCTTCCTTTACGCGCCAGGAGTCAGTATTATTCCCTCATCAATTGAAGAGAAACTTCAAGCTGAGCCTGGGGTGGCGAGTACGTGGGATTATGCCGTATCTGAAGACAAAGCGGAAAATGTGGAGCTGGGTGAAACCGTTCTTTTAGCTGCTTATAGACAGTCTTCTAATGGCTCGATCTCAGGCTTTAATTTTGAAAATGACGAAGATCTAGAACAGATGGTAAAAAAACATTCGACGGTGTTGCTGCTAAAAATGAAGATTGAGGAAGATATAGAGTAAGCAGTACATTTACTTATGCATAATTCTTCCTCTTGTTGAAGAAACTACTCACATATATGTGAAGGAGGTTTTCAACATGTCCACTGGTAAAAGCCATAATCATAAGCGAAAAGGTCATCCGGGTGCCTTTCCTGAAGGCAGCGAAAACGTACAGGCTAAGAATACGGATACTAAAACACCTGAAGAAGAAGGATATTTGTCTACAAAAGAAGCATTTAAAAACCGCGTGACGGAAGAGTGAAATTAGAAGCTGCAGCCTGGGATTGTATGATTTCAGGCTGTTTATGTGTTGGTTTGTTAGTTTATTGCGCGGGTTGCTCGCATAATTGGGCCGTTTGCTGAGCCAGTTAAAAAAGTGCTGCCCACAATGGACAGCACTTTCATTATATAAACAACTGACAAGTACATTTAAACAAAAGCAGCATTTTATAAAACGAATTTGCTAACTTTTAAACGAAATAAGCATTTTCATAAACAAACGGAGCAAATATTTGGAAAATGCTTCTTCCTAGCCACCGGTACTACCCCCGTCTTTCTATCAAATTCATTCCTACTCCCATACATAAGACACCTATGAGCAACAAGAAAGAGATTGGTTCAGCGAGAGCGACGATTCCTCGGTCATAAAGAGCTGCACCTTTCAATGCTTCCATTCCATACAGAATCGGCATGCCTTTTGATAAAGTTAACAGGATATCGTTTGTTACCGCTTCGATTGGCCAATATGCTCCGCCAAGCATCGCCATCCCGCTTGCTACGATGGGTATAATTGCGTTTAACTGCTGTGATGATTTTGAAAGGCCAATTAATAAAATTCCTACTGCTACGATTGTAAATGTGTAGCATGCAATGACAAACAGGATGGTCCCTATTCGATCCCCTAAATCAAAACCAAATCCAAAGATAAACAGGATAAATATTAGGATGATTTGTAAATATCCGATCACAAAGCTGAATGCTAAGTGGCCAAGATACACCTGCCACTTTTTAATCGGTGATATGATTAAACGATCCCACGTTCCAAGCTGCTTTTCATCTACTACATTCATTAAACTATAGATAATCGTATAAATGACAAAGAATAAAGTCATTCCAACTAAAGCATGCACTTGCTCAAATTGATTAGAAGAAGACTGGTCCCCTCCTAATGCTGACGTTTTCACTTGTAACGCAGGCTCCTGCATGTATTCAATAACGTCTGATCGAAACTCCTTATTTTCAAGGGATGAATCTAACTGCTGCAAGCGTAGTTCTTCTCGGTAAACCTTTTGTAGATAAGTTTCAATTGCAAATCGTGAAGGATCTTCCGTTGCTATGACAATCCTGTAGTCATCTGGTAAAAGCTTAAGTGCCAGACTTTCTTCTCCTAATGATACAGATTGTTTGGCTGTATCTTCTTTTACCCAAACAAACTCATAAGCATCGGATTCATTTAAAGTCGTGATCCAAGCTACTTTTTCTTCTTCAGTTAAAGAGTCATCAGCAAAAGTAGAGATTGTTAGCTGGTGATCGCCCGAGGAAAATCCTGCGATAAACGCAACAAAGATGATCGTTAAGACAAAGAAAGAAAGCACTAACATAGGAGATCTTCTAAACCTTTGCCATTGAAGTAAAAAGACAGATTTCATCCTACACGGACCTCCTTTTTGGAAACACAAGAACACTGAGCGCTAATAACACAACAGTGATTATTATGATCCGGAGTAAAAGCGGCCAAACAGCCACCATTCCAAGTCCTTGCATCCACTGCAAGTAAGCCGTTAATGCTGCCCCGTTCGGCGTCCAGTTTCCAATTTCACTAACAATTTCAGGCATTCCTGTGGTCGGGAAAAAGCTTCCTCCTGCAAAGGCAAGGATCGTTACAAGTCCTCCAGCAAATACGTATGACACACTGTCTGTATCCCATTTAGTTGAAAGAGCAGTTAATAATGCGGCAAACCCTCCAACACATAGAGAAAGCAATAATGATATTAATCCCATGCCTGCCCAAAATTCCACTGATTCAAAGGAAAAGGATTGGAATAATAAGGATGATAAACTAAATAAAATCACAAGCTGCAAGAATGATATGACTGTGGCTGCGATTGCTTTTCCACTTAAATAAGCCATTGGTGATGTACCTGAGAGCATAATTCGGTGAAAAACATGCTGTTTCTTTTCTACAAACGCCTTACTTGAAATGGTTGAGCCTACAAATAGAACAAACATGACTGCCATTCCAATTGTGTAGTACTGAAAAGAAGATATCGGTTCCTTTGCCGTAATGGTTTCCACCCCTCCAACCTCGAACGGCTCTGCTTCACTGATTTCTGCGGCACCACTCTCCCCCGCTGCTTGTGCAACGGCCGTCTCAAAATTCAAGGTATCAAGAAAGCTTTCCATCAAATGTTCAAGCACATTTGTTTTCATTGAGTATTCATTTACAGTGATTTCTAATTCACTTCCGCTGTCTTGGTTTATTATTATTTTGTTTAAAATACGGTATGTGAAATTATTTGGTATAGCAATGATTGCATCAACGCTGCCTTCTTTTAATTGCTGTTTTGCAGCAGCTTCGCTTAGCTCGGTGATCTCGATTATTTCTTTCACTTCTTCACTTGAAAACATCTGATGAAGCATTGGAATCGGACTGACTTCAACAGCTGTTGCTCCTAACGTTTCTACTGCCTCATCAGGCAGTCCGCTCGCCTTAAGATCTTCAATAAACTGTGCGATCCCCTCTTCTTCATGATCATTTTGCACAATGGCTACGTTCATGTGCAAGGCTTCCATATCTCCGCCAAGCAGCCCTCTTAATGCAAAGCCGAGAATTGTTAAAAGGATAAACGGCATGGCAAGCAGGACAATTAATTCACTTCGATCGCGGATCAGCACGAGAATATCTTTTTTCAAAAATGTACCCATCATATCCCCCCTAGTCTCTTAGCTTTCTGCCCGTTAAGTGTAAGAAAACATCTTCTAAGGTAGGGACTTGAACGTTTACATTCAAAATGTGTGCTTGATGTTTTTCTGCTTCTTGGAAAATCGTTGCTAAAAGCCTGCTTCCTTTAGGGACAATTAATTTAAGGCCTTTCTCTGTTTCGATCGTCTGCCGGATGCTGTCATGCGTTTTCAACTCAGCTGTGAGAGTTGGATATGGTTTATCAAGTTCAAGAAGTATTGTTTCTTCTCCGGATAATATGCTTTTTAATTCCTCTTTTGTGCCGCTCGCCATGACCCGGCCGTGATCCATAATGTAGACGCGGTCACACAGCCTCTCCACTTCTTCCATGTAGTGGCTAGTGTAGAGCACAGTCAGACCTTTCTCTTCATTTAGATGACGTACGGTTTCTAGAATATGACTGCGAGATTGAGGGTCGATCCCGACAGTAGGTTCATCCATAATAAGAATCTCTGGTTCATGCAGCATCGCAGCGGCCATATTAATCCTGCGCTGCATCCCGCCAGAATATGTTTTGACAATCTCCTTTTGTCTTCCTTCTAGTCCTACAATCTCAAGCACCTCTTGGATTCTCTTGTCTAAGGTTTTTCCTTTTAAACCGTATAGCCTGCCGAAAAACTTAAGGTTTTCATATGCCGTAAGCTCGGTGTATAACGCAATTTCCTGCGGTACGATGCCTAACACATTTCTCATTTTACTCGGATTCTTAATCACACTTTCCCCGTGCAAATACACCTCACCTGACGTTGGTTTAACTAACGTAGAAATCATGGAAATCGTCGTTGATTTACCTGCCCCGTTCGGTCCTAGCAGGCCGACTGACTCCCCTTTATCTAAATACAAGCTCACCCCGTCTACTGCAGGCTTTGTTTTAAATACTTTTTTCAATGCTTCTGTCTCAAGCATGCTTCATCCCTCCCACACAAAACTTCCATCTATCAAATAGTATATAAACGAAAAGACAGTGCGCACACTGTCTTCAGTCATCACTTATGTATCTACCTATGACTTGAGTCACTTTTTCTACACGACATTGTGGCGGATTGCATAAATGGCCAGCTGTGTGCGGTCACGTAAGTTTAATTTATCAAGAATCGTACTAATATGATTTTTGATCGTGCCGACAGATAATGAAAGCTCTTCTGAGATCTCTTTATTGCTAAGCCCTTCGCCTACAAGCTTCATAATCGCTAACTCTCTTGGGGTAATAGCTGGGTCTACCACGGCATCATTTGTTTTCTTCATTAATCGTGGCATCACTTTTGCTGCAACATGCTCCTCGATTGATAGCCCGCCTGATAAACAACTCCTGATCGCCCGGATTAACTCAATCGCATCAGCATCTTTCAGCATATAGCCGCGAGCCCCGTTACGCAGCGCCTCAAGTGCGTATTCATCATCATTAAAGGTCGTCAAGATTAATACCTTTCGTTCAGGCCAGCGAGAATGCATAATCCGTGCTGCTTCTAGTCCGTCCATTACAGGCATACGGATATCTAGGATGATGACATCAAAATACTGGCTTTCACATAAGGCGACTGCCTCTTTCCCGTTCGCAGCCTCACCCGTCACCTTTAACTCAGGATCTGTTTCAATCATCATTTTCAATCCTTGTCTGACCATCCCCTGATCTTCTGCTAATAAAATACGTACCATCTTACCCCTCCTTCCTGTCTTGAATCGGCAATGTGCCGCGTACAACAAATTGACGATTTCCTTGATAGATTTCAAGCTGTCCTGAAACATTCTCTACTCTCTCTCGCATCGATTTCAGTCCAAACCCTTCTGTATAAGGTCTTTCTTCCTTTAATGGATTCGTGACTTCAAAGCGGAATACCTCCCCGGCTGGTGCTTCAAACGTAATACTCACTTCACGGCCGCCACTGTGGCGCATCATATTTGTCAGTGCTTCTTGAATGACTCGATAAACGGTGATCATTTGCTCGTTTGAAAGAGTGGCTGAAGTGGCACCTGGTTTTAACGAAAATTGAATCCGTAAAAAATTCTCTGCTTCAAGTTTTCTGATTAAATTCATAATCGCAGATATCCCGCCGACCTCATCTTGTTTTAATGTTTTAACTGCACTTCTTGTTTCCTCTAAACTTTCCTTTGCTAGTTCCTTTAGCTTTAGCAAATCGGATGCAGTCTGCACGTCAGCTTTAAGCCTTGAGACTTCGATCTGCATTAAAAGGGCCGTTAATTTATGCCCAACCGAATCATGGATATCACGAGCAATCTGCGTACGTTCCTCCTGCCTTGCAAGGTGCTCGCTTGCAGCTACCTGTCGTTTTACTTTACGGTATTCACTTAAAAGAGCTTCATTTCGTGCAGTAACCTCTTTGTGGCTGTTGTAATAATGATAGAAAGCCATGAAGCCCAACCCGACCATGCTGAAATAAAGGATCAGAAACATTGCTGAAAAAGAAGGATACCCAAGCATCGTTGGTGCCAATGTTACGCCCAATAGGAGGACACCCAACATTCCTGCATACCATTTAGATACATGCAGCACAGCCTTCCCCAAAATAAGTGAATAGATGAAGAGCGTATAAGGATTTGGGTCTGATGGCGGCTGCGGCCATAGTGTCAGCGTCGTAACGATCGCTGCTGCAGCTAAGGTGATAGTAAAAATTGCTTTTCTTTTTTTACCTAATGCAGATAAAAAGAAAAGGGCAAAAAAGGCCGCTGCTCCTAATACGTGCAGCGGAGTTATGGATGTGTGTATTATGGCCGCTGTCCAAGAGATGCCTAGTATAGCTAGCCATAACCAGTATGAAGGCATGGTGTCCCTCCTCTCTGATGTTAGATATTTATTTAGAGATGTCTTTTTTAACCAGTTAATTGTAGCAGAGATGGGGGTGTGAGGGGAAGGTTTACAGAACCATGTATTGGGTGAACATCTAGTTTGGAGCACCTTTACCCCTCTCCTTATAATCATAGTTCAAATGGAGCAATTTCATACGAACCTACTAACCTTGTTATCCCACCTGTGATTATATGGTAAATTTAGAAAGATATATTTCATTTACGAATTTTAAGATTAGGTGTGATTAATGTGCAAAAACGTATAGTAGTTTTGAGTATGGTAGCAATACTCGGATTAGTGAGTTATTTTACAGTAAGGTTTATGAATAGTGAGGCCACTGCTTTAAACGATTCATTTACGAAAGAATTCATAGTAGAGGAATATGTCGAGGAAGATTTTCATTTATTCGAATCTAAAACTGGTCAATATCGGATGCTGTTTCCAAATGAGTTTCAGATGATTAGTGAGCCGCCGGAGTTTTATGGGAGGCAGGGCACTCATTATGAACATTGGTTCGGAACTATACTCAAGGAAACCACTAATGGAATATCTCCATCTCTTAAAGTGACTTATAAAGATGAAGAAGTTGATTTAACTGAAATCAAATTAAATTCCATGTTAAATAACCATGCATATAAGGATAATTATGAAACCATTAATTTAAGTGAAACTACCATTTACTATGGATCATCTTCATTAATTTTTGAAGGTACCAAAGCCATCATTACAGATCCAAAAGTCAATCAAGCAAACACATACTTTGGACTAATTAGTGATAATAACTCGAATAAAAGTGTTGAATTTTATTACTCCTTAGATTGTATTGATAAAGAACGTGGTTGCGAAATAAATTCGGACCTGGAACATGACATTATATTAAAAATAATAAGAAGCACCGAATTTCAATAGTTTTTTACCTCACTACCCTTATTAAACTTCAACATCTCAATACTTTATAACTAACAACAACCCTATCTCCTCTCTTCTTATTAGTTCTTTTGAATCAATTTGCAACTATAATCTGCTGAATGCGTTAAAGTAATTGTGATTATATGGTAAATTTTAATAAATGTTATTTTTCTATGAATTTATGATTAGGTGTGATGTGGGTGCAAAAGCGAATTGTAATGGTTAGTTTATTCATTTTACTTGTGTTAGGAGGTTTTTTCGTAGTGAAAGCCATGAATGGTGAAGCGACTGCTTTGAACGATTCGTTTACGAAAGAATTCATTGTAGAGGAGTTTGTTGAGGAGGATTTTCATTTATTCGAATCTAAAACTGGTCAATATCGGATGCTGTTTCCAAATGAGTTTCAAATGATTAGTGAGCCGCCGGAGTTTTATGGGAGGAGAGGCGTAGGATTCGAAAATTGGTCTGCTCAGATTTTCGGTTCTAATAATGGCCTGAGGCATGCTTTTCAAGTAAAGTTTACTAATGATGAAGTTGATTTATTCAATAGTAGATTAAATACTATGCTAGGCAATTATGCATACCAAGATCAATATCAAGAACTAGAAAACGATCAAACGTTAATTTATCATGGATCATCTTTTATAACTGTCATTGACAAAAAAGGTGTTATTAAAGACCCTAATAAGTATGAAGCAAATAGTTTCTTTGGTTTGGTAAGAGATAAAAATTCAAATAAATCAATAGAACTATATTACTCTTTAACTTGTTTTAACGAAGAGCTTGGTTGTTCTGTTAATGCTAATTATCAATATGAGTTTGCTTTAAAATTAATGGAAAGTATTAAATTCAATAATTAAGAGGTTTAATTATGAATAAGCCGACGATAGATAACAATACAAGAAACCATTTGACTCAATTACAATATACAGATAACTTTACAGTTGAGGATGTTAGAACGATTGTAAATGACCAAATGAAAGGTAATTTAGATGACATTGAGATCAATATTTATCATAGTAATGATTTAAGAATAGGAAGAGAATCTGGATTTGACGGTTCTGCAATTCATTTAATTAACGAAGATCTGAATATAAATGAGGTGTATTACATCTTCCGTGGGACAGTGAAATTTGAAGATATTTACTATAATGCATCGGGGATTGCTACCGCTTCAAATACTGAGCAAATAGACGATGCAGAAATATTCTTCGACACTGTTCAAAGAATTCTACCACAACAGGAACTCAAGCTTTATGGTGATGGTCACTCCCTCGGAGGTCATCTAATAAACAGTTTAGCATTAAAAAAGCAAGTATTCACCAATGTGCGAGGCTTAAACGATGCACCTATTAATGCTTATCAAATGGCTCAATATGATACTATGTTTTCTACTTATCTTACAAATAAAACCGGTGTAGAAAATCCACAAACTCTCAAAGAAGAAACCATCACAGCTCTTGCTCGTGATTTCTACAAGGAACAATCTAAAGTGATCAGCCACACCCGGGTTAAAGGTGATCCACTTTATTCGCAGAGCTTTCCTGGCAAATTGTACATTGGTGAGCAGATTCATTATATTGGCGATTTAGAGACGAGGGATTTTCCAGACGTTGGTCAATACCCGTTATCTAACTTGGCTAAATACTCTCCTCATCTCACATTAGATAAACTGCGGTATGAATCAAAGGTTGGTTCTTTATTTTGGTTGGTGCGAGAAACAGATCAACGCTTTGGGAGCGAAGGTGTGGAGTACGTCATGACGAATTGGCAGGATATTCTTCGCCGCTCAGCCGCTAGACCCGAGGGTCAATTAGCTTTAGGAGCTTCTGGAACGTATTTATTGTACACAGCTCAGCAAGCTCTGAGAAGTCCGGGTATCTTATACCAGTCTTATGAGGTTAAGTCCAATTGGCACCTTGTCCATAACCACACGTTAGATGCGCTTATTTCCTATTACAATGAACCACATGACACGAAGCAAACGATCTATCAAGTTCAAGATGTGATCTCTGGGGAGTATGTCCTCTTGAATAAACAGGACTTAAGAGAATTCGGGTTACGTTATGAGCATGCGATTGAACAAAAATATCTTATTCTGCAAGAACTGAGAACGTTCTTGTATCAAGAAATAGAGGACTTGTATGATGGGGTCAAACGAGATTTAAATGCGAAAATGACCTCACTTGAATCCTCTCCTGGCTCAATCGTATCCACACCGAAACGATCCACAGGCGGTGTCCTAGGTGGAAGTTTCTCTGATTTTAGAACGTTAGATCGGATTGAGTTTGATCGTTCCTTTAAACCTATGGATGAAGCGATTACCAATCCTGTATACAATGTGATCAATCAAATCGAAAATGAGATTAATCACCTAGAATCCTTCGTATCGTCGTTTCAGGCCACTTATCTTGAAATGTTTGCAACAGATGAATCAATTGCCAGCTCAATCGGTACTTATGCGAGGTGAATCTATATGGTCTTTAGACGTACTCATACCTTTACCAATCATTCAAGTTCGCTTATAGACGAAAAAGCGAACCGGTTTAGATCCTTAATTGAACGAAATGAAGAAGCGAATCATACGATTTACCAAGCAAAGCAGCTGATTGAATCACAATCTGGTGAATATATCGATTCCCTATTATCCTTTTCCGATCAATATCAACGTATATCCACTCATACAAATCAAGAACATCTTTTATTCTCTGTGCCTGAATTTCAAATGAGGTCGCAGCATTTCTTTCAAAAAGCACATAAGAGGCCATATTCGGTGTTTTATACGTACGGCTAAAAAAGGAATCTTCTAAGAAAGAGATTCCTTTTTACTTTACTTCTTTTTCTATCACATCCGCTTGCCCTTCTGTTTCAACAACCGCCATTTCTTTTTTTACGTTTTCTTTTATATGCTGGACGTCTTCGATTTGCCGCTTCTTAATCGTGACTTCATTTAATTGGACAGGATGTTTGCTGATGTCTATTTCCTCTTCTTTCAATGGAATTCGTAACTCGTCCTCACTTCCCGCTTCGATTACCATCTCTTCTCGTCTAATCGGAACGGTAATCGTTTTTTTATCTTCAACTATTTCCTTGTGTATCTTCACTTCACCTGTTTGCATGCGTTCTTTTTTTATATCCATTTCCTCTTCACGGAGCAACATGGTTTGTGAGTCTGAAACCTGCTTACTTTCTGCTGATGATTTTTTCTTATACCATGTGCCGACGATTCCCCCCACAATAGCTCCAGAAATGGCTCCAGTCCCTACTGTGATATTCAAAAGTAAACTTAGGAGTCCTCCTACAACTGCTCCACTGATGATAAACATACCCATTGACATGCCTCCTGCAACATATTTGGCTATAGTTTAGCCTAATGGAGAAATTTATATCAAAAATCCCTACTTAACATAAGCTAAGTAGGGAAAAAAAGAGGAACTAATTAATCCTCATTAATCACTTCTGCATCTCCATGTTTTTCAACTTCAGCCACTTCTTTATGAAGGACATCATGCACCTGCTCGGTTTCCTCAACTGAGCGTTTGTTAGCTGTTACTTCACCTGTTACGACAGTGTGTTTTTCTACATCTACTCTTTCAGCAGTTACAGGAATGTGCATCGTCTCTTCTGCAGAAATAGGTTCTTCAGTTGGTTCATGGTCAACTGCTCTTTGTTCAATGATGACTTGATCATGTGATACAGGAACATTAACTTCTTTTTCTTCCTCGACAATTTGCTTGTGAAGCTCGACATCGCCTGTTTCCACACGGTGTTTATGAATATCCAATTCTTCTTCACGCAGATCTAAGTGTGCCTCATTCGCAAATTCTTTATCTTGCCCTTCATTACGAACTTGTCTTTGTTTTTCGTTATTTCGTTTTTCTTTATCTTGTTCTTCCTCTGCAAATAAATCAAAAAATCCCATGCAGCATACCTCCCCAAAAATGTGTAAGTCAAACGTACATAAGTATTGTGGACTCTCGGGTTAGAACTATACTTGGAAAAAAGTCCTTTGAGCGTTGGTGCACCTATTGAAAAGTGGATTTTGTCACCTTCACACGTTTGGCTGTATACATATATTCCATAAAGGAAACAATGGAGAGGACAAGCAAAGGGCAGGAGGGTTTTCGTTTGAGTAAATCGGAGTCATCAAAGCAGATGGAACAAATGATGAATGAGATGAAACGCCGCAATGAAGAAGCAAAAAACAAAGCGAGCGAAGCATTAGGAAAATAAAAGCTGACACTATGTGCCAGCTTTTTCTATTCGTTTATCGGCTTGTCCTTCATTCTTTTCTAAGGCTTGAAGCGCTTGTTCTCGTACCTGTTTGTTTTTTAATTTACGCTTGTTTAAATAATGGTTAGAAAGTTGCTTGGAGTATGGCTTCATCGTGGAGGCTTGTCTCATTTTAGCGCACCCCTTTCTATTGGGTAGTAGAGTGAGGTGAAAATTTATTTAACAGTTCGCAGCAGATCCACAACAGCTCTTGCGTTATGGTTACATTCAGCTTACCAGCTTCCTCTGAGGGGTTCAATTTATGTCGGTTCGATTGATCAAGATGAAGAGAAATAATCCATTCCGTCCCATCTTGAAGCGTTCTTTTCCACGAAATAAAATCAGTTAGAACAAGAGGGTTCTCCTGAGTTTTATCGATCGACATCACGTATTTATTTTCACCCTCGCTCATAGGTATAGAAACATCAAGCTCTGCTTTATTCAGCCCATAGGAATCAATAAATGTTAAGTGATCTTCATTCACTTTATATAAGGAATAGTTGACACCAAAGTCAAGATTATCTAAGTTGAATTGATCGGTAACGAGAAGGTTCAGCTTGGCTTTTAATTGAAATAGAAAGTCAATTAACAGATTATACTTTTCTCTAAATAAATCCGCCGAATCTTCTGTCTCTTCCAGTTGGACGAGAAGTGATTCAATCGCTTCATTTTTAAATTGGATCGCCTCTTCTAGCTTCTTCACTAAACTTTCATATCCGCTTTCACCGCTTGGCTCTTGGCTGTTTGCTTCTTCTATCTCTCTTATAATATCTGAACGCAGCCTGTCAATATAATCTAATTCCTTGGCAAGTGCAATCAAGGAACGATATTCAATCTGACGTCTTCGTTCAAATACCTCGATATGAAACAGGTCGCTTTCAATCCTGCTCATTTCATTTAAGGTAAGCGTACGAATACATAAGAAAGTAATGACTGCTGCAACGGCTATTAGAAGCATGAGTGAGCTTGGGGGCAGATTGATAATATGCTCAAAGGCACTTGTTGTTTCGTTTAGAAGATAGCTTGGAATAAGGATGAGCAGGATACTTAAGAAGCCTTGAAGAGATAACAGCAGCTGGACTTTCCGAAATAGCATTATGAACGCATTTTTGGTCATAAGCGTCCAGGTCAGCTTTTGATGTGTCTTTGAATGATTATAGAGAATATTAAGCAGGTCATTTAACTCTTTTGATAGGACAGATAACTTTGATTTGATTTTCTCTTCTCGCATCATGCCCCCCTATTTCTCATTATACCCTTTTGTAAATTATACCAAAAAGATTTGGTTTTTAGCACCTTACGGCTTGATTCAGTACTTTTTACCTCCTTACTATCTTTTTTCCAAATTACTTTTGCTCTAGTTGTTTTTGGGGTAAATAAGTGGAAGATCTTGTTTTAAGTTAGGAGTGTCAGGATGAGCAACGTGTATCGTTTAATTGGAATCTTTGCTGCCTCTATCGTGCTTGGCTTTGCGTTTAACTTATTCCTCTTGCCGCATGAAGTGTTAACGGGCGGTGTCACTGGTCTTGCCATGGTATTTGGCTTACTTACACCTATTAATGCGGGGATATGGATCTTTGTCTTAAATATTCCGATCTTCATTTTAGGCTGGCTTGGACTTGGTAAAACCTTTATTGCAAACAGCGTGTTTTCAGTAGTTGTAACGTCAATTTCTATGCTTTATATTCCAGTTGTCCAAGTAACGGAAGATGCTTTATTATCGTCGGTGTTTGGCGGCGTGATTGCAGGTGCTGCAATTGGATTTATCATTCGATTTTATGGTTCAACAGGCGGCTTTGATGTCATTGGACTAATACTTACGAAAAAGCGTGATGTTCCACTTGGCGCGTTAATTTTTGCTTTAAATAGTATTGTTGTTTTTATTTCAGGCTTTGTCTTTGCTTGGGATTTAGCCCTTTATACTATGGCATCCATCTATATAACAGGGCTCGTTATTGACCGTATTCATACACGCCATATCAAACTCAGCCTTGTGGTGGTGACGAGTCGGGAGGATGAGTTAAAAGAGGCGCTGCTTAACAATTTGTATCGCGGGATCACTGTGATGGAAGGCGAGGGTGCGTATTCGAAAGCAAAATTGCAAGTTCTGTATACGGTGATTTCACGCTATGAGTTAGCGATTATTAAGCCGATCATAAAAGAAGTTGACCCGAATGCATTTGTCAGCATCAATGAGACAATGGAAGTGTTGGGGAACTTCAGGAGAGGATAAATAGTCGAGCGATTACACTAAAAGAGGTGCACGGTGCACCTCTTTTATGGAACTATCTAGCTTGATTTATTTGGATTTTATACTTGGCATGTAATAGCCAACTTAAAACCTATAGTGGGCTCTTAAGTTTGTCTTTAACACTTTCCCGCTTGCATTCCTTGGTAAGCTCTCGATACGTTCAATTTCTTTTGGCAGCTTATAAGGAGCAAGTCTCTTTTTGCAGAAGTGCAGAATCTCTTCTTCTTCCAAATCAACCCCTTCTTTCAAAACCACAAAAGCTTTTGGTACCTCTCCTAATACTTCGTCTGGGACACCGACCACTGCGGCCTCTAGAAGCTCAGGTATTTCATATAAAACCTCTTCCACCTCAACAGGATACACATTCTCCCCGCCCCGGATGATCATATCTTTTTTTCGGTCCACGATATAGAGAAGACCATCTTTATCCAAACGTCCAAGATCACCGCTGTAGAGCCAGCCATCTTTTATCGTAGCATTTGTGGCTTCTTCATTTTTTAAATAGCCTTTCATCACTTGAGGGCCTTTGACAATAATTTCTCCTACTTCTCCAACATGAACAGGTTCACCCATTTCATCAACGACTCGAATTTCCGTTTGAGGTAAAGCTTCTCCCACCGAGCCTACTTTATCAAGGGCATAATGGTCTTTTAGGGTCGATGCCCCGGGGGAGTTTTCTGTTTGACCATATAAATTTTGAACTTTAATAGCAGGAAAAAGTGCTTTTACTTTTCTTACTAATTCATAAGGCATAGGTGCTGCTCCGTATGTGAATAATCGCAGGTGAGATAAATCTAAAGTGGACATCTTAGGGGTATTGAGCAGGATGCTGTACATAGCTGGGACGCCAAAGAAAATGGTTACCTTCTCCTTTTCCATCGTTTGAAGCGCTTGGTCAGGAGAGAAGCCTTCTTCGATTATGATCGTTCCCCCTGCATAGATCACTGGTAAACTAAACACATTACTTGCTGCACAGTGAAAGAGAGGTGCGACAATATGCATCCGGTCCTCACTTGTAATGTCCATCGCTTCCATCCATATGTTTGTAGAGGCTTCGATATTGTCTGCTGATAGCATGACGCCTTTAGGTTTACCTGTAGTCCCTGAAGTGTAAAAAACAACGGCCGTTTCCTCACCTTGGTTATCATTTTTTTGAACAGGCTGCTCGGGCCCTCTTAAAATATCAGCTAATGAATGATCATCCTTGCCAACGATGATCAGGTCATTCATTTTGGAAGTTGTCTCTTTTAACTCATCAACAACAGATTGATAGCGTTCATCATAAATAAGAGCTTTAGCTTCAGAGTGAGTGAAGATATAGTCGATCTCAGCGGCAGTCAATTTCGTATTAACAGGTAAAATGGTAAACCCGCCAATCTGACAAGCGTAATAGCATACTAGAAAATAATCGGAGTTTGGTAAATAAACGGCAATAATATCTTCTTTTTGGTACCCTTTCGCTTGGAAGTATCCCGCTAAGCTTTTTGCTTGTTTATAAAACTCTGCGTACGTCGTATCTCGGTTGTTATAAGTAGTGATTACTTTCTCTGGGTTCATCTCTGCGCATAAGGCTAATTTTTCTGATATGTTCATTATTTAACCCCTCTTCCCTGTATAGTATGAAACCTAATGTTCAGGTACCGTTTGTAACATACGTGGAGTTGATTTTATGATCTTATCCCGTTCACTATTACACTTCTCTTTTTGTAAGGGTAATCCTTTGTCCTAAGATTTTTTTTTGCAAATCAAGACTTTACAATTCAAAGAACTTGAGGCTGCTCACCTCAAGTTCCTAGTACACTCCCTAATAGAGCAAGTATTTACTACGGATCTTTTTAAACGATCGTAACTCTTTATCCCACTGCTTTGTCATTTCTTCCACTGAACGTCCCTCTTCAATTCCTTTTCGAATCCAGCTGTTTCCAATGAGATTATCGAAAAATGAGATGCCCGCACTGTTTTCTGCACGGAATTCAAAGTCTTCCGGATACAGATCATGGATCGTATTCACGATATGAAGCCCTGTTTCGACTGGCTCATAACGATTTCTGTCTGTTACATGTATTTCAAAACCATGTGAAAGGCTGCCTGCGTGTTTAGAGAAGGTTGGTGTAAATGATGCTGCTCTAAACGTGACGCCTGGGAGATTTATTTGATTTAGGGCGCTTGATAATTCATATGCATCAATAAATGGAGCTCCGATTAATTCAAATGGTTTTGTTGTTCCTCTGCCCTCTGATACATTCGTGCCCTCAATTAACGCTGCTCCGGGATAAACGAGAACAGTATCTAATGTCGGCATATTAGGCGAAGGCAAGACAAATGGCAACGGCGTCTCATCATAGTACATACTTCTTTTCCAACCATTCATTTCCACTACAGTCAAATCGGCTCCAATGTCGAATTCATCATTAAAAAAGTGAGCTAGCTCTCCTACAGTCATCCCGTGACGAAGCGGGATCGGGTAATTTCCAACAAACGTTGCGTATTTCATATCAAGTACCGGCCCCTCAACATCCACACCATTAAGCGGGTTTGGACGGTCGAGAACGATAAAGGGAATGTCCTGCTCTTGGGCTGCTTCCATCGCATACGCCATCGTGTAGATATACGTGTAGAACCGTGTGCCTACATCCTGAATATCAAAAAGAAGCACATCAATATTTTCAAGCATTTCCGGTGTCGGCTTTCGTGTCGGACCATATAAGCTGTACACCGGCAGACCTGTTTTCTCATCAAGATAGAACTCCACATAATCACCGGCCTGTGCATCTCCTCTTACCCCATGTTCAGGACCGTAAAGCGCAGTTAGTTCTGTATCCGGGTCTTCATGCAAGAGGTCGACAATACTCCTAAGCTCTTGGTCAACCCCTGTCGGATTGGTGATGAGACCTACTCGTTTACCAGCAATCAAGTCTTTTTCGTCTTCTAGCAGAACCTCTACTCCAAGAGTAAAGGCCTTCTCTTTTCCTTTTCCCTTGCCTTTCCCTTTTCCATTATCAGCAAACACGACAGATAGGGAACTTAACGTTAGAGCTGCAACGAGTAATAGAATCAACCATTTTCTCAACCTAATCCCTCCTTTTTATGCTTAATAGTTTAAGTAGTGGCCAAAGTTATAAAGAACTCCATTTTCATCATCCGGGATGGTAACAGGAAGCTTACCAGTCGGTTGATTTTCACCAAAGATGGTTGCTGCTGTTGCCTGAAAGCTTGCTGCTCTAAATCCATATTGTGTTAAGTACGCATCCACTTCCGGATAAGCCATAATGTCATAAGGATTACGAATTCCCACTGCAACAACTGGTGTTTTGGTTTCATTTATCAGTGAATGAACGAGCTGCATTTGCGGGCTGTTTGGCAGTCGGTCATTGACTCCAGCCGTTGTCGTACCCACTATAACTGAACTTGCCGCCTTTACTTTTTCGAGCTGTGCAGGAGTTAATGTGAAATCTGCACCCACTTCAATGATTTCTGTTTGCTCATGATGCGATTTTACGGCAGCGCCTAACTCGTTAATATAACTTCTGCCTACAACGACTAATGAATCACTTGTCTCAGGGCTTAGCGGCAACACATCTTCATTTTTTATCAAAGTAATTGATTTCTCCGCTGCTTCTTTTTCAACTTCTTTATGTTCCTTTAAACCGACAACTTGCTCGGCGTGTTGAATTTTTTCCGCCACAGATAAAGGTGTTTCTTCAAGAATCACACCTCTTTTTAGTTTTAAAGCGAGAATACGTTCCACAGATTTTTCAATGCGT
Organism: Alkalihalophilus marmarensis DSM 21297; assembly: GCF_000474275.2. Lineage (GTDB taxonomy): Bacteria > Bacillota > Bacilli > Bacillales > Bacillaceae_D > Alkalihalophilus > Alkalihalophilus marmarensis. The sequence continues at coordinate 78,489 of NZ_ATAE01000018.1, forward strand.
TCCACTGTAACCTCTCCTGCTTCAACTGCCTCTAACAGCCCATTTCTCACTTCACTCAGCCCGACAGGCATTAAGATGATATCTGATCCTGCTTGAACAGCACGAACAGCCGCTTCTACTGGGCCGAAATGATCTGCAATTGCAAGCATGTTTAGTGCATCTGTTGTGATAACCCCTTCAAAACCCATATCCTCACGCATCATTTCAGTTAATACTTTATAGGAAAGTGTTGCAGGAATCGCAATTTCTTCTCCTGTCTTTTTGGAAATCGCTTTTGTATCATCAATGTTTGGGAACGTGACATGAGCTGTCATGATCGCATCAATTCCCGCATCCATCGCTTGTTGAAATGGATATAATTCAACGTTCTTTAATCGTTCTAGATCATGCGGGACTTCTGGCAACCCTAGATGAGAATCAACAGCCGTATCACCATGACCTGGGAAATGTTTAGCTGTACCTGCTACTCCGCTTGATTGAAGACCTTCTGTGTAGGCTACACCCATGTCTGCGACAAGCTTCGGATCTTCTCCAAACGAACGCACACCAATAACCGGGTTATCAGGGTTGTTGTTCACATCCATCACAGGGGCAAAGTTCATATTAATCCCAAGTGAATGCAGTTCGCTTCCAATCACTCGCCCGACATTTTCGGCAAGCTCAGGTGAGCGCGTTGCACCGAGTGCCATGTTTCCAGGCATATCGGTTCCTGATTGCAGTCTCGTCACAATACCGCCTTCTTGGTCAATCGTCATTAATAAGCCAAACTTCTCACTTGCTGCTTGGTAGTCAGCGACAAGCTTCGTCGTCTGCTCGGTTGTCACCACATTTTCACGGAATAAGATGACACCGCCTAAATGATAGTCTTTCACTAATTGCTCGATCTCTGGAAGCATCTCTACTACATTTGCTCCGTTATATGTCCTGAAATCAGGCATAAGCAATTGACCAATCTTCTCTTCGATTGTCATTTGACTAATCGCATGATCGATCAGGTTGTAGCGGTTTCCAGATTCTTTTTCGATCTGAGATTTTGATGCTGGTTTTCCTTTTCCTTTGTTTGGCTCTGGTTTAACACTTACGGCAATTCGGTCTGTAAATTCACCATTTGTCACGCTAATATATGTTTTACCGTTTTGCCCAGTTAATTGGACATTCCCATTCTGGTCCACTTCAGCTACATTTTTATTAGAAGACTTCCATTCCAGCCCTTCTGTGACTAGAAGGAACTTCCCGTCTTTATAGACATTAAGAGTATTTAACTGAAAGGTTTCTCCTAAATAATCGGTATCTGATTGAGGTACATTTTGATAGATGACAAGGTCTTTAAGCGAGCTTTCAGCGAGTACAGACCTTGGTTGAAAGCTTGTTAAGAACAAGGCCGTGATTAACATACATACCAAACCGAGACTAATTAGTTGTTTCATTCTCATCCCCCATTACCGTTTATTTAAATAAGCTGCTCATTTACTTCATTTAATACAAACGCTTCTCCCGGTAGCAGCAGGTCTAATAAAAGCTCGTCCTGATTGATCACTTGTCCTATGACATTTACGCCAGGCTGAGGAGCTAATGGATTTTTCGTTAATTGAAGTTCACCCTGATACCTGCCGTTTAATTCATTATCAATCGTGAGCGTCCCCTTAGGCCGCGCCACACATCGCTCAGGTACTACACTTATGTTAGTCTCTTGAACATAGATTCTTGTATCTTGGGACCTGATCACATCTCTTGCTGCATCCATTCTCTGTGTATGAGTTTGATTAACTATTGCTTTTACCTCTTCATTCATTGGGTAAAGATGTGTACGAAAGGTCATTATGCCTTGATCATACTGTTTAAATGCTTGAATCGTGGACTCAGACAGATCTGGGTCCCCTATGAGTACTTTATCGATTTTTCCTAATCTCCAAAGCTCGATTGCCGCAGCAAAAGGAGAAATATCGCGGTGCTTTTCTAATGTGGGCAACCCTTTGTATAGTGGTCCTCGTCTTTTAGCGTCCCCCGGCACAAACGCTGCCATCATAATCCCGTATTGACGCAGCTGTTCATTTTTTTGAATAAAAGCTCCTTCATCTAACCCTGTTTCAGGGCGTGGATAATAGTTATGCCAGGCTTCTACATTATGTGTGACGAGCCCTTTTTTTATTAAGTTTTGGATCGCTTCTTCAGTCAGGGTGCTGGCATTTAAGACGACTTTCATTTTTTGCGATAAGGAAACAATGATGTCTGAATCTATGCCGTAATCGATACGCAAGCCTGAAATGCCCCAGTCAGTTAATTCATATGCCTGTTCAAATGAATATCCTAGGTGGCCTAAGGATGCAGGGGAGATGTCAGCAACCAACTCTAAAGATAAATCTGATGTTATTTGGGCCAGCTGCTGCAGCTCCTCTTTATACACTGTTGGATCGTCCTCAGGAATATGAAGTGATGTAAAAACACTTTGAAACCCAGCTTCTTTCATTTTCACTAAATAGTTTTTCAGTTCAGGATATGTCTGTTGTCCTAGAAAGACAGAAAATCCTCGCATGTCTCTCACCTCCTTTTCGTAATGAAGGGCGTCTCATCTTGATTCATGAGACACCCGTGTTGATTATTGCAAGTTTTTCGCCATTTCCTCTTTGTAGCCAAACAGGTACGTAAAGATGAAGCCAAATGTATAGGCAATCACAAGTCCTGAGAAGTAGAGTAAATATTTATTATCAGCAATCAGCGGGATAAGTGACAGCCCAGAGACCCCAATCCCAAGTGAAGCGGTTTGCATAACAGCTTGAAACGCTCCGCCAACAGCTGCTCCTAGACAGGCGGTGATAAATGGACGTCCGAGCGGCAGTGTGACCCCGTATAAGAGCGGCTCGCCAATCCCAAGGAAACCAACGGGAAGTGCACCTTTTACGGTATTTTTTAAGCGCTCGCTCTTCGTTTTGACGAATACGGCAATCGCAGCCCCGACTTGGCCCGCTCCGGCCATCGCTAAAATGGTTAACAGCGGTGTGACGCCTATTGTGTTAATGAATTCTAAGTGTACTGGTGTTAAGCCATGATGCATTCCAACCATAACGAGAGGGAGGAAGGTTCCTGCTAAAATGGCCCCTGCAAATGCTCCGCCAACATCTAATACGGCATGCAGGCCTGTCGTAATGCCATCTGATAAAAGACTTCCAATCGGCTGGAGCACTACAATTGTTAATATTCCGACAATTAATACCGTTAAAAATGGCGTTAAAATAATATCTAATGAAGCCGGTACGCCTTTTCGAATAAATTTTTCAACGTTTGCCATCACCCAGCCAGCTAAAATGATCGCAAACAATCCCCCTTGGCCAGGTATGAGCTGTTCGCCAAAGAGTGTGATGTCGGCTAAAGCTGGATTAATAATGAGAATACCAGCAATGGCCCCAAGTGCCGGGGTTCCGCCAAATTCCTTTGCCGTGTTCCACCCAACTAAAATACCTAAGTACGTGAAAATCCCTCCGCCAATCACAAGTAAGATTTGAAGCCATGTCGTCTCGGGGTCCACACCTGCATTCCTTGCAAAGTTAGCTCCTCCGTTTATCAATCCTGATGCGACAAGCGCGGGAATGAGCGGGATAAATATATTTCCGATTCGTTTTAAAAAGCTCTTGATCGGTGTTCGTTTCACTTGCTGCTTGTTTGGTTGATCCTGCCCCTCGCTCTCATCCACACTGCCTAGCGAATGGCCTGTTATTTGACAAAGCTCCGCTGTCACTTTATTAACCGTACCTGGCCCGACGACAATTTGCAGCGTCTCATCCTCTACTACACCCATTACGCCTGGAAGTTTTTTTAGTTCATCCATTTTAACCTTTGATAGGTCCTTCACATCTAGGCGTACCCTCGTCATACAATGAGTGATGCTCTTAATGTTTTCCTTGCCGCCAACGAGATCTGCTATCCCCTGTGCGATCATCGTTTCTTTTTTCATTAATTACTCCCCCTTTACGAAGTGATAGAAATCGCTTCTTTTACAAACCCTTGAGCTTTTTCGAGCCGCTTTTTTGCCTCTTCATAAGAAACGTCTGCTAAGATCATCACAATCGCAGGCTTAACTTGCTGCTCTGCTTTCTGAAAAGCATTCTCTGCCGTCAACTCATTTACCCCAGTTGCTTGCACAATAATTTGTATCGCTCTTGCCACAAGCTTTTCATTCGTTGGCTGAACATCGACCATTAAATTATTATACGCTTTTCCTAAGCCAATCATTGTGGCTGTTGAGATCATATTTAAGACCAGCTTTTGTGCTGTCCCTGCTTTAAGACGGGTAGACCCTGTGAGCACTTCACTCCCGGTTACGACTTCAATTGAACAATCGGCCCACTTACTGATTTCTGAATCTTGATTACAAGCGATGCTGCCTGTCACAGCGCCAATTTCTTTAGCATATTGCAATGCCCCAATCACATACGGGGTACGACCGCTCGCAGCAATACCAACAACAACATCTTTTTCTGTCAGCTTGATTTCCACTAAGTCAGCGCCGCCTAATTCTAATGAATCTTCAGCTCCTTCAACAGCTTTTGTAAAAGCCTTCTCGCCTCCAGCAATGAGCCCAACCACCATAGACGGGTCTGTACCAAAAGTTGGCGGACACTCGACTGCATCTAAAACACCTAATCGTCCGCTCGTACCGGCTCCAGCATAGATTAAACGACCGCCATTTTTCAAAGACCTAATCGTTTGTTCTACTAATTTTGCAACATCGGGGATTGCTTTTTTAACAGCAAGAGGTACTTCAGCATCCTCTGCATTCATAACCGTTAAAATCTCTTGAGAGGACATCTCATCCATTCTCATCGTTTTGTCATTTCTACCTTCCGTTGATAAATTGTCCAGCATACCTACCCAGCTCCTTGGATGAACAGCTAATACTTAGCCTGTTAAAATTAAAATTCTATATTTATTTATCTTTCCCTGAAATTAAATTTCAACAAAGGCATTAAAATTCCTCCTTTTTTCTTCAAACTTTTCATTTTCTTTTTTCACTAGCTTTCTCCCTCGAGAGATCAAAGGCTTCAACGAGGTTCTCTCCAATCTCATGAAAAATACTGACATATAAGGCATCGACTACATTTTGATGTGCTGTTCTTGAAGCAATACTGCCAATTCGCTCTTCCGCTTCAAGATCTGGAATGCAAAGTGTAATATCAGACATTTTATACAATGGTGATTGGTTCAATGTGGTAATAGAGATCACGGTTATACCTCTTTCTTTAGCATATTGAACAATGTCGATGACTTCTTTTGTTTTTCCAGAAGTACTGAAACAGAGAATGATATCTCCCTTTTTCATATAGGTGATAAAAGGAACCATATAGTGATAATCAGATGAGGCAGCCGCGTGATAGCCGATACGCATCAGTTTGTACTGTCCATCAACCGCCGGAGGGTAGGAACCGCCCACTCCAAATAAAGCCACTTTTTTTGCTTGAACAAACGCAGCCACGGCTTTTTCAAATTCTGCATGACTAAGTGTTTTTAATGTGAGATCGAGTGCCATTTTATTCACATGAGTTACTTTTTGAAACAAGCTGTGCGGCGTGTCATTGGATTGCAGAAGCGACACACTGTTCACCGTCATCGGGCCTTGTGAGAACTCTTTAGCTAACACCACCTTTAACATGCGAAAGCTGTCAAAGCCAATTCGCTTACAAAAGCGGACAATACTCGCCTCGCTCGCATCAGCAGCTTCTGCTAATTGTTTAGTCGTCATCGTCGGTACAAATTCCCCGTATTCCAAAATATAATCAGCAACTTTCCGTTCTGCTGCTGTAAATTGATGTATATGCTTTTTAATTTTTAATATGATAATCGTCTCTTCCAAGGAAAGCACCTCCTGCCATCTATTATAAACAATTAATAAAGACAGTGTAGGAGTAAAAATGGAAGTTGGGAGAAAAAAGCTTTTGATTATAAGGGGTGTATAATGATGTGTTTATTTATTCAAGACTTATAGCGACTCAAAGAGAGGTTATAGCAGACTCGACTCGCCGCTTCTGAAATATGCTTCGCTAGGTTAAGTGTTTTTACAGCAATTAAGTGGAGGGATGAGGATGGTTCCGGACCGCCTGTGGGAAGCGACTATCGGAATGGCTGAAACCGCGTGTTGCGAGACATCAAATGCCTAAGGAAATCGTGGTAGTCGATCAACTGCCTTATACCGCAGTTTGTAAGCTTGATAAGAAGCGGCTGCGAAATTGGTAAAGTGTTACAAATTCAGCCTTAAGACGGAGGCAGTTCTTTACTTGTTTTTGTAAAATTAAGTAAGAAATGAGGTGCTGTGTATGTATTCATTGGAACGAATGTTATTTGGTACGGGATTATTTTGGCAAGGTCTGATCACCGTACTTGTAATACCGCCCATTGCTTTTGTTCACATGTATTATCCCGAATTACTTCCAACTCAACTTGAGCTATGGCTTGCATATGTAGTCCTCGGAGCCCATCTCATCGGCTTTGTGATCGGATTACAAGCCTACAAACTGTTAAAAACCGAGCCAAGAAAGGCAGTGAAACGATTTTTGATCACTGCCCTCGTCATGCTCGTTTTAACAATGGGCGGAACCATTATTCAATCTACATTATTTATTATTGCAAGTATGATGATTTTAGTTAAGGAGCAAAAGGCTGCACATATTGAGAGCTGACCTAAGTGGTGCGGCTCTTTTTGATGAGTGTCGGTATTCCGGCGGTGTATATCGTGTGTATGTGGACGTGGAGTGGCGCAATTACTCGCAGATTAGATACAATTCAGCTGTACACCGGCGCATATCGCAGCTGAACTGACGCAATAACAGGAGAACGACGCAATTAGGCTTGCAGCCGGCGCAATAAGCTGACGAACCGACGCAATTTCCCCGGCAACTTACGCATAAATGGTCTCAACTGACGCAATCACCGGCCGCCGTTACCACCTGAAGCTGAAGCTCAATCAAATCAAACCGTTACTCCACTCTCTCCACCTCAATCTTCTTCGCTGAATCGAGAAACTGTTCGACCTGAGCCATCACATTTTCACGTTCGCCGTAGGCTCCGATCTGCACGCCGTCGACAAGGAGGCGGTATACTTTGACAAGCCTCGGTCTTGGTGTGAGGCTTTCATTTATCAGCCTCAGATTAAGCAATTCCTGCAAACCGACGACATGGCCTGTAGCGATGGCTTTGATCACACTTAATTCCTTTAACTTTTTTGAGTCTTCTACATGATCGATGAAGTAGCTCTCAGTCAGGACAGCAGCCATTTTCGTTAAGCGCAGCACAGCATAATTGGCTGTCTTTCTTCCGCGGTCACGAGCCTTAATTTTTCCCAAAATGCCTTGGTGGATGCAGGCTTGAAATTGGCCGGTGTGCTTTGCTGCATGTGGGTGAATAAAGCTTTCAAATCCTGTGCCGCCTCCTGCATTAATATGAACAGAGATGAAGTAATCAGCTCCCCAGCTATTAGCCAGCCGAGCTCTGTCTTCAAGGGAGACGAACATATCACTATCGCGGGTCATCCTGATGAGCACGTCATAATTTCTTAGCAGCACTTCACGTATTTCACGAGCAATCGTCAATGTTAAATCTTTCTCTACTAAGCCATTTGCTACAGCTCCCGGATCTCGTCCGCCATGTCCTGGGTCGATCATTATTTTGATTTTACTCATGCACACCACTCCCTTTTTCTTGTGAGAAATGACTTAAGCGGTGGTCCGGTCCGCTTATGGCAATCACTTTTGTTTGCTGCATCATCCGGGAAAAATTCCTGGCCCCGACCTTTTCCTGTAATGCCCTTCCACCTAAATTCGTTGTATAGATTGTATGCTTGCCTATCCGGCTGTCGATAATTTCAAACAGCTTTGATGTTGCCCAGCTAGATGGATCACGTCCGTGCTCAGCACCGACATCATCCAATACGACGCAATCAGCTTTTTCTAGCAGCTCTAAATAATTATCTTCTGAGAACTCGCTGTGTTTGTTGTAGGTAGCTTTTAGTTTTGTTAGGAGTTTCGGTACAGAGATGAAGATCGAGGTGTATCCTGACTCTATCAATACTTTTAGAGCGGCTGATGATAAGTGGGATTTTCCGAGTCCGTATGAGCCGGTTAATAGAAGGTTCCTTGGTCGAGCTTTTGAATAGGTATCACAAAACTGTCTCACTTGCTCGTATGCATGTTTTTGGCTTTCCGTACGTGGAACATAGCTGTCAAAACTTGATGCAAGTAAGTCTTGATTTAATAAGCTTTCACGATCGAATATCTGATAGATTCGCTTTCTCTCTAATTCTTTCCTTCTTTTAAGCACATTCTTTGCCAGTTCAATATCTTCACAGCGGCAGCCATACGTTAATTCCTTCTCTGTACCCTTCTCCGGTCCAAAGGGAATAAACACTCTTCTAACGGTAATCTTCTCATGGCAGCCCGTGCAAACCATCCTATTAATAATATTAGAATCCGAAGTCATAGCTTGAATAGTCGGCGGCAGATGCGTGCATGCTTTTTTCATGTTGACTCACCTCTTTCTTCTTTGCATGATAAGCAGCCATTTTTTGTTTCCACTTTTCTCGCTCTGCTCGGATTTCACTCACCGTTTGCAAGCCTTTCCCGCTCCAATCTTGCAGAACCTTTGAGACATAGCCCCATGTTCTCACATTTTGCAGGAGTGACACTTTCATCGCTTCTATGACCACTTCACTCGGTTCTGTAAATGTTGAATCATCGAGCCAGGCATTGATTGATTCAGAGATAAACGGTGAGAGTCTGCCAAATCCGTTCTCTTCATAGAATTGAAACGGAGTTATATCTTTAGTATCTTCTTTTAAATTGTTTTCTTTAATTAATAGGGAACGAGGTTGTGCATTAGGTTGGGAAGCAGATGATGCACTAGGTTGGGTACAATCTTGTGCATATAGTGCATGAGGTTGGTGATGAAGCTTAGTAGAAAAGGCGGTCATCGCATATTGAGCAGCTTGACCGCTCCCTCTGCTTATAAAGGTGAGATAGCCTTTCTCTTCCAGCTCTTTTCGAATGTTGTAAAAGTGACGTACCTTCATACCTGACTTCACGGCAATAACGGATACAGCAACAGTAAACGACTTCGGCCAGCCTGCTTTTTGCCATACTTGCATTAATGCATGCCATGTTGCAATGCCTGATGGGGTAAGCGGGTTTGTTTCTAGTTGGTTGTAGAAAGCTTGGATTTGTTGTTCGTAATTCATGGATTGCCTCCTTAGGGGTTATTTGGTAGATAGGGTTAGTTACATTTGCTCGAGCCAGGCGGGCATTCCGTCTCGGTCTCTGACTATTCTTCGTTTCTCTTCTGCTAGTTTGGCGAGCAGTGTGCCGTAAAAGTACGAATAAATGGTAGACTGTATCTTTTGTTTTTTATACTTTAAAATGACTTGCTTAAAGGCTCGAATAATAAGTGGGAGATGGTTCTCAATCGCATCCATGAATTTCATTCGTTTGAAGGAAGCTTCGGCAATCGACCAAAGCTTAACAGAAAGGTTCGGTTCCCACTCAGCGAATGGCGCTGTGGCTTTAGTGAACTCTTGTGGAACGGAGGGATGAACTGTTTTCTGAGAGACTGGATTTACTTTTTTGAGGAGTATGGGAGTTGTTAGTTGGTTTGATGATTTTTCTGAAGATGTAAACGGCTGAAAAATATAGATGCTATGATGATAGCCGCCCGTTTCTCGGATCGTATGATGCATGGTGATGATCCCTAATTTCTTAGCTTTCACGAGCATTCTTTCAAATGTAGACCGCGACACCGCGTTTCCACTTGCATGGGCCGCTGCAAGCATTTTACAAACAGTAGAAACGGCAACCCCGCGATGTGGAATACTTGTTCTGATTAATTGATTCAAGGCAATTCGCTCACTTGGGGTGAAGCACTCTGTGAAAAATGCGAGGTGCTGCCTAACCTCATTTTTAAATTGATGGTTTGTTTGAAACGTGCTTAATTGTTTATACATCTTTCTTTTAACATTTTGCATGTTTGCTGCCTCCTTTAAGTTGGTAGGCAAAGCATAACTGAGCAAAATAAAACGCGCATGTTGGTAAAATCGCAAAACTCGGGGCCAGTACATAGGCAAAATGGAATTTTCGCCTAGAGCAAAACGTCATTTTGAGGGGTGGATTGGTGGTCATTTTATGAAAATAGGTGTTTTAATTTTTATAAACAAAAAGCCTTGGAAGAATGAAACTTCCAAGGCTTTAAACTGATAGCTGATTATCTTAAGTACGTCATCATCACAAGCAGCAGCGGGATGCTGATTACGAAAAATACGATCGTTTTCCACCTAGATTTCTTAGGTGTTTGAAGTAAATATATGACTATTCCAGCCCCAAGAATACCTAATGAAACGAACCCCGAAACGGTTGTTTGAAAGATGATATAGTTAAGAAATGCGAGAGGGATGAGAAATACTAATAGGATTCTAATCATTGTTGTCACCTCTTTATACGGACCAAATTAAATAGACGATATGAAAAGCATTCCACGCATGAAAGCATGGACTTAGTAAGAATTAATCATTAGGACACAATACTAGTACCAGCCGCATAGACTTTTACCCTTGAATCGTTCCTCGCTTGTCTCGACAGTCAAATAGCAGGTGGATAAGACTTTCATAGTACGGTAGAAACTCCTCATTTTTGATCAACTTTAAAATCTCTTCCTTGCTTGCCCATTTCACGTTTTGAACTTCTTCATACTGCAGCGTAAGCGTATGTAATGGCACATCTTCTTGAATTAAATAAATGTCGTCAAAACCATTCTCAAAATTAATCGTTAAGTGAGGTCGAATATGTTGAAAATCGATATTCAAACCAATCTCTTCTTGTAATTCTCTTTGCGCAGCAGTTTGACTTGTATCTCCTGCCACAGCACTCCCGCCTGCAGTGAGATCCCACAGATTAGGCCATCCCTCTTTAAAGGACTGCCTTTGCTGAATGAGCATTTCCCCATTTGAATTAAAAATGCATACATGAATCACTAAATGAAAATTCCCAGGTTCAAGCTCTTTGCCCCGGATCCATGTGCGCTCTGTTTTCCTTCGATTTATATCATATACATCCCATAATTCCACCAGAGTACCTCCAAATTTTAATAGTCAATATTTCGAAAATTAATACTTAACACTTGTCTTTTTAGAACATTTATAGACAGTGTCTCCAAATGACCTAATGTCATTGAGATAATCGTAGCTTTCAGATGAACCATAGCGATTGAACATTCTTACTGCTACTACGTTTTCCTGTGGAATAACGAGCAGAGCTACATTTGTGTAGCCGAGTAATTGATACGAACCTTTCGGAACAGTATCACCTATTTGATTAGATGTATGGTTCGTGTCTTTTATGAACCATAAAAATCCGTTCTGTTGAATAGGAAGCATTGGGTTAGGAGTCTGAATAGATGTAGCCATTTGAAAGATTTCTCTAGGAATAATCTGTTTTCCTCCCCATTTCCCTTCTGTTAAATGAAGATAGCCCCATAAAGCAAGCTCTTGTGCAGATACATACATATTCATTCCAGAACCATCTACTACATCAGTTTCAGTCCAGTAGATATTATCTGCTTCTCGTATCGTATGTGCAATTTTTGAATGAGGCTGACTCATCTTAATCCATTCTGTTGCTTGAAACCTGACTGGCTTAATGACCTGCTCTTGTACAATTTCAGCAACGGACTGTTCTGTTGTTTTTTTGATAATCGTTGTCAACAACTTAATGCCAGCATCTCTATATGCCCATGATTCACCAGGTTTATATTCACTTAAAAGCTTTCCATCTGCTAGTTTAAGACCATGTGTGTGAGTTAATAAGTGCCGAAAAGTTACACCTTTATATGCGGATAAATGAGAGTCATCAACAAATTTTCGTATTGATTCATCAATGGAAAAGCTGCCAGTGTATACAGCATAAGCAGCAGCAAAACCGATATAAGCCTTTCTTACAGATGCAATGTGGAATTGAGTGTCTGCTTGAACATCACGAGCATGTGTAGCATTCGACTGTTTACCAAAATAAGACTCTGTTACTATTTTGTCGTTATGAATAATATAGAGAGCACCACCACTTGCACCCAATTTTTCAGCACTTGCTTTTACATGTGTATATACATCGTGATATAAGCTTGTATTATCTTTTTTTAATAGCAATGATCAATTCTCCTCCCCACTGAAAAAATTATTCTTTTTTGCATCTATCTTCAAGCATTGATAGCCTCAATGATTTATAAACCTCTCCAATAATCCCTTCCAGCTGATGAACGCCTAATTCTGCATTCGTCATAATAACTGCACCTTTTTCTAAATGTGGAAATGCAAACATCATACACTGGAAGCCTACTCCCCAACCCATAGAGGAAATTTTTAAGCCTTTCTCTGTGCCTTCTAGAAATACACCTAGACCAGCCCAATTTTTTCCTTTTTGAGGAGTTATCATTTCATTTGCTATACTTTGAGAAATGCCGATATTACTTTCCCCTTTTAGAGCATTCATTAACTCAAGAACCAATGTAGCTAAATCAAATGAACTTGCCCATAGTCCAGAGGCTGTTTGGTAAGGATAGACAGGGTATTTTCCATCTACTAGATCACCATTTTTATGATGGCCACTAGCGAAATTCTTTTTTTCTACCTCTAACATCGTTGGGTGTAGGTGACTATTTCTCATATCAAGTGGTTTAAATATGTACTCATTCACCACTTGATCAAATGGTTTTTTCGTCACATCTTCTATTAGGAGTTGAATAATACAATAGCCTGCATCTGAATAATGGAATTCACTTTCTGTTTCGTACTGAGGTGCAATAGGCATTTCACAATAAGACGTTTTTCCTTCTAACAATTCAACCACCGAAGGAATATCGGTCATGGAATGTAGTTCCGAAAAACTGCCTTCAGGATCCTTGATTCCAGATTGGTGACTGAGCAAGTTTCTTAACGTAACGTTTTTATTAATTGTGTATTCATTTTCAGGCACTATCCACGTTAAAAGTCTTACATTGACATCCTCATCTAAATTAAGAATACCTTCACTAACTAGCTTAACAGCAGTCATCCCTGTTAAAAATTTAGTAACTGAACATACGCTGAAGATTGAATTCTCATTTACTTGTCTGTTGCTTTCCCTATCCAATAAGCCGTAATTTTCTGTTCCACTGATTTGCCCGTCTTCAATTAATGCAATACTTAAACCGTTTACTTTGTAATGTTCCATTCGTTGTTTAAGATTAATCTCTATTAATTTCATGACTCCCCCTACTTAAAATTTCCTAAAATAATATCCCTCTTTAGTTTAACATCAATTTCCTTTTCGTTAACTTAAAAAACATACCTTGTATAAGCAAAGCAGCCGTTATAACAAAAAAGGAGACACCTATTCGTATGTGAATGGTGTCTCCTGTATGGTTGTTATTTGGTGTTTTCTCACCTGCAACCGAAACTGTAAGCTTTTTTAGTATTTATAATTAATCACATTTCTTCGTCATGTGTAATGGCGGCGGAATTAACCAGCCTTTTTCTTTGTTTAGCTTTAGTGCTTTAGCACCGAATTGAGCTTTTGCTGTGTGGAATTGGCCATACATCATAGCGATATCTTCTCTGATCGATTGGCCCATCGCCTGGCTGCATGCTACAAGGCCGGATGCTGTGTCGGCTGACAATTTCGCTCCGATTTCTGGGTCCATAAAACGAGCTCCTGCTGGAATTGACTCCAGATCAGCACATGGACGTTCCGGCGAAGCTTGAGGAAGCCCTACTCCATTTGCTTTAAGCAGTTCTTCTAATTGCTTATTCTCGTTTTGTAATCCTTCAATACCTTCTTGAACAAGCTTTTGTAAGTCTTGATCACCTGCATGATTTAATAACGATTGATAGCCTGCAATCATTCCATTATTTGCAAGTACATTGCTCCACACTGTAAAAACTTCCCCGTAGTGCATAGGCTCATCTTGCGGATTTCCACTTAAAATACCCATAACGACACTCCTCGCAAATTTTTGTAAATTCATCATATACCTCGTTTCAGGTGAGGATTGACATGTTACAGGGGTTATCTTTTGCCTTAGAACAGTCATTTATGCAGTAATAACATAAGAATGGGGCAATATATATAGGGGTACTTCAGCTAAGAATCCAGCTTTTCTTGATCTTTTTTCCGATACATGGACCAATTCATCCATGCCAAAATAATAAAACTTAATGCCATAATGCCAAGCTGAAACGAATCGCGGTTTAAACCAAATAGAAGGTTTATTGATGCCGCAATAGGAATGAGTAATAAGCAGATGATAGCAAGTACTTTATAAAATGAACGATTATCTTTTGTGGATTGATTCACGGTTTCACCTCGATTTAAGGAAGATTTTAGCAATGGTTTACAGTTAGGATTGTAACATATCGAGTAGGAGGAGGCTATTAGCCTCCGACCTCTCACACCACCGTACGTACGGTTCCGTATACGGCGGTTCAAAT
>NZ_ATAE01000019.1 GCF_000474275.2 Alkalihalophilus marmarensis DSM 21297
TTTCCGCGGGCGGTCCGGGAGCCTCCTCGGGCTTTCGCCCTGTGGGGTCTCCCCTGGCCACGCACATCCCGCAGGAGTCGGTGCCTTCCGCTCCAATCAACGGAGGGAGGGTGTTGTATAGTTCAACCATTTTTATAAGCAGCTTTTTAGTGACCTTAGTAAATGAATCCACAGGTGTTAACTTTTTTAATTTGAACTGAACTATAATTAAATCGCTCCACATAATAATTACAAAACGCATAAACCAAGCGGATGAAATATGCGGAGACTCCTGTGTGGACTAGAGCAGGAGTGAGATCCCACAGGGCTTTAGCCCGAGGAAGCTCACTGGCTCCACACGGAAAGCGAAGCTTATTTCAGGAGCGGCGAGTCCACTATAACCCATGTTTGAGGTATTTTTAGATAAATAAGCTTTGAAGCTATAAATACATCACTCCACTAAATAATTAAACAAAGCACTAAATTAGCGGATGAAATATGTGTAGACTCCTGTGTGGACTAGAGCAGGAGTGAGATCCCACAGGGCTTTAGCCCGAGGAAGTCTCACTGGCTCCACACGGAAAGCGAAGCATATTTCAGGAGCGGCGACTATGCTACAACTCATGTTTAAACATGTTGATGTTTATCGTTAAACCGCATTATATTTCTTGAAAACAGAATAATTCACATTCATCAGCACATAAGCAAACACACTTATCCCTATAACAAAGGACACTCTCGGGAAATTGACCACAATTAAAAAGTACGCAAGAAGCCAAACAAGCTGCGTAAGGGTCATTAATGGATGAGCAAAAACAAGTCCAAGTGATGCTTTAATATACGAGAACGTTTTATATTCAAAATGCGCCATGACAGAAAATACATTTAAAAATGTCATTAGTACAATAGCTGCAATGGCAGCAATGATGAGATAAACGAATAATTGTGTCGACTCACTGTAGAAATATCCAGCAAATGAAAAGTTTACATAAATAATATAAAACAATCCGATAAAGATTGCACCTACAAGATTTGAACGTATAAATTCCGCTTTATAATATGTGAAGTAACTTGAAAATAAATTGAACTGATTTCCTTTGATCCAGTCTCTTATGACTCGAAACAAAGCAAGGGTTGCTGGCATAAATCCAAATAAACCAAGCCCTGCTACAAAAAAGAACAGCCATAGGATATTCAGTGCAATAAACTTATAGACGACTTCGGTTATTTGAACAATTAACTTGCCCATTTGAAACCCTCCTTTTACGTAAGAATACGAATAGTTTGGTTAAGAGCAGTAGTTGCAATTTCTATTACAGACCTCCCTGCGATAGGTGTTGCTCTCCGCTGCAGGCACTCGCTTTCCGCGGGCGGTCCGGGAGCCTCCTCGGGCTTTCGCCCTGTGGGGTCTCCCCTGGCCACG